>CAWIDL010000023.1:0-119225 GCA_963834795.1 uncultured delta proteobacterium | reverse complement strand
CTCGTTAATTTCAGGAGGGAATGATGCTGCAGGGTGAAGCCAGGGAAATCGCCGGGGAACTGCCTTTATCCGCCAACGCCGTCGTGGTCCTGAAGAAGCGCTACCTGAAAAAGGACGAAAAGGGCGAGCCCCTGGAGGGGGCCCAGGAGATGTTCCGCCGGGTGGCGGATACCATCGCCCAGATCGACCGCAACTACGATCCGGAAGCCGACGTGGAGGCCAGCGCCCGGAAGTTTTACCAGATGATGTCCTCCCTGGCCTTCATGCCCAACTCCCCCACCCTGATGAACGCCGGCCGGGAGTTGGGCCAGCTCTCCGCCTGCTTCGTCCTGCCGGTGGCTGACGACATCGAATCCATCTTCGACGCGGTGAAACAGACCGCCCTGATCCACAAGTCCGGGGGCGGCACCGGCTTCTCCTTCTCCCGCATCCGTCCGGCCAACGACCCGGTGATGTCCACCAAAGGGGTGGCTTCGGGACCCATTTCCTTCATGAACATCTTCGACGTGGCCACTGAAACCATCAAGCAGGGCGGCACCCGCCGGGGCGCCAACATGGGCATCCTGCGGGTGGACCACCCCGATATCGAAAAGTTCATCACCTGTAAGAACGACACCAGGCGCCTCACCAACTTCAACATCTCCGTGGGCCTCACCGACGCCTTCATGGAGGCGGTCAGCGAGGACCGGCTCTTTCCCCTCATCAACCCCCGCACCGGTCTGGAGGTGAAACAGGTGAAGGCCGCGGCCCTCTTCGACCTCATCGTCCAGAGCGCCTGGGCCACCGGCGAGCCCGGCATCATCTTCCTGGACGCGGTCAACCGGGATAACCCCATCCCCAACCTGGGGGAGGTGGAAGCCACCAACCCCTGCGGCGAGCAGCCCCTGCTGCCTTACGAGTCCTGCAACCTGGGATCCCTGAACCTGGCCGCGGTGGCCAGGGACGGCCAGATCGACTATCCCGCCCTGGCGGAACTGGTGCACGACGCGGTCCACTTCCTGGACAACGTCATCGACGCCAACCACTTCCCGCTCCCGCAGATCAAAGAACACACCCTGCGGACCCGGAAGATCGGCCTGGGGGTCATGGGCTTTGCCGACCTCCTCCTGAAGATGGGCATCCGCTACAACTCCGAGGAGGCGGTGGCGGTGGCCGAACAGGTCATGGCCTTCATCCGGGAGGAAGCGCGGCTGGCCTCCGCCAGGTTGGCCGACCAGCGGGGCAACTTCGCCGCCTACCCCGGCAGCCGCTTCGAGGGCAACGGCCTGGGCCGCATGCGCAACGCCACCACCACCACCATCGCCCCCACCGGCACCATCAGCATCATCTCCGGCTGCTCCAGCGGCATCGAGCCCCTGTTCGCGGTCTCCTTCGTCCGCCGGGTCCTGGAGGGCACCGAATTGGTGGAGGTCCACCCCCTTTTCGAAGCAGTCGCCAAAGAACAGGGCTTCTACACCCCGGAGCTCATGAAGCGTATCGCCCAGAGCGGCTCTATCCGGGATATTAAGGAGATCCCCCAAGACCTGCGGCGCCTCTTCGTCACCGCCCACGAGGTCTCCCCCCTCTGGCACATCAAGATTCAGGCGGCCTTCCAGAAGTTCACCGACAATGCGGTCTCCAAGACGGTTAACTTCCCCCAACAGGCTACCCCCGACGACGTGCGCCAGGTCTATCTGTCGGCCTATGAGCTGGGCTTAAAGGGGGTCACCATCTACCGGGACGGCAGCCGGGATGATCAGGTCCTCAGCTTCGGCGGCAGCCCCCAGGCCGAGCTGCAATACATCACCCCCCGACCCCGGCCGGAGCGGACCACCGGGGCGACCGAGCTGATCAACACCGGCTGCGGTAAACTCTACGTTACGGTGAACCGCGACCACCTGGGCTTCTGCGAGGTCTTCGCCCAGATGGGCAAGACCGGCGGCTGCGCCAGCTCCCAGATCGAATCCACCGGCCGCCTCATCTCCCTGGCCCTGCGCTCCGGGGTCAAGATCGACTCCATCATCAAACAGATCACCGGCATCCGCTGCCCCAGCCCCAACTGGCAGAACGGCTGCCAGGTGCTCTCCTGCCCCGACGCCATCGCCAAGGTCCTGGCCAGCGTGGCCCAGGTGGACCCGCCGGAGTCGACCCTGGCCACCATGGGCTCCTGCCCCGACTGCGGCGGCGCCATCGAACCCGAAGGCGGCTGCCTGGTCTGCCGCAGTTGCGGATTTTCAAGGTGTAGTTAGGAAGAATTGTAGAGGCGGTTCGCGAAGCGCCCCTACGGGTTCATTTCCGAGGTGTAGTTAATGTAAGGTGCCCTGCGTGAGGCGAAGGCCAGCGGCCAATGGTCTTTTCCCTTTTCAAAAACTTACTCTCCAATCATAAACGGCCAATTGTTTTCATCAAAATTGAATCGTTTTGGTTGTTTCTGTTATTTAAGGCAAGATTATGGAAAGGGAACGCTTTAGACAAGTTAAACATCTCTCCATAATTGCCCTTTTTTCTGATAATGATTTATTAGATAAGTTAGTTTTGAAAGGGGGGACAGCTTTAGAGTTTTACGATATTGATCATAGGTTTTCACTAGATTTGGACTTTTCGATTGATAATGAATTTGAGCAAGATTTAGAGATTATAAAGGATAAAATTGCAAATCTTCTTAGTGATACATTTAAAGAAGCTGGATATATGGTTTTTGATGTGAAGCTTCATGAGAGACCACATAGAGTCTCTGCTGATATGGCGGACTTTTGGGGAGGGTACATAATTGAATTTAAAGTTATTGAACTAGGTAAATATTATAAATTATCTGATAATATTGATTCTCTGCGCAGGAACGCCACTGTCATAGGTCCGCGAAATAAAAGGATTTTCCGCATTGAAATAAGTAAACACGAATATTGCGAGCAAAAGCAAGTGAACGAACTTGGCGGTTATACTTTTTATATCTATCCTCCTTCAATGTTAGTATGCGAAAAACTGAGGGCTATCTGCCAGCAAACACCTGAATATGGGCAAATAGTTCGATCTTCATCGCATACTGCTAGAGCAAGGGATTTCTATGATATTTATCTACTAATGGAAAGATATCAGATTAATTTAAATTCTGATGGGAATATTGATTTATTAAAAAAGATATTCGCTGCTAAGCGTGTTCCTTTATCTTTAATTGCTAAGATCCATGAGTACAGAGGTTATCATCGTGAAGATTTTCTAGCTGTTAGAGGCACAGTTGGAGCTAATATACATTTAGATAATTTTGATTTTTATTTTGACTATGTACTAAATCAATGTAAGTATATTTTAAAAACCCTTGGGATGAAATAGACGCCATTCTTCAGAATATGCCATATCTTTTTCTTCCATCTGATAGGTAAGATAGAAATCATATTCTTTTTTAATATTACGAAATATTTTTAGCGCTGACTCTTTATAGGCAGACGACCTTTCAAGATAAAAACCAATGGCTTGATGGTATGGATATTTATATCCAAGGTTTTTAAGCATAATAGATAGCTTATTTATCGAAACTTTTTTTGTTGCTAACTGATATGCCTTTAGAACCTCAAACACTCCTCCAGCATAAAATGGTCTAACTGTTATATCAATTAGAGTCCTCTCTATATCAGAAACCTGAATCTCATCCCCTTCAGGCCCCTTAATTTTGGTGACCCCTAAGTTACCTGTCCCATATAAAAGGCATATCTGAAGATCGCCAAGAATAGCAATATTGCTCGAGGTTCTTGGAGGTTGTCTAAAGGCCCAATCAATTTTCTTTTGAACAAGGGGATGATGGGAAGGTCCGCCCTTTTGTGCTTGCTCCCAAGTTAAGTATATGATTTGGGGGACTTGTTCCGTTAACTGGTGTACATACATGGCGGTATAATGAGAAAAATAAAAATCTGATCTCAAGGAAGAAAGTAGGTCAAAAGTCGAAATCTCTCCCAATGTGTATCTTGCGAATTTTGGAGTCCAGCTAGAAGGAAATTTAATTTCAAATTCTTGGATATTTGCTTCAGCAATTAAAAATTTAATGAAGTTACTAACAGAAGTTGATTCGGCAATCCGCCAGGATTCTCTATTCGATATCAAAATATCTTCTAAATCTTTAGTGGTATAAATTTTCTCCATTGCATTGGCGAAAAAGTCAATGATTTTGGGTTTAGCAATCTCTAGTGTAGTTCGCCTGCGCCTTTCCATGCCTGAACCTAAAAAATTTCATCCTATTGTATATATACCATAGGATCATATATTTTAAGGGAAATTTTCGTTTCAAGGCTCAATATAGTATATATACTATATTGAGTGGCAAAATAAATCAATAATTAAGAGCAGCCAGCGGAGCCCCCTAGCCTTTTTCTTTTAGTATATATACTAGAAAAAGGCTAGGGGGCTCCGCTGGCTCCCCATTTATAACCAATCGGAAAAAGAGAGAACGGCTAACGATCGACAAATATTCGTAGGTCAGGTTTTTAAACCATGCCCGCCCGCTATAAACTCAAGAAAGGTGGGCGACGCCCATCTACATGGTGGCACAGGCGTCTCGCCTGTTCTTTTTTTCTCACCGGCCCGAGGCCGGTGCCACTGACGATTGTGCTACCAACCCCAGCCCTCCCACCACACCCGCGGTCAACCCACCATCGACATAGGTAGGCCCTCGCGGGCTTTCCCTGTCACACCACCGGGCGTACGGGTCCGTACCCGGCGGTTCGGATGGTTAAGCTATCTCCCCGGTGCTAACCTCGGGAGGCCAAGCGAGATAAAATAGGTGTTGGGCAGGGCAAAGCTGAGGGCCGGGCTGCGGCTGAGCCGCCACGGGCCGTGGGCGCTGCCGGCCGTTTGGGCCGCCAGATCACGGCCCACCCCGAGCCGACGTAAAGCCGCAAATCGGCTCCGGCCTCGCTTCCATTGCCGCCAGACCATCATCCTGAGGCGACGCCGGAGCCATGAGTCAAGTTGCCGCAGCAGCGAAGGAGTTTCGCAAAAGCCAAAGTAGCCCCGCCAGCCGATCAGAAATAGTCTGAGACGGTTCACCAGATGGGCCGGGGTTAGGTGGCGACTAGTATTTAGTTGCTTTAATTAGCGATATATGATAGGCTCTCGATTATGAGAGCGACTCAAATTCAATTGACGGATGATGACCGTAGGATTCTCGAATCCAGGATACGTAACAGTAAAACTGAACAGCGCCAGGTTCTGCGGGCTCGCATTATTTTGGCGGCGGCGCAGGGAGCAAAAACCAGCGGCATTGCCAAGGACTTGAAGGTTCGCCCCAACACCGTCAGCAAGTGGCGGACCCGCTTTGCCAGCGAAGGCCTGGCCGGTTTGGAAGATGCCCAAAGACCGGGGAAGCCCAGCAGCTACAGGCAGGACACGGAAAAACGGGTGCTGAGAAAACTGGACGAACCGCCTCCCGAAGGCTATGCCCGCTGGAACGGCAGGCTTCTGTCCGAAGCCTTGGGTGACGTTACCAAGCATCAGGTCTGGCGCATCCTGCGGCGCCATAACATCAGTCTTGAACGCCGCCGGAGCTGGTGCGTCAGCACCGATCCCGAGTTTGCCCGCAAGGCTGCGGACATTGTGGGACTTTACCTGGACCCGCCGGAGAACGCCGTGGTCATCTGTGTGGATGAAAAACCCCAGATTCAGGCCCTGGAAAGAGCGCAGGGATGGCTGAAACTTCCCAATGGCAAGACCTTGACGGGGTTCAGTCACGGTTACAAGCGGCATGGCACCACCACGTTATTTGCCGCCCTGGAAGTGACTACCGGTCAGGTAAAAGCCGGTCACTATAACCGACGGCGGCGGGTGGAATTTCTGGACTTCATGAACCAGATATTGGCTGACTATCCTGATCAGGAACTCCATGTGATTTTAGACAACCTCAATACCCATAAGCCCAAAAACGATATGTGGTTGAAGAGGCATCCCCAGGTTAAATTCCATTACACTCCAACTTCTGCCTCTTGGCTTAATCAAATCGAGGTTTGGTTCAGCATCCTCAGCCGCGGTGCCCTCAAAGGGGCTAATTTCACCTCCCCCCAACAAGTCAGGAAGGCTATCGATAAATTCGTCCAGGCTTACAATCCACAAGCCGCACCGTTTCAATGGCGGAAAAGGTATGTTTATCCCAAAGGCTTGGCTAATCGTATCTCTGATTTATGCAACTAAGTACTAGTGCGGGTCAGTTCGCGGACTCGCAGCTTAAAGCGTGCCAGGGACTGGGGGGCTATCCGTCTCTTGGGCTTACTGGAAGAGGTGAAGCTAAAACCCAAGAACTTGCGCTCCCCAGGGCGGGCTACCGCACTCTTCCCCTGGTTCACCTTGAGCTTGAGCCGCTTTTCCAAAAACCGGCTCACACTCGCCATCACCCGCTCACCCGCCCGCACGCTCCGCACATAGATGTTACAGTCGTCGGCGTAGCGCACGAAGCGGTGCCCGCGTCTCTCCAACTCCCGATCCAGTACGTCCAACATCAGGTTGGACAGCAGGGGCGACAGTGGCCCGCCTTGCGGCGTCCCCTCCGCAGCTGGGCTTACCAAGCCATTCTCCAGCACTCCCGCATTGAGAAACGCCCGCAGGAGCTTGAGCACCCGCCTGTCCTTCACCCGCTGGGCCACCAGGCCCATGAGGATATCATGGTTCACCCGGTCAAAGAACTTTTCCAGGTCGATATCCACCACATAGCCGTAGCCCTGGGCGATATGCCTCTGCGCCTGGGCCACCGCCTGGTGTGCCGACCGTCCGGGGCGAAAGCCATAGCTGTGCTCAGAGAACGTCCGGTCCCAGGAGCTTTGCAGCACCTCCATCACCGCCTGCTGAACAAAACGGTCCAGCACCGTGGGGATTCCCAAAAGGCGTTCCCCACCTCCCGGTTTGGGGATCTTCACCCTTTTGACCGGCTGCGGCTGATAAGCGCCCTGCAACAACTGCTCCCGAATCCGGGGCCAGTGCTCCTTAAGATAGTCGGCCAGATCCTCTACCCTCATACCGTCTATCCCCGGGCTGCCCTTGTTGGCCTTGACTCGCTTCAGCGCCCTCACCAGATTATCTCGCTGACATACCTCCTCCATCAGACATTCAGGTGACGCCGGGCTTTCAGTGCCATACCCCGCCTTGACGGCTTCAGTCCCTTCACCGGCAGCCTTTGGGGCTTCACCCCTACCTTCTGCCGCGAAGGCCAGCTTCATCTGGTTCTTCTGCTGCTTGGCCGCCATGAGAGATACCTCCTACTTGCCGCTCCATACCGTTCGGCCCTTCGGTGAACCTACACCTACTATGGCCTCTGCTGACTCCTGCACCGCGGTCAGGGGACCTCACGACCCCCTCAGTCCCGCACCCGGGACACGTTGCAAGCCTCCCGAGGTAAGCACCGCCGCCTTCGCCACACACCTGCCGGATTTACAGCCCTGGCCCTTGATGGATATGGACTTCGCGATCATATGCCCGCTTGTCCGGCCAAACCTGCCTCGTATCCGGTTCCTGTCCGTCAGGTCGTGGCTTTGCTCCACGCTTCCTTCAGACCCCGCCTCACGACGACGCCCTTGCGCTTCGCTAACCCTTCACCTCCATCAGGTTGGGTAGAGGACTTTCACCTCCAAGCTGCTGTACATGCTCGGCACACATAAAAAGGTAGGGGCGGGTTTAAAACCCGCCCCTACCGCGCCAGATAAAGCCTGCGGCTACCTCAAACCTGAAAATTATTCCCCTCGTTCCCAAGCTCCAGCTTGGGAACGAAAACCAACCAGTGCTTCATCTGCCCTGGGCCATCCTTTTCATCTTTGCAAACCCCGCTTTTTGCCGTATATTAGCCTCCAACAACTGCCATGGAAGAAGCGGGAACCCCAAAGAAGCCGGCTGCGCCACCCCCGCCCCAGGCCCCCGGGGCGCCGGAGACGGCCGCCCCGGAGGCCGCGGCCTGCCCTCCCTGCGCGCCCCCGGAGGAAAAAAGCGCCATTCCCACCCATTTCGCCCGGCTGTTTTTGGGGGCCATCACCCTCCTGGTCCTCTATTTTTCATATCTCATCATCAAACCCTATCTGGTTGATATCTTCCTGGCCCTGGTGCTCTTTTTTACCGCCAGACCCCTTTACCTGGGCCTCTGCCGTCTGCTGTGGCAACGGAAGGCCCTGGCCTCCGCCCTCACCTGCCTCATCCTGTTGTTGTTCATCCTGATCCCCCTCTTCAGTCTGATGAGCATCATTGCCAGCCAGGCCGTGGAATTTTCCAGCCAGGTGACCAGGGGCATGCAAGGGGGCCAGCTCTGGGTCTGGATCGCCGCCAAAATCGACGCCTTGAAGGCTTATCTGGCCCATTTGAATTTGCCCCTGCCCCCGGGAGAGATCCAACTGGAGCAGATCGTCCGGACGGTGGCGAGCAGTGCCAGCTCCTTCATTTACAACAATGCCATCGGCCTGATCAAGGGCTTCACTTACTTCTTCCTGGACCTGCTGCTGGTGCTGTTCATTGCCTTCTTCATGTTCCTGCAGGGGGACGCCTTTATCGCCGAACTCATAAAACTCTCCCCCCTGGAGGATTCCCATAACCAAATGATCCTCCGGGAGACCGAGGCCACCATCAAGGCCACCCTCTGGGGCACGGTGATTGTCGCCTTTGTCCAGGGGGTCCTGGGAGGGTTGGGCTTCCTGGTTTTCGGGCTGCCCCAGCCGGCTTTCTGGGGCACGGTGATGATCCCGGCGGCGGTGATCCCCATCGTGGGCAGCGCCGTCATCTGGGGGCCCGCGGCCATCTATCTCCTGTGCACCGGCCATATCGCCGCGGGGGTGGGCCTGATCATCTGGGGCGGGGTGGTGGTGAGCATCATCGACAATGTTTTGAAGCCCATCCTGGTGAAAGGCGGCGCTTCCACCCCCAGCATCTTCATCCTCTTCTCCATCCTGGGGGGCATCACCTACTTCGGAATGATCGGCTTCATCCTGGGACCCCTGATCCTCTCCTTCCTGCTGTCGCTGCTGCGCATCTACCAGAAGACCATCCTGGCGCCGTCCGCCGCGGCCGTCCCAGCCCAGCCGCCAAAGCCAGAAGGACCCGGCGCCCCTTAGGGGCCCGAGTCCTGACAGTCCATGGCGCGATTTTGGGAGGGGCCAGGACCGGATACCGGGTCCACCCCGACCAGCGTTAAAAACTCGGGGCGGGTTGGCTCACCCGCCCCATGAAAAATTACGAGAAATTATGAGAAACCGAAAACTGCCTTACAGCGCCAACTCTCGCTTGATTTCGCGGAGGTCCTGCCCGCCGTGAAAAAAGACCGGGGCCCGGCTTTCCAATTGCTCGATTTCCTGCTGCACCAGTTCTTTTTCCAGGTGGCGGTCTTCGTGGATAAACTGGCAATATTCCTCGAATAATTCATTTTTCAGATTCGCCCCGAACAGGTCCGCCCGTTGGAATTTCTCCTCCAGGCTGAGGATGCTGTCCAGGAGATAGAAATAGACGGAACGGGCTTCCGCCAGGCGGCCGCTCTGGGCCAGCCGATCGGCCCGGGCCTGGGCCCGCCGCAGCTTGCCTTCGGCATCGGCCACGGACTGGGCTTCCGGCGAAGTCTCCTCCACCACCCGGTCGATAGATTCCAGGATATCATCGAGTCCCTGATCCTCCTCCTTCAGGACGCCTCGCACCTCCGGCACCCGGTCCGCCAGATCCAGGATGATTTCCAGCAACTCTTTCTTGGAATATTTTTTCAGGCGCTCCTTGAGCTCCTGCTGGCTCAAAAACTTCCCTGGTTCCTCCACCCAGGCCCGCAGCAGGGCCAGGACATGGGGGCAGATCTCTTCCCCCTCCGCCTGGGGGCAGTCGCACTGGTAGGTAAGCTGGTCATCCTGAATCTTCACCTCCACCGTGTAGGGCTGTAGGTCAAGCACCACGCCCCGGAGGCGATCGGGCAATCGGTAACCATGCCGAACCTGATGATTTTGGACCATGATCCTGGCCTGGGCTTGACCTTCCGGGCTGCCGATCTGGTCCAGAGTCTGGGCCTCTAATTCTTCAAACCGCATATTTAGTCCGTCGTGCCAATCAGTTTATTTTCTTTAAATTTAACATTTTATCCAGGCTTGGCAATCAATTATTGCGCCTCCGGGGAGATTTTTCAGGAAAAATTTTAGGAAAGAAAGTAATGCGCAGCCTGGTGGAAAAGTCCATTCAGGCGGACTTCCAGTTTCTGCCGCAGGGGCTCCAGGGCGGCTCCCCTGGCCTCCGGGGGCACCGTCAGGGGCTCGCCCACCAGTAGAGCCAGGCGGCTGAAAGGCAAGGGGAGGACGAAGCGGTCCCAGGTCTGGAAGGTTTTCTGGCGGCTGGCGGCCACCGCCAGAGGCACGATGGGGGCATTGGTGATCCGGGCCAAATAGAGAGGGCCGTTTTGGGCCACCCGGGCCGGGCCCCGGGAACCGTCGGCAATCAGGCCGCAGCTATAACCGCGGCGGTAATAGTCAGCCATTTGCTGCAGGGCCTGCACCCCGCCCTTGCGCCGGGACCCGGAGCAGATGGCGAATCCCAACCCCCGGGCCACCGCGGCGATGAATTCGCCGTCCCGGCTGGGGCTGGCCATCAACACCAGGGGCGACAGTTGCCCTTCGTGGTGGCGGACATAAAAGAGGGGAAATAGCAGGTGGCAGTGCCAGGTGGTGTAGAGCGCCTGCTGCCCTGAAAGTAACCGCGCCTTGAGCCCAGGCTCGATCACCAGCTCCACCGGACAGGTCCGCAGATAGGCCTGCACCAGGCTCCGGGCCAGGGCCGGGACCAGGCCCCGTGTTAGTGGGTGATCCAAACGGAGTTTCATGAGTTTCGAGTCTTCGGTCTTGAGTTTGGAGTTTCGAGTGTTCGGTTTGGTTATTTGCCCTCTTGCAGGAAGCTGACCGCTGACCGCTACCTATCCTTGGTCTCCAACCGCTCCAGGATTTTCGGGGTATAAAGCTCGTGCTCCATGATCTGGGCCGACACCGGACGCATCATGCCCAGCTTCATCATCAAAAAATTGAGGCGGCGCATCTGCTTCAGCTTCTCGGCTTCGTCCTCCAGGCCGGCCACCAGGTCCTGCAGGGTCAGGATTTCCTTGCGCACTTCCAGCTCCGGGGGCAGGCAGTCGGCGTTCTTCAAGATCTTGTAAGCCATCCTAAGCTCCGGCGGGATGTGGGATTCATCCTCCCAGGTGCAAGGGCTGGCCCTTGCCTCTCAGGTCATCGAAGAGGCCGGCCTCGATGGCCTCCTGGATGCGGTTCTCGGCGATCCTCTCAAAAAAATCCATTCCTGGTTCCTGAGGTTTAATGCCAGTGAGCCAGCAACTGGGCAACCGCTGTCTGGGTGGGTGGGGCGGGCCGCAGTAATTCGCCCAACTCCGGGCGGCCCGGGATGGCCGCCCTGCCTGTAGCCGCAGGCTGGAGGTCTTGGTCTTTTTTGTCAGGGTACGGGGCGTCGACCCTTAGCCCCCTCCCTCAACCAAAGCATCCTCCCCCCTCACCGCCGTCTCCGGGCCCGGTCCATTTCCCGCTGTTGCTCCCGGCGTTTGATGGTCTCCCGTTTATCGTACTTCTTCTTGCCCTTGGCCAGGGCCAGTTCCACCTTGGCGTGTTGGTCCCGAAAATAGAGGCGCACCGGAATCAGGGTATAGCCCCGCTCCTGCAATTTGCCCAGCAGGCGCCGCATCTCCCAGCGATGCAGCAGGAGTTTCCGGGGCCGCTCCGGGTTGTGGCTCTCCGGCCCGGCGTGGGAATAGGGGCTGATGTGGGCGTTGTGGAGAAAGATCTCGCTGCCCCGGAAGTTGGCGAAGGCGTCGTTGATATTGGCCTTGCCCTGGCGCAGGGATTTGACTTCCGTGCCCTTCAGCACCAGGCCGGCCTCATAAAGGGCGTCGATGGCGTATTCGAAATAGGCCTTGCGGTTGCGGCAGATGATCTTGATGGCGTCTTGGCTCACTTTGCCAGCTTAGTGGCCAGGGGGCGGCCAAACCTGAAGATGTCCGGGAAGAGACGGTCCATCTCCCGGGTGACGTAGGCGTTGACCTCTTCCACGGTGTGCAACCGCAAGGCCCGCCCGACGATTTCCCTGGCCTTTTTCTGGGAGGTCATGCGGATGACCCGCTTCACCACCGGGATGGCCATGGGGTTCATGGAGAATTCTTCCACCCCCAGGCCCAGGAGCACCGGGATGTAGAGGGGGTCGCCGGCCATCTCTCCGCACATGGCCACGGGAATGCCGGCCAGGTGGGCGATCCTCACCACGTCCCGCACCATGCGCAGCACCGCGGGGTGCAGGGGCTGGTACATGTCCGCCACCTGCTGGTTGACCCGGTCGATGGCCAGGGCATACTGGATCAGGTCGTTGGTGCCAATGCTGAAAAAATCGGCATAGTGGGTGAGCAGATCCGCCAGGGTCACCGCGGCGGGCACCTCGATCATGGCCCCCACCGGCAGTGCCGCGTCGAAGGGGACCTTTTCCCTTTTCAGCTCCTTTTTTACCGACTCCAGGAGCTGCCGGGCCTCCTGCATCTCCCGGGGGCTGGAGATCAGGGGAAACATGACCCGCACCTGGCCGAAGGCCGAGGCCCTGAGGATGGCCTTGAGCTGGGTCCGGAAGATCTTTTGCTCCTTTAAACAGAAGCGGATGGCCCGGAGCCCCAAGGCCGGGTTCATCTCCGGGGCGTACTCCAGGTGCGACAGAAACTTGTCCCCGCCGATGTCCAGGGTGCGGATGGTTACCACCCGGGGGGCCATGGCCTCCACCACCTGCCGATAATCCTGAAAGAGTTCCTCTTCCGTGGGCAGGTGGCGCTGGCGCAGATAGAGAAACTCGGTGCGGTACAGTCCCACCCCGTCGGCCCCATACTTGGAGGCCATGGCCACCTCTTCCGGCATCTCGATGTTGGCCAGCACCCGGGTGGGCAGCCCGTCGCTGGTAGTGGCGGGCAGGCCGCTGCCCAGGAACACCTCCGACTTGAAGACCTCGAAATCCGCCCGCCGGGCCTGGTAAGTCCGACGCGTTTCGTCATCCGGGTTCAGGATCACCAGACCGGTGATGCCGTCCAGGATCAGCAGGTCCCCGGAATCGATCTCCAGGGTGGCGTTATCCAGCCCCACCACCGCGGGGATATCCAGGGAATGGGCGATGATGGCGGTGTGGGAGGTCTTGCCGCCCCGCTCAGTGATGAACCCCAGTACCTGGGCCTTGGTCATCTGGGTGGTTTCCGCCGGGGATAGGTCCCGGGCCACCACGATGGCCGGCTCTTTGAAGAAGAAGGGTTTGCCGGAGTCTTTGCCGGTGAGCCGCCCCATGAGACGCTGGTAGACCATCTCCACGTCGGCGAGGCGCCCCCGGATGTGTTTGTCGCCGATGCGCTGGAATAGCTCATTGATCTTCAGGTAGGCCTGGTGCAAGGCCCGTTCGGCGTTGAGGTTCTCCTCCTGGATGAGCCTCATGGTTTCGGAGTTGAGCATCCGGTCCCGAAGAATCAACAGGTGCAGATCCAGGATGTGGGCGTGCTCCTTCAGGTCCCCGGAAATTTCCTTCTTGAGGAGGGTCAGCTCCGCTTCGATCTGGTCCACCGCCTGCCGGAAACGCTCCTGTTCCTCGGCCACATCCTGTGCGGTGTACAGGAGGCGGGAGCTGACCTGGGCGGCCTCCGTCAGGACCTGGACCCGCCCCATGACGATGCCAGGGGAGGCGGGGATACCTTGGAGGAAACGGTTTTCCCGGCTCATGTGTCTCCAAACTTGCGGGCGAACAGCGAGGCTATCATCATGGCCGCCTCCCGGGCCTGGGGTCCGCTGGCCCGCAGCACTATGCGGCTTCCCTGGGGGCAGTCCAGGGACAGGATGGCCAGCAGATCACGGGCGTCGGCCACCACCCCGTCTTTCTCCAGGGTGATGCTGGTGGTGGCCTCGTAGCTCTGGGCCATGGCGGTAATCTTGGCCACCGGCCGGGCATGGAGGCCCAGGCGGTTTTCCACCCAGAGTTCTCGCTCCACCGCCGGGGCGGGCGCCGGCTGCTCCGGCCGCGGCGTCTTCTCAGGGAGATCCTGCTGCGGCTTGGAACTCATGGAATTTCTTGATGATCCCCGCGTAAATGTGGAGCCGGCACCCCGCCTGCTCACTTACCGGGCGGGCTCGAGCCCGCCCTTCACTTCAGCCGCCCCTGCTCCTTTAAAGCCAGGTAGGCCTGGTAGACCGGGCGACGAGGCAGGCCCCGGGCTGCCGCCACCGTCTCCGTCAGCCGCCGCCCGCTGAGGCCCTGTTCCCGGGCGGTCTTCAGAAGGCAGCCCTCCAGGTCCGGCGCCGCGGCCGCGAGCTCCCCGGGGCGGGACAGCACCAGGGCGCATTCACCTTTGATTGCCGCGTCCTTGAGCTGCGCCGCCACCTGGGGCGCCGGCCCCCGCCAGCTCTGCTCAAATTTTTTGGTAAGTTCTCTAACCACCAGGACCCGGCGATCAGGCATCGCGGCGGCCAGTTCCTCCAGGGTGCGGCTTAGGCGCCGGGGGGACTCGTAAAGGATGAGGACCCGCGGCTCCCGGGCCAGCTCCGAAAAGAGCTTGAGACGCCGGCCTTCCCCCCGGGGCAGGAACCCCATAAAGAGTATATCCCCTTTGAAGCCGGAAAGCGAGAGGGCCGCCACTCCGGCGGCGGGGCCGGGCACGGCCTCCACCCTTACCCCCGCCTCCCAGGCCAGGGCCACCAGGTCGGCGCCGGGGTCCGAAAACCCGGGGGTGCCGGCGTCGCTCACCAGGGCGATCTGCTGGCCGTCCTTAAGGCGGCTGATCAGCTCCGGCCCCCGGCTCTCCCGGTTATGGGCGTGGTAGCTGATCAGGGGGGTGGCGATGCCGTAGTGGCTCAGGAGCTTCCTGGTGCGCCGGGTGTCCTCGGCGGCGATCAGGTCCGCCTCCTTGAGGAGCCGCAGGGCCCGCAGGGTGATATCCTCCAGGTTGCCGATGGGCGTGGCGACGATGTATAAGGTTCCAGAGACCATTTTTAATTAATGGTGGGGCGGGCCTCCGTGCCCGCCTTGAAGGCGGCCAGGGACGGCCGCCCCACCGCAATATTCATCAAAAGGCATTCTGAATTATTTCAATCTGTGGTCCCTTTTCATTAACTGTGATCCCCACCACGTCGAAGCGCACCAGTACCTCCGCTCCCAGACGTTTCTGTTTCAGATAATAATCAGCCAGGCGCCGCAATTTGTGCTGTTTGCCCAGGGAGACGGCCTCCTGGGGGGCGCCGAAGCGCTCCCCCCGGCGGGTCTTGACTTCGATGAACACCAACGCCTTCCCCTGCCGGGCGATGAGGTCGATCTCACCCAGCGGCGTAAGATAATTGCGCTCCAGGATCTTATAACCCTGCCTTTTCAAGGCGGAGGCGGCCAGGTCCTCACCGGCGTCGCCCAGTTGGCGTCGGGTAAGATTAATAGGCATAAAATTAGGGGCGGACCCATGGGTCCACTCCTACTATATTTGGTTCTATTCAATGGTGAAAGGGAAAAAATTGGTAGCACGCCGTGTCCCTGCATTTCATCTATTACAACTTCGCCGGAATTCACCGGACATTGAGGATAATCCCGGCGATTGAAGCGGGCGTTGCCGATCATGTATGGACGCTGGAGGAAATTGCAGTCCCTGTCGATTATTAATATGTCTCACAAATTAAATGTTCTTAATTTGTAAACTCTTCTTTCAGCCGACTATTGAAGCCAGGTTTGTCAAGAAATCTTTTAAAATAAAACTTGACAAAATTTTGCCGATGGTTATAATTTATCCACAAATAATCAATTCCTCCCCACCCCATGCTTGATTTCCTTAGGGGATGAAGGCCTCGGGTGGGGTTATTTTTTTTATGGTCTGTTTACTGGGGCGATTCAAATGAACCAGCAGCCACCCCAGCCGCCTGCTATTCCCCAAGCTATTGCCTTTTTTGATGGACAAAATCTCTATCGTTCTGCAAAAAGAATTTTCGGATGTACTCACCCAAATTATGACCCCAAAAAGCTCGCTCTGGAAATTTGTAGTAAGCAGGGTTGGCAATTAACGGAAACTCGCTTTTATACAGGATTTCCTAATCCTACAGAAGACTCCTTCTGGAATCATTTCTGGAGAGCTAAGTTTGCCAAAATGAAGCGAGATTCTGTTTATGTCTTTTCAAGGGACTTGCGATATCAGGATGAGGAAGTTAATCTTCCAAGCGGAGAGACATGCACTATACGGACACGAAGGGAAAAAGGGATTGACGTTAGAATTTCCCTTGATGTTATACGCTTGGCTCATCGAAAGGCTTATGACGTTGCTCTAATTTTTAGCCAGGACCAAGACCTCTCAGAAGTTGCCGAAGAAATTCGGACTATTGCTCAAGAGCAAAATCGTTGGATTAAAATTGCCTCTGCTTTTCCTTGTGCTCAAAATTCTAAAATTCGCGGAATTAATAAAACCGACTGGATACGGATAGAACAGACAACTTATGCTCTATGTATTGATTCACAAGACTACCGCCCTAAAAAGCCCATAACACCTTAAGATTGCTTCAGACCTCTTTTTTATTCCTCAGAAAATGTTTCCAATTGAAACAATTCGGCCTTGAAACTCCTTCCTTGATTTCCCCCTATAGATTTCAAAATGACCCCCTACCCAAAAATTACTTCTCATTCCGCCACCCACTCCTTCACCCCCCGGAAGGTGCGGCGGTGCAGGTCGCAGGGGCCCCAGCAGCGCAGGGCCTCCAGGTGTTCGGGGGTGGCGTAGCCCTTGTGCCGGGCAAAATGGTATTGGGGATAGCGCCGGTGCCACTGCTCCATGAGCCGGTCCCGGTACACCTTGGCCAGGATGGCGGCCGCGGAGATCGAAGGGCAAAGGGCATCCCCCTTGATCACCGGCTGCTGAGGAAAGGTCAGAGGCAAGGGCTGGTGGCCGTCCACCAGGACCATCTGCGGGATGGGGGTCAGGGCCTGCACCGCCAGGGCCATGACCTTGAGGGAGGCCTTCAGGATCCCCAGAATTTCGATCTGGCGGGGTCCCAATTCCCGAATGGCAAAGGCCAGGGCGGCGGCCCGGATCTCTTGATCCAGGGCGGCCCTGGCCTCGGGGGTGAGGCACTTGGAATCCCGGAGTCCGAGAATCCGGACCTCGGCAGGGGCAGGCAAGATCACCGCCGCGGCCACCACCGGTCCGGCCAGCGGGCCCCGGCCGACTTCGTCCACCCCGGCGATCAGGCTTAAACCCTGAAGGCGCCAAAAAGCTTCCGGGTCAGCAAACACCTGGGCGCTGCCCGGGAGCCGGCTCATGTGATGGGGGTCCGCTTTTCTTTGATGCGGGCCGCCTTACCCACCCGCTGCCGCAGGTAGTAGAGGCGGCTGCGGTTGACGTCGCCCCGGGTAAGAACCACCACCTTGTCGATATTGGGGGAATGGGTGGGGAAGATGCGCTCCACCCCCACTCCGTAAGAGACCTTGCGCACCGTAAAGCTTGCCCCGGTGAGGCCGCCCCGTTTCCGGATGACCACCCCTTTGAAGATCTGAATCCGTTCCTTGTCACCTTCCACGATGCGCACGTGCACTTCCACGGTATCCCCGGGGCGAAAGGCGGGCAAATCCGCCCGCATCTGCTCCCGGGCCAATTGAATGACCCGCTCCATGATTTTCACCTGTCTTCTTCCGGCGTCTCGGCCAGGGTTTCGATAAACTTTCGATCTTCCGGCGCCAATGGCGCCTTGGCCAGGAGGTCCGGCCGGCAGGCCCGGGTGCGGAGCAGGGCCTGCTGTCGCCGCCACTCCCGGATGCGCCGGTGGTCGCCCTCCAGCAACACCTGGGGCACCCGGTGGCCTTCGAAATCCCGGGGCCGGGTGTAATGGGGATACTCCAGCAACCCGGTTTGAAATGAGTCATCTGCGGCGGCCCCTTCGCCTCCCAACACCCCGGGAAGCAGCCGGGTCACCGCGTCCAGCACGGCCAGGGCCGGGATCTCTCCCCCCGTCAAGATATAATCGCCGATGGAGAGCATTCCGTCAATATAGTATTTGAGGCGCTCGTCCACCCCCTCATAATGACCGCAGATCAGCAGGAGATGGGGCAAGGCCGCCAACTCCCGGGCCCTATCCTGGGTAAAAAGGGGGCCCTGGGGGCTCAGCAAGAGGATGCGCACTTGCGGGTCTTCCCCGCGGGCCGCCCGAATGGCCGCCACCAGGGGCTCGATCTGCATCACCATACCGGGGCCGCCGCCGTAGGGACGGTCGTCCGTCACCTGGTGACGGTCCGTGGTGTAATCCCGCAGGTTCAGGACCCTAAACTCCGCGGCTCCCCGGATCTGGGCCTGCTGCAGCATGCTCTGACCCAACGGTGACCTGAAAAATTCCGGGAACAGGGTCAGCAGGTCAATGCGCATAGCTTTCCAGCAATCCCGGGGTCGGCGCCACCTTCAGGAACCCTTCCTCCAGGTTGATTTCCACCACCACCTCCGCCACCGCGGGAAGGAGGAGCTCCCGCTGGCCCTGGACCACCACGTAGACGTCGTGGCCCGGGGTGGGCAGGATCTCCTGCAGCCGGCCCAGCAGGGCCCCATCCCCGGCGTCGTAGACGGGCAGCCCCAGCAGTTGGAACCAATAGTATTCCCCCGGCGGCAAGGGGGAAAACGCCGGCGGTCTCCCAGGACCTGCCTGCCGGTCAACTGCTCCGCCCGGCTCCGGGTGTCGACGCCGGCCAGCCGGAGCAACACCTGGTTTTTGAGGCGGTCCGTCTGGAGGATGGCATAGGTTTGCCCGCCGATCACCACTTCGCCCAGGGCCGCAAAGACCTCCGGGTCGGTGGTGGCGGCAGCGGCATCGGGACGGACCTTGACGGCCCCGCGGGTGCCATGGGCTCCGGAAATCCGTCCCAAGCCGATGAGATGAGGGGGAAAATCCTGCTCTTTACTCAAGGATTTCCAACACCGCCCGCTTACGAATTTTAGTGGAGGCGGCGCTGAGAATGGTGCGCATAGCCCGGGCGGTGCGCCCTTGTTTGCCTATCACCTTTCCCAGATCTTCCTTGGCCACCTTGAGTTCGATAACCGAGGTCTGCTCCCCTTCGATTTCCTTGACCTGCACCTCTTCAGGATTATCCACGAGGGCCTGAGCGATGAACTTGACCAGCTCTTTCATAGTAGCCACCTTTGTCAAGGGATGGGGCGATTAACCAACCTCCCTGGGTCCTGAGCGAGCGCTCAGGCCTCCGGCGCCGCCGCGGCTTGAGGCCGCTTCTTCAGAAGGCTGGCCACGGTGGCGGTTGGCGTGGCGCCCTTGCTGACCCATTGGGCCAGCAGATCTTCCTTCACCGTGACCGCGACGGGGTCCTGGCGCGGATCATAAGTGCCAATGATTTCCAGGAAGCTACCATCCCGGGGAGACTCGCTATTAGCCACCACGATGCGGTAGTAGGGGCGCTTTTTCGCGCCGAAACGGGCCAAACGGATACGTAACGCCATTAGAGCTGCTCTCTCCTCCTTCGGATGTGATCGGGCCTGGGTGGGACAGGCGCCCGCGCTAATGCTCTCACCGCCGGGGGCGGCGGTTCCACCTATCTCCTTTAAAAAAACTTGGGCATCAGGCCTTTCATCTTCTTGCCGCCCTGGGCCATCTGCTTGATCATCTTTTGGGTCATGGCGAAATTCTTCAGCAGGCGGTTGACTTCCTGCACCGAAGTGCCGCTGCCCAGGGCGATGCGCCGCCGCCGGCTGCCGTTGATGATCTGGTGGTCGGCCCGCTCGCCCGGGGTCATGGAGCCGATGATGGCCTCCACCCTTTTCAGGTCCCTGTCGTCGGGCTTCAGGTCCTTCATGGCCTTAATCTTGCTGCCCAGGCCGGGAATCAGGCCCAGTAGCTGCTCCATGGAGCCCATCTTCTTGATCTGCCGCAACTGTTCCCGAAAATCATCCAGGGTGAAGGCCTCCCGGCGCAGCTTCTGCTCCAGGGCTTTCACCTGCTGGGCGTCAAAGGTCTCCTGGGCCTTCTCGATGAGCGTCAGGACGTCCCCCATCCCCAGGATGCGGGAGGCCAGCCGGTCCGGGTGGAAGACCTCCAGGGCGTCCAGCTTCTCCCCCACCCCCAGAAACTTGATGGGTTTGCCCACCACTTCCCGCATGGAGAGGGCGGCGCCGCCCCGGGCGTCCCCTTCCACCTTGGTGAGAATCACCCCGGTGAGCTTCAAGAGATCGTGGAAACGTTGGCCCACCTGCACCGCGTCCTGTCCGGTCATGGCGTCCGCCACCAGGAGAATCTCCCTGGGCGCCACCTTCTCCTTGATGGCCCTGAGCTCCTCCATCAAGGGGGCGTCGATGTGCAACCGCCCGGCGGTGTCCAGGATCACCGTGTCGTAGCCCGCGGCGTAGGCCGCCTCCATGGCTGCCGCGGCGATGGCCACCGGGTTCTGGTCGGGCTCGGTAGGATGCGCCGCCACCCCGCAGTCCGCCGCCAGACGCTTAAGCTGCTCGATGGCCGCCGGGCGCTGCACGTCGGCGGGCACCAGATAGACCTGGCGGCCCTGGCTCTTGAGGCGCCGGGCCAGCTTGGCCGCGGTGGTGGTCTTGCCCGATCCTTGCAAACCCACCAGCATCAGGGCGATGGGAGGCCGGCCGCTCAGGTCCAGGCGCGGGGACTCCCCCCCCAACAGGCCGGTGAGTTCCTCATGGACGATCTTCACCACCTGCTGGGCCGGGGTGAGGGAACGCATCACCTCTTCGCCCACGGCCCGCTCCCTGACCCGCTCGATGAAGGACTTGGCGACCTTGTAGTTGACGTCGGCCTCCAACAGGGCCAGGCGCACCTCCCGCAGGGCCTCCTGCACCTGGGCCTCGGTGAGCTTGCCGTGGCCCTTCAGTTTCTTGAAGACCTGGGCCAACTTGTCGGTTAGACGATCAAACATTTGAGTTTCGAGTTTTGAGTTTTGAGTTTTCTGTTAAAAAATAACCGTTACTATGAGTCGCGATTCATATGAATAAACCTTGGTGGCACAGGCGTCCCGCCTGTGCTGTCATTCTGAGCCACCGCAGGCGGCGAAGAATCTAGTCTTTAATTTTGGTAGCCACAGGCTTTAGCCTGCGCTGCCTATCCGCTAATCTGCTGTTTTTTAACTCAAAACTCAAAACTCAAATCTACCCTTTAATCACTCCCAGGGGTCTGAGCTTCGCCACCTTTTTGGCGATGCCGGCGCCCTGGCAGACATCCACTACCATGGCCACGTCCTTGTAGGCCTCGGAAATCTCTTCGTCAATGGTAGCCCGGCCGGCGCCCCGGACCACGATGCCCCGGGCCGCCAGCTCCCGGACGATGTTGCGCCCCCTGGCCACCTTCAGGGCCTGGTGCCGGCTCATCTCCCGGCCGGCCCCGTGGCAGGTGCTGCCGAAGGTCTCGGTAAGGGCTTTTTCGGTCCCTACCAGTACGAAAGAGTAACGCCCCATGTCGCCGGGAATCAACACCGGCTGCCCCGTCTCCTGATAGGCCGCCGGGGTCTCCGGGTGGTGCGGCGGAAAGGCCCGGGTCGCGCCCTTGCGGTGGATGCAGAGCTTCTTCCGGACCCCCCCCACTTCATGGGTCTCGATCTTGGCGATGTTATGGGCCACGTCGTAGACCAGCTCCATCCCCAGGTCCCGGGGGCCGATCTTCAAGACCTGCTCGAAGGACTGCCGCACCCAGTGGGTGATCATCTGCCGGTTGGCAAAGGCAAAATTGGCCGCCGCCGCCATGGCCGCCAGATAGTTCCCGGCCTCCGCCGAGTTCAAGGGGGCGCAACATAGCTGCCGGTCCGGCAGCTCGATTCCGTATTTGGCTGCGGCCCTGAGCATCACCTTGATGTAGTCATCGCACACCTGGTGGCCCAGCCCCCGGGAACCGGTGTGAACGATGGCGGTCACCTGGTCCTTAAAGAGCCCCAGGGCCGCGGCCAGCTTCTCGTCGTAGATCTCCAGGACGTAGCCCACTTCGATGAAGTGGTTGCCGGAACC
Source organism: uncultured delta proteobacterium (assembly GCA_963834795.1). Classification (GTDB taxonomy): domain Bacteria; phylum Desulfobacterota; class Desulfobaccia; order Desulfobaccales; family 0-14-0-80-60-11; genus JAPLJC01. The sequence goes on along the minus strand of CAWIDL010000023.1, from coordinate 97,288 downwards.
CAGGGTGCCCAACTGGTCCTTGCCGCGATCCATGGCAAACTGGGAGACGCGCTCGGGGTCGGCCCCCTCAATACAGCCCTGGGCCTCGATGTGGTCCAGGTCGCCTGCTGCGCCGTAGCCATTTTTCACGGCCCAGCCGGCCCCCTGGCGCAACACCTCTTTCAAGGCGGGCAAGGCCAGCTTCAGTTCTTTGCGCCGGGAGCCCACCCCCGAGGGGATATTGGCAAACAGGACGTTGACCAGCTCCTCGATGCAGCACTCCACCTGGGACCGTTGCAGGTTGGTGCGCAGCAGCCGCACCCCGCAGTTGATGTCGTAGCCCACTCCGCCGGGGGAAACCACCCCTTCCTCCAGCGAGAAGGCGGCCACCCCGCCGATGGGAAAACCATAGCCCCAATGGATGTCCGGCATGGCCAGGGAGGGGCCTTCGATTCCCGGCAGGGTGGCGACGTTGGCCACCTGTTGCAGGCTCTGGTCCTCCCTGATCTTGGAGATCATCGCCTCGGAGGCGAAGACCAGGCCCCGGGTGCGCATCTTGCCCTCCCGGGGAATCTCCCAGCGGTACTCGTCCACCTGCCGTAGCTTGACCTGGTTCATATCAGTTACCAGTTACCAGTTACCAGTTATCAGTTATCAGTGTTTTGATTTTACTGGCAACTGGGAACTGGCTACTGACTACTACAAATCCAAAATCACCGTGGCCTGCCAGCCATCCCCCCAGGGCCTGATCTCCAGGTGGTGGTAGGTGGCGGCCTTGACCGCGGATTTCTCCGGATGCCGCTCGGGATCGAAGGCCTCTCCCCAGGCGGTGGCTTTAAGGCGCCGCTCGCTCAAGGAGGTGAGGTGGAATTCCCGTCCCAAAAACCCCTCCACGTCAAAAAGATAAAGCAGGTGGTTGAGCCAGTCAACCAGCAGGGCTTCCCGGTCCGGCGATTCCAGCTCAACGGTCCGTCTTTCCCGGCGCCTTAAGTAACGGCGGTCGGTCATGGTGGCCGTCAAGGCGCCGGCTGCATTTTCAAAGAGTTCCGCAAGGCTCTGCCCCCGGATGCGCCAGGCCAGGTCGGCGGTATGCGGCATTTGCCGGTACTTGGCGCCCTGGCGTTGGGCGGCTACTCCCGATTTCATTGTTAAAAAATAAGAATTTTATTAGGGTGATTCAAGCCCGGCCGCAAACTTATCTCATTCCCGCGAGGGTCTGCAAAAGCCATTTTTGCGTTCCCCCTTTTCCAAGAAAGGATTTAGGGGGATTATCGAAAGGTTATTCCTGATATCCTCCGTAGGGCGCGTCTCACGCGCCGGTAAATATTTGCGGGATCATATTAATGGTGCGTAAGACGCACCCTACGGGTCTGCTTTTCGGGCCCCTTTAAGCAAGGGGGTAATATCGCTCACCGCCGCAGCCAATTCCTATCATCCCGGGCCGCCGCCTGTCCCCAGGCAAAGGCCTGCAAATTGGCCTCCAGGAACTTGGGGTTGGTGCGGGTGCGGATCACCGCCAGGATCTGGGGGGCGGCGAACGGCAGGCGCCCCACCGCCGCCAGGGCCCCCAACAGGACCATGTTCACCGTCAGGGAGCTGCCCGCCTGCCGGGCGCCGGCCCCGGCGTCGAAGGCCAGCAGGCTCCCCACCTGCGCCGCCATGAGGTCCAGCATCCGAGATACCTGCGGATATGGCGCCTGGCCGATGGCCACCGGATAGGGGACAATGACCGCGGTGTTGGCGATCACCAGGGTTCCGGGGTGGCAACGGTCCAGGGCCCGAAAGGTCTCCAGGGCCTCAAAACCCAAGATAATGTCGGCTTCCCCCGGGGAAATGAGGGGGCTCTGCAACTCCCCCAGGACCACGGTGGAGACCACGATGCCACCCCGCTGGGCCATGCCGTGGGTCTCGCTCACCAGGGGATCGAGCCCCGCGGCCAGAGCCGCTTCCCCCAGGATCCGGCTGGCCAGCAGGGTCCCCTGGCCGCCCACCCCGGTGAGGAAGATGCGCAGATTTTTTTCGGTTTTCGGTTTTCGGTTTTCGGTTTTACTCATAACTTACTTAAACGACCACCGACAAAAATTTGAAATTTGCACCTTCCCAACAAAATCCGGCCAAAAAATACCTATCTCCTACTTGAGTGCTTTTAAAATTATGAATTTTTAATTCAATAACATCCATCAGCACTTCTATTCCTCGCTCTTCCTTGCACAGGCGAGACGCCTGTGCCACCATACTTTCTTGGCAGGGGATGCCGGGCCGCCGGCCCGGCATCCCCTGCCCTTATACGGGTTGGGAGGGGGTTTGGGGGAGGGCAGGGATGGAATCCCTGGCCCTCCCCCAAAATCATCCTTCTCCCCTCACCCCTTCTTCGCCGGCCTGATGCACTCGCACCACTGGACGCAGAAGGCGCAGCCGCTGCAGAGGTCTTCGTCGATGAGCATCTGGGTGCCCTTACCTCCGGGTTTCAGGTACATGGCCGGGCAGCCGAAGTAGTCCAGGCAATTTCGGCATTCCCCGCACTCCCCGGTGACCTGAAAGCGGGCCTTCCTTTTCTTCCCGGTAACCCGGGATTCGTAGAGATAACATGGGGCCTGGGAGATGAGCACCCGCACTCCCGGGGCGCCCAGGGCCTCCTTGGTGGCCGCCAGGGCCTCTTTATATTTAAAGGGGTTAACCACCCAGAGGGCCTCCACCCCCAGACCCCGCACCACCCCGGCGATATCTAGGGGCTTCCCCTGATAGCCGGGGGGGGTCAGGGTCACCCCGGGGTGGGGCTGGGAGCCGGTCATGGCGGTGGTGCCGTTGTCCAGGATGACCAGCAGGAAATCGTGCCTCTGGTGCACCGCGTTGGCCAGCCCTGGCAGCCCGGAATGGAAGAAGGTGGAATCCCCGATGAAGGCCACCACCTTCTGGCCGGTGGCCCGGGAGATGCCGGCGGCGGTGTTGATGCTGGAGCCCATGCAAATGAGAAAGTCGGCCATGGACAGGGGAGGCAAGAGCCCCAGGGTGTAGCAGCCGATGTCCGTGGGAAAGACCCCTTCCATCCCCAGGTCCCGGAGGGCGATCTTCACCGCGTAGTACATGGCCCGGTGGGGACAGCCGGGGCAGAGGTTGGGGGGGCGGTCCGGCAAGGCCCGGCCCCATAACTGCTCCGGGACGGTGATGGCCGGGGGCCGATAATCGACCCCGAAGACGCGGGCGATCATCTCCCGCACCAGGCCGGGGTGGTATTCGTAGAGCCGGGAGAAGAGGCCCGGGGCCTTGCCGCGGATGGCCAGCGTCAGCCCCCGGCCCTGGGCCACCGCCTTGACCGCCTCTTCCAGGTATGGCTCCAGTTCCTCCACTACCAAAACCTTTTCCAGGCCCTGAAGGAAATCGCCGATAAGCTCCTCGGGCAGGGGGTGGGTGAATCCCAGTTCCAGGATTTTGATCTCAGCGGCCAGCCCCAGTTCCCGGACGGCGTCGGCCACGTAGACCCGGCTCACCCCGCTGGTGATGATCCCCCAGCGGCCCTGGCCGCGGACCCGGTTAAAGGGGCTCTCCTCCGCCAGGGCCCGGGCCCGGGACAGGGCCTCCAGAAGCCGGGCGTGGGCCAGGCGGGCCACTGCCGGCACCATCACCCGGCGAAAAGGGTCCTTGAGAAAGCGGCCCGGCCCCGGCCGGAAGGCGAGTTCCCCCAGGGTCACCGGCCCCCGGGTGTGGTTCACCCGGGTGGTGGTACGCAGCAGCAGCGGCAGGTTAAGTTCCTCCGAAAGAGAGAAGGCCGCCCTGGCCATCACCAACGCCTCCCGGGGACTGTCCGGCTCCAGCATGGGGAGCCCCGCCATTTTGGCGTAATAGCGGTTATCCTGCTCATTCTGGCTGGAAAACAGGGAGGGGTCGTCGGCGCTGACGATGACCATGCCGCCCTTGACTCCCGTGTAGGCCAGGGTCATGAGGGTGTCGGCGGCCACGTTCAGGCCCACGTGCTTCATGGCGGTGAGCACCCGCCAGCCCGAAGCCGCGGCCCCGGCGGCCACCTCCATGGCCACCTTCTCGTTCACCGAGTATTCAAAGGCCAGGTCCGTCTGCCGGGAGATTTCATAGCTGCGGTCGCCGATTTCCGAGGCCGGGGTGCCGGGGTAGGTGGTGACCAGGGCTACCCCGGCCTCCAGGGCCCCCCGCACGATGGCCTCATTCCCCAAAAACAGGCGCCGTTCTCCCGGATTTCCCCGCAATATTTCTGGCATGATGTTTTCTTAAGAGAAATTATTATCCAAAATTGATAAGTTAACACGCTTTGGGAGATTTTTGCCAATAAAAAACCTGGGGCTCCCCGGCTCCCGATGACCTATGCCTGAAATGTTGGAGGACCTGAGATATTGACGCAGACCGACCCAGGGACCAAGTTACCGGAATTCATAGGGAACGCTGGTTAAGGCGGCGGGCCCAGCCCGCCCTCTGAGCAGGTAGGGGAGGGGATTTTCTAGGGCGGCCTGTGGCCGCCCTTTATCGGGGCTAATGCCTGCATACCCGGACCGAGGTCGAAAGATACCAGGCCGCGCCTCCGGGTCTTCCTCACGAGGGGAGATGCTGGCCCGGCGGGTGACCGCGGTTTGCGCCGTCGGCTAGAAAAACAAGCTCACATTGCCGCGCCTGGGGTTCCGGGCCGCGAAGGAAGGGGGGCTAGATTGCCAGCAGGGGGGAAAAGAATTCTTTGCCGTTGCGGATCGCCTTGATGGCGATATGGAGGGCCGTATCCGCGTCTTCCTTGAGGAGATAGCCGCTGACTCCGGCGGCCACGGCCTGGCGCAGATACTCCTTGCTGCGGTGCATGCTGAGAATCATGACCTTGACCCGGGGATAAAGATGCTTAATCCTTTTGGTCGCCTCCAGGCCCCGGAGCCGGGGCATGGTGATATCGACAATAACCAGGTCCGGGTGGATGGTTTTCAGAATCTCCAGGAGTTCCATGCCATCGCCGGCTTCCCCCACGACTTTCAGGTTGCCGTCTTCCTCGATGATCTTCCTGATACCCTGGCGCACCAGAGCATGGTCATCAGCCAGGATGATTTTATAAGAATGATATCCATTCATTGCCAGTCTTCCCAGATATCTTCAAGGCATTGCAGCCCCTTGCCATTGCTCACGGAGGTTGGGGTCTGGTAAAGGCAATGCGCGCGGCAGGGATATTCACGAGCACGTCCGGTTAAGGGGATCTTTGGAAATTGCGTGGCTGGCGGTTAGCTTTGAGAAGGCGTCGCACAGATGAGGTGGCCAGCACCAGGATTCCTCCCCACTCCCCTAACGGGGTCTTGCGGGCCTCCTTGCCACCTGGAATAAGACGCAATATCTATCTAATTTAATCTCCAACCTATTTCAATATATGTTAGGGTTTCGTTAATCATCTTTTTTGAAAAAGTCAATCCCGGATAAAAACATTTGTTCTTCCTGGACCAATCTTTATCCATTTAGATTGTGGACCTGATCCTGTTAGCCGAACCAGGCGGCCATGGGCCTCCCTGTACATTAAGGGACCCGAGACGGCCGGCGGTTCCCAGAAGCGCAGCCCAACATCTTGGTGCGCCTCATTTCTTCCTGCCACCCATCCACCAGGGGAGGTCCGAAGGGGTCATCCTGGCCCGGAGCTGCGCCATTTCCGCCTTCAGTCCGGCCACTTCGGCCTTAAGCGGCGCCATCTCCGCCTGTAGGAGCGGCAAGGCAGCCTGAAGCCGCGCCACCTCTCCTTTGAGGCTGGCCATCTCGGTCTTCAGATGAACCGCCTCCCTGCTAATTTCCGGCCCCAGCCTCTTGACCCTGGCCGCCTCCGCCTGCAATCCCGCCAGCCCGGCTTCCAGCAGCTCCAGGCGCTCTTCCACCCTGGCTGTCCGGTTGGCCGCCCCCGGTCCCGGCAACATGGTGTCCAGGGGATTCTCCGCCACCGGCGCATCCAGGGGATTTTCCCCGATGGTGCTGCGTTTGCCCATCACTTAACTCCCTTCCTGGCTGATGATCTCCCGGGCCAAGGCCCGGTAATCGGCCGCCCCGGCGCTCTTGGGATCGTATTGGGTTATGGGGCGGCCGAAGGAGGGACATTCGGCCAGGCGGATATTCTCCCGGATAACGGTATGGTAGACCAGGCGGCCGGACCGCTCCCGCAGTTGCTCCACCACCTCCCGGGCGTGGCGGGTGCGGGCGTCCACCCGGCAGGCCAGGATACCGGAGATTTTGAGCTTGGGGTTGAGGCGCTCCCGGACCAGTTCCACCGTTTGCAGGAGCTGGGCCAGGCCGCTCAGGGCCATAACATGGGCCTCCACCGGCACCAGCAGCTCTTCCGCCGCCGCGAGGGCGCTGATGGTCAGGATCCCCAGGGTGGGGGGGCAGTCTATGAGGAGGTAGTCCCAGCGGTCCGGCGGCAGGCGCTGGAGGTTGCGCCGCAGAATGGTTTCCGCCCCCACTTGCCCGGCCAGAATCTTCTCCGCCCCCACCAGCCAGGAAGACGACGGGATCAGGTCCACCCCCGGAGCCCCGGCCTCCCGTACGAAATCCGCGGGGTCGCCGTTATCGGTGAAGATGCCCAGCACCTCTTTGCCGGTGTTCTTGATGCCAAACCAGTCGGTGCTGGAGTGTTGCGGGTCCAGATCCATCACCAGGACGCGGCGCTGCTGTTCGCTCAGGGCCGCGGCCATATTGACGCTGGTGGTGGTCTTGCCGCTGCCGCCCTTCTGGTTGGCGATGGCGAAAATCCTCATCGGCTCATTCCCCTCCCTTTAAAAACCCGATAAAACAACGCTCGTCCGGGGCGCTGGCCTAAACCCAGGCCTCCGGCCCGGGCCGCTGGCGGAATCCTCGGGTGAGTCGAGCTGCTGGACCCGGCCTGCACCTGGGCCTGCCGGTATGGATTTTTCCCTAGTTACCATGCCACAGGAGGAAGGCGATGTCAATCTCGGCCGGGGTGAGCATCCCCGGGCTACGGCTGAACGGCATAAACCCGCAATTATCCGCCCTCCTCTCCTCGCAGAGGCGCCGCGAGGACTGAGCAAGATTTTAAACCCTTGGGCGGCAATTCCCCGTTCATTCCGGTCAACTGCCTTCGGTTCGCACCTGCCAGAGAAAGATCGGCGCCGGGGCCAACTGCAGCACCGGACCAGACCTGCTATTCTTCCGAGCAGGTTAATAAACAATAGGAAGCTTTTCAAAACCGGTTTTTTCCGTGACCCTGAGCGACGCGACCTGCATGGGCCATTGTGACCCTGGGGTTATCTTGGTTTGCTCAAAATGACTTTTCTCAGAAAGAGAGGTTTGGAATAGCTGGCAGATTTTTCGCGGCGCGAAAATGATCTTTAATGAGATCTCAGGTCATTAACTGTTTTGGGGTTCACAATGGGGCGGCATTTGGCGAATCCCTCCGCTAAGTGCCACCTTGCTACATGGGTTTGTTCCACCTCGCAGTCCTCATCGAGCCCTGGAGGTCGCTAACCCCTCAAAGAATCTCATCGCTCAAAAAGTAAAAAATTAAATTAGAAGCGAATAAAATTCTTGACTATGATAAATAATAAATCTAATAATTAAAATTACAAATAGAGACGTCTGAAAAAAGAGCCGCAACATGTCATGCTGAGGGAGCGAAGCGGCCGAAGGATCTTAGGAATATCAGATGCTTCGCTGAGCTCAGGATGACCGTCCGGCCTTTTACAGAGGTCTTAACTAAACTTAAGATGAAAGAGAGGGTCCCATGGCCAGCGAAGTGTTAAGGTTAACGTCGCAGATTGTGATAGCCCACGCCTCCATGAGCGAACTGACTCCCCAAGAGTTGGTGGAGGAAATTAAAGAAGTCTACCAAGTCCTGGCTGCCGTGGAAGGCGGCGCCGTTATCCCGGAGGGCCCGGTCCCGGGAAAGGGCAAAGAGGCCGGCCTGGTGAAGAAACCGCCGGTGCCACTGAAGGAGATTGTCACGGAGAAACACATAGTCTGCCTGGAGTGCGGGAAAAAGATGCGCACCCTGAAGGCCCACCTCCGCAAGGCCCACAAGTTGCAGCCCAAAGAATATTTCCAGAGATACAGCTTGGATCCCAAGAAATATCCTCTGGTATGCAAGGAATATTCTAAGCAGCGCAGCCGGATGGCCAAACAACGGGGATTTGGTGAGCGGGGCACCCATCATAAGGCGGCCAAGCCCAAATAATCGCGGAAACCGGCTAAGTTAGTTTCATTTCCCCGGTATCCTTCCATAAATCGTGGTATTTTCCTTAGGGGCGGACCTGCGTGTCCGCCCTCTTTATGGGGCTCCCATAAAACTTCTGCAAGATTCCTCTGGGAATTGGATTTAGCGGCCCGGCCAGGGGGTAAGGCGCCGCTCGCCAGTGGCGGCCGGCGCCGGCTCTCAGCCGGGGGCGACATTTTTCATTTTAGTTTGAGCCGCGGAGGCCGGGTTACACGGAAAAGGCCCTTATACACATGACCTGCCCCCTATGACTAATTTTTTGTTTGACATTAAAGCTGATTAAGACAATCATTTTAAACGTCTGTTTAATTTTTGGAGGTTCCATTTACGGACATGCCCTCAGAAATCTCTACCAGCGCCGAAACCCGTCAACGTCTTTTTGAAGCCGCGGGTGAAGTCTTTGCTAAACGAGGGTTTCGCAACTCCACCATCCGCGAAATCTGCGGTCGTGCCAGGGCCAACCTCGCGGCCGTGAACTATCACTTCGGCGATAAAAAACGTCTTTATGCCGCGGTCATGGAATACGCGCATGCCCGCGCCAGAGAGAAATACCCCCTGGTCTCCGACGAGAGTGCGGATATCCCCCCGGCGCAACGTCTTCACGCCTTTATTCACAACCTTATGTTCAGCCTCCTCGCTAAGGGGGTGCCGTCCTGGCTCGGCCAGTTGATGGCCCAGGAAATGATCGAACCCACAGCCGCCCTGGATGCCCTGGTGGAAAAGACGATTCGCCCGATGTCAGAGAAGTTGGCGGCCATCGTGGGAGAACTGCTGGGAGCCGGGATGACCGCTGAGCAGATTCGCCTCTGCCAGCTAAGCATCATCGGTCAATGCCTGCATCACCGTAACGCCCGCCCGGTAATCCAACGACTTTTTCCCCAGCAGCAGTACGGACCGGAAGATATTGAAGCCCTGGCTGATCACATCACCCGGTTTTCCTTAGCCGCCCTGAGAGGACTGGCAAAGGGGGAGGATGATGGTATCGACATGCCTGTGGGCGAGGAATGCCAACCATGACCGGAATCTTGCGAGTAGCCTTCAAATTGTTGGTCAATGACCGGGGCAAGTTTGCCGCACTGATCGTAGGAATCACCTTCGCAGTGTTTCTTATGCTCCAACTGACCTCCGTATTTTCCGGCATCTTGACTAAGGCCTCAGCTACCATCATCAACGTGGGCGCCAGCGTCTGGGTCATGGACCCGGCCGTCAATAATCCGCTCAACAGCATCCAGTTGCCTGATTACATCTTGGACGCGGTGCGCAGTATCGACGGCGTCAAATACGCGGTGCCGTTATATTCCGGGGTAGCTCTCGTCAAGCTCCATGACGGCGTTTATCAGCCGTCAACCGTTATCGGACTGGACGACGCCAGCCTGGTAGGCCGGCCCGAACTGATCGCCGGGAAAATTGAAGACATTTTTGCCGATAATGGATTTATCGTGGTAAAAGACGAAGAATTTTCCAAATTAGAAAACCCTGAGCCCGGCACAACTTTTGAGATCAATGACCACCGGGGAGTCGTCGTCGGGATCGCCAAAGTGGCCAGCAGCACCCTGTTCGGCATCCCGACCCTGTACACGACCTTCACCCGGGCGATTCAGTATATCCCTTCCACGCGTTTCACCATTGCCTATATTTTAGTTGAACCGAAAAATGATAAAGACATCCCTTATATCAAGAATCAGGTGGCCAAGGCCGGCTATTTGGCGCTGACCAATACCGAATTCCGGCAACTAATTGCCGACTATTACAAATACCAAACCGGCATCGGCACCAACATCCTGATCATGACCCTGATCAGTTTCCTGGTAGGTTTATCCGTGTGTGGCCAAACCTTCTATACCTTCGTTTTGGAAAATCTGGAGAAATTCGGGGCCCTGAAAGCCATCGGCGCCAAGGGTTACGAACTCGTCTACATGATCCTCTTTCAAACTTTGTTCACCGGATTCACCGGGTACGGCCTGGGGGTTGGCCTCAGTTCCCTTCTGATCGCAGTGGCCAAAAGTGAGGTACCGAATTACGCCGCCGATATCACCTACTTCAATCTTGGCCTGGCCTTCGTCATGGTGCTCGTCATCTCCGGGTTTTCAAGTTTCATCGCGGTGAGAAAAGTGATCAAAGTAGAGCCGTTCGATATTTTCAGGAGTTAAGCATGGCCGAGGTAGCAGTGCAAGCCGTCGAACTGGTGAAATGGTTCGGAGCCGAGGAAATCAGGACCTACGCGGTGCGAGAGGTCAGTTTTGAGGCCAATTTTGGCGAAATGCTCTATATCACCGGCCCCTCGGGCAGCGGCAAGACCACCCTGTTGAGCATGATCTCGGGGATTCTGAGACCTAATGCCGGTACGGTGGTGGTGGAGGGTAAAGAAATCTGGAGACTTAACCCCAATGAACTCGCCGATTTCAGATTGCATACCGTCGGTTTTGTATTCCAGGACTATCACCTGTTCCCGAAACTGACCACCGCGGAGAACGTCGCTCTCCCCCTGATTCTCAAGAAGCAAGACTGGGATGAATCCTTGCGCGTCGCCATGGAATTTCTGGATGTAGTGGGAATCAAGGACCGGGCGGAGCTGCCCCCCTCCAGGTTAAGCGGCGGTGAACAGCAGCGCGTGGCCTTGGCCAGAGCCATCGTCAGCCGTCCGGACATTTTAATTTTTGATGAACCCACCGCGTCCCTGGACGGCGCCACAGGCAGAAAGATTATCGGTTTTATTAAAGAAAACTTATTGAACGAACACCGATGCATCCTGATTGTCACCCACGACGCCAGGATCTTCGAATATGCCGACCGAAACCTCAAGATGGAAGATGGCCGGATTATGGAGATTGTCAGCGGAGGCATGGGAGGCATGAGTGAGATCTAAAATATTATTCGCTCTGGTGATCCTGGGACTGGTGGGCGGGTTAGTCAGCGCCTACGTTTACGGCGTCCGGAAAAAACCGCTGCCGCCGGCCTTTAATCCGGCCCAGAACCCTTATGCCAAAGGTATTTATGCCAACGGCATCATTGAAAGCTACCAGTCGAACGGGGCCAACATTAATATCTATCCCGAAGTCCCGGGAACGGTCACCCAGATCCTGGTAAAGGAAGGGGACAAGGTAAATGAGGCGACCCCGCTGCTGCTGATAGACGATTCCGTGCAGAAGGCCACGGTGGAGCAGCAAAAGGCTCAAGCCGAAGCGGCCCTGGCCATGCTGCGCGAACTCAAGGCCCAGCCGAGATCGGAAGTCCTCAGGGTGTCCAAGGCCCAGGTAGATTATGCCGCCGCCCAACTTAGAACCTCCCTGGATACGATGGTAAAACTGAGGAAATCCTCAGCCCTGGACCCCAAATCGGTGAGCAAGGATCAGCTGGACACCGCGGAAAACACGGTCAAGGCGAATCAGGCCAATCTCGGAGTGGCGCGGCGGCAGTACGAACTGACCAAGGCCGGGGCCTGGATCTATGACATCCAAAACCAGCAGCATCTGTATGAGGCATTGTCCAAGACTTATGCCAGCGGGGCCGCCCTGCTGGCTAAATACACCATTCGGGCGCCGGTGAACGGCGTGGTCCTGGCGATCAACGCCGCGGTGGGCAGTTTCGTGTCGCCCCAGGGAATTTATGACACTTACACCCAGGGTTCTGATCCCGTCATTGTCATGAGCTACTCCCAGCAACCTTATCTTGAGGTCAGATGTTATATTGACGAGATTCTCATTCACAGGATGTCGCCGCCGTCTAAGATGAACGCCCAAATGTTAATCAGAGGGACGACCGACCGCATCCCCCTGGAGTTCGAGCGCATCCAGCCCTATGTGAGCCCCAAGATCGAGCTGTCGGATCAAAGGACCGAAAGGGTGGACGTGAGAGTGCTGCCGGTCTTGTTCCGCTTCAAGCCGCCCCAAGACATGAATATCTATCCGGGGCAACTGGTGGATGTCTATGTGGAAGCGCAATGAGCCGCCGAGAGACCGGAGCAGGTGGAGACGGCGGATGAAACCGGCGTTGCCTAACGGCGAGGCAGAGTACAGGCGGATCTTGACGTGGTTTTGCCTGGGCCTCCTGTCCGGCCTGCTGCTCCCGGGCTGTGCCGTGGGACCAGACTTTGTCCGTCCCCAGCCCCCGGCGGCGACCCAATACACCCAAGGGGAGGAACCGGCCAAGACGGTGACGGCAGAAGGCCGGGCGCAGCACTTTGAATACGGCGCTCAAATCGCCGAAGATTGGTGGCGGTTGTTCAAATCCCCCCAGATAGACCAGGTGATCAAGGAAGCAGTGGCCCAAAATCTTAACCTGCAATCGGCCCAGGCCCGGCTGTGGCAAAGCCAGGACAACCTGTGGGCGGGCTATGGCGCCTTTTTTCCCCAGGTCGGCGGCAACTTCTCTTACAGCCGGGAGAGATTTAACCCCTCCCAATTCGGCAGTACCACCCAGGGTAGCATCTTCAACCTCTTCACCAGCTCGGTCTCCGTTAGCTACCTCCTGGACGTATTCGGCGGCACGCGGCGAACCGTCGAGGCCCTGGCGGCTCAGGTGGATTATCAGAAATATACCGCCCAGGCCACCTATCTAACCCTGTTGGGAAACGTCGCCAACACCGCGATCGCCCAGGCAGCCTACCGGGCCTCAATCGACGCCACGGAACAACTCATCGCCTTCCAAAAGGAGCAACTTCGCATCACCGAAACCCAGTTCAAGGCGGGAACGGTGCCGTATGCGAGCGTCGTCAGTCTTCAATCGCAGCTCGCCGCCACCGAAGCGACCCTGCCGCCCATCAGGCAGAACCTTAATAAGACTCAGCATCTGCTGGCCGCCTTGGTGGGACGCACCCCGGCGGAGTGGCAGCCGCCTCAGGTCGAGCTGGCAGAAATCACCCTGCCCAGGGAACTACCCGTGACCCTGCCTTCCGAACTGGTGCGCCAGCGCCCGGATATCCTGGCCGCCGAAGCCCAAATGCACACTGCCAGCGCCAATATCGGCGTGGCCACCGCGGCCATGTTCCCCAGCTTCACCCTGAGCGCCGGGTATGGCCAAACGAGTACGGATATCACCAGGCTCTTTGCCACCGGCGGAAATTATTGGAGTGCGGGTGCGGCCCTGGCCCAACCCCTCTTTCGCGGCGGGACCTTATGGTTTCAGCGGAAGGCCGCCATCGAAGCCTATCAGGCATCCCTAACCGATTATCGACAGGTGGTGGTCAGCGCCTTCCAACAAGTAGCCGATACCCTGCGCGCGGTGGAACACGATGCCGAAACCTTGCAGGCCCAATCAGCCGCTCTGGACGCCGCCGATCAGGCGTTGAAATTGATGCAGTCGAACTATAAGGCCGGGTTGGTCAACTATTTGCAAATTCTCACGGCCGACAACCAATACCAGCAGGCCAGGCTCGGCTATATCGAGGCCCAGGCGCTGCGTTTGCAGGATACCGCGGCGTTATTCGTCGCCCTGGGTGGTGGCTGGTGGAACGCCGACACCAAGATGGTGGGGAAGTAATGTGAACCAAACTCTGAGAACAGGGACGTCTTCAGTGGTTTATTTTTACCTGATAATGAGCATAACTGGCAAAAGCACATTACGTTGGTCGAATACATTCTTAATCCTTCATTGACATCAGCCGATCCCTTCCAGAGAGAAATACAGCAATCCCAACGAACGCTCGCCAAATATGATATCCGGGGCATATCCGCAATTTTTATTAGCATGTGGATAATTATCGCTCCTGGCAAGCTGTAGCGCATCGACCTCCATCTTATCCTCCCAGATTAATTTCTTTCGGTCCTACCTGAGAGAGGAAGCACGTATAGGAGATTGGTTTGGATTCTAACCGGACCCGCACCCTTTCGTACATCGGAAATCTTGACTTTGCACATAGGAGCGCCTCTTACTCCGCCGCCGTTTCGTTCACCGCCTGGCGGATAATCCGGTAGATCTCCGGGGAGACCGAAGTAAACCGGATGGTCGCGGTAAGCGAGCCGTCGGTTCCGGGCTGCACCTGGGTCACCTTGCCGTAGACTTTCACTGGGATCGGCGTCCCGTCCGGCTCAAACAGGTGCAGGCGCACGTCCTCCCATTCCACCAAGTCCCCGGCTAATACCACCTGGGCCCCGGTTTCGCTGAGATGGGTGAGCTGCACCTCCTGGTTGCTGCCGATAACCACTTTTTCCCGGATACGGTGGAGGTGGATATTGATAGGCGAAGCTAACTGGACCAGGGCGCTACGGCGGGCCTGGAGCCGAATATTATAGGGGGCGCCGATGGCGCACACTTCGTACAGGGTGGCTTTGCCTGGAATGCCCTTCATTTCCGCGGTCAGAACGTCCCCCACCTCCACCAGCTCTTTTACCCGCTCATAGGTGGGGGCGCTGATGAGCACCTGGCCCCCCAGGGCAAAGGATTCGATGCGGCTGGCGAAGTTGACGTGGGAGCCCACCACGCTGTACTTGCTACGTTGCTCCGAGCCGATGTTGCCCACCACCACCGTGCCGGTATTAACCGCGATGCCCATTTCCAGGTGGGGCAGGCCATCGGCCTGGTTAATTCGGTTGAGGTCGCCCATGGCCGCCTGCATAGCCAGGGCGCAGGCCACCGCTCGGCGCGGATGGTCCTCCAAGGGCTCCGGTGCCCCGAAAAAGGCCAGGATGCCGTCACCCAAAATCTCGTCAATGATCGCCCGGTAATCCATGAGAATCTCGATCATCTTCCCCAGATAGCGGTTGAGGAAGGTGATGATGTCCTCCGGCGTCATGTCCGAGGTCAGGGTGGTAAAGCCCCGCAGGTCCGAGATGAGCAGGGAGACTTCCCGGGTCTCGCCCCCCATCTCCAGGGCCTCTTTGGACTCCAGCAGTCTTTTTACCACTTCCGGGGTGACGTAGCGCCCGAAGGTGTCCCGGATGAAGTCCCGCTTCTCCATATAATCGGTGAGTTCCCGGCCCATCCGGTTGAAGGAACCGGCCAGATGGGCGATCTCTCTGGCCCCGGTTTCCGGCACGGTGGCGGTGAAGTCGCCGTGGGCGATGTCCGCGGTCTTCCGGGCCAGAAGCCGCAGGGGCCGGGTGATCCTCCGGGAGATGACAATGATCACCGCGGCCAGAATGCCCAGACCCAGGACCGCGACAGCCGCGCTGCGGCGCATCAGACGGCCGGCGTTGGCGAATAATTCCGCCTCCGGGAAGACCACCCCCAGTGACCAGCCGGTGGCCGGCAGGGGGGCATAGTAGAGCCAGGACCTCTTGCCGGTAAGGGATTCCGGGATGGGCACAAAACCCTCGCCGCCCCGGATCATGTCCCGCCCCACTTCCCGCATCCTGGGGTCGTTCCTGGCCTCCGCCAGGCCGAAAATGCTCTCCCGCATGATCAACCGCTGGTCCGGATGAGTGACGAACATGCCATTTTGGGAAATGAGAAAGGCGTAACCGGTTTCGTAGATCTTCACTGCGGAGACGATGTCTTTCAGCCACATGAGAGAGATATCAGCTGAAACCACCCCGCCCATCTTCCGGCGTCCATCCTTTTCCCGGTAGAAAGGCACGGAATAGGTGGATTCGATGGTGTTGCCGGCGCCGAAATAAGGCTCGATCCAGAGCGGTCGCCCCAGCTCCCGGGGAATTTGATACCAATCCAGGTAAAAGTAACGGTAGGATTCGCCTCCCAGCATTTTCACCTGGAGTTGATCATCACTGCGGAAAACGTAGGGACAAAAATATAGAGATTTGGGGTTATGGCCATAGGGTTCAAATCCGATGCCCAGGCCGAACAACTCCTTATTGTTGCTCACGGCAGTCTGCAGCAAGGGCACCAGGTTTTGCTCCTGCCACGGCAGATGTTCCAGGGTGGCCGCCAGGTTCGAAGAGATCTTCTCCACCCCCAGCAGGATCGCCTCTATGCGGAAAACGGTCTCGTGGCTCAGGTGCCGGGCGTTCTCGGAGGCCCGGCGGACGATGCCCTCCTTGGAGGCGTAATAACTATAGATGGAGGCGGTAAGGAAGATGGCCGCCACACTAGTGAGGATCAAAAAGATGAGTTGGCTGGCCAGGCTTCTATTTTTTATCGGCATTGGCGCAATCGTGATAAAACTGGGAAAAATTGGGAATAGCCTTAATGGTCCCGTCCATCTTTAGGGCTTCCGCCGTCCGGTAGTAGTCTTCCCGGTCCAGGCCCCCGACCGGCCTTCCGGGTCCGCGGGCCAGGATCATGGTCCGCAGGCGCTCCAGCATCCACTTCTGGTGCACCCGGTCGGTGGGCACGTGGGCGGCATCCACGTATTTCATGACGATGTCCAGGGCCTCTTCCGGGTGGGCAAAGGCATATTGCCAGCCGGCGATGCTGGCCTGGACAAAGGCCCGGCATACCTGGGGTCTATCCTTGATAGTCTGCTCCAGGCAATAGATGCCGTCTTCGGGGAAATCGAAGCCGTAGTCGGCCATGGAAAAGGTGGTCAATTCCTCCGGGTTCAGGCCGGCGTTGAGGAGCAAGTGGTATTCGTTGTACCACATGGCCGAAGCCACCTCCACGCCGCCCCGCAAAAAGAGGTTCACGGTAGTCCCCTGGGGGACGGTCTGCACCTTAAGATTGAACTTTCGGAAAAAGGCATCTATCTGGCCTTGAAAGTCCTCGCCCCAGAGGCCCACTTTCTTGCCGTTGATATCCTGAGGGTTATTGATGCCGCTGGATTTCTTGGCCACCAGCATGAGGGCCGAATGCTGGGCCAACTGGCAGACGTTCACCAGCTTGAGGCCCCGGGCCCGGCGAACAATGCCGCCGGAGAGCTGCAAGGTGCCGAAATCGGCGCGGCCCCGGTTCAGCATCTCCGAGGGGGGCCATTCCGGCCCGCCCCGCAAGATCTCCACCTCCAGGCCCTGCTCCCGGTAGAACCCTTTTTCATAGGCCACATAATATCCGGCGAATTGGGCCTGGGGCTGCCACTGGGGAATAAACCTGACCTGCTGCGCCCGGGGCTCCTGGGCCGCGGCGGTCTTCAGGAAATGGCCTGGCAACGGCGGGCCAGGATCGGCAAGGGCACACAGGCCCACGCTGAGGAACAGAATCCGCAGCAAAGGGAAGGCCCGCCCGGAGGCGCGGCTCTTGCGGCAGCAAAATTTCCTGGCCATCTTCGAAGGCCTCTGACGTAGGGGCGTATTGAGGTGTCTCAAGGATAACGCCGGTCGATGGTCCGGGGCCTGGGGATACCTTTTGCAGGACTGCGCCCTGGAAGAATTGGTGAAGGCCATCCGCACCGTGATGCGGGAAAAGACCTATATCAGCCCCGGGGTTTCCGATATTTTGATCAAGGACTTCGCCCACAATCTGGCCGAGGAACCCTGGTCGGCCTCTACCTTGCTGACCCCTCGGGAACGGGAGGTCTTGCAGCTCATGGCCGAAGGGAGAAGCACCCTGCAAATCGCCAATACCCTATGCCTCAGCAGCAAGACCGTGGAAGCGCACCGCAAGCAAATCATGAACAAGGTGGGCATCCACAACGTTGCCGAACTCACCAAATATGCCATTCGCCAGGGCCTGACCTCCCTGGGAGAATGAACCCCGTATCCTTTGCTCGCCTAATATCTCATTATGTGAGTAATTCATATTTAAGGGGCCAGGTATCGGAACGTTTACTTAAGCCTTGGCCTTCTTCCTACCTCCCTCTTTTCCGAACCCTCTATCTTTGGCCATCTTGCTCCGCTGCGCCGAATACTCCTTGCACACGAGAGGATATTTTTTCGGATCAAGTGCGAACCTCTTAAAATATTCTTTCGGCAGTAAACCATGGGCTTTACGGATATGGCTTTTCAGAGTTCTCATTTTTTTGCCGCATTCCAGACAGACCACGTGCTTCTGGGTCACAATATCCTTCATTGGGATCGACGGTTTCTTTACCACTTCGGCTTCTGGCGTTTTTTCAGGAGCCATGATCTCTGGTACCACACCGGATTCCAGAGAAGATAAGACGCCATAGACCATCTTGATCTCTTCCACTAATTCCTGGGTTGATAATTCAGACATGGATGCATGAGAAATGACAACCTCTGCGGTCAGTTTCAGGATTTCAGTGGCCATGGAAATATCTCCTTTCTCTTTGACATATTGGTTCAATCATGTGAGAGTGTTATTATTTTGCCATTCCGGTATCTTTGTCAAGGAATTTGTTAAATGAACCGGAGCCAGGGTAAGGCTGTGAAAATTACCAAAGAAATATTCCAGGTTGGCGGCAGTCAAATCACCTCGTCTGAAGATGCCGCTATCTATCTAATCAATTTGTGTGCATTAGAAAAGAGGCTAATCTTGTATCCTCCTTTTCACAAGCCCATATTTCATAGGGGCAGACACTTTTCCGGGAAAGCTTGACCCGCGCCTCTGCGATGATTATTTGGTTTTTTTAAAAAAGCTAAGGAGATGAACCATGCGCATTCTATTAGTACTCGCAGCAATATTGATCTTGATTGCAGGCATTGCCGCTATCATTTGGGCGCAGCAGGCACCCTCGGTGACCGGAATTGTCCAACAATACCTCCTAACGCCCCACGGAGAAGTCGATGGGGTGCTGCTGAAAGACGGCACCGTAGTCAGGTTTCCGCCCCATTTGGGTACCGCCCTGGCCGGCATAGCGAAACCTGGCGATGAGGTGGCGGTGGTCGGCTTCCTCGGCCCCACGACCCCCCACGGGCGCGCCATCAAGGCGCTCACCATTACCAATGAGAAAACCGGTCAGTCCTTAGTCGACCACCCCCCCAGCACCCCGCCATTGCCACCTGATATGCGGGGCCTGACTCACAAACCACTTACCGTGCGGGGCGCGGTTGCACGTTTGTTAGTTAACGACAAAGGAGATGTGGATGGACTCATCCTCGTTGGTGGAGAACAGGTGAAGTTTCCCCCGCCCAACGGTCCAGTCGTGGCAAAGATGCTTGAGGAGGGAAAAAAGACGGTGGAGGCCTCCGGTAATGGGACAACGAATGCCTTCGGGACAGTCGTTGATGCGATGTCCCTTAGCATGGATGGCCAAGCGGTCCCGTTGTCCGGTCCGGGGCGGCCACGGCCGTGAAGGTTTCCGGTTCCGAATAAATGCTTAAGATACGTTATTCGCTGCCTGTTCGGCGAATGGTCCTGCTAGGGGTGCCCCTGCTCGCCGTGGTAATCTCTGCCGTTTTGGCTTTCCTCGGCAACCAAAAACGCGCCAATATTGAGGTTGATTTACAACGCCACTTCCAGATGGACAGAAGCTTGGGTGAAGTACTCACCAGGATGGTCAACGCTGAAACCGGCATGCGCGGCTATCTTCTGACCCAACGCGACGAATTCCTGCAACCCTATGCCACCGCGTCACAGGATCTCCCCGCAGCATTGGCACATTTGCGAGCCTTAGCAGAGGCGGAACCTGAACTGAGCCCTCGATTTGAAAAACTGCATAGGCTGAATCAACTGCAACTGCTGATTAACCAGCAAATGTCAGACCTTGCGATTCAGCAACAGTCTAGTGAGATGCAGAAAAAGTTCAACATAGATATTTATAGTCATCTCGCGTATGGCAAACGGCTGATGGATGAAATACGCTCCATTCTGAGTGCCATGCAAACTGAAGAAGGACTTTTGCTGACCAAACGTCTCCAAGAGATTAATGCCATTCGACAACGTGACTACTTGGCAATTTTTTTCATTCTCTTTCTTGCGCTGGGAACCCGCCTCATCTCATGGCACCTCTTTAATACCGGCGTACTCAGGCGGATTAAGCACCTCGTAGAAAATGTGCGTTCGCTGCGACGCGGCGAACCGTTGCCCTTCCAACCATCCGACAAGCCAGATGAGCTAGGCGACTTGGAGCAGGAGATTGTGCTTGCCAGTGAGCAGTCTTCGCCGCGCACGGCAAGCAGAGAGCCAACGCAAGGTAATCTCAGCTCGACAAAATAGCCTGAAAACCAAAATCAGCCGCCGGCTGACGAAGAACAAATTATGCCCCTAATTGCCGCCGACCAAAAACAGCCAAGCAGGCAAAGTCTATACGCGCTGGATTGGCTTAATTTCTTTCTTGCTGATGTTCGTGGAGGCGTCGGACCATTTCTGGTGACTTATCTACTAGCCGTTCTCCACTGGAACCCTGCTAAAATTGGGGTAGCCATGTCCGTGATGGGAATTGCCAATCTCCTTGCAGCCACCCCATGTGGGGCATTGGTCGATGCCGTCAAAAAGAAACGCCTCTTGATCGTTGCCGGCGCCTTGTTAATGGGCGTTGGCTGCACTTTTATAACGATTTTCCCAAACTTTTACTTTATCAATGCGGCGCAGATCGTCACCGGGGTCGTATCGGCTCTTTTTGCTCCGGCTGTCGCCGCTATCACGTTGGGCATCGTGGGTCAACAAATGTTCGCAATTCGGATCGGGCGTAACGAAGTCTTCAATCATGCAGGAAATGTTGCTACTGCTCTATTGGCCGGTATAGTCGGATATCTCTTGGGACAAGAGTGGATTTTCTACTTGGTTGCGATTATTGGGGGTGCCAGTGCTGTGTCCGTACTTTTCATTAGAAACGATGACATTGATTACCTCCGATCGCGAGGGGGCGCCCTAAAGATAACACCCGACGGGGTGGTTGCTTTGAGTGTAAGAGCTTTGTTCGCTGACCGGAAGATCTTGATCTTTGCCGCCGCCGTGACTTTGTTTCATTTCGCTAATGCGGCAATGCTCCCTTTGGCAGGACAATTGCTTACGCGGGATCACGAGAGCTTTGCTTCCCTCAATATGTCGGCATGCATCGTCGCCGCCCAACTGATTATGATTCCCGTGGCTTTCCTATCCGGCAAATATGGGGAAAGCTGGGGCAGAAAGCCGGTTTTTTTAATCGGCTTTGCCATCCTGCCTATCCGAGGCTTTCTCTATATCCTGAGTCAGGACCCTTTCTACATCGTGGCGGTGCAGTTGCTTGATGGGATCGGGGCAGGGATTTTCGGAGTGTTGTCAGTCGTTGTGATAGCCGATCTCACCCGGGGGACAGGGCGATACAATCTCGTGTTGGGAGCTATGGCCACTGCTACTGGCATTGGGGCCTCACTCAGCGACGTGGTGTCAGGCTATATTGTGAATGCTTGGGGCTTCAATACAGGCTTTCTGTTTCTCGCCTCTGTTGCGGCCTTGGCTTTGACAATCTTCGGCTTGATGATGCCTGAGACCAAAGGACTTGAACAGAGGGACTTAATCGCATCCACCAAGAAAATCTCAAAATGAATCTGGCTACGTTAATTTTTTTATTGACCTATATTCTGGTTTCCCTGGGGGAGAACAGTCCGCGCAAGCTGGATCGCCCTACCTCTACCTTAATTGGGGCGGTCTTAATGGTAATAACCGGCTCGCTTCCCCGGAGTGAGGCCATTTCCGCCATTGACTTTAGCACCTTGGCAGTCCTTTTTGGACTCATGGTATTGCTGACGGTGCTCATGCAAAGCGGGCTGCCCACCTCGTTAGCCTTTAAGGCCTTGCGCCGCTGTCGCAGTCCCCGGAAATTGTTGGCCCTGGTGGTTCTTAGCTCGGGGGTCGGTTCCGCGCTGATGCTGAACGATACCGTATGCCTACTGGGCACTCCTTTACTGCTCCTGGTGACGGCCCAGGCCGGACTGCGGCCCCTCCCCTTTTTGCTGGCTTTGGCCACCAGCGCCAACATCGGCAGCGTCATGACCCTCACCGGCAACCCGCAAAATATTATCATAGGTAATATCTCCGATTGGACCTGGCCTGCCTTCGCCCTGCGTATGGTTCCCATCGGCTTGCTTGCCCTCGTGGCTAATTGGCTGATATTAATGCTGTTTTATCGTCGCTCCCTGACGCCTACCAGCATGCAATGGCCCTCCTCGGAGTCAACAATCTTGGTGCAGCGCGGCCTCGCTGTCAAAAGCGTCTGCGTGTTTACCGGGCTTATAATCGCCTTTTTACTGGGGGCACCCCTGGACGTTTCCTGCGTCAGCGCGGCAACGTTGCTGCTGGTTTGGGCGAACCGCCATCCCAAAGACGCCTTGGAAAAAATTGACTGGTCTCTGCTGCTCTTCTTTGCCGGTCTGTTTGTGGTGGTGCAAGGTTTTGTCAAGGCAGAATCTCATCTCCTGGAAAGTTGGATTCATTATCTGGGCATTCAGGTGGATTTAAGGACCATCTCTCTGTTCAGCAGCGCCTCCCTGCTGGGCAGCAACCTTTTCTCCAATGTGCCCTTTGTTATTATAGTCAGCCATTGGGTCAGGCGGATGAGCGATCCCCACTTTGTCTGGCTGCTTTTGGCCCTCACCAGCACCTTTGCGGGAAATCTCACTTTATTCGGAAGCGTGGCCAACGTCATTGTGGCCCAGGGAGCCCAGCAAAACGACGTCAACTTGAGATTTCGCGATTTTTTGCTGGTAGGGATACCAGTAACCCTCGTGACCACCATATTAGGGGTTCTGTTGCTGTGGGCCTTTTGGCGGTGGGGCTGGGTTTGAGGTGTGATTGCCCTAGGGTAAAAGAGCTCATCACTGCTATAGATCACCTACTTACTCACCACATACATTGGTTTTGATAGGCAAATCATATATCTCAAATCGGTTCAGGACGCTTAAAGACATCTGCAAACCCGTTTTCTAGAATCACCTGTCTATTTGCTGGAAAGCAAACCCTCAGAGGTTTCATGCAACAGGTTCCGCAGAAACCGGCCGGTGTGCGACTCGGGGTGGCGGACCAGTTCCTCCGGGGAGCCGGTGGCCACCAGCCGGCCGCCGCGGTCGCCCCCTTCGGGGCCCAGATCAATGAGGCAATCCGCGGTCTTGATGACCTCCAGGTTGTGTTCGATGACGATGACGGTGTTGCCGTCCTCCACCAGACGGTTCAGCACCTGGAGCAGCTTTTCGATATCCGCCAGGTGGAGTCCGGTGGTGGGCTCATCCAGGATGTAGAGGGTGCGGCCGGTGGCCCGTTTGCTCAGCTCCCGGGAGAGCTTGAGGCGCTGGGCCTTGCCGCCTGAGAGGGTGGTGGCCGCCTGCCCCAACTGGATATAGCCCAGGCCCACGTCCGCCAGGGTGCGCAGCTTCTCCCGCAGCCCGTAGGGCGGGAAAGCGAAGCGCATCCCGCCATTAGCATTATTCCATCTCTAGACTTCGAACGTTATCATCTGCCGCCCATTCAAGGTTATAAATGCCGCGTTCCGCAAATCGATGAAAGCTTGAATACGGCCAATCCGCGACCCTCGTAACATGACCGTGCTTTACTGGATTGTAGTGGATGTAATCTACATGACGCTCATAGTCACCCTCATCACGGATGACATGTTCCCAAAAGCGTCGCTGCCAAATGCCCCGTTCTCCCTTCTGCAAACGCCGTGGTGAAAGTCTTTCCCCTATGGAAATTTGTGCTGCAAATCGTGCTTTGATATCATGCCAGCGTGTGGAGAAATCCGCATCCCCGGAAGGCAAAGTCCAGATGCAATGCAGGTGATCGGGCAAAATAACGATGGCCTCGATGGTAAATGGCTTGCGTTGGCGGCCAGTCTTGAACACCTCCCGAAGTTTGTCAATGTTTTCGGTCAAGAGTTTCCGGCGGCGTTCCAGTAGCGTGACTGTGAAGAAGAACGTGCCGCCAGGAACAAAGGCGCGAATATATTGCGGCATACGTTAGGCCTTACCCAATTGCTCAAGGCGGGATGCGTTTCACTTTCCCGCCCTACGACTACTGAAGGCGCGATGCACTTGGCTTTCCCGCCCTACGGCAAAAAATAGGGACCAGTAACTCAAGTTTCGCACCAAGTAACTGCGGATAATTACTTATTATTGTTTTAGAAAGAGATCAATAAAATGGAAAAGGCTCCAGATTTGTGGTAAGTTAAGATTGCGAAATCGTTAACGAAACCCACAAAAAAGGAGCCTTCCCTTGCATAACAGGAAAATCGTTCTCTTTCAAGGACAAATCGAAACGGCCCTGAAAAATTTCCGCGCCGAACTGGACCTGAGGATCAAGGAATTGTTTGCCGTGCTTCATATTCAAAGCCATCTGACCGGAGCCGGTATCCGCAAGCACGAAGGCTTCAGCCCCCGGCATCTCTTGTTTGTCCTTACCAATCTGGTGTTTCTGCATATCAAGACCGTCCATGACCTGGTCCACCGACCGCTCAAGTCCCTGTTTCAAGCCCAAAAAGACGCCTTCTACCGCTTCAAGAAAGCCGAATGGAGTTGGGGGCCTTTTTACCGGCGCTTCCTCGCCTACCTGGGCGGGCGGCTGCAGTGGTCCCAGACGGCCCGGGAAAACTGCTTCATCCTGGATACCTCCGCCCTCCCCAAACGGGGCAAGCGCCTGGAAAATCTGAGTTTCGTCTACGACCACTCTCAAGGCAAAACCGTCAAAGGCTATGAGATCCTGACCCTGGGATTGTTGACGTCCCGAAACTTCTATCCCGTGAACTTCGGCCACCATTTCTCCCAAACCGCCCCCGTGGAGGCCGGAGAGGTCCGGCCCCGCAAGACCAGGGGAGATTTGGCCCGGCGTCTCCGCGATGCCAGGGAGTTGACCAAACCGGCCCTGGCCTTGAAGATGCTTAAGGAAGCCCTGACACAAGGTATTCCGGCCCTTTACCTCCTGGTGGATGCCTGGTTTACTTCCCCCAAATTCTGTCAAGGGGTCAAGGACCTGGGCCTTAACGTCATCGGCCGCTTGAAGCGGGACCATACCCTCTACTATCGGGACGGGGTCGGCTCTACCCTGGACCAACTCTATCAGGCCTACAAACACCGGCTGGTCAAGGCGGCGGAATTAGGGCTCTCCCTTACCCTGGCACCGGTCCGGTGCGGCAATGGCCTGCAGGGCGCCATCGTCTTTACCAAAGGCTATAAAGAGCCTGATCTGGAAGCCCGACCCGGAGGCAAAATCAAGGCGGAGCCGCCTTGGGCCGCCTTTTTCACCACCGACCTTACCCTGACCGCCGTCCAGGTAGTGCAAAAATATCTAGGCCGCTGGTCCATTGAGGTGTTTTTCAAAGAAGCCAAGCAGCGCCTGGAGCTGGGTCAAGAGCAGGGCCGTTCCTTTGCCGCCCAGGTTTTCTCCGTCACCCAGGCCTTTTTCCGTTACAGCCTGTTGGCCTACCTCCTGGAGCACGATGAGCGGTCCCAGACCATCGGCGACCTCTTCCGCCAACTGGAAGAAGAGACCGGTAAGCTCACCTTCTTGGAGCGCCTGTGGCAATACCTTGTCACTTTCCTGAAAACCGTGCTAAACACTCTGGCCCAATTTGGTGATCCAGAACCCCAGTTTCGAGCTTATCTCAACGCTATCTCCAATTCTTTTAACCACTTTTCCCCAATTCAGGGGTGCGAAACTTGAGCAGTAAGTTTACACAATATCTAGATAACAAAAATCGCCCGCTGCAAACTCACTGCTATAGATCACCTAGTTACTCACCACATACATTACTTTTGATAGGCAAATCATATATCTTAAATCGGTTCAGGACGCTTAAAGACATCTGCAAACCCGTTTTCTAGAATCACCTGTCTATTTGCTGGAAAGCAAACCCTCAGAGGTTTCATGCAACAGGTTCCGCAGAAACCGGCCGGTGTGCGACTCGGGGTGGCGGACCAGTTCCTCCGGGGAGCCGGTGGCCACCAGCCGGCCGCCGCGGTCGCCCCCTTCGGGGCCCAGATCAATGAGGCAATCCGCGGTCTTGATGACCTCCAGGTTGTGTTCGATGACGATGACGGTGTTGCCGTCCTCCACCAGACGGTTCAGCACCTGGAGCAGCTTTTCGATATCCGCCAGGTGGAGTCCGGTGGTGGGCTCATCCAGGATGTAGAGGGTGCGGCCGGTGGCCCGTTTGCTCAGCTCCCGGGAGAGCTTGAGGCGCTGGGCCTCGCCGCCTGAGAGGGTGGTGGCCGCCTGCCCCAACTGGATATAGCCCAGGCCCACGTCCGCCAGGGTGCGCAGCTTCTCTCGCAGGGCCGGCACTGGCCCGAAGAACTCCAGGGCCTGGTCCACCGTCATCTCCAGGACCTCGGCGATGGTCTTCCCTTTGTAGCGAATCTCCAGGCTGCTCTGATTGTAGCGCAGCCCCTTGCAGACCTCGCAGCGGACGTAGACGTCCGCCAGGAAATGCATCTCGATCTTATTGATGCCCTCACCCCGGCAGGCCTCGCAACGCCCGCCCTTGACGTTGAAGCTGAAGCGCCCGGGCCGGTAACCCCTAAGGCGCGCCTCGGGCACCTGGGCGAAGAGCTCCCGGACGATGGTGAACAGCCCCGAGTAGGTGGCGGAATTGGAGCGGGGGGTGCGGCCGATGGGGCTCTGGTCGATGTTGATCACCTTGTCCAGGTGTTCGGCGCCCAGGAGCCCGGCATAGGGCGCCGCGGCGATCTTGGCCCCATAGAGCTTCTGGCGCAGGGCCTGGTACAGGGTGTCCATGATCAGGGTGGACTTGCCGGAGCCGGAGACCCCGGTGACGCAGATGAAGACGCCCAGGGGGATGTCCAGGTCCAGATTCTTGAGGTTGTGGCCGGCGGCGCCTTGCAGGTGTAAAAAATTTTGGGGCAGCCGGCGGCAGCGGGGCAGGTGGATGCAGCGCTGGCCCGAGAGAAACAGGCCGGTGAGGGAACGTTCGTTCCGCAGCAACTGCTCCGGGGTACCGCCGAAGACCAGCCGGCCCCCTTCCCGGCCGGCGCCCGGGCCCATATCCACCACGTAGTCCGCCTGGAGAATGGTCTCGGGGTCGTGCTCCACCACCACCACGGTGTTGCCCAGGTCCCGCAGGGTCTTTAGGGTGCGCAGCAGCCTCCGGGTGTCCCGGGGGTGCAGGCCGATGCTGGGCTCATCCAGGATGTACAGGACCCCGCTCAACTTGGAGCCGATCTGGGTGGCCAGCCGGATGCGCTGGGCCTCGCCGCTGGCCAGGGTGCCGGTGGCCCGGTCCAGGGTGAGGTAGTCCAGGCCCACTTCCTCCAGGAACCCCAGGCGCTCGGCGATCTCTTTGAGGATGCGGCGGGCGATCTCCGCCTGGCGGGGGGTGAGGTCCAGACTGACGAACCACCGCAGGGCCCGGGAAACGGTGAAGCCGGTGACCTCGCTGATGTTGGCCCCGTTAAGGCGCACCGCCAGGGCTTCGCGCCGCAGGCGGGCCCCGCCGCAGTCCGGGCAGGGGCGCACCCCCATGTACTGCTCGATCTCTCCCCGCACCAGGGGGGAATCGGTCTCCCGATAGCGCTCCTGGAGCAGGGGGATCACTCCGGGGAAGCTCTTGGCCTCATAGAAGCGCCGCCCTCCTCGCTCATGGAAAAAGCTGATGGGGACTCCCCGGGAGCCGTAGAGAATGGCCTCCTGGACTTCCGGGGCCAGGTCTTTGAAGGGGGTGTGAATGGAGAAGCGGTAATGTTGTTCCAGGGCCTCCAGCATTTGCTGGTGGCGCAGGGAGTGGCGCTGGGCCCAGGGGCGCACCGCCCCCTCCCGGAGGCTCAGCGAGCGGTTGGGGACCACCAGGTCGGGGTCGATGACCAGCCTGGTGCCCAGGCCGCTGCAGCCAGGGCAGGCCCCCTGGGGGCTGTTGAAGGAAAAGAGCCGGGGGGTGAGTTCCGGCAAGGAGACCCCGCAGTGGTCGCAGGCGAAGCGTTCGGAGAACAATAGTTCCTCGCCGCCCTGGACATTGATACGCACCAGGCCGTCGCCCAGCTTCAGGGCCAACTCCAGGGAGTCGGTGAGGCGGGCCCCCAGGTCGGGCTTGATCACCAACCGGTCCACCACCGCTTCGATGGTGTTCCGGCGGTTCTTGTCCAGGGGCGGCAATTCTTCCAGCTCCAGGATGTCGCCGTTGAGGCGCACCCGGCTGTAGCCCTCCTGGCGCAGGCGCTCCAGGAGCTTGTGATGCTCACCCTTGCGGTCCACCACCACCGGGGCCAAAACGGTGATCCGGCTGCCCTCCGCCAGACCCATGACCTGGTCCACCATCTGGGGGACGCTCAAGGAGGAGATGGCCCGGCCGCAGCGGTAGCAATAGGGGGTCCCCACCCGGGCGAACAGGACCCGCAGATAATCGTAAATCTCGGTGGAGGTGGCCACGGTGGAGCGGGGGTTGCGGGACGCGCTGCGCTGCTCGATGGCGATGGCGGGAGACAGCCCCTCTATATACTCCACGTCCGGCTTATCCATGAGTTCCAGGAACTGCCGGGCGTAAGCCGATAAACTCTCCACGTAGCGCCGTTGGCCCTCGGCATAGAGGATATCGAAGGCCAGGGTGGACTTGCCGGAGCCGCTGACCCCGGTAATCACGATAAACCGGTTCCTGGGCAGCTCCACGTCGATGTTCTTGAGATTATGCTCCCGGGCGCCCCGGATGACGATCTTACTGGTGGGCATCGGTGGTTGCTTAACTCCAGGGGTGCGGGGTCAAATCGAGGTCAGGGCGGCGCCTTCCCGGGCGGGCGCTGAGGTGAGCTGCTGCTGTTCCTTGGGCTTGGGTTTGCGGCCCCGCTTCTTTTTGATCTCATAGGAGACAAACTTGATCCCCTGGGCCCGGCCGGCCCCGCCGGCCCAAAGCAGGGGGCCGTTTCCCAACTGCCGCACAATCTCGGCCAGGGTGCATCCCAAATATTTAGCCGGAATCACGGTGGCTTCCAATTTCAGCCCCATTTTGGCGGGTTCTTTTCCTCTGGGCATGAAAATCTTCCTTGATTATCTAATTGGCGCAAGAGGGGCTCACGAGCTTGAGGTGGGCGACTGGCCAACGGCGCTTGCTAAATAACTCTCCCCAATGTTTTAATGTAACTCCTGGTGGCGGTTTTCGCCATACTTTTTATAATTTGGCGCCCTGACCCTGACCAAATCCTCGGCCCCGCCGGAAGGTCCTGAAGAGGCGAAGCATTTGCTGCTGCAATCTAAAGGTCTTTGTTTCTTTCAAGAAACTCGATTTCAAGGAAGGAACTCCAGAAAAGACCGTCGAGATCTAGGGCGGCAGGCCTTATATGAGACGTGACTCAGGCCTTTAAGAATTAGGGAGGCATTTTTCTCCAAAAATAGAAACAAAACTCGAAAACTCGAAACTCAAAACTGGGCGACCCAGCGAGTCGCCCCTACAACTCGAAACTCTATGAGTGTTAGCTGGGGAGCATCTTCTCCGGTTCGGCCCGAAAGGCCGGAGCCACGGCGTAGCGCACCCGGTTGGCCTTC
This sequence comes from uncultured delta proteobacterium, assembly GCA_963834795.1. Lineage (GTDB taxonomy): Bacteria > Desulfobacterota > Desulfobaccia > Desulfobaccales > 0-14-0-80-60-11 > JAPLJC01. The sequence goes on along the minus strand of CAWIDL010000023.1, from coordinate 67,980 downwards.
TCGCCGTTGTGTTCCAGGACGCCCTCCTTTTGCAGCAGGTTCAGATAGCCCCAGGCGGTCTTTTTATTGATCCGGAAGTGCTCCTCAAAATCCAGCAGCCGGAACCAGCGGCCACCGCTACGGCGAAGAAAGTCCCACAGGGTTTCGAAAGTAAGCTTGCGTTTGCCCTCCAGAGGCAGGGACAGGCGAGACAGGGCCCGGCGCAAGGCCTCGCCGTCAATGGCCTCCGGCTCCGGGCAGGGCGCCGCGGCTTCCCGGTCCCGGGGTGGGGCGGTCCAGTCATCCGTCAAGTGTTCGAAATAATGCCCCACCTGCTCTTCGATGAGGTTCAGGAGGCGGTAGAACTGGGACAGGGTGATCTGCCCGGCCAGGCGGTTGACCAGGTAATCCTTGGCCCTTTTCCGCACAAAGGAGACCCGCTCCCGGCGCCCGGCGGGCAATCGGGCGGCGTCCAGCAAGACCTCGAAAAACATGCCGGCCACCAGGGTGGTGTCCAGGCCCGACCCCGGGGGCGGCTGATAGGCCAGCCGGTCGCAGACCTGCAAGGCCCCGGCCTGCAAGGTGAAATCACCGAAAGCGTCGGCGAAATCGGCCAACTTCTCGGGACAGGCCGCGGCGATGACCTGCTCCGTCAGGACCCGCACTAAACCCAGAAAGCCATCCCGGTCCACCATTAGTAAGCCCTCCCTGGCTCGGGCCGATTATAAGGCATAACTGCCCAAAGGGGCAAGACCGCAGTAGTGTCCGGTAGCAATTCCCCGGTTTAGCGCAGGACCGTGATCATCTGTGCTCTGCCGATCCTGAACTTTTTCCCGTGACCTGATTGGCCGCGATTATAACTTCTCCCTCTCCCCCAATGGGGGAGAGGGAGTTTTAGGGAACCTGGTTACGCCATGATGCACGCTTTAGCTAGCGGACGACCATCTATTCCCCTCGGTGCAGAGTAACGATTTTTTCATATAAAAGCCTGCGGCTACATTTGTTATCGCCGCGGTTTCTTGCAGAGTGCAAAATCCCTGCCGGACACTACTGGCAAGACCGTCCTTAGCCGGTAAGGAAACATCTGGATCAGGAGGTAGGGGCGGACCCAGGTGTCCGCGCCCATGATCTGCCATTGGCCCCGGCAAGTACTATCAAGCTCCCGATGGGGCGAATCCTGGCGGGGATTGACATTGGCGCCTCTGGTACTTATCTTCGGTCCAGAAAATATCTTTAACCTCTGAAACTGGTTCAACAATCCTTAGCCTGGCCTTTATGGGAGAGTGGAGGTTTTTATGATGGCGGAGAACCGGCTCACTGCGACCTCGAAATTAAAGAGAACGATAGCCTGGCTCATACTGAGCAGCCTGTGGCTGGTGGCGGCCTGCGCCCCGGGGCCTCCTCCTTCCAATCCCGGGTACAACTACCCCTATTACCACCCAGATAATTACCTGCACGGCCCCCACTCGGATTATGATTCGACCCTTCCATGAACGCCGCCCGATCCCGGATCATCCTGTACCTGGCCGTTATCCTTTTGCCTTTACTGGTGGTGGCGGCATTCCACCTGAAGACCGACGACGTATTCTATTATAATGTTGGGCGCGGCTTTGCCCAACTGGCTTTTGCGATTCTCATCATGCAGGTGGTCCTGGCCGCCCGCCTCCATTGGGTGGAGGCGCCCTTCGGCCTCAATCTCACCTTCCCGTTCCACCGCCGCATGGGGACCGTGGCCGCCATCCTCCTGATCCTGCATCCCCCGTTAATGGCCCTGGGCGGCGGGGGCTGGCATTTACTCTATGGACTCGATGTCGAATGGTACATACTGATTGCCAAGGTAGCGCTCCTGCTGCTGCTAACCCATGTTGGTCTAAGCCTCTGGCGGGCGCGGCTGGGGATCAAGTACGAAACCTGGCGCCTGCTCCATGACCTCCTGGCGCCCCTGGTGTTGGTCCTGGTCTTTCTGCACAGCTGGAACGCCAGCGAAGATCTCAAGGTGCGGCCCATGCAGGTCCTCTGGCTGGTGTTCCTGGCAGTGGCCCTCCTGCTTTTCGGCTATCACCGCCTGGTCAGGCCGCTGCTGCTCCGGAATCATCTTTACCGGGTCCAGGAGGTCCGCGAGGAGTGCCCCAGGGTCTGGACCATCAAATTCGCCCCGCCCCCGGGGGAGAAGCGGTTCGATTTCTTGCCGGGCCAGTTCCAATTCGTCACCCTGTTCCGGGGCCGGGGGCTGCCGGTGGAGGAACACCATTTCACCATCTCCTCCAGCCCCAGCGAGCCCGGCTACCATGCTTCCACCATCAAGGAGTCGGGGAATTTCACCATTACCATCGGCCAGACCAGGGTTGGCGATACCGCCGCCATTCACGCCCCCTTCGGACGCTTCTCTTACGTCCTGTATCCCCAAGCGCGGGATCTGGTCTTTATCGCCGGGGGGATCGGCATCACCCCCTTGATGAGCAACCTGCGCCATATGCGGGATACCCAGGCGGAGAGGCGGGTCCTGCTGCTCTACTCCAACAAGACCGAGAGCGACATCGTCTTTCGGGAGGAACTGGCCAGGATGGAGGAGGTGGTGGTGAGAGGACCCGAACTTCAGGTGGTGCACGTCCTGAGCCGGCCGGAAGAGGCCTGGTCCGGCGAAAAAGGCCATTTGGACCGGGAAAAGCTGGCCCGCCTCTGCGGCGAGCGCCTGGGGACGGCCTCCTTCTTTCTCTGCTGTCCGCCGCCGCTGATCCATAGTCTGGCGCCGATCTTGCGGGATCTGGCAGTGGCCGACTCCCGCATCCATTTTGAATATTTTTCTCTGTAAGTGAGGGGCGTGAGCCATGGAATTTAAGATACTTAACCGGGTGACCGCCCTGGTAATTGTCATCTGCCTGGCGGCGGCGGTGGCTTTGGCGTTTCTACGGTCGGTGTGACCTCCATGATAGCTCTCAGCTTTCCGCGGTCAGCCTTCAGCTTTTGGGGAAGATTGCTGTCACTTTATAGACCGGCGTCGATCTGGGCCAACTGCCGCGCCAGCTCTTGAGCCTCCCGGATCCCCGGCAGACAGGTGAACCGGTGGCAGAGATAGGCCACCGGGGCGCCGTCGGGAGAGCTGTAAGGCTCGGCCACGGGCGCCACCGCCTCCAGGGCGGCGGAGTCTGCCGGGTTCTTCAGGAGCAGGCGCCGCTCCGGGAGAAAGATACGGTAAGATGCCTTGAGCATCTCCTGAATGGCCGGGTCCCCGGGGGCGCCCACCAGGGTCAAGTCCAACGGCGGGGTGAGACAAAGGATTTGCACGGAGAGCAGGTGGGCAAAGGCCCAGGGGGTCTCCCGGGCCTGACCCTGGAGGACCCGGAGGATTGCCAGGGCCCGCTCCCGGTAGCGGTCTTCGTCGGTAAGGCGGTGCAGCTTGAGGCAAACCCTGGCGGCCATGGAACTGCCGGAAGGCAGGGTCTGGTCATAAATGCTCCTGGCGCGCAGCAATGGCGCCTCCTTTACAAAAAAATCCCGAGCCACCAGGAAATAGACCCCGGAAACCGGGTCCAGGAACAACTCATCCAGCAGATCCACCAGACGCCGGGCGGCCGCCAGCCAGGACGGGTCGAAGTCGGCTTCGTAAAGCTCCAGCAGCCCGTAAGCCAGGTGGGCGTAATCCTCAGAAAAACCGGGGACGCTCACCCGGCCCTGCCGCCAGCTCCGCTGGAGCCGCCCTTCCCGGAATAGCTCCGCCAGTAAGAAGCGGCCCGCCCGGGCCGCGGCCTCGTAATAGCGCCGTTCCCCCAGAACCTGGAATCCCTGGGCCAGGGCCGCCAGCATCAGACCGTTCCAGGAGGCCACGATCTTGTCATCCCGGTGCGGAGGCGCCCGCCTGGCCCGGGCCCGGCGCAAGGCCTCCAGGGCCGCGGTCAGGCGCTGCTCCACTTCCGGGCGACTGAGGGAGAAGGCCGCCGCCAGCTCCTCCAGGGAGCGGGGCCGGGTCAGGACGTTAGTCCCCTCAAAATTCCCGGCCGCGGTCACCCCCAGGGCCGCGATCGCCAGGGACGCCTGGTCTGGTCCCAGGTCTGATCCCACCACCGCGGCCACTTCCTGGAGACTCCAGACGTGGTACTTGCCTTCCACCCCTTCGCTGTCGGCATCCCAGGCGGCATAGAAGCCCCCGTCGGCAGCCTCCATGTCGCGCAGGGCGAAATCCAGGGTTTCGGCGGTGACCCGCCGGCTTAGGGGGCTGCCGCTGAGCTGAAAGTGCGCCAGGTAAATGGGGGCCAGCAGGGCATTGTCGTAAAGCATCTTTTCAAAGTGGGGCACCAGCCAGGCGGCGTCCACGGCGTAGCGGTGAAAGCCGCCCCCCAACTGGTCGTAGATGCCGCCCCGGGCCATCTTCTCCAGGGTAAAGCCCAGCTTCTCCAGCGCCTGGGGGTCCCGGGAAAGGTGGTAATAGTACAGGATAAGGCCTAACTCCAGGGCGCGGGGAAACTTGGGGGCGCCGCCCAGACCGCCGTGGACCGGGTCGTACTCCTGCAGCAAGCGTCGCACCGCCTGATCCGCCACTTCCCGGGAGGGCTCGGCCGCCGCCGCGGGAAGCTCTCCCAGGGTTTGCAGGTGAGCGATGACCCGGCGGGCCAGCTCCTGGATCTGTTCCTGGTTCTTGCGGTAAGCCTGGCTCAGGGCCAGGAGCAGTCGGGGAAACCCCGGCAGGCCGCCCCGGTCTGCCGGTGGGAAATAGGTGCCGCCGTAAAAGGGCTTCAGGTCCGGGGTGAGGAAGACGCTCAAGGGCCAACCGCCCCGGCCGGTGAGGGCGGTGACCACGTTCATGTAAGTCTCGTCCAGGTCGGGGCGCTCTTCCCGGTCCACCTTGATGGACACAAAGTGCTCGTTCAAGACCGCAGCAATGGCCTGGTCTTCGAAACATTCGTGGGCCATGACATGGCACCAGTGACAGGTGGAATAGCCGATGCTCAGGAAGATGGGCTTGTCCTCCCGGCGAGCCCTTTCCAGGGCCTCAGGACCCCAGGGGTACCAATCCACCGGGTTATGGGAGTGCTGCTGCAGATAGGGGCTGGCGCTCTCGAGCAGGCGGTTGGGGCGTGGTTCTGCCATGAGGGGATTCCTTTGCCCAAAAATGGTCCGGGTAAGCCCGCCGGCTGGCGCTCGCTCCCGGGGCTCGCCCAGAATTTATTATTAAGTTAATTACCGCGGCGCAGGTGAGCAAGTTGGGATCAGGGGGCCGGGGGGCTCATGAGCATTTTTCTCGAATAATTTCACCCTCTCATTCCAACTACTTCCGAAAAAAGATTTACCGGGAGCTTGAGTCGTTACAGTTCCCCGGGTATTAAAGTCCCCCTTTGGAAAAGGGGGATTTAGGGGGATTTCAGGAGGTTATTTTAAATCCCCCCTGCCCCCCCTTTTCTGGCTGCTTTTGCCCTGGGGATGGTCATGTCCGTCACTGGCAGGTTCTGGGGCCCGGCAGCCGATACCATGGTATTCATAGTGATGGGCTTGGTATTGAACATCAAACCGATTGAAGTGTAGCAGAAAAGCCCTTAGACTTGCCCCCGGATTTTGCCTGGCAGGTCTCAGGCCACCATCACCTCTAGCAGAAATCTTTAATGTGCTCTTTTCTCAGGAATAACTCTTCGCAATATCTTACTCAGTTCCGAAACCCGATACGGCTTGGCAATGACTTCGGAGACCCCATATTTTCGAAAATCAGCCATAATCGGGTCATCTGAATAGCCGCTTGAAACTATTGCTTTCACTTGTGGGTCGATCTTAAGGAGACCCTGTATTGCTTCTTTGCCTCCCATGCCCCCGGGAATAGTCAGATCAAGAATTACCGCAGCAAACGCCTGATTGGCCTCCTTCGCCTGGACAAATTTTTCTATGGCCTGAGAACCATCGCTGGCAAAATCCGCCTCGTAGCCCAACCGGCTCAACATCCCGCCTAAAACTTCTCTGACCATTTCTTCATCGTCCATTACCAGGACTTTCCCTTGCCCCATAGTCGGTTTTACCGTTTCTGGTTCAGCGGCAGGAACTCCTTTGTCTGTGGCAGGGAGGTAGATATGAAAGGTGGCGCCAACGTCCAACTGGGACTCCACTTGTATGTGTCCGGAATGATTTTTAATAATTGAATAAGCCGTCGCCAGGCCCAATCCGTTTCCCTTTTGTTTGGTGCTAAAATAGGGGTCAAATATTTGATCTAAATTTTTTGGGGAGATGCCAATCCCTTGATCGGCGATGGCAATCTTAACATATTTACCCTTTGATATAGGTAAATTCGATCCTGTTTCCACTAAACTATTTTCCGCCTTTATCTTAATAATGCCCCCCCTGGGCATAGCCTGGTCAGCATTTATTAGCAAATTGCTAATAACTTGATTGATCTGGGCTTCATCGGCCTCCACTGACCAGAGATCGCCAGGGATTGACACTTCATGGCGAGACTTGGAACCGGATAACGCCAGAATGGGGGACTCTTTTAATAACTTAGCAATAGAAATACTCTTGAGCAAAGGCGCGCCGCCCTTGGCAAAGGTAAGCAGCTGCTGAGCCAAAGACTGAGCCCGGAGACAGGCCTGTTCTGCTCGAGCCAATCTTTCTTGGACCCGGTCTTCTATCTTGCCATCCAGCATAGCCAGGCCGATATTGCCAAGTATGGCAGTGAGGATATTGTTGAAGTCATGGGCGATACCGCCGGCCAGGGTAGACAAGGATTCCAGCTTGCTGAACCGCAGGCGCTCTTCTTCGGCTTTTTTTTGCTCGGTGATGTCAATCATGATTCCCGCCAGGCCGGCCATGCTCCCATCTTTGTCCAGAAAGGTAGCCTTTTGCACCGACATCTCCCGCCTCTGGCCCTGGGCGTCATAGCTGTGGAACTCGTAAACCTGGATACCGGGGTGCTGGAAGAGGTCCTGGTCCATCCGTAAATACTTTTCAGCAATTTCCTTGGGAAAAACCTCGTTTATCGTTTTGCCCAAGACCTGCTCCATAGTCTTGCCATAGAACTGGAGAAAGGAATGGTTTACTCCTTGATACCTGTCATCGATGCCTTTATAAAAGATGGGGCTGGGTATGGTATCCAGAATTTGCTGGCGTAAACGTAAGCTTTCTTTAATGGACTTTTCCGCCCTCTTGCGCTCGGTGATGTCAACCGCTAAGATGGCGATCCTGGACACCTTTCCTGCTGCATCCAGGACGGGATGAGCATAGACGTAAAAATTAATGCCCTCACGGATGTCCTCAAATTGGACCGGCTGGCCTGTTCTGATGACCTTATCAAAATATGGCCTTCTCCGCTTTGATAGGTCTCTGGAAAAAAGGTCATATAATCTGACACCTATTAGTTCATCAAGTCGTTTACCCAATCTTTGGGCAGTAGTTTGGTTGGCGGTTATCACTGTCAGTTCCTTATCTACCAGCAATAACGACTCGGGGTTAGCGTCCAGCAGCCCTCTTAAGCTCTTTTCGCTCTCCCGCAGCGCCTCCTCCGCCTGCTGACGCTGGAGGATATCCTGTTCCAGGCGCTCATTGAGTTGGTTCAAGTCCGCAGTACGTTGTCTGACGCGTTCTTCCAGGAAGTCATGACCCTGCCGCAGATTGCGGGACATGGCGTTAAAGGCCGTGGTTAAATCCCGCAGCTCCGGACCCGGAGGCACCGGGATGGTTTCTCCCAGCCGCGCCTCACTTTGAGCGATCTCCAGGGCTTTTTGGCGAAGTGCCGCCATAGGATCAAACAACAAGTGCTTGCCGATCCATGTTTGGCTGGCAAACAGACAGCCGAGCAGGGCCAAAAGAATCCCGGAAAGATGCAAGGAAAGGCGGTTAGCTTGTCCATAGGCTTCAGCCAGCGGGATGCGGATGGAAATGGCGTGGATCACCTCCCCCTCCAGACGGCCAAAGCTGCGAGTGGGGCCATAGATCTTCACTAGGTCGCCCGGCGCCCGGTCAGGGGTGGAATGGCATTGCAGACAGGTCTTCTTCATCTCTAATCCGCGGCGCATGATCACCAAAAAAGGCTGGCCGTTCAGGGTCTGAACTTCGGAACGTTCTACTAACTTGGGATCTCTGCCAAGTTGTTCCAGGAAGACCCTCTCATGCGGGTCGGCCTCATTTTCCGAAGTGCGGGCGTTAATGGCGCATTCTTTGTAATAATATTTGGCCTTTTCCAATAATCCGAAGTAATGATTAATCTGGCGGGTGGCGTAGGTAGATGACATCCAAGAGGGGTCAAAATAATCCGGAGGCCGGAAGGATTCACTCCAGGAAAACAGCTTGGGTTTCAATTCCTGTATGTACTGGTGGACGGCAAGATTATGGTTAAGTAACATGAGCGCTTTAGATTCAGCTTCTATAAGCGCCTGTTTCCGCATGCTATAATTGACTAAAGCGACAATTATTATTGAAGCCGCTAGATAAATGACACCAATCGTTATGAATATGCGGTTGCTAATTTTCATATCGATACCTATTTTAACATTTGTTATTGCATCATTATTATGGTAATAGGCTCCAATAACTGATAGAGACTAGAGATCGTCTGACTGCGACATATCTTGGTTCCTATAGTTCCGGTTATGGTCCATCAGTCTTTTCAATAAAGCGGAGGATATGCCGGTATCCGCCTGACGCGCTGCCGGGCAAGGCGCTAACGCCCCCAAAAGCTGTTTGGCAGGTTCCCTCCCGGAATCTAGAATCAATCCCAGGGCCGGCAGAACTGCCAGCAAGACGAGGAGAAGGAGCCTGGAGCCCAAGCTACTGAAAATTTGTGGGATATGAGTAATCATGACCTGCCGGCAATGAAAGAATGGGTTTTCTCCCTTTCAATTGCATTCTCACAAGCAATTATAATGCCAGAAGATTTCATTTTAATAACTATTTGCAAATAATCACTAATGTGACGCTTCCAGCCCCTGGGCCGAAGCCAAGAATATCATTTGAACCCGATATGAAGCTCAGCCGATTTGCCGCGTTATTCTTGCCCCATAAGAAAAATTCTTATTGCTCGTGAAATTTTCGCAGAGTCAGATAGGGCTCTCAGAGCGTAACTTTCTAATATTTTTAAACTTATGGGTCAGGGCCCAGATCGGCATATCTCCGCGTGAGGCCAGGCAAGCCGAATCAAGGAAGTCTTTCTGGTGGATAAAGGGAGATGCAGAGGCAACGCCATCTCGGTTAGGGGCATCCAAAAACGTCTGGAGCATTACGCCCGCCAGGCAAGGCTCAAGGTGTCGCGCCATCAGCTCCGGCACACCAGGGCCACGCAACTCCTTAATGCCGACGCTGCGTTGGCGGCCATCCAGGATCTTCCGGGGCATACCCGGATTAAAACCACCCGGCGATACTGCCGGGTGTCCAATCTCAAGGTGCCGCGTCACTAGCACCAGGCCATGGCAGTTGTTCTCCAGAGGGCTGGATGAGCGCAGCTAATAAAAGGATCAGCATCGAACCCGGCAGGAGGCGCCTGCTCCGACGAGTCATTGATGGGCCTATTCTCGCAGGCGCCCCCTGCCTGGGCCAGCCCAGGCAGGGCAATCCCATCTAACTTCTCTTGACCTAAAGGAGAAGATGAGTCAGCAAAAGGATTACCTAACCCACCACCATCAATAGAAAAAACAGGCTTGGTGACGTTCAGCTTGCCAGGTGGGAGACTTATCGGTGGACCAGGGAAAAATGCAGATATGGGCTGGATAAGGAAAGTTTTCCAGATTTTGATAAATTCCCAGTCATTCCAGCTATCTTTAACGCCCAGCATGAGCGAGCAGGGAAACTGAACGCAGCTAATACCGCGTTCTTACAGACGGGTCAGGTCGCTAAACTCTTGCCTCGCGCTGAGACGGGCGATTGCTGCCAGAAGCCCTTGCAGCTCCGGGGGATCGCGAAATTTGATTTCCAGATGGAAATCGGGGCCCTCAAACGCGGGGGGCGGCTGCAGGCGAACCCGGGGGTGGCCTTTGAGGCCCAGGCGGCCCAAGGCCTGCTGAAAGGCGGTGAGCGCGGCGTTCAGGCGGGGGTTGACCCAGCCCCGCATGAGCCGCCGCACTGCCTCGGCCCGTTCTAGCGGGGTGAGGGCCGGGTCATCCAGATGTTGCCGCAGTTGCTTCCGGGACAGGATCATCCCGGGTGAGGTGTTCCCCCGCCGGGCCAGGAGCTCCACGTCCTCGAGGAATTGCTCCTGCTTGCTCTGGCTGAAGGGCAGCCCGGCAAAAAAGGATAAGGCCGCGGCCCGGTCCGCCCACGGCCACTGAGACAGCGAGGCCGCGGCCGTGAGGGCCAGGCGGCCTCGGGCGCACAATTCCTGAAAAGGCGGCTCCAGAGCGCTTACCTGAAGGAGCCGCTCCAGATGAGCCTTGGAGGCCGGCAATCCCAGGTATGGCAGAAATTTGCCCGCCACCGTGGCCCGGTCCCAATGGTCCAGGAGTCGCCGGGCCAGGGTAGCCTGCTCCCACAGGTTGAACCCCCGGGTGAAGGCGTTGTCGTAGAGCCCGACCAGCAAGCAGTGGGACTCCGGGGTCGAGGCGGGGAGGGTCCGGGCCGGCAGTCTCTCCCAACCTTTTTTGTCTTTTTTGTCTAGCTGGGCCGCGGCCTTCAGGCGTTTCAGGCCGGCCACCACCTGCCAGCGGCCATCAGCGCGGGCCCGCAGCCAGGGCGGGGCCAGCAGGCCCACCTCCCCCATGGAGGCGAGGAGCCTGGTCAAATCGGAGCCGTCGGGGACCACGAAGGTATGGTCCTCCAGGTCCACCGCGGCCAGGGGGATTTCCTGGAAAAGGATCGGCGCAGTCAAAGTCATTCCCGCGGATGAGACGTTTGTTTGGCCGATGGCCGGAAAGGATCATAACACAGCCGGGGGGTGAGCTGCTAACTAATTTCCGGTGCAGGTGGGGGGTAAGGCAGGCGTCTCGCCTGCCTGAGTAAATGATTTCTTAAATCCGGTAACGTTTCTTGCCGGCCCCCCCTCACCCCAGCCCTCTCCCCCCGCCGGGGGGAGAGGGAGTATTGCAGGAGTTCCTTCTTTATCCCCTCTCCCCCAATGGGGGAGAGGGTTAGGGTGAGGGGGAATTAATCAGTTGCTCCCTGCCGTTAATAAATACGCTATCGGATTTATGAAATCGGGTACTAAGGCTGGGCGCCAGGCGAGAGGCTAACTAATTTTCCCTCGTTGTCGGGAGTGGATAGCGGGGGAGCAATAAGGGCACGGCTCGCCGTCCCCTGATTAACTCAGCCGCTCCCTGCCCTTTCCATTGCCGAGGAAGGGACGGGGAGCGGCGGGGCCCGCCTGAAGGCAGGCGACAGTTACTCCTCAGGGTAATACGGGCCATTGGTCAAAGGCGCCCGGATCCCGGGGTCCCGTGGAGGCGGCGTCTGGCTGTAAGATTCCGCCATCGGCGCGGCGCTCCCCTGGGGCCCCTGAGGGTCCACCGAGGTCCAGGTGTTGCTGTAAGCCGAGGCGGGGGCGGCGCCAGGCGCCGGGGCGCCGTAGCCATAGCCGGGCGGGGCCGCAGCGATCCCGGGGGTCTGTGGAGGCGGCGCCTGGCCGTAAGATTCCGGCGGCGGCGGAGCGATCTCCTGGGGCCCCTGGGGGGCCGCCGGGTTGCCGCGGTTGTCACCGTAAGCCGGACCGGGGGCAGAACCAGGCGCCGGGGCACCGTAGCCATAGCCGGGCGGGGCCGCAGCGCCGGAACCCGGCTGGGCCGGGTAGTAATACCCCTGCTGTGGCTGGCCGGGCTGTGGCTGGCTGGTTTGCCTATTCTGCAACACATAGCCGCCCGCGGCCCCCAGGGCGGAGCCCGCCAGGCCGCCAATGAGGGCCCCCTGCCAGGGGTTGCCATGGTCGATGGCCGCTCCGGCGATGGCCCCCACCCCGCCCCCCAGGAGTGTGCCGGTACCCAGGTAAGGACTGGAGGCGCAGCCCATGATCAGGCTAAGCGTCGTCAAGATCACAATTAGGCCGGTCCGCGTCTTCATAACCAGTTCTCCCCGGCTCCCGCCGGCAATCAATAGCCCTGAGGGGGCGGCCCGTAGCTATAGCCCGGTTGCGCAGGCGGATAGCCAGCCGGAGGCGGCCCCTGATAATAAGCCTGGGGCGGCACCGACTGACAAGTGGGCTGAGAGGGGGCGACCGAGCGCCCATAGGCTTCCCCGGCCACGCCACCCACGGCGGTCCCTAGCAAACCGCCGACGGCGGCGCCCTTCCAGGGATTGCCGGGACTGGCGACGATCCCCAGAGCCGCACCCGTGGCGGCCCCCAAACCCGCACCGGTAAGCATGTAGGGATTCTGCTGCGCCAGGTTGGTGCCCGCACAGCCCCCCAGAAAACTCACGAGCACCATCCCCACCAGGAGATGGGAGGCCCGAACCCTTACCAAAAATCTCAAAAAGAGCTGTAATTTATCCACAACCCGATCCTCCCCATAAAGGTATGGTTCTCTTTCCTGATATTTAGAGCAGGAACGGGGGGGGAAAGTTAAGGGATTTTAGGAGGTGGGAAACAAAAAATCCTGGGGCGCCGGGAAAAAATTAATCCGCCCTTGAAAAGGGTCCAGGCCACTGATCGTGTCTGGCGTCGTAAATAATGAGCGCCGCCATCGGGGTTTCTTCCCAGGGTATCGCTAGATTTTGTCACCCGGAGGCGAAGGCGCGGGGTCTCTGGACTTCCTGTAAAGAGGAGATTCTTGTATGTTAGTTGCGTATTTACATGAATCTGGTTAAATGGTCCAGGCCCTCAGAGGAAGGGCCCGGCAAGCCCTGCCCCTGGAGAGCTTCGTTTGTTTGTTTGTTTGTTTTTTTCCTTTTTTTTGCTAGTGTAGTGTTTCAGGGAAACCTTAATAAAGGAACCCGCTTTATTCCCTCCCCCTTGAGGGGGCGACACCGGGTGGGGGTGATTATTTGTTCTGTTATCTCCAAACGTTATCACCCTCCCCCCAACCCCCTCCCCTCTCAGGGAGGGGGAGTTTTGGAGCCAAGAGATATTAAAGATATTCCCGAGACACGATACTAGGGAGAGGGAACATGGCCCAACCGCACCACAAACAAGATGATCTCAGGGATGGAGTGCACCGCACCACGGTGCGGGTACGCTTCGGGGATACCGATCCCTACGGCATCGTCTATTTCGTCAGCTACTTCCGCTACTGCCATCGGGCTATCGAGGAGTATCTGCGGGCCTGCGGCCTCAAGCCCGAAGAGACCTTCAAGAACCTCCGGGAAGGCTTCGGCCTGCCCATTGTGGAGGCCTGGTGCCGTTTCCGGCGCCCGGCCCGCTATGGCGAGCTGCTGCGCCTCGAGACCCGGGTCCAGGAGATCAGGTCCAAGGCCATGATCTTCCGGTTCGAATTTTATCCCGAGACGGGGCAGGAGTTGCTGGCGGAAGGCGCCGCCCACCTGGTGGCCATTGATGCAGCCTGGCGGGCCAGGGATCTGCCGGAGAGCATTAAAAGCGCCTTATCTCAGCAGAAATGAAACCGGGTCTCGAATGGAAGAGTGGAAGATATATAGCGAAGCTGTCGAAAAACCCTTTTGGAAGTTGTTGTAATCTGCTCTTCGGAAATTTTTGGTCGAGCCTCTTGGTGGTCTTCTGATTCCTTGCCTACACAGGAGAGGTCTTGTTAATCTCCACCCTAAATCTCACCTCGCTTCAGGGTTACGCTTAGGCCAGGCCATAATTCATGATCTTTTCTATGTTATGGACGAGGCAGAACATCAGCCATTGGATGTTCACTTTGGCTTTCCCTCTTAGGGTGAAGCGGTCCAATCGCTTGTTAATTCGAATATTGGCAAAGACGGGCTCGGCGATGCCCAGGCGTTGAGGGTAGATTCGGCGTCCCTGTTCGGTTTCGATTTTCTCCACCATCTGTTTTGAGAGATTAATTCCTTCGGTGCCGATAGGGACTGCTAAATGCTTGCGTTTGGCTTCGGTCCCATAGAGACACCGGGCTCGTAGCGGGCACCCCTGGCAATCTGTTTCAGCTGCAACATATTTCCGGTAAAGGTTACCGTGGTCGAGACATCTTTTGGCCTTCAGCTTTAAAACTTCTCCATAAGGGCAGCTATATTGATCCAAGGTCTCATCATAATAAAAGTCTTTTAAAGTAAATCTCCCGGATCGGCGTCGTTTTTGGGTGTCAAACCTCCGGTCCCGGTTCCGGAAATTTCTATCGGGGATATAGGCATCCAGCTTCAACTCCCGGCACTTCCTTAAATTGACCAAAGTATGATAATTGCTGTCAGCGGTGAAAATCTTCCCGGTGAGGCACTCCGCCCCGTAGCCAAGGCTCTGTAAGTTTGCCAGCGTACCCTCAAGCATGGGTGGGACATGGCCATGGTCTTGGCCATGTCCGAAGGCCTCACCATGAACAATCACCTGGTGTTTGGCATCAATCAGGGCCTGGCTGTTATATCCCTGGACGGCACCATGGGAAGTCATCATGGTGGCCGAGTCATTGTCCGTAATATTACTCTGTTTTTCTCTGCCAGCGGCACCCAGCTTGGGCTGGTTCTCGGCCAGCCAGCTCTCAATCAGCTCTGCCTTCCTCTGTAATTTCTCCACCTGCTGCTGCCGGTTGGCGCCCGAAGCTTTGGGCCCGGGAGGATCATCCTGCCTTTGGTCAGTTTGCATCTGCTCTTCCAGGAACTGCGCCACCTTGGTCTCGATCTTCTCTTTTTTCTTCCGGAGCTCGCCTATGGTGCCGCTCCACTCTTTGGAGGCATTGGAAGGCAGTTTGCAGCCATCCAAGGCAAACATAGTTCCGCCCAGCAGGTTCATCTCCTCACAGACCAGCAGCACATCTCTAAAAAGGGGCAGGATCTCATCCTTCATGGAAGAAACAAAGGCCGCAATGGTGCTGTGATCAGGATGCTGGCCACAAGCTAACGCCATGAAAACCACGTTTTCCTGGCAGGCTTGTTCGATCTTCCGCGAAGAAATCAGCCCCCGGGAATAGGCCAGCAACACTACTTTTAAGAGGACCTTGGGATCATATGCTGCCCTGCCGGTCTCATCATTGCGGTATTTGCATTCAAAAACAGACATATCCAACCGCTTTTCCACCAGGGTATGAATGGCGAACTCCAAGGTGCCAGGCATCAACTGGTCTTCCAGAGAAACCGGTAAGAGAACTCTTTGCCGATAGTCGTAGCTTTTAAATCTGGCCATGGCTTATCCGCCCCAAAAAAGTTATTGGTCAAGGATAGCATAAAACAACTATTTAATAAATATTATAATGGGTTATAAATGATTTTGGGTGGACCGAAGGGGACGAAAATTGGAGGGAAGTAACCCCGGCGAGTACCTTTTTCGACAGCCTCAGCAGCTATTGCCACCTGTGCCCCTACTACCGAAAACTGTTTTACTTTACCGAAAGGGCGTCCAGATTGTCCTCAGAACAATTTATTGGAGTTGATCATCAGGAAGTGCTCCACAATGGGACCCAGGCTGATGGCCGGGAAGAAGGTCAGGCCCCCCACGATGATGACGGTGCCAACCATCAGGAGCGTAAATGTGACCCCGGATACCGGGAAACTCCCGGCGGCGCTCACGTGGACTGTTTTCTTGGCCACCAGGCTGCCGGCCAGGGCTAATCCTGGCACGATGGACAAGAAGCGCCCGACCAGGCAGACCAGCCCCAGGGTCAGGTTGTACCAGGGGGTGTTGGCCGACAAGCCCTGAAAGGCGCTGCCGTTGTTGTTGATACATGAAGAGAAGGCGTAGAGCATCTCGCTGAAACCGTGGGGTCCGCTATTGCCTAAGGGCTTGACGCCCCACTCGGTGGAGGCGGCCACCGCGGTGAAGCCCAGCAGAAAAACGGTGGGCACCAGGATGACCAGGGTCGCCATTTGGACGTCAAAGGACTCGATCTTTTTTCCCAGGTATTCCGGCGTGCGGCCCACCATCAGGCCGGCCAGGGAGATGGCCAGGACCACGAAGACCAGCATGCCGAAGAGGCCGGACCCGACGCCGCCGAAGATGACCTCGCCCAGAAGCATATTGACCATCGGCACCAGTCCGCCCAGGGGCGTGAAGGAGTCGTGCATGGCGTTGACCGCGCCGCAGGAGGTGCCCGTGGTCACCGTGGCAAATAAAGAGGAATTAAAGATGCCGAAGCGGACTTCCTTGCCTTCCATGGCGCTGGTAACGGGGTCGATGCCCAGAGACGCCAGGCGCGGGTTGCCATAGGACTCCGCCCCCCAACAGATGAGTACGCCCACCAGAAAAAGCAGAAACATGGCGGCCCACACCGACCACCCGTGCTTTTGGTTTCTTACCAGGCGGCCCAGGTAATAAGTCAGGCCGCTGGCAATCAGGAAGATGGACAGCATCTGGATGAAGTTCGACAGCGGCGTGGGATTCTCGAAGGGATGGGCGGCGTTAGCGTTGGTGAAGCCACCGCCGTTGCTACCCAGCATCTTGATGGCCACCTGGGAGGCCATGGGACCCTGGGGGATGGTCTGGGTCTCAACCTTAACATTCTCCTTCACCGTGTTGCCTTTGGCGTCCTTGACCTCCTGGCCGCTGGCGTCCTTCTTGGCCACCTGGGTGGTAAAAGGTTCCATCACCGTGGCCGTGGTATATGGCTTAAAGTTCTGGATCATCCCCTGGGAAACCAAAAAAACCGAAAATATCAGACAGATGGGCAGCAGCAGGTAAAGGCAGGTGCGGGTCAAATCGGTCCAGAAATTCCCCAGGGTCGCAGCCTCATCCCGGGCGATGCCCCGTACCAGGGCGGCGGCTACGGCGATGCCCGTGGCCCCTGAGAAAAAGTCGTGCGAGGTCAGGGCCACCATCTGTGACAGGTAGGACATGGTGCTTTCACCGGTGTAGTTCTCCCAGCCGGCGTTGGTGGTGAAACTGGCCGCGGTAGTAAAGGAAAGATCGCCGGTTACCCCGCCAAAACCCTGGGGGTTAAGGGGCAGAAAGTATTGCAGCCGCAGGATGAAATAGGTCAACAACATGGTGACCATGCTGAAGATCAGGACGGAAACAGCATAGCCCTTCCAATCCTGTTCCCTGGTGGGATCGATCCCGGCCAGGCAATAGATCAGGCGCTCCACCGGCTTTAAGACCGGATCGAGGAAGGTCCGGCCTTCTGCATCCAACACCCGCACCAGGAAGAGGCCCATGGGCTTGGTGAGGGCTAACAGGATAATGCTGAACAGGAATAGCTGTATCCAGCCATTTACATTCATAGGGAATTCTCCCGGTTAGAATTTTTGCGGGCGCAGCAGCACCACGAAAAGATAGACAACCGGGGCAAAGGCCACCAGGCCCACGATCAGGTTTTCCATGTTTTGCCCTACCTGGCCAGGAAGCCGACGTAGGCCAGGGAGATTACAAAAAAAAATCATGGTATTGACGATCCCTATGAGCATAGCCCATGCCAACCCGCGACCATGCTAATTATTATTGTAATTTAAGGTAATTATAACAGATAGGCCAGGAGTAAATGCGTTTTGAGGATTACAAAATGCAAGATAGGGCCGCTTCTGAGGATTTCAATTGAAATGCAGGTTGCCATTCCGGCAGGTCACCGCCGCAATCGCCGGGGAAAAAGCACTCGGCTTCCAGTATCCCCGCTATGATTTGTTTGCCATATAACTCCTATGTGCAAAGTCAAGATTACCCGGGTGGTGTGGTATCCGGTTAGAATCCAAGCCAGTCTCCTATTCGTGGTTCCCCGCTAAGGTGGGACCGCAAGCAATTAATCCGGGAGCATAGGATGGAGGTGGATGCGCACTAGCTTGCTAAGACCAAAACTTATCGAAATTCAAGAGAAAATTTATGATAAAATTTGCTAATCCTCCCAAGGTCCTTGAAAAAATTATGCAGACTCCACCAGGGCTATGTTATTTTCTATTTGTTAAAATTATTAAGGAACCTCAGGAGATTCACCCATGAAAATCGTGTTCGTGCTGGGAAGTCCCCGACCCGAGGGGAACTGCGCCGTGCTGGCCCAAAAGTTGTTGGCCGCGGCCGAGGGTCTGGGGGCCGCAGTTCGGAAGTTCTGTGTGAATAAAATGGATTTTAAAGCGTGTCAGGGGTGCGAATCCTGCAAGACGACCAGCGACCGGTGTATTTTGGAGGATGAGCTCACGGAAGTCCTGGAGGCCATCAAGAAGGCTGACATCCTAGTATTGGCCTCCCCGGTTTATTTCGGGGATATCAGTGTGCACTTGAAATGCTTCTTTGACCGGACATATTCTTACCTTAACCCGGACTTTTCCAGCCGGTTGCCAAGCGGCAAGAAAGCCGTATTTATCTTGGTCCAGGCCGAGGAGCCGGAAGAAGGCAAGTTCAACGCCATCTTTCCCCGCTATGAGCACTGGCTGAAGGTGTATGGCTTTTCCCCGATTTATCGGCTCAGGGCCACCGGTGTCAGAGTCCCAGGGGATATAAACCGGCAGACTCGCATCCTCGAACAAGCCGCCGCGCTGGGCCGAGAGCTTGTGGCACCAACGGCCTGAAGTATCGATCGGTATCTGAGTGATAGTTACTTGCCATTATCAGCAATCTGGCAATATTAAAATAATCCTTCCCTTGTTTTTTTCACTGAAACCCGCAAACCGTCTTTACTTCTTCTTCACCACCAGGACCGGGCAGGGGGCCTGGCCGATGACCCGTTCGGCGGTGGAGCCCAGCAGCAGTCTGCGCAGCCCGGTGCGGCCGTGGCTCCCCAGGACGATGAGGTTCACCTTCTTGGCCTGGGCCACCTGCAGGATGGCCTCGAAGGGCCGGCCGTAGGGCACCGCGGTCTCCAGGGGCACCCCCCGCAGACGGGCTTCAACCTCCATCCGTTGCACCAACTGGTTGGCGGCCTTGACCTCGCCGCCGCTGGCGGCCACGGCAATGGCCGTCAAGTGGCTCTCCATCCTCTGGGTAATGCTCAGGGCCTCCTGCCAGGCCGCGGCGCTGAAGGGCGAGTCGTCGGCCGCGATGAGGACCCGCTTGAATTCCAGGGCCGCACCCCGGGGCACCACCAGGACGCTGACGGCACTGTGGCCGATGACCCGGGCGGTAACGCTGCCGAGGAGCAGCCGGGGCAGGCCGGTGAGGCCGTGGCGGCCCATGATGATCCAGTCAGGTTGGACCGCCTCGGCCTCCTCCAGGATGCCTTCATAGGCGGAGACGCTGGTGCGGAGGCGGGGCTCCAGGCGCACCCCCATCTTCGCGGCCTTCTCCTGCCAGGACTCCAGACGGCTTCGCACCGCGGCTTCCTGAGCCGCCTGCAACTCCAGATTGACCATGGGCGGCGGCAGCAGGTCCGGGGCCTGCAATTCATATAAGGGGATGAAGCTGAGCACCTGCAGGAGGAAGACCTGGCAACCGGCGGCTTTGGCCAGGTCCAGGGCCGCGGTGACCGCCCCCTGACTGTCCGGGGACTCATCGGTGCACACCAGCAATTTCTCCAGATGGGCGGGGCTGGCCATGGGGGACTCCGGATGGTTGGTTTTCGGTTTTCGGTTGAAAAGATATCCTCAGATTTAAAGGTTCGCAACTCGTTCCCAAGTTGTACTTGGGAACGAAAATGGTTGCCAAGCTTAGCTTGGCGGATAAAGGGGCGTTCCCAAGCTCAGCTTGGGAACGAGAAGAAATCATTGGAGATGTCTAGCTGGCTCCCTTTTTGGCGCAGGCTGAAGCCTGCGGCTACAGACCCTCCGTATGGGTTCTGCATTATAAGCCCTGATAACTTATTTTTTCTTAACACAGAAAACCGGGATTCGGAAACCTTCATTTCTTCTTCACCACCAGGACCGGGCAGGGAGCCTGCCCGATGACCCGCTCGGTGACGCTGCCCATGAGCAGCCTCTTAAGCCCGGTGCGGCCGTGGCTGCCCATGATGATCAGGTCAACCCGGTTTTCCAGGGCTGCCTGGATGATGCCCTCGTCGGCCGCCAGTCCCTGGGGCGAGATGCCTTGAAAGGAAACCCCTTCCCGGTTGGCCGCGGTCAGCATCCGCTGCAGGATTTCCCGGGTCTCGGAGATTTCTCCTTCTTCCCGGGCCACCGCCACCCCCAGGAGCTCGCTGCCGGCCCGGGCCGCCATGGCGGTGGCCTCCATCAGGGCCGCGTCGCTGTAGGAAGAGCCGTCCGAAGCGATGAGCAATCGCTGGAAGGCCAGGGAGGCCTCCCGGGGGACCACCAGGACGTTGATCGGACTCAAGCCGATGACCCGGGCGGCGATCGAGCCCATAAAGAGGCGCGCCAGGGAGGTGCGGCCGTAGCGGCCGATGATGATGAGCTGGGGCTTGAGCTTTTCGGCTTCGGCCACGATGTCGGCAAAGGGCGAGATACTGTGGAGTATCCGGTATTCCATCTCCACCCCCCGCCGGGTAGCCTCGGCGGCGGCAGCCGCCTGCTGCCGCTCGATCTCCTCTTCCAGGCAGGCCCGCAGGTCCGGGGCCACCGCCTCGAATTCCGGGATGATCTTCACCACCTGCAGCACGTAGACCTTGCCAGCGCAAGCCCGGCCCAGGGCCAGGGCCTGAGTCACGGCGTGCTGCCCTCCCTCGGAGCCGTCGGTGCAGGCCAGCAACCGCTCCCAGGGGCCGGGACAGTTTAAGGAATTTTCCACGATGATTTCGTCGCCTCTTTAAACAATAAGATAAAGCCTTGGGGCTGGTTTAACCATAAGTTCTGCAAGGAAAATTTAAAAAAACCTGGCTCTCCTTCCCAGGCTCGGATTGGGACCAGCGTCGGGGCCCTGCCAGGTTTGGCCCTGGAAGCGAAGTTTCGAAAACCATTGGGTCCCCCAGAGCAGCTTGGGAACCGGATGAACCTGTGGAACCGCCGCCCCCGGCGGTTCAGGCTGGTGGTTGAGCCCTGTCGGTGTGGCTCCCAAACTCTGATTGCTTCAGCGATCCTTCAACTTTCCCGACGCAGATACAATGGACCCTTTTCCCCATCTAAGGCAGTCAAAGTGTGATCGGCGGCCGTCCCTGGCCGCCGGAGTGACTAACAGGTTGTTGAAAAACTCCCATAATTGAGAATTTGTCATTCTGAGCGAAGCGAAGAATCTAGTCATATTAATAAGTTCTAGATCTTTCACTCCGTTAAGGATGACATAAAAACGCGTTTTTCAACAACCTGCTAAATGGCGATTACGGCGTCTTGCCCCACCCGCGGTAACCATGCTCAAGGATAAGGGCATTTTTCAGAAAAAACCTGATTTAGAGCTTTAGCGGCTCGCTTTCTCCTGGCTCCGTCCCTTCCTGATAACCGGGGCGCTCATAATGGCCGGCCAGGAAGCGCTCTGCCAGGACCTCGGGGACGGAGTCGTCCTTCATGAGCATGTCCAGCTGGCGCACGAAGGCCATCAGGCGCCCCAGCAGGTCCAGGCGCTCCTCGGTTTCCGCGGCCGGACTTCTGCGAAAACGGCCCCGGATGATGTCGCCGTGAATCTCCATTTCAAAGCCCAGGTGCTCCAGGACCGTGGCGATGAGGCGGACGCGCCGGATGCGGCGGGTGTCGTCCGCGGCGCCACCCTTAAAGGTGAAGTGGATATAGTTGTCCGCCGGCGCCTCGCCCAGGTAGCTGTCGACGCTCTGAAAATGGTAGCCCAGGCGACAGGCGTAGTTGACGTAGTTGGCCCCGACGATGGCGTAGGTCTTGTCCCAAAACTGCTCCGGGGGGCGGATGGCCGGCCGGCCCGGGACCTGCAGGAAGCCGCCCAGGTCCACCGGCGCCGGCCCGGCCCAGGTGATGCCCGGGTGGCTGATGCCCCGCCATAGGGCCCGCATGGGCCGGGAGACGATCTTCTTCGGGGGCACCGGGGTTTCATAGTCGGCCAGGCCGTCCCCCAAATCCACCAGGTGCAGGTTGAGGGGCAGGTCGGTCTTGAGCTTCAGGAGCTTGAGGGCCGGTACCCGCCCCTGGGCCACCTGGTCCATGAGGCCGAACATCACCTGGATCGCCTTTTCGTGGGCAAAGCGGCTGAGGTCGCGGTACGTTTGGCAGTTCTCCGGGCGGAAGCTGGGGCTGCGACGGTCCACCAGGGTCAGGGGGTTGATGAGGTCCAGCACCGCCCGGAACTTCTCCAGGACCGGCGGCGCCGGGGGTTTAGGGGTCCACCGCCACTGACGGCCCAGGAGTTCCTCCACTTTCCCCCGGTAAACCAGGCCATGCACGGCGTCCACGGTTACCACCTGGCCTTCGGGCAAGGCCTGGCCGGCCCCCGGGAGGTCCACCAGGGCCGGCACCCCGTATTCCCGGGCCACCAGGGCCAGGTGGCCCGTGACCGAGCCCACCTCGGTGACCAAGGCGGCCAGCCGGGGCAGCGCCGGAGCCAGAAGCGGCGTGGTCCGGGGGGCCACCAGCACTGCGCCCCGGGGCGCCTGGGAGAGGTCGCCTCCTTCGGGGAGGTGAAATACCGGGCCGGCCGCCACCCCCGGCGAACCGCTGCGGCCGCCGGCCAAGAGGATTTCGGCGCCGGCCACCGGCGCCGGAGCATCGAGCCGGCACGAGGCCCCGGCCTCCTGGTGCTGCAAGCGCCGGGACTGGATGACATAGAGCCGTCCTTCCCGGTCCTGGGCCCATTCCACCCCCTGGGGGCAGCCGAAGGCGCCTTCCAGGATGCGGGCCAGTTCGGCCAGCCGCTCCAGATCGCCCTGATCCAGGGCCGGGGCCGATTCCTGCTCCGGGGCCACCGGCAGCCGGGTGAGCAGTCCCTCGATCAGGGTGAGGCACTGTTCCTTGCGTCCCAGACGGGACTGCAGCAGCCGGCCACTCTTTTTGGAGATGATGAATTCGTCGGCGCTCACCAGGCCGCCCACCAGGTCGGCGGCCAACCCCCAAACGGCATTGACCAAGACCTGGTCCGGGTCGCAGCCTCCGGGATCGGTGGTGAACATCACCCCGGCAGCCCGGGCCTCCACCAGGCGCTGCACCAGCACCCCCATGGCCGCCTCCTCTACCGAGAGGCCCTGGATCTTGAAATAGATCAAGGCCCGCTCCCCGAACTGGCTGGCCACCACCTGGCGCCAGCGCCGGGGCACCTCCTCCGGGGCTACCCCCAGAAAGCTGTCGTACTGCCCGGCAAAGGTGAGGCCCAGGTCTTCGCGGCCGCCGCTGCTGCGCACCGCCAGCCTGGACTCCGGGCCCGCCGCCAACCTCTGCGATTCTTCCAGCAAGCCCTGCTGCAAGGCGGCGGGAATGGGTTGGGCCACAACCATGGCTTTAATCTCATGGGAGGCGTCCGCCACCGCCGCCGGATCGGAGGGATCCATGGCGGCCAGCCGGGCCCTGATCCGGTCCGCCAGGCGGCCGCCCTCACCCTGCGGCCCCTGCTCCATGAAGACCCGATAGGCCGTGAGGGTGGCCACCAGCCCGTCGGGCACCGGCAGTCCCAACTGGTTCTTAACCCGGGCCAGGTTGCCGGCCTTGCCGCCCAGGGCCGCCAGGAGCTCCGGGCCGGCCTTTCGCAGGCGCACCAGCATGGGGCCGGCAACCGCAGGCTTTTCGTCCAGCCGCTGCTGGATGGCATCCCGGATGCGAAGCCGGGAGGCCTCCAGCTCCGGCCAGCGCCCGCCGGACATGCTTTGCAGGGCGGCCACCAGTCTGGCAAATTTACCGCCCAGGAGGTCGATTTGGGAACGCCAGGAGTTCAGGTCCAGCCCCTCAGGGGAGGACAGATTCTCCTCCAGGTCCCCCATCCGGGCCATGGCCTCGTTATTGAGGGCCAGAACCCGTTGAAAGCCCCGCCAGATGTCCTGCAGGGAAGGAGGCAAGGGCGTCGCCGCCTTCTTTTTCCGCCGCAAGAGGTTACGCAGGACCATAAAATTTCCTGCCCAAAATTTACCTCGACTTGCTCAAGATGGAAACAATTTTCCCGGAGCAAGAAAACTTTGATTCAGCGAGTAATTTATGATTCGCGGAATCACCCTGGCAGTCCGGTCCTCATTATTTTAACTATCTTAAATTTCTTATAAAACAGATAGATAAAAAATGTTTCCTGACAGATAAATTTTATTAACCGGTGAAAAATTTCAGATTAATCTCGGATTATTGCCAGGTTGGACACATGGGGGATTAAATCAGGCGGCCAGAGCCCAAGCGTGAAGCTGTTCCCGGCGTACCTGAACCGCGGTTTTCTAGCCATGGCGTTGGATGATCAAGTTTTCATGGCGCCTGCGCCTAAACTCCAGGAGAGCCTGGCGCAGCTCCTCCACGGTGCGGAAGGTCCTCACCCAGAACGGTTTTCTTTGAGGATGCGGGCTAGGCGCCCGGCGCAGCCGTTGCCTTCCGGGGGCCGGACAAAGGCTGGGTATGCTGATCCGCTTAGACACCTCCCGGGATGGGACCCGAATCGCTGTCCAAAGGAATTGTAGGCCGAACCATTACGTGCTTTTTGAAAAAATCCTCGATATATCCATATGTCAGCTCATCACCGGACATCACCATGTCCATCTGTTTGGTGTAAACTTCCAGGCGCCCCAAGATTTCCAATTTTTCCAGCAGCGCCGGAAGCGGATCGCCAATCGCCATACCGTCAAGCAAATCGCTTTTCAGGGTCACCGTAAAGCCCAGCCGGGACAGAATCCCGCCGATCAGCTGCAGCCTTCGCAACCGCCGCTCCAAAGCGGCGGCGCCGCCTTGGTAATGGAAACGGATGTAATTGTCGTCCAGATTTTCCCCGATAAAGGCCTCGATAGTGGAGGCGTGGTAGCCCAGGCACAGACTGAAATTCATGTAATCCTTCGAGATGAGGGCGAAACTGACTTTCCGCAGTTGATCTTCGGCTCGAGGAGTGGTTGAGGTTACGCCAATGACCGAAATAAACCCCTTGAGATCCAACGGGCGGGCCTTGGGCCAAGGGATCGACATCAAGCCGTTGAGAAAGGTTCGGAAGGGCAGAGATCTCACTGCCTCGAAATTAACCTTCGGGGTTTGCTCAGACAACCCGCCTCCTGCATCAATTACCAAAATTGGGACCATGCGCCCGGTTGCCAAACTAACGGCGTCTTTGGGGGTCACCTGGGCTCGCAGGCTGAGAGTGAACATTTCCCGCAGGCGGCCCACCGTGGCGCAGAAGAGGATTTCGTGGAGGCTGCGGCAAGCATCAGGGGTGAGAGGCTGGTCTGGTAAAACCGGCGCTTCTAAGGGAAACAAATAGGGGCTGAGTCTCTGGAGAATCTTTTTCGCCACCGGTTGATGGGAGCTGGGACTGGGTTCTGCTTTGGACAACGGAATTTCAGGGTCGGTGGCGAAAACCATGAGGCTGCATGCATCTACACCAACCCAGGCGCCAGGCGGCACGAGGGAAAGAGCTCCATCCCCACCATAGTGAAAGATCGTGGGCACCCGAGCCTCTCTGGCTAAAAAAGCCAGATGATTGCGCGCTTCACCGGCGCCCACTACCAGGGCCGCAGCCTTGCTCAAAAGCGGCGCCAGAGAGAGTGCCGGTCTGTCAGCCAGGAGTACCGTCCCTGCAGGCACATTCTGAGGATCGGGTACCCGGTTAACATCAACCCGGAGGGTCGGTCCTGAGGCCCGGCCAGGATAAATCTTCATCCCTCTTGAAATGAGCAGTCCCCTCTGATTTTCAGGCTTGAGGAATCCAGGTAACGAAGGCTCGCCGATGAGGGCGCTTCTTAGGATGATAATTTTTTTATCCGGCCGCAACCCCCAGACAACTCTTTGAGGACCATGCAATCCGGAGGACAATAATCCCACATATTCGGTTAAGGTCCTCAGCTCTTCTTCCTGGAGGCATGACAGGCTCTGGAGGTTTGCCGGCAAAGGTTCCCTTTTAAACCCGTCTTGAAGGTCCCAGGCAAGCCAGGAAGCCTGGACGCCGGAATCTGAAGAAGATATCTCCGGCCCCTTCCCCCGGAACACTTTATATTTCCACGGGCGCGCCTCAATCTCTCCGACCGCAGCCCCCAACCCCCACACTCCCTCGATAATGAACTGATCAGGAACCTCCTGTCCATCATCCGGATACGCCACCCCACTGGCTAGCAATTCCACCTGGGGGAGTATATGACTTTCGAAGGGGAGAGGAAGAGTGGAAATTTCGACGCCGAGGGTTTGAGATAAGGCCTCCCTCAGGTATTTTTCCCGGGCAATAAAAATCTCCACCAGGTTTTGGGCTTTCCCTTTGCTGAACTCATTTAACCCGGAGACGGCGCGGCGGGTATGGTATAGAACGATTTCGATTTGGAGCTGCACGTACGCCGGAGTAATATAGACGTCCTCCGCCAGGTCTGCCTGCAACTGGGCCAGGGTTCTGAGGGCGGCGTTGCCTGCCGCGACAATTCCCATATAGCGCTGCACTTTGCGCTGATATTGTTCTCTAAGGCTCAGAGGCTTAGAGGCCGGCGGCTGGGAAGGACTTCTCCGAAAAAAGCGGCGCCAAATAGGCAAGGTCACACTCCAGCGGCAAGGATGTGACAGGTAATCGAAAGATCTAAGGTCCTGTTATTTTGAGACATATCATACGGAGAGGAAGTCGGCCAGAGGCTCCGGCGCTAGCAGACCGCTGGCCGACCGCTCCCAAGGAAGTTCTTGCCGGTTCCACCGCTCAGACTTCTTCTTTGGTAGATTTTTCCATTCGCAGGCCAAGGCCCGCGAACAGCTCATAGATGCCGAAGCCATAAAACAGGGTGTAGAAGACATAAAATACCAGCATTATGCCGAGTAAAAACGCTTTATCGCTCACTTTGTACGGAGCGATGCCGGCGAAGTTGTAGCCGGGCTCCAAAGCCCGGGTCTGGACTTGCGCAATCGCCTTGGCCAGATCAAATTTTTTCTGTTTGGTCATGGCGGCAGCCAGTTTACTAAAAGAGTACCACCAGTTTTTCAATACCTTTTTGGGGTCATAGTGGTATTGTGCCTCGAGTTTTCCACCCTGTTCGTTGAACAGGAGGTCGGCGTCATCCACCGCTTTTAGCAGAACCTGACCGAGATCGCCGCTGATTTTTAAGTTTGGCCCCGCCACCTCAGACTGGGCTCCGGCCAGACTGTAAAGGGTCTCGGTTTCTTTGGCCTGTGCAGGGTCGGTCATTTTGATTTCCGCGACAAACGGGGTGCCCACCATGGTTTGGGCCAGCTTCCGCATGTCGGCGATGTGATTGCTGGAGCCTTTGGCCAGGGAGTTGAAGAACTTATCCGAAAATGCCAGCCCATTTTGGCCACCGCCGAATATCGGCATGAAGATCAGAAACAGGATAATCGCAAAAACTGCCAGGAGGATTATTCCTATAGCGAGTTTCATGGATTTCATGATTTAAGCCCCCTTCACGCCCGGTTGGGTGGGGGATTCCATCCCCCTTAATTTATTAAGGTTCTTAAAGAACATGAAGAATACCCAGAACCCGAAACAGGCAATAATCGCAAAGAATACGATCGTTCCGATGAGATCCAAAACCTTGGTGATTTCAGTCGAGATTGAGATAATTTCCATCTGACTGAGTTTTCTCGGCAGGGCGAAAAGCCGGTCGAGAAACCCGGCAATGATGGTAATAGCAAAGAAGCCCCGGATGTACATACCCTTAACCACATTGGTGGTAAGCGCGCCTATCTGGATTCCCACCAGGGAGCCCAGGAGCAAGCCCATTGCCAGGGTATAAAAGATGAAGCCATAGATGGCATATTGCGTAATGGAGGCGAACCCGCCGGTATAGATAATCTGCAGGATGTCGGTGCCCACCGTGGTGAAGGACGACACGCCCAACATGTAGACGAACATGGGGAAGGTCAAAAAGCCGCCGCCCACCCCCATGATGGCCGCCACCAAGCCCACGAGAGCACCGCATAAGGCGACGAAGACGCCGGAAATCCGGTTGCCGCCGGGAACCAGGTTCTCATCGAAGGTGATCATGGGGGGAATTTGGAGAGATTGCAGCTTCTGAGCCAGACCGGTAGTGGTTACGAGGGGGGGGGCGGCGGCTTGTTGTTCCTCGGGGGCCAGGGTCCGGTGGGCCCGGCCGGCCCGCCAAAGTTTGAGAAAATCCATCGCGGCGTAGATTCCCAAAAACCCCAGGAGCAAAACATAAACCAGGCTGATAAAGAGATCGCTCAAGATCGGATTAAACTCATAAATGGCTCGGTTTAAAGTGCCGCCGACCACGACGCCGCCCGTCGAGCCGACCACAAAGGCCACCGCCAGTTTGACTGAAACGTTACCCAACTTTCGATGGATCGCCGTTCCCATAATCGACTTGGCAAAAATATGGAACAGGTCGGTGCCAACCGCCAGAATGCCTTTGACCCCCATACTCATCAGGGCCGGGGTGGTGACAAAGCCGCCGCCGGCGCCGATGCAGCCGGTTATTAAACCCGAGGCCAGACCGATGAGCATGGAAACCAGAAAAACCGAAGTGGAATAAAAGGCCGGGGCATAGGCCTCCTTGCCTCCCAAGACGTCGGGGGCAGCCCAGGCGACGCCGATATAGGCGACGCTCGGCAGACAAAAAGCCAGCAAGATCAGCAGCTTTTTTCGATTCTGGAGGATATCGAGGGAAGACTCGATCTCCCAGCGGGCGTGGGCCTCAGCCGCCGCCTGCATCATGGTGAATAATTTATTCCCAAACTTCATAATCGTTAAACCTCCATATAAGTGGTTTTGGTTAGGGAGGCGTCTCAAGGGTTTTGCGGTATTCGGTGTATATCTCTACAAGTTCTATGCCGGGGTGGGTAATTAGCTAGGTCTTTGAAATGATAAGCAGTTTAGATTCCTGACCGGTTTTTAAGGTAGAGTATCCTCTAGAAAATCCTTTTACAGTTTGTCAAAAATTCCTATTCCTTGACAGAATGAATGACTTTATCTATTTATTGAAAGGCGCCTTCATTCATTTTTTCCTGGTGAACTCATGACCTTTTGGCAGTGGTTGACGGCGATTTCCCAAAGCACGACGCCAGCCGGGGGGCCTTTTGCTCCCCACTGGCCTTACGTGGCCCTGGCCCTGGTGATTCCGGTGGCCAGCGGACTCATTCTGGCCTTGATCCTGAAGGGTATTGAAAATATTTTCGGCATTAAACTTGGCGGAGGCGACGTTTAGCTTCACCACCCTGACTTATTCATGGCCATCACCCTCCCTATAGCCAGCTATTGGCAGAAAATCCTTAATCCTGATTTAGGCCGGCTGGCTGAGCCTATTCATGGCTGGTTTTATGCCATCCAGACCAATGGGGATCTTGCCGTCAGCCTGGCTACCTTGCTCATCTTGGGCTTCTGTCTGGGTTTGCTAGGCGGCTTATTCGGGGGCGCCAGCGGTTTCTTAATGGCGCCGCTGCTCAATCTCGTGGGCAACATCCCTTACAATGTGGCCGTGGGGACCGAACTTTCCATGATGGCGGGCACCGCCACCATCGCTAATTTACGGCAACGGGGTCTGGGGTACGTTGATTATAAGCTGGGAATTCTCCTTTTTCTGGGAAGTTGCATCGGCTTAGAAATAGGCGCCCAACTACTGGAGTCTCTCACTTATGCCGGTGAGGTCACCCTGTTGAGCCGAAAAATCAGCCTGCTTCAGCTTGTCATGACTATGGTCTACGGTGGCTTGCTGGCCTGGATCGGGAGTCAGGTTTATCGAGAAGTTAGGAGCGTCCAGGCTGAACCCTCTGGTGGAACTCCGGGCGTTCCCTCGATTGCCATAACCTCCCGGTTGCAGCGGGTAGCCCTGCCGCCGATGGTATCGCTGCCGTTGTCCGGGGTTGAGGCCGTCTCTCTATGGGTGATCCTGGGGGTTGGCGCCGTGACCGGCCTGTTAACCGGATTATTGGGGGTGAGCGGCAGTTTCATTCGCATGCCGGCTTTGATTTACATCCTGGGCATCCCCACCGTGGTCTCCATAGACACCAACCTCTTTAATTACCTGATCCTGGCTCTGTACGGGGCCTTGACTCACAGCGTCAAAGGGAATGTCGATCTCTTGCTGATGGTCATTCTTTTGGTCGCCACGATACCAGGCTCTCAATGCGGGGTGTTGCTGCGGAAAAAATTGTCCGGTCCCAGGTCCCAGCTCTTGTTTGCCGGTATTATTTGTGCCATTATCATAACAATGCTCTGGAAGGTATTGAAGTAACAAGCCACGGCCGTTTAACAAGACGGGCCATTTTACTCCAGGCCCTTTCAGGAATTTCAGGAGCGGCTAGACCTGTCATCCAAGCAAAGTGAAGGTCTCAACTTAGTAGATTCTTCACTTCTCTAACAAATACGTCCCCAAAAAGCAGGTCTTGAATCAGCTTGCATAAAATCCCTGGACCATTTTTCGCACGAGTCCAGCACCTTCTGAAAGGAGCATCAAAATGCCGGCGACTATCGTAATCGTGGATGACGAACCGGATTTGTTGCTGTTGCTAAAAATTATCCTTACAGAAAAAACGGATTACAAAGTGCTTACCACCATTGACCCCCACCAGGCCATTGACTGGTGTCGAGAATATCATGCCGATCTATTGATCAGTGATTTGAGAATGCCGGTAATCGGAGGCATCGAATTATTAAAGATAGTCAAAGAAATCGATCCGAAGTTAGCTTTAATTATCATCACCGCCTTCGGAACGGTGGAGTCAGCAGTGGAAGCCATGCGCCATAACGCCTTTGACTATATCACCAAGCCCTTCCGCAAGGAGCAGATCTTGACGACGGTTGAGAAGGCTTTGAAATGGCGGGAGGCCCAACTCTCGGCCTGACCCGCTCAAGCTGCCGCTGCTTTTGGGGTAATATTTTGAAGATATTGAACTTTTTAAAAAGAAAAAAATCGGCCCCACCCGAGGGGTGGGAAAATTTTTTAAGAAACAAACACCAGTGCTTTAAGGACCTGTTAGAAGCCAACAACACTGCTCTCAGGGTCATGTCGCGCATGGAAGCCAAATTGGCAGGCGACTTTGTTTTCGATATGGAGTACATCCGTTCTCGAAGTGAGATAACTTTCCATGCCTCTCAGACCCTCATTGAGCAATTAAATGCACTGGGGGACAATCGTTATTATGAATTGCACCCCGTTTTGGAAAATATAAAAATCAGGATACAGAATGAAATTCAGGCTGGAACAACCTCCGGTGAAAAAATACCGCTCGTGCTCCCCTTAAGCCAGGTTGACCGGAGGCTGCTGATGGCCGTGGGTGGGAAAAACGCCAACCTGGGTGAGATCAAAAACCGCTTGCGCCTACCGACACCTGATGGGTTTGTGCTAACCACTGAGGCCTACCATTTGGTTCTGGCCGAAAATCAATTAGCCGAACGGGTAGGCCAGATTCTCGAAAAAGTGGAGGTAAATGATGTGCCGCAGTTGCTGGACCAAAGCCGGCTGCTGCGGGAATTGGTGCTCGCGGCGCAAATCCCTTCGCAACTCTCCGAGGCAGTGCATGAACAGTATCTCCATTTAGCGGAGAGACTGGGTTACGAACCTCAGCTGGCCTTGCGGAGCAGCGGTTTATATGAAGACCAGGAGCTTTCCTTTGCCGGGCAGTTCTTGACGGTTTTAAATGTACCTGTCACCGATTTCTTCCCCAATTATCTCAAGGTCCTGGCAAGTCAATTCTCGCCTTCGGCACTGGTGTATCTGCACGAGAAAGGGTTGATCCGTCAGGAGTTGGCCATGAGTGTGGGTTGTCTGGCAATGGTGCCGGCCCGGGCTAGCGGCGTCCTGTTTACGGTCAATCCCCTGGGTGGGCGCGAAGAAGCAATGGTCCTTGACGCAGCCTGGGGTTTGGGACCTTCTGTGGTGGAAGGCGCCTTGACCCCGGACCACTATACCCTCGCCAAAAAACCGGAAATTAAGATTTTAGAGAGACGCCTCGGTAACAAACCCATCCGTCTGATCGCTGCCGTCAATAAAGGGGGGCTTACCTCGGAAGCGGTACCGGCAGCGGACCAGTTCCAACCGGCCCTGACCACGGAGGAACTGCTGCAGCTGGGACGCTATGGGGTGCAATTGGAAGAACATTTCGGAGGGCCCCAGGATATTGAATTTGCCGTGAATTTGGAGGGACGGTTACTGCTCCTGCAATCCCGCCCCTTAACGTTGCTTAAGCCTGAAAACGAATCCGAGCTGCCGCCCGAAATTCAGGGGCGCCACCCCGTCTTGATTGACCACGGCAGCGTGGCCTGCTTCGGCGTGGCCGCAGGCCCGGTGTTCATCATCCGCCAGGATGAAGATCTGGCCCGGTTTCCCCCAGGGGCGGTGCTGGTGGCCCGCCACACTTCCTCCCGCTACGGCATCGTGCTCCATAAAGCGTCCGCGTTGGTCGTGGACATCGGCAGCGCCACTTCGCATCTGGCCATCCTGGCCCGGGAATTCAAAGTCCCATCTCTGGTGGATACGGAAAAGGCCACCCAGGTCCTGCAAAACGGGCAGGAAGTCACTATAGACGCCGATCACCTGCGGGTGTACCAGGGGCGGGTAGAAGCACTGATCGCCGCCAAAAGAGAAAAACCTTCCCTTCTGGCTGAAACCCCGATCTATGCCACCTTGCGCCGGGTCTTGCGATGGATAACCCCACTTAATTTAACCGATCCGACGTTGAGTAACTTTACGCCGGCATCCTGTAAGACCCTCCACGACATCGCCCGGTTCGCCCATCAGATGGCCATAACCGAGATGTTTGATCTGGGGGAACGCGTCGGCCGGGACCAGGTGAACCTGGTCCAACTCAAAACCACAATCCCCTTGAATCTCTATTTGATTGATCTAGGAGGCGGCATTGACGCAGACCGGCGGGCCAAGTTCGTTTCTCCCGACGCCATCGCCTCCATCCCCATGAAGGCCCTGTGGCGAGGGATCAGCTATCCCGGAGTTTCGTGGGCCGGACCCATCCCCATCGATGTGAGGGGACTTTATTCCGTAGTCTCCCGTTCACTAACCGCCCCCATGCCCGACTTCTGGGCCCGGACCTTAGCCATTATTTCTCGGAACTATCTCAATTATAACTCCCGCCTGGGCTATCACTTTGCCACCCTGAACGCCTTTATCAGCGAGGTGCGCAACGATAACTACATCAGTTTCCGGTTCCAGGGCGGCGCCGCGGACCAAACCCGGCGAGGGCGGCGCGCCCAATTTCTGGGCACTATTCTGGCCCGACTCGATTTTGAGGTGGAAGTCACCGGAGACCTGGTGGTCGCCAAGCTTTGGAAGTATCCCCATCCCCTCATGGAAGAAAAACTCGACCTGGTGGGCCGGCTCATGGGCTGCGCCCGTCAGCGGGATATGGTCATGGCGGATGGTGCGCAGGTTGACTGGTACGTAGAGGCTTTCCTGGCAGGAAATTACCGGTTCGCAGGTGAACCCCGCGCCCACCCCACCTCATGACTCCTCGAGATGTACCCGACTCACCGATGCCTTTTCAAAGAAGGTGGAGAATCTGGCTCACGCCGTCTCCCTGCATTTCATGTTCTATAACTTCGGTAGAATCCATAAGACCCTGAGAGTGACCCCGGCGATGGAAGCAGGAGTGACCGATCATATCTGGATCCTGGAAGAAATCGTAGCCCTATCTGATTGATATTTTTGATTGAAAATAATTTCTACCCATGGCAGGACTGAGACAATCGACAATGAACGGCTAAATAAATTATCATCAGGTTAACTTTTCCCCTTGATTTTCGGTAACGGATGAAGATAATAGATATCCAGCAGATTGAATCGCAGATCAGGAGAATTGCAAAAACTGGTTCGCGGGGTGTAGCTCTCGGAAGACATTGCAAGGAAAAGCGTATGCCCGAGAGAAATGTTGACTTCCAAGACATTCTGAATGTCCTCACTTGGGGAAAAGTGGTTCATATCCCCGACCAATATACCGATATGAAATTTAAGGTTTCTCACGTGGACTTAGAAGGTGAGCCGCTGGGTGTAGTCCTAATCCTTAAGGATAAAAATTCTTTGTTTGTAAAAACTGTGCATGGGTGAGTTTGCCATGAGCAATATGAATTGTCCTACCTGCCATCAAACGGGTAAAACCCATAAGGGCAAATACCACTATACGGAATCAGGCTTGCAAAACCTTTGGCTAGAAGGAGTTGAAGTTTTTAAATGTGACTGCGGGGAAAAGTTTGCCTTTATTCCTCGCATTCAAGAATTACATAATTTGATTGGAAAGATTTTACTGGAAAAGGAAGATCAACTATCTGGACGCGAGATTCGTTTTCTTAGAAAGCACATGGGATTAAAAGCTAAGGATTTTGCAAAAGAACTAGGTGTAGGGAATGTAACCGTATCAAGATGGGAGAATGGAGAATCTTCTCCATCAGAGTCAATTGATAGATTCATTCGGCTTTTTTATGCTGCCTCAAAGGGATTCGATGAAATAGCTAAATCTCTTGTTAAAGATATATTCCCAAAACTTAAAAAAGGTCAAAAGGAGTCTCCGATTTTCTTCCCTATTGATAGCCTCGGCCAGGAATGTGTAGTTAATGCATAATCAAAAATTAATTGGTAGTTATTCCAGCGGCCTCCGGGCCGCTTTTTCATTTTCCTCGTTTATTGTTTCATATTGGTCCATTTCGGCCTTGATAGATTCTCTCCTTGATTTTTCCAGCCAAGGATTTCAAACTGATACACTACCCTCGGGGGAGTTTGCTTGACCGGATACCCCGGATTAAGCTAAAATTTAAGCATAAATTGCAATTTGTCCCGGCGATGGACCACCTGGTCCGGTTGCCGCCTGACACCTGAGGATGACGGCCACATGCGGCGCTTCCCCTTCCTCATCACCCGGCACGCCCTGGCCCTGCTGCTGGCGCTGAACATCGCCCTCCTGGGGATCAGCATCTACCTGGGGCTCATGAGCGCCAGACAGATGCTGGAAATCGTCAAGGAGGACTTCAACCAGCAGCAACTGGTGCTGGCCCGCCACACCGCCAGCCTCCTGGAACAGGACATCAACTTCTTGAAGCGGGAGTTGAACACCCTTAACTACTCCCCTGCCATTCAGTACCTGGAGCCCCTCACCTGGGCCAACCGTATGCGGGCCACTCTGGCCAGCATCCGGGAGGAAGGGGTGGTGGAGATCCTCCGCATCGACGCCAAGGACCGCCGGGCCTACCTGGTGGACGGCCGGGGTCTGGATCATATCACCAGCGGCTCTTTCAAGGACGCCCCTTACCCGGATTGGGCCGGCAACCCGGAAAATCGGGGCCGGGTCTACGTAAGCCCGGTGTCCACCCAGGTCGCCGATTATGTGGGGCGCCTCATCGCGGTAATGGCCGTGCCCACCTATGAGGTATCGGTGGACGAGAACCATCCCCAGCCCACCGGGGTCTTCGCCGGGGTTCTGGTCTTTTATATTGACGCCCAGCGCCTGGCCGACAAGTTTACCCGGCAGATCAGGAGCGGCAAGACCGGCTATGCCTGGATCATGGACAGCCAGGGGACTTTTTTGAGCCATCCGGAGCCCGACTTCGTCGGCAAAAACGCCTTCACCGTCCGCAAGCAACGAGCGCCGGCCATCTCCTTTGACGCCATCAACCGAATCCAGAAGGAGAAGATGCTGCAGGGCCAGGAGGGCTGGGGCACTTACATCTCCGGCTGGCATCGCGGTCTCACCGGCGAGATCCGGAAGCTCATCGCCTATGCGCCGGTGAAACTGGCAGACCCGGCCTTGGGGCCAACCGCCAACCCGGCGCCCATCTGGTCGGTGGCGGTGGCGGCCCCGGCCAGCGAAGTGGAGGGCGTGGTCCATTCTCTCTATCTGCGCCAGTTCTTCATGCAGGTGCTTATCGGCCTGTTGGTCATCTCCGCCACCATCGCCTTGTTGAACTTCCGTTATGAGCGGCAATTTTCCGATAACCTGGAGCAGGAGGTCAGCCGCCAGAAAGAGAAATTGCAGAAGTCCGAGGCCCGCTACCAGGGCCTGGTGGAGAATGCCGCCGACCTCATCTACACCGTGGACGAACAGGGCCGGATCCTCTCCATCAACCGCTACGCCGCCAACCTCTTCGCCACCGCCCTGGCCGGCGTCCCCGGAAGACCGGCTCCCGGGGCGGCGGAGGGCCGCGCCGATGACTTCCTGGGCCGCACCTTCTACGATGTCTTTGCCCAAAAATCCGCAGACTTCCATATGGAATGGCTGCGGGAAACGAAAGCGACCGGCCGGAGCAGGAGCCTGCGCCACAAGGTGGCCATCGGCCCGCGGGAGTTCTGGTTCTCCACTAACATCGTGGGGATCAGGGATGAACAGGGGCAGCTCTTCGCCTTCGAGATCATCTCCCGAAACATCACCAGCCGCAAATCCATGGAAGACCGTTTGATCAACATGGAGAAGCTGGCCTCCCTCGGCACCCTGGCCGCCGGGGTAGCCCATGAAATCAACAATCCCATGACCGTGATCCTCGGGTTTACCGAGCACCTGCTGGAGCAGACCGAGGAGCTGCCCGCCGTCCACGAAACCCTGAAGGTCATCGAGGAGGAGGGCCTGCGCTGCAAGAAGATCGTGGAGAATCTCCTCACCTTTGCCCGGGCCCCGGAGCGCACCGAGACCGCGGCGGACATCAACCAGATCCTGGAAAAGACCCTGGCGTTGGTGAAAAACACCCTGTTGACCAAAAAGATTCGCCTGGAATCCTACTTCAGCCCTAAACTGCCCATTGCCGCGGGCGACCCCCAGGAGCTGCAACAGGTTTTCATCAACCTGATCAACAACGCCCGGGACGCCATGAAGGGCGGGGGGGTGCTGAAGGTGGAGACCAAGCCGGCCCCGGACGGC
This sequence comes from uncultured delta proteobacterium, assembly GCA_963834795.1. Lineage (GTDB taxonomy): Bacteria > Desulfobacterota > Desulfobaccia > Desulfobaccales > 0-14-0-80-60-11 > JAPLJC01. The sequence continues at coordinate 31,383 of CAWIDL010000023.1, read as the reverse complement.
AAGCGGGTGGCCATTGAATTCAGCGATACCGGCAACGGCATCCCCCGGGAGGCCCAGACCAAGATCTTTGACCCCTTCTTCACCACCAAGAGGACCGGCGAAGGCACCGGCCTGGGCCTGTCCATGAGCCACGGCATCATCACCAAATTCGGCGGCAACATCATCTTTACCACCTTCCCGGCAGAGGAATATCCTGAAAAACACGGGACCACCTTTACCGTTTACCTGCCCATCGCCGCGGAGCAGGAAGCCGGGGAGGGACCGCCTAAGCAGAAACTGGAAAGGAGTAGCGGCAGCATCCGTTAATGAAGTTAAGGCCCCAACCCCCAGGAGGACGATATGCCGGAACGGATATTAGTGGTGGACGACGAACCCAATATGCTCAGGTTATTAAAGACCATCCTGATGGATAAGACCGGCTACGAGGTGACCACCACCAACAACCCCCTGGAGGTGAGCAAACTGCTCCAGGAGGACGACTACCACGTGGTGATCACCGACCTGAAAATGCCCCTGGTGGACGGCATGGACCTCATCGAGATCATCAAGAAAATCGACCGGAACCTGCCCATCATCATCATTACCGCCTACGGCACCATCGAGACCGCGGAGGAGGCCGTCCAGAAAGGGGCCTACGATTTCATCACCAAGCCCTTCCGCAAGGAGACCATCCTCATCACCATCCGGCGGGCCCTGGAGTGGAAGCGGATGCAGGAGGAACTGCAAACGTTGAAGAACCAGCGGGCAGTGAGCCCTGAGCAGTAAGCATAAGCAGTAAGTGGGGGCGAAATGAAGGGGCGCTCAAGGCAGGATAAGGGGCAAAGGCTATTACCCCTCGGCGCCGACTGCGCCTCCTCGGAGAAGGTGGCCGGGGCGGATGAGCTGGCCAGGGCGCGCCGCCCAATTGATTGCTTATATTTATCAGTACCTGCATGAGACCCATGCCGATCCCGGCGAGGTGTTACCGAAAACCGAAAACCGAAAACCGGATTCCATAATGCTCCCATTGATAACTGCTCACTGAGGGTACATGGTGTTCAAGTTCCTGCGACGCTTTTTAAAAGAGGAAGTGGACGAAATGTCCCGCCTGCAGGAGCAGTTCGGCCATTTCCGCCGCCTGTTGACGGAAAACAACCAGGCCCTGGAAATCATGGCCGATATGGAGGAAAAGCTCTCCGGGGAATTCCTCTTCGACACCGGCTACCTGGAGACCCAGACGGGGCGCCTGCTGGACAGCGTCTGGGGGGTGGTGGCCGAGCTCAATCTAATGCTCAGCGGAGACCGCCATCCGGAATTGACCTCTGTTTACCGGCGCCTGGCGGAGGAGATCCGCCTGGAGCTGGCGGCGCGCCCCAGCATCCCGGAAACCCCTTATGTCCTGCCGTTATCGGCCCTGAACCGGGAACTGGCGCCCGCGGTGGGCGGCAAGATGGCCAACCTAGGGGAGATCGGCAACCGCATCGGCCTGCCGGTGCCCCAGGGATTTGCCATCACCGCCACGGCCTACAAGCGCTTCCTGGAGGGGGCCCAGCTCTCCGGCGAACTGGAGTCCAGGCTGGCCCGGGCTCCCATCCACGACCTGGAAAGCCTGGAGGCGATCAGCCTTGAGATCCAGGAGATGATTCTCCAGGCGCCACTGCCCCCGGACCTGGAGGAGGCCCTGGCGCAGGCGGTCCAAAACCTGCCGACCCCCTGGCTGGCGGTGCGCTCCAGCGCCGTGGGGGAGGACAGCGAATTCTCCTTTGCCGGCCAGTTCGCCACCCTGCTAAACGTCGCCGCCGCCGGGCTGCCGGAACACTACAAGCAGATCGTCGCCAGCAAGTTCACCTCTCGGGCCATCTTTTATTGGAAATACCAGCACTTTTCCGTCTCGGAACTTCCCATGGCGGTGGGCGTCCTGGCCATGGTGCCGGCCCGGGCCAGCGGGGTGATGTTCTCCCAGGACCCCCACCAGGCTCCGGAAGCGGACCGCGTCTTAATCAGCTCGGTCTGGGGCCTGGGCCCGTACGCGGTGGACGGCGCCATCTCCCCGGACCTTTACGTGGTTTCCCGCAAGGAGGGCCACCCCATCAAAGAGCGGCGGGTGACGGAGAAGCCCGCGGCCCTGGTCTGCCAGCCCGGAGGCGGGGTGGCGGCCGCGGCCCTGCCTTTGAAACAGGGCAGCTCCCCGTCCCTCACCGACCTCCAGGCCCGGACCCTGACGGAGATCGCCCTTATCCTGGAGAACCATTTCGGCGGGCCCCAGGACATTGAATGGACCTTGGGCGAGGCAGGCAACCTGGTGATCCTCCAGTCCCGGCCCCTCAGGGTGAGCACCCCTCGCTTCGCCGCCGCCCTCCGGGAGCGCCAGGCGGAAGCGGCGACGCCGCCGCTCCTCAGCTTCGGGGTCCGGGCGGTGGGCGGCGCCGTGGCCGGCCGGGTCCACCTCTTCCTGCACGACGAGGATGTGGCCGACATCCCCCCCGGCGCGGTGGTGGTGGCCCGCCAGCCTTCGGCCCGCCTGGTCCTGGCCATGGACCGCATCGCCGCCATCATCACCGAAGTGGGTAGCCCCACCGACCATATGACCATCCTGGCCCGGGAATTCCACATCCCCACCCTGGTGGACGTGGGCAGCGCCACCCGGGTGCTGCGCCCCGGCCAGATCGTCACCGTGGACGCGGACGCGGCCCGGGTCTATCCCGGCATCGTCACCGAAGTGCTGGAGCGCCAGCCGAAAACCGCCGCAGACCTGCGCTCCTCCCCGGTCTTCCAGAAACTGGGGCGCATCCTGAAGCTGACCAACCCCCTCAACCTCATCGACCCGGAGAGTGCGGATTTCCTGGCGGGCAACTGCCGGACCCTGCACGACCTCACCCGCTTCTGCCATGAAAAGGCCATGGACGCCATGTTCACCCCGGACGTGGAGCGGGTATTGGATTCGAGCCGTGTCAGCCGCCTGGTCACCGACCTGCCCCTCAACCTGTTCATCCTGGACCTGGGCGGTGGCCTGAAGGTGAGCGGCCAGGCGCAGGTGCGCGAAGAAGACATCTCCTCCCGGCCCTTTAAGGCCCTGCTCAGGGGCTTCCACCACCCCAGGGTGAGCTGGGCCGGAAAGGTCGCCCCGGACATGAAGGGCTTCATGTCGGTGTTCGCCAATACCATGTACGATATGGGTAAGACGGAGCGGGGTCTGGGGGGCAAGAGCTTCGCCATCATCACCGACTCCTACCTCAACTTCAACTCCCGCCTGGGCTACCACTTCGGCATGATGGACGCCTACATCTCCGAAGAGCGCAACGACAACTACATCAGCTTCCAGTTCAAGGGTGGGGCTGCCGCGGTAGATCGCCGGGAGCGCCGGGCCCGCCTCCTGAAGCGGATCCTGGACGACCTGGGCTTCAAGGCCCAGGCCAAGGGCGACCTGGTGCAGGGCCGCCTGGTGAAGTATTCCCTCCTGGAAACCGAAGAGACCCTGGAGCTGGCCGGCCTGCTCATGGCCTTCTGCCGCCAGCTCGATCTGGCCCTGTCTTCCGATACCGTCATGGAATGCTGTCTCCAGGCCTTCAAAAAGGAAGACTACAGCCTCTCATGCCTGCGGCCGGAGGAGGCCACTGGTTAAAGACGGTTTCCGGTTCCGGTTTTCGGCCAAAAGCTAAGAAGCCCGGTCCCAAATCGCCCCCTACACAGTAGTGTCCGGCAACGAAATTGCATGGAGAAGATTACACTATCTCGCAGTTAAACTCTAGACCATTGTAATTTCAACGATATCAACATATTGTACCGATGCAACCAAATCCCCTCTCCCCTGCGAGGGGACGACACCGGGTGAGGGGTGGCTTCGTCGGCAGTCCATACCCCCCTCACCCTGCCCTCTCCCCCCCAAGGGGGGAGAGGGAAATAGCTTGTAAATTCAATGAATTGATTAGATAGTGGGCATACCTAAGTTCAAACAATTCTCCTGCCTGCCTCATAGCAAAAACCTTGCCGAACACTACCGCCCCCTACACCCCTAATGCAGGCCCCGCGGGCGACCCTACTGGTCACCTTTAGGCCTGCGGCTCCCATTTATCCACTTCCAGAACCTGGTTAATTTTGACTAAATAACGGCCGGACGCCGGTACCCCAAAATTAACGGGCTCACCCGGCGGGCCGCCCCTGCGGTTCTCCGTATGCCAGTTGCACAAGGCGACCGAAAATTGCGCTTAATTTAATTTATTAAATATATCGGCATGTTATCCAATATGGCACACAATGTCACGAGCACCTGGCGAAGATTGCAAAACGCAACAATCCACATCCACCAAGGTGAGCGCCGGCCACCAATTTTTCTTAAGAAAATCATTAAATTGAAATTATGATGCCGTCAGGCTAAGATTGCCCCAGGCTCGATTTTCCTTTATACTGACCCCTTAAGATCATTACTCTCGGGAAGGCTCTCAGACATGCCCTTTTTTCGGAAGAGTGAAGAGAAGCGCCCCCCCAAGGCAGCCCAGGAATTGCTGGAGCTGAGGGCCGCGGTGGAGAAGGCCCGGTTGCCCGAGGCAGTGGCCGCAGTGGCGCTGAAGGAGCTGGAACGGCTGGAGAAGACCGACCCGGCGGTGGCGGAATATAACATCGGCCTCAATTACCTGGACTTCCTGATCTCCCTGCCCTGGAACCGGGTCACCGAAGACAATCTGGACCTGAAACGAGCCGAACGCATCCTGGAGTCCCAACTCTATGGCCTGAAGCAGGTCAAGGAGCGCGTCCTGGAATACCTGGCGATGCGCACCCTCTGCAGCATCCAGGCCTCCCAGGTGCTGGTGGTGGATGACGAGGAGATCGCCCGCACCAATCTGGGGTACATCCTGCGGAAGGAAGGGCACCAGGTGGCCACCGCGGCCAACGGCCTGGAAGCCCTGGAAAAGGTGAAGGCCCAGGAGTTCGACGTCATCCTCACCGACCTGAAGATGGAGAAGATGGACGGCATCCAGCTCCTGGAATCGGTGAAGCAGGTGTCGCCGCACACCGAGATCATCATGGTCACCGGCTACCCCACGGTGAGCACCGCGGTGGACGCCCTGAAGAAGGGGGCGGCCCATTATCTCTCCAAGCCCATCAAGTTGGAAGAGCTGCGCGCCACGGTGCGGGAAATCGTCGAAAAAAAACGGCATCTGCAGATGAGCCGGGGGCCCACCCTCTGCTTCGCCGGCCCCCCGGGCACCGGCAAGACCTCCATCGGCCACGCCATCGCCGAGGCCCTGGAACGCAAGTTCGTGCGCCTGTCCCTGGCGGGGCTACGGGACGAAGCGGAGCTCCGGGGCCACCGGCGCACCGACGCCGGGGCCAGGCCCGGGCGCATCATCAATGAATTGAAGCGCCTGGAGGTCCGCAACCCCATCTTCATGCTGGATGAAATCGACAAGATCGGCCAGGATTTCCGGGGCGACCCGGCCTCGGTCCTCCTGGAAATCCTGGACCCGGAGCAAAACGGCCACTTCGTGGACCATTACCTGGGTGTGCCCTTCGACCTCTCCGGGGCCATGTTCATCACCACCGCCAACGTGGTGGAGAAGCTGCCGGCGCCCCTGCTGGACTGCCTGGAAGTCATCTATTTCCCCGGCTACACCGAGAACGAAAAGCTCAACATCGCCCGGCATTACCTGATCCCCGGGCAGTTGCGGGAACATGCCCTGCACCAACTGGGCCTGGGGTTCAGCGACGACGGCATCACCAGGATCATCCGGGATTATACCCGGGAGGCGGGCCTGCAGAATCTGGAGCGGGAGATCGCCGCGATCTGCCGCAAGCTGGCCCGCATCTGCCTGCAGGACAAGGGGAAATCCTGCGCTCTCACGGTGGACCAGACCCTGGTGGAAGAATTTCTAGGGCCCCGGAAATTCGTCCAGGAAGTGGCCGAGGCGGGCAACCAGGTCGGGGTGGCCACCGGGCTGGTATGGACCGAATTCGGCGGGGAGCTCATCTTCGTGGAAGCCTCTCGTATGAGAGGGAATAAGCAACTGATTTTAACCGGTTCATTGGGGAGCGTCCTTAAGGAGTCGGCCCAAACCGCCCTGAGCTACCTCCGCAGCCACGCCGAGCAGTTCGGCCTGAACCCCGATTTTTTCAGCGACAGTGATATCCACATCCACCTGCCCTCCGGCGCCATCCCCAAGGAAGGCCCCTCAGCCGGACTGACCATCGCCTTCGCCCTCCTGTCGCTCCTCAGCGGCCGGGCGGCCCGCCGCGACGTGGCCCTCAGCGGCGAACTGACCCTCTCCGGACGTATCCTGCCGGTGAGCGGCATCCGGGAAAAGATCCTGGCGGCCCAGCAGGCCGGGGCGCGGGTGGTGGTCTTCCCCAAACAGAATGAAGCGGATCTTGCCGACCTGGAAGATGAGGTGAAGGAAGGGTTAGAGATCGTCCTGGCCGATAACCTGGAAGCCCTGGTGGATTTGGTGCTGCTGCCGAAGTGAGGTCAAGACAGAATGATATTTAGGGACGGGGGCTAAGGGCCGCCAGCCCTACTCCCTCCACTAAAACCCCTCCCCCAATCCCTTAAGTAAAAGAAAAGCCGGGACCGATGGCCCCACCTTTCCATCCCAGACCTACGCAACTAAATGGAGCATTTTTAGTCTTATTAGGTTTCTAAACTCTCTAAAATGACTTTTATTAACCTTCTATAAGTCGGAGTAACTTTTAATTTATCATTAGTGCCGCCCCAACCAGGGTTTAATAGTTCATAACAGCCTGTACGGGATATTCTTTTCAAGAAGTCAATTACTTCGTCTGTGGGAATACTAAATTCATTTGAGACACACTGAATAAATTCTTCCCAAAAAGTATTAGCCCATTGAGTATCATTCTGGTCACTCGTCCTTTGCCTATCTGAAAATTGATCCAAAATACTTAGAGCCTGTAATTCCCGATAACTTAATTCATCCAATATATTTAGGAAATCCTCATATTCATCGACGCCATTTGGTCCCTCTCCGGTCACCGAGGATTTTAATATTCTTGCGAACATTTTAATCTTTTCGCGTCTCCTTGAATTAAGACCATATTTGACTGTGGCAAAATAGCAGTGCAAAAAGTCCTCAGATTCTAAGAGTGACGAGTCTACAATAATATTTCCTTTTGCTAACTCGTCAAAAAACTCCCTGGTCCTTTCTGCCCTAATTTTCTCTAAAGTAACCACTAAGGAAACATCAGCTGCGCTACCAATGCCTAATGGAACGAGCTGAATAAGGCCTTTTATAACGCTGTTACCTTGATATCTCTCAAGAAGTGACTGCCATTTACTTTTTTCCATATCAACCTCGATCCTTAATGACTCCCATATTTGACGATCTTGGGGGCGACCCGATCACAGGCTGGAAGCCTGTGCCACTGTTGCCCTGACGTTTTGGTGGGCAGTGCCCGCCCCACATTTTTCCCCCCGGCCTTAGACAAGAGGCCCGATCCCCCAAGGACCAAGGGAAAAATGGGTATTTGTTATTGACCGTACCTGTTCTGATGCAATTTGCAACACAATAAATTTAACCAAAAAGATACTCTTGACACCTTGTGAGAAATTTAACATACTATCTTCCATCTTTAACCGGGAGGGAGCAGGCAGCATGGAGATCTATCTTCCCATAGCAGGTATAAGCATTAATTTTTTCCTGGTCCTGGGGATAGGCGGCCTGGTGGGTTTTCTCTCCGGGCTCTTCGGGGTGGGGGGCGGTTTCTTGCTGACCCCGCTGCTGATGATGATCGGCATCCCGCCGGCGGTGGCCGCGGCCTCCGACTCCAACCAGATCGTGGCCGGGGCCAGTTCCGGGGCTTACGCTCACTGGCGCCTGGGCAACGTGGACTTTAAGATGGGCTTGATCATCCTGGCCGGGGGCATCACCGGCGGCACCATCGGGGTGCAGGTGGTCAAGGTGTTGCGGGCCATGGGCAACTTCGAATTCGTCATGAAGATGGTGTATGTGCTCATGCTGGGGCTTGTGGGCGGCGCCATGTTCATCGAGTCCTGGCGCACCATCAGGCGCAGCCGTAGCGCCGCCGCGGCGGCCGGCGAGGGGATGGCGGCCCCCAAATCGGGCCGCATCTTGGATAGACTGCCCCTGAAGATGGACTTCCAGCGTTCGGGTTTGCACACCTCCGCCATCTTCCCCTTCGCCATCGGCACCATCGTGGGGGCCATGGCGGCCTTGCTGGGGGTGGGCGGCGGCTTCATCATGGTGCCGGCCATGATCTATATCATCGGCATGCCCACCATCGCCGCCATCGGCACTGACCTGTTCCAGATCGTCCTCACTTCCGCCAACGTCACCTTGCAGCAGGCCATGTTCAACAAGACCGTGGATCTGCTGCTGGCCTTGATCCTCCTGGGCGGCTCCACCATCGGCGCCCAGTTCGGGGCCATCGCCGGCAGACGCCTCAAAGGGGAGCAGATTCGCATCTTGCTGGCCATCATCGTCCTGGTCCTGACCGTAAAAATGTTCCTGGATTTGGTCCTCACCCCCAGCGACCTGGTGAGCCTGGCCGGGGCCGGAGGGGGGCACTAAGATGAAACGGCTCATGCTTTTCTTAGTGGTTCTCTTTCTGGCCGGCGGCAGCCCGGGGGCGGCCCTGGCCGTCATCCCCGGGGCCCAGCAGAAGGTGGTCACCGCGGCCTCCAAAAACCTCATCGAAATCGGCCTCTCCTACCAGGGGGATCGGATTTACTTTTTCGGAGTCAGCCCCGTCAAGGACTGCGACCTCATCATTCGGCTCACCGCGGAAAAGAGCGAGGAGGTCAAACTCTCGGTCAAGGGCCGGGTGGGGCCTTTCTGGATGACGGTGAAGCAGTACCAAGTCAGCAACGCCCCCTTCATCTACAAGATCCACACCGCCAAGCCGGTGGAGCAGATCGTCTCCCCGGAAACCGCCCAGGAACTGGGACTGGGGTATGGGGCAGTGAGGCAACAGATAAAGTTACACCTCATCCGGGGCGAGGCCGCGGCCGATGATGCGGACCTGGTCTTCAAGGGGCTGGTAAAGATCAAGGAAGAAGCCAACCTCTATAACATCGTCGCCGATCCCCAACGCCTGGAGATTGCCGAAGGCCGGCTCTTCAAACACTATTTTCGCTTTCCCCCCGCAGCCACCGAGGGCCGCTACGTGGTGGAGTCCTTTGCCTTCCTGCACGGGCAACCGGTGGGTTACGGCAGGGACGTCATCCAGATCAAAAAGGTGGGCCTGGAGAGCTGGCTGACCTCGGTCTCCCAGAACCACCCGGTACTCTTCGGCCTCATGGCGGTGTTCATCGCCTTAGCCGCCGGCCTGCTGGTGGGCATGATCTTCAAGAAAGGAGGGCACCATTGATGGCCGAAGCAAGTGGCAAACCCATTGTAGTGGCGGTGGACGGCTCCGCTCCGGGTTGGGAGGCCATGGAAACGGCCCTCTCTCTGGCGCACCTCCTGAACCGGCCGGTGTACGTCCTGACGGTCATTCAGCGCCGCAAGGCCGGCTATTTCGCCTTCATCGACCGCCATCTGGAAGAGGAGCAGCACGCCTACGGGCAGAAAATCCTGGAGGAGGCCGGCCAACGGGGGCAAAAGGCCGGGGTGGAGCTGCGCCCCCACCTGCTGGAGGGGGAAAAGGACGTCTCCGAGGCTATCCTCTCTTTCCTGGAGGGGGCTGGACCGGTGAAGTTCCTGGTCCTGGGCAGCCACGGCCACGGCTTCGTCAGCCGGCACCTCATCGGCTCGGTCACCGAACGGGTGATCCGGGAGGTGGCCTACCGGGGCCTGCAGGTGCCGGTGTTGGTGGTGCCAGCCTCCGAGGCGGCGGAGGCTCAGGCCAGGGGGTAAGGCGGGTTTCGCTTTTCGGTTTATGGCAAGCGGGGGCGGACCTGACGGTCCGCCTTTGCTTTACCGGGCGGCTTAAACTAAGCCGCGGTTCTCAACGGCCTCAGCAGCCGCCCTTAAAATAGAGGAGCACCAGAAAAGCGACCAACATGAGGATGAACCATATCATATATTTCCTCCTTGCTGCACGATTAAGGCGAGAGTCCGCCGCGGCCCTATTTAGCCCCTTCCAGACGCCGCTTCAGCTCCCGGTTCTGACGCTGCATCTCCCGCCAGCGCATGGCCTTGTCGATGGCCAGCAGGATCTGCTCCTTGCGGAAGGGCTTGGTGATATAGTCGAAGGCGCCTTTGGCCATGGCCTCCTCGGCCAACTCTAAAGAGCCGTAGGCGGTGAGAACCAGCACCAGGGCGTCTTCATCCCGCCGTCTGACCAGGGCCAGGAGCTCCAGGCCGTCCATGCCGGGCATCTTCAGGTCGGTGAGCACCAGGTCGAAGGTTTCCTTTTCCAGGAAGCCGGCGGCCTCGAGGGGGTTGTTGGTGGCCACCACCTGATGGTCGGAATAGCCCTCGACGATCATCTTCAACAAGGCCAGCATGTCCAGTTCGTCATCGACGGCCAGAATACGTCCCATTTCTTGTGAACCTCCTCAGTTGGCCGACCACCTCTCGCCTGCCGAAGGAAGGCAGCCGTCGTTGGCAACCGATCTTTTTCATGAAGGGTTTCGGGGCTTCTTAGTTCGCCGCAGGGTATGGCCCTCGGTGACGAACTCCTGGTAGCAGCGGTCCGCCGCCTCATCGTCCAGCATCTCCATGTCCAGTTGTTTGCTGACCATCATCAGGCGGCCGAGAATCTCCAGCTTGCCCTCCAGGGCCGCGGGCTCCATGGCGTCGGCCCGAGCGGTGATGGCATCCTCTTTGAGTTCCACCCGGAAATGCAGGTGTTCCAGGACCCGGGCCAGGAAGCGCACCCGCCGCAGGCGCCGGGTTATTTCCGCCCCGCCCCCGTAAAAGGTGAGGCTGATGTAGCTGTCCGCCGCGGTCCCCAGGAAGGATTCGAGGGTGGCGAAGTGGAATCCCAGGCGGTTAGACAGGTTCAGGTAATCGTCGGTGATAATGGCAAAATCCCAGCAGCTCCGGAGGCGGCCCCAGGGAGAGCGGCCGGGAAGATCGGCTCTTGCGACTGAACCAATCTTTCAATTTGGACAGGGCCGCAGCCGCTGCTGGTTTCCCCTCTAAATTCGATTATTCCTCTATTAAATTATAATGTAAAGGGGCGCGGGTCTCAATGCAAAAGCCGCCTGGCCGCGGTGGGGCCCTAAACTGGCGAAGCCCCGCCTGGCGGGGGAACGGTCTCATCCAGGGAGCCGTGCCCGCGCGCGGCCGCGGCCGCGGCCGCGCGCCAGTTGCTTATTAGGGTTAATTGGAGTTCCGTTTGGCAGAACCCCCTTCCCCAGGTTGGTCTTATCATCCGTCCCCCCAGCTAACGCTCCCTACCCGGCGCGCCTCGCCGCTTCCGGCGGCCGCCTGATCCCTTCGGGGTTTCGCGACCCCCAGGAAAAGGCTTTATTGGAAAGCTATCTGGGGTTGGGATCAGTAGTGTCCGGCAAGGTTTTTGCTATGAAGCAGGTAGTAGAGAATTGTTTGAACTTAGGCATGCCCACTAGCTACTCAATTCATGGAATTTACAAGCTATTTCCCTCTCCCCCTTTGGGGGGAGAGGGCAGGGTGAGGGGGGGGTATGGAACGGCCGATGAAGCCACCCCTCACCCGGTGTCGTCCCCTCGCAGGGGAGAGGGGATTTAGTTGCATCGGTATAATATGCTGATATCGCTGAAAACAATAGTATAGAGTTTAACTGCGCGAGATAGTGTAATCTTCTCCATGCAATTTTGTTGCCGGACACTACTGGGTTGGGATGGTCCCTGAACCGGAGATTGGCCAGGGACTTTTACCACCCCGAGCTGCCCCCGGACCTCAGCTTCACCTGGGTGGCCTGGCTGCTGCCTGAGAGGAGATGGTGTTACTGGCCGCCGCCCCTTGGGATCGCAGCCACCCTGGCAAATCCCCAATCCCTTAACTTGAATAATTATTGACATTTTCGGGGTTTTGCGCTTACATGTCCCTGTGCCAACCGCATCCCGGTATCGAATCCGGCGCCGGAGGTGAAATATGCCCCAATGTCCTCACTGCCAGGCGGCGTATGAAGAAGGCCAGCGTTATTGCAATAACTGCGGCAGTTTTTTGATGCATCCGGAGGAAGGGGACACCTTCTGCCCCCAATGCGGGGTGCGGGTTTCGCCCAGCCAGCAGTACTGCCACGAATGCGACGCGCCCCTGAAAGGAGAAGTCCTCCAGGGGGTTACGGCGCCGGCCGGCGAGGCCTCTCCGCCCGGCCCGGCTCCGGCCCCCGGCCCCCCGCCGGCGCCCCAGGGTCTGCCGCCCTGGGTCAGCGGCGCCCTGGCCGGGGCCGGGATCATCATCATCCTGCTGCTTATCGTGATCTTCAGCCGGATGGGGACAACCCCGGCGCCCCCGGCAACGCCTCCGGTGGCGGAATCCCCGGCGCCTCCAACTCTGGCAACGCCCGGCGCACCGGCCGCAGACCTGACAGGCCAACTGGAAGCCGTGCTGTCAACCTTGCGCAATGCCCAATTTCAAAAGAATATCAACAACTTCATGAGCTTGTATTCCGCCACCTATCCCCTCTACGATCTGAAGCGCCAAGATACCCTGAAATACTGGGAGGGTTACGATTTCACCAACCTGGTGTTCACGGTGGATAAAGTCCAGGCCATCGATTCCGACCATGCGCTGGCCAGGGTCACCTGGTACCTGGACGTCCGGGACCGCGAGACCAAGGAGCTTGCCAGCGGCACCCAGAGATTTCAGGTGCAATTCGTCAAAGAGAAGGGAAACTGGCGCATCAGCGATCTCAAAGAGGAGCTAAGGGAGGAGAATCATGAGACCACGGCTCGTTAGCGGCCTGCTGCTGTTAGGGTTGATCCTCGCCCTGGTGAGCGCCTGTCAGCAGCCCCCCGCCGCCTACCCGGTCAGCCCCACCTATTATTACGTGGCGCCCACCATCACCTATCTGCGCTCCTGCCCCAGCTACGGTGAGGAGTGCTACGTCGTGGCCCAGGTCTTCAGCGGCGATCGGGTCCTGGTTCTGGACCGCAACAACCAAAACTGGGCCCGGGTGCAATTGGACCGCAGCGGCGCAGTGGGCTGGATTCCCGGCGACCTGATCACCCCCGGCCCGGTGCCCGCCGGCTTTTATGTGGCCTGGGCCAGCGTCTATCTGCGGGATTGCGCCGATTACAACTGCCGCTCCGTGGAACTGCTTCACCGGGGCGACCGGGCGGATAAGATTGACCAGGATTACCGCGGCTGGTGGCGAGTCAGGTCGGTCAAATCCGGGACCACCGGCTGGGTGCCCGCGGCCGCCATGGCCCCCACCCCCGGACCGCCTTATTTCTACGTGGCGGTGAACAGCCTCGCCCTCCGGGCCGGACCCAGCACCGGCAACCGCATCCTCACCACCCTGAGCCTCAACCAGCGGGTGGAGATGGTGGGCATGAATGCCGGCGGCTGGTCCCAGATTCGGGACCTGCGCACCAACACGATCGGCTGGGCGGCCTCCCGCTATCTGGAATCCTTCCCGGTGAGCTCCCCCAGGTCGGTCCCCAAGAAACGGCCTCCGGCCAAGAAGGAGAAGGGCGAACCGGCGGAGGAAGAGCAGGCTCCGGCCCCGGCTCCGGCCCCGGCCCCGGGCCACCCCAAGGTTATGTAAGCTTGCAGGTCTGCTGAGAATCATGGAGGGACGCGGCAAAAACGTGTCCCTCTTATTATTTGATATAATTAACCCTGGATTATGCGCAAGAATTGCCTGAAATAAGCATAACTATTTGATATAAGGAGGAATAATAGGCAATTTCATGGGGTCACAGATGCTCGTTAGTGGTGAAAGTCCGGAAATAGGTGATCCAGGCGCATTTTATAATCAGGGAATGCCCCTAAAGAATCAGGAAATCCCCGGTATACTTAGCTTGAGCAATCCAGTAAGCTATGGGCAACATCAACGAAAGGGCAAACTAATCCGAATTAACTCAAGTTTCGCACCCCTGAATTCGGTACACAGGCGGGACGCCTATGCTACCTGGATTTGGTAGCGTAGGCCTCTGGCCTGTGTAGTCAGTTATTAACGGAAGCATGAAAGGGGTTCCATCTTTATCCCTTCTCCCCCTCGAGAGGGAGAGGGCAAGGGTGAGGGGGAATTTAATCTCATTTCCGCTCCCATTAATACTTGGTGCGAAACTTGAGTAATTAAGTCCAGGAATTGGGTGCAAGTAAAAATGGCTGATCAAAACCGCCTTCCCTCGCCTTTACAGGCCCATGCAAAGCGTCTCTGGCTGAACGGGTTCCTGGCCGGAATTGGGGTGTTGATCGCCATCTTCTTGATCTGGTCTTTCATCTGGGGCTGGCCTTGGGGTACTACGAAAAGGCAAGAGAACGTGAAGCCTCCACTTTCACAGGCTCCCGCAAATCCAGCCGCGCCCCCGGCTCCCGTATTCGAGGCAACGCCTCCACCCGGGGCCACGGCCAGGCCGTCGGCCACTCTCAAGGCAGAACTCGAGGCCGTCCTGGCCAGGCTGACAGGGGCCACTGAAAAGAAAGACCTCTCCCAATTGTTGAGCGTTTACGATCCGGCGTTTCCGGATTTGGTGCGGAAGACTGAAGAAATTTCCCGCACCTGGGCAATTTATGATTATCGCAGCATCCGGTTCCACATTGAAGAGATCAGCTCCCCGTCTCCCAATGATGCCCTGGCCCGGGTCATCTGGGAGGTGGAGACCAGGAACCGCTCCACCCAGGAAATAAAAAATTTCACCATAACCTATCAGGTCCGATTCACCAAGGCCCTGGGGCAGTGGCGCATCAAGGCTTCGGCAAAAACGGGCCTATCCGAAAGCCCACCCGCAAAGGAGGGAAAATCTTGAGGTGGCCATGGGGTTGCAGGCTCATCCTTCTTTGCGCCTTAACTATCGGGCTGGGCGGCGCCTGTGCCACTCCTCTCCCCCAATCTCCGGAAGGTGATTATTATCTCACCTCCGATATGACCTATATGCGGGATGCGGCGTCCTACGACAGCCATGTGGTGGCGCAGCTTTATAAGGGCGACCATGTGGAGAGGCTGGAGGCGGTCACAGGCGGCTGGTGGCGGGTGCGTTCCGGGCGCACCGGCCAGCTCGGTTGGGTCCCCGGCGAATTATTCAGCGCCGTCCGAGTCCCGGTGCCCGAATTTTACTTGATCCAAACCATCCCTTTGCGGGAATGCCCCAAGGATCTCTGCCCCTCCTTGCAATTACTCTCCCGGGGCGACCGGGTGCAAAAGCTGGAACAGAATGACCAAGGCTGGTGGCGAGTGTTGGTGGTCCAGACTCGGAATATCGGCTGGCTGCCGGCCAATGCCATGGTTGAGAGCCTGGAGAAGTCCCAGGCCCAGGGGCCGGCAGCATTGCCCTATTTATATGTAGCCGTGAATCGCCTGAAGCTGCTTCGGCAGCCGCTGATTAATGCCGAAGTGATCAAGGTGCTGCAATTTAATGACCAGGTGGAAAAACTGGACCAGACACAGGCGGGCTGGCTCAAGATCCGGCAGCCGGCGAGCGGCGCGGAGGGCTGGGTCCCGGCTGGCGATCTCGAGGCCGCGCTTGCCCGACGCCCACGCCCGGAGAAGCCGAAAAAGACCAGGCGCCAACCCCCAAAACCTACCGAGAACGAAACAGCGCCCGAACCGGAGATTATGTAGCTCCAGACGGGCCTCGCCGCCAGGGGCCGCGGTGCGCACCCCTGGTGAGAGCACTGCCGGCAACGCCGGGCCATCCCTCAAACGGTTCCCAAGATATCCTGGATCAAGGCTTCACTGGCAGAGTAAGGGTCGTCCCGCCGCGCCAGGATCTCCTGGAGGACCTCTTGCAGGCGGCCATCCGCGGTGAGCTGCCGCAGCAACTGCCGGAAGACCCCTTCCTTCAGAAGTTCCAGAAACTCCTGGCGCACCCTGGTGATCCGGGCCGCCTGGAAGGCCGCTTGGTCCCCCTGCAAGAACTCCCGATGCCGCTGCACCGCGCCCATCAGTTCCGCGATGCCCTGATCGTCCTTGGCCTGGGTGAGGAGCACCGGGGGGCGCCAGGCCGATTCCCGCCCCGGGGTCCGCAGCTCCAGCATCCCCAGCAGATCCTGGTAAACGCGGGAGGCCCCTTCCCGGTCCGCCTTGTTCACCACCAGGATATCGGCCACCTCCAGGATACCGGCCTTGATCGCTTGAATATCGTCCCCCAGGCCCGGCACGGTGACCACGATGGTGGTATAGGCGGTGCCGGCGATCTCCACCTCATCCTGCCCCACCCCCACGGTCTCCACCAGGACGTAGTCCTTGCCCATGGCGTCCAGCACCGTAATCACCGCCCGGGCCGAGGCGGTGAGGCCGCCGAAATGGCCCCGGGTGGCCAGGGAGCGGATGAAGACCCCTTCGTCCAGGGCGTGGCGCTGCATACGGATGCGATCCCCCAAAATAGCCCCGCCGGAAAAGGGGCTGGTGGGGTCCACCGCCACTACCCCCACGGTCTTGCCTTCCCGGCGCAGATATTGAATCAAGCGGTCGGTGAGGGTGCTCTTGCCCACTCCCGGAGACCCGGTGATTCCGAGGATATGGGCCCGGCCGCCATGACGGTATAGGTTTTTAAGAACCTCCCGGGACGCCGGCTCTCCGTCGTCCAGCTCCCGCATCAGCCGGGCCGCGGCCCGCACCTCTCCCCGGAGGATCTGCTCCACCACCTGGGGGGTTTTGTCCATGAAGCCTCCCATCTCCCGGGGACCGAGAGACTTTTCAGCATCCCCGGCCCAGACTTATCCGATATATATATGGCACCGGAACCTTGATGGCAAAGAAAAACCGTAAAAGTAATTTGCCCGGGGCCGCTCACCTGGGTTAAAATGGCCGGCAGGAACGGCCACCCCCATGCGCAAGCCGGTGCAGCGACTCTACCAGCTCTTTTCCCACGAGGACCGCCTGCTGATCCTCATCTACCCGGACCCGGACTCCATCGCCAGCGCCCTGGCCTTGAAGCGCCTCCTCTGGCGTCGCCTGGCGGCCTGCATCATCTCCCCCATCTGCCCCATCACCCGTCCCCAAAATCAGCGCCTGGTGAAACTCCTGGAAATCACCCTGAACCCTTTCCAGGAGATCGATCCCGGGGATTTCCCGCGCAGGGCCCTGGTGGACAGCCAGCCGGGGCACTGGAAGGATTTCGGCGCCCTTCCCTTCGACGCGATCATCGACCACCACCCCCGCCTGCCCGACACCCGGGGGGGATTTGTGGACATCCGGCCGGAGTATGGGGCCACTGCCACCATCATGACTGAGTATTTACGGGAGGCCCGCATCAAACCCTCCCCAAAGCTGGCCACCGCCCTTTTTTACGCCATCAGGACCGACACCGCCAATTTTGATCGTCCCGCGGTGGAAGCTGACATGCGGGCCTTTCACTACCTCTTCCAGTTCACCCGCCAACCCCTGGTGCGGCGTCTCGAATCTTCAGAATTCAACCTGGGCATGCTGCGCTCCTTCCAACTGGCCCTGAACCGTTACTGCATCCGGCAAAACCGCATCTATGCCTTTCTGGGAGAGGTCGCCACCCCGGACATCCTGGTCATCCTGGCGGACTTCTTCCTCAAGGCCGGGGAGATCGCCTGGACCATCGTGGCGGGCATCTATGAGAAGCGATTGGTGGTGATCTTTCGCAATGACGGCTTGCACAAGAACGCCAACGACCTGGCGGTCAAGGCCTTCGGCCAGATGGGCCAGGCCGGCGGCCACCTGGCCAGCGCCCGGGCCGAGATCCCCCTGGAAAACCTGGGCCTCAGCCCTAAGGCCTCCTGGCAGGAGTGGCAGAACTACCTGATCCTCCGGGTGGAAGGGCGCCGGCGGCTGCCGGCTCCCATCTGCGACCCGCAGGCGCCATCCGTTGCACCGGAAGATTAAGGAAGCCTCGGGGAACGCCTCGAGAACCAGTGGTGCGGCCACCAGTATCCCCGGGGCGGTTGAGAGGTCAGAATGAAAAAGGCCTTGCTGTTGGTGGATATCCAGAACGATTACTTTCCCGGCGGCCCGATGGAGCTGGTGGGGATGGAGGAGGCGGCATCCCAGGCCCAGGCGTTGCTGGCAGCCTTCCGCCGCCGGCAATGGCCCACCTATCATATCCAGCACGTTTCGCTCCGAAAAGGCGCGGCCTTCTTCCTTCCCGACACCCCGGGGGTGGAAATCCATGCCAGTATCGCCACGCGGCCGGGGGAGACGGTCATTAACAAACACTTCCCCAACAGCTTCCGGGACACGGGCTTGAAGGAGCGATTGGCCGCAGCAGAGGTGGGGGAGTTGGTAATTTGCGGGGCCATGAGCCACATGTGCATCGATGCCAGCACCCGGGCCGCAGTGGACCACGGGTTTTCCTGCGTGGTCATCCATGACGCCTGCGCCACCCGGGACCTGGTGTTTGCAGAGACGCTGATCCCGGCCCGCCAGGTGCACGGGGCCTTCATGGCAGCCCTGGCTTCCTTTTATGCCGGGGTGATCTCTCTGGAAGAGTTCATGCGGGCTTTGGAATAAGCATAAGACCAGGGAGACCACATGCGAAACCCAAATAACCGCGGGAGAGCCGTCCAATGAGGAAGAGGGTCATCATCTTAATCTCTCTGCTGCTCGCCTTCAATCTATCGGCCTGCAATCGGGCTCCCCAGCCCCGGGAGTTAAAATCCGAGGCCGGCCGCTTTTCGGTGATGACGCCGACGCCGTTGGAGGAGATGGTGCGACCTCTGGAGACCCAGGGCGACAAGATCGACCTCCATATTTTCTCGGGCCAACTGGGGGATACCGGTTACTTTGTGAGTTATTGGGATTATCCCCCGGGACTGGTCCATCCGGACAGGTTGGAGGAGATGCTGGACGCGAGCCGCGATGGTTCGGTAGCCAAGGTTAGCGGCAGACTGATCCGGGAAGGCAATCTCACCCTTATGGGCAACCCGGGCCGGGAGCTGGTCATCGAAACCGGCAGCCAAACGGGGCCGGAGATACGGCGGCTGCAGGGGCGGCTGTTCATCGTCGGCAACCGCATGTACCAAATCATGGTGGTGGCCCCCAAGGATCAGAAAAGCCGCCCTGAGCCCGGGGCCTTCTTACAATCCCTTAAATTGCTGGGCGGGCAGGCGCCAGTGAGGCGGGCGTCCCCGCCCGTCGAGAAACGGGACTGACTGTGGTAAACATGGCTCGAGCTCTCCCCCCAACCACTAGTGTCATGCTTCCTAAAATATATGGCAATTTTTTTGCCTAGTCCTACCAAAAGCTGGTTTAAAGCCCCCTTTGAAAAGGCGATTATATACTTGACAAACCCATTTACTTGTTTTATATTCAATCTAACAAGGAGATAGCCATAAGCAATTCAATAATTTCCGTCCCCCACTTCCAAAATGAAGAAGCCGCCTATGTCTTCGTTGAGGCTCGAATCTGGCCCCATGGCATTGCCGTATGCCCTCATTGCGGAAGTCGGGAGCGCATCGGCAAGATGAACGGCAAGGCCACCCGCATCGGCCTCTATAAATGCTATGTATGCCGAAAGCAGTTTACTGTCAAGATCGGAACTATCTTTGAAGATAGCCATATTCCTCTGCGCCTCTGGCTTCAAGCCATCTATCTCATGTGCGCCTCCAAGAAGGGCATTAGTGCCCACCAACTTCATAGAACCCTTGGGGTGACTCTCAAGACCGCCTGGTTTATGGGGCATCGTATCCGGGAAGCCATGCGGGAAGGTGAATTAGCTCCTTTTGGCTCCAATGGCGGCATTGTGGAGGTTGATGAAACCTTTATCGGCAGGGAAGAAGGTATGCCAAAAAGACGCGGCTATGCCCATAAGCGCAAAGTGCTTTCCCTGCTGGATCGGGAATCTGGCCAGTCCCGTAGCGTGGTCATTGACGATCTAAGTGCCAAGGGCGTGGTTCCAATCCTCAAGGAAAACATCGCCAAAGAAGCCAGGGTAATGACCGATGATGCCGGGCAATATAAATACCTGGATGAGCATTTTTCGGAGCATGGAACCGTCCGCCATAGCACCGGGGAATATGTTTCCCTGGCCGATCCCTCAATTCACACCAACACCGTGGAGGGCTTCTTTTCCATCTTCAAGCGTGGTATGAAAGGGGTATATCAGCATTGCAAGAAACAGCACCTTCACCGCTATCTTGCAGAGTTTGATTTCCGCTATAACAACCGTGCTGCCTTGGGGATTGAAGATACCGAGAGAGCCGAAAACCTGTTAAAAGCCGTGAAGGGCAAGAGGATCACTTATCAGGCGACTCATTGCTAAACGAAGCTATGAGAGAAAGATAAATAATCCTGGATTATATAGGAGGACGGCCATTCCTGAATCTCGGAGGTTTCAATGGAACCGAATGAATTTGACAAATATTTCAAAGAATATCAGATTTGTCAGGAAGAGGTGGGGAGACTTGAGTCGAATATCTGGCAAACCGCTACATTATTTGCAATAGGGTCTGGGGTTGGGCTTTTTTCGGTAGCGAAAGACTTAAAAGATAATAATTTCGATTTTAAAGGATTATTGATTATTGTCACATTTGCCATTGTTATATCTTTAGTTTGGTTGCGGTTTGCCAAAAGATGGTGGAGTATTCAACAATTAAAAATTGACCGTATGAGTCAGCTTGATGAAGTTTTTGGATTTAAACAATCAGCTATAGTTAGGAATATGGATAAACAAGCAATGGAACATATAGCCGCATTAAAAGAACATAGAGAATCAATTACAAAATGGTGTGGTTTTAAATTATGGTTCTTTTATTCCATTCCGGACCATATTAGACCATCACTTTGTCGTAATAGGCGAATTAAAGAATTTGAACATGAACACAGGGGGATCAAACCAGTTACAAATGCACTCATATGGGCAAATATTTTATTATGGATATTGATATTGTTATTTTCTATTCCATGGCACAAAACGAGTGCTAATTTTATAACACTACCAAATATAATATGGGCAGTTTTAATTATCCCTTTTCTTTTTCTTTTAATGTGGATTGAATGGCGGAAACCCTGATGGGATAAAAAGGGGGTAATGTCGGATGAGTAGAAAAAAACGACCGGAACCAGACGACAAAGAGCAATTTGCCCGGTTCGTAGAGAAGGCTAAAGAGATTCAAAGGGATGACGCAAAAGAAGTCTTTGAAGAGGCATTTGGTAAAATTATTAGGAAGAAACCCTTATCTAAACCTATAAAGTAAGTTTTATTGAGCTTTTCTCATTAAAACGCCGTATAATGCGTTGCAGTCGCTTCCATCGCCGTTTATCAATAAAGTCATCTTTAATTAGTTTAGACATTTCGGTCAATTTATGTGCTGTCATTTCTGTATATAAGACATTGCCATTACGCACTAAATAATTATACCAAGAAGCATCATCCTTATTATACGATTTTGACCCATATACATGCGATAAAAAATCTGCTGTTGCTATGTAAGGACATTCTTCTTTTTTTACCATTGATACGGCTGCTATGTTGACTTCCGGGTCATTATGTCTTTGTAGTGCTTTAAGTGCTCTCTCTACAAAATCGGCATTCGGTCTGCCGGTTTCATAGACAAAAGATACTGGGCCTAACTTTTTCTCATGAGACCATAGGCAAATTCCCCAAGCACAGGTAATTGCACAAACCGCATAGGCATCCCCCATTTGGCTTTTAAGTTGACTAAAGGCAGGGGAATTAAAAATATCTGGTTTTGTTGCACATATTATCCCCATGAAATTGCCTTTGTCGATTGCGGATGCTAACGGCAGTCTTAACCGATCACATTCGGAATCTGTAGCATGAAAGATTGAAAGCGGGGAATCTTTAAGCGTGGGAAACCATTCTTTCCCAAAGGCTTTCCATTGCCTTCGATTCCCGGCATAGCCAGCAACGCAAAGGACTGGAGCACCATCATGCGTGCCGCTTTCATCCAGGTAGGCTTCAAGCACAGCTATACACCACCTTCCGTCGCCGGAAAGGAAATCAATAAACTCGGAACTCACCCTACACCCCCTTCACGGGTTTGTCAAGTATAATAACCCGTTTGAAAAAGGGGGATTTAGGGGGATTTTGAAATGGTTACAAAATCCCCCTTCCCCTCTTTCCCAAAGGGGGGGTTAAAAATCAGTCATTTTCAATGGATAATCAATTGCGAAACAAACCACTATCTGCCCCACAAGGACATCCCTTAGGCTGACCAGGAGGAGATCATGAAGATCATGCCCTATACCGCCGCTCCGGCAACCCGGTTCTCCGAGGGCGCAGCCCAGGGAATCGCGGTCCGGGTGGTTATCGGCAAGCAGGACGGCGCCCAGAACTTTTGCATGCGCGTCTTTGAGATCGCCCCGGGAGGGCATACCCCGAAGCACGCCCACCCGTGGGAGCATGAGATGTTCATTCATGCGGGGGAAGCCGAGGTCTACGGCTCGGGCCAGTGGCGCCGGGTGGCATCCGGCAACGTGGTCTTCATCCCGGGCCAGGAGGAACATCAAATCCGCAACCCCGGTAAGGAGTTGTTGATCATCGTCTGCCTGGTCCCGTCCGGGGCCCCGGAATTATGAGGGACAATCTGAGGAAACGAAGATGGGAAGCACGGAAGAACCGGCGGTTTATAAGTTATACCTGTCGCCTGGCCTGAAGCTGCTGCTGGGGTTCATGGTTTTGGCATTCGTAGGGGCCGGCTTCGCAATGATAGTGGCGCCGTTACTGGTTCAGACGCCCAAAGCTCCCCCTCCCCTGTTCGGGGTATTTTTTCTTGCCGCTATCTGCCTATCCCTGTTTTCTATCCTCCGCCTGCCGCACCAGATAACCTTGGCCCCGGATGGCGCCGTAGAGTTTCGCAGTATCTTGCGGAGATGGGTGGTGCGGGCCGGGGAAATCAGGTCCATCAAACCCTCATCCCACCTTGGATTTTTCCTGGTCAGAACCGATGGCGCCAAGATCCGGCTTCTGGCACAATTCGACGGTTTCCACGTCTTCCTGACCAGGCTCCAGGCCATCCACCCGGCGGTGGAACTGCGGGGCTGTTAGCCCAGGACCCGCGGGACGCCGGTGCTGCCGGCCCGCCCACCCGGGTGGCGGTGACCTTTGACCGCGCATAAGCCGCCCCCGGAACCCCCACCCTCCCCTTCCTCTCAAGGCTCTTCCGGTTCCCCGGCCACCTCCCCGGCCAGCACCAGGTTGACGTGGCGCCGCCGCAGGTCCACGTGGGCCACCCTAACCCGCACCCGATCCCCCAGGGCGAAGCTGGCCCCGGTTTTACGGCCCGTCAGGCGCATCCGCACTTCATCGTAGCGGTAGTAGTCATTGGGCAGGTCCACCAGGCGCACCAACCCTTCGGCAAAGACCTCGTCCAGGGAGACGAAAAATCCGAAGGCGTTAACTCCGGTGACCATCCCGGAGAAGGTCTCCCCCACCCGCTGGGCCAGACAGCGCACCTGCATGCGGGCCAGCATCTCCCGCTCCGCCTCTATCCCCAAGCGCTCCCGTTTATTCAGGTGGATGGCGGCGGCCTCCAGGTCCTCCGGCTCCGGGGAGAGTGTTTTAACCTTGCCGCCGGCGAGCCTGGCCAGCAACAGCCGGTGCACCAACAGGTCGGGATAGCGCCGGATGGGGGAGGTGAAATGAGTGTACCACTCGGTAGCCAGGCCGTAGTGGCCCAGGGCCTCCCCGGCGTAGCGGGCCTGCTTCAGGGAGCGCAGCAGCATAAGCTGCACCATGGGGGCCAGGTGGGTGCGGCGCACCTCCTCCAGGAAGCCCCGCAACACCCGGGGGTCCCTCTGGGCCCCCTTGGGCAGAACGAAACCCAGGCTTTTGAGATAGGCGCCAAAGGCGGTCAGCTTGTCGGCATTGGGCCGTTCGTGTACCCGGAACAGGGAAGGCTCCCCCAGGAAGACCGCCACCGCCTCGTTGGCCGCGATCATGAATTCTTCGATAATCTGGTGGGAGGTGAGCTGGTCCACCCGGCGCACGTCCACCGGCCAGCCCCGCTCATCCAGGACCACCTCCGCCTCCGGGAGGCTCATCAGCAGGCTGCCCCGCTCCCCCCGCCGCTCCCGCAGCAAGGCGCAGAGTTCTGCCATCCATCCCAGCATCTTGAGAAAATCCCGGTATGGCCGCCTCAGGTTACGGTCTTTTTCCGTCAGCAGTTGCTGCACCAGGCGGTAGGTGAGGCGGGCGTGGTTGCGCACCAGGGCCCGGTCGAACTGGAAGCGCTGCAGCCGGCCGCGGCGGTCATAATCCAGGATGACGACCACCGCCAGGCGATCGACGTCGGGCTTAAGGCTACAGAGGTCGGTGGCCAGCCGCTCCGGCAGCATGTGCACGGCCCGTTGGGGGAAGTAGACGCTGTTGCCCCGCTCCCAGGCCTCCCGGTCCAGGGCCGAGCCCAGGGCCACGTAGTGGCTGACGTCGGCGATGGCCACGTACAGGGTGAAAGAGCCCCCGGGTTTCTTCTCGACGCAGATGCCGTCGTCGAAGTCCCGGGCGCTTTCGCCGTCGATGGTCACCAGGGGCAGACGCCGCAAGTCCAGACGGTCCTTGAGAACCTGGGCGGACAGCCCGGCAGGAATGCCTTCGGCCTCGGATAACGCCTCCGGCGGAAATTCATCCCGCAGCCCACATTTAAGGAGAACCAACCGGGTCTGGACTTCGGCGTCCTCCACCGCTCCCAGGATCTCGGTGATGGCCCCCTGGGGGTTGAGGTGGGCGGTGGGATAGTGGGTCACCGCCGCCCGCACCATTTGCCCGGGCTCGGCGCCTGCCAACTGCTCCGGGGGGATGATCAGGTTGAAGAGGAGGTGCTCGTCTTCCGGTTCCACGTAATAGACCTGGTCCGCCAGGCACAGGAGGCCCAGGACCTCTTGGAGGCGGCGCTCCAGGATACGGATCACCCTGCCCTCCCGGCGGCGGCCCCGGCGGCCCTCAATCCGCACCACCACCCGGTCGCCGTGCCAGGCCTCCTTCAAGTTCACCGCGGTAAGGTAGATGTCTTGTCCGCCGCCGCTCTCCGGGGTGACGAAGCCGTAGCCGTCGGGGTGTACCGAGAGCTCCCCGGCCATCAGGTTCATCTTTTCCGGCAGGCCATAGCGGCCGCCCTTCAGGGAAACCAGCCGGCCCTGGGCCACCAGGAGTTGCACTGCGGTGTTGACCGCCTCCGCCTGGGCCGCGTCCACCTTCATTGCCTGAAGCAACTCCGCGGGTAGTAAGGGTCGGGCCGCCTCCTGAAAAGCGCGCATCACCTGCTCTTCCCGGGAGGGCCGCCGCTTTTGCCGTCTTCTGGGACTCATTTCTTAACCTTTGCCGGTTACTCCGGGGCTTTTACGTCCCCGGCCTGGTCACGAAACCGATCTGGCCACAAAATAAACCTGGTAATCAGAAATAGCCAATTTGCCGCCGAAATAGTGCTAAGGCAGGAGGATTTAGCAACGCCGAAGGTAGCCCAGGCGTCCCGCCTGTGCAGGAAATTGGGAGTTTAGTCCACACCGGCCAGAGGCCCAGGCTACCCAGTCCAGGCAGCCCAGGCGTCCCGCCTGTGTACCATTTATGACCTCTCCTGCTTTCACGGCGGCTCGAGGATAATTTTACCCGGTTCCATCCCGGTTGCTCTCACTGCTGCCATCAGTTTTTAACAGGGGCGTCAACTGCTTAGCAGCATAGAAAAGACCGGAAGATAATAAAATGGTGGTACAGGCTACTATGAAGGCGAGTGATTTCCCATGCCATAACCCGGTAAACCATTGCGTTAACTCATCCAGAAGCACATTTTCCTTGCCGCCGTAGAGTTCCATATCCCGTGAATACTGCTTGTAATCTTCAGGATTCATCGGATAAACTGATCCATTCCCTTGTTCGTAACCCAAAACACTGCCGGCGTAGTTGTCAGCTCTCTGATAAATCAGGATGGCACTAAACAGGCCGACCAGCAGGATAATGACGCTAATTAGCTTAAGGCAAGCAGGTAGGTTTTCACTTTTACATTGCATATTGTCCCTGTTTTTACCGTATCCCTCTTTAAAGGTCAATTCATTCCAACCAAATTCATCCGCTGAGCTGCCTCTTTTCGCAAATCCCTGATGATTACCCGATGATGGTGGGAAAAGAATAAGAATAAATGCCTGGTGTTGCCATAGGCCAACTGGCGAAAACCGGTAAATAATAGCGCCCAAGAGGCGCCTGACGCTTGCGCCGGAAGCAAAAATGTAGGGTAGGCGCTGCCCACCATCGAGGCGGCGGATACGGAGGCTTGCCCCACCGGTGCTGTCCAGGCCGGGCAGGAGCTTGGCAAGACAAAGGGCGTTCCCGAGCCGGAGCTTGGGAACGGGAGGAAAGGAAAATGGTGGGCGGCGCCCACCCTATATAGGCTCGCCCAGGCTTTCCAACCTGTGCCCTATTCCGGCTGCGTTAAAATTTGTGATTTCACCAACAATTCTATATAATTTTTTCTGCCAGGATCTTATTGCCCGGAAAGGCGGCGCCTGCGCATGGCAGGTTTGCAAATCGAATACTTGAAGAGGCTTTCCCCGGCCCGGCGGCAGACCATCCTCGTACGCTCCCGGGGAGACGTGAGCGAGGTGCTGGCCCAGGTGGCTCCCATCCTGGCCGCCCTGCGCCGGGAGGGGGACGCCGAATCCCTGCGGCAGCACCGGCAGTTCAAGGCCGATCTCACCCTTGCCGACCTGGAGGCCGCCCCGGAGGAGATCGCGGCCGCTTACCGGGCCGTGGACCCGGAGGTGCTGGCGGCCCTTAAGGCGGCCGCGGCCAACATCGAAAAGTTTCACCGGGCCCAGCAAGACCGGGAGATGTGGGCCATGGAAGTGCAGCCCGGCATCCTGGCCGGACGCCTGAGCCGACCCCTGGAGAGGGTGGGTTGCTATATCCCCGGAGGGCTGGCCTCTTACCCCTCCAGCGCCCTGATGACCATCATCCCCGCCAAGGTGGCCGGGGTGCAGGAAATCATCGCCGCCACCCCGCCGGGGCCGGGGATGGCGGTGAACCACGCCACCCTGGTGGCGGCCCACCTGGCCGGCGCCAGCCGCCTCTTCAAGATCGGCGGGCCCTGGGCCATCGGCTCCCTGGCCTACGGCACGGAGATGGTGCCCCGGGTGGACAAGATCGTGGGGCCGGGCAACAAGTACGTCACCGCCGCCAAACTCCTGGTCTTCGGCGCCGTGAACATCGACTCCCCCGCCGGCCCCAGCGAGGTCCTGATCCTGGCGGATGAGACCGCCGAGCCCCGGTTGCTGGCCATAGACTTCCTGTCCCAGGTGGAGCACGACCCCGAGGCCGCCGCGGTCCTGGTCACCCCCGCGGCGGAGCTGGCCCAAAAGGTAGTGGAGCTCATCAACTCGGAGCTCCCCCACCTGCCCCGCCGGGAGATCATCGAGGCGGCCCTTACCCTTACAAAATACTCCGCGGCGCTGGTTGCGGAGACCCTGGAGGAGGCGGTGGAGTTCGCCAACCTTTACGCCGCCGAGCATCTACAGATCGTCACCCGGGAGCCCTTCGCCCTCTTGCCTCGCATCCGCCATGCCGGCTCCATCTTTCTGGGGCCTTACGCCCCGGTGCCGGTGGGGGACTATGCCTCCGGGACTAACCACGTGCTGCCCACGGGGGGCTGCGCCCGGATGTTTTCCGGTCTGTCGGTGGACGATTTCATCAAAAAGCCCACCTTCCAGCATCTCTCCCGGGAGGCCCTGGCCAGTCTTAAGGACACGGTGATCACCCTGGCGGAGAGTGAGGGGCTGCCGCTCCACGCCCGGGCGGTGGCCGAGCGCTTCAGGTAAACCTGACCTGAGAATTTTTTGTTAGCGCCTAACCGAGCCTGAAGGATAAAAGCCATGCCCACGGATAAATCTCCCACCACGATCACCACCGTCACGGACCTCACCGACGTCCAAAACCACATGAGCCCCCGCACCATCGATATCGACAAGGTGGGGGTGAAAAACATCTCTTACCCCATCGTGGTGCTGGATAAATTCAAGGGCACCCAACACACCGTGGCCCGGATCAACATGTACGTCGACCTGCCCCATCGCCACAAGGGCACCCACATGAGCCGGTTCATCGAGATCCTCAGCGAATTCCGCCAGGATATCAGCCTCAAGAAGATCGGCCCCATCCTGGAAGAGACCCGCCGGCGCCTGCACGCCCAATCGGCCCACATCGAGATGACCTTTCCCTATTTCATCGACAAGGAGGCTCCGGTTACCGGGGCCCGGGGTTTGATGGAATATATCTGCACCTTCACCGGGGCGCTTTACGAGGACGGCCGCCTGGACCCGATGGTGGGGATCACCGTGCCCATCACCACCCTGTGCCCCTGCTCCAAGGAAATCAGCAAGGTGGGCGCCCACAACCAACGGGGAGAGGTGCGGGTGCAGGTGCGTTACCGCAAATTCTTCTGGATCGAAGACCTGATCCGCCTGGTGGAAGAGTCGGCTTCCTGTGAGGTTTATGCCCTGTTGAAGCGGCGGGACGAGAAGTTCGTCACCGAAAAGGCCTACTCCAACCCCATGTTTGTGGAAGACGTGGTCCGGGAGATTGCCCACCGCCTCGGCCAGAACGACAACTTTAGCTGGTTCGCGGTAGAATCGGAAAACTTCGAGTCGATTCACAACCATTCCGCTTACGCCTGTATCGAATCCCCGAACTAGCGAAACCTCTGCGAAAATCCACTTAATCTCCCTGGTTAAGCAAAATGGCCGCAGGCGCCCTCGCCGCTGGATAACCGGGGTATGCCGCCACGCAGGTCGCAATTCATAGCCTCGATAACCGGCGGCCACAGGCCGCCCTAGAAAACCCCTCTCCTACCCGCTTCCAGGGCGGGCGTGCCCGCCGCCCTAACCAGGGCTCCCCAAGAATTCCCGCTCACGTTGGCGATCACCTGCCGGGGCACGCCGGTTCCCAGCTCATCCTCCTTTAAAGAAAGCCTCCTCTCCTTCCGTTTAGGTAATTTTGCCTAGTTCGGAATAGGTCTTTCTGCCTATTGGCTTTACTCCCGGGGATTATTACCTTTTAACAACGATTATGGTAATAATGTTGTTTAAATTAATTGGTTAACGATCTCGGGCGCCGTGGCTAACGTGGCGATGCCGACGTCTGCCACGCTAATTTTCATCCAAAGAACTTCAAATATTAATTAAGGAGAATAATATGGGTTGCTTTGAGAAGGTGCACGGCGGTTACAAGGTGGACGGTCTGGAGCTGAAGGCCGCCAACTGCGGGTGCGGGGGGTTAACCGGCCCTGGGGGCTCCGGCACGGGTGATTGTTGTTTCACCTATTCCCGGGTTAAAGTCGCGGGCGACACCATCAAGTATTTCGGCAAGAATACCACGCCCTCCACCAGCAACAACTACGAGTGGGGCTACAAGGTTAAGAAGGACGGCCACGAAGTGGAGGTGCAGATGCTGGACACCCGGGGCCCCAAGAACTTCAAGTTCGGAGGCTCCCCGCCGCCGCCACTGTCCGCCTGGACCAGCAAGGGTTGGCAGGTGGTAACCCAATACGAGCGCCCCGTGGTGGGCACCGGAGAACCCCTGCCGGATTGGTGCGCCAGCTCCGAGTCGGCCTGCGAACGGCCGGTGGTGGAGATACAAGAAGGTAAGGGATATAAGTGCTGCTGATTGGTTCTGTAGGGGGCGGGGCGCAAGAATCGCCCTGAGGGCGCACCTGGGTGCGCCATTACGGAATTGCCGGCTACCGTCACCCGCAATGGCCTCGGGGGCCGGGGGTGGGGCGGCGGCCTGAGGAATCCACCTGGGAGTCGGCCGGAGGGGGAGGTTCGGATTAAGTTCCGGGCCTTCCCCAATTTTTTCAGCGATCAGCTTTCAGCTTTCAGCGATCAGCGATCAGCTAAAGGCAAAAAACCAAAAACGAAAGCTCTCGCCAAGCGGAGCTTGGCACCAAGGATGCGTTCCCAAGCTGGAGCTTGGGAACGAGAGAAGATTCACAACCATTCCGCCTACGCCTGTATCGAATCCTCCTGAAATACTGCTTGGGGGGCACCTGTTTTAGGGAGCTACGGAGAAAGGTGCCCTTTGGCCGGCAGCAAAATTGCATGAAGAAGCTTACACTATCATGCATTTAAACTCTAGGCCATTGTAATTTCAACGATATCAACATATTATAGCGATGCAACCAAATCCCCTCCCCCCAAGGGGGGGAGAGGAGAAAAGCTGGTAAATCCCATGAAATGATTAGCAATTTGGTATGCCTAAGATAGAACAGATCTCTACTACTTGAATCATAGCAAAAACCTTACCGGACACTACTGCCCCTACCCCCCTTTTACCAAGGGAGGTTAATAATCAGTCATTTTCAACGGATAGTCAATTACGAACCATACCACTGGCTTGGGGCTGCCGGACGCGGTCGCTAACCCGCTCCCGGCGCTCATCATCTGCCGCAGGCCGGGGCCGGGGCCCCGGTCTCGGATTTTTTGCCGGCCTCCTCTTCCCCCTTCATCAGCACCCGGGCCAGTTCCATCATCTGGCGCAATTTCTGGTCCACCCGGGCATTGAGGGTGTCGGCCTCGAAAGAGCCGTCGGGCTGACGCTGGCCCGCGGCCAGGCCGGTTAACAGCTCTATGGCCTCGTCCACGTGACCCACGGCCCAGACGTGGAACTGCCCCGCCGCCACCGCCTCAACCACCTCTGTTTTCAACATCAGGTCCTGGACATTGGCCTTGGGGATGATGACCCCCTGAGCCCCATCCAGACCCCGGGCCTTGCAAACCTTATAAAACCCTTCGATCTTCCAGTTGACCCCGCCGATGGGCTGGGCCTCGCCCCGCTGGCTCACCGAACCGGTCATGGCGATATTCTGGGCCAGGGGCGCGTCCGCCAGGGCGGAGAGCAGGGTGGCCAGCTCCGCCATGGAGGCGGAATCGCCCTCCACCATGCCATAACTCTGCTCGAAGGCGAGGCTGGCGCTCAGGGTCAGGGGCTTATCCTGGGCGAAGCGGCTCTTCAGGAAGCCCGCCAGGATCAGCACCCCCTTGTTATGGACGCTTCCGGAGAGTTGGGACTCCCGGTCGATGGCCACCACCCCTTCCCGGCCCAGGGCGATGGTGCCGGTGATGCGGCTGGGCCGCCCAAAGGCGTGGTCCCCCAGGGCATAGACCGAGAGGCCGTTTATCTGGCCCACCACCTGGCCCGAGGTCTCAATGAAGAGCATGCCTTCGTCGATTAATTCCTGCAGCTTCTCTTCCGGCAGGTCGGCCCGGTAGGTCTTCTCCTGGATGGCCTTTTCCACGTCGGTGCCCAAGACCTCCTGGTGGGTATTGTTCCGGGCCCAGTAGTTGGCCTCTTTCAAGGTGTCCAAGACCTCCATGAGCTGCAGGGTGAGCTTGCTCCGGTGACCGGCCAACTCGCCGGCATACTCGATAAGGCGGGCCATGCCTGTCTTGTGCAAGGGCAGGAGCTCCTGTTCCTTGCAATACCCGGCC
>CAWIDL010000022.1:0-445611 GCA_963834795.1 uncultured delta proteobacterium | reverse complement strand
CTTCAGGCAAGCGCTATGGACGAAGTAACCCTGCTTTACGAAATTACCGATACCCTGAGCACCCCGGGGCCGCTGCCCCGGAGCCTGCAGCGGATTTTGCAGATTCTGGCCCAACGCATGGGCATGCGCCGCGGCACCATCTCCATCCTCAACCCCGAAACCTTGCAGCTGCAGATCGAGGTGGCCCACGGCCTCACAGCCGAGGCCCGCAAGCGCGGCCGCTACAAGCTGGGGGAAGGCATCACCGGCCGGGTGGTGGAAACCGGGGAACCCGCGGTGGTTCCGGTGGTGAGCCAGGAGCCCCTCTTCCTGAACCGGACCCGCTCCCGGGGCGCCCGGGAGAAGGATGAGATCTCCTTTCTGTGCGTGCCGGTGAAAATCAACCATCAGACCATCGGGGCCCTGTCGGTGGACCGCCTGCACCGGGACCTGGACCTGAACCACGACCTGCGTTTGCTCACCATAATCGCCTCCATCATCGCCCAGACGGTGAACAACCTGCTGCTCATCGACCGGGAAAAGGAGCGCCTCCAGAATGAAAACCTGAAGCTGAAGGGCCAGCTCCAGCAACGCTACCGGGTGGGCAATATCATTGGCACCTCGGGACGCATGCGCCAGGTCTTCGAGATGATCGACCGGGTAGCCAAGAGCAGCGCCACTATCCTCATCCGGGGCGAGTCCGGGACCGGCAAGGAGCTGGTGGCTTCGGCCATCCATTACAATAGCCAGCGGGCCGACAAGCCCTTTATCAAGGTGAACCTGGCCGCCCTCCCGGAAACCCTGGTGGAGAGCGAACTCTTCGGCCATGAACGGGGCGCCTTCACCGGGGCCATGCAGCGCAAGCAGGGTCGCTTCGAACTGGCCCAGGGCGGCACCATCTTCCTGGACGAAATCGGCGACCTGAGCCCCAACGTCCAACTCAAACTGCTGCGGGTCATCCAGGAGCGGGAGTTCACCCGCCTGGGGGGCACCTCCACCCTGAAGGCCGACATCAGGTTGCTGGCCGCCACCCACCGGGACCTGGAACAGGCGGTGGCCACAAGCGCCTTCCGGGAGGACTTCTATTACCGCCTCAACGTCTTCCCCATCTATCTGCCGCCCCTTAGGGAGCGCATGGCCGACATCCCTTTGCTGGCCGACCATTTCCTCAATAAGTACGCCAAGGAGCATCAGAAACCGGTGAAGCGCCTGTCGGCCCCGGCCCTGGATCTGCTGATGCAGTACCCCTGGCCCGGCAATGTCCGGGAGCTGGAAAACATCATCGAGCGGGCCGTGCTGGTCTGCGACGAGGACACCATCCTTAGCGTCCATTGGCCCCCCTCCCTGCAAAGCCAGGAGCCCGGCGCCTCCGCCTCCAGCGGCCTGGCCTCCCGGGTGGAAAAACTGGAGAAGGAGCTGATCAGCGAGGCCCTGCGCCAGACCCGGGGCAACCAGAGCAAGGCCGCCCACCTGCTGGACACCAGCCTCAGGATCCTGGGCTACAAGATCAAGCAATACCACATCGAGACCCGGAGCTTCCGGGCCGCCTGAGCCTGCCCTAGTACTACTACGTTAAGTTAAGAATCATCCATTATGGTTGGACGCCAACAACAAGGGCAGAAGCCAAGCTTGATTATGAGCATGCGTTGCAGTTCCCTTTTGGCGCGTGGGAGGGTCCACCCAGTAGTTTTTTTTAGCCCGGAAGCCCTCCAGAACCAGAAAGGCGAAAGCCAGCATCGTCAAAGTCACGTGATGATGCCAGCCAGCCCAGGATCGCCCTTCAAAATGGTCCAGCCCCAATTGATCTTTCAATTGCTGGTAGTTTTGCTCAATCCACCAGCGTATTTTGGCCCAATAGAGCAGTTCCTGCTGCGTAGTGGTTTCCGGCAAGTTGGAGAACCAATATTTTATGGGCTCAGGCTCTGGCCGTGGCCATTCGCTGAGAAGCCAACCGACCGGCTCCGTCGCCTTGCCGTTAAAATAACCGATGGCGGGTTTGACGCGGATGGCTGCGAAGCGGCCACGCATCGGGCCTTTTGTCCCTTCCCGCCAATTGATGTCTTCCCAGGCGTCGTCCGGCAGCAGTCGCGCCACCTCACAGATTTTGCGGGGACTGGGCAAAGTGCGGTCGCCTTTCGGCGGCCGTCCTTGGCCCGAGTAAGTCGGGGGCTTGGCAACCACCGGCTCGGTCCAGACCGTGGTATCCCGGGTGATTCCCATGGCGTAATGGTAGCCTCGTATTTCCAGCTCCCGCCGGAATTCCGTCGCCACTCCGTAACCGGCATCGGCCACTACGACCTGGGCAGGCAAACTCCACTCCCGGGCTTGATCCAGCATCTCCAGCCCGATCCGCCACTTATGCCGAAACGTTATGTCCTTGGGGATGCCGGCCTTCTGTCGCCGCAGGCCATCTTCCACCCACGCGGCCGGCAGATAAAGCTGAAAATTTACCGGGAAACAGCCATCGTCAGTGGCATAGTTCAGACTTACCGCCACTTGGCAGTTGCCAATCTTACCCAAGGTGCCGGAGTATTGCCGGGCCACCCCCACGGAATGCGCCCCCTTTTTGGGAAAACCGGTGTCGTCCAAGATCCAGGCACCACGACCGGAAGTCTGCTTTATCACGGTTTGCGCCAAGACCCGGCGGACCGCCAGCCAGTCCCATGGACTCTGATTGACAAACTGCTGCACAGCCTGGACGTTGCCACCCAAATGGGCCGCCATCCCCGCCGCAGTCTTTCGACCTCCTTCCAGGAGCAAGCCCTGGATATAAAAGGCTCCCCAGCGGCAACGTTCGGACCGGCCCAACAAGGGCAACAACAGCTCAAGAAAAGCCTCCAGGCGACCTCGGGCCTCAAGCAATTCTTCTCTGTCCATGCGACCCAGGCTCGCATACTAGAGAATGTTTGTCAAGACTTAACGTAGTAGTACTAGAAGCTATTGCAAAACCCCGGTCTTCCTAAAAATGTCATTCTGAGCGAACTATCATGACCTAAAGGTCACAACGAATAATAAAAATTAGCAGGTGATGGTGGGGCGGCCGTCTCTGGCCGCCTCTAGTTGGCGGGCACGGAGGCCCGCCCTACCGGGCTATTTTCATATAAAGCGAAGAATCTCTTATTTTTAATGACTTGAGATCCTTCACTTCGTTAAGGATGACAGTGAAATTAGGTTTTGCAATAGCTTCTAGCAAATGCCTTCCCAACAATGGCGGGGGAGCCGATGCGCTCCCCCGCCTTTTGTTTGCCGCGCCCGCCGCGGGTAACTACCTCATATCGATAATTTTAGGCGCTTCGAAGATAAGTAGCGGTTTTGGCAAGATATAATTAACGTGGGTATTGAAAAGAACCTTGGAAATTGGAAGGCTCGCATAATAAATTGACATTCCCTCCCTTTTCTGATCTTTTATCTTTTAGGTCTAATAATAAAAAAACCTTATCCCTATCCCTTTAGAGGCTAAAGTGCCAACAAATTGGGTTGCGATAGTCGCTGCATTGGCTGCTTGGGTAGCTGCTTGGCAGGCGTTTCGAAGTGCCAAAACCGCTAGGCGTGCATATCAACTCGTGTTGGAACAAGAAAAGCGTCTCCGCCCATCACTTGAACTTTACCTTGTAGAGGCTCATATTCGTCGAATTAAACAATTAGGAATTCGAATATATGTATTTCGTATTATGGTCACTAACAAATCTGATGCAGTTAATTATCTCAAGGAGTTAAGACTTTTCATTGAGCATGATCGTAAATTAGGACCACTTTCGAATGTTGCTATTCCACATGAACCAGATTTGGTGGAATATCTACCGCAATATTCAGGCGATCCGCTATATATTCCTTGTCAGATAGCGGCTCATGCAGTTCTAGGGGGATTGGCCATTTTCCGTGTTCCCAAAGATCTATTTAAAAATTCCAGAGTTGAATCATACACGCTAAAGTTAATTGACAGCTATGGTCAAGAAACCGAATTAGAAGCAATTCTCTTAAGTGAGGTCAGGGATGAGCCGACGGTCGAAAATGACAATCCCGCTGAGCAATGAGACATTAAAGGAACCTGTTCCCATTGTTTCGGATGCGGCAATGGCTACGCGCGGGGTTGGCGACGGCAGAATGATCCCCCTTTTGATTAGGCGATTATCTACCCCTTGACATAAGGTTTCAGATGTGCTATCTTGGTAATCATCAAGGTTTGAAGGAGATTCCCGATGAAAACCAAGACCGTAAGAACCCTGACCTTGGCTGAACTCGAAGCCAAATTCCCAGATGAAGATTCCTGCAAAGCCTACCTTGCCTCCCGGCGCTGGCCTAAAGGCGTAAGGTGTCCACGGTGCGGTAGCGATAAGGTCTATAAACTTAGTCGCTCCTGGCACTGGCAATGCCGATGTTCCACCAGTGGTTATCGGTTTTCCGTCCTGGTGGGAACTATTTTCGAGAACACGAATTATCCCTTGCAAACTTGGTTCAAGGTAATCTACCTTATGCTGAGTAGCAAAAAGGGGATAAGCGCCCTGCAAATCCATCGGATGATCGGCACAGGCTCTTACAGCACCGCGTGGTCTATGTGTCACCGTATCCGGGCCGGACTCAGCAATGAAGAATTTCGCAAGCTGGTGGGCTTTGTAGAGGTTGACGAAACCTTTGTGGGCGGCAAGGCCAAAAACAAGCACCGGGATAAGCGGGGCGGCGGACGCGGGCCAAGTGGCAAAACTCCCGTAGTCGGGGCCGTGAGCCGTGGCGGTAAGGTGGTCGCTCGGGTGGTGGATAATGTTGATACCGAAACCCTTGATGATTTCGTGAATGAAACTGTATCGCATAAGGTTAGCCTGATCTCTACCGATGATAACTCGGGGTATCGGTTCCTGGGAGATCATTTCAATCATGGCGTTGTTCATCATGCCACCGGAGAATATGTCTGTGGTGCTGTTCATACCAACACCATTGATAGCTTTTGGTCTATGATTAAGCGTGGCATTGTCGGCACATTCCATAAGGTTAGCAAAAAGTATCTGCAACTGTATGTTGCCGAATTTGAGTTCCGCTATAACAACCGCAAGAACCCTGACATCTTCGGGGCGGCGATAGGGTTATGTTAAGTTTGAAAGGATTAATCATAATAATCATTCTTAGTTTACTATGCACATTTGTAGCAAACGCCGACTCACAAGGGCCAGCTCCAAGTATAGGGGAAGAAGGTAATCCACCACAGATACATTCCCCCCGCATACAACAGAAAGCCGAATCCGATAAGCGTGAAGCCGAGCAATCGCCTCTCATTAATAAAATAATAAACTCCCCCAAGACTTATGCCGAAGCCAACCAAGAGAGAAAAGATCAAAACGAGAAAGCGTCTCAGGATTGGTGGATCGTAAGATTTACTGGAGCCATCGCTGCTATTGCCCTGTGTCAGTTTCTTGCACTGATTGCTCAGGTAATTGCAATGGCCTACCAAGCGAAACGGCTGAGAGAAACAGTTTCTCAGATGCAAGTCTCCGAAGAGAGACAGCTTCGGGCATATGTCGGTATAAGTTCGATTGCAATAGCTAATGTCGCTAATCCACTCCCGCCAACAGACGGGCAAAGTGGTCCGCAAACTCCAGCTGCGCTTACTAGAGATTGTGGCCCAATTGCCTTTGTGGAAATTAAAAATACCGGCCAAACCCCCGCATACAATGTGCTTCATGGGACAGGTATAGGTATCCATGAATTTCCATTGCAGGATTCCCTTTCTATGGGGGAACCCTCTGGACATATCACTAAAGGTGTTTTGCCCGTTGGTGCTACGTCCGACAAAACAATTATTGATGATGACCTCCTTACTCTCCAAGAAATAGAGCAATTGAGGGCTGGAACTGCTAAAATTTATGTTTATGGGGTCATCATATATGAAGATGTGTTTAAAAAAGTCAGACATACTTATTATAGATATATGCATCCTAGTGTGGATAATATCATAGGCGTTAGCACGAGATTGACCGTATGTGATGAGGGTAATGAAGCAGATTAATATACATAAGTGATTAGTAAGTCGATTTTGCCAGGCATAC
The DNA here is from genome assembly GCA_963834795.1 of uncultured delta proteobacterium. Classification (GTDB taxonomy): domain Bacteria; phylum Desulfobacterota; class Desulfobaccia; order Desulfobaccales; family 0-14-0-80-60-11; genus JAPLJC01. The sequence continues at coordinate 439,594 of CAWIDL010000022.1, read as the reverse complement.
CATATTAAAAATATAATCCAAAGAATAAGAAAAGCCCCTTGGCTAAATTGATCTCTTTCTTCGTTGTCTTTAAAGATGCTGCCGTTTTTGTCGGTAGATGGGTTCAACTTCATAGTGCTTTTGTTACCGCTACCGCTACTGCTGTGATCGCTGTGTTCACATGGGCTTTGGTGTGTGCTAACCGAAAATTGTGGCAAGCCTCCCAGGAACACTCTAAACACCTGCAAGATTCTGTTGCCATTTCTAGAGAAGCCGCCGATGCCGCTAAAAAAAGTGCTGAGGTGGCAGAAACAGCTTTGCATATTAGCGAAAGGGCATATTTGAGTATTGACCAAATTGGCTTTGTTGAGCCTCTGAAGGTAGGCGAAATGCCTAACCTCAAATTGAAGATCATTAATACTGGTAAAACACCTGCCCAAATAATAGATACCTCCACTAATGTCAAATTTTTCGATAAAATACCAAGTATACCAGTTTATCCCACTGGGCAGAAATCGCAAAGCCAGATGACAATACGACCTGGGGGAGAACACACTCTCGTTAATATTAGAGGATACACCGTAACCACAAAACAATTCTCCGATATGTTTAAAGGAACACAAAAATTGCTTATTTGGGGTAGAATAATTTACCAAGATATCTTCAAACACCTTATGGTAGTGGGCTTCGGTGCTGAATTTTTTGTTGATAATTTTTTGCCCGTTGAAGGGTACAATTATATTGAAGAATATAAAGAGGGTAACAAAGACTAATAGCCATTTTAATAACTTACCCCCTAAGCGCATGGCCTCCCCCTTTCGAGAGGCCAGATTTGCACTTCTTGGCTTGTGTCAAGAAGTGCATAATCGCCTTTGATTATTGATACTTCTCAGAGATTAGATATTGAAGATATGATCCGTGCGCATAAACATTTTGGACCGGGTGATGCAGAGACTGCTTGGTCGCTCTTATCAAGGTTTGACAAAAGTAAAATTAGACTAATCATCTATATAAAAAGGCCCAGCCAATGTTTAATTGTCCTGGAATTCGATGTTGTACGTGACGGCGGGGTGGTTGACCAGATAGTTCAAGCACAAGGTGTTTATATACAAGCCGGGCGAATGGGGGACCGTCTTAAATCTACGTTAGACAATGAAAGGATATTAATAGAAGTTCCCTCACGAGAGTTTCGAAAAAACTGGGATCAGATTCTCTATAAAGCGCTAAAAAAAGATTTCAGAAGAAGAGGGCTTGCCAGACATAAGGCTAATCAGGCAGCTGAGGACTTCTTGAAAGAGTGGCGACATTTCGGCTCTCTAAGGATGCCGAATGATTAGGAAAAGCTTGCACCTACAAGTAGTCAAATGGCGAATACCGAATAAGGGGGAATATATATTTGCTGAATTCGGACTATTTATTGTAATCGAATTACTCACACAACAAACACGGATTTGAATTGCGCGGGATTGGAAAAGATGAATTTATTGGATAACAAGATATCAATCTTCGTCGGAAATCCTATAAAAGAACCGTCAGAGATGCTATTTTTGGCGAGACTGCAAGAAGACCTCCATAACCATAATCAGGGGGGGCTTATTTTTGCTAATTTTTTTGCTGGGAGACATAAACAACAGATTGACTTTTTGGTCATTACTGAAAACTGTGTCTGCGTCGTCGAACTCAAGAACTATAACGCCCCGGTGTTTGGAGATATTAACGGCCCTTGGGTCCAAAAGATGTCGGATGGCTCATGTAAAAAACTTGGGGACCAGAATCCATATGATCAGGGGCGCAATGCGAAGTACTCAATAATTGATGAGATGAACAAGCTTCGCAACAATAATCCTGAACTTCCAGCCCCAGACCTCTCTAATGTAGAAAGTGTTGTTTGCATTTTCCCTCAAATACCGACAGGATCACAACTACCAAAAGGAGACTTTAAAACTTATATAAAAGCCTACCCTGATTTTCTCAGATTTTTGTTTGTAACTAGTGCAAATCCTGGATGGACAAAAAATAACTGGCTTACTTTTGCAAGAAACCTTGGTCTTAATGAGCCTGAAGATCCTATACAAGCAAAAGCAAGGGAATACCTGGCAAGATTTCTCGATTATTATGGTCAAGACCTAACCAATTTTGTGCCTCTTGGCATCACCATAGACGGAAATTATCACGAAATTGAGTCTCTGATTTCCAAATTAGACGCTTTTAATTCATTACAACTTATAGGACCTTCAGGATGTGGAAAGACATTCTTGAGCAAATATCTTGCAGTCCGCTCAATTTCTTATGGCTATGCTCCAATCTTTATTACTGCTAAATATTTTTCGGGCCGATTAAAAGACTTACTCGATAGATGCATAGCTCCATTTATTGCTGACACTGCATTTAATTTATTTGATACTCTTTCCGGAGCCCTATTGCAACCGTTGTTAATAATAGATGGGGTTAATGAGTGTCCTGCAATGCAAATTCGATCGCTGTTAGAAACCCTTCAAGCATTTATTCTTCGCCAAAAATGCCCTATTTTATTAACAACCCAAAGTCCTCTTATACTTCCCGAGGAGATCAAGGGTCCTACAGCTCAAATGAGCTATCTATCTGAGACTGAGAAGCGAGAAGTGATTGCATCCCTCATGCCTCAACCTCCCAAAGCCTTAACTGCCATATTGCCCGTTTTAAAAACACCTTATGAGCTTTTTATAGCCGCGCGAAGCACACTTGAGCTTGGTGATGAACCAACGAAGTATGAACTTTTTAACGTTTATGCCAGGAAATGTCTTGAACGCGGCAAGGATAGCGCGTTGGGATTTAGAATATTAGTGAAAGCCGCACAGATTTTGGCTGAAAGATTATGTATGGCCCTGGCGCAATCAGAGTTTAAAAGAATTGCCGAAGTTTTTTCTGAGAGTCTTCATTCTTCACCTGCGGCTTATGAGACGATCGTAAGGTCTGGCTTAATAAAACTTGAGCAGGGCTATTTCAGTTTTTATCATGAGATGATTCAGCACTTTTTTGAGGCAGAGGCACTTCTTTCAGATTATTCTACCGCTGCCGATCTCGTGGAAGAAATAGAAAAACCAAGAAACCATCACCTTGCCGAGTTTATCCTTGGAGCCTTAGGAGATATTAACGAAGCGAAAATATTAATTAAAAAATCTGTTTTTCAGAATCTTTTGCTTGGGGGTATGCAGAGTCATTATGGTAGCTTCATAAAGGCCGCCATCCTTTCTGATATATCAACCCTTTTCGAAAAAGCATATGAATGCTTGAAAGAATTAGACTTGGATTTAGAATCCCAGGAAGTCCCTCTGAGACTTGGATTAAGGCCATTAACAAAAATAATTTTTAATAGTTATGAAATGAAACTGCTTGATTTAACAGGTAAGTTATTTCTAAAAGGTAACTTTGTAGATGAGATATTGAAACTTATAGATGAAACCGATAAAAAATGCCTCAACTTATTTAAGTCTAAGGGATATGAAGGGTCAAAATATAATGCTTCACTGAAAAGTGATCTATTTGCTTCAACTTATTTTTGGCTATCTGCTCAATCTTTACCAGTAGCCTATATATTTAATGGAATACGCCTAGGTTATTTTCGGGATAATGCCATAATTGTCCATGAAAATCAGTCTATAAAAGATAGATTTGATAACTTGGAAAGTGCCACAGTTGGCATCCTACTTTTCTTGTGTGAAATTCTTAAAAAATCGCCAAGTCATTTTGTTTCAAAGCTTCCCAAAATGCTAAAAAGATGCTGGGAAACCCAAATTTACCATCTGCGCATCGAGGTTTTAGAAGCAGTTGAAATTGCGGAAAGCCACATAGATGGTCCCTTTCGGTCTGAGATTATAACTTTTTTAAATGAACAGCTATCTCCTCAGAATTTTATTCTTAATACTGCAATTTTTGAAACCCTTGCCAGGTACGAAGCATTAGAAACATTCGTTTCGATTGAGACAGCCAAAGTGGAAGTGAGCCGGGTTTTAGATACATCGGAAGAGGATTTTGATTGGGATAAGGAGTATAATTTACTATCCGATATAGTTGAAGAAGAGAAATTGAAACAAGAAGTTGGCATATCTCCAGAAGATTTAAAATGCAAATATGCTTATAATTTATACTCAAAAGCATTCGAAGATGTGTTTCAGGGAGTATATTATGAAGCCATTTATGACCTTGGTCAGGAAGAACTCTTGAAGTTCTTAACAAAGGCTGCCCTTGGTGCTCCAGATAACGCTTTTTTTACAGATAATATTTTGTACCAACTGTTAAAAATAGATGATCTGAGAGCACTTCCTGCATTTATGAAATGGGGATTAATACCGGTTTCAGAGGCGACTATCTGTATCCAGTTTTCTGTTGAATCATATATTTTGTCAGTTATCGGCCTTGCCCGCCATAATAAGACACCACTTAGGTTACAGCGTCCGCTTAGGGAGGATGAGGAAGCCTGGCAAATTTATGGAGAAATTCTTTTCTGGCTTCATAAACCATCTATCAACAATGAGGTTTTGCGCGAAAAATGTGCCTCCTGTTGGCAAATCCTTTTGGGACGATGTAGATTTGCTGCTGTTGACCCGCTTATGCGCATTGAAGAAACAATTTCAAATTTTGCGGGAAAGATTCCCGGTGGTTTTAAACAGTTGCACGTTGAATTTAAATCAGAGGTTAAAGTCATTTTAGAAACAGTGCTTCGGGAGAAGTCAAAACTTTCAAGTTTATTCAAGGACGGAGAATGGCGCGGAGCAGAGAGACAAAGGTTTATCATCACAATGTTGGAGAAAGTTGGCGATCTCAACTCTATACCCATCTTAGAGCACCTTCTTGAATCTCCAGAAGTGGGGGCAATAGCTGCCGATGCCATTCGAATAATTAAGGCACAAACATTAAGATAATCTGAAAGTGAACAGAATTATTTAAATTCAAGCCGGACGATTTTCCCTTAGGCTACGCAAAGGGCAAGAAGCCGACAGCTATCAATAAGGGGATCATAGCTGCACCTTCACCCGGCAATTTTCCGGAGGCGGATGGAAGCCGGCGTTACTTCCACCAATTCATCCTGGTTGATAAACTCCATGGCTTGTTCCAGGCCAAACTGTCTGGCGGGGACGAGCCGTAAGGCCTCATCGGAGCCTGCGGCCCGCATATTGGTGAGTTTTTTCTCCTTGGTCATGTTCACCGCAATATCTTCGGACCGGGTATTCTCCCCGATAATCATGCCCTTATACACCGGGTCTCCGGGCTTCACGAAAATAGTCCCCCGGGGCTGCAGGTGAAAGATAGCATAGGCCACCGCCTTCCCGGGCCGGTCGGCAACCAGGACCCCGTTAGGCCGGCCGTTGATCTCACCCATAACCGGAGTAAAGCCCTCCAGAATGGCATTTAAAAGCCCGGTTCCCCGGGTATCGTTTAAAAACTGGCCGCGAAAACCGATCAGACCCCGGGAAGGGATTGCAAACTCCAGGCGCACCCGACCGTACCCGTGATTGACCATCTTGACCAGCCGCCCCTGGCGGGTACTCATCTGTTCGGTCACAATCCCGATGAACTCCTCGGGGATGTCCACTACGGCAAGTTCTACCGGTTCTGACAGCACTCCATCCCGCTCGCGGGTAATAACCCTGGGTTTGGACAGAGACAGCTCAAACCCCTCCCGGCGCATCATCTCTATGAGCACTGCCAACTGGAGCTCCCCCCGGGCACTCACCTTAAAGGCGTCCCGGCTTTCCGCCGGCTCCACTTTGATGCTCACGTTGTAAAGGATTTCCTTATCCAGGCGCTCCTTGAGGTGGCGGGAAGTCAGCAGCTTTCCTTCCCGGCCAGCCAAAGGAGAGGTATTCACGGAGAAGACCATGGAAATAGTGGGCTCTTCCACCTTGATGGGGGGCAGCGGCCGCGGGTTCTCGGGATCGCCCAGGGTGTCGCCGATGAAGGCCTGAGGCACCCCGGCCACCGCGGCGATATCCCCAGCCTCAATCGCCTCCGGCTCGAGGCGGTCCAGGCCCTCAAAACTGTAAAGGAGGCTGAGACGGGCCTTACAAAAAATCCCGGCGAGGCGCCCCTGTTTCAAAAGAGCCACCTCCTGGCCGCGGCGCAGCGTGCCGCTCACCAGTTTGCCCACGGCGATCAGACCCACATAATCACTGTAATCCAGGCTGGTGACCAGAAACTGCAACGGAGACGACGGATCAAAGGAAGGGGCTGGGATGGCGGAGAGAATGGCGTCAAACAATGGCGCCAGATCCCGGCCTTCCCCGGCGGGGTCGTTCAGGGCAATGCCGGCCTTGGCGTTGGTATAGAGCACGGGGAAATTTAGTTGCTCTTCGGTGGCGTCGAGGTCAATGAACAGATCATAGATCTCGTCCAGAACCTCCTTGACGCGCCGGTCAGGGCGATCGATCTTGTTGATGACCACGATGGCAGGGAGGGCCTTCTCCAGGGCCTTTCCCAGGACAAACCTGGTTTGGGGCAGCGGGCCCTCGGTGGCGTCCACCAGGAGCATGACCCCTTCCACCATATTCAGGGTGCGTTCCACCTCGCCTCCGAAATCGGCGTGGCCCGGGGTGTCCACGATATTGATCTTTACTCCTTTATAGGTGATGGCCATGTTTTTGGCCATGATAGTGATACCCTTTTCCCGCTCCAGGTCCAGGCTGTCCAGGACCCGCTCGGCTACCTGCTCGTTTTCTCGAAAGATGCCGCTTTGCCAGAGCATGGCATCGGCCAGGGTGGTTTTACCGTGGTCGACGTGGGCGATAATGGCCAGATTTCGCAAATCTTCACGAATACGCATGAGCATCTCCGGGAAAGGCCTCACCGTGGCGGCCTGACTGGGTTTCTTTCACATGGTCCTTAAGGTGCAAAGTTCAAAGTTCAAAGTTCAAGGTTCAAAGTTCAAAGTTCAGATAAATCCGGAAACGGAACGGATTTTTGGTTATTTTTTGTTACAGGATCACCCGGGAGCCTAAAGAGGCCTTCCTCTCATCTCGTCAAGGAGGCTGGATACTTAATATTACCGGAAAATTGAGAAAAATGCTGCAACGAGCTATCCGGTAACCATGGCTTTACCCCTGGTAACTTGGCCTCGTTGACATTCCACCTCAAGGTGCTTATTGAAAAAGAAAATTTTCCAAAGGTAAAAGTCAAGAAGCACAAACGCGGTTTCGACCTAAAGAATAAGGAGGAAGCTCATGGAACTATATGTCCCTAAATTTCAACAAAAAGAAATTTTAGAGGTGTTGGCCGGAGAAGGGGTCACCTTTGAGGCCACCGGCAAAACTTTTTTCCAGGTGGTGGAAGGGAAAGAACGGTTTGAAGTCGCCGAAGTAAAGGCGAACCTGCTGGAAACCGAGGCGCCGGCCGCCTTAAGAAGAAAGGGGCGGCCGTCAAAGGCCGCCCCTCAAAAGGGAAGGATCATCCCGGGATGAGCGCCCGGAAGCTGCCTAAAAGGAATAAGAGACGTTGAGCATGGGCATGTATTTTTTAACCCCGTTTTTGCCGGCCAGATCAAGAGAGGCGCCAGCCGAGAAGGACAATTTCTCGGTGGCCAGGAATTCGAGCCCCGGCAAAATCCCCAAAAGGGTTTCGGGGGTCTGATACCCCTGGGGGGTATATATGTTGCTCCAGGTCCAGTTGCTGTAGAATTCCAGCAGGGCGACAAATTTCGAGCTCAGGGGATATTCCGCCGCCAGGTTGAAGGTTATATATTCCCGGGAAACGACATTGTCAGGACTGTTCTGATAAATGTTAACCGGACTGTTGATCCAGATATTGCTGTAGAGCAGGAAGGGCTTCACCCATTTAAACAGGTTGACGCCGGTGGTGAAGGTCAGCGCCCCGGTGCCGATGGCATCCACTCCCAGTAACCCGGGGTTGAGGTGGGAGGCATGCCCGGTGGGAATGCTGGCCAGCCCCGCCACGGCGCTCACCGCCGGCATGACGTCGCCTTCCGGCAGCAGGTTATATTTGCCCATCAGGGTCAGGTCGCCGATGCCGGCGTAACTGGCGGAGCGGTTACCGTTGGGCCCGGCAACATTCGCATTATTGCCCCAGTAGTCGATAAAGGGAGCAATGAGATAGACTTCCATATTCTTGGCGGGACCATAGGTGACCTTCACCGGCATATAGAAGGTGTAAAAATTGCCCCCGGCAGTCACCGTCCGCCAGTTCTGGCTGAAGGACCCCGGGTAGCAGGACAATGCCGAGAGGACCGAGAGGCTGACATGGCCGGTTTCAATGGGGATGGTGGTGTCGCAGATAATGGGGCCGGCGGTGGTGGGAGCTGCCTCTTTTTTCTCTTCGGGTGGGGCGCCCCCTGCGGGGTTTCCCGGCAAGACCTGCGGGCCGGCGGTTTGCGCCAGGGCCGGCGCCGCCGGAGCCAGAGTCAGCACTGCCAGAAAGCAACCCAGAAAGAGCCAGGTCACAAACATTCTCAGATTGATCCCCTTAACCATAAAGTGATACAGAATCATAGCAATTTCCCCTATTTTTAGGATTTAAACCTTTCCTGCCAAGGTTAATTTGTTGATATTTCGATCTGATATCAAAACATGAGAGATCATGGTTTAAAACCCTGGATCATCTTAGAATTGATCCGCCTTATCATATGCTTTACGCTTGCGCCAGAGGGTGGAGGGATCGATACCCAAAATATGGGCGGCCTCGTCAAGGGTTAAAGTGCGGGCCATGATCCGGAGAATATGCTCCCGCTCGATCTGCTCCAGGGTATAATCACCGCCCAGCACCGGCACATCCGACAGGCGCGCGGCCAGGCTGTTGAGCAAGTCCCGGATTTGCGCCAGGGTGAACGGTTTGGGCAGATAATCCCTGGCCCCGCGTTTGACGGCCTCCACCGCGGTCTCTAGGGTGGCATAGGCGGTAATTATTACTATATAGAGATGAGGACTGAGGGACAGGAGCTTGGGAATCAGGTCCAGGCCGCTCATTTCCTTGAGGCGCAGGTCCAGGAGGGCCAGGTCAAAGGGCTGGCGCTCCAGGGCCGCCAAGGCCTCGGAGGCGGTGGCTATTGCCGTGACCCGGCAGCCCATGGCCTCCAGACAGGCTGATAGGGTGATCCGGGTGTTCTTTTCATCATCAACCACCAGGACCCGAAAGGGAGAAACCTTGGATAGCTCAAGGGAGGCCACGCTATTCATATCCCAACCCCTCCAGCCTTCCTGCGCCGGGGCGCCCGACTCCGGCGCAGGAAGCTAAAGGCTGTCAACTCCCAGGGGATTCGTTGGTAAGCAAATCCAGGTTAAGGCCATGGCACTTGACCCTGGGCCAAACCTCTCATCGTCTCAGGTTTAGGACGATGGGGCTCCATATTGCTTATGCAGTTCGAGATTTACTTCCAGCACGTTCACAAACTCCTCGCCCGCCAGCCCTTCCCAAGGTGCCGAGGCGTTTTTCTGCAAGATCTGTTCGATCTCCTTCCGCACTTCTTCCGGCTGGCGTTTTAGGTTGGCGGCCCATTTGGAGGCCACCCGCTCGAGCTGAAACTCGGCGTTCTTAAGCGTGATATGCGGATCGAGCCCCGATGCGGAAGCGGTGACCAGGTCGCCGGGGACGTCCTGGAAGTCAGCCTCCGGATGGTCCTCCCGCCACATTAAGAAAAAGGTCGACTGAATATCCGAACCTTCATTGACCGGTTCGATCACCTTTTCCTCCTTGCCGTCGGCTCCCTTGTGGGTGACGGCTGAGGGGAATTTCCCGGGGTATGCCTCGGAGAAGTTCTTGAAGAACACCATGGCCAGGTCTTCTGGCTTGGGCTTCGCGTTGTCGGGGTTGTCCTTGATAAACTGAGCCACCACCTCGGGATGCGTCTTGGCCCAATTCTCCACGTAGGCGCCGTTGGCCGGGTCCGCCTTGACCCAGGCCTGGGCCAGGGAGTTGTGCTGGTCCGCCCATTGGGCCACCAGGTGCGGGTTGCCCTGGTACTTATCCTGCTGGAACCATTTTTCCACATCCGGCGCCACCGGCTGTCCGTTCTTGGGGCCGCCGCGATAGTTCACCAGGGGACCCAGGGTGCGGGCCACCCGGTCACGCAGGCCGTAGTTGGAGGCCGCCAGGCTCGACGAAGCTGAGGCCGAGGCGTCGTAGGAGGCCGCCGAAGGGCGAGGCTGAAAATATTCGTCCTTGGTAAACGGCTGGGCAATGAGCCTCGAGCCCACCGGTTTGCCGTCGGGACCTGCCACCAGGCTGCCGTTGGCCTGGAAGGGAAAGAAGACCTGTGCCACCGCCAATAACGCCAACGGGTAAAGGACGCAGACAATAAGCACCGAGACGCACAGCAACAAGATGCCCTTGGAAAGAATTTGCCGCATGTTTATACCTCCGTGGGTAGCTGCAACGTCAGCTAACCAAATGCATATTCGCCATGATCACGTCGATCAGTTTGATGCCGATGAAGGGCAGAATCACGCCCCCCAATCCCCAAACCAGCAGGTTCCGGCGCAGCAAGGCATCGGCGCCCAACGCCCGGTAGCGGACTCCTTTAAGCGCCACCGGGATAAGCGCCGGAATGACCAGGGCATTGAAGATCACCGCCGACAGGATGGCTGAAACCGGCGAATGCAAGTGCATGATGTCGATCACCTTCAGCCACGGTAAAGTGCCCGCAAACAGCGCCGGGATAATGGCGAAGTATTTCGCCACGTCGTTGGCGATCGAGAAGGTGGTCAATGCCCCCCGGGTTATCAAGAGCTGCTTGCCGATTTCCACCACTTCGATCAACTTGGTGGGGTCGCTGTCCAGATCCACCATGTTAGCCGCTTCCTTGGCCGCCTGGGTGCCGGCGTTCATGGCCAGGGCCACGTCGGCCTGAGCCAGAGCCGGGGCGTCATTGGTGCCGTCCCCCATCATGGCCACCAACTTCCCTTCGGCCTGCGCCTTCTTAATGTAGGCAAGCTTGGTCTCCGGGGTGGCCTGAGCGAGAAAGTCATCGACCCCCGCCTTTTCGGCAATGGTCTTGGCCGTCAAGGGGTTATCCCCGGTGATCATCACGGTTCGCAGCCCCATCTTTCTCAGCCGCTCGAAACGCTGAGCCATGTGGGGTTTCAAAATATCCTCAAGCACCACCACGCCCACGATCCGGGCGTCTTCGGCGACGGCCAGAGGGGTCGCGCCCTTGGAGGCGACGTTATCCACGAAGCCGCTGAGCTCATCCGGGATACTGCCCTGGTTGGCCTGGACGAATTCGACAATGGCGTCCGGGGCTCCTTTGCGGATGCGCTTGCCGTCGCGAAGATCAACGCCGCTCATGCGCGTTTGGGCGCTAAACGGTACGAACTTTGCCTCCGGCGGCACTATGATTGGGGTTTTGGTTTCCTCTATGAATAACTCCACGATGCTCTTCCCCTCGGGCGTCGGATCCGCCTCGGATGCCAGGGCGGCCAGCTGCCCGACTTCAGCAACCGAATATTTGCCGACGGGAATGAACTTGGTGGCGTGGCGGTTACCCACGGTGATCGTGCCGGTCTTATCCAGCATTACCACGTCGATGTCGCCGGCCAACTCCACCGCCTTGCCGCTCTTGGAGATAATGTTGGCCTGGAGGGCGCGATCCATGCCGGCGATGCCGATGGCGGCCAGCAAGGCGCCGATGGTGGTGGGAATGAGGCAGACCAGCAGCGCAATGAGGGTCGGCACGTCGGTGCCAAGGCTGCGCAAGGGTTCTTTGATGCCCAGATAGCCCATCATGTATTGCTCGGCGTTCCAGGCCATGGGCCACAGGGGCATCACCACGATCAGGAAGACCAGGGTAAAGGCGGAAAGCACCAAGGTCAGGGCGATCTCATTGGGAGACCGCTGCCGGATGGCGCCCTCCACCAGGGCGATCATCCGGTCCAGGAACGAGGCACCGGCGCCCTGGGTGATCTCAACTACAATCCGGTCGGAGAGCACCACGGTGCCCCCGGTCACCCCGGAGCGGTCGGTCCCGGCGGCGCGAATGACCGGCGCCGACTCGCCCGTGATTGCCGATTCGTCTACGGAAGCCATGCCTTCGACGATCTCCCCGTCTCCGGGAATCGTCTGTCCCGCCTCCACCACCACCAGATCACCCTGTTTTAGGGTCGACGACGGGACCTCCTCAATGGCCTTCGCTTTATTGAGACGATAGGCCACGGTTTCGTGACGGGCCCGCCGGAGCGAGTCGGCCTGGGCCTTACCTCGAGCCTCGGCCAGGGCCGTGGCGAAGTTGGCGAACAACACGGTCAAGAAGAGCCAGACGTCCACCCAGATGAAATAGCTGATGGGCACCTCGCTTACCGATTTGCCCAGCGCCGCCTGGAGTAGGTACAACAGGGTCAGGAAGGCGCCGACTTCGACCACGAACATCACCGGATTTTTCCATTGGATGTCAGGCCGCAGCATGACGAAGGCCTGCTTCAAGGCCGCCAGCCCGGTTTCCTTCTCCAGCAGTCCTTTCGGTTTCACCCGGCGCGGCGATCCTGGCAGCGTTGCAGCAATATCGGCTGCAGGTGGTACATTTTTAGGTTGAATATTCATTTCAATATCTCTCCATCTGAGGTCTCATCAGGTGAGCCTCAAGGTTGCTCGAAGTTCAGCCCCCGAAGGGGATCGGACCAAAGTGCTCCGCCAGCGGACCCAGGACGGCCACCGGCAGGAAGAGCAGGGCCCCGATGATAACTATCGTCCCGAACAAGAGGATGCCGAAGGTGAGGGTGTCATCCCGCAGGGTTCCCAGGCCAAAAGGGCTCGATTTCTTCTCTCCGAGATATGCCGCCATGGCGATGGGCGCCACAATCGGCAGATAGCGGCTGAAGACCATCACCAGGCCCGCGGCAATATTCCAGGGGATGGCGGTGGGCGCCGGATTCGGATTGTTGGCCAAACCGTAAACCACCCCCAAGCCATCGAAGGCCGAGCCGTTATTGGCGGAGGCCGAGGAGAACTGGTAGAGCATCTGGGAAAAACCATGCGCCCCGGGATTGCTGGCGGCCAGGAGTCCCCAGCTCGTCGCCGCGAAGAGCCCGGTGGGCATGAGAATCATGAACGGATGCACCAGCAGGGCGATCACTGCCAGCTTCACCTCCCGGGCCCCTATTTTCTTGCCCAGATACTCGGGAGTCCGCCCCACCATCATGCCGGCTATGAAAATCCCGATAATGATGTATAAGAGCATGTTGATCATGCCTACGCCCTTGCCGCCGAAGATACAGTTCACCCACATGCCCCACATGGGCGCCAGGGCGGCAAGCGGGTTGAGGCTGTCCTCTTCGGCGTTCACCGCGCCGCAGGTCACGTCTGTCGTCACCGCGTCAAAAGTGGCCCCCGCCGAGGTCCCGAAGCGCAGTTCTTTGCCCTCGAGATTGCCCAGGTGCTGGTCCACCGGCAGGCCCGCAACGGCCGGCAGGGATACCGCCCGCTTCCCGCCCGGCGCGGTGGCGCTGGGAATTGCGAAGGTTTGGGCCTGGGGATGCGCGGTTAATCCCGGGTTCGGTTGCAGCGTGTCACAGTAGACCGACCAGACGACGGTGCTGGCCATCAATATCAGCATAACCGAAAAAATGACGTAAGCATGGCGCATCCGACCGAGCATATGACCGTACATTAGCACCAGGCCAAACGGGAAGACCATCATGGACAGGCAATTCAGAAAGTTCGTCAAGCCGGTGGGATTCTCAAAGGGGTGCGCCGAGTTCATCCCGTAAAAGCCGCCCCCATTGGTCCCCAGCATCTTCATGGACTCAAAGGCCGCCACCGGGCCCACCACGATGGTCTGCTGCTTCGCCTCGCCCTTGTCCGTGGTTCCCATGGCCGCAGGTTCGAGGGTCGAAACCTGATAAGAGCTTTTTAAGGTCATCGGACTGCCTTGCACCAGAAACACGAGGGCTACGATAAAGGCGACGGGCACGAACATGTAAACCAACACCCGCCACATGTCCACGAAATAGTTGCCCACCGTGGAATCGCTGCGCAAAGCCCGGATCACCGCGCATAGGCCGCTTAAGCCGACGGCCGCCGACAAGAAAAGATTGGCGATGGCAAAGAAGATCTGGCTGAAGTTAGATAAGGTCTGCTCCCCGGCATAGTGCTGGAGGTCCGTGTTGGTCATGAACGAGGTCACGGCTTGAAAGATGGTGCTGGGGAAAATCATCCCCTTGCCATCCGGATTGAGCGGCATCCATGGCTGGAGCGTCAGCACCAGATAGCCGAAGACGAACAGCACCGTGTTGAAAATGAGCAGGGAGGCGGCATACTGCTTCCAGTTCTGGGGGCCGCTGTCCAGGCGTTTTTCGAACCAGCCCAGGACCGGCAGGGGCCGGTATTTCCCGTCCATGATCCACGCCATGTAACGGCCCAGGGGAAAGGCGACCAGGGTCGCCGTGGCCAGAAGCGCCAAAGGAAGTAGCCAGGTTTGGATAAACATATCTTAAGCTCCTTAGATATCGCAGGATTGGCGTTGCCCTGGCTCAAAACCACTCAGGCCGGACCAGGGCCACCACCAGGTAAACGAACAAGAATGCCGCTACAGCCGCGGTCAAATAGAACATGGGTATCACCTCGTTTTAGATTTTTTCGCAGCCTATCAGGAACAGGTAACATAATCCCATCGCGACAAGTCCCAAGAGAAACATCGCGACCAGCCAGATAAACAGGTTCATTTAGGGATTCCTCCTTTTCTTCTTTAAAGATGGAAATTTTTAAACATCCCGCTCAAAACGGCCTAGGGCAGACCCCATGATGGCGTCGCCAATTTGCAAGGAACCTAGCGCACACCGGTCAAAGAGACTGTGTGACCCACCAAAGGCTTATCAAGCCGAGGACGAGCGGTCCTGCCAATGGCGCACAGATTTCAGGGATCAATTTGAACATCATTTTCTCCCCGCAAGGTATGGAGCATAGTTCGTGCCACTCGGTGATCTTAGATATTATTGTGTATATTAAGGTAGTTATCATTGGTGAGCCGGGTAACCATGAGATTGGAGGATTGCACAATTCAAGGAAGTGCCATCTGGGGGATTTCAAACTGAAATGCAGGTTGAGTTACTTCAGGAGGAGATCAGGGGCAGGCGGATGGTGCAAATGGTGCCGCGGTTAACTTCGCTGCAGATGGCGATCTCCCCGCGGTGCAGGTCAATGAAGCCCCGGCAGATGATGAGACCCAGGCCGGTGCCCCCTTCCTTGGTGGAGAAGAACGGGGTGAACAGGGATCTCAGGTGTTCCGGGGCAATGCCCAGACCGGTGTCCGCGATGGTGAGCACCAGGTGGTCTTCCCGGACCGCGGCGCTGACCCCCAGCACCCCGCCGTGGGGCATGGCCTCCAGGCTATTTTTAAAGAGGTTGATGAGCACCTGGCGAATCTGGCCGGGATCGAAGGCGAAGGCCGCGATCACCTCCGGGGCCGAGAGCTCAAAGGTCACCCCCTGCTCCTGGAAGCCGGTCTCCATAAAGCCTATTACCTCCCGGATCAGGGCCAGGACGTCGCCGGAGACCTTTTGGGTGGGGGTGGTGCGGGTATAGGTGCTCAAATCGGCCAGGAACTTCTCCAGCCGGTGCACTTCCTGGCAGATAAGTTCCAGCTTTTGCCGGCCCTTTTCGGGAAAATCCTCCTGGCGAGCCAGTTGCTGGGCAAAGCCGCCGATGATGGCCAGGGGATTCTTGATTTCGTGGCTGATATGGGCCACCATCTTGCCCAGGGTGGCCAGGCGCTCCTGGTGCAGCAGCTCCTCTTCCAGGCGTTTCCATTCCCGCAGGTCCCGGAAATAGCCGACGATCCCCACCTCCCGGCCGTTTTCCCGGAGGAGGCGGGCCGACAGCCAGACGGGCACCGGGGTGCCGTCTTTAGGGCGCACCAGGGTTTCATAATTTTCCAGGATGCCGGGCCCGCCGTAAGCCGCGGAGTAAATGAGCTCCCTGATTTCGTGGGCCAGCCCTTCCGGATAAAGAACATTGACCTTTAATAGCCCAATGACCTCTTCCGGCCGGTAGCCCAGGATGCGAGAGGCGCCTTCGTTAAAGATGAGGACGTTGCCCAACAGGTCGTTGACCACGATGCCATCCATGGAGGCCTGCACCAGCATGCGCTCCAGCTCATCCAGCTGGCGCACCTGGCACTCCAGGTTAAACATCTGGGTGACATCCCGGAAGGAGCACACCGTCCAGGCTTCTTCCTCACCCCCCACCAGATGATAGAAGGTGCCTTCATAGATGAATTTCTTGCCGTCCACCTCACGGGTGAGGACGTGGTGGGCCGGGGAGTAAGGCCCCAGCTCCCGGGGGCAAAAGCCCATCTCTTCGCCGGCGGTGTTTTTGAAGGAGCTCTCCAGATCGAAACAGACCTGCCCGGAGATCGCCGGCCATTCCAGGCCAAAGTGCTCCAGGAAGGAGGCGTTGGCGTAAACGATGCGCCGCGCCTCGTCCAGCACCAGGGTGAAGACGTTCGGGAGGCTATCCAGCAGCCGGGCAAAGAGTCCGGGGGGGGGCCGCCGCCCGGCAGCTTCAGATTTGCGCGCCATAATTTACCTTAAGTCTTAAATCTTCCCAGTGCAACCCTGATCAGGGTGAGACGGGATTCCTGCGGCCCAACCTAAAAGAAATCGGTGAGATAGGGGTTGTGCAGTTTTTCCCGGGCCAGGGTGGAGGTGGGGGTCTCCCCGTAGTCGTGGCCGGGCCAGACCCGGGTGTCGTCGGGCAAGGGCATGATCTTCTCCTCCAGGGAGGCGATGAGCTGGGAAAGGGAGCCGCCGGGGAGGTCGGTGCGGCCCGCGGCCCCCACGAACAGGGTGTCGCCGGTAAAGAGATGGCCCGGGAAATAGAGGCAGATGGAGCCGGGGGTGTGACCCGGGGTGTGCAGGACCTGGGCCTCCTGCCTTCCCAGGGGCAGGCGCTGGCCGTCGTCCACCAGGAGGTCGACCCGGGTCAGGGGCGAGTAGCCCTCGGCCAGGGCCTCGGCCTGCCTCTCCGGGCGCCTGAAGAACTCCCAGTCCAGTCGATGGATGACGATGCGGGCTCCGGTCCCCGCGGCCCAAAGGTGGTTGCCGGTGGTGTGGTCGGCATGGCCATGGGTGTTGACGATCCAGGAAAGGCGCCAGCCTTTCTGGTACAGGCGCTTGGCCAGGACCCGGGCCGGGCCCCCCGGGTCGATGAGCAGGGCCTCCCGGCTTTCCGGACAGGCCACCAGGTAGGTGAACACCCTTTGAGGCCCGGAGGTTTCGGTGAAGATACTCAGGGGCAACGGCTGAACCGGATCATTTGGCCAAAAAGCTGAAGAGCATCTGGTCCGTGCGCAGGGCGTAAATCATGGCCTTGATGCTGCGGTTTTCGGCCTGCTCATTCTCTGCCTTGGCCTCCCGCATCAACTTGGTGTACATTTCCGGCTGGGTAGTCTCCAGCAGGGTGGCCTTCTTAAACTTATCCTCGGCGGATTTCGCCAGGCGATCGGCCTGAGCCTGTTCATCCGCAGTCAGCTTCTGGTTGATGGCTTCCTGCTGCTCCTCTTTGGGGGTCAAGAGCCGCTCTTTCTGATCCTGGCCGCATTCCTTCTGCAGGATGGCGAACAGGGACTTGGCCTCTTTGGCCATGGACTTGGCCTCCGCGGTGAACCGGGCATTCAGTTTCTTCTCGGCGTCGTCCAGCAGGGTTACCGCCCGTTTATAAAGGATCTCGTGGTCCGGACCGCAGGGCACTCTGGGGGGCGGGGATTGGCTTGGGGTCGTCCCAGGCTGGGCCAGGGCCGCGCCCACCAGGGGGAAGACCAGCAAGAGGCTGAACACCATGATCAGAAAACGGGGTTGGCTCATGAGCGTATCCTTTGCCTTAGTGAAGTTTGAAGGTCTCGGTAATGGCCCGCTGAAACCGGGGCCGATAGATGATGTCAAAGGCGGTCTCCTTGCCGGGAAACAAAAGTATGGCCTGGGACCGGACGTTTTCCAGAACCTGTTCCGCCTGCTCCAGGGTGAAGGTTCCGGCCCGGATCTCCGCCAGGGCCAGGTCCACTAAAAAGCGCAGGTATCTCAGGTTGCGGTTCTCCTCCCGGATGGCCTGCCGCCGCGTTGGATCGTCGCAGTAGGACAAGGGGATCCTCCGAGATGGCCGAGGTAGGAGAGCTGGATTTAAACCCGGCCACCACTCTTATTATTCTACCCTGGGCTTGGGGGGCTGTAAAGGAGAAAGCCGGACCTCCTGGGGGCTGCCGCCTTTGGCCGGGGGGGACTGCAAGGGCAGGGGCCGCGGCGGGCCCTTGGTGATCTCCCGGGCGATGCCTTCCTTGGCCTTCAGGATGGCGGGGACCTTATCCCAATCGAGGCGGTCACCCAGTTGGTAGCGCTCCGCCAGGTCCCGAAGGTAATCCAGGGCCGGCTCCTGCGTTAAATGATAGACATCGCGGTGCGCTTCCAGAAAGACGCGGCCCTCGGGGGTGACCGCCAGTTTGAGGGGCCGGTAGATGATCTTCACCGGGGTGCCCACCTCTATCTGGGGAAAGAGCTGGGCGATCTCCTGGGGCAGCATGCGGATGCAGCCGTGGGACACGTAGTAACCTACGCTCCAGGGCCGGTTGGTGGCGTGGATGCCTATCCCCCAGGCGGAGGTCCCCATATAGTAATTGCCCAGGGGGTTCTTGGGCCCCGGCGGCACCTTTTCCATCACCTCCAGGCCCTCATCCTCCATCTCCTCCTGGATGGACTCCGGCACCTGCCAGGTGGGGTTGGTGCGCTTATCCACGATCTTGTAGGTCCCGGTGGGGGTCTGCCAGGTAGGCTTGCCCAGGCCCAGGGAATAGCAGCGCTGGTAGGCGCCGTTCTCGAAATGGTACATCAACAGCTCCGGTAGATTGATGACCAGACCCCGGTCCAGCTCCGCCGGGACGATATGGGCCGTATTGATTTTCAAAACCATGCCCGGGGTTATTTTATAAGGGGTCTTCAGACAGTTGCGCCTGGCCAGCACCGTCCATTTTACCCCTTTTTCCGCGGCCAGGAGGCCCAGGGTGGTCTTGCCCGGGACCTGGTAATCTTCTTCTCCGCCCACCACCTGGTGATAGAGGGGCGGAGGCTGGCCGGCCCCGGCCCAGGCGCTCTGGGCCAGCAGGATCATCAGCAGTAACCAGCAGCGGCGTGCCATGAGCTAATAATCTACCTCCGCTTCATAAGGAAAATGATCGGAAGGATAGCGGTTATCCTGGTGGCCGGTGATGATGGCCACCCGGCGGACCCGGAAGGCCGGGGTCGCCAGAATCCAATCGATCCTGGCCCCCCGGGGCTTGCCGTCAAAATCGTGCTGGGTGGTGGCTTCCTGCCCCTCAGGGTGCAAGGCCCGCCAGGTATCGAGAAAAGGCCGACCCTCCCCGATCAATTCCCCATAAACCGGAGACCCCGGTGGTTCGTTGAAGTCGCCGGCCAGGATCAGGGGGCGGTTCGAGGGGGCAAAATGGTCCCGGATCATCCTGGCTCCCTGGAGGCGGGCCTCCGGGGAGATGTGGTCCAGGTGGGTATTGATAAAGTAGAAGGACTCGGTCCACCCGGTTTCCCGGAACAGGCCGTAGGTGGCCAGGCGGGGAAAGGCGCTGTCCCAACTGCGGCTGCGGTGCACCTCCGGGGTCTGGGAGAGCCAGAACTCCCCGCTCTCCTGGACGCTAAAGCACTCGGCCCGGTAAAAGATGGTGGGATACTGGCAGGTTTCATCCACCTGGCGGTGGGCCATCAGGGGCAGGTATTCCGGCAAATGCGCCGAAAGTTCGCGGAGCATGGGCATAGTGCCTTCCTGGGTGCCCAGGAGGTCCGGCCGGCGCCGGCAAATGAGGTCCGCCACCAGGTCCCGGCGAAACTGCCATTCGTTGGGACCGTCCAGGGGGGTGGCAAACCGCAAGTTAAAGGTCATGACCAGCATGGTATCCTTAAACAAACCCGGCCCGCAAGGGCTGCGGGAAGAAGAGTTCCTGCGAGGTGCGCAAAAAATAGGCGTCGGTCATGGAGGCCAGAAAATCCCGGACGATCTCCGCCGGCTGGTGGGACTCCCGATAGGGAGGGTCCAGGGGGGCCAAGAAGTCCTTGTAGATAGGGGAGTCGCGCCGGTCTTGGGCCAGGTCCTCCAAAAACCGCTGGAACAGGCGCTGGCACAGGGCCTCGATCTTGGAGGTTTGGTCCTTGATGCGGGGATTGTCATAGATCCGCTGGTAATTGAACTCCTTGAGCTGCTTCAACAGGGGCCCCACCTCGGGGCTGTATCCCACGTAGTTCTTGTCGAAACTGTGGCGCAGCAGGTCGGTCACCAGGCTGTAGACGATGGCGCCGTTGGTGCGGCCCAGGCGGCCTGCCACCTCCGGGGGCAGCTCCTCCCGGCGCACCAGCGACAGGGTGATGGCATCCTCCAGGTCCCGGCCGATGTAGCTGATGGTGTCCGCCAGCCGGACCACGCAGCCCTCCAGGGTCATGGGCTTCAGAGAAAGCTCCGGGTCGGCCGTCTTGCTGCGGATCTCCTCCTCCAGGTGGGCGAAGGTCTTGTCCCGCTGAGGGGAGAGGCGCTCCAGGTGAGTCTCCCCGTCGTGGCACAGGATGCCGTCCAGCACTTGCAGGGAGAGATTGAGGCCCCGGCCGTTTTTCTCCAGGCGGTCGAGAAAGCGCACTCCCTGGATGCTGTGGAGAAAGGGGCCGATGCCGTGGGCCTGGCAGAGGACCGAGAGGATGCGTTCCCCGTCGTGGCCGAAAGGGGGATGGCCGATATCGTGGCCGAGGGCGATGGCCTCCAGCAGGTCTTCGTTCAGCCGCAAAAACTTGCCGATGGTGCGGGCGATCTTGGAAAGGAGCTGCACGTGCAGCACCCGGTGGCTGATGTGTTCATGGTCGACGAGATAGAAGACCTGGGTCTTGTCGATATAACGGGTGTAGGCCCGGGAGTGGAGGATGCGATCGGCGTCCACCGCGAACTCCTGGCGGTGGCCCCGGGCCACGGACTCTTCAAAGCGGCGGCGGCTGGCTTGGACCGATCGGGTGGCGTACGGCGACAGCCAGGTTTCCTCCTGCCGCTCCAAGATTTGGCGTAGTTCTGACAACTTGACCATTCAGGCGCATTCTCCAAATCATCATTATAGCACAAGAGTCAGCGCCCCTCAATAGTGGGATGCCGGTGGACCTACCAGTGGAGTGTTTCAGGAATACCTTTAAAAATATCTACATGTTCTTGTAGCCGCAGGCTTCAGCCTGCGTTCATTTTATTACGGATATTCGCAGGCTTCAGCTTGCGGCTACATTTTAATGCCTGCAGATGATGGACATTTTTTATTAAAGGAAAATCTGAAACATGACACTCCGCGTTCAAAATCGCAGTTCTAACCCGAATTCGGGGCGCCTGGCCGGGACGCCGAGAATTGTTTGGTATTATGGCAAAGGTATGATATTTATTAAGTTTCAAGGAATTTCAGGTCGCCGGGGTTTTTTGTCCCGGCGCCGGGCCGAATCTGATGGACGACCGCGCTTATCTGGAAGATTTCCTGCAGTACCTGCGGGTGGAGCGCCAGATGTCGCCCCACACCCTGCGGAGCTATCATCTGGATATCAGCCAGTTTTTGGAATTTTACCGCTCCCGTCCGGGAAACCCTGATTTGCAGGAGGTGGCCTACCCGGACCTGCGGGCCTTTCTGGCCCAGGCCCTCCAGGGCCGGCGCAAGGTCACGGTGGCCCGGAAGCTCTCGGCCCTGCGCACCTTCTGCAAGTATTTGCAGCGCCAGGGGGTGCTGGCCGGCAACCCCGCCAGGCTGGCCCCCAGCCCCAAGCTGGAGAAGCCCCTCCCCCATTTTCTGACGGTGGACGAGGTCTTCCACCTGCTGGGCGCCTGCGGCGGCGACGCCTTCGGCCCCTGCCGGGACCGGGCCATTTTGGAGGTCTTTTACGCCGGCGGCTTGCGGCTGTCGGAGTTGGCCGGTCTCGACCTGGGGGACCTGGACCTGGACCAGGGGGTGCTGCGGGTCTGGGGCAAGGGCGGCAAGGAGAGGTTGGCCTTTCTGGGGAAGCCGGCCCGGGAGGCGCTGGCCGCCTATCTGGCCCGGCGCCGGGCTCTGCTGGCCCGGACCGGGGCGCCGGAGGCTGCTCCCATGTTCCTCAACCGGCGGGGCGGCCGCCTCACCTCCCGTTCGGTGGCCCGCCTGGTGGGCAAGTGGGCGCGGCTGGCGGGCCTCTCCCAGGCCCTGACCCCCCACGGCCTGCGCCACAGCTTCGCCACCCACCTGCTGGAGGGCCGGGCCGACCTTAGGACCGTCCAGGAGCTGCTGGGGCACGCCTCCATCTCCAGCACCCAGCGGTATTTACATACGGACCTGGATTACTTGATGGAGGAATACGACAAGGCGCATCCCCGGAGTAAATGACCCAAAGATTAAACAGGTTATTGGTAGCCGCAGGCTTTAGCCTGCGCCGCACAGGCGAGACGCCTGTGCCACCGTTCCCAAGTTGTACTTGGGAACGAAAGTGGCGCCAAAGCCAAGCCTTGGCCCTAAGCCCGTCCCCAAGCGCAGCTTGGGGACGAGAAAAAGAGTCTTCTGATGGATCAGCATACAAAAACTTTCCGCGGCACCACCATCCTCATGGTGCGCCGGGGGGATCAGGTGGCGGTGGCCGGCGACGGCCAGGTGAGCCTGGGGGAGATGGTCATGAAGCACCGGGCCAAAAAGGTGCGCCGCCTCTACCATGGCAAGATTATCGCCGGCTTCGCCGGTTCGGTGGCCGACGCCCTCACCCTGTTTGAGCGCCTGGAGTCCAAGCTGGAGGCCCACCAGGGCAACCTCACCCGGGCGGTGGTGGAGCTGGCCAAGGACTGGCGCACCGACCGGATCCTGAGGCGCCTGGAGGCGATGCTGCTCACCGTGGACTTAAGCGGGGCCTTTCTCATCTCCGGCACCGGCGACATCATCGAGCCGGATGAAGGGGTGATGGGCATCGGCTCCGGCGGCGCCTACGCCCTGGCCGCGGCCCGGGCCCTGCTGGCCCATACCGATCTCGCCCCCGCGGCCATCTGCCGGGAGGCCTTGGAGATCGCCGCCTCGCTGTGCGTTTATACCAATAACGAGATTGTGATTGAGGAGTTATGAATTAAAGGGTTAAGAGGGAATGAGAGCATCATGGATTTTGCAAAAATGGGTAATGCAGAATACAAAATGCTTCCTAATTATTCTAATAAAAGAAAATCTGAGCTTAGTAATATATTTATTAATGAAGTAAACTTATTAAATGAATATGAAGAATTGCTTTGTAGATTAACAATTGTATTAGGACATACAACGCCTAAAGGAATTACTGACAAATCTATCAGGGACATATTGGCTGATATTTTTGATTTTCTTTATATATCTAGGAGATTAATTTTTCAAAATTATGGATCTGTAGCTTTTCCTTTATTAAGACGTGCATTTGAATCTATATCATTAATGGTTTATCTAATTTATTGTCCAGAAAAAGCATTGGATTGGGATAAAGGTAAAGAAATCAAAAATGCAGAAGTTAGGAACTTTCTGGATTCTCACCCACTAGGTGAATCTGGAAAGTTATTGAAAGAATCTTATACTTTTTATAGTGGAGCCACTCATCCAAATCGTGAATACATTCCAAGTCGTTTTCTTGGAGAAGGTAATAAATTTGTTTTAGGTGCAATTGGTCCTGTTAATCTATTAATAATAGCTGATTTCATACTTAAATTAATTCAATTATGGTTCTGGTTTGGTGCAACTATTTCATATTATTATTTAGGAGTATACGATAAAATAGACAAGAGCTATGGAAAGGATTATCTCAGAATTGGTGATAAAGCTAATATTGTTGCTGAAAATTTGGCGAAATATAGAAATGAATTAATTAAAAAAAGAAACAAATAATCCTGAATGGCAGACGCTGCCCGGGCGTTTCTCGGCGGTAAATATTTAAGCCGCTGAATGGCGCCTAACCAGCCGGAAAGATCATTATTTATGCGTCGATATTTTGATAAAGTAGGGCGCGTCTCACGCGCCGTGTTATGGTGCGTAAGACGCCCCTACATTTCGCCGGAAACATTACGGATAGGAGAATAATGGTGGGCGGCGGCCCCCCTGCATTTTGACAACAAAATAGGTGGGGCGGCCGTCCCTGGCCGCCGGGCTGAGGTTGGCGGGCGGGGACGCCCGCCCCACGGAGGCTCGCCCCACCAGGTATTTTCATTTGTTTTTGGCTGAGAGCTGATAGCTAACAGCTTCACAAAAGACGGGGTTATGAAAATAATTTACGATCCTGAGGCCGACTCATTGACCATAACGCTGCGCCAGGAGCGGATCAAAGAAAGCGATGAGGTGCGCCCGGGGGTGATTGCCGATTTCGGTTATGACGGCGGCATTGTGCGGTTGGAGATTTTGCAGGCCTCCAAGGTGGTGCAGAACACCCGGGAGATCCAATTCGCCATCAATGCTTGAATAAAAGCAAGGAAGGTAAAGCAACAGTAGGGCGCGTCTCACGCGCCGCTTAATGGTGCGTAAGACGCACCCTACATTTCGCCGGCGATATTAAAGATAGAAGAAAATGGTGGGCAGTGCCCACCCTGCATTTTATTTGCTTTTGGCTGAGAGCTGATTGCTGAAAGCTGACAGCTTCATAAAAGGACTGCAACTATGGAATTGCTGAAAGCGCTCCGGGGCTCCGGGGACCATCTCACTCCCCGGGAGATCGTGGCGGAGCTGGATAAATATATCGTGGGGCAGGAGGACGCCAAGAAATCGGTGGCCATCGCCCTGCGCAACCGCTGGCGCCGCCAGCAGGTCCCCGAGGGTCTCAGGGACGAAATCGCCCCCAAGAACATCATTATGATCGGCCCCACCGGGGTGGGCAAGACCGAGATCGCCCGGCGGCTGGCCAAACTGGCCCATTCGCCCTTCCTGAAGATCGAGGCCACCAAGTTCACCGAAGTGGGCTACGTGGGCCGGGACGTGGAGTCCATGGTCCGGGACCTGATGGAGCTGGCGGTGAACCTGGTGAAGGCCGAGGAGCGGGACAAGGTTCAGGCCAAGGCCGCCGCCGCGGTGGAGGAGAGGTTGCTGGAGCTGTTCCTCCCCGGCCAGGCCCCTGGCCAGGAAGCCGAAGGGGAGGCCGGCACCCGGGAAAAATTCAGGAATATGCTGCGGGACGGCCGCCTGGAAGACCGCTTCGTGGAGCTGGAGACCAGCCAGCGGGTCACCCCGGTGGTGGAGATCTTTTCCGGCGCCGGCATGGAGGAGATGGAATTCAACTTCAAGGAGATGCTGGGCAACCTCTTCCCCAAAGGCACCAAGACCCGGCGGGTCAAGGTCTCCGAGGCCCGGGAACTCCTGCTCCAGGAGGAGGCGAGCCGTCTCATCGACATGGACCGGGTGGTGGAAGAGGCCCGGCGCAAGGTGGAGCAGCACGGCATCATCTTCCTGGATGAAATCGACAAGATCGTGGGCCGGGACCACGGCGTGGGGCCGGACGTCTCCAGGGAAGGAGTGCAGCGGGACCTGCTGCCCATTGTGGAAGGCACTACCGTCACCAGCAAGTACGGCATGGTGCGCACCGACCACATCTTGTTCATCGCCTCCGGGGCCTTCCACCTCTCCAAGCCCGCCGACCTGATTCCGGAGATGCAGGGGCGCTTCCCCATCCGGGTGGAACTCCAGTCCCTGGGAGCCGCGGAGTTTGAGCGCATCCTCACCGAGCCGGAGAACGCCTTGATCAAACAGTACCAGGCGCTGCTGGAAACGGAGGGGGTTCACCTCACCTTTGCCCCGGAGGCGGTCCGGGAGATCGCCGCCCTGGCCACCAAGGTGAACGAACGCACCGAAAACATCGGGGCCCGGCGGCTCCACACCATCATGGAGAAGCTGTTGGAGGAGATCTCCTTCACCGCCCCGGACCTGGGCGATCGTTCGCTCACCATCACCGCGGACTACGTCCGGGAACGCCTGGCCGATCTGATCGAAGACGAGGATTTGAGCAGGTATATTTTGTAGCGGTCAGCGGTCAGCTATCAGCTATCAGCCAAAGAAGCTAAGGCACGGATTGCTGGGTCCGCATCCGAGGTCTGTTTTTAAAAGTTTTTGCAGCAGGGCGACCCGGCGGGTCGCCCCTACTGACCGCTCAAAGCCGCGAGGGACTTAAGTGAGCAATAACTGGATGACACGCGCCGATAAGGTGGTCATGAACACTTACGGCCGCCAGCCCCTGGTGTTGGTGAAGGGTGAAGGCTGCCGGGTGTGGGACGATCAAGGAAGGGAGTACCTCGATTTGGTGGCTGGCCTGGCGGTCTGCAACCTGGGCCACGCCCATCCGGAGGTGGCCCGGGCCGCGGCGGCGCAACTTGCGCAGTTGGTGCACGTCTCCAATCTCTACTACAGCACTCCCATGGTGGAGCTGGCGGAGCTGCTGGTGCGCCTCTCCTTTGCGGACCGGGTCTTTTTCGCCAACAGCGGCGCCGAAGTGAACGAAGGGGCCATCAAGCTGGTGCGCCGCTACTCCCGGGAGCGATTCGGGCCCGGCCGGCACCGCATCATCTGCACGGAGAACTCCTTCCACGGCCGCACCCTGGGGGCCCTGTCCGCCACCGGCCAGTCCAAATTCTGGCAGGGCTTCGACCCCTTACTGGAAGGTTTTTTGTTTGTGCCGTTCAATGACCTGAAGGCGCTGGCCGCGGCGGTGGACGAAAGCGTCTGCGCCGTGCTCCTGGAGCCCATCCAGGGGGAGGGCGGCGTCTGCCTGCCGGACGCCGATTATTTAAAGGGGGTGCGCCGGCTGTGCGCGGAGAACCACCTGCTGCTGGTCCTGGATGAGATTCAGACCGGTCTGGGCCGCACCGGGCGGCTCTTCGCCCACGAGCACTTCGGCATCCAGCCCGACGTTATGACGCTGGCCAAGGCCCTGGCGGGCGGCCTGCCCATGGGAGCGCTGCTGGCCACCGCGGAGGTGGCCGGGTCCTTCGTCCCCGGCGCCCACGCCAGCACCTTCGGGGGCGGGCCGGTGATCGCCGCCGCCGCCACCACCGCCGTGGCCCTCTTGAGCGACGAAAAGTTGCTGGCCGAGGTTCGCGCCAAGGGCGATTATTTGCAAAAGGCCCTCTTGAAGCTGATGGCCGGCTTTCCCGTCATCCGCCAGGTACGGGGTCTGGGCCTCATGTGGGGCCTGGAGCTGGCCCAGGATGGGGCGCCCCTGGTGGCCGCCTGCCGGGAGCGGGGGGTGTTGGTCAATTGCACCCAGGGCAACGTCGTCCGGCTGCTGCCGCCGTTGATCGTCAGTACAGAGGAACTAAACCGGGGATTGCAGGTCCTGGAGGAGGCCCTGGGTTCGTTGTAGGGGCGGGTTTTAAACCCGCCCCTACTCCCTGGTCAGCGAAGAAGGCGCCATGAAAGAAGAAAGCCCATGAAACGTGATCTGTTGACCATCTTGGATCTGAGCCGGGAGGAGATCGAAACCTTGCTGGTCCGGGCCCGGGAGTTAAAAGCCCTCCAGGCTCGCCGGGTGGAGCACGCATCCCTGAAGGGCAAGTTCCTGGCCCTGATCTTCGACAAACCCTCCACCCGCACCCGGGTTTCCTTTGAGGTGGGCATGGCGCAGCTGGGGGGCGCCAGCCTCTACCTGGGTCCGGGGCAAACCCAGATGGCCCGCCAGGAGCCCATCCCCGACACCGCCCGGGTCCTGTCCCGCTACGTGGACGGGGTGGTGGTGCGCACCTTTGCCCAGGAAACCGTGGCCGAACTGGCCCGGCACGCCACCATCCCCGTCATCAACGGCCTCACCGACGCCCACCATCCCTGCCAGGTGCTCAGCGACCTGATGACCATGGAGGAGCGCTTCGGCCGGGTCTCCGGTCTGAAGGTGGCCTGGGTAGGAGACGGCAACAACATGGCCAACTCCTGGATCACCGCGGCCATGCACCTCGATTTTTCCCTGTACCTGGCCTGCCCCAAGGGCTATGAGCCTGACCCCGCCCTGCTGCGGGAGGCCCAAAGGACCGGACGGCATATCTATCTTTCCCGGGACCCCCGCCAGGCGGTGCAGGGGGTCCACGTGATCAACACCGATGTCTGGACCTCCATGGGCCAGGAAGACGAAGCCGCGGCCCGGCGGGAGATCTTCAAACCCTACCAGGTCAACGCCGACCTCCTGAAACTGGCCAGGCCCGAGGCCATCGTGCTCCACTGCCTGCCGGCCCACCGGGGCGAGGAGATCACCACCCAGGTGCTGGAAGGGCCCCAAAGCGCCGCCTGGGACCAGGCGGAAAACCGCCTCCACTTCCAAAAGGCCCTGCTGGAGTGGCTGCTGGGGTGAAAGGAGGGTCGTGGGGGGAGGGCCAGGGATTTCATCCTCTTACAATCTCCCCCCACACCCCCCTCCCAACCCGTATAAGGGCAGGGGAAGCCGGGACCTGCGGCCCCGACTTCCCCAGCAATAAATAGGAGGATGGTGGCCCAGGCGTCCCGCCTGGGCAAAATGTAGGGTGCGTAAGACGCACCCTAAAACTGGGGTGGGGGCAGGGACAGTGAAGAAATCTAATAACCCCGATGATCGGCGGACACAGGCCGCCCTATAAAATTTCCTTTCTCAACCCGCTCATAGGGCGGGCTGTGCCCGCCGGTGCTTTCAGGCAATAGAAAGGTTCTTAGAGGAATTAGAAGACTATGAATGGAATCCGCAAAATCGTCCTGGCCTATTCCGGCGGCCTGGACACCTCGGTAATCCTCAGGTGGCTTAAGGAAAGCTATCAGTGCCCGGTGGTGGCCTTCTGCGCCGACATCGGCCAGGGAGCAGAGGTGGCCGCAGTGGCGGCCAAGGCCCGGGCCACCGGCGCCGACCAGGTCTTCATCGAGGACCTGAAGGAAGAGTTTGTCCGGGATTTCGTCTGGCCCATGTTCCGGGGCAACGCCCTCTACGAAGGGGCCTATCTTCTGGGCACCTCCATCGCCCGGCCCCTGATCGCCAAGGCCCAGGTGGAGGTGGCCGGGAAGACCGGGGCGGACGCGGTGAGCCACGGGGCCACCGGCAAGGGGAACGACCAGGTGCGCTTCGAGCTCACCTACCAGGCCCTGGCCCCGGACCTGAAGATCATCGTTCCCTGGCGGGAGTGGGACCTCCAAGGCCGGGCCGATTGCGTGGCCTACGCCCAAAAGTACGGGATCCCGGTGCCGGTGACCAGGGAGAAACCATACTCCAGCGACCGCAACCTCCTGCACCTCAGCTTCGAGGGCGGCATCCTGGAGGACCCCTGGGCCGAACCCCCGGCGGAGATGTTCCTGCTCAGCAAATCCCCCCAGGAGGCCCCGGATCAGCCCCGCTACCTGGAGATCGACTTTGAGGCCGGCGACCCGGTGGCAGTGGACGGAGAACGCCTCAGCCCGGCGGCTCTATTGGCCCGCCTCAATGAAATCGGCGGAGCCCACGGCGTCGGCCGGGTGGACCTGGTGGAAAACCGCTACGTCGGCCTGAAATCCCGGGGGGTGTACGAGACCCCCGGCGGCGCCATCCTGAGGGCTGCCCATCAGGCGGTGGAATCCATCACCCTGGACCGGGAAGTGATGCACCTCCGGGATAGCCTCAGCCCCCGCTACGCCGAACTGATCTACTACGGTTACTGGTTCGCCCCGGAGCGCTATGCCCTGCAGAAGCTGATCGATGAGGCCCAACAGCCGGTGAGCGGCACCGCCCGGCTGAAGCTCTATAAAGGCAACGTCACGGTGGTGGGACGGAAGAGCGGCAACTCCCTGTACCGCCCCGACCTGGTGACCTTCGAGGCCGGGGGCGACTTCCGGCAGGCGGACGCCGCCGGCTTCATCCGCCTCAACGCCCTGCGCCTGAAGATCCGGGCCAAGCTGGAGGGGAAATAGTGTAGGGTGGGCACTGCCCACCAAAACAGAAACCATGATGGCGCCGGCATCCTGCCGGTGCCTCTTAAGGACTTGGCAGGCGAGCAGTCACAAGCCCGCGCTTGTGACCCAGGCAGAAGGACAAGACCCGCTCCCAGCCCCCTCCCCTGCTGGGAGGGGGTTGGAGGAGGGGACCGATGAGCCAATCCCTGCACCACCTGGTATCGGGACTCTGCTGGGCCGTGGGGCTGCTGATGATCTTCTGGCAGCCCGGCCGCAACCTTTGGATCGGGGTGCGCCTGCCCTGGACCCTGGCCGATGCCGCCATCTGGAAGAAATCCTGGCGGCTGTCCTCCCGGCTGTTGATGGTCATGGGGGTCACCGTCCTCATTTCCTGGAGGGCCTTTTTCATTTCCACGGCCCATCTCATCGCCCTGACCTGCCTCTACACCGCGCTCCGCTATCGCCTAAAGTACGGCACCTGGCGTTATTGGAAGGACCTCGGCTGGATCGACTACCACCCGGTGGTGCGCTGTGCCCACTGCGGCCATTTCCAAAGACTGCGGGACGAGGGCGAACTGCCGGGGGCCAGCTGCGAGGCCTGCGGGCGCCTCTGCCGTAGCCGGCAACGGGAGGGGGAAGGTCAGGGGCTGGCACTCCGGTTTTCCCAGCTCCGGCGCCTTTTATCAACCCAGGGGAGAAAATCCCCCAAGGGCCAGCCGGAGCCAGGAGGCTCCGATTCCGGGAGATGACCATCAGGATTTATTAACGAAAATCTGAAACGCCAACCCTAGGCTTCATCTTCCCAGGCCAGCTCGATGGACTCCACGCCGCGGCCGTCCTGGACCGGGGTCAGGGCGCCGCACTGGGGACACTCCGCCATGGGCAGGGCTTCATGGGGGTCGACGGCCCCCAGGGGCAGGGGGCCCCGGAAACCGCACTGGGGGCAGGCCAGGGTAGCCGGCAGGATGACCAGGTGCAGGCGGGCCCCCTCCAGGACGGTGCCCTGGCTCAGGACCTCAAAGGCCTGGCGGAGGGCGGCTTCGGAATGCAGCTCCAGGGCCCCCACCTTCAGGGTCACCGTGAGCAGCCGGCCTGCCCTGGCTTCCTCCCCGGATTTCTTGAGCTCCGTCATGATGACCGTAATGACGTTTTCCATCAAGCCGTATTCGTGCAAGCGTGGGCACCTCTTTGGGTTATGATGGCACAGGCGTCTCGCCCAGGCCTAATTTATTTATCAGATACTTGACTGGCCTCCGTGGAGCTAGGACCGGCCTTCACTTCGCAAGGACACGGTCCATTCTTGTGCACCAGCCGCTCCAGCCGGGCGCAATAAAGTGCCGCAAAGGTGTGACACGACCCGCCCCCATCCACGGCCTGCACCTGGGGGAAAGAGGCATGTTCACAGGAGAGGTCGCACCATTTCATGGGAGATACTTCATCAGTTGTTCCTTTGAGAGACCGCATTGTTTCAGAATTACCAAAAGGGTGCCTCTGGCCAGTTCATTATGAAGGGGAATTACAGTTTTATATGGGCCTTTCTGCATACTTACATGGCTGCCTTTTTGCCGGACGGATTTAAAGCCCGCTTTTCTTAATGCTTTCATTAAATCCTCACCGGATATCTTTGGCAGTTTAACCACCCACCACCACCTCGAAGGGGTAAAGCATCACTTCGCCGGTGCTGGCAGGCAGGTCTCCTTCGCCAAAACTTTCCAAATAGAGTTCTACGGCTTCCTTGAGGTTATTTTGAGACTCTTCGATGGTCTTTCCCTGGCTCACCACGCCTAATTCCACGCAATGGGCCACGTACCAATTTTCTTCCTTGGTGATTACCGCTGTGAATTTTTTGGTCATATTATACCTCGTCCCAGCATAACTCATAAGAGCGTCGGCTCAATCTCGGAAAGAGTCATATTCACATGAGAGGTCGCACCATTTCATTGATTTTATTGATTTATTACCGAGTCTCGAAAGATTCTAAAATATCTGCATCGATCCCCAATAATATCTATATCAGCTTCCAATGCGATCTTTCGTGCTATTTCTGCGGTATAGGCAATGTTTGCATCCGACAAGATACGTTGCAATTTCTTTTTTGGAGCAAGTAATTCTTCGAGATCTCCTTTAATTCTTCGAATTGTTTTTTTAACCACTGTTGAGATTGCTTTTTCGTCAGCAAGCAGCCATGCTTCAATTTCCTTTTTTGCCACACAAAACATAATCGGGAACGGATAACTGCGTTTTTGCTTCCTATATCTCATTTGCTCGAGTAATTTTTCGGGGTTTTTATAGTCTGTATCTTTTAAAATTATCGCTTTTTGAATTAATTTTTTATAGCGAAACTCTTCCAAAAAACCAGGATATTTTTCCAACAATCTTGGATTGCCATAAGTCACTCGGAAGATATGTTTATGATTTTTCAATAGGATTTTTTCCAATAAAGGCTCAAGAATTTGTTTATCGTAATTACCTTCAACTATTAAACCAAATCGTTCCATTAATCTTCTCCAAGAGCACCAGAATACCAAAGATCGCTAGGGGACAAATCCCCCTGCTCTAACAAGGTTTTCAAATGTTCTTTGGTAGCCGCTCGAAAACAACGCGTTGCTCCTTCTTCCTTGACAACTGCCAATAAATCATCCAATGACATCATGTCAATAAGGTAAGGGTAATGTGTCGTTACCATAAGCTGGCCGACATTATCGGAAAGTTCCATTTGTCGTTGATTAAGCAATTCAACTAATGATTCTACCAACTTGGGATGTAGGTGATTCTCTGGTTCTTCAATACAAACAAGGGGAGATCCCAGTTCTGGCGGAGCAAATATTAAAGATAAGAGTGCTATGAATTGTAGGACACCATCAGATACTTTCCACAAATTTGTTGGTCTCTTAAGATATTTTTCTTTCATTAGAAGAGATGTTAAGCCTGTTTGAGTCGGAGGACTAGAAATTCCTATAATTTCAGGAACGATATCCTTTAATGCCTCCTCTAATCGCTTGAACTCATCACTATATTTAGTTTGCAATGTAAGAAGCCAGGCAGATAAATTATCCCCATTTTCTTTCAAAAAAAATTGCTCCCCAACGGCATTGAATTGTCGCATTGCTTGTGGAATTAAGCGATAAAAATGCCAAGGCATCATTGACCTCTTAATGGCCATTCCCTCCCAACCTGGTATCGAATATTCTAAGAATGATTTGATGGATGATTCTTCCTCTTCAAATGCCACCGAGCCATCTGCATTAAATCCCTTTCCTTTGCCGTTCTGAAATTTTGCCAAAATATATCCAGCACCGATATCACAGCGTTTCAATGTTTCTTTTTCAACAAAAAAGGTTCCCGTTCCAATTTTCGTGCTCCCTGCCAGGGATATTTCATATTCATATTTTCTTTTTTCATTTTCTTGCCAAAAAAATTCCCCAAGTAATGAAATTAATATTTGTCCTTCATCTGCTCCTTTCCAGAAGATCTCCGAAAATCCCCCTCTAGCATTGATGGCTGCGGTCAGACCTGTAGATGCTATGTGGGTTAGAAATCGAAACATATCTATAATATTGCTCTTTCCAGCCATATTCGGGCCTACGAAAACATTCCTTAGACCGAAATCTATTGAAACGTCCTTTAGGCTCAAATAATTTTGTACTTTCAAATGTTTTATCATCGTATCTTACGTCCCATTTTGTGGATTTGGAAACGGACCAGATATAATTAGAGGCGATGACCTCTAATTTCCCCGTCTCTGAAACGCTTACCCCTTCGCCTTTTGGGCCACCACCTCATAGGCCTGCTGCAAGGCCTTGGGGATACCCGCCAGGTCCGGGCCGCCGGCCTGGGCCATGTCGGGCCGGCCGCCGCCGCTCCCCCCCACCAGGGGGGCGATGGCCTTGATGATCTCCCCGGCGGGAAAGCGCGGGCTCAGGTCCTTGGTGACCAGGGCGATGAGCATGGCCTTGTCCGCGGCCACCGCGCCCAGGACGATGATGCCACTCTTCAGACGGTCCTGCAGCTTCACCGCGAACTCCCGCAGCCCTTTGGGGTCGGCGGTTTCCACCTTCAGGGCCAGGACCGGAACGCCGGAAACCGAGCGCACCTGGCCCAGGAGGTCCCCGGCCTGGGCCGCGGCCAGGCGGCCTTTCAGGGCCTCCAGCTCCTTTTCCAGGTCCTTTTGGCGGTTCAGCCGCTTGTTGAGTTGGGCAAGCAAATTGGCCTGGTCTGCCTTTAAGATTTTCGCAACCAAAATCACCAATTTTTCTTGTTCTTGAATATATTCTACGGCCTCGCGGCCGCACACCGCCTCGATGCGCCTGATGCCCGCGGCCACTGAAGCCTCGGAAATAATCTTACAAAACCCCAGGTCGCCGCTGTGCTCCACGTGGGTGCCGCCGCACAGCTCCTGGCTCAGCCCGGGGATGGCCACCACCCGCACCTCTTCGCCGTATTTCTCCTCGAACAGGGCGGTGGCGCCCCGCTCCAGGGCCTCGGGCACGGACATGCGGTCGGTGTGCACCGGCAGGTTCTCGGCCACCGCGGCGTTCAGGTCCAGCTCGATGCCCTGAAGTTCCGCGGGGGAAATGGCCTGAAAGTGGGTAAAATCGAAGCGGAGGCGCTCCGGCGAAACCCAGGAGCCGGACTGCTTGACATGGTCCCCCAGGCGCCGCTTGAGGACCGCCTGGAGGATATGGGTGGCGGTGTGGTGCCGGGCGATGCGGCGGCGCCGGCCGGCATCCACCGTAAGTACGGCCTGGTCGTTGACCCTGACCACCCCTTGCTCCACCACCCCCTGGTGGATGACCAGGTCATTGGGCAGGCGCTGGCTGTTGGCCACCCGGATGCGCCAGCCGTCGCCGCTGATGACCCCGGTGTCCCCTACCTGGCCGCCGGCTTCCCCGTAAAAGGGGGTAGCGGCGGTGACCACTTCCACCTCCTCGCCGGGCTCCGCCTGTTCATGGTGCCCTGCGTGGGTAATGAGGGCCAGGATGGCGCTGTCTCCCTGCAGGGATTCATAACCCAGGAACTGGGTGGGAGGCCACTGGGCCAGCTCCTGGTAAACCGGCGGCGCCTCGCCGGCGGCGCCACCCCGCCAGGACTGGCGGGAGGCCTCCCGTTGCCGGCGCATGTGTTCTTCAAAGCCTTTCAGGTCCAGGACCAGGCCCTCTTCCCGCAGGCTGTCCTGGACCAGATCCAGGGGGAAGCCATAGGTGTCATAAAGTTTGAAGGCCACTTCCCCCGGCAGGACTTTCAGGCTGTGGGTCTTGAGGTAAGCCAGTTCCTCGCTCAGCAGCCTCAGGCCGTGGTCCAGGGTGTCGGCGAAGCGCTCCTCCTCGCCGGCCACCACCTGGGCCAGGATCCGGCGGGCCCCCGGGAGTTCGGGATAGACCTCGCCCATCATCTCCACCACCCGCTCGCTCACCTTCCCCAGAAAGGGACTGGGGAGGTTTAAGAGCCGCCCGAAGCGGATGGCCCGGCGCATGATGCGGCGCAGCACGTAGCCCCGGCCTTCGTTGGAGGGCAGCACCCCGTCGGCGATCAGAAAGGTGGCGGCCCGGGCATGATCGGCGATCACCCGGAAGGCCACGTTTTGCTGGGTATTTTGGCCGCCGTAGCTTTTAGCCGCCAGTTCCTCCAGCCGGCCGATCACCGGCCGCAAGAGGTCGCAGTCGAAGTTGCTTTTCACCCCCTGGATGACGGCGCAAAGACGCTCCAGACCCATGCCGGTGTCGATGCTGGGTTTGGGCAGGGGGTGGAGGACGCCGTCCGGGGCCCGGTTGAACTGCATGAACACCAGGTTCCAGATCTCCAGATAGCGGTCGCAGTCGCATTTGCCGATGCCGCATTCCGGGCTGCAGGCCATCTCTTCGCCCTGGTCGATGATGATCTCGGAGCAGGGGCCGCAGGGCCCGGTGTCGCCCATGGCCCAGAAGTTGTCTTTCTCCCCGAGCCCCAAGATGCGGCTCGGCGGCAGCCCGGCGATCTTCTCCCAGAGGCGGGCGGCTTCCTGGTCCTCATGGTAAACCGTGGCCCAGAGGCGCTCCCGGGGCAGGCGGTAATGCCCAGTCAGCAGCTCCCAGGCCATTTCGATGGCCCCTTCCTTGAAGTAATCGCCGAAGGAGAAGTTGCCCAGCATCTCGAAGAAGGTATGGTGGCGGGCGGTGAAGCCCACGTTTTCCAGGTCGTTGTGTTTGCCCCCGGCCCGGACGCACTTTTGGGAGCTGGCGGCCCGGGTATAGGGCCGGGTTTCTTCCTCCAGGAAGACCT
This sequence comes from uncultured delta proteobacterium, assembly GCA_963834795.1. Classification (GTDB taxonomy): domain Bacteria; phylum Desulfobacterota; class Desulfobaccia; order Desulfobaccales; family 0-14-0-80-60-11; genus JAPLJC01. The sequence continues at coordinate 403,563 of CAWIDL010000022.1, read as the reverse complement.
TTTTGAACTGCACCATGCCGGCGTTGGTGAATAGCAGGGTGGGGTCCCCGGCGGGCACCAGGGAAGAGCTGGCCACCCGGGTGTGGCCCTGGGCGGCGAAGAAGCGCAGAAAGGTTTCCCGGATCTCGCGGCTGGTCATGTGAGCGGCTGCTCCCGGGCGGCGTCGGAGGGGGGGGTAGCCATGCCGTGCGCGGCCCGCAGTTGTTTATCCAGTTCCATGGCCGCCTGCGGGTGCTCCCGGAGATAGACCTTGGCGTTCTCCCGGCCCTGGCCGATGCGCTCGCCCCCGTAGCTAAACCAGGCGCCGCTCTTCTGGATGAGGCCCTGATCGGTGGCCAGGTCCAGGAGGTCCCCTTCCCGGGAGATCCCCTGGCCGAAGATGATGTCGAATTCCGCCTCCCGGAAGGGCGGCGCCAGCTTGTTTTTCACCACCTTCACCCGGCAGTGGGAGCCGATGGTCTCATCCCCCTGCTTGATGGCGCTGATGCGGCGGATGTCCAGGCGCATGCTCGCATAAAACTTCAGGGCGTTGCCCCCGGTGGTGGTTTCGGGGTTCCCGAACATCACCCCGATCTTATGGCGGATCTGGTTGATGAAGATCACCGAGGTCAAGGATTTGCTGATGGCCGAGGTGAGCTTGCGCAGGGCCTGGGACATCAGGCGGGCCTGGGAACCCATCTGGGCGTCGCCCATGTCCCCTTCGATTTCCGAGCGGGGCACCAGGGCGGCCACCGAGTCCACCACCACCACGTCCACCGCGTTGGAGCGCACCAGGATCTCGGCGATCTCCAGGGCCTGTTCACCGGAATCGGGCTGGGAGATGAGCAGGTCCTCGGTCCTGACCCCCAGCTTGCGGGCATAGATCACGTCCAGGGCGTGCTCGGCGTCTATGAAGGCCGCCACCCCGCTCTTGAGCTGGGCCTCGGCGATGACGTGCAGGGCCAGGGTGGTCTTGCCGGAGGCCTCCGGCCCGAAGATCTCGATGACCCGGCCCCGGGGGATGCCACCGATCCCCAGGGCCAGGTCCAGGGAGAGGCAGCCGCTGGAGATCACCGGCACGTCCGGCTTCTCATCGGCCCCCAGGCGCATGATGGAGCCCTTGCCATATTGTTTTTCGATGTGACTCAGGGCCTGATCCAGGGCCTTGGCCTTATCCGCCGCAACTTGGTCGCTCATAGTTTGTATTCCTTCTGTTGGTATTTTATGTAGCCGCAGGCTTTAGCCTGCCATGATTAACGCTTTCTCTATTTCCCCCTCTCCCCCTGTATGGACCGGGGAGATGGGTAACAAACGTTCGGGGACCTGGGTAACACATTTTATAGGGCGTGCTGCGCACGCCGTTTTCTTTTTCGGCGGCCACAGGCCGCCCTAGGTTCTCTTTGGTGGCGCAGGCGTCCCGCCTGTGCCGCGCAGGTTTTTTGTTAGGGCCTGCGGCTACCTTGCTTCCGCCGCCGAGGGCGGCGGCGCCACATTTCCTAACCCTTAACCCCTAACTTCTAATTGCTCACCGCTCAATGTTCCCTCAGCTTAATCACTTCCAACGGCGTGTATGTCGAGCCTTTGGGCGACAGCACGCTTTGATACAAGATGATCTCCCGCACCTGAAAGGGCGGCCAATCGATTACAAGTTTTTCTATCGCCCGGCTCAACTGCGCCCGGCCCTCGGGCGAGCGCACCCGGCCCAAGGTCAGGTGGGGGTTGAAGGCCCGGCCCTCCGGCGGATAACCCAGTTGGGCGAAGGCCTTTTCCAACCGGTGAAAAAACTGGCTCAACGGCAGCAGGTCCCCGCCCAGACCCAGCCACACCACCCGGGGGCTGCGACTGCTGGGGAAGGCCCCGGCGCCTAAGACCTCGAGGGACAGGGGGGCCTGCTGGGAGGCCGCCTGCCGGGCCGCCGAGATGAGCGGCGGCACTTCGGCGTCCGGCAGGTTGCCGAAAAATTTCAGGGTGATATGAATATTGCCCGGAGGCACCCAGCGCACGTCGGCCTGGCTCTTTTTCAATTCCCCCTGCGCCAGGGCCAGGCCGGGGCGCAGGCTCTCGGGCAGGTCAATGGCCAGAAAGGCGCGAATCATGTTCCAGCTTTCAGCCTTCAGCAGTCAGCTTTCAGCTTTTAAAAAAAATGCGTAAGTTGCCTTTTTTGTCATGCTTCGCCGCCGCGGCGAAGCAACTCGTCTTTATCGGCAATCAAGAGACCCTGCGTTTCCCCCTCACCCTATCCCTCTCCCCCATCGGGGGAGAGGGGATAAAGAAGGACCCCATTAATGATCCCCTTAATAAGCCCCCCTTTAGGGGCAGAGCTGAAGTAATCAAGCTGTTAGCTGATAGCTATTCTTTCAACTTCCGCCGCAGCCGGTCCAGGGCGGTCTGGGCCGACAAGATTTTGATCTCTTCCCGGGAACCGTAGAAGAGGTAGTGCCAGACCTCCACCTCGTGGGGGGTGGCCAGGCTGATGTACACTGTGCCCACCGGCTTCTCCGGGCTGCCGCCGCCGGGGCCGGCGATGCCGGTGACCGCCAGACCCAGGTGGGCGCCGAAGGCTGTCTTCGCCCCCCGGGCCATCTCCCGGGCCGTCTCCGGGCTCACCGCCCCCCGTTCCGCCAGGACCTCCGGGGCCACCCGCAGCAGGTCCAGCTTGGCCTGGTTGCCGTAGGAGACCACCCCGCCCAGGAAATAATCCGAGGAGCCGGCCACGCTGGTGAGGCGGTGGCCGATGAGGCCGCCGGTGCAGGACTCGGCCAGGGCCAGGGTGAGGCCGCCTTCTTTCAACTGACGCCCTACCAGCTCCTCCAGTGGCGTCCCTTCTGGCCCCAACAGCACGTCGTCCACCTCCCGGGCCAGGGCCGCGGTCAGGCGGTCCAGGGTCTCCTCCAGAATCCTCCGGTCCCGGCCGCGCACCGTCAGGGTGAGGTGGTTCTCGGGGAAATTGGGGCAATAACCCATGCTCACCCCTTCCCGGAATTCCGGGATCTTGGAAACCACCTCCTGCAACTGGGTTTCGGAGATGCCGAACAGCCGCAAGGTGCGCTGGACCACGGCGCCCACGTCTCCGGCCCACTCCATCAGGCTGGGGAGCACATAGGCGTCGAACAGGGCCTGCATCTCCGCAGGGACCCCGGGCAGGAAAAAGAGCCGGGCGTCGCCGTGCTTCAGGGCAAAGCCGCAGCAGGCCAGGCCGCCGGCGTCCAGGACCACGGCGCCCCGGGGAATCAGGGCCAGGCGGCCATAGCGTTCCAGCCAGGGGATTTGGCGCTCCTCCAGACAGCGGTGGATGCGGGCCAGCAGTCCCTCGTCAAGGAGGAGCGGCAACCCCAAGGCCTCGGCCGCGGCGGCCACGGTGACGTCATCTTCGGTGGCCCCCAGGCCTCCGGTGATGATGATGAACCGGGAGCGGCCCAGCGCCCGGAGCAGGATCTCCTGGAACAGCGGCGGCTCATCCCCCAGGATGGTGAGCCGCTGCGCCGTCAGGCCCACTTCGTGGAGCCGCCGGGCCGCGTAGCGGGCGTTAAAATCGGCCACCCGCCCGGTGATCAACTCCGTGCCGGTGGCGATGATCTCACCTTGCATAGAAGTTCGCAAAGGTTAGCTCAATAATCCATCAAGGGACAAATCTTCATCTATATCCGGCCAATGAACCCCGATCCCCTTGCCGATAAGCCGCCAATGCCGGCGCGCTTCAGGTGAGGCGTCCCGCAGCTTGGGAAACCACTCCAGGGGCACGCGAATTTCCCGGCCAGCGGAAAGGAAGACTTGTAAGATGCCCTCTTCAAATGAGATTTCAGTGATCAGTACTAAAAGAGTCTTAGGCAAAATATTCATGCCATTTCTCCCCAAATAAATCCTCGTGGCTCTCAACTATTTTTCGTAACATGGTAAGTTCGGCGGGCCTGTATCCAAAAGATTTTGCCATGCTAACCGGTTTTAACCAAAACTTTGCATAATTATCGCCGGATTCTACGTGGATATGCGGTTTTGCATATCCTTCTCGAGCTAAAAAAGAAAAATCTATATCCTTGAATTCTCAATATTGTTGGCATGCAAAATCAGCCCGGCAATATTCTGAACGCATAGACTATCTCCAAAACCAGCCGCGCCAGCACCCCCGCCACCACGTCGTCCACCACCACTTCCAGACCGCCGGATTCTCCGGCGCAGAACCAGCGAATGGGAGGCGGTTTCAGGATATCCAGGGTTCGGAATAACATAAAGCCTGCGGCCGCGGCGGCCCAGGAGAGGGGAACCGCGGCCAGGGTGATCAACAGGCCCGCCACTTCATCGATGACGATGGTGGGGTGGTCGGCTCGCCCCAGGTAATCCTGGGCGGGGCCCGCGGCCCACCAGCCCGCCAGGAGAACCGCCGACGTCCCCATGCCGTAGCCCCAGGGACCCAGGTGCGCCAGGGCCCACCATAGGGGCAGGGCCGCCAGGGTCCCCCAGGTGCCCGGGGCACCCGGCAGGAAGCCCACTCCCCCCCAGGTGGCCAGGGCCAGAACCAGCCTTCTTCGCCCCAGGTTTACCGGCAATCTCCCTTAATCCTCTAATGTCTTAGAAATATATGGATTGGCGCCGCTTGTCAATAATTCCACCTCTCCCCTCCAATTTTCCCGGGTTGGGCCGGGAACCGCGGGCATTTATTAAATAAGGGGTTAAAAAATTGGGAGATTTCGCCTATAATAGCTCCATGCGGATTACCACCCCTGAACCGGCAGAACTCCTGCCCCGCATCATCCCCCGGCCGCAACATACCGTCTCCCGTAAAGATATCGATCTGGAGGCCCTTAAGGTTCTCTACCGGCTGCTGCACGCCGGTTATACCGTCTATCTGGTGGGGGGCGGGGTGCGGGACCTGCTCCTGGGCAAAAGGCCCAAGGATTTCGACGTGGTCACCAACGCCCGCCCCGGGGAGCTGCGCAAACTCTTCCGCAACAGCCGCATCATCGGCCGGCGCTTCCGGCTGGTGCAGGTCTTTTTCCATGGCGGCCGCATCGTCGAGGTCTCCACCTTCCGGCGCCGCTCGGAGTTTGAGGAGGAGCCGGTCCAGGCAGGCGCTCCGATCCGGGAGCAGACCTTCGGTACGCCGGCCGAGGACGCCGAGCGCCGGGATCTGACCATCAACGCCCTGTTTTACGACATCAGAGATTTCTCCCTGGTGGACTACGTGGGGGGCCTGACGGACCTTGAGGATCGGGTCATCCGGGTTGTCGGCGACCCGGCGGTGAGCTTCGAGCGCGACCCGGTGCGCATGTTGCGGACCCTGCGCCACGCGGCCCGCACCGGCTTCACCATCGAAGCGGGCGCCTGGCAAGAGATCTTGTCTAAGGGCCACCTGATCCGCCGCTGCCCCCCAGCCCGGGTGCGGGATGAACTGCTCAAGGACTTCCGCAGCGCCGCAGCCAGCCCCTTCTTCCACCTGATGCTGTCCTCCGCCCTCTTCTACGCCATCTTCCCCGCCTGGGAAGAGCGCCTGGGCCGGAGCGGCGAGGCGCGCCTCCTGGCCCTCTGCCGCCGCCTGGACCTGCTGATGCTGGGAGAGCGCCACGCCTCCGACAGTCTCCTGTGGGCCGTCTTTTTAACCCCGTTTTTGGAACAGGGCCCCGACTTTCCGGAAGATTTCAAGGAGCTGCGGGACTTCATCCACGATGGGATCAAGAAAGCCCTGGGGGGCATCGAATTCCCCCGGCAACGCCATGACGACGTCTCCCAGATTCTGGCCCTGGAAGCCCGGATAGCCCCGCTGCTGCGGGACCAGCGGCCCCTGCCGGCCCGCCTGGCCCGCCTGGCCCTCTACCCCGAGGCCTGGATGCTGTTCCAGATCAAGGAAGCCCCGGAAGCCGAATTGCTGGAGCGCTGCGCCCCGGACCAGCTCCCGCTCCGGTCGCCCCAGGCCCGGGCCGCCAGGCCGGGGCGCCGGCGCACCCGGCGCCGCCGCCGGCGACGCGGCGGAGAGAGAAGGGAAAAGGAATCTGGGGGAGAGGGCTAAGGGCCGAGGGCCCTTACCCTCTCCCCCAGACCCCCTCTCCCAATCCCTTAAGGGAAAAATAGAAAGGCTGGTTGCCGGCCTTGGCGGCCGACCAACCAGCCTTTTTGGTAAAATTGGTGGCACCGGCGACTCGCCGGTGCATCAGATGCGGCGCGCACGGAGGCCCGCCCCAGCAAACTATTCCTCGTTCCCAAGCTGTGCTTGGGAACGCCTTCTTTACCTGCCAAGTTAAACTTGGCAAATCATTCTCGTTCCCAAGTACAACTTGGGAACGAGATTAAAACGTAGGGGCGACCCGCCGGGTCGCCCCTTTTGCCTGATCAAAGGTGGCACAGGCGTCTCGCCCGTGCTCTTGTTAGTCACCCAGCAAAGTTACCTTCACAAAACGCCGTTTGCCCACCTTCAGCACATGAGAACTGCCTGGGGATAATTCCTTGTTTACATCGACTATCTTTTCCCCGTCTATTGTTACCGCACCTTGATTTGTCAATCGTCGAGCTTCGGAGGTGGTCGCCGCCGTGCCAGTAGCCACCATTATGTGCGGAAGAAAATATGACTCAACGGGAACGGCTCCTAGTTGAAAGTACGGGGGAGGCTGCTTAATCAGGGTCACTTCCTCAATCTCCTCGGGCAGGCCCTTTTCCCGGAAGATGCGGGTGAACTCGCGGGCCGCCTCGAGTGCGGCATCCTTGCCGTGATAGCGGGCTACCAGTTCCAGCGCCAGCTCCTCCTTCACCTGGCGGGGGTGTTTGCCCCCCTGGGCCAGATCCTCTTTGAGGCGGGCCAGCTCCCCCGGGGCGATGTCGGTGAGGAGTTCAAAGTAGCGCAGCATCAGGGGATCAGAGATGGACATGATCTTGCCGAACATGACCCCCGGGGCTTCGTCGATCCCCACGTAGTTCCCCAGGGATTTGCTCATCTTCTGCACCCCGTCCAGCCCTTCCAGCAGGGGCATGGTGATCACCACCTGGGGCCGCTGGCCGTATTCCCGCTGCAAGTCCCGGCCCACCAGGAGGTTAAAGGTCTGGTCGGTGCCTCCCAACTCCACGTTGGCCCGTAGGGCCACCGAGTCATAGCCCTGGATCAGGGGATAGAGAAACTCGTGGATGCTGATGGGGGTCTGGGAGGCATAGCGCTTATGAAAATCCTCCCGCTCCAGCATGCGGGCCACGGTGTGGCGGGCCGCCAGTTTGATCAGGTCCTGGGCGGACATTAGCTTCATCCAGCGGCTGTTGAAGTCGATAATGGTTTTCTCCCGGTCCAGGATCTTAAAGATTTGGCGCTCGTAGGTGGCGGCGTTGGCCTTGACCTCTGCTTCGGTCAGGGGCGGCCGGGTTTCGCTCTTGCCCGAGGGGTCGCCGATCAGGCCGGTGAAATCGCCGATGAGGAAGATCACCTGGTGGCCCAGGTCCTGGAAGTGCTTGAGCTTCTGGATGAGCACCGTGTGCCCCAGGTGCAGGTCCGGGGCGGTGGGATCGAACCCGGCCTTGATCCGCAAAGGTATGCCGGTGACGAAGGCCTGCTGAAGCCACACCTTAAGCTCCTCTTCCCGGATGATCTCCTGGCAGCCCTGCTTGATCAGAGCCAGTTGTTCGTCCACAGATTTCACTAAAAACTTTCTCCTGTTAACTAATAAATTTTAGCCCTGATCGATTAACGCAAAGCGATACCGAGCCAGAGGCGAAGTCCGGCGGTGCCCCGGGATTTCTGGAATCCTTGTTTTGCCAACATCAACCCAAGAGTACGCTTAGATATAGATAGCCGCTGTATTTTCTGCAAGCCATTATCTTTCGCCCATTCGCTAAAGGCTTTATAAAGTTCTCCGGCAGTTGTGATAAATTCATTGCCTAAAAGGCACTTTTCTTCTATGAATTTCATTATAACATCAATTTTTTGCGGAAACTGTTGGCCCAGAATTTGTTTATTACTTTCTTTTTTATTTTTTAACATGGAAAACTTTTCAATTAAATTAGGTCTATACATAGAAGTTTCGGGTAACAAAAGAGATTCTTTAGAATTATTTATCATAGCTTTAATATCTTCAATTTCAGGTCTAAAACCGCACATATATTCAGTAGTTTCAATTAGCAAATCAATTAATACATTATTATGTGAAGTTATTACTTTATTCCAAGCCTTTGGGAGAGTTTCTTTAACTTTTTTCTTTTTGTCCATTTCAAGGTTTATACATTCAGCATTTCTTAACGCTTCTCCAGATTGGACATTATTTTTAGAAAGCAATCGTATAAATATATCAATAATCTCAGCAGGTTCTTGTTGAATTAAATCTATTGAATAAAATTTTCTCTCTTTCCAATGTCCTCGTTTTCTTGGGAGATAAAACCACCAAAGAGTTCCATTTGATAATATCGCAAGATCAATCCCCTCTCGAAAAGAATAATCAAGAAGTTGCTCTTGATGCTTTTCCAAATCTTCCCCCGGCCTCTTCACTTCTAAAAAAATTTCATTCTTCTTTTGAATTCTTAAACAATAGTCAACCTTCCCTCCTTTATTAGATTTCCTACCTTCTACATTATACTCCGGCTTAACTTCCTTAATATCCCATACATTCCATCCAAGGAACTGCAATATTGGTAGAATCATCCCCTGCTTAGTTTCAATTTCATCAATTTTAGATAATTGCGGCTTACATTTGAGAGCCTCGATAAAAGAAATTAATTGCTGAGTCATTTTCCTACCTCATCTTCAGAGATGGGAAAGTCAGATTGTTACTCTTATCCGCCCCGCTCCGGCGCCGCTAACCTCGCCGACGATGGCAGCCTCCGCTACCCCCCGCTCCTTAAGCCAGGCTCAGCAGCTCGCCGCCGTGGTGCGGCGCCACCGCGATGAACAGGCCGCCGGAGGTCTGGGCGTCGCTCAAGAGGTCCGCCATTACCGGGTCCACCCCGGGGTCGAGGGTCAGGTGCTTTTCGCAGAAGCGGCGGTTGGCGTGGCTGCCCGCCGGCACCAGGCCCATGGCGGCGTACTCCCGGGCCCAGGAAAGGACCGGCACCCGGCCGGCAAAAATGGTGAACTCCACCCGGGAGGCCCGGGCCATCTCCAGGCCGTGTCCCAGGAGGCCGAAGCCGGTGATGTCGGTGACCGCGTGCACCTCCAGGCCTTCCAAGGCCTCGGCCGCGGCCCGGTTGAGGGCGGCCATCACCCGGATGGCCGCTGCCTCGGCTTCCCGGGAGGCCAGGCGGGCCTTCAGGGCGGTGGCGATGATGCCGGTGCCCAGGGGCTTGGTGAGCAGCAGCAAGTCCCGGGGGCGGGCCCCGGCCTTGGTGTAGATTCGCTCCGGATGCACCAACCCGGTGACCGCCAGGCCGTATTTCATCTCCAAGTCTTCGACGCTGTGGCCCCCCACCAGCAGGGCCCCGGCTTCGTGCACCTTGTCCAGGCCACCCCGGAGCACCGCCTTGAGGGTATCCGGCGACTCGCTCTTCAGGGGAAAGCAGGCGATATTCAGGGCTATTAGAGGCCGGCCCCCCATGGCGTAGATATCGGAGAGGGCGTTGGCCGCGGCGATGGCCCCGAACTCATAGGGATCGTTGACGATGGGGGTAAAGAAATCCACCGTCTGGATCAGGGCCAGCTCCGGGGTCAGACGATAGACCCCGGCGTCGTCCGCCGCCTCCAATCCCACCAGGAGATCGGCATGGCTCTTAAAGGGCAGGCTCTTTAAGACGTCCTCCAGGACCCCCGGAGGTATCTTGGAGGCTCAGCCCGCAGCCCGCACCTGCTCCACCAGGGGTTTTTGTCTCTCTTCTGCCATGGGCCTCTCGTTAACCGGAAAATGTCCCAATTCTGGCTTTTCCGCTTTTTCCGCTAAGTACTTGAATTCTTAAACATGGTAACGTCTCTTGTCCACCCCCCTCACCCCAGCCCTCTCCCCCCGTCGGGGGGAGAGGGAGAATTCCAAGCGTTGGCTCTTTATCCCCTCTCCCCCAATGGGGGACGACACCGGGTGAGGGGGAATTAATCACTTGCTTCCGCTGTTAATAAATACGTTACTGGATTTATGAAATCGGTACTAAGGTGAACCGGTTTCCTGCATCATGGCGTAGGGCCGGGGTAACCCCGTCGCTACCGGCGTTTGCCGGTAAGCTGACCGCTAAAACCCCAGCCAGCGCACTTCCCGTTCCTTGCGGGGCGGTACCGGCGGTTCCTTGGCCGGAAAGCCGATGGGGGTGATGGCCAGCAGTTGCCGCTCGGTTTTCCCCAGGAATTTCAGGATTTCGTCTTCCAGGTAATTAGCCCCGGTCATCCAGCAGGTGCCCAGGCCTTCGGCTTCTGCCGCCAGGAGCAGGGTTTGCATGAGGGCGGCGCCGCTCTGGAGGTTGGCCATATTCATGCCAGGGTGGGGGTCCTTGAAGATGGTCACCGCGATAACCACCGGGGCGCCCCCCAGGTCCTTGAAGAACTTCATCACCAGTTCCGGGTCTATTCCAGGGACGTTGGCCTTCTTCAATTCGGGCAGCAGATATTTGATGGCCTGGCTCACCAGGGCCACGAATTCGTCCCGGACCCGGCCAGCCATCACGGCTAGGTCCCAGCCCTGGAGATTGATGCCGGAGGGGGCCCACAGGGCGGCCTCGACTACCCGTTCCAGGACTTGCCGGGGCGGCGGGTCCGGTTTGTACAAGCGATGGCTGCGACGATGGTGAATGGCTTCGTAGGTGTCCATGGACCCTCCTCTGGCTGGCCGGTAACTCCTCTTTATCGGGGCCAATACTTGAATAAAATTTTTCGGGATAGGGTTTGACTAACTGCGCAAGATTCGGCTGCCTGAAGCAACTCTTGCCTTTGGCCCTCGGTGATGGGTCCGTCCAATTCCAACCCATATTCGAAAACCGCCTCCCCGGCAACCCGGCGATTCAAGGAGACCTCGGTCGCCAGTCCGGCAAGGAGAATATTATGACGGGTAGCATACATCCTGAGTGAGATATTCAGGCAGCAAGCCAAAGCGGCTTCCAATAGCTCGTGGGGCCGGAATCCAGCGTCGCCGCCGCCTTTCTCCGCCGGAATGTCACAAGAGCCTTCAAGCCTGCCATGGTAAAGAAGGTCTCGAAATTCGTTTCTTTGCCAGTGCCATTTTAACAAGATTTAGCACCTGGCCTTCACATCGCCAGACAATTTTCCTTCGTCCCGCCCTGCGGCATCTTTATCGGCTCCAAGCCGTCCGCCTGTCTCCCCAAACCCCGGTAAACCCCGGCTTCCTCCAGCCTGTCCCGCTTTTCGCAGCCCTGGGCGTAGATGGCGCATTTGCGGGCCAGCGTCCGCCGGGCCGCCAGGGCCTCCGGGGCCGGCAGCCCCGGGTCATCCAGGAGTTTGAGGAGGGCCCGGATGCGAAAACGGTCCAGGCCCCATTGGGCGGAGAGCTGGTCGTCGCGGCCGCCCCGCTTGATGACCAGGGCCTCCGGCAGCAGGCCGATCTGGTAGCGCCAACTGAGGCGCAACCAGAGGTCGTAGTCTTCGGCGGCGGGCAGGCCCTCATCGAAGCCGCCGTGTTTCTGAAAAACAGTCCGGTGCAGGATCACCGCCGAGGGGCTCACCAGGCAGCGCTCCAGGGATTGGAAAAAGATCCAGCCCCCGATTTTCCGATGGCTCCGGGGTTGGTTGACCTTAAGCCCCCGCCGCTCCCAGGTCTCTTCGGTTTGGCAGAGGACGAGTTCCGGAAGCCCTGCCAGATAGGCCATCTGCCGGGCCAGTTTTTCCGGCCGCCACAAGTCGTCGGAGTCGAGGAAGGCCAGCCACTGCCCCCGGGCCGCGGAGATGCCAAGATTCCTGGCTGCCGCCACCCCGAGGCGGGAAGGGGAGCGTAGCAATCTTATCCGGGACCCAAAAGCGGCCAGGGCCTCCGCGGTGCCGTCCCTGGAGGCGTCATCCACCACCAGGACTTCAAAATCCCGCCAGGTCTGGGCCAGCACCGAGGCCACCGCCTCTTTAACCAGGGGCGCCCGGTTGTAAGTGGGGATGATGACGCTGAGGCCAGGCTGGGCCGCCATGGTGAGAAGGTAATCAAAAATCCGGGAAAATACAAGGGTGAAATGGTTCCGGGGCCGGTAGCGTCCTTTATCATTTGTCGCCCCGGCCGGTCTATGGTAATTTATCAAGATAAATTAGCGTGAGCAGGAGTGCCCATGTCGCCCCGTTATCAACCCCGCCGCCTGGAGGCCAAATGGCAGGAGATTTGGCAGGCGCGGCGGCTCTATGAGGCCCGCGAAGACCCCAGCCGCCCCAAGTATTACGTCCTGGAGATGTTTCCTTACCCATCCGGGCGCATCCACATGGGGCACGTGCGCAATTACACCATCGGCGACGTGGTGGCTCGCTACAAACGGATGCGGGGGTTCAACGTGCTGCACCCCATGGGCTGGGACGCCTTCGGCCTGCCGGCGGAAAACGCCGCCCTGGCCCGGGGGCTCCACCCGGCCAGGTGGACCTCTGAGAATATCGCCTACATGCGCGGCCAGCTCCAAGCCCTGGGCTATAGCTATGATTGGCCCCGGGAGCTGGCCACCTGCGACCCGGAATATTATCGCTGGGAGCAGTTGGTCTTCATCGAGATGTTCCGCCGGGGGCTGGCCTACAAACGGCTGGCCCCGGTCAACTGGTGCCCCAAGTGCGCCACGGTGCTGGCCAATGAGCAGGTGGAAAATGGCCGCTGCTGGCGTTGCGACTCCCCGGTGCACTTGAAGGAGTTGGACCAATGGTTCTTTAAGATCACCGCCTACGCCGAGGAGCTGCTGGCCGACCTGGATCAGCTCTCGCACTGGCCCGAGCGGGTGGCCACCATGCAGCGCAACTGGATCGGCAAGTCCCGGGGGGCGGAGATCCAATTCCCCCTGGAGGGCGGCGGCGAGCCCATCAAGGTCTTCACCACCCGGGCGGACACCCTGTTCGGCGCCACCTTCATGAGCCTGGCCCCGGAGCACCCCCTGGCCCTGGAACTGGCCCGGGGCGCCGCCCAGGAGGCGGAGGTGCGCGCCTTCGTCGATTTTTGGTCTGCGCAGAATCGCAGCCGCGGGGCCCTGGAAGAGATCACCAAGGAAGGGGTCGCCACCGGGCGCTACTGCCTGAACCCGGTCACCGGCTGGAAGATGCCCATTTACGTGGCCAACTTCGTCCTGATGGGCTACGGCACCGGCGCGGTGATGGCGGTGCCGGCCCACGACCAGCGGGATTTTGAGTTCGCCCAAAAGTACCATCTCCCCATCCGGGTGGTGGTCCGGCCACAGCTTACAAAAAATACGAAAAATACGAAAAATACCAAAAATGAGAAACAGCCGTCTGCAGGGCTGACCGGGGCCTATGAAGAGGACGGCGTCCTGGTGGACTCCGGGGATTTTAGCGGCATGGCCAGCGCCCGGGCCCGGGAGGCCATCGCCAACTACCTGGAAACGAAGGGCCTGGGGAAACCGGCGGTGCACTTCCGCCTGCGGGACTGGCTGATCTCCCGGCAGCGCTACTGGGGAGCGCCCATTCCCATTATTTATTGTGAAAAATGCGGGATGGCGCCGGTGCCGGCGGCCGAGCTGCCCGTGGTCCTGCCCCTGGACGTGCGGATCACCGGGGAGGGGGGCTCGCCCCTGGCGCTATTGCCCGACTTCTATGGGGTCTCCTGCCCCGGCTGCGGCGGTCCGGCCCGCCGGGAAGTGGACACCATGGACACCTTTGTGGAGTCCTCCTGGTATTTCCTGCGCTACGCCTGCCCCGACTATCGGGAGGGCATCCTGGACAAGGCCCGGGTGGACTATTGGCTGCCGGTGGATCAGTACATCGGCGGCATCGAACACGCAGTGCTGCACCTGCTCTACGCCCGCTTCTTCACCAAGGTCCTGCGGGACCTGGGGCTGGTGCAAATCGACGAACCCTTCCAGCGCCTCCTCACCCAGGGAATGGTCCTCAAAGACGGGGCCAAGATGGCCAAATCCAAGGGCAACGTGGTGGATCCGGAGTACCTGATCGAGGAATACGGCACCGACACCACCCGCCTGTTTCTGCTGTTCGCCGCGCCCCCGGAAAGAGACCTGGAGTGGAGCGACCAGGGGGTGGCCGGGCTGCCACCGCTTCCTGCACCGCCTCTGGAACCTGGTAAACTCGCTGCTGCCGGAATTGCGGCAGGTTGCCGCCTACGCCGGCAATGGCCGCGGCCTGTCCCCGGACTTGCAAGAATTTCGCCACAAGGTGCACCGCACCATCAAGAAGGTCACCGACGACATCGAAGACTCCTTCCATTTCAACACCGCCATCGCCGCGGTGATGGAGCTGGTCAACACCTTTTACCTGGCGGCCGAGAACCTGCCCCGGAATACTGCGGCCCAAGAAGTATTCCGGGAGGCGGTGGAGGCCATTATTTTGCTGCTCAATCCCATGGTGCCCCACCTGGCTGAGGAACTGTGGCAGGCCCTGGGGCGCCAAACTTCCCTGCAACAATGCTGCTGGCCGGAGGCCCAGGCGGAGGCCCTGGAGGAGTGCGCCTTCACCCTGGTGGTCCAGGTCAACGGCAGGGTGCGAAGCCGGCTGGTGGCGCCGGTTACGGCCACCGCGGCAGAGATCAACGAGATGGCCCTGGCCGACCCCGCCATCCAGAAATGGCTGCAGGGCCAGGCCCCCCGGCGGGTGGTGCCGGTCCAGGATAAACTGTACAGAATCGTCCTGATCAATATCGTCACATAAGGATTCCCCAATGAAAACGGGTCGCTGTTGCTGGCCTCTCCTGCTGCCGCTGCTGCTCCTCAGCGGCTGCGGCTATCACCCCCTGGGGGCCGAACCTATCGGCGGCACCACCCGCACCCTGGCCGTGCCCCTGTTTACCAACCGCTCCACCGAGGTGGGACTGGAAGCCATTCTGGCCAACGCCCTGATCCGCACCTTCGCCCAGACCCGGGCGGTCAAGGTTACCCCCTATGAGGATGGGGCCGACCTGGTCCTGGATGGCAAGGTCCAGTCGGTGGACAACACCTCGGTGGCCTATTCCAGCGTCACCCAGTCCACGGTACGGCGGGTGATTGTGCGGGTGGAGCTGACCCTGAAGCAGCAGGACAACGGCAAGGTGCTCTGGAAAGACACCCAGATCCTGCAGGAAGACTACGTGGTGGACCCCAGCTACCAGGCCGGGGAGGTCACCAGGGCCGAGGGCCTGCGCCGGGCCGCGGTCAAAATGGCCCAGCGGGTCCTGAATAAGGTGTTGTTGGTGCTTTAGGAGTGAGCCGTGAGCCGTTGCCTGGGGCGGGCGCCGGCCGCCAGGGGTTAATGGTTCTTATTAAGGGCGGGCTACCTGTAACCCCATGTCACATCCATTATTGGAACGCCACCTGAAGAGCCAGTCCATTAAACCCCTCTACCTATTCTATGGGAATGAGGAGTTCCTCATGCGCCGGGCCCTGGGACGGCTAGAGGAGGGCCTCCGGGACCGCTGGGGCGAGGCTCCGGTCCGGGTGCTGCGGGAGGCCCAGGAGGTTCAGGAGGTGGAGTTGCCTGAGTTGGCCGAATCCCGGGTGGCCTTCCCCGATACCCCCAAAAAAGTTGAGAAGAAATACGGGCTGCCTGAGTTCCTGGCCGAATCGCGGGTGGCCTCCCTGTGGGGTCCGGGACAACTCCTGGTGCTGCGCCGGCTGGAGCTCAACGCCGCGGCCTTAAAGGCCGTCAACGATTACCTGGACCACCCGGCGCCCCGGGCCTGGGTGGTGCTCCTGGCCGAGGGAGTTAAGACCAGGGATTGGGGGAGAAATCCCGTCTGGGAGCGCTTGCAGCGGCAGGAGGCGGCCCTGGGGTTTTTCCACCTGAAGGAGGCGGAGCTTTACCAATGGCTGACCCGGGAGGCCGGAAGTTTGGGGAAGACCTTGACCCTGGCCGCGGCCCAGCGTCTGGTGGAGATCGTGGGGGACAACCTGGCAGACCTGATCCAGGAGTTGGAGAAGCTGGCTCTATACGCCGGCGCCGAAAAGTCCCTGACCCCCAACCTGGTAAACCAGTTGGCCACCCACAGCCGCACCCACAACATCTTTGCCCTGGTGGAGGCCCTGGGAGAGCCCGGAGCCCACAAGCGTCTGAGCGCCCTGGGCCAGCTTCTGGACCTGGGAGAGCCGCCGGCCAGGATCCTGGTGATGCTGGCCCGGCAATTACGCCTGCTGATCTCCCTCAAAGAAGGCGGCGCCGGCGGCGCCGCCTTCCGGAGCCGCAGCCTCAACCTGCCGCCGCGCGTCCTGAAACTCCTGGCGCAGCAAGCCCCCCGCTTTTCGGAAGCAGCCTTGCGCTCCCACCTTTCTCTGCTGAACCAGATCGACTGGCAACTGAAGACCAGCGCCGGCTCGCCGCGGCTGTGGCTGGAGTGGGCCCTGTTGAAGATGGGGCCGGGGTGAGAAGGAGTTCAAAGTTTAAAGTTCAAAGTTCGAGGTTCGAGGTTAAAGCCGGTTTTCGACTTTGAACCTTGAACCTTGAACTTTGAACTAATATTTCTCTGCACCCTCTGCGGCTCTGCGGTGAGCTTTTCTATGCGCCTTGCAGGGCCTGGACTAACCGGGTAAGGCGGGAGATCTTGCGAGCGGCGCTGCGCCAATGGAGGGCGCCCTTGCCGGCCACCCTGGCGATGGTGGGCACAGCTTTTTTCAGGGCGGTCTCCGCGGCTTCCAGATTTTTTTGAGCCGCCGCGGCGCGCACCTCCCGCACCGCGTGTTTCACCCGGGTCTTGCGGCTCTGGTTGCGCAGCCGCCGTTTTTCGTTCTGTCGGGCCCGTTTCAGGGCGGAAAGGTGTCTGGCCAAAGTCGTCCTCCGTTAATTTGCTCGTTAAAATATCCAGTCAAGAGCCGTTGTTGTCAGGATGGCGGCCTTCCAGTTGTTGCCGGAAGAAGCCCAGGAAATAGCCAACTCCGGAAACCAGGGTGATGATAAGGGCCATCCAGAGCAGGACCAGGCCCAGCCGTTGAAAGTTGATGGACAGGAAGGGATAGTGGAAAATCAAGGCGGTTAAGGCTGCCATTTGCAGGGCGGTCTTGGTCTTGCCCCAGCGGTCCGCGGCCAGGATGATGCCCTCGGCGGCGGCCAGACCCCTTAACCCCGTGACCGTCAGTTCCCGGCCCACGATGAGAAAGGCCATCCAGGCCGGCACCCGGCCCAGAGGAATGAGCATGATGAGGGCCGCGGAGACCAGCAGCTTGTCCGCCAGCGGGTCCAGGAATTTGCCGAAACGGCTCACCTGGGAATGGCGCCGGGCCAGGTAGCCATCTAGAAAATCGGTGGCCCCGGCCAGCAGAAAGCAGGAGCCCCCCAGGAAGCTGGCCAGCCGTCCGGGGAACAGCAAGAGAACCACCACCAACGGGATCACGGCAATGCGCGTGCCGGTGAGCAGGTTGGGGGTGCTCCAGATGTTGGTCTCTGACTGGTTCATCTCAAACAAGAGTGATGGGGCGCACCTCCGGGTGCGCCCGCATATCAGGCCGGTCACCAAGGTGCGGCCCTACAACCAGGTTGTCTCCGGTTAGCAAAGGGGCCTCAGGACTTGCGAGCCTTTTCCCAATCCTCCAGGAACTTTTTCAACCCCGCATCCGTCAAGGGGTGTTTCATCAGCTGCAACAGCACCCCGTAAGGGATGGTGGCGATATCGGCGCCTGCCAGGGCGCCTTCCAGGACGTGCAGGGGATGGCGCACCGAGGCCACGATGATCTCGGTGTCGAAGCCGTAATTTTCGAAGATGGTGACGGTCTGCTCCACGATTTCCATGCCCCGGTGGCCGATGTCATCCAGGCGGCCGATGAAGGGACTGACATAGGCGGCGCCCGCCTTGGCGGCCAGCATGGCCTGGAGGGACTGGAAGATCAGGGTGACGTTGACCCTGATGCCCTCCGCCGCCAGGAGGCGGGTGGCCTTGAGGCCGTCGGGGGTCATGGGGATCTTCACCGTTACCCATTGGTGAATCTTGGCCAGGTGACGGGCTTGCTGGAGCATGCCCGCTTCATCGGTGGCCGTCACTTCGGCGCTCACCGGCCCCTGGACCAATTCGCAAATTTGGCTGATAAGTTTTTCAAACTGTTTATCGGTTTTGATCCCGGCCTTGGCGCATAGGCTGGGGTTGGTGGTCACCCCGTCCACCAGCCCCAGGTCGTGGGCCTCACGAATCTCTTCCAAGTCGGCGGTGTCGATGAAGAATTTCATAATGACCTCTTACCATATCATAAAAGTTAATCGCTGCCACTACGTTGGAAACGCTTTAAACAGCCTTCGGAACAGAAAAAATAGACTTTTCCGTCCTTTTCCGCCTTCAAAGCCTCTTTGCGGGGGATGAAGGTCTGGCAGACCGGGTCCTGGACCAGCACGTCCGGTTCCCCTCCCTTGACCGCCGGCCGGGGCGCCTGGGGCCACAGGCCCAGGGATTGGGCCAGCTTGCGGATCCCCCAGTAAATCAGATAGCCCAGGATTAAACCACCTAATAGACGGGACATGGCCTTCTTTCCTCAAACGACATGGGTTTTACCGCCTGCCGCGCCGCAGGCGAAAGCTCCGCCAGGAGCTGGGCGGCGCTCTTCTTGAGCCCTGGGTGCCAGGCGTCCGGGGCGATCTCGGCGAGGGGCACCAAAACAAAGGCCCGCCGGTGCATCTCCGGATGGGGCAGGACCAGCTCCGGGGTGCAGGCGATCTCGCCGTCGTACAGCAGCAGGTCCAGGTCGATCAGCCGCGGCCCCCAGCGCTCTTTGCGGACCCGGCCCAGGGCGGCTTCCAGCCGGGCCAGGACCCGCAGGAGCTCCTCTGCGGTCAGGCGGGTGCGCACCTGGGCCACGGCGTTTACGTACCAGGGCTGATTCGCCGGCCCCAGGGGCGGGTTTAGATAAAAGCCGGAGACCCGGACCAGCTCCACCTCGTCCAGGGCGGCCAGCCCCGTCAGAGCCCGGCGCACCTGGGCCGCGGGATCTCCCAGATTGGACCCCAGGCCGATAAAGGCGATGACCGGCTTGGTCTCGGTGATGGCGGCAAATCCCAGGGACATGATTATTAGACCATTCTAAAGTTCTGCAGGGCAGGGTCAGTTTTTCTGCTTCTGAAGAGCCTGCCAAGTCAGGAAATCCCTCTCTCCCCCTCGAGGGGGAGGGAATTTTTCTGCCATCGTTCCCAAGCTCCCGCTTGGGGACGCCATTTGTCTTGCCAAGCTCCTGCCTGGCCCTGATAGCAGCGGTTGGGCGGGCCTCCGTGCTCGCCGCCTCTTGATGGTGGGCACTGCCCACCATTTCCTTCTATTTCTGGTGTTTATAAACCTTGTGTTATAAACCTGCCATCCATGCCACTTCGCCCCCCACGCTGCCAGCACCTCTTATCCCTTGATGGTTCAGCCGCGGAAAGGCAGGGCCGGCGTCCTTCGATTAGCGGGCCTCCGGCCGTTTCTTAAAAGACGCCAGCAGCGGCGAAAGGCCGGCGGCGATTTTTTGGGCCACCAGCCGGGAACCCGCCGGGTTGAAATGGACCACGTCTGACATGTATTCTTTTTCCTGGGGGATTTCCTGGGCCAGATCTACCAGGAGCACCCGGTTTTGGGCCGCCGACTCCCGGATGGCCTGGTTGAAACGGTCGAAGGCCCCCTTAAAATCCAGGTAAGTTATGCCGTTCTGCTCCTCCAGGCGCTGCATCAGCCTGCGGATCAATGGGTCGGGGTCTTCCTTCAGGCGGCTGGGCATGGTCATAAGAACCGGGGTTATCCCCCGGGCCCGGCAGATATTGATGAAGGTCTGGAGGTTGAGGGTGAATTCCCGCACCAGGAGGTCTTGATTCACCTCGATTTTTTGGCCCCTGACCTGCTGAAATTCATCGGCCTGGGATTTGCCCTCGGCGTGCAGCAAGCGATGGAGGGCGGCATAAAGATTGGGGACCACCAGGTCCCGGGCCAACTGGAAGGTCTCCTCCAGATTCTTGCCCACCGTCCGCCAATCGGGCTTTTTCTCGATAAGGGGCGATCTGGACGGGTTCCTGTTCCAGTAGCTCTTTTCAAAGAGCAGGATGCTCAGGTCATTGATATTGTGCATCATCGCCACCAGATCGGGTTTGAGAGGCAGCACCTTGTTCAGCAGGACGTCGAGGGAGTGCAGGGAATCGTTGCCGCTCTTGGCGGCATTGTAGGAATTCACCCGGAGCCCGGTGCGCTCTTCCAGCAAGTGGCCGACCAGATAAGGAAAACGGTTATTCTCATCGTCATAGATATCTTCGGTGGTGGATCCCCCCAAAAAAAACAGGGTCAGGTCCGGGTGCTCATGAACCCTGGCAGGCATGATGAAGCCGTTTTCATCCACCCGGATGATATAAGGCCGCCGCACCAGGGTGTCGGATTGGGCCATGGCCTGGAGGCTGGGGAGGAGCACCTTGGCGTAACCCGGCTCAAATTCCCGCAACTTGATAAATCGTTTCACCCCCAGGGGATGCGAGAGCGCGCCGGCTTTGAAGGCCAGGATCTTTTCGGTCAGCAGCCCCAGGCCGCAGACGACCAGGAAGACCAGGAGAAAGATCACCTTTTGGGGATGGCGCTCAAGCCAGGTCTTCCTGGATAGGTCTCGGCTCATGGGATCTGGATAATATCTTGTAAGATACTAAGGGCGCGTCTCAGGCGCCATTATTGGTGCGAAACCACGCACCTGCGAGACGCCGGCCAGGGCGCCGGTTCCACAGTCTCGCAGCTTTCTCCCCTTAGCCGATCTTCTTAAGTCGCGCCAGGGCTTCTTCGAGGCGCTCCTTGGGCACGGTCAGGGCCAGGCGCACGTAACCCTCGCCGGGGGCGCCCAGGCCGTGGCCCGGGATGGTGACGATGCCGGCCTGCTCCAGCAGGTGGGTGGTGAAGCCTAGTGAGGTCAGGCCCGGTGGCGTCGGCAGCCAGACGTAGAAGGTGGCCTTGGGGGACTCCAGGTCGTAGCCCAGCTTTTTCAGGCCTCCCACCAGGAGGTCCCGACGCTCCTGGAGGATGGCGCAGTTCTCCCGGACGCAGCTCTGGTCCGAATCGAGGGCGGCGATGCCCGCCAACTGAATGGCGTCGAAGGCCCCGGAGTCGATGTTGCTCTTGATCTTGCCCAGGGCCGCCAGCACCGCGGCCGAGCCCACCGCCATGCCCAGGCGCCAGCCGGTCATGTTGTAGGTCTTGGAGAGGGAATGGAACTCGATGCCCACCTCCTTGGCCCCGGGCGCCTCCAAAAAACTGGGGGGCTTAAAACCGTCGAAGGCGAGCTCGGTGTAGGCCGCATCATGCACCGCAATGATCTGATGCTCCCGGCAGAAGGCCGCCACCCTGGCAAAGAAATCCCGGTCCGCGACCGCGGCCGTGGGGTTGTTGGGGTAGTTGAAGAACAACGCCTTGGCGTCCCGGGCCACCAGGGGCGGGATGGCTTCCAGGTCCGGCAGGAAGCCGGTTTCCCGGGTCAGGGGCATGAACTGGCAAACCCCCCCGGCGAACAGGGTGCCCATCTGGTACACTGGATAGCCCGGGGTGGTCATCAGGTTGAGGTCTTCGGGATCGTTGATCCCCAAGGGTAAATGGGCAATCCCTTCTTTGGAGCCGATGAGGGTAAGGACTTCGCTCTCCGGGTCCAAGTCCACCCCGAACCGTTTGCCGTACCAGCGGGCCACCGCCTCCCGGAAGAGATTCATGCCGGAATAGGCCGGGTAGCGGTGGGTGGCGGGGTCCTGTACCGCCTCCCTCAGCCTTTCCACGATGAAGCGCGGGGTGGGAAGGTCCGGATCGCCCACCCCCAGGTCGATGATATCCACGCCCCGGGCCTTGACCTCGGCCTTCTTGTCGTCAATCGCCTTGAAGAGATAAGGCGGGATAAGGTTCAGGCGGGCCGCCGGTTTGAAAAAATCGGTCATCTACCCCGCCTTTACAAAAAATCCTGCCACCAGGCGGTTGCGCAAGGCGCCAATACCTTCCAGCTTCACCTCCACCACGTCGCCGGGTTGCATGGGGCCGATGCCCGCAGGGGTGCCGGTGGCGATGACGTCGCCCGGCAGCAGGGTCATGATCCCGGAGATGAAGGAGACCAGGGCGGCCACCCCGAAGACCATGTCGCGGGTGTTCCCGTGCTGGCGGCGCTCCCCGTTCAGAAAGGCTTCCACCGTCAGGTTATCCGGGTCGGCGATCTCCGTTTCGATCCAGGGCCCCAGGGGGGAGAAGGTATCGAAGCTCTTGGAGCGGGTGAACTGGCCGTCTTTCTTTTGCAAATCCCGGGCGGTGACGTCGTTGATGCAGGTATAGCCCAGCACGTAATCCCGGAAGTCCTCCTCCCGGACGTGGCGGGCGGTCTTGCCGATGACTACCGCCAGCTCCGCCTCGTAATCCACCTGGCGGCTCATCTCGGGATAGACGATGTCCTCGTCCGGCCCGATCACCGAAGTGCTGGGCTTCATAAACAGCAAAGGTTCGGCGGGAAGGGGGTGGCCGAACTCCGCGGCGTGATCCCGGTAATTCAAGCCGATGGCCATGATTTTGCTGGGTTCGCAGGGCGCCAGCAGCGTAACCTCCGGCAGGGAGAGCAGCTCCCCGGTGGTATTGGTCCAACCGTCACCATAGGGGGCGCCCCACAAGACCGAAATCTTTTCGCCTTCAATGATGCCGTAACCCGTCCGGCCCCCCAACTCAAAGCGTACGATGCGCATGTTATTTATACCCCGTAAACATTATTTATTAATGGAGCGGAGGAGAGATTGAATTCCCCCTCACCCTAACCCTCTCCCCCACCGGGGGAGAGGGGATAAATAGGCAACTCCATAATGCCCCCATTAATAATTTTCGCCAAAGATTCATCAAGGATAACTGTTGTTGGGTTTCCTTGATATATCCAGCTTGCTTACTCTTCGTCATCATCAGGATCGTCGTGTGACTCCACAGGTATTACCAACCCATCAGGAAAAATGTGTACTATTTCTCCAGGATATGAAACCTCAAGAAACTCACCATCATCATCCCACTGCCCCCAAGCAGAAGGTTCCATGGAATCGCTATCAAGGGTTACCATCCCTTAGTACCAAGGAAGACTGTTATATAGCCCTTGGTTTTATTTCTGATGAAAACCGCCCGCAAAATGTCCTCAGATTCTGCCCTATTTTTAATCTCCCGAATATGGTCAGTCGGAGCGCCTCCTCCCCAATCAATGATATCTTCAGGGTCAGTTCCCTTTGGGAATACTTTCTTATTAACCATTTTCAAACCCTATTAGCTGCTCAATAGATAGGATTTGCCGTTCACTTCAACCCCAAGACGTCTTGCATGTCGTAGCAAGCCGGTGGCTGGGCCACCACCCATTGGGCGGCCCTGAGCGCCCCCCGGGCGAAGTTGTCCCGGCTGTGGGCCCGGTGGATGATCTCCAACCTCTCGCCGATGCCCCCGAAGAGCACGGTGTGCTCCCCGACGATATCCCCGGCCCGCACCGTCTGGATGCCGATCTCCTCCTGGCGGCGTTCGCCGATGATGCCGCGGCGGGCATAGACCCCGACCTTCTCCAGGTCCCGCTCCAGGACGTGGGCGATGACCTGGGCCAGCTTCAGCGCGGTGCCGCTGGGCGCGTCCTTTTTCAGGCGGTGGTGGGCCTCGACGATCTCGACGTCGTAGCCCTCCGCGAGCACCCGGGCAACGTCGGCCACCACCTTGAACATCAGGTTCATCGCGACGCTCATGTTGGGGGCGAACACCAGACGGGTCCGGGCCCCCAGGGCGTGGATCTCGGCGGCCTGGGCCGGGGAAAACCCGGTGGTTCCCAGAACCATGGCCTTGCCGGCGGCCGCCACCTCCCGCAGATGGTGGAGCGATGGCTCGGGGTGGGTGAACTCGATGACCACCTCCCCCTGCCCCAGGATTTCGGCCAGGGAGCCGGCCACCTTGAGACCCTTGGCCGGCAAGCCCACCACCTCGCCGACGTCTTTCCCCACCGCGGCATGATCCGGCTGCTCGCAGGCGCCGGCCAGGGTGATCCCCGCCGCCGCCTCCATCAGGTGAATAATCCGGCCGCCCATGCGCCCCGCCGGGCCGGAAACGATGGCCTTGATCATGGCGTCCTCCTGGGGTGGGTGTAGGGGCAGGTTTAAAACCTGCCCCTACTTAATCAGCCCATACTCCTGCATCACCTGGCGCAGCCTGGTTTCGTTGGCCTGGGAGAGCGGGCACAGGGGTTGCCGCACCTCGCCGGTGATCTTGCCCATCAGTTTCAGGGCGGTTTTAGCCGGGGCGGGGTTGGTCTCGTAAAACATGGCTTCCATCAGCGGCCACATCTTAAAGTGGAGTTTGCGGGCGGCCGCAAGGTCGCCTTGAAAGAAGGCGTTGCACATGCCGGCCATATCTGCGGGGGCCACGTTGGAAACCACCGAGATCACCCCCTGGCCGCCGATGGCCAGCAGGGGCAATACGGTGAAGTCGTCGCCGGAGAGCACCGTGATTTTATCGCCGCACAGCTCCAGGGTCTTGGCGCCCTGTTTCAGGTCCCCGGTGGCGTCTTTGAGGCCGACGATATTCGGGAGCTCAGAGAGCCGGGCCATGGTCTCCGGCAGCAGGTTGAGGCTGGTGCGGCCCGGCACGTTGTAGACCACGATGGGAATCCTGGTCTGGGAGGCGATGGTTTTATAATGCTGGTACAGGCCCTCCTGAGTCGGTTTGTTGTAGTAAGGGGTGATTATCAGGGCATAATCGGCGCCGGCGCCCTGGACGTGTTTGGTCAGTTCCAGGGACTCGGCGGTGCTGTTGGAGCCGGCGCCGGCGACCACCGGGACCCGTTTTTTCACCTGGTCGATGCAGATCGAAACAACGCGCTTGTGTTCGGCATGGGACAGGGTGGGGGATTCGCCGGTGGTGCCGCAGGGAACGAGTCCATGGATCCCTTCGCGGATCTGGCGCTCGATCAGGGCCCGGTAGGCCTCTTCATCGATCCGGTCATTCTTGAAGGGGGTGACGAGGGCGGTGATGGCTCCTTTGAGCATGACGCAACCTCCTTACTTGAGTTCCTCTAACCAGAGTTCGCCCTGATAAACCACCAGGGCGTCGCCTTCCAGGTAGACCTCGCGGCAAGCCCCGGATTGGGGGCGGAAGAACACGGTGAGGATTTCCCCGCCCCGGGTCAGGACCTCCACCGGCGAAGACAGCCGCCCCAGGCAGGCCCCCACCAGGGCGGCGGCCACCGAGCCGGTGCCGCAGGCCAGGGTTTCGTCTTCCACCCCGCGCTCGTAGGTGCGGATGGAGAGATTCTCAGGCCCGGTGAAGCGGACGAAATTGACGTTGGCGCCCGCGGGCTGAAACATCTGGTGGAAGCGGAGCAGCCGGCCCCACTCGGTCACCGGCGCCGCCTCCAGGTCGTCCACCGGCACCACCAGGTGGGGCACCCCCACCCGCACAAAATGGCCGGTGACGTTGGCCTCCTCCAGGGGGATGGTTTGATTAAGTTGGAAGTCCCCCACTCCGGTCAGGGCCAGCTTGACCCGGCGGCCCCGGACCTCGGCGTGGATGACTCCGGACACGGTCTCAAAGGACAGGGTTTCCGGGGCGATGCCGGAGAGCACCGCAAAGCGCGCCGCGCAGCGCCCGCCATTGCCGCACATCTCCGGCTCGGAGCCGTCGGCGTTGTAAAAACGCCAGCGGAAGTGGGCCGCGGCTGAGGCCTCAATGAGGATGAGGCCATCGGCCCCCACCCCCACCTGGCGGTGGCAGAGCCGGCGGGCCAGGTCGGGCTGTTCCGCCTCGGGAATAAACCTGGCCCGGTGGTCGATGAGGACGAAGTCGTTGCCCCCGCCGTGCATTTTAAAAAAATGGATTCTCGGTCTTTGGCTCGATAAATCCATTAGCTATTAGCTTCCATACGCCAGAAATAGTATTGGGGTAGCCTGCTTTTATTCACTAAGGCCATCATGGTGTTTCTTGTGGTTGCAGGGAAATGCCATCCCTCGATCAAAGCTCACGTCAAGTCTTCAGGAATTCCGGGATGGACTCGCCCCAGGTAAGCTGCCGATAAGTCTCCCGTTTTCTGATAACATAAAATTCGTCATCCTGCACCAAGATTTCCGGAACCCGCGGCCGGGCGTTGTAATTGGAACTCATGGAAAAGCCATAGGCGCCGGCGCTCATCACCGCCACCAGCTCCCCCGGCCGGAAGGCCGGCAGCTTCCGGTCCTTGGCCAGGAAATCCCCGGACTCGCAGATGGGCCCCACCAGGGAGGCGGTCACCATGGCCCTTGGAGAAGACCCTTGCACCACCGGGCAGATCGCATGAAAAGAACCGTAGAGGCTGGGGCGGGCCAGGTCATTCATGCCCGCGTCCACGATGATGAAATGCCTGGCTTCGCTCTCCTTGGTATAGAGCACCTTGGTCACCAGGATACCGGCGTTGCCCACCAGCACCCGGCCGGGCTCCAGGATCAGGGTGACCTCCAGCCCCTTTAGCCTTTCCACCAGTTTGCCGCCATACTCGTAAGGGTGCGGGGGCTCTTCCTGGTCGTAGCGGATCCCCAGGCCGCCGCCCAGGTCCAGATAACGGATGCCGATGCCCTGGGCCCTGAGGCGTCCCACCAGGTCCTTGAGGCGCTCCAGGGCCTCCACGAAGGGGGCCACCTGGGTGATCTGGGAGCCGATGTGGCAGGCCACCCCCAGCACCTCCAGATAAGGCAGCTCCATGGCCCGGCGGTAGTCCTCCAGGGCCCGCTGGATATCGATGCCGAACTTATTCTTCTTGAGCCCGGTGGAGATATAGGGATGGGTGCGGGGGTCGATGTCCGGGTTGATGCGCAGGGCCACCGGGGCCTTCTTCTTAAGGCGGCCGGCGATGCGGTTGATCTCCTCCATCTCCTGGGAGGATTCCATATTGAACAGCAGGATACCGGCCTTCAGGGCTGCCCGGATCTCCTCGGGGCGTTTGCCCACCCCGGAATAGACGATGCGGTCCGGGTCCATCCCGGCCGCCAGGGCCCGGTGGAGGTCCCCCCCGGAGACGATGTCCGCCCCGCATCCCAGGTGAGCCAGCAGGCTCAAGATGGCCAGGTTGGCGTTGGCCTTCACCGCGAAGCAGACGATATGGGGGAAGCCCTGGAAGGCGGCTTCGAACACCCGGAAGTGGTGTCCCAGGGTGGCGGCGCTGTAAAGATAAAAGGGCGTGCCTACCCGGGCGGCGATGCGGCGCACCGGGACATTTTCACAGTAGAGTTCGCCGGCCTGGTAGTTGAAATGGTGCATCGGTTAAAACCTCTTAGCGCTCAGCTATCAGCTTTCAGCTAAAAGATGTGCTTACCTATTTAATCTGATAAGTCTTCAATAATTAGTTACTTTTTAGGTACCAAGTTATTTTTAACCTTACCACCATTGTTGCGGGTCCACTTGATTAGTTGGCTATGCGTCATTTTTCACATTATCAAAACCATGAATAAGTTTTTTAATATCATTTGCTATAGAATCATTTAAATCCTCTGTATTAACTCTCATGCCATGCGATAATAAATATTCAACTATTGGTTTATGCCCATTTTCAGCAGCCAATTGGAGAGCTGTCTTTCCATCCACATCACGAGCAGTAAGCCGCAATATTAGAATGCCTCCTGTTTCTACAGGTTGAGTCATTATCTTTTTGACTTCTTCAAAATTGCCTTCTTTTGCCGCCCTCACTAATTTCTCTCCAGAAATAATTCCAAATTTATATTTATTTGCTTCATCCGTTCCTGAATAAATTATGTCCCATATTTCATCATGCGTTTCGCCACCGTGCTGTCTCAATAAATTCTCGATTATTGAAGATGAAGCATATTCAAGCGGAGTCTTACCATTAAGATCTTGTGCATTAATGTTTGCACCTTTGTTAATTAATAATTGAGCTAATGCCAAATTTGAAAATTTTGCGGCTATATGGAGCCCATGCAATTCACTGTTGCCCAATAAATCATCTATATCAGCTCCTTTATTAATTAAATCTTCCACATCTATGAGCGTCCCCAAAACTGCTGCCACAGGCACTTTGTAATAATGTGCCCCATGTTGTATTAGCAGCTTTGCAATCTCATCCAACATGGAGTTATCTGGATTGTTTGTCTTTTCAGTAGCTATCAAATCAAGAGGCCTAATTTCATAGCCTGCCTCCGCTTTTGCATTTACATCAGCCCCTTTATCTAATAACGCAATGATAGACGATATCTGAATATCAATACTACTTACAGCATCATGCAATGGAGTATATCCACGAGCATCACTAACGCAGACATCTGCCCCATATGACAATAACAATGAAGCAACTTTATGTTTTCCCCAATACAATGCGTGATGGAGAGGTGTACCCCTATTTTCGTTTACTCGATTAGGATATTCTTTTAAAATTAAATTGATTGCCTCAAGGTCTTCTTCATATATTGCGTCATATAAGTCAATCATCTTACGCCTTTTATTTTCGTTAATCTATCAAAATTTTGGACTGAGTATTTGGCAAACTCCCCCTCCCTGAGAGGGGAGGGGGCTGGGGGGAGGGTGGCAACTTGTCACCGCTAAGACTCCAAAGACGATACCACCCCCACCCGGTGTCGCCCCCTCAAGGGGGAGGGAATTTTGCTGTTTTGCAAGGTGCGGGGGATGCGCAATTATTTACTTCGTTATGTATAGTTAAGACTCTTACCAAAAACAGAAAACAGAAAACAGTTAATAAGTGGTCTCCGCCTCTTCGGAAGGCAGGCTTTCATTGGCCCGGGGGCTGTTGTCCACCGCAGTCACGTAATAGTAGTAAGTCTGCCCCGGCTTCACCCGGGAATCGACAAAATACGGCTTGGTCAAAAGCTCCGGGGTCAGGCGGCCGGGCTGGGCCTCCCCCGGGGAGCGGCGGTAGACCCGGTAGCCCGCCAGGTCGGTGGCGGGGCTGGGTTGCCAGCGCAGCTCCACCCCCTGGGAGGTGGCCACCGCCAGCAGGCCCAACAGGGGGGGCGGCGGCGTCAGCTTCTCCGGCCTGGCGGTGCGCAGGGGGGAGTCGCCGCTGGCCAGCAACTCGCCTCCCAGGCGCCGCACCGCCTGCACCTTGTAAGTATATTCCACCTGGTTCAGCACCGCCACATCCTGGTAAGCGGTTTGGGGGAGGGGATCGGGCGAGAGCTTGCTCCAGGCGCCGGAGCCTTCACGGCGATAGATGAGATAACCCGCCAGGTCCGTGGCCGGCGAGCCGTTGGTGAGTTGGCTCACCGGGCTCCAGCGCAGCGCCACCAGCCGATCTCCCGGGGCCGCCTGCAGGTCCAGGGGGGGCCGGGGCAGCCAGCCCCAGACGTGGTTCAAGGTGGGGGACCAGCTCCCCAGGTAGCCATCCTGGTCATAGGCAGCCACCCGGTAGAAATAACGATGGTCCGGGGCCAACTCCCGGTCCGGAAAGATGAGGGCCTCCCCCCGCACCTCGCCCTGCTGGGGATAGGCCAGGTCGATGTCGGCATGGAGGGCGAAATTGGCGGGGCAGGGGGCCTCCGGCGACACCCCTCTGACCTCGCAGCGATAGACCCGGCAGCCCTGCACCTGGGTCAACGGCTGCCCCAACAGGTTGACCCGGGGCAGCAGCCAGCTCAGGACCAGGGCGTCGCCTTCCTGGGAGAGCCGAAACTCCCGCACCGGCCCGGGCAAGAGCCGGTCCGGCGCTAAGGGCGCCAACTTCTTGCCGCAACCTCCGCAGAGAATAGCCAGGGCAATGAACCAAGATAACAGCAAATACCTGGCAGCCGCTGCGGTTCCAGTTTTCGGTTTTCGGTTTTCGGTTTTCGGTATCTTTTTCATACCATTCTATTTATGGTGGCACAGGCGTCTCGCCTGTGCAAAATTAGGCAAAAAATTGTCTATTACATAATATTAACCGCCCCAATCAGAAGCCATTAGTAATAATGCTTCTTTAGCGCCGTTACATTGTAATATTGGATAAGACTCTACCATGCGAGTGAGATTTAAATATGCTTGTGGCTTGTCTGAAAACTTTTCACCCTTTTCACGAATATGTACTCCATACCGAAGCCCATCAGTAACAATGAGGCGTCTACACTGCTCCCCCCCTGCCTCCTCCGCGTATGACTCGGCCTGAGATTTGGCTGTTAAACACGATTTCCCCCTTTTTTTTGCTTCTGCAACTACTACTAAATGGTCATCTTTCCGAGGCATTCGGTCGAACAATGCAATGTCCACTTTTCTCCATTCTACAGCCATTTTCTGCGGTGTCCAACCCAAAGCGCGGAGTAAGGGGACAACAAGGTACGCCACAGTTTCTTTCTCTGAGGTATCTTGCTCAGTACGATTGTACCAGTTAGCTATTCGCACAAGTTCCCCCATTTGGTTAAGTAGAGAATCAATAGAATTTGCCGAAATTCCTTTATCGAACAAAAAATCACTTATTTCAGCATCTTTAATTAATTCAATTTCTTTTCTATCCATGCATGATTCAGGAAGAGCTTTGAGAGGGCGTGCGTAAGCTTCTGATTCTATCTCTAAGCTATTCAGCCATGATATGATATTTGGTGAATCCATTACTTGGACAGCTCCAATTTTGAGCTCAGATGAGAAAACTTTTGGGTCTTGAGGATATTTCCAAACCCACCTTGCCCTTCTAACCATTTGGAGGTCCCAGCCATCAATATCACCGAAGTCATCAAGCCAGAGCAAAGGACTTGCAACTTCCCCTACGCCGTAAATTTCGGAGGTGCCCAATTTCAATATTACAATATCCTTCTCATTGATTTTTTCACAAAAACGCCTGCCATAAGGAACCTGTCCTGGTCTTTCATTTTTTAAATCATTTATACATTCTGGCCATGGCCCATAATCTCCTGGGCCCCAAATAATGACATCCCATTCCAGGCATAGATCAACATAATCTCTATCCTTATCCCCTGCCCCAACCTGCCAAATTTGCCTGTTTTTTATATCCATTTCAAATTCTACACCTCTTGCTCATACGGATTGATTCCCAATTCCGCTTCGGCCCGCGCAAGGGCCTCGGCCACCCGTTCCGGGGCGGTGCCCCCGGGGGAGCGCCGCCGGGACACGGCGTGTTCGATGGTCAGCCACCCGGACAGCTCCTCCTGGGCCAGGGGGGCGAATTCCTGAATCTCCGCCAGGCTCAGCTCCCACAATTCCTGGCCCCGGCTCTCGGCGTAGCGCACCGTCCGGCCCACCTGTGCGTGGGCGGTGCGGAAGGGCACCCCCCTGGTGACCAGGTAATCCGCCATGTCGGTGGCGGTGAGGAAACCGCCCTTAAGGGCGGCGGCCATGCGTTCCGGCCGCACCTGCAATTCCGTGAGCAGGCCGGTCATGAGGGTCACCGCGGCCTTCACCGTGTCCACCGTGTCGAACAGGGGCTCCTTGTCCTCCTGGAGGTCCCGGTTGTAGGCCAGGGGCAGGCCCTTGACGGCCATCAGCAAGCCCATCAGGTGGCCGGCCACCCGGCCGCTCTTGCCCCGGATGAGCTCAGGCACGTCGGGGTTTTTCTTCTGGGGCATGATGGAGGAGCCGGTGGCGTAAGCGTCCGGCAGCGCCACGAAGCCGAACTCCGAGGAGGCCCAGAGGATGAGTTCCTCGGAGAGGCGGCTCAGGTGGATCATGATTATAGAGGCATGAGATAAAAATTCCAGGATAAAATCCCGGTCGCTCACCGCGTCCAGGCTGTTGCGGAAGATCTCCGGGAACCCCAGTTGGTCCGCAGTGAACTGGGGGTCAATGGGGAAGCTGGTGCCGGCCAGGGCTGCCGCCCCCAGGGGCGAAACCTGGATGCGGGCCTCCGCCTCGGTCAGCCGCCTCAGGTCCCGGCGCCACATCTCGTCGTAGGCCAGCAGATGATGGGCCAAGAGGATGGGCTGGGCCCGCTGCAGGTGGGTGTAGCCCGGCAGGATCAAGTTCAGGTGGCGGCGGGCCAGCCGCACCCCGGCCCGGCGTAGCTCGGTGAGGGCGGCGATCAGGGTCTCCACCTCTGCCGCCAGATAGAGGCGCAGGTCCAGGGCTACCTGGTCGTTGCGGCTCCTGGCGGTGTGGAGCTTGCCCCCCACCTCGCCTACCTTGGCGATCAGCCGGGATTCGACGGCCATGTGGATGTCTTCCTGGCCCGGGTCGAAAGAGAACTCCCCCGCCTCGATCTCGGCCGCGATCTCTTCCAGGCCCCGGACAATCTCCTCGGCCTCCGCCGGGGCGATGATTCCCTGGCGGCCCAGCATCCGGGCATGGGCCACCGAGCCGGCGATATCCTGGCGATAAAGGCGCTTATCGAAGCTGAGAGAGGTGGTGAAGTCCTCCACGCTCTTCCCGGTCTCCCCGGCGAACCGCCCGCCCCAGGGTTTTTGCGCCATGGCGCCCACTCCTTTTACCAAAAATTCAGTAGCGTCCGGCAAGGTTTTTGCTATGAGGCATGTAGGGTGGGCACTGCCCACCAAAACTAGAGACCTTTTTGAAATTGGGCATGCCCACTAGCTAACCATATCATGGAATTTACAAGCTTTTTCCCTCTCCCCTCGCAGGGGAGAGGGGATTTGATTGCATCAGTATAATATGTTGATATCGTTGAAATTACAATGGTCTAGGGTTTAACTGCGAGATAGTGTTTGTAGTTTCTTCAAGCAATTTTGTTGCCGGACACTACTAAAAAAAGCCAAAAATTACCAATTACCCAAAAATCTGGGGTGGCCGACCTCCCTGAAATCAGGTGGCGCCGCCCTTGGAAATGATTTCGATAATCTTTTCGCAGGCGGTCGCCACCGCCCCCTGCATGGTCTGAGACAGGCCCGGCGCCACCTCCTGGGGGATGGTTTCGGTCTGCGCCACGATGATCGTAACCTGGATACCGCTTTGTTCCTGGAGTTCCTGCAGCAGGTTCACCGTGGGAAACTGGTGCAGGGAGAAATCGGAAGCCTTTTGCTCCGGAATGCCAGCCACCGGGATCTCGAAGACCTCCCCGGGCCGACGCTGCGGATAGTCCACCGCATCGACGATAATCAGCCTTTCCGGCTTCTTCTCGCTCAAGATGAGGTCAAACAGGATATCCCGGATGCTGGTGCCCATGTCCAGGGCCAGGACCTCGTCCGGCAGGGGGTAGTTTTCCTTGAGGTGCTGGATCACCGCCGGGCCGAAGCCGTCATCGCCCCAGAGGATGTTGCCGCAGCCGAAGATTAGGACGGATTTATCGGAAATTACCATGGTCATGTCTTTTAGCTTTCAACAGGCAGATGGCGCGCAGCTACCGGTTGTCGCCGAAGCAGAGTGTAAGCCGCCCGCGGCCGGCGCAGGAACCGGGGAATCCCTGGCCAAAAAGGCGGGGCCACAGGGATATGGCTATTATACCCTGTGGCCCCGAAATATCACGCTGAAAGCGGCTGCTTGAACGCTTACGCCTAATTTTTCAGCGTTTCGATTACCCGACCCTGCGCGTCGGTGATGGTGAGTTCCACGGCCAGACCGCCATCCAGGCGGTGAGTGGCGCAGCTCAGTCACGGGTCATAGGCGCGTATGGCCATTTCCACCTTGTTCAGGGTGCCCTGGTCATACTTGCCTTCCTTGATGCAGAGCTTGGCCGCCTGGTCCACCGACAGACAGATGGCGGCGTTGTTGTGGGTAGTGCCCACGATGAGGTTGACGTTGGTGATCAGCCCCTGTTCGTCGCAGGTATAGTCATGGATCAGGGTGCCCCGGGGGGCCTCTATGCAACCCACGCCCCGGCCGGCCTTGGGTTCGACCTTGGCCCGGATGTCGCGGCTGGTGATCTCCGGGTCGTTCAAGAGCTCCACCACGGTCTCGGCGGACTGCAGCAGCTCGATGAGGCGGGCGTAATGGTAGAGCAGGGTGTAGTGGGCCGGGCGGCCGAAGGCGGCCCGAAACTCCTCCAGTTCCGCCTGGGCCAGGGGGGTGGCCATGCGGTCCACCACGTTGATGCGGGCCAGGCAGTTGGTGCGGTACACCCCGGTGGGGTTGTCCAGGGAGAGGTTCAGCTTGCCCCACTTCTTGGCGTAGGGGAATTTTTGATAGGACCAGGGCTCCACCCATTCGCCAATGTAGTCGGTGTATTGCTCGTAGGTGAAGTCGTCATAGGAGCCGTCGGGCCTCATGAGCCGGAGTTTGCCGTCATAGAAATCGTGGGTGCCGTCCTCCCGCACCGTGCCCAGGTAACCCACTTCGATGACGCCGATGGTCTTGATGGCGTCCAGATATTTGGGGAAGACGTTGTCCTTGGCAAACTTCATGGAGAACTTGGAGAACTCCAGGAGCTCATTGGCCAGGGGGAGCATATACTGCCGCTCGGCCTCAGTCATGGGCTTGCTAACTCCGCCGGGCAGCGAGAAGGTGGGGTGGATGGCCCGACCGGCGAAATGCTCCAGCATGGTGGTGGCCTGCTGGCGCATCTTCACCACCTGCCTGGCGATATCCGGGGCGGCCTGGACGATGCCCACCACGTTACGCACCGAATAGTCGGCGTCCGGACCGATGACGAAGTCCGGCGCCGCCAGGAAATAAAAGTGGAGGATGCGGTCACCCACGTAAGCGATGTTCTGCATCAGCCGGCGCAGCTTCACCGCCGCGGGGGGCGGGGTGACCCCCAAGCAGCCGTCGCCGGCCTTGGAAGAGGCCAGGTGATGGGCCCAGGGGCAGATGCCGCAGATATGACAGACGATGCGGGGCATCTCTTCCACCGGGCGGCCCACGCAAAATTGCTCAAAGCCGCGCAGGGCCTGGACGTGGACCTTGGTGTCGGCCACGTTGCCGGCGTCATCCAGGCGGATGACCACCTTGCCATGGCCCTCGATTCTGGTGATAGGCTGAATGTTGATCACTTTTCCCATATCGTAACCCCCTATCTCACCGGCCGGGCCGGGATTACCGTTAAGAATCCGTGGGCGCCGATGTACCGATTCATGATGGCCCGCCGGTCCAACAGGGTCTTGGGGTCCAGGCCCACCGAAGTGAGGGCGCCCATCATATCCACCATGGGCTTGGCTCCCTTGCGGATGGGGCCGAAGCAGCCCCGGCACGGGGTCCGGGCCTGGACGCACCGGGGCTCGCCGGCCTTGCCGCAGCAGCCCGCCAGGGTCACCGGGCCCATGCAGAAAATGCCCTGTTCATTGAGGCAGCGCATCTTGTCCAGGCCCTCGTCGGGATTGAACTCGGCGTTGGCCAGCATCCGCTTGATGGGCCCGCCCCCCGACTTCTTCTCCCGGATCACCGGGCAGGTATCGCAGACGCTGCGCTCCGGCAAGCTCCAGGAGGTCTTGCCGGCCAGTAAGGCCAGGATGGCGTCGGCAATCCAATCCGGGTGAGGCGGGCAGCCGGGAATGGCGATGTCCACCTTGGTAACTTCGTCCAGGGCCTGGCAGGTGGCGGTCCATTTGGGGAGATTAGGGTCCTCCGGGTTGGGCGCGGAGTCGGTGCTGATGCAGCCGCGGAAGACCTTGTCCCAGACCTCTTCCGGTTTAAACATGTTGGCCTGGGCCGGCACCCCCCCAAAACAGGCGCAACTGCCCAGGGCTATAAGAATCTTAACCTTTTTCCTGAGCTCGTCCAGTACATGCTGGTGCTCGGTGTTGCGTACCCCGCCGGAGACGATGCCCACCGTCGCCTCGGGGATTTCCAGAGTCGTCCCATCCCCCAGCTGACCGTAGTACTTGTGGTCCACCAACGCAGGGATGTGGACAAAATTCAGTTGGGCCAACAGGTCTAACAGCGCCTCCCCGGTGTTGAGAATGGAGATCTCGCAACCGGAACAGGCATTCAACCACTCCGATGCCACATTTACCGCCATCTCTTCTCCTCCTTGGTTAGTACTCGGCAATCAGCGGTTATCCTGCAAACGGGACTCGCTGCTGGCGAGCGCTGGCCCTTGCCGCTATTCCGCCGGCTGTGCCGTGGCCAGCCGGCGGGAATAGATGAAGTACCGGCCTTCCTCCTCGAACATCTGCACCTCAAACCCCTCCTTGGCGTAGTCCTCCATGACCTGCTTGGTCTGCCCGGGGTCGTCATAGGTGCCACCGTCCCACATGAATTTCTTGCCTTCGACTTTTTTTGCCAGTGGTATGCTCATCATCCTGCCTCTATTTCTTTGGTAGCCGCAGGCTTTAGGCGGCGATTAGTGCCCAGGGCGGGGGAACCCGCCCCAAGCTTACCCCCTGGTGCTATACGAGCTGGGGCCCAGGGCCCGCAGGGCCTCGGTCATCTCCGTCATCACATCGGCGAACTTCTGGGCCTCCGCCGAGGCAATCCATTCGATCCGGAAACGCTCGGGCTCCAGGCCGAAGTCCTCCAGCATCAACTCAATTCCTTCCGCTCTGCTTTGGGCCTTTTTATTACCTTCCAGGTAATGACATTCGCCCAGGTGTCACCCACATACCATGACGCCGTCGGCCCCCTTGGTGAGGGCGCCGATGACCAGGTTGGGGTGCACCATGCCGGAGCACATCACCCGGATGATCCGGCCGTTGGGGGGGTACTGGATGCGGGAGACCCCCGCCAGGTCCGCCCCGGCGTAAGAGCACCAGTTGCAGCAGAAGGCGATGATTAAAGGCTCGTACTGCTCTTCCATGGCTAAACCCCTATGCTGTCAGCTTTCAGTAGTAAGCTTTTTAAAGAAATCTTTCTGCTCACTGCTCCCTGTTAAATCAACCCGAGGGCGGCCTCCACCTGGGCCTCCAACTGCTCTGGGGTGAAGCCGGCCACGTAAATGCCCTGCTTGGGGCAGGTGGCCATGCAGGAGCCGCAGCCCTTGCACTGCGTGGCGTTGACCTCCACCGTCTTCTTGACGCCGCCTTCCTTCATGTATTCGAGGAGGGTAATGGCCTTGAAGGGGCAGGTGTCGACGCAGAAGGCGCAGCCGTCGCAATTCTCGTCGATGGGGTTGGAGATGATGGATTCCAGTTCCAGGTAATCCCGGGACAGGATGGTGTTGGCCCGGGAGGCGCAGGCCAGGGACTCGGCCACGGTTTCCTGGATGGGTTTGGGGTAATGGCACAACCCCGCCAGAAAGATGCCCTCGGTGGTGGCATCCACCGGCCTGATCTTGGGGTGGGCCTCGGTGAAGAAGCCCTCGGCATTGAGGGGAACTTTGTAGAGCTCCGCCAGGGGGGCATTATGGTGAGGGATGATGGCGGTGGCCAGGGTAAGGAGGTCCACCGCAACGCTCACCGGCCTTTGCAGAATCTGGTCCGTCACCGTGATCTTGAGGCGGCCACCGGCCTCCTCCACCTTGGGGGGATCGGCGATGACGTGGCGGATGAAGACCACCCCCAGTTCCCGGGCCCGGGTGTAGAGGAGTTCCCGTTCGCCGTAAGTGCGCATATCCCGGTAGAGGATGAAGACCTCCATCTCCGGGTTCATCACCTTGAGCTTGATGGCGTTTTCCACCGAGTGGGCGCAGCAGACCTTGTTGCAATACGGCCGCTCCGGGATGCGGGAGCCGACGCACTGGATGAAGGCCACCGCCTGGGCCTGCTTTATCCGCGCACTCTCCTGGGCGATTTCCTCATCCAGTTCCAGGGAGAGGAGGACGTTGGGGTTCTCTTTATAGAGGTACATCCCTTCCGGGCGGAAGGGCGAGGCGCCGATGGCCAGGATGACGATGCCGTGGCGGATTTCCTCGCCGCTGCCCAGGGTGGTGGTGAAGTTACCCACCGCCCCGGAGACGCCGGTGACCATCTCCTGAAAGTGGACCGTGATCAGGTCGTTGCCAAGCACCCGATTGATCATGGCCTCCACCCGGGGCTTAACCCGACCGCCCCGCCAGGTGGTGTGGAGCTTCAGGGCGTTGCCTCCCAAGTAGTCCTTGCGTTCCACCAGGTGCACCTGGTAGCCCTGGTCGGCCAGGGCCAGGGCCGCGGTCATGCCGGTGACCCCGCCCCCCACCACCAGGGCGGTGGGGTTGACCCCCACGGTGAGGTACTCCAGGGGCTGAAGCAGCCGGGCCTTGGCCACCGCCATGTTCACCAGGTCCTGGCACTTCCGGGTGGCCAGCCCCGGCTCGTTTTGGTGGACCCAGGTGCACTGGTTGCGGATGTTGGCCATCTCGAACAGGTACTTGTTGACGCCGGCGGTTCGCATCATCTCCTGGAAGATGGGCTGGTGAGTGGTGGGGCTGCAGGCCGCCACCACCACCCGGTTCAGTTGGTGTTCCCGGATCATCTCCGCCATCTGAGCCTGGGAGTCCTGGGAGCAAGTGAACAGGTTGGCCTGGGCGTACTCCACCTGGGAAAGAGTTTTGGCGTAATCCACGATGGCCGGGACGTCGGCGACTCCGCCGATGTTGAGGCCGCAATTGCAAACGAATACCCCCACCCGGGCCGGCTCCCCCGCCACCTCTCTTTCCGGGGGGAATTCCTTCTTTCTTGTCAGAGTGCCCCGGGCCGCGGCCAGGTGCCGGGTGGCAGTGGCGGCCGCGGCGCTCCCCTCCATCACCGTCTGGGGGATGTCCTTGGGCCCGGTGAAGGCGCCGCAGGCAAAGATTCCCTCCCGAAAGCTGGTGGTCGGCGCAAAACAACTGGCCTCCATGAAGTCGTTGGGGCCCAGGGTTACGTCGAGCCGCCGGGCCAGCTCCACGGTGGCCGGGGGCATCACCATGCCTACCGAGAGGACCACCATGTCGAAGATCTCGTCGATCACTGCGCCGGGCTCGGTGACGTAGCGTATCTCCAGGTCGCCGTTATCATTGGCGGGCTTGACGGAATGGACCCGGGAGCGGATCAGCCGGGCCCCCTGATCTTTAATCTTGGCGGCGTATTTTTCGAAGTCCTTGCGGGGGGTTCGCATGTCCAGGTAAAACAGGGCCATATCCAGGTCCGGGCCGAGGTGCTCCCGGGCCACGATGGCCTGTTTCAGGGCCGCCATGCAGCAGAAGTTGGAGCAATAGGGCTTGGCCCCTTCGCCGAGATTCCGGGAGCCGACACAATGGATCCAGGCGATCTTTTTGGGCTCGCGGCCGTCGGAGCGCCGGCGCACGTGTCCCTGGAAGGGCCCGCCGGGGCTCAGGATGCGCTCGAACTCCAGGCTGGTATGAACATTGGGATACTTGCCGTAGCCATAGAGCGCCGCGGCGCCTGGGTCGAAAGGCTTGAAGCCGGGGGCCAGGATGACCGAGCCCACCTCCAGGGTGCTCTCTTTCTTCTCCTGGGCGTAATCGATGGCCTCAGCGGCGCAAACCTGGGCGCAGACCCCGCAGTCGCCCGTCAGCATCTTGACGCAATTCTGCGCATCGATGGCCGGGGCGCTGGGCACCGCCTGGGGGTAAAGGCGGTAGATATTGCCCCGGGTGTTTAGGCCCGCATTGAACTCGCTGTATTTGGGTTTGGGGATCTTGCCGCTGATCTTGCCGATATCCTGATAATGCCCGGTGGGGCAGACGAATTCGCAGGCGCCGCAGGTGCGGCAGACCTGGGAAAATTCACCGAAGGGGGTGGTAACCTGGCGTTTGGCCCCCCGGCCCATCAAGCCGATGGCTCCCACATTCTGCAATTCGTGGCAGACCCGCACGCACTTGCCGCAGAGGATGCAGTCGTCCTCGCCCTTGGGGAAACTGGGCTCCGTAACTCCCAGTTGCTGGGCCAGCTCCCGGAGTACAGGCACTTCGGGACACCGGGACCACAATAAGTCGATGACCAGGCGGCGTCCTGCCAGCACCTCCTCGGTATCCGTGAATACCTTCAGACCCTCGGCCACCGGATAGGTGCAGGACGCGGTGAGCTGGGTGCGGTTGCCCTGGGTGACCTCCACCAGGCAGAGACGACAGCCGCCGTAAGGTTTGATGGCTTCGTAATAGCACAGGGTGGGGATGCTGACCCCCATCTTGCGGGTCGCCTCCAATACCGTGGTCCCTTCCGGAACCTCGAGCAATCGATCATTGATGGTCAGGCTAATCAACGACATTTTTACTCCACGATGATGGCGTCAAACTTACAGGAGTCAAAACAGACTCCGCACTTGATGCACTTTTCTTGGAGGATCTGGTGCACCTTTTTCTTGGCCCCTTCGATGGCCTGCACCGGGCATTTGAGGCGGCAAAGCTGGCAGCCGTTGCAGACATCCCCGGCCACCTGGTAGGTGATCAGGGGCTTGCAGACCTTGGCCGGGCATTTTTTCGCCAAGATATGCGCCTCGTATTCCTCCCGGAAATAGCGGATGGTGGAGAGCACCGGGTTGGGCGCCGTCTGCCCCAGACCGCAAAGGGAGGTCTTTTTGATGAGGTCGGACATCCTGGCCAGCTTGTCGATGTCCTCCTCCCGGCCATTTCCGGCGGTGATGTCTTCCAACATTTCCATCATCCTGAGGGTGCCTTCCCGGCAGGGGGTACACTTGCCGCAGGATTCATCCTTGGTGAAGTCGATGAAGTATTTGGCCACGTTCACCATGCAATCCCGCTCGTCCATGACGATCATGCCGCCGGAGCCCATGATGGAACCCAGGGCCCCCAGAGAATCATAGTCCACCGGGGTGTCCAGGTGCGCCTCCGGGATGCAGCCGCCGGAGGGGCCGCCGGTCTGCACTGCCTTGAAGGCCTTGCCCCCGGCAATGCCGCCGCCGATGTCGAAGATCATCTCCCGCAGGGTGATGCCCAGCGGGATCTCCACCAGGCCGGTGTTGTTCACCTTGCCCACCAAGGCGAAGACAGTGGTGCCTTTGCTGGATTCGGTGCCGAAAGAACCATACCATTTGGCGCCCCGGACTATGATGGGGGCGATGTGGGACCAGGTCTTGACATTGTTGATTATGGTGGGTTTGCCCCACAGGCCGTTCTGGGCCGGGAACGGCGGCCGGGGCCGGGGTTCGCCCACCTTGCCTTCGATGGAGGCGATGAGGGAGGTCTCTTCGCCGCAGACGAAGGCGCCGGCCCCTTCCCGGATCTTGAGGCGGAAGGAAAAACCGCTGCCAAAGATATTTTCCCCTAACAATCCCAGCTTCTCCGCCTGGGCAATGGCAATCTTCAGGCGGTGAATAGCCAGGGGGTATTCCGCCCGGCAGTAGATGTAGCCCTCGGAGGCGCCGATGGCGTAGGCGCCGATGACCATGCCCTCCAGCACCGCATGGGGGTCGCCTTCCAGGATACCCCGGTCCATGAAGGCCCCCGGGTCGCCTTCGTCGGCGTTGCAGATAACGTATTTCTGGTCGGCCTCTTCCTTATAGGCAAATTCCCATTTCATCCCGGTGGGGAAGCCGGCCCCTCCCCGGCCCCGGAGCCCCGAGGCCTTCACCTCGGCGATCACCTGCTCCCGGCTCATCCCGGAGAGCACCTGGTGCAGGCCGGTGTAGCCGCCCCGACCGATGTACTCTTCGATGCGCTCCGGATTGATGAACCCGCAGTTCCTGAGGGCGATCTTCACTTGCTTCTTGAAGAAGGGCACCTGTTCGTATAGGGGCGCCTCCATGGGCAGTTCGGGCGGATGGGGATTGGCGTAAGGGCGAAAACTCCCCTCCATGAGAAGCTCTTCCTTATCGAAACGGCACAGGACGTTATCCTGGTAAATCTCGCCCGCCTGGATGGCCGTGACCAGCGCCTCGGCCTTGTCCGGGGTCATGGCCTGGTAGCTCAGCCGCACCTTCTTGGGGTAGACCACGTCCACCAGGGGCTCCTTCTGGCAAAAGCCGATGCAGCCGGTCTTCTCCAGGAGCACGTCCAGCTTGAGCTCGGCAATCTTACCTTCCAGGGCCTTCCAGACCTTGTCGGCGCCCGCGGAGATGCCGCAGGTGGCCATCCCTACCATAATCTTGATCTTGTCGGGATAGGTGAGTTTGAGGCCTTCCCCTTTGATTTCTTGTAATTGGGCGAGACTGGTAACCTTCATAGGCTTGCCGTTTTGGTATAGGAGTCGATGATCTTGGAGACCTGGCCGGGAGCCAGGCGGCCGAAGGTGTCTGCATCCACCCGCATGGCGGGAGCCAGGGCGCAGCAACCGATACAGCGCACCACTTCCAGGGTGAAAAGGAAATCTTCGGTGGTCTGGCCGTGCTTGATCCCCAATTTACGCTCCAGCTCATTGATAATGCGGGGTGAACCCTTGACAAAGCAGCCGGTGCCCAGGCAGACGCTGATGATGTGCTGGCCCCGGGGCACCAGGCTGAAGGCGTTGTAGAAGCTGGCCACCCGCAGAATTTCGCTGAGCGGGGTCTTAAGCTCATGGGCCACGTGCTCCAGAGCCGGCCGGGGGAGCCAGTTGAAATGGCGATTGACGTCCAGGAGGATGGGCAGGAGATTGCCCCGTTCTTCCCGGTAGCGGTCGATGATCTCCGCCACCGCAGCTTCCTCGGTGGCCGCGGCATAGGCGCTGTGGGCCGCCTGCTCCACCTCCGGCAATTGCACTTCATAGCGGATGGGGCAGGCCTCCAGGCAGGCGCCGCAGCCGGTGCATTTGGCCAGGTCGACGAAGCGGGGCTCGGTTTCCAGGGTGGCTCGGAGATGGCCCGGCTCCCCGCCGACCTCTCTCAATTCGGTGAGGGTGTGGACCTCGATGTTGCTGTGCCGGCCGACCTCGACCAGCTTGGGGGAGATAATTCACATGGCGCAGTCGTTGCTGGGAAAGGTCTTGTCGATCTGGGCCATGGTGCCGCCGATGGCCGGGCCCTTTTCCACCAGGTGGACGAAATAGCCCGAGTTGGCCAGGTCCAGAGAGGCCTGCATGCCGGCGATGCCGCCACCCACCACCAAAACCGACCCCAAGACTTTTTCGGACATTTGTAAGCCCTCAGATGACAGCTTGCAGGAGGATTAATGAATATATTCCTGATTTAGTTAACAATCTTAATTTTGTTTAAAACGGCAACAATTTTGTAATTGCGATATTTGTGCCATAGTTCGATGTACTTTTTCCCGACAAGTTAGTGGAGGTTAGAGCTTCAAGGGGAATCACCCCAGGGAATCTTTGGAGATAATTTCCCCTGTGCGGGGTATTATGCACCAAGCACCTTTTTGAAGCACTTATGTATGGAGACAATTTTGTCTGCATACATGATAGCTTGCCTGGTTATTTTATGCAAATATTTTATAAGGCGGTGGGCTCGGCGGGGCGGGTTAACCCTACCCCCGGGTTAAGACGGAAGGGATAAAATAAGACCCGGCGCTGGGACGGGGCGCCTGGCCCGCGGTCCTCATTGCACCTCCCTGAAATCAGGTGGCGCCGCCCTTGGAAATGGCTTCGATAATCTTTTCGCAGGCGGTCGCCACCGCCCCCTGCATGGTCTGAGACAGGCCCGGCGCCACCTCCTGGGGGATGGTTTCGGTCTGCGCCACGATGATCTTTACCTGGATACCGCTTTGTTCCTGGAGTTCCTGCAGCAGGTTCACCGTGGGAAACTGGTGCAGGCAGAAATCGGAAACCTTTTGCTTCGGAATGCCCGCCACCGGGATCTCGAAGACCTCCCCGGGCCGACGCTGCGGATAGTCCACCGCATCGACGATAATCAGCCTTTCCGGCTTCTTCTCGATCAAGATGAGGTCAAACAGGATATCCCGGATGCTGGTGCCCACGTCCAGGGCCAGGACCTCGTCCGGCAGGGGGTAGTTTTCCTTGAGGTGCTGGATCACCGCCGGGCCGAAGCCGTCATCGCCCCAGAGGATGTTGCCGCAGCCGAAGATTAGGACGGATTTATCGGAAATTACCATGGTCAGGTCTTTTAGCTTTCAGCAGCACCTGATTGTCGCCGAAGCAGAGTATAAGCCGCCCGCGGCCGGCGCAGGAACCGGGGAATCCCGGGCCAAAAGGCGGGGCCACAGGATATGGCTATTATACCCTGTGGCCCCGAAATATCACGCTGAAAGCGGCTGCTTGAACGCTTACGCCTAATTTTTCAGCGTTTCGATTACCTGACCCTGCGCGTCAGTGATGGTGAGTTCCAGGGCCAGACCGCCATCCAGGCGGTGAGTGGCGCAGCTCAGTCACGGGTCATAGGCGCGTATGGCCATTTCCACCCTGTTCAGGATGCCCTGGTCATACTTGCCATCCTTGATTAAGAGCTTGGCCGCCTGG
This sequence comes from uncultured delta proteobacterium, assembly GCA_963834795.1. Taxonomy (GTDB): domain Bacteria; phylum Desulfobacterota; class Desulfobaccia; order Desulfobaccales; family 0-14-0-80-60-11; genus JAPLJC01. The sequence goes on along the minus strand of CAWIDL010000022.1, from coordinate 359,678 downwards.
TCCACCGACAGACACATGGCGGCGTTGTTGTGGGTAGTGCCCACGATGAGGTTGACATTGGTGATGAGGCCCTGTTCGTCGCAGGTATAGTCATGGATCAGGGTGCCCCGGGGGGCCTCTATGCAACCCACGCCCCGGCCGGCCTTGGGTTCGACCTTGGCCCGGATGTCGCGGCTGGTGATCTCCGGGTCGTTCAAGAGCTCCACCACGGTTTCGGCGCTCTGCAGCAGCTCGATGAGCCGGGCGTAATGGTAGAGCAGGGTTAAGTGGGCCGGGCGGCCGAAGGCGGCCCGAAACTCCTCCAGTTCCTTCTGGGCCAGCGGGGTGGCCATGCGGTCGACCACGTTGATGCGGGCCAGGCAGTTGGCGCGGTACACCCCGGTGGGGTTGTCCAGGGAGAGGTTCAGCTTGCCCCACTTCTTGGCGTAGGGGAATTTTTGATAGGACCAGGGCTCCACCCATTCGCCAATGTAGTCGGTGTATTGCTCGTAGCTGAAGTCGTCATAGGAGCCGTCGGGCTTCATGAGCCGGAGTTTGCCGTCATAGAAATCGTGGGTGCCGTCCTCCCGCACCGTGCCTATGTAGCCCACTTCGATGACGCCGAGGGTTTTGATGACGTCCAGATATTTGGGGAAGACGTTGTCCTTGGCAAACTTCATGGAGAACTTGGAGAACTCCAGGAGCTCATTGGCCAGGGGGAGCATATACTGCCGCTCGGCCTCAGTCATGGGCTTGCTAACTCCGCCGGGCAGCGAGAAGGTGGGGTGGATGGCCCGACCGGCGAAATGCTCCAGCATGGTGGTGGCCTGCTGGCGCATCTTCACCACCTGCCTGGCGATATCCGGGGCGGCCTGGACGATGCCCACCACGTTACGCACCGAATAGTCGGCGTCCGGACCGATGACGAAGTCCGGCGCCGCCAGGAAATAAAAGTGGAGGATGCGGTCACCCACGTAAGCGATGTTCTGCATCAGCCGGCGCAGCTTCACCGCCGCGGGGGGCGGGGTGACCCCCAAGCAGCCGTCGCCGGCCTTGGAAGAGGCCAGGTGATGGGCCCAGGGGCAGATGCCGCAGATATGACAGACGATGCGGGGCATCTCTTCCACCGGGCGGCCCACGCAAAATTGCTCAAAGCCGCGCAGGGCCTGGACGTGGACCTTGGTGTCGGCCACGTTGCCGGCGTCATCCAGGCGGATGACCACCTTGCCATGGCCCTCGATTCTGGTGATAGGCTGAATGTTGATCACTTTTCCCATATCGTAACCCCCTATCTCACCGGCCGGGCCGGGATTACCGTTAAGTATCCGTGGGCGCCGATGTACCGATTCATGATGGCCCGCCGGTCCAACAGGGTCTTGGGGTCCAGGCCCACCGAAGTGAGGGCGCCCATCATATCCACCATGGGCTTGGACCCCTTGCGGATGGGGCCGAAGCAGCCCCGGCACGGGGTCCGGGCCTGGACGCACCGGGGCACGCCGGCCTTGCCGCAGCAGCCATCCAAGGTTACGGGACCCATGCAGAAAATGCCCTGTTCATTGAGGCAGCGCATCTTGTCCAGGCCCTCGTCGGGATTGAACTCGGCGTTGGCCAGCATCCGCTTGATGGACCCGCCCCCCGACTTCTTCTCCCGGATCACCGGGCAGCTATCGCAGACGCTGCGCTCCGGCAAGCTCCAGGAGGTCTTGCCGGCCAGTAAGGCCAGGATGGCGTCGGCAATCCAATCCGGGTGAGGCGGGCAGCCGGGAATGGAGATGTCCACCTTGGTAACTTCGTCCAGGGCCTGGCAGGTGGCGGTCCATTTGGGGAGATTAGGGTCCTCCGGGTTGGGCGCGGAGTCGGTGCTGATGCAGCCGCGGAAGACCTTGTCCCAGACCTCTTCCGGTTTAAACATGTTGGCCTGGGCCGGCACCCCCCCAAAACAGGCGCAACTGCCCAGGGCTATAAGAATCTTAACCTTTTTCCTGAGCTCGTCCAGTACATGCTGGTGCTCGGTGTTGCGTACCCCGCCGGAGACGATGCCCACCGTCGCCTCGGGGATTTCCAGAGTCGTCCCATCCCCCAGCTGACCGTAGTACTTGTGGTCCACCAACGCAGGGATGTGGACAAAATTCAGTTGGGCCAACAGGTCTAACAGCGCCTCCCCGGTGTTGAGAATGGAGATCTCGCAACCGGAACAGGCATTCAACCACTCCGATGCCACATTTACCGCCATCTCTTCTCCTCCTTGGTTAGTACTCGGCAATCAGCGGTTATCCTGCAAACGGGACTCGCTGCTGGCGAGCGCTGGCCCTTGCCGCTATTCCGCCGGCTGTGCCGTGGCCAGCCGGCGGGAATAGATGAAGTACCGGCCTTCCTCCTCGAACATCTGCACCTCAAACCCCTCCTTGGCGTAGTCCTCCATGACCTGCTTGGTCTGCCCGGGGTCGTCATAGGTGCCACCGTCCCACATGAATTTCTTGCCTTCGACTTTTTTTGCCAGTGGTATGCTCATCATCCTGCCTCTATTTCTTTGGTAGCCGCAGGCTTTAGCCTGCGCGGTTTTTTCCCCTAAATGAGGCCAATAACAATATCTTCCAATTTATAGCCGATTGAGCCTTTAAATGGGTGCTCCTGCCATTGGGCTACAATCCCTTTTCTCACCGGGTTATCAAGGATGTATTTTACATTGGTGGCTAATGGCTCATCTTTCTTAATAAATGCAATTATCCTCATCGATGGCATACTTCAAGGGCACGGTCTGGGGGTACTTGGCGTAGATCGCCTTGCGCTTGGCCAATCCCTGATTGTATTCATCCGCCACTTTCTTTGGGCATTTTTCGGCGCACACCCCGCAGCCAATGCATTTGGACATGTCCACGTAGCGGGGCTGGGTTTCCAGGGTGGCTCGGAGATGGCCCGGCTCCCCGCCGACCTCTCTCAATTCGGTGAGGGTGTGGACCTCGATGTTGCTGTGCCGGCCGACCTCGACCAGCTTGGGGGAGATGATTCACATAGCGCAGTCGTTGGTGGGAAAGGTCTTGTCGATCTGGGCCATGGTGCCGCCGATGGCCGGGCCCTTTTCCATCAGGTGGACGTAATAGCCTGAGTTGGCCAGGTCCAGAGAGGCCTGCATGCCGGCGATGCCGCCACCCACCACCAAAACCGACCCCAAGACTTTTTCGGACATTTGTAAGCCCTCAAATGGCAGCTTGCAGGAGGATTAATGAATATGTACCTGAATTGGTTCACAAACTTAATTTTGTTTTAAACGGCAACAATTTTGTAATTGCGATATTTGTGCCCTAGTTCGATGTACTTTTTCCCGACAAGTTAGTGGAGGTTAGAGCTTCAAGGGGAATCACCCCAGGGAATCTTTGGGAGATAATTTTCCCTGTCTGGGTTATTATGCACCAAACACCTTTTTGAAGCCAATATGTATGGAGGAAATTTAGTCTGAGTACACGATAGCTTGCCTGGTTATTTTATGCAAATATTTTATAAGGCAGACTCCTTGTGCTTTTTGGTACAACCTTAACCTTTTATACCCAGATGAAAAATCTTAGTCAAGGAGTTTTTTACGGGGCATGCCAAATTTATTCTTGCGGTTGGCTCGGCGGGGCGGGTTAACCCCACCCCCGGGTCAAGACGGAAGGGATAACATAAGCCCGGGCGCGGGGACGGGGCGCCTGGCCCGCGGTCCTCATTGCACGATGACCAGGCCGGTCAGGACCCCCTTGGGCATGTCCCCGGGTTTGGCGCCGCTGCCGATGGGATAGATCTCCCAGCCCTGGCGGGCCACCAGTTGGTAGACGTCGATGCCCACCGCCTCCATGGATGGCCGGGACAGCAGGGAGAAGCGGCAGCGCTTGCCTCCCATGGCCTGACAGTCCTCCTGCTGGCCGCAAAAGGTGTGGCGGCAGGAGCCGGCCCCGAAGCCGAAGGCCAGGTAATGGCCGTCGTAAAAGGCCAGGGACTCCACTTCGCTCACCATCTTATAGACCTTCTGGTAGGCGGCCACCCGCTCCTTGATGGTGGCCTTGTCCCGGACGATGACCTCAGGCGGCACCTCCAGGGTGAAGAGCACCGCCCACCGGTAGTTCTTCAGGATTTCCCGGAGTTCGCCGGGCTTCAGGGTATTGGGGGGGCAGTGGGCCCCGGCCCCGTAGCCGAAGCAGCGGGGGATCTGGCACTTCAAGGTCACCCGCTCATCCACCGGGATCTCCTGGGTCTCGATGACCGCCGCCCGGGTGGCCCCCAGCTCCAGGGCCTTCTCTCGGTAGCGCTCCAGGTCCTGGGGCAAGCGGGCCGCCTGCATGTCCACCGTGATTTTCTCCACCTTTCTGCCCATAAACCCTCCTTTGCCAAGACCTCCATTCCTGGGAAAGTCCCGGCCCGCCCCGTTGGGGGGCGGCGGGTGAGCTCCCGCGCTGGGGGAATTTTTTTCCACACCCAGATGAATAGCTGAATAAATATTAACCCGAAGCCGGGTTTTATTAAATCACAAATTAACAGGCTTAGTAGGAGCCAGAGAAGATGGGGCGCGGCCTCGCCGCTTCTTCAAGCTCGTATTAAAGTTCAATTAAGCCCTTTCTCATCCCTCTCTTTAAAGACCTCTCGGGCGGCAAAGATGCCGTTAAGCGCGGCCGGGAACCCGGCATAAACTGCCATCTGGATAATGGTCTCCACCACTTCCTGGCGTGAACATCCCACATTAAGCGCCCCGTGGATATGTACTTTCAATTGCGGTTCGGCATTCCCCAATGCCGTGAGTGCAGCCACAGTGGCAATCTCCCTGCACTTCAGGTCGAGCCCGGTGCGGTTGTAAATATCTCCAAAGGGAAATTCGATGAGATAGCGGGCAAAATCGGGGGCAATATCCTTCAGGCTCTCTATAACCCGTTCGCCGGCCTCGCCGTCGATTTCCTTCAGTTTCTCCCAGCCGCGTGCGAACCTCTCGTTGTTCATGCGGCTTTCCCCCCGAAGGCTCACCTACAACAACCTGGACCCTAAACTTGAAGGAAGGTCTCTTTATAGAACAAATGAACAAGGCTTAGACCTAATGCTGTTCATTTAAGCACCAGGAGCCGATGCGAAGTGATTTCTTTTGTCATTCTTTGGGAGCCGAAGGCGACCGAAGAATCTCTAAATACGATATGCTTCGCTTCGCGATGCATGACAAAAAAATGTAGGGTGGGCTCGACCCCCCAATTCCTTAGAAAAGAACCGCTTAAGTGAACCGTATTGGGCTTAGACATCAAATCGGTTAGAAAATGCCAGGCCAATCACCCGTCAGCCAAATCTTCTCCGGTTAAGGCCTGCAAGGCCTGGAGGTACCGGGCCCGGGTGTTGGCGATGACCTCCGGGGGCAGCGGTGGCGGCGGCGGCTTCTTGTTCCAGCCCAGGGATTCCAGGTAATCCCGGAGATACTGTTTGTCATAGCTCTTTTGAGGGCCTCCGGGGCGGTAGTCCTCCTGCGGCCAGAAGCGGGAGGAGTCCGGGGTGAGCGCCTCGTCGATGAGGAGCAGCTCGCCGTCCGCCAGGCCGAATTCGAACTTGGTGTCGGCGATGATGATGCCCCGGGGTTCGGCCCAATCCAGGGCCCGGCGGTAGAGGTTAAGGCTGAGGTCCTTGACCCGGGCGGCCAACTGGGGGCCAACGGAGGCCGCCATTTGCTCCAAGGAGATGTTTTCGTCGTGGGTCCCCAGCTCGGCCTTGGTGCTTGGGGTAAAGAGCGGCTCCGGCAACTGCTGGGACTCCACCAGGCCCGGAGGCAGGGGGAGGCCGCCGACGGCGCCGGTTTGCCGGTATTCGGCCCAGCCGGAGCCGGACAAATAACCCCGGACGACGCATTCCACCGGCAGGGGCCGGCACTTGCGCGCCAGCATGGTGCGGCCCTGTAGCAGCTCCCGGTAGGGGCGGCAGGCCGGGGGAAAATCCTCCACCTCCAGGGATACCAGATGATTGGGGGCAAGGTCGGCCAGGTGCCGGAACCAGAAGGCGGAGAGCCGGGTGAGGATGCGGCCCTTGTCCGGGATGGGTTGGCTCATCACCACGTCAAAGGCGGAGATGCGGTCCGAGGCCACCAGCAGCAGACGGTCCCCCAGGTCGTAGATGTCCCGCACCTTGCCCTGGCGCCGGGGAAAGCCGGGGAGATCGGTGGTCAGCACCGGGGCGCTCATCTGGCCGCCGTCCGGGCCGCGTTATCGTTGGAGGTCTTGGCGGTCATTTTCATAACCCTGGGGGTGATCCTTTCCTTGGTTTGCAGGCGCCGGGCCAGGTCCTCGGCGGCCTTGGCCCCGGTAACCGGGCCCACCTGGACCTGATACCGCGTCTGGCCGCCGCGGCTCCGGGAGACCACCCGAGCCTTAAGGCGGTCTTTTCCGAGACGCTGCACCAGGGCCCGGGCCTGATTCTGCGAGCCAAAGGTGGCGGCCACCAGCATGAAGCGCTCTTCCCTGGCCTTGGCGGCTACCGGGGTCCCAGCCGGGGCCCGGGCGGCGGTGAGCTGCTCCGGGGCGGAGGCCGGCCCTTCGGTTTCCACTAAGGGCGGGACGCCCGCCGCCGGGGGAGGATTAGGCTGCTCCGCGGCCGCCGGGACCGCCGCGGGAGACTCCGGGGGAGTGGCCCGCTGCAGTCTGAGCCCCCCCCAGATGAGGATGAGCAGCAGCCCGGCCAGCCCCAGACCCCACAATTGGCGCCGGGGAGAGGATAGAAAGGCGCGGCCGGCCCGGAGCGCTGCTTCCTTAAACCTTTGGGCCGGGGGCCGGCCCATTTGCCAAAATCTGCCCAGGAGCGCCCGGACACCGGCCGCCGCCGGTTTCCCCGCGGGCTCGCTCCCTGCCGCCATCCAGGCCTCTCCCTCCGGCAGGCCCTCGCCTTTAAACTCCCGCAGCTGGCGCAACTGGGCCAGGAAAGCCGACACCTCGGGGAAGCGCTCTTCCGGGTCCACCGCCAGGCAACGGAGCAGCAGGTTTTGCAAGGACAGGGGGATCTCCTCCAGGTCCGCCGGCAGGTCCTCCACCCGGTAAGGGAAAGGCTCATCAAAGGTGAGGGCATAGGGGAGGCTGCCGGCCACCAGCCGGAAGCCCAGGACCCCTAAGGAAAAGATGTTGCTGGCGGGGGAGGGGGCATCGCCATAAATCACTTCCGGGGCCTCATAGGCCTTGAGTTCCAGGGTGGTCACGGGGCCGCCCTCCCGCCCGGGAAAGGAGAAATTGGCTATCCGGACCTCCTGGCCCTCAAGGAGGATATTGAGGGGCGAGAGGCTGCGATGGACTACACCCCGCTGGTGGGCCAGGCCCAGGACCAGACCGAGCCGCTCCAGCAGGCGCAGGGCCTGGGGCAGGCCGTAGCGCTGCCGCCCGGCAAATTGAGCCAGCAGGCTATCCCCAGCGAAGGGTTCCTGCACCAGGAACAGGCCGGCGGCGGAATCCTCCAGGTGATAGACGCCGAGAATTTCCGGATGGCGCAACCTCAGGGCCAGGGCGGCTTCCTGTTGGTAATACCCCTGGGCCTCCGACCATTCCGGGGCCTCCCGGGGCAGTACCTTGAGACCCACTTCCGTCCCCAGGAGACCATCCCTGGCCAGCCACACCGCTCCCCAGGGTTCTTCCCGGAGGAGGCGGGCGATTTCATACCGGTCCCCCAGAACGGCAGTCCCGGCAAGATCCGGGCCTTCATGCTTCATCAACGCCACAGCCTCGATTTTCAGGGAATGGGCCGCTCTCTCCGGCCAGATTCAACATAACACAAAAGCCCCGGGCAAAACAGCCCTATTGCTTCGCCCGCTTGCGTGATTATCTTAACCGAAAATCGAAAACCGTATCTCACCTTCGGGAAAACCGCGGCTTGTCAAGATCACCTTGAAACATCCTGATCTATCTGATAATTTGAAGACTCTGCGAAAATCCCAACGCCGGTTTTTTTTGTTTTTTTTGTTTTTTTTGTAAGGACCGTCCTCGGCTGTCATACCCCAGGCAGCCACAGGCGCGGGCCCCTTCTGATCCGGTAAACCCATTATGAGCGCCTCCATCTCCCTGGCCAATCTCATCACCCTGACCCGGCTGCCGCTATTGCTGCTGCTGGTGGCCTTGTTGTTCGTCTCCAGCTTTGCGCTGCAGCTCGCCGGGGTGGGGCTGCTCATTGTCCTGTTCCTGATGGACTGGTTTGACGGCTACGTGGCCCGGGTCCGCCGTGAGGTCACCGAGATGGGGGCGATGCTGGACGTGGCCCTGGACCGCGCCGTGGAAAACATCCTGTGGCTCACCTTCATGTACCTGGGCATGGTGCCTTTATGGGTGCCCATCGTCTTTCTGATCCGCTCCTTCATCGTGGACGGGGTCCGGGGGGTGGCCCTGGCCCGGGGCAAATCCGGCTTCGGCATGATGCACTCCCCCATAGGAAAGTTCCTGGTGGCCTCCCGGTTCATGCGGGCCTTCTATGGCCTGACTAAGGCCGTGGTCTTCTGCCTCCTTTACCTGACCCATGCCCTGGCCCTGAAATATCCCGGCGCCACGCAGACCTTGCATTCTGGCAACCAGGTTCTTATTTTCCTGGTAGTGGCTCTCTGCGTGGTGCGGGGCATCCCCGTGCTCCTGGATGGCCGCATCTATTTCGGAACCCCAAAAAGTTGAGCCCGCCAGGGAACCTCCTGGCCTGGCAGGAAAATCGCATGAGACGGGTGGCCGCCATTTTCGACGTGGACCGGACCCTGGTGCAGGGGTACACGGAAAGGCTCTTTTTCCGCTATCTGATCAGGCATGCCTTCCTCAGCCTGCCCCAGGCCTTGACCTTTCTGGGCAACCTGGCCTGCAACCCCCAGACGCGGTTTCAGGATAAGAGCTATCTGGCCGGGCTGACGGTGTCCGAGGTCCTGGGCCTGGCCCAGCAATGTTACCGGGAGGAGATCGCTCCCCGGGTAAGCCGCCGGGGGATCTCCTGCGTCCTGGAGCACCGGGACTCCGGGCATACGGTCATCCTGCTCACCGGCTCCCTGTCCTTCCTGCTGCTGCCCCTGAAAGAGGAGCTGGGGGCCGACTGGCTGATTGCCACCGAAGTGGGTCGGGACAATGGCAGGTTCACCGGCAAGATCCAGGGCCTTCACCCCCGAGGGGAAAACAAGCTGCGCCTCCTGCAGGAGCTGGCCCTGGGCCAGGGATTGGATCTGCGCCGCTCCTACGCCTATGGCGACCATATCCAGGACCAGCACCTGTTTCGCTCGATCGGCTATCCGGTTGCGGTAAATCCCTCCTGGCGGCTGAAGCGCCAGGCCCGGCGACAACGCTGGCCGATCCGCTATTTCTAGCCCGCGAGCTGCCGGGGTGGGACGGAGCTTAGGCCCCCGCTTGACGGGGGCGTTCTTTTGGAGTAGCAATAGCTTAAGGTGGACCATGGACGAGGCGCTCATCAAGCAGTTGAAACAGCGGGTGGAAGAGGAGCTGCGCCATCGGGAGTCGGCCCTCCTGGAGTTCTGGCTACAAGAATTAAAAAATCTTGACGCTAAACGCCACAAGGAACTGGCGGCCCTGCAAAGCGACTTGAGAAGCTTCATCGGCCGGATGGAGACCCGGCTGCGCACCCTCAAAGCAGGCCCCAGGTAGGTAAGGCTCACCGCAGAGACGCAGAGGACGCGGAGAAAAAATGAGAATCTCATAATTGCTATCCTGCTTCTCTGCGCCTCTGCGGTGAATCTCGACTCATTGATATTCCAGGAGAAATTCATACAAGATGTATGAGCTAAAGGTCATCACCCAGTTTGCCGCGGCGCACCGCCTGGAAAACTTTTGCGGCAAATGCGAGGCCCTCCACGGCCACAATTGGAAGGTGGAGGTTTTTCTGGTGGGGGAGAAGCTGGACGCGGCCGGCCTGCTCATGGATTTCGGCCAGATCAAGGCCGGGACCAACACCTTGCTGGAAGAGATCGACCATAAGTATCTGAACGAACTGGAGGCCTTTCAGAGGCAGAATCCCTCCTCGGAAAACCTGGCGCGCCACCTGTACGAGCGGCTGGCGGCCGCACTGAACCGGGACGGCGTCCGGGTCTCCCGGGTCAACGTCTGGGAATCGGACACCTCCTGCGCCTCCTACTACCGGGATGAGACAGGGGTGTGAAGGCCGCCGCGGCTGGCCTTTATTTATCCGATTTTTTATGGTATCATTCCACCTTGGAAGAATCTGGATCAGCGGCTGGCCGACCAGCCTCCGGGGGCCGTGGTCAAAGAGTATATTGCCAACTTAGTCCGGACCCTGCGCCAGGAAAGGTTCTTTGCCCTGGTCCTGGCGGTGGTCGTCATCATTCTCCTGGGGGCCGCCGGCTTCGCCCTTACCGAGCCCCGCGAGGGGACCTGGCTGGAGCAATTCGGCCGGGGGGCCTGGTGGGCCCTGGTCACCCTGACCACCGTGGGTTATGGGGACGTGATCCTGCAAACCACCCTGGGACGGCTGGTGGGCAGCGCCGTCATTTTGGGGGGAGTCGTGACCCTCGCCATGGTCACGGCCACCGTGGCTTCGGTCTTCATCGAACAGAAGCTTCGCCGGGAGCGCGGCTTGGAACCGGTTAATACGACCCAGCACATCCTGATTTTGGGCTGGCATGAAGTCGGGGATGTCCTTCTGGACCAACTCCTCAAGCGGCTTCCCCCAGACATCCCCGTGGTCCTGGTCAACAAACAGCCTCCGGAGATGCTGGAGGCGCTGCAAGACCGTTATCCCGCCCATCCCATCGTCTATCTCCGGGGAGAATATTCCCGGGAAGAAGTCCTCCTGAAGGCCAACGTCCGCCAGGCCCTCAAGGCTATTATCCTGGCCGAGCGGCAACCGGAAGAAACCGCAACCCAGGTGGATCAACGCACCCTGCTCACCGCCCTCACCCTCAAGGGCCTCAATCCCAAGCTCCGCATTATGGCGGAACTGCTGCGCCCGGAAAACCGCGCCTACCTGGAGCGGGCCGGCGCCGAAGACGTCCTGGTCCGGGGCCAATACGACAGCTCCCTGTTGGCCCGGGCTGTCGCCTCCCCCGGCATCTTCCGGATCTTTACCAATCTGCTGTCCGGGGAGGGCCAGAACCTGTGGTCCGTGGAAATCCCCAGCAGCTTCCAAGGCCGCCCCCTAACGGAACTGGCGGCCCACCTGCGGGACCAACACCAGAGCCTGCTGATCGCCATCTATACCGAGGCCCGGACCCTTAGCCTGGAGGACCTGCTGGCTGAGGAGCCCTCGCCCATTGACGACTTCATCCGGCGCAAATTCGCCGAGACCAGGATGACCCATCTCCTGGGCCGCACCAAGGTGGAATATCAGGTCAATCCTCCCGGCGATACCATTCTGGGACCCCAACAATTCGCGGTGGTCATCGCCCTCCAGAAGCCGGAGTTATGATGGCGAGTGTCGAGGACGCGGCTTTTTTCAGGAAAATCTTTCTCTTCCAGGACCTGGAAGACCGGGAACTTGAACAGGTTCTGAGCTGCACCCGCCCCCGGGAATTCCCCGCCGGCCGGATCATCATCCAGGAAAGCGATCCGGGAGACTCCCTCTACATCATGGTCAGCGGCGAGGTGGAGATCACCAAGCGGCTCACCCTGGTGCTGGATAAAGACACCCCCAAGGAGCGGGTGATGATCCGGCTCAAGGCCGAAGACGGCGTCTATTTCGGGGAAATGAGCCTGCTGGAAAACGATCCCCGCTCGGCCACGGTCACTGCCTTGAGCGACTGCCGGGTCCTGGAACTCTACCAGAAGGATTTCCTGGAGCTGGTCCGGAACGATTCCGCCATGGGGCTGAAGCTGCTGCTGCGCCTGGCCCAGCTTTTATCCCGGCATCTGCGCAAGACCAACCAGGACGTGGTGAAGCTCACCACCGCCCTGGCCATCTCCCTGGGCGGCTAGAGATAGGTCCGAGTTGCAGGGGCGGACCCAGGTGTCCGCCCTTAGTTTCGAGTTTCGAGTTTTGAGTTTTTTCTCGTTCCCAAACTCCTGCCTGGGAACGGAAATTCTGGCCCAAGGGCGTAGGGCGGGAAAGCGCAGCGCATCCCGCCTTTAGCATTATCTCATCTCTATATTTTATTCCTCGTTCCCAAGCTGTGCTTGGGAATGCCTTCTTTACCTGCCAAGTTAAACTTGGCAGTCATGTTCGTTCCCAAGTACAACTTGGGAACGAGATGAAACTAAAAACTAAAAACTCTAAACTCGAAACTCAAACGAGACTTCGGAATTTTACGTAAGGAGAATTATGGCAAAAATCATCGACCTCTCCGGCCTGGCCTGTCCCTTGCCGGTGGTCCGCACCAAGGAGGTCCTGGAAGCGGGGGAAACCGGGAAATTCATCGTGGTGGTGGACCACGAGGCCGCCCGGGACAACGTCAGCCGCTTCGCCCAGAGCCGGGGCTGCACCGTGTCCGTGGCCCAGTCGGGTTCCTGCTACCACCTCACCATCTCACCGCCCGCCGGCCAGGCCGGGGAAACCTGCATCATACAAAAATTCCCTGGCGTGGCCCCGGCCCCCCAGAGCACGGTGGTGGTCTTCTCTTCGGACCGCATGGGCGACGGCGACCCGGAGCTGGGGGCCATCCTGATGCGGGCCTTCTGCCAGACCATCGTGCAGGTGGAGGCGCCCCAGAAGCTGCTCTTCTACAACCGGGGCGTCTTCCTGACCCTGAACGATTCCCCGGTGCTCAGCGAACTCAAGGGCCTGGAGGAGATGGGGGTGGGACTATTGGTGTGCGGCACCTGCCTCGACTTCTATAAGGTCCGGGACCGCCTGGCCGTGGGCCAGGTCTCCAACATGTTCTCCATCCTGGAATCCCAGATGCAGGCGGGGCTGATCATCAAGCCGTAAAGAAAGGATGAGTGGGGGGAGGACCAGGGATGCTTACAAAAAATCCCTGCCCTCCCCCACGCCCCCCACCCAACCCGCATAAGGGGATTGAGGCAGGTGATGACCAAAGCCCTGGTTTGAGGAAACGTAAAATCTGCTTAATGTGCGCAGTTAGGTATATTGAAAACAAAATACCGCTAATTAAGAATAATGAAGATCAAAAAAATCCCACACCCAATCCCTTATCAAGGCAGTAAGCGAAATCTCGCCGAGGATATATTGCGCTATTTCCCACCGGAATTTGACACGTTGTACGAGCCATTCGCAGGATCAGGAGCTATTACAATAGCCGCAGCGGTTAATGGTTTAGGCAAACATTACCATATAAACGACTTGAATAAGCCATTAATGGACTTGTGGAGGGCTATCATCGAAACACCCAAATTAATCGCCTCTGAATACGAAACCCTATGGCGGGACCAATTGGATGACCCGAAAAGTTTCTATAATAAAGCCCGCGATGATTTCAATATGACAGGCCGTTCAGACCTCTTTCTTTACCTCCTTGCACGTTGCGTGAAGGGGTCTGTGCGTTACAATTCACTAGGAGAATTCAACCAGAGTCCAGATAATCGGCGAAAAGGAATGAGACCGAAAACTATGTGGCTTCATATCTTAGGAGTGTCTTATTTTTTGAAAGACAAGACAACAATATCATCAGTAAATTACCGGGATATTCTGGATAGAGTAACAGCTGCGGATATTGTTTACATGGACCCCCCTTACCAAGGAGTGTGTGGAAACAAAGACACTCGATACCTGCAAAGCGTACAATTCTGTGAATTCGTGGAGGCTCTCAGCGCACTTAATAAGAAAGGAATTCGATATCTGGTTAGCTATGATGGTCGCACGGGAACCAAGACTCATGGGAAAAAGTTGCCAGACAATCTGCATCTGACGCTTATTGAATTATATGCCGGTCGGTCATCGCAAGCGACATTATTGGGCAGAGATGATGTAACGATAGAATCGCTTTACCTCTCTCCGGTGTTGGCTGACGAATTGACTCATATTCCGGTAATATATAAATACACGCGGGGTGAACAGCTCTGCCTAATGGAGAGCCGCAAATGACTAAAACAAAACTCCCCCGTTATTTTGTCAATAAGTGTAAGGCTGTAACGGAAAAGCGCCCTCGGACTGTAATTGAGCACATTCTCAAGCATGGCTATATCACGACACAAGAGTTGAAGGATAAATATGGGTATAACCATCCTCCGCGCGCTGCAAGGGACGTCCGGGAGCATGGGATACCCCTTGAGACCTTTCGGGTTGAAGGTACTGATGGTCGAAAAATAGGTGCTTATCGCTTTGGTGACCCAGAGAGGTCACGATTCGCTAAATTAACGGGTCGAACTGCTTTTTCCAAAGAACTTAAGCAGAAACTAATAGATCTTAATGGCTGCCGATGTGCAATTTATCTCGAGGAGTTCGACGAACGAGACTTGCAGATTGATCACCGGATACCATATGAAGTCGCAGGGGACAATCCTGAAAATATGAATGACCCTAGTTCCTACATGCTGCTGTGTGGCTCAGCCACTCGAGCAAAATCATGGTCATGTGAGCACTGTGCCAATTGGCAGGAAACGAAAAAGCCTGAGATATGCCTGAAATGCTACTGGGCTTACCCCGAGGAATATGAACATATAGCGATGCGCGAGCTCCGGCGCGTTGACATCATATGGTCTGGAGATGATTTAAGTGTCTATGAAAGGCTCAAGAAGCGAACGATGGAGCTTCAAAAGGATATTCCGAATTTCATAAAGCAGATAATAAAAAAGCATTTGCCTGCTTGACCCAACGTCTGCCTACCGTTGAGGCTGGCTGGATTCTGCCGCGTTTCTGTTCATTTTTGGTATTTGTCTCGTTCCCAGGCTCCTGCTTGGGGAATGGAAATGTTGGCCCAAGCTCTGCCTGGGCTCACATCATGCCATAGGGCGATAATTTTCTATCTCGTAATCCTTGCCAGGCGGAGCCTGGCGTAAAAATGGGTTCCCAAGCGGGAGCCTGGGAACCAGAAAAAAAGAGTTTACATGTTAACTCACCAAGAACAGCTTTACCTGAAAACTCTTAACGACCTTAATAACCGGATTATTAGCCACGACCCTTATGAAATTCTTGGCGTATCAGCGCTAATTAGAAAGTTATTTCTTGATGATCATCCGTTGGTAGACCAAGTAAACCGGGAACATAAATTGAAATTTGTTTTTAAAGTTTGCCTTCCGAGCTCAAACCTTTTTGGTATGCCAGGGCTAGAAGTATACACCATCCAGGATGGGCTTGATCCTGATACATCTAGGCCGGGGAAGCCTACCTCTCAATTGGGTAGGGATCACTTTTTTAGAATCATTGTTTTAGTCATAAATGGGGAAAAATATACCATAAAAGATGTTATCCTTTTTGAGGCGAACATTATGGGAGGTGTCCACGCTGACGCACCTAAATTGGAAAAAGAGAAGATATTGAAAACATTAAATGACGAATTATCTATCGGCGGGTACGCATCATCTCTTAGGCAACTTCAAGCAATTGCTCGTGTAGTAATAAAAGCATTGGCCCCTTTGACACTCAGTGTAAAAAGTAAGCTTAAATAGAAATATCAGAGCCCTGGCCTCCTTTGCTTCCCAAGAAGGTGGCTCACCACCCTCCATAATCCTTAATCCATTCCGGCCCTTTATCCTGAAAGAATTGGCCGATCTCCTGAAAGCCTTGGGTCAGCACGGCCTGAGCCGGGGCGCGGCGGGCCGCCGCGGCCGCCGGGCTCTCCCCCAGCCAGAGGCGGGCCAGGATCTCCGCCGGCGACTCTTCCCAGGTCCTGAGGGCGAGCAATAAGGCCCGCAGGTCCCGGCCCCGGCTGCGGTGGCTTAAGGATTCCCGAGCCGCCAGCACGTCCAGCAGGTAGTCCCCGCCCGCGTCCCACCCGAGGCGGTTAAGGGCGGCGCGGCGCAGCAGGCAGGGGTAGCAGCAGCCGCAGGAGCCCGCCGGCCGCCGCTGCCAGCGGGACACCACCGGCCGGGCGCAGGAGACCGTTCGGGGAAACAATTCTTTCAACAGGCCCGGGTTCCGGCAGTTAAGCAGCATCTCCCCCTTGCTCATCTCCTGGTAGGGATTCCAAAGGGGGTGGTCCAAACCGGCCCGCCGCCACAGGGAGGCAAGCTGCTCCAGGAAGTGGGGATGGGTGGTGCGGGTGCTGTAGGAGCCCAGGCGGTTCAGGGTGAGGGGTGGATTGAGGCTGACCCAGCCGTTTTCCGGCAGGTAAAGGAGGGTGCCGTCGCCAAAGGCCGCGGCGGTGGCCAGCCCCAGGGCCAGGTAGAGCAGCGACCGGCTCCGCAGGGTGAGCTCCGGCGACTCGGGAAATTGTACCCGGACCCCCAGGTGGTGTACCCGGTCGGGGCCGTAGTGCCGTTTCAGGGCCGCGGCCAGCCCCTGCTGGATAGAGGCCAGTTGACCGAAGTCGTAGTGGCTCACCAGGACCAGCCGCTTTCCGGCCTCCAGCAGGTCGATGGCCCCCACCAGGGAGTCCAGGCCCCCGGAGAACAGCGCCACCGCCTGGGGCCGCCAGGGGTGGGGCCAGGCGGCCTTTAAAAAATCCGGATCGACCCAGGTGGCGCGGGGCTTCAAGGTCCAGTCGTCCCCGGTGAGGAAGTTCAGGACGCGGGAGAGATCAGGGGCCAGCGCCCCCCAGGGTTCCGGGGCGGGCAGGCGCAGGACGATCTGCCGGGTCCAGGCGTCCGCCGCCGCCCGGCGGGGCAGGAGCTTGTCCGCGGCCCAAACCCCCAGGGCCGCCAGCAGAAAGCCCCGCGCCGCCGCCCCCGGACGCTCGGGGCTGGCAAACATCTCCTCCAGATCGTGGTGCAAGGGGTAGCCGGCCGCCCCCGGCGCCTCCAGATGGATTTGGGCCGCCAGGGGAGCGGGCCGGCCCTTCTCTCCCGGGACTCGCAAGTTGAGCTGCACGGCCATAAACGGTTTTCGGTTTTCAGTTTTCGGTTAAAAAAACCAGTTTGCCGTCAGTGGTGTCCGCCAGGCTTCTTGCCCGGCCGGTTCAATGATCTGGTAAAAGGAATTGAAGCCGCAGGCGCAGGGGCGACAGAGGCACAGGCTTCCAGCCTGTGATTGGGTCGCCCACTGGGGCTGGCTCGATTCTACCGCGTTTCCGGCAATTTTGGTATTTTTTATAAGGGGCCAGGCCAATGAGCGGGGCTTTCATCTCTGTTTATTCCCTTAACCCCTTGATCCTCAAGCTATGGACCCCCAGGCCCAAGAACGCCAGGAGGATTTGGGAAGCCGTAAAAGACATTCCTGGGGTTTGGGCCGACTTTGCTTTGGATGGTGAGGCGGTGATTTATTTCCCCCTGGAGGTCCTGCCTACCGTGGCGGAATTGGCCGGGGCTAAAAATAAGGAGAAGGCTTTCGGCAGACCATAAGGCGAAGCTGGCGGAAGTAGGCAAAGCCCACCGATTTAAATCTAAAATTTACGGATCTAAGGGGGAGGAAAATGGGGTAAGATTTGGATTTTTTCCTTTCCTCCGTGAAATATTACCTGCTATAGGGAAATTTATGGTGCTATGTCGGCGTTTAGAGGAGCCGGCTTAGGGAATGGCACCTTGGGGAGATTCTCCCAAAATGCCCACCTCTCCCAGGCGCACCTGGCCGAAGCAGCGGAAAAAGTGAGGATTGGCGAGTGATATTAAGAAAGGATATGGAGGTTTTCAGGTAAGCTGGAGCAACTTTTCCAGATCCTCATCTCCTTTTTGGAAGGTAGACATTCTGATCTAAACCTTACCCTTCTTGGGCTTTGCATCCAATCTTGGGCTTTGCATCCAAAATGATTATGCTTTCTCGTAGATGCGGGCGTTTATTTTTTTTTCCAGATAAGACATTCCACTGCTGACAAGGGACGCGACGTAGATAACGAATAACGTTTATCTCTCTTAAAAACCATCCAGTTTGTGTACTTATCTCAGCAATTATTAGATCAACTAGAATCTCTACTCCACCATATGCCGAAGTTGAGACAACTATCCATATGCTGGCATCAGGTCTCGCCATTAACTTAAGATTATTAAGCACCTTTTTCATATCTTCAAAATAAGCTTGAATCATCATCGGTATTCGCTTATCCCACAGAATATTTGATTGGCTTTTAATCTCTTCATAACATTGTAAAAAATTATTCCCAAAACTTTTATCTGTTGGCTCGGACCATTTGATTTGGACATGAGATCGCAATGTTCTATATCTTAGAGATTTAAGATCTTTTTGGGTCTTAATAAATTTTCCTAAAAATAATTCCGGTCTATACACATCAGTATAATCGAAAGAATTTAGATATGGCGGAGACATTACACAGAGTTTAAATTTTTTTGGTAATGTTTTAAATGCATCCATTTTCCGAGAGTCAGATAATATTACTGCGTTTTTCTTAGCCCGTAGGGCGGGAAAGAGCCCGTAGGGCGGGAAAGCGAAGCGCATCCCGCCATTAGCATTATTCCATCTCTAGACTTCGAACGTTATCATCTGCCGC
The DNA here is from genome assembly GCA_963834795.1 of uncultured delta proteobacterium. Taxonomy (GTDB): domain Bacteria; phylum Desulfobacterota; class Desulfobaccia; order Desulfobaccales; family 0-14-0-80-60-11; genus JAPLJC01. The sequence continues at coordinate 341,302 of CAWIDL010000022.1, read as the reverse complement.
CCATTCAAGGTTATAAATGCCGCGTTCCACAAATCGATGAAAGCTTGAATACGGCCAATCCGCGACCCTCGTAACCTGACCGTGTTTTACCGGATTGTAGTGGATGTAATCTACATGACGCTCATAGTCACCCTCATCACGGATGACGTGTTCCCAAAAGCGTCGCTGCCAAATGCCTCTTTCTCCCTTCTTCAAACGCCGTGGTGAAAGTCTTTCCCCTCTGGAAATTTGTGCTGCAAATCTTGCTTTGATTTCATGCCATCGTGTGGAGAAATCTGCGTCCCCGGAAGGTAAAGTCCAGATACAATGCAGGTGATCGGGCAAAATAACGATGGCCTCGATGGTGAATGGCCGGCGTCGGCGGGCCGCCTTGAACACCTCCCTAAGGTTGTCAATGTTTTCGGTCAAGAGTTTTCGGCGGCGTTCCAGCAGCGTGACTGTGAAGAAGAACGTGCCGCCAGGAACAAAGGCGCGAATATATTGCGGCATAAGTTAGGCCTAACCCAATTGCCCAAGGCGGGATGCGTTTCACTTTCCCGCCCTACGACTTCCAGCCTGTGATTGGGTCGCCCACTGGGGCTGGCTCGATTCTACCGCGTTTCTGGCATTTTTGGTATTTTTTGTATTTTTTGTATTTTTTGTAAGGGGCCAAGGCCTATGAGCGGGGCGGCAGTGTAGGGCGCGTCTCACGCGCCATTATTGGTGCGTGAGACGCACCCTACACGGGCTGTATTTTCTGTATGTTTTGTAAGGGGGCTAGTATTTAGTTGCTTTAATTAGCGATATATGATAGGTTCTCGATTATGAGAGCGACTCAAATTCAATTGACGGATGATGACCGTAGGATTCTCGAATCCAGGATACGTAACAGTAAAACTGAACAGCGCCAGGTTCTGCGGGCTCGCATTATTTTGGCGGCGGCGCAGGGAGCAAAAACCAGCGGCATTGCCAAGGACTTGAAGGTTCGCCCCAACACCGTCAGCAAGTGGCGGACCCGCTTTGCCAGCGAAGGCCTGGCCGGTTTGGAAGATGCCCAAAGACCGGGGAAGCCCAGCAGCTACAGGCAGGACACGGAAAAACGGGTGCTGAGAAAACTGGACGAACCGCCTCCCGAAGGCTATGCCCGCTGGAACGGCAGGCTTCTGTCCGAAGCCTTGGGTGACGTTACCAAGCATCAGGTCTGGCGCATCCTGCGGCGCCATAACATCAGTCTTGAACGCCGCCGGAGCTGGTGCGTCAGCACCGATCCCGAGTTTGCCCGCAAGGCTGCGGACATTGTGGGACTTTACCTGGACCCGCCGGAGAACGCCGTGGTCATCTGTGTGGATGAAAAACCCCAGATTCAGGCCCTGGAAAGAGCGCAGGGATGGCTGAAACTTCCCAATGGCAAGACCTTGACGGGGTTCAGTCACGGTTACAAGCGGCATGGCACCACCACGTTATTTGCCGCCCTGGAAGTGACTACCGGTCAGGTAAAAGCCGGTCACTATAACCGACGGCGGCGGGTGGAATTTCTGGACTTCATGAACCAGATATTGGCTGACTATCCTGATCAGGAACTCCATGTGATTTTAGACAACCTCAATACCCATAAGCCCAAAAACGATATGTGGTTGAAGAGGCATCCCCAGGTTAAATTCCATTACACTCCAACTTCTGCCTCTTGGCTTAATCAAATCGAGGTTTGGTTCAGCATCCTCAGCCGCGGTGCCCTCAAAGGGGCTAATTTCACCTCCCCCCAACAAGTCAGGAAGGCTATCGATAAATTCGTCCAGGCTTACAATCCACAAGCCGCACCGTTTCAATGGCGGAAAAGGTATGTTTATCCCAAAGGCTTGGCTAATCGTATCTCTGATTTATGCAACTAAGTACTAGGCCAATGCGCGGGGGGGCCTTAGGCGGCAGCCCTGCCTGGAGAACCGGGAGCTTTTCGGGGGGAATTTTTGCTGGCTTTCTAAAGGGTGGGAAATTCGCAAATTTCAGATCAGGACTCTCCCAGGGCCAGTTGGCTGATAACGGTCACGGCCTCCTCGATGCTGGGCTTTCTGATACTCAGTCTCCTATCCCCCCGGCTGAGATTGACCAGATAGATGTCCTCTCCCGTTTGGGCATCCTGGCATTTACCATAGCCGTACCCCCAACCCCGCAGACGCATGGTTTCCAGGGTCCTCTCCCAATCCAGCACGGATTTACCCTCCCTCGCCAGGAGCTAAAAGCGTAGCGCGTGGGGCGGGCGGGGACGCCCGCCCCACGCGACCCGATCACAGGCTGGAAGCCTGCGCCACTAGCGCCCCTACTTCACGCCGGCCTGGGCCGCAGCCTTGGTGTCGGGGCGCCATCTAATCGCGAAGCTAAACTCTCTTGCATCATATATTTACCGCCTCTTTTCGGGCCGAGCAAAGACTGTGGGCGAAAAAGGAAGTTAGCCGGATGGGCCGGGGTTGGTCCAGGGAGACGGAAAGCAGGCAGCGGCAGCCTCTGGAGGTCCGCGGAATCCTTAACAGAAGGGGGATGGCGCCGGGATAGTTAATTTTTCCAGGGGGGACCAGCGGCTCGCCGCAATTTTACCAAGCTCGCGCATCCTCAATTTTTCGAGGATTTTCATAAGGCAAGATTAATTTATCTTCAATAAATCTCTATCCCAATGAAATTATAATCTAAATTTTTCCAGAGAAATTTTGGGGGAAACCTTGGTCTCTCAGGTGGAGCAGCAGGCCCTGCAACATCCCGGTGACCCAGGTCCAGCCCGGCAGGCCCAGCCAGTCCTCCGGGGACCTCAGGTGCGGCGCCGCCAGACTTGGGTCTGCTGCCGCTCGCTCAATCCACCGGCTAATCTCGATTGAGCCTTGCCTGAGAGGGGAGAAGCCCGCGGCCGCAGCTTCCAGGGATTCCCCCAGGTCCAGGAGCAGGCGCAGATAGAAGGCGTCCCCCAAAAATCGCCGCACCAGCCGGGCCGCCTCCGGGACCGGGACTGGGACAGGGACTGGGACAAAATCCCCTCCGCCGCGGCCGCCGGGGGGCTGCTGGAGCAAGAGCCCCACCAGGGCCGTATGGGCCACCGCCTGCTCCAGTCCGCCTCCCGGGATCTCCAGGGCAGCGCTCAGGGAGTGGGCCGGAACCTCAATTACCTCCTCCCCGACCGCCTCCTTCAGGCCCCAGGCGTCCAGGGCCGCCCGGCCAGCCCCGGGAAGCGGCCTGGCAGTAAAAGGCCCCCAGATTTTGGGCCACCCTGCGGGTCAGGCGAAAGGCCGCCAGGGCTCCGGCCAGGTCCGGCGGCACACCTCCCTCCCCCAGGGCTGCCACATACCGGGCCGCAACCTCCCGGGCGGACACGCGGCCTGCAGTTCCAGGGGAAAGATAGCGGCTGGCCGCCCTCTTGGCCAGCCGCCAGAAGGGCCCCGTTGGCCCCCGCCGGGCGCTGGAGGTCCCCATAGTCAGTTCCGGTGGTTAGTGGAAAGCAGGGGCGACAGTGGCACAGGCTTCCAGCCTGTGATGGGGTCGCCCTGGCGACAACCCAATAATCACCCTACCATAACTCGCCTTGCCGCGCCAGCCGTTTCAGGCGGGTGAAGGCTTGGTCACCAGATATCAGGGCCGGGTTCTAAACCCGCCCTCCTAAACCCGCCGCTTGCGGCAATCCAGGATGACCTCCCAGAGGCGCCGGGTTTCCGGCCGGGTGGGGCTGACCGCCAGGGTCAGGACCGCGCCGCCGGCGCCGCTCACCTTCAGCGGTTCGGCCATTCTCAGGCCCGCCACCCAGACGATCTGCCCGCCGCTCACCACCAGGGGAATATGGGGCCGCAGCCAACGGGGGATCTTGCAGTCCACCAGGAAGTCCTGGAGTTTCCTGGGCCCCGGCGCGCCCAGGGGCCAGAAGCGGTCACCGGCCCGGAAATACCGGACCTGTAGCGGCCAGATGAGCCGCTCCCGGTTCAGCGCCGCCGCCTGCGGCCCTGGGGGGGTGAAGCCTGGCCCCGGGCGAGGACGGCTGCTCCAGGTCCAGTTCCAGCCCTCCGGCGACTCCAGATTTCCCTGGGGGACTACCGGCAGGGCCAGGACGTCGCCCGGGGAGGGCGGCAAATCTCGGAAAAGGTGCAGCTCCGGGCCGGCCCGGGCCGCCCGGGCTGGCCCCAGGGAGATGAGGCCGCCGCTTTTCTCTCCCCAGGCCAGGTCCAGGAGAGCAGCCGTTTGGGCCGCGGTGAGCCCCGCCTCCCCGGCCACCTTTGCCACCGCGGCCCGGAGCACCCGCAACTGCCAGGGGTAATCCAGGGCCCGGAGCTGGCCCAGGTCCAGGTAGTAGAAATCCTGGGCTGGACAGCGCCCCACCTGGGTCAGGAGGCGCCCGGTCTCCCCGGCCAGGAGGCGCTCATCCTCCTGAAGCAGGGCCTGGCCGCGCCAGACCGCCTCCCGGAGGCGAGGGTTGTAAAGGCGCAACAACTCCGGCAGCAGGTCCAGGCGGACCCGGTTGCGCAGGTAGGCGCGGCTCAGGTTGCTGGGGTCCCGGCGGTAAGGGATGGCCTGCTCCTCCAACCAGGCGAGCAGAGGCGCCTTGCCCACCGCCAGCAGCGGCCGGACGGTGCCTTCCGGGGTGGCGGGCCACATGCCCTTCAAGCCCCCGGGGCCGGCGCCCCGCAGCAGCCGCAGAAAGAAGAGTTCCACCTGATCGTCGGCGGTGTGGCCCAGGGCCAGCTTTTGGTAGCCGTGAACCACGCAAACCTCCCGGAGAAAGCCGAGGCGCAGTTTCCGGGCCGCCATCTGCAGGGAGAGCCTGGAGGTGCGGGCAAGCTCCTTTACGGCCCCCCGGCCCGGGTGAAAGGGCAGCTTTAGATGACCTGCCAGGCTGGCCACCCAGGCGGCCTCCTCCTCGGATTCACGACGGAGGCCGTGGTCGAAATGGCCCACTGCCAATTCCAGCCCCAACTCCTGCCGCCAGCCTGCCAGCAGGTGTAACAGGGCCACGGAGTCGGGGCCGCCGGAAACCGCCACCAACACCCGGTCTCCGCCGCGGAAGAGCTCTTCCTGGCGCACAAAACTGAGGACCCAATCCGACAACTGCGACCCCGGGAGATCGGCCTGGAGGAGAGGCTGTATCAGGCGGCGGCGGTGGGACAAAGTTGAGCGATGACCTCGAGAATGGCATCCTTGGAGAAAGGCTTGGCCAGAAAGCGGTCCACCACCGGATCCCGGCTGGCGAGGTCGGCGACTGTAGGGGGCTCCGAGGAGATCATGAGGATGCGGCACTCCGGCTGCAGCTCCTTGAGACGCCGGGCCACCTCCAGGCCGTTGAGGGTGGGGAGGTAGAAATCCACTATCGCCACCTGGTAGCCGGGGGTGTCGCTGCCCTCGGCCAGCTCCTGGTGAAATCCCGGAGAAGCGGTGACCTGGTAGCCGGCCCGGCGTAGGATGGCCACCAGGGCTTCCCGGGTCCAGGGGTCGTCGTCAATCACCAAAATCCAGGAGCTCATCGCAGTCACGGTCTCCGGCCTCAGGGACCCGCCAGGGCGCCGTCCGGCGCTTTCCCCCCAAGGCCAAGGATCAAAGGGACCTTATAGGCTTCGTTTCGTCAATAATCCGATTTTCCATTAAATACCGTTCCCGGCCGGGCCGTTAATTAACCCTCCGGGGATTCCCCGCCGCTGGCCGCGGGGAAGGCCAGGTGAAAGGCGGCGCCCCGGCCTGCCTGGCTCTCCACCCAGATACGCCCGTGGTTGGCCTCCACCAGGGTCTTGCAAATATAGAGTCCCAGGCCGGAGCCGTCCGATTTCTGCCGGGATAGGCGGAATTTTTCAAAGAGATGCTCCTGTTCCTCGGGGCCCAAGCCGGAGCCGCTGTCGGCCACGATAATCTCCACTTCCCGGGGCTGGGGACCATTTATGAGCTGGGCCTCCAGTTGAATGTGGCCCCCGCTCGGGGTGGCGGCCAGGGCGTTCACCAGGAGATTGGACAACACCCGGTCCAGAGAAGGTTCATCCACCAGGAGGGGAGGCAACTGCGGCACGGGGGGCGCCTTCAAGGCCACCCCCTGATGCTGGGCCAGGAGGGCGAAGCGATGCAGCAGCCGCCGGATGATGAACCCCGGGGGCACCGCTTCCGGTTTTAGGGCCAACCTGCCGGATTCGAAGCGGCTCAGGTCCAGGACGTTGTGCAGGTGCAACAGCAGGCCTTCGCTGCGCCCGATAATCCCTTGCAATTTGTCGCGGATCTCCGGAGGCAAGGTTTCGTCCTCCAGGGCCTCGATGGTGAGACGCACTCCGGTCAGCGGTGCTTTGATATCATGGACGATCATCGCCAGAAAATCGGCGTTGGCGGCGACCCGGTCCCGCTCCTCCTGGAGCAGGCGGGTCTTTTCTCTCAGGGCCCGGGTCATGGTGTTGAAGGACTCGGCCAGCTCCCCCAGCTCGTCCCGGCTGGTAACCGGAATGTCCCCGGCCAGCTCCTCCCGGGCCGCTCGGCGGGTACCCTCGGTTAGATGGGAGATCTGGCGCCGCATCCCCGTCGACAGCCAAAAGCTCAAGAGACCGCCCAGAAAGGCGGCGGCGCCGCCCACCCCGAAGATCACCAGCTTCAGGGTGAGGAGGGTGGGCTCCAGTTCCCGGCGGTTAACCCCTACCACGATGAGGTTTTCCCAGGGCTTCTCTTCTTCCTCCAGGGGCAGGAAGTTTATGGTATAGGATTCATTCCCCAAGGACAGGGTCTGGATGCGGTTGACGGCGCCGCTGGCGCTGGCGGCCAGGTCTTTGCCGCGCCGGATCTGGTTCAGGGCGCTCTCCGACAGGTCTTTAAAGGAATTGACCACCAGGCGGTTGCCATAGAAGATGGCCACCTCGGCGCCGGGACGGGACAGGGACTCCACGAATCCCCGGTCGATGAGGACCCCGGTGAGCACCACCCCCACGATCTTCTCCTGATAACGGATGGGGGCCGAGGCCATCAAAGAGATGCTGTCCTTCCAGGTAGTCATGCGGGAGGCCTCCTTGCCCTGGAGGCCGGCCCGTACCAGGGGATTACTGGAGATATTGACCCCCAGGGCGCCGGGGTCATGGGCCCGGACCTGGATCACCCCCTGGTAATCGGTGATGGTGAGGATATGGAGGCCGGTGGCCTTCATCATCGGGGTAACCAGGCCGCGCAAGGCCTCAAGGTTACCCGCGGCCATCAGTTCGCCGTAAGTAGGGTTGTCCGCCAGCAGGTTAGCCGCCTGTTCCACCCGCTGGATCGTTCCCTCGTATTCCGCCAACACCAGGCGGGCCACCAGCTCCACCCGCTGCCGGTGCCCCTCCAGGACCTGGCGGGTGGCCAGGTATTGCATCACCAGCAGCAGACCCACCAGGGCCACCGACAGAGAAAACAGGGTGACCCCCAGGAGCTTGCTGCCCACCTGGCTTTTCCTGCGAATATGCCACATTATCAAAATCATAGCATATCCGGGTGGCTAAGGGAATCACTCACCGAAACCCGGCCCGACAGGATTTGGTCTAACCCAAGAGAAAAGCCGGCGATGACCTGGTACAGCGGCATGAGGATGGCCCACAGCACTCCGGTGTAAAAGAGGAGCAGGATGAGCATGAAGCCCACCGGCTCCAGGTAGCAGTACAGGCGGGCCAGCCCGGGGGGCAGCAGGATGGACAGGATGTGGGAGCCGTCCAGGGGTGGAATGGGGAACAGGTTGAACAAGGCCAGGATGATGTTGATGCTGACTCCGTAGTAGGCCAGTTTCAGCAGACCGACGTTGCCCAGGCCGAGATGCAGCAGGACGGCGAAGACCACCGCCAGCGCCAGGTTGCTCAAGGGGCCGGCGGCGCTCACGGTGATCTCCCCCCAGCGGTAATTCCGGAAATTGCGGGGATTGACCGGCACCGGTTTGGCCCAGCCCAGCAGAATACCGGCATGGCTCAGGAGGAGGATGGCCGGCACCAGGATGGTGCCCACCGGGTCGATGTGGGGTCCGGGGTTCAGGGTGATGCGGCCCAGCATCCGGGCGGTGGGGTCGCCGTTGAGCAGGGCCACGTAACCGTGGGCAACCTCGTGGATAATCACCGAAAAGAGCAATACTACGACCAGGAGGGCCATTTCCAGGAGGTTGGGGAGGCTGAAAGCGGGCATGTTATGAGTTTTTAGTTTTGAGTTTCGAGTTTCGAGTTTGGGGTTTAGGTTTAAAGTTTCAGTATTGGCAGTTAGTTATTATCTTGTTCCCATGTTGTACTTGGGAACGAAAATGATTGCCAAGTTTAACTTGGCAGGGAAAGAAGCCGTTCCCAAGCACAGCTTGGGAACGAGAAAACTCTTCGGAACAGGAGATTGGGAACCAAAAAAACACCTGCGCCTTAAGCCTTCAGCTTCCCCGCAGCATGGCCTCCCCGGCCTGCCGCAGCCTGGCCAGGCCCTCCTGCGAGGAGGCTTCAAAATAAAAGCGCACCACCGGTTCGGTGCCCGAAGGGCGGAAACAGACCCAACTGCCGTCTTCCAGGAGATACTTATGGCCGTCCAGGGTGACATGCTGTTTCACGGTGAGGCCGGCAAACTTGGCCGGCGGCTGCTTCAGGCGCACCAGCAGGCGCTCCTTGGCCTCCGGGGTCAGGGGGAAATTGAGGCGGCGATTATAAACCGGGCCGCCCACCCGGGAAAACAGATCGGCCCGCAGCTCGGGAAGGCCCTTACCGGTGTGGGCCACCATCTCCGCCACCATCAGGCAGGCCAGAATGCCGTCCTTTTCCGGCAAATGGTGCTTCATGGAGAAGCCTTCGCTCTCCTCCCCCACCATAATGGCCTGGTCCTGAATGATATATGGCCCCAGGTATTTGAAGCCCACCTTGGTCTCGAAGACCGGCCGGCCATAGAGTTGGGCCACCCGGTCCACCAGGTGGCTGCTGGCCACGCTGCGGGCCACGCCGCCCTCCCAGCCCCGGGTGCGGATCAGATAATCGAGTAGCAGGCCCAGGATTTCGTTGGCTTCGTGGTATTCCCCGGCGGCGTCCAGCACCGCAAAGCGGTCGGCGTCGGCGTCCACCGCCAGTCCCAGTTGGGCCCCGGCGGCCGGAATGCGGCCGGCCAGCTCCTGGAGGAACTCCGCCGCGGGCTCCGGCCGATGCCCGCCGAAATAGGGGTCCCGCCAGCAGTGCAGCAATTCCACCTCCACCCCTGCCTGGCGCAGGAAGGTATCCAGATAATCCCGGCCGGTGCCGTAGAGGACGTCCACCACCACCTTGAGGCCGGCCCGCCGCAAGACCTCGAGGTCCACCAGGGTCCGCAGGTGCTGAAAATAAGCCTCCCGGGGGTCGAGGTCGATGATCAACCCCTGGGAGCGGGCCTGCTCCAAGGAAAGGAGTTTGATGGCCTCGGGGTTGAGACGGTTGGCCAAGGCCTCGATGGGCTGGGTCACCGCTTCCGGGGCCGGGCCGCCGCTGAATGGCGAGAACTTGAGACCGTTGTATTCCGGGGGGTTGTGGCTGGCGGTGATGTTGATTCCCCCGGCATGGCCGTCCTGGCGGATGGCGAAGCTCACCACCGGGGTAGGGCAGTCCCGGGTGCTGAGATAAGAGGGGATGCCATTGCCGGCCATCACCTCGGCGGCGGCCACCGCAAAAGCCTCGGAGCGAAACCGGGTGTCATAGCCGATGACCACGCCCCGGGAGGTCAGCCCTTCCTGTTGGAGGTAAATGGCGATGGCCTGACAAACCAGGCGGACGTTGGGAAAGGTGAAATCTTCGGCGATAATCCCCCGCCACCCGGAAGTGCCGAATTTGATCGCCGACATGGGAAAGACCTCTTGCCTTCAGGGGAGAAACGGGGATAGGGAGGCATCGAGAGAAGGCAAAAGGAAAAAGTCAAAAGGCAAAAACCTTACCTTTTTACTTTTAACTTTTGCCTTAATCCGCCGTATGGTTCTGATTTATGGTTTTCCCTTTAACCCGAAACCGGAAACCGGAAACCGTCCTTAAGTGCCGAGATCGTAAGATGCCAGATATTTTTCCTGCTCCGGGGTCAGGGTGTCGATTTCCGTTTCCATGGCCGCCAATTTCATGCGGGCGATCTCCCGGTCGATCTCTTCCGGCACCGGATAGACCTGTTTTTGGAATTTCTGATGGTTCTTGGAAATGAATTCCGAGGCCAGGGCCTGGTTGGCAAAGCTCATATCCATCACCGCGGAGGGATGCCCTTCCGCGGCGGCCAGGTTCACCAGGCGGCCTTCGGCCAAAAGATAGAGGCGTTTGCCGTTCTTCAGGGCATATTCTTCCACGAACTCCCGGATGGGGCGATGGCCGGTGCTGATGCGGGCCAGGGCCTCGAGGTCGATCTCCACGTTGAAGTGGCCGGAATTGCTCAGGATGGCGCCGTCTTTCATGACCAGAAAGTGTTCCTCCCGGATGACGTTGATATCGCCGGTGAGAGTGCAGAAGATGTCGCCCACCTCGGCGGCCTGGCTCATGGGCCGCACTTCGTAGCCGTCCATCAGGGCTTCCAGGGCCTTGAGGGGGTTGACTTCGGTGACGATGACCCGGGCCCCCAGGCCCCGGGCCCGCATAGCCAGACCCCGGCCGCACCAGCCATAGCCCGCCACCACGAAGATGCTGCCGGCCATCAGGCGGTTGGTGGCCCGGAGGATGCCGTCGAGGGTGGACTGGCCGGTGCCATAGCGGTTATCGAAGAGATATTTGGTCATGGCGTCGTTCACCGCAATGATGGGGTATGGCAGCACTCCGTCCCGGGCCATGGCCTTGAGGCGGATGACCCCGGTGGTGGTCTCCTCGGTGCCGCCGAAGATCCCGGGGATCAACTCCTGGCGCTGGGTATGTACGGTGAACACCAGGTCGGCGCCGTCGTCCATGGTCATCTGGGGTTTGAGCTCCAGGGCCTGGTGGATGTGGCGGTAATAGGTATCGCCGTCTTCCCCCTTGATGGCGAAGGTGGGGATGCCTTCATATCTGGCCAGGTAGGCGGCCACGTCATCTTGGGTGCTCAGGGGGTTGGAGGCGCAGACATGGACGGTGGCCCCGCCGGCCTTGAGCGTGGCCGCCAGGACCCCGGTTTCGGTGGTGACGTGGAGGCAGGCGGCGATCCTGAGGCCGGCCAGGGGCTGTTCCCGGGCAAAGCGCTCCCGGATGGCGGTCAATACCGGCATGTCCCGCTGGGCCCACTCCACCCGCAGCAGCCCTTTATCGGCCAGATTTATATCCTTGACGTGGTAATCCATGTAATCCTCATTTGGCGGCGGATAAGGGATGACAGATAAAGTTGTTGGGGGAAGGGCCCTTCAGACCGGCCCTCTCCCGCAAGATGTCTACCTTATTGCAGTATTCCCAGGTGAAGTCCGGGTCGGTGCGGCCGAAATGGCCGTAAGCCGCGGTCTTCTTGAAGATGGGACGTTGCAGGTCCAGGTATTGGATCATGGCCGCGGGCTTGAAGCTCCAGGTTTCCTTGATGATCTTCAGGAGCCGGTCTTCTGGGACGGCGGCGTCTTCATCAGTGTAGACCATGATGGAGAGGGGATCCGGCAGGCCGATGGAATAGGCCACCTGCACCTCGCAACGGTTGGCCAGACCGGCGGCCACCACGTTTTTAGCCACGTGGCGCAGCATGTAGGAGGTGGTGCGGTCCACCTTGGTGGGATCCTTGCCGGAAAAGGCGCCTCCGCCATGGTAACCCCGGCCGCCGTAAGTGTCCACGATGATCTTGCGGCCGGTCATGCCGCAGTCGGCCAGGGGCCCCCCCGCCACGAAACGTCCGGTGGTGTTGACCAAAAATTTGGTGTCCACCAGCAGGTTGGCCGGGATGGTCTTTTTGATCACTTCTTCGATAATGGCCTCTTCCAGGTCCTCATAGTTGACCTCGGGGCTGTGCTGCGCCGCGATGACCACCGTATGGATGCTCTTGGGCGCATCTTCTTCGTAGCGCACCGTGACCTGGGTCTTGCCGTCCGGGCGCAGGAAAGGCAAGGTGCCGTTCTTTCGCACCTTGGCCAGGCGTTCCGCCAGGCGGTGGGCATACCAGATGGGCATGGGCATCAGATTCTCGGTGGAGGTGGAGGCATAGCCGAACATCAGGCCCTGGTCCCCGGCGCCCTGCTCCGGCGTCAGGCCGCGGCCTTCGACCCCCAGGGCGATATCCGGAGACTGCCGGTCTATGGAGGTGAGCACCGAGCAGGTTTCCCAGTCGAAGCCCATGGAGGAGTCGCAATAGCCTATCTCCTTGATGGTTTCCCGGACGATGTCGGGATAGTCGATGCGGGCAGTGGTGGTGATCTCACCGGCAATCATGGCCAGGCCAGTGGTCACCAGGGTTTCGCAAGCCACCCGGGCATATTTGTCCTGGGCAAGGATGGCATCCAGGATAGCGTCGGAAATCTGGTCCGCCACCTTATCGGGATGCCCCTCGGTAACTGACTCCGAGGTGAATAAAAAGGATCTGGCCATACTTCTGGGCTCCTTAACCAAAAAAATAGCGGCTCACGCCGGGGACCCCCGGCGCTAAACCGCCTCATTTTAACTATGGATGGAGAAAATTGCCAGAGGTTTTTCGGCGAGGGTAGTATCTTTCAGATGATTGTGCCGGTCCACCAGGATCACTTTGGGCTGGTGCTGCTGCAGCTCCGCCGCCTCATAGGTGGCGTAGGTGGTGATGATGATCAGGTCTCCCGGGGCCCCCTTGCGGGCGGCGGCGCCATTCAGGCAAATGACCCCGCTGTCTGTTTCGCCCTCCAGGGTATAGGTTTCAAATCGTTCGCCGTTGGAGATGTTATAGACGTGGACCATTTCATAGGGCAGGATATCCGCGGCCCGCATCAGCTCCGCCGGGATAGTGAGGGACCCTTCATAATTGAGGTCGGCGTGGGTGACGGTGGCCCGGTGGATCTTGGATTTCATCATTACACGCAACATTCTGGGCTCTCCCTGAGCAGAATATTGTCAATGAGCCTGGTCTGGCCCACCCACACCGCCAGCAGCATGCGGGACTCCCCCCGGACGGGATCCACTTCTTCCAGGGTTTCGGGGTGCACCAGGGCCAGGTAGTCAATACGGGTAAAAGGCGCCTGGGTGATGATTTTTCTAACCGTTTTCAAAATCTGTTCCCGGGAGGTAACCCGGTTTTCCACCAGCCGCCGGGCCGCCTTGAGTGCCTGGTTCAGGCACAACGCGGCACTCCGCTCTTCCCGGCTTAAATAAGTATTTCTGGAACTCAGGGCCAGGCCGTCCGGGTCCCGGACGATGGGCCGGCCCACCACCGTGAGGGGCAGGTCCAGATCCGCCACCAGCCGCTTGATCACCGCCAACTGCTGGTAGTCCTTTTCCCCGAAGACCGCGGCGTGGGGATGCACCTGGTTAAAGAGTTTCAGCACCACGGTAGCCACCCCCCGGAAGTGCCCCGGCCGGGAGGCGCCGCACCACCCCTGGCTGAGCCGCTCCACCGCAACAAAGGTCTGGTAGCCCGGGGGATACATGGCCGCGGCCTCGGGGGTGTAGAGGAGGTCCACCCCTACCTCCCGGGCCAGGGCCGCGTCCTGCTCCAGGTCCCGGGGATAGCGGTCCACATCCTCCTCGGGCCCGAATTGGGCCGGGTTGACGAAGAGGCTCACCACCAGCTTCTCGCTGATAGTCTTGCCGTACTCCATCAGGCTTAAATGCCCCCCATGGAAATAACCCATGGTGGGCACCAGGGCGATCCTGAGTCCCCGGGCCCGCCAGTCCGCCGCCAGGGCCTGTATCTCTTGAGGATCGCGGATGATCTCCATAAAAAGAAACCCCCGGCCGATTCTCTGGGGGTTTTCGAGCCGCCCGCCGAGTCTCGGTCCGTCATCACCGGATCCAAGCCCTGGGTTTTAGATAAACCCATCAATGTTTATCATCTTTGCCAGGGAAAAGTCAATCTTTTCTTTGATGTTTGCGGGATTTGGGGGAACGGCCCGGAAGAATTTCCCAGGGCGAGGCGCCTGGGCGCAAGGGGGGTGCGAAATGTGGTGAGGTAAGGAAGAAAAACCCGTCTCCCGGTTCACGCTATGGAACGAGAAAGAACCAGAACCAAGGGGCGACCCATTTTCTGGTTCCCAAGCTCCCGCTTGGGAACTCATTTTTATGCCAGGCTCCGCCTGGCAAGGATTATTGATAGAAATTATCGTTGTATTATACAATATGTTGCCCAAGCAGAGCTTGGGCCAAAATTTCCGTTTCCAAGCAGGAGCTTGGGAACGAGAAAATGAAAACATTTATAATATGCAATTCATTCTCCAGTTTAATTCCGCGTGAACAATGCACTAGAATTTAACTTAACCATGTTATGCTTTTACTAGATCGATGTCATTCTAGTACAAATTGGTTCTAGTATTTTATCACCGACATAGCATTATAATACCAACTAGTATTACTAAACCAATCAATAATTTTCTTATGCAAAAAAACTTTCAATTCTCTTGACTTTTTGAGTTTATTCGTTATCTATGTTTATATATTCTTAATGAAAGGAGGGTAAATCAATGGCGACTCCACAACCTTTGATGTGGGAAATAATGAGAAGGTCTTGGAAAAAAGGAGAGGTCCGCGAATTACAAGAAATTTATAGAATAGTGGAGCGAGGAACGGATCTTGAGGAAGACGATTTTGAGCCTTCGGCTTCTTCGACGAATGAACCGAAATGGCAAAGAAGGGTCAGGAATATTTTGCAATATCGTAAAGGTACCGGAGATATTGAATGGTTAGGGGATGAGAAATATAAAAGATGAATTGAGTTTCTCTATCTGTACCCATTCAAGGGGCGACCCAGCGGGTCGCCCCTACTTATGGGATTGGGGGTGGGGGTTTGGGGGAGGGGGTAAGGGCCATTGGCCCTTACCCCCCTCACCCAAATCAATCAGACGTAAACCACCGGCGCCTCGCCGTCTTTGCGGGCGGCGATTTCGCCGATGACGAAGGCATGCTCGTTGAGGCCCTGGAGCCGCAACAAGACATCCGCCAGCAGGTCTTTGTCCACCACCAGGACCAGGCCGATGCCGTTGTTGAAGGTGCGCAGCATCTCCTCCTCCGAGATGTTTCCCAGCTTGCGGAGGAGGTGGAAGATGGGGGGCACCGGCCAGGATTGGCGACGGATCACGGCCCGGCAGGATTTGGGCAGGATGCGGGGCAGATTATCGGTGAGGCCGCCGCCGGTGATGTGGCAAATACCGGCCAGGGGGAAATCCCGCCGCAGGTTGAGGACCGTCTCCACGTAGATGCGGGTGGGCTTGAGGAGTTCCTCCCCCAGGGGGCCGCCCAACTCCGGAATCTCATCGCTCACCCCGTAGCCGTGGCGTTCCAGGAAGACCCGGCGCAGCAGGGAATAGCCGTTGCTGTGCAGGCCGCTGGCGCCCAGGCCGATGATCTGGTGGCCCACCGCGATCTCGGAGCCGTCGATGATCTGGTCCCGCTCCACCACGCCCACCACAAAGCCGGCCAGGTCGTAGTCTCCGGACTGGTAGAGGCCCGGCATTTCCGCGGTCTCCCCGCCGATCAAGGAGCAGCGGGCCTGGCGGCAGCCCACCGTGATGCCTTCGATGATCTGGGTGGCGGTGTCGGGGTCGAGGCTCCCCATGGCCAGATAGTCCAGGAAGAACAAGGGGGTGGCGCCATGGACGATAATGTCGTTGGCGCACATGGCCACCAGATCGATGCCGATGGTGTCATGGCGGTCCATCAGGATGGCGATCTTGATCTTGGTGCCCACCCCGTCGGCGGCGGACACCAGCACCGGGTCCCGGTAGTGGTCCGCCCCCAGGTGAAAGAGGCCGCCGAAGGCGCCGATCTCCCCCAAGACGCCGGTGCGGTAAGTGGATTTGACCAGGGGGCGGATCCTCTGGATAAAGGCGTCCGCCTTGTCGATATCGACCCCGGCCTCCTTGTAAGTGCTGATCTCGGCCATCTCCTTTGTTTCCCCCTGCAAAGGATTGCCAGTCTTAATAGAAATTCCGAAACCTCTGAAAAGGTCCCTAACTGGTGTAGCGTTTTAGAGAAACCTTGAAAAAAGAAATTGCTTTTATCCCCTCCCCCTTGAAGGGGCGACACCGGGTGAGGGTGATTATTTTTTTTGTTATCTTAAAATGTTATCACCCTTCTCCCTCAGGGAGGGGGAGTTTTTAGGGCCCATATATATTAACCATATTCCAGAAACACGACACTAGATTCTTCAGATTCTTCGCTTCGCTCAGGATGACTCACCTGGCTTATTGCTGAGGTCTCATTCCGTCAAAATCGAGGTCTGGACCTAGGCCTTTTCCCCCTCGTCCATCCCCGGGCAGGTGCAACAATCGAGGCGGGCCTCACCGCTCCCCAACGCGGCCCCCTGGCCGCAGGAGCCGCACTGCTGCCCCAGGCGGTAATCCCCGCCTTCGATGCAAATGGCCTTGCCGTTTACCAGGGCTTCGGCCACGGCCCGGTGGGCCCGGGCCAGCATCCGGGTCACCGTCGGCCGGGAGACTTGCATCTTCTGAGCCACTTCCTCCTGGGTCATCTCCAGAAAATCGGCCAGGCGCATGGCTTCCAGTTCGTCCACGGTAATCACCATCTGTTCCAGGGACCTCAGGGGAATCCCCCGGGGCTTGAAGAAGGTCACCCCCGGTTCGGTTTCCACCCAGCGGCACTTTTTGGGCCTGCCCATGTAGGTTCTGCTCCCGAGTGAATACTGTATTTTTAAAGCAATCCGGGCCACTGTCAAGGACAAAGCGAAAAATGGCCGCCCGGGTCGCCGGGGCGTATTGACGAAGCCCGGAAAGGGGCTTATGTTAAGGGGACTGATCGGCCGAAAAGGAGCCCGGCTTGAGCCGCAACTACCAGGAACAGATAGAGGAATGCGCCCGGTTGGTGGCATCCCGGCTTGAGGAGCCCCCAACCTGGGGCTTCATCCTGGGGACCGGCCAAAACCTCCTGCCGAAGGAGATTGAAGGCGGGGGATCTTTGCCCTACGCAGAACTGCCCCACTTCCCCCGGGCCACCAGCCCCAGCCACCGGGGCAACCTTTGCTGGGGGCGGCTGGCAGGGAAACCGGTCCTCGTATCCCATGGCCGGGTCCATGCCTACGAAGGCTATTCCCTGGCCCAGGCCACCTTCTCGGTGCGGCTGATGGCGGCCCTGGGCCTCAAAACCCTGGTTCTCACCAATGCCGCGGGAGGGCTCAATCCGCTCTTCAGGGCCGGGGAATTGATGCTCATCTGCGATCACCTCAACTTTATCTGGGATAACCCACTCGTCGGAGAAAATGTTGATGCCTGGGGACCGCGTTTTCCTGATATGAGCCGGGTATATGATCCGGCCCTCCGGGACCTGGCGGAAGAGGTGGCCCGGCGTCGCGGCCTGATCTTACGCAAAGGGGTCTATGTGGCGCTCAAAGGACCCAGCCTGGAAACCCCGGCGGAAACCCGGGTCTTGAGAATCCTCGGCGCCGACGCGGTGGGCATGTCCACCGTGCCGGAGGCCATCGTGGCGGTGCACGGCGGGCTCCGGGTCCTGGGGGTTTCGGTCCTCGGCAACCTCAATCTCCCGGACGCCATGGCCCCCATCGCCATCGAGGAAATCGTGGCCACCGTGGCCAGGGCCGAGCCACACCTGGTGGAATTGCTGCTGGGAGTGCTTAAGGAGGCGGATTAACACTAGGCGAGAGGAGGGTCTGGTCAGGGGGCGGCCTAAACCTCCGGATTCGCGTCCTCGCCGTGAACGCGGAGGCTTCCCCAGGATCGGTTCAGAAGGCGCCGCTCCGTAGCCCCGGGTTCGGTTCCCGGCCAAATAAATAATAATGGTCAATGAGTTAGAAAGTTAGATCGGTGGTCGTGGATGCCTAGCGCTTTTTTGGCCGCGGTTTTTTGGGATGCTTGGCGGGCTTGGGCGCCCCGGGGACTGCCGCCGACTTGGCGGCCGCGGGCTGGACTTCCGGGGCCGCGGTTTCCAGGGGGCCGATGACGTAAACCCGCTCCTGCCGCGGGAGATTATCCAGGGACTGGCCGCACTTGGGACAGACCTGCAGAGAGAGGGGATTGTTGCTTTGACACCCCGGACATTTCAACCATAGGCCCATAGCCGGCATCTCCTCAGTTTTTCCTTACCATTAGCAAAACCGGCGGCATTCTTCAAGAATTTTTGTCGACCGGCTAATTCTCCGGCAAAGGAGATATTCTATGAAAAAAGTCATCATTGACACCGACCAGGCCCCGGCCCCCAGCGGGGCTTACACCCAGGCCCTCTCCGTGGGCCCCTTTGTCTTTATCTCCGGGCAGATCCCCCTGGATGCCCAAGGGAACCTGGTGAAGGGGGACATCGTGGTGCAAACCTGCCAGGTGATCGCCAACCTCAAGGCCATCCTGGCCGCGGCGAGTCTGACCCTGGGAGATGTGGTGAAAACCACGGTCTATCTGACGGACCTGGCCGATTTCCAGGAAATGAACCGGGCTTATGGCGAGTTTTTCCCGGGGCACCCGCCGGCCCGCAGCACCCTCCAGGTGGCCGGCCTGCCCCGGGGCGCCGCCATTGAGATCGAGGCCATCGCGGCAAAAAAGGCTTGGCCCGCTTGAGGTGGGAGGGACCGCGGCCCACCAGGGACCGCGGCGCCTGGAAGGGACGGAACCGGACAGCTTTCAGGAGAACTCGACCGGAATAGGTCTACAAGCTATTCCCAAACTTCTCTGAGCAAAAAAGGTCATTCTGCGCGGAGCGAAGAACCGGGTTATTTCAAAGACCTATACCATTCACGGCGCTCAGCGCGACCGAAAAAGACGGTTTGGCAATGGCTTTTAGCTCAGTCCGCCCGGGCGTCGGTTAACCCGTGGTGAGTAACAGCACCGCCAAAAAGACCACCAATCCCCATTTTCTCATGGCGCACCTCCCAGCCGTTGGCCATTGGGGTTTTCCCCACTGATCTCCAGGTTTCCTCAGAGCCTGGGGTTAATCGAATTTCGATTTCACCGCCTCCCAGGTCTTTTTCAATTCCTCCATGGCCTTTTCCGAATGCTCCTTGAGCTTTTCGGCGGCCTCGCCACTGGCGGCCTTGAGTCCCTGGAGCTTCTGCTGGGCGGCCTCCAACTTGGGCCGCAGGGCCTCCATCTGTTTGTTCATTCCCTGCCGGGCCTCGGTGGTGGTCTTGGCGGCCTTACCCTTCATCTCTTCCAGTTTCGCCCGCCATTCCTTCAGTTGGGCCTCCATCTTATCCTGGTATTCCTTCAGGCTCATGGTTTATCCCTCCGATTCCTCCGCTTATTTGGTAGAGTTATGAGTAATCATCCTTCCGGCTTTGTCAATCTGGAAATGGTCAAAATCACTCCGGTCCCCTGGCCGGGGCCTGGGACCATAAAGGCCGGGTAGCACCCGAGATGGATATTTCACCCATTTGCTGTTAAACTGCGGCCGGGAGGTTAATGGCCGATGACCTGTTTGAAGATCGAGACTTTAAGTCCGTCTCTCCAGCAGAAAATCTCTCCCTTTTTCCATGAGATCCTGCAAAGCGCGGCGCCCCGGATCCACTCCCTTTACCTGGTGGGCAGCGTCCTGACCGAGGATTACCTCGAGGGGGTCTCGGACCTCAACAGCATTATCGTGCTCCGGAAGATGGACCTGGACTTCCTGGAGGTCCTGGCGCCGCTGGGTGGCAAATACGGGAAAACAGGGCTGGCGGCGCCATGGGTCATGGACCCCGGCTACATTCAAAGTTCCGTGGATGTGTTTCCCCTGGAATTTCTCAGCCTCAAGTTGGTGCACCACACCCTTTACGGCGAGGACCTGCTGGCGGGGCTGGAGATCAACCGGAAAGAGCTTCGGTTCCAGTGTGAGCGGGAGCTCCTGGGCAAGTTAATCTGGCTCCGCCGGATTTATGTGTCCGCCAGGGGAGATCGAAAGGTCCTGGCCGCCGACATTGTCCGCCATTTTCACGGCTATCTGCCGCTGTTCCGGGGGATTTTGCACTTGCTGGGCCAGGCGCCGGCCAGCGGCCTGAAAAAGGTCATGGAACAGTTGGTTAACTTAACCGGCATGGAAATCGAGGTCTTTGAAGAGATCCAGGCCATCAAGAAGAATCTGAGCAAACCCTCCAAAGAGGAAATCTCCAGGTTGTTCGAGAACTTTTATCGGGCCACGGAAAGATTGGCGGAGGCGGTGGATGGCATTCAAATCCCCTAGCTCCAAGAAAATCCTTATTATTCTGTTATTTTGGGCCTGCCCCACTCTGGCCTGGGCGGTGACCCCGCCCCTTCCGGCGCACCCGAGCCAATATGTGGTGGACCTGGCCGGGGTCATTGACGCCAACAGCCAGGCCCGGCTCAATACCATGCTGCGCGACCTGGAGGCCAGGACCACGACCCAGGTGGTGGTCCTCACCCTCAATTCCCTGGAAGGGGAGCCCATCGAGGACTTCTCCCACCAGACCGCGGTGAAATGGGGCATCGGCCAGAAAGGCAAGGACAACGGGGTTCTCCTCACCGTGGCCGTCCAGGATCACAAATACCGCATCGAAGTGGGCTACGGCCTGGAGGGCGACCTGCCCGACAGCCTGGTGGGCAGCATCGGCAGGCAATACCTGGTGCCGAGCTTCCGCCAGGGGGATTTTGCCGGCGGCATCACCGCGGCGGTGACCGAGATAACCAATACCATTTCGGGCGGCAAAGGAGTAGGCAAAACCGGGGGAGCCGCCGGCGGTTATCATTGGGAGACCATGCCCAGGAAAGGAATGGGACATTTCAACTTAGCCTTAATATTATTTATTTTTTTTATTATCGCGCTGCTATCATTTATCTTGTTTAGTGAACCGCGAGGCGCCAGGGCCAACCGGAAGAGCGGCAGTGGCGGATTTTGGTTCTTCTGGTTGATCCTTCAGTTCTTCAGCGGCTTCGGAGGTGGCGGGGGCTGGTCCGGCGGTGACGGGGGAGGCGGCTTTAGCGGCGGCGGCGGGGATTTCGGCGGCGGCGGCGCTTCGGGAGGTTGGTAGCCGGCAAGCTATTGCCAACCCTTTTTCCTGGTCACCCGGAGCGCCGCGCCCGGCCCAGGTTGTTAAAATCACTGGATGCCTGGCGGCGCTCAGAATCACCTTTCATGATTAGGGCGGTTTCGCAAGAGCTGCGCCAATGAGGCCATTTCAACCTTGATGGGGAGGAGATTGGATGAATAAAAATCTGCTTGTGGTCCTGGGAGTGATCGCCCTGGTGGTGGTGATCAGCGGCGGCTGGGTCATCAGCGGCTACAATGGGGTGGTGGCCATGGACGAGAATGTCAAGACCGCCTGGGCCCAGGTGGATAACCAGTTGCAACGGCGCTACGACCTCATCCCCAACCTGGTGGAGACGGTCAAGGGTTACGCCTCCCATGAAAAGGAGGTCTTCGAGCACCTGGCCGACGCCCGGACCAAATATTTTCAGGCCCAGGACGTCAAAGGCAAGATCGAGGCCTCCGGCGATTTGGAGCGGGCCCTTTCCCGGCTCCTGGTGCTGCAGGAGACCTATCCGCAGCTCAAGGCCAACGAAACCTTCCTGAAGATGATGGACAGCCTGGAAGGCACCGAGAACCGCCTGGCAGTGGAGAGAAAGAGGTACAACGACGCGGTGCGCACCCTGAATACCTATATCCGCACCGTTTTTGGCCGGTTTTTTGCCAATCTGGCCGGGGTCAAACAGGCCGAGTATTACCAGACCCCGGAGGCCGAGAAGGCTGCCCCGAAGGTGAAGTTTTAAATGGCGGGGCCAACCGGGCCATTAACAGAGGCCAGGAAAAGCTGAGGACGGGAGGAGACGGAAAATGGAAGGCCCGACCACCACAATCGAATGTCAGGTGTGCCACCAGCATTTTAAGGTTGGCGAGGTCATCAACGCTAATCTCATTGAGGAGCCCATCGCCCAACTGATCCGGGAGAAGCAGCGAACCTGGTCCCCCAAGGGCTATATCTGCCTGGGCGATTTGAATCTTTTCAGGACCGGGTACGTCACCGAGACTCTCAAATCTGCGAACCAAGAGGCTGCCGATCTGGGAAAGGAGATGGGCAAGGGTCTCGAAGAAGAAGCAGCAGTCTTGTCCAAGAACATCAACGAAGCGTTTGACCAAAGCCTGACGCTTGGAGACCGAATGTCCGACCGGCTGGCAGATTTTGGGGGCAGTTGGACCTTCATCACCATATTTATAATCGTGTCCGTGGTCTGGATGGGTATTAATACCGCTGTGCTTCTGACGAAGCCCTTCGACCCCTATCCTTACATTCTGCTCAACCTGGTGCTCTCCTGTCTGGCGGCCATTCAAGCGCCGGTGATTCTGATGAGCCAGAACCGCCAGGAGGCCAAGGACCGCCTCCGGTCCGAACACGATTATGAGATAAATTTGAAGGCCGAGATCGAGATTCGCAAGTTGCACGAAAAGATGGATCACCTGCTGATGCATCAATGGCAGCGCCTGATGGATATCCAACAGCTTCAGGTGAACCAGATGGAAGAAATCAGCCAGTTATCCTTGAAGGCGAAAGGCAGTTCCTGATGGGAAGTAAAAAGGCAAAAGTTTTACCTTTTGCCTTTTTACTTTTACCTTTTCCCTTCGCCCTCCTCCTCGGAGACCTCTGGCCGCTCCGCGAAGCGGCGGGGCAGGCGGATGGTCACCGTGGTGCCCCGGCCCAGCTTGCTGTCCAGGGAAATGGTGCCCCGGTGCTCATCCATGATCTGGCGCACGAAGACCATGCCCAAACCGGTACCCCCCAGCTTGGTGGTGTAGAAGGGGACAAAGACCTTTTCCAGCACCTCGCTGGGCATGCCTCGCCCGGTGTCCTGGATCACCAAAACCGCAAAATTCTTTTCCATGGAAGTGCGCACCATGATGGTGCCGCCGGGGGGGGTGGCTTCCATGGCATTGCGCAGCAGGTGGGCCAGGGCCACCTTCAGCAGGTGTTTGTTCAGGCGGCCCACCAGGGGTTCGCGGCAGAATTCCCGCACCAGGGTGAGGTTCTTGGCCCGGAGCTCCGGTCGCAGCAGGTCCAGGGTGGCCTGGAGAATGAGGTTCAGGTCCTCCTGGGCGAAAAAGGAGGTCTTGCGCCGGGCCAGGGTCTCGAAGCGCTCCACCATGTGCTCGATGCGCTTGGCCTCTTCGGAGATGGCGCGGGCCCAGACCCGGCTGGGGTCCGCTGCGTCGGTCTTTTTCAGCAGGCGCTGGCTGAAGCCGCCGATGACTTGCAAGGGGTTGCGGATGCCGTGGGCCATCCCTAAGGCCATCTCCGACATGGTGCGTTCCATCACCAGGGCCTCCATCTCCCGGTTCAGGGCCAGGATCTCGTGGCTGGTCTCTTCCAGGTGGTGGTGGTCCGCCTGCATGCGGCGGTACAGCCGCTGGATGCGGTGGAAGAAAAAGATGATGGTGGCCACGGTCACGTAGATGATGGTGTCGAAGCCGCTAAAGATGCGGCGGGCGATGTCCAGGTTGGGATAATCCCAATAGGTGATGAGATCTTGGAGGCCGTGGGAAATGATATGGTTAAAGCCGAAGATGGCAAAGACCAGGGCCAGCCAGTTGAGAAACAGCCACAGGGCGTTTTCCGGATCCCGGGCCACCAGGATCCGGGACTCCCTCAGGGCCATCAAGGTGAGCAGGATGACCAGGAGCGAGGCGGCGTATCCCAGGACCCAGAGCGGAGCCAGATAGAGGTACAGGTTGGTCATGGCCCCTCTGCCCCAGGTCCTTCGGGCCGCGGCTCCCGGGCCAGGAACTTGAGGCCGCGGTAGAAGAGGTAAAAGGCCGGCGGCAGCAAGAGGAAATAGTCGATTTGGGTGAGGTAGAACAGCCAGGTGTGGGCGTCGGACATCAGGAGCTGCCGGGAGAAACCGTGCCCGAGAATTACCGGGTTGCTCAGGGTCCATTCGCTCCAATTGCCGACGAAGGCGTTCAGATTCCACAGGGCCAGAATCCCCCAGGACCAGATGAGCAAGCGGAAGCCGCCGAAGCGCTGCAGGCCGGTATAATAGATTTCCCGGATGAAGAAGAGCATCGCCGCGGCGAACAGCAGGTGGGCGGTTTGGCGGACGTAGGAGCCTTCGGTGGGCCATTGAAATCCCAAGGCCAGGGCCTGGGGCGGCGAGATCAGCAAAAGGGCGAAAAAGGCGGAAACCGCGAAGAGCACAGTGGGAAGGCGCCTCATGGATAATACCATTTTCGGTTGGGGGCTTTCAGTTATCGGCTAAAATAAGGTTATTTATCAATTAGTTAACGTAGGGGCGACAGTGGCACAGGCTTCCACCCTGTGATCGGGTCGCCCAGTGGGAGGCGGCCACAGGCCGCTCAATAAATTCCCAAACGCCAGTGAGTCTCAGAAGGATATTTGCCCTCTTGCTGATAAGGTGGGCATCATTGGGGAAATTGTCAATGAGGCTTTGGTCCCAGGCTCCTATCTCTGGTAGCCCAAGGTGCGCAAAGCTCGGGGGTCCTTGCGCCAGTTCTTCCAGACCTTGACCCAGAGGTCCAGGAAGACGCGGGCCCCCAGCAGGGCCTCGATCTCCAGCCGGGCCTCGACTCCGATGGTTTTGAGCAGGCGCCCCTGTTTGCCGATGATGATGGCCTTCTGGGAGTCCCGCTCCACGTAGATTACCGCCCGAATCCGCACCAGCTCCGGGCGCCGGCTCTCGTCGAACTCCTCCACCGCCACCGCCACCGCGTGGGGCAACTCTTCCCGGGTGTGGTGCAGAACCCGCTCCCGGATAAACTCCGCGGCCAGGAAGCGCTCGCTGGCCTCGGTCTCCTGGTCCGGGGGGTAAAGGGGAGGGCCGGGCAGTAGCCTGGCGATTTCGGCCTGCAGCTCCGCCAGGCCGTCTCCCAACAGGGCGCTGATGGGAATGATGGTGGCGGCGGGGAAGGCCTGGTGAAAAATCTGGATGAGGGGTAGCAGTTTGGTCTTGGACACCGCGTCGATCTTGTTGATGGCCACCAGCAGGGGCCGCTTAAGCTGCCGTAAATGGGGGAGCAGCACAGGGTCCTGTAAGTCAGGGGCCCGAGGCTCCGCCAGCCAGACCACCACGTCGGCTTCAGCCAGGGCAGTGAGGGCCGCCTGCGCCAGGCTGGCGTTGAGGGGCCCCTTGGGCTCCAGGATTCCCGGGGTGTCCAGGAAGAGCATCTGGGCCGCGAGCGCATTGACGATGCCCAACAACCGGAAACGGGTTGTCTGGGGCTTGGGGGAGGTAATGGCGATTTTCCACCCCACCAGGCGGTTCAACAGGGTGGATTTGCCCACATTGGGATAGCCGATCAGGGCGATAAAGCCGCATCTGAAGCAGTTTTCCGTTTTCCGTTTTCCGTTTTCCGTGGTCATTGGTTAAGGGGTTATTATTGCTAATACTTCTCTTTTGGAAGGGAAGCCTGATTTTTCTACCACAAGAATTAAGCCTTTAGCCCTATGATAGTGGGAAAAAGGAGCCCTTACACGGTTATTTTCACTCTACAGAGGGAAGATTCTCTTCCCCTCTTTGAAAAAGTCCACCAAGATTTTCATAAATTCCAAATAAATATTTAACAACTTTTGATTCTTTTTCTAAGAATTCTTGATGCAAGCCCTTAAAGTCCAAAGCTTCATTCGTTTTGCGCGGATGGGGTACCTTCCCAATTTGGTCTTTGCTTGGAATAGCCGAACCCTCAAATATCTCTTGACCACAATGGGCAAATATATTTCGGATTGTGTTAAGACGGTTAAGATCTTGAATTTGCATAGAATCAATGTCTTTAACAATTTTTTCAATTAAACGACGCTTTAATGCAAAACTACAATATTCATCGTAAAGAAAATCAAGGACAAAAGGAAGATATACTCGCCTAAAATAATGTTGGGATATTATGGCGTTAATAATCCATTCCAAATTTATAAATTTTTCAATAACCTCGGCTCTTGCCTTTGAAAGAGCTTCTTTATCCATCTTATCCACCTTTGGATGGAAAAGTAAATTATACACTTTACGGATTTCTGAATCTGATTCGTATTTCTCTATTAGCCGGGGAAGTCGGGGCCTTTTAGCCCCGCCTTCCCCGGCCCCATAAAGGGGGCTGGGAGGGGAGTTTGAGGGGAGGGCGGGGGACTCGCGTCCCCCGGTCCTCCCCTCAAACTCGACCTATTATTTGCCTCTACTCCCAGCGGCGGCGCCGGGCGAAAATCAGGAGCAGGCCGGTGAGAATGACGCAGCCCCAGGCAAAGAGGTCGCCGTACTCGGTGTAGAGGCTGCCGCCGGGCATCAGGGGCAGCTCCAGGGCGTGAGCCGCGGGGACGTAAAGTTCCGACTGCCAGAGGATGCGGCCCTGGGCGTCGATGAAGGCGGAGATCCCGGTGTTGGCGGCCCGGGCCAGGCAGACGTGGTTCTCCACGCACCTGAGCACCGCCATGGACAGGTGTTGGTAAGCCGCCGCGGTCTTGCCGAACCAGGCGTCGTTGGTGATGTTCACCAGCAGACGGGCGCCGTTGACCACCTGGGCGCGGCTTAAATTGGGGAAAATGGACTCATAGCAGACCAGGGGTCCCAAGGCCACTCCATCCGGCAGGCTCACGGTGGCGCCCACCGGCCCCTCGGCAAAGTCCCCCACCATGGGCACCATCTTGCCGATAAAGGGCATAAAGCGCCGCAGGGGCACGTATTCGCCGTAGGGCACCAGATGGGCCTTATCGTAATAGCCCAGCACCTCCCCTTGGGGAGACAGGAGGTAGGCCCGGTTGAAATAGCGCTCCCCCTCGGCAGTAAGCTCCCAGGCGGGCGCCCCGAAGAGGAGGGAGCCGCCGCTCTCCTTGGCGATGGCCTGGACCTGGGCGGAGAGATCCGGGGTGCGCAGGAAGAAGAAGGGCGCCGCGGTTTCGGGCCAGACGATGAGCTGGGCGCCTTTAACCTGGCGGGTGAGCTCGGCGTAGCGCTCCAGGGTGGCAGTCACCATCTCCTTCTTCCACTTTTCGCCCTGCTCGATGGATCCCTGGACCACGGCCACTTTGATTTTCGGGCTCTGGGCCTCCAGTTTTTGGAGTGCCACCAGGCGGAAATGACCATAGCCCAGCCAGCAGGCCAGCACCAGGGCGAGCGCCGGCAGATGGCGAAAGCGCCGGGTGCGCCAGGCCCGGGGCGGCCACAGGGAGCGCCCCAGGCCGACGTTAATCAGGACCACCAGAAAGGAGAGGCCGTAAACCCCGGTGAGGTCGGCCACCTGCAGCAGCAAGGGATGGGGAAAGAGGCCGTTCCCCAAGAGCTCCCAGGGGAAGCCGCTGATGATGTAGGTTTGGCCCAGCTCCAGGGTAACCCAGAGGACCGGCCCCCACCACAGCAGGCTCAGACCCTGGGCTGCGCCCCAGTTGAGCCCCAGGGCCCACAGGGCCCGGTAGAGACTGAGGTAGCCGGCCAGCAACAGCAATACCCCCAGCGACACAGGCAGGGACAGATGGCCGAAGACGTGGGTGACGTAGACGATCCAGTAAAGCAGGGTCAGATAGTAGGCCAGGCCCGAGACCAGCCCCAGGCCGAAGGCGGCCTTGAGCGATTTTCCCTGGAGGGCCCAGTATAGGGGAATGAGGGCGACGAACAGCAGGTAGGTCTGGTTCCATTTGGGAAAGGCCGCGGCCAGCAGGAGGCCCGAGAGGATGGCGGCCAGGATATGATCGAGGGCGATCCGGGTCATCTTGGGTGGATTATAGCCGGTTTTTAGGGAGAGGTTTAGCCATTTTTCCTTGGGCTGAGGCGCCTGATACCCCTGGCCCCTGAATCATTCCTCCCCCGCTTCTGCAGCCAGGGTCGTCCGGGCCCGCACCTGCTTGGCCCGGCGCTCGTCGGCGGAGACCACCGTCAGTTCCAGGTTATCGATCTGCACCCGGTCGTTGACCTGGGGGACCCGGCCCAGCTCATGGATCAGGAGCCCTCCCACCGATTCGAACTTGCCTTCCGGGCGGGGCAGGCGGAAGTGCTCCAGGAGCACCTCCACGTCCAGGCGGGCATCCACCAGGACGGCGCCGTCCTCCTGGGGCACCAGGCGGGGCTCCATACGGTCGTATTCGTCGTAGATCTCCCCGACGATCTCCTCCAGGATGTCTTCCAGGGCGATGAGGCCGGCGGTGCCGCCGTATTCATCAATGACTATGGCGATGGCGGTCTTGCCCTCCACCAGGTCCCGCAACAGGTCGCTGATCTTCTTGCTTTCCGGGACGAAATAGGCCGGGCGCAAGACCTTGGCCAGGTCCCAGGTTTCCTCCGGGGTCTGCCAGAAGACCAGGAGGTCCTTGGCCAGGAGGATGCCCTTGATGTGGTCGATGTCCCCCTCAAACACCGGCAACCGGGAATGGCCGCTGGACAGGAGCAGGCGGATGATCTGGTTCAGAGGGGTGTTTCGCTCCACCCCCACCATTTGCAGGCGGGGCACCATGATCTCCCGGACCAGGGTATCTTTGAACTCAAAGATGGACTCAATGAGTTCGCCTTCCTGGCGGGTGATGAGGCCTCGCTCTTCGCCTTCCACGATGATATGTTGGATTTCGCGTTCCACGTCCTCCGGCTGCTGCATGGCGGTCCTGCGGCTGAGCCGCTGCCGGAGGCGCGCCAGGAAGCCGGAGGAAGGAGCGTCGGCCTCGTCCATGCTAACCTCGTATCTGGTCCCGCTCCTGGCGCAAGATGCGTTCCACTGACCTCACTTTCCGGGGGAACTCCAGGCCCCGGTCCAGGAGATTCATCTCGTGGCGGGTGATGCCGAATAGTTCGGTGGCGTAGGCGATTGCCTGCTGGTAGTCGAAATCCTTGCAGGAAAAGATATCCAGGCTGAGGTAGCCCCGGTCGGGGAAGGTGTGGATGCTGATGTGGCTTTCCGCGATGAGCACAAAGCCCGACAGGCCCCAATCCTCCGGGACCTTGCCGTGGTACTTGAAAACGTAAGGGGGCATGATCTTGGTCATGTGGATCACATCGGGGCAATGATCCAGGAATTGATAGATGGCGTCCAGGTTCGTCAGCCGCTCATAACTGCACCCATAGCCGTCCAGGGTAAGATGCAGTCCGAAGCCAGGCACCGGATTATTCAATAGTCCGCCCTCCTCGCACCAAGGTTAAGACGCCACCGGGGAATGCCCGGCAGGCATACCACCTGCGCCGCCTGGGGCGGCGCGTCCCTGGGAGCGGAACTCCCGGGGAGAGTAAGGTTTGGGCCCCGGCAACGGTCCGGAGAGCACGAGGAAGGGGGCCTAACGCCCCAGATTTTTTTGCCCCGTAACCTTATAACCCCTCCTAACCTGCGAAGGGGTCATGCGCATAAGCCCATCCCTTAATCAAAATTAATTCGTTTTTTATAACCTGGAGGGTAACCAGGGTCAAGAGTTTTTTGCGGGCTTATGCACTTGACAAACGTAGGAAGGAGAAAAAGAGGGAGCTACCTTGGATGGTAAGTTTATTTTGCTGGGTTTTCCTGGGGCTTTGGCTTGCGTTTAGAAGGCCCTGGCCTGGGCATATCCTCTGTAGGTTTTACCTTGAGGATCGCCGCAAGCACATCATCTTCTGAAATTTCCTTTTTGGGTTTTTCCATAGGAACCTCAAAAATAACTAACTTGCAAAGGCTTTTAGAAAATCAGCAATGTCATTAAAACGGTCACTTTCGATGGGCACAGGATTCCCTTTGTCACTCCACATCAATGCAGCCGAGGCCCAAGGATTTTTTTGACAAAAAGCAGCAACAAGGGCCGAAAGCCTCATTTTAGATTGTTGATTTGGTGTCCAGGTTTTTACTGAGCCAGTACAATCGGAAAAATCATCTAGACATTTCTGCATTTGCGGATTTTTTTGGAGCGCTGCTTCCAAAAGAAGGTTATCTAATGTACCATTTTCTCCTTGCCGGGGTATCAGGTAAACCGCAACCCGGGGATCACCTTCAATCTTGAAAGCTTCCGATGGCACCGGAAAGTTGGCATCTGACAGAGCTTTTTGTATGTCAGAAAAGCGCTGTGTTGGTTTATCATTCGCATCTATTATAATAAGCAGACCGCGAAGGGTATCTTTTCCTATTGTAATTGCTTGGATGCCGATCAAATAATTTGCTATCGAATCCAAACCGCTTCCACTACCAAGCCCGCTTGGACACCCGACACTACATGTAGTGATGCCCATGTGTGTTAAAAGTGAACATATAAAACGCGCATCACTCATTCCTTCACACACAACAAAAAAGGGACGCGGAATATCTTTAGCATCTTTGGGTAGAAGATATTCAACGGACATCGAAACCCTGCTCTATGGCTGCTTCGATGAATTTGGACTCAATTGGCGTAATTTTAGATGAACCATTTTCCTTCTCTACCCGCAACAAAAGGAAGTCTTCTTCATTGGCCTTGATTGAGGGTAATAGCCCACGTAAGCATTCGAGGCTATGTGTAGTAAAAAATAATTGGGTATCGTGATGGTTAGCTATATCGACTAATGTTTCAAAAATCAAAGGAAATTGCTCAAAATAGATTCCGGTTTCAATTTCATCAACAAGAACTACCCCCCTTTTATATTGGACTACAGCAAGTATCATGGTAAATAATCTGCTTATCCCACCAGATACCAGTGAAAGTGGAATCTTTCGAGGAAGACTTGGTAGGTCCGCGTAAACCGTTGCCATTCCAGGTGTTGGAGTTTCTGATGTCACATCAGAAATAAAAGGGAAATGTCTCTGCATGGCTTGAACAACCTCTTTACCACGCTTGTCTATGCTCATTTGCGATAACCACATAGCGTTTTCGCCAGGACCGCCGAAGTAACTACTGGAGATCAAGCTAGAAACGATTCCCATAGGCTTCCCTGGTTGAAAAAACATTAGACCTTGGGGATTCAAAGTAGCCAAAAGGGTATCCTTGCGACCTTGAAAATCAGTCCTGTCAAATGCCAATGGTATTATAGTAACTGGCGGAGCGAAAGAGGCTGCTTGTGGGAGCTGAAAACCTACTCGCGGTTGTGCGGGAGCGGCTGGTTGTATCGTAGTGGCTTTCATTGGATCAAAGTGAACGCGCACCTTAGCAGTTCTATGTTGAGAATCCTCAATTGAAATTACTATCTCACTCT
The DNA here is from genome assembly GCA_963834795.1 of uncultured delta proteobacterium. GTDB lineage: Bacteria > Desulfobacterota > Desulfobaccia > Desulfobaccales > 0-14-0-80-60-11 > JAPLJC01. Next base: position 310,314 of record CAWIDL010000022.1, on the reverse strand, counting down.
GGCTTTCAAACAGATAAAAAAAATCGACAAATGTCGATTGGAATTGTTCTAGAGTCGGATTGGGGGGGAAGAACATTGGAATATTCCGCATTTGATTGAGCCACGGCAATTGTCCAGGTAGTCCATCAAGCCCAAGTTTAATTGATTCAAGGAGAACCGTCTTGCCGCTCGCATTCCTCCCCACAATGATGTTTACGCGTCTTAATCCCTCTAGGAAGACGGATTTGAAGCAGCGGAAATTTTCAATACGCAGTTTCTCAATCATCAGATATCCCTCTGGTTCATAGGATATGGCGGCGGAAGATTCCTGCTCAATAGCTAAAGACATACTTGACCTCCCCTTCGTCATGGTGTATATACTGACCATAGAGGAAGGCAAGCAATAGGGGATAGATTTGGACCGCAAGCCCGCCACCACAGCCAGCACACGGCCATTCTCATCCCAAATAAGCGAAGAATCCAGAAAGGATTCTACGTTAGTCACATGATTTTAGCAATAGGCGGTTTCCCTCCGTCATCCTCAGAGCTATAATGGTCCGCTCCACGTCCGAGAGCTTTCGGGCATTATAGCGCCAATCAAACTCCCTCAAGTATTGCCCCATATACTTTTTGCTCCAATGGTGATAGACGCCATAGTTGCCGCGTTTCAGGATTGAGAAATACCCCTCCACGGTGTTGGTAGTAATCTTCTCTCCATTTTCCAGGCGGACGTATTCATTGGCAGTATGGTTGACCTGGGAATGCTTGCGCTTTCCCGCCACGCTTCTTCCTACGCCAGAAGTGTCGGTCATTAAATGAGCGTCTTCGGCTATCATCTCTTTAACGATAGGTTTAAGGTTCTTCGCTGTGACACGCTCCACATGAAAGGACCGTACCGAACCCCCACGCTGTAAAACGGACACAACCGCTGCTTTGTTCGACAGGAATAAGCGGTCTCTTGGCCGCTCTCCGGGTTTAGTGGCATGAGGCCCAACGCGAAGCTTGCCGCCGACATAAGTTTCGTCCATTTCCACAGTTCCGCCGAAAATCTCTCTAACCGGCTCTTGCGTTAGCGCCCAGCGAATGCGATGTGCCATAAACCAAGCAGAGCGGTAACTGCCGATTTCGAGGTTCCGCATTAACTGGTGCGCACTAATCCCCTTTTTCGAAGAAAGTATGAGATGGATCGCCAATAGCCACTTATGAAGCGGAATATGGGAATCCTCAAAAATCGAGCCTACGGTAATGGTAAACTGCTTTTTGCAGCTACGGCACCACCAGACCCCCTTACGCACAGGTTTCCTTGAACCCGGCTTAGGATTGACTTTGGAAGCCTCGTTGATGCTACCACAATGGGGGCATACCGGGCCATTGGGCCAACGAACTTTTTCCAGGTGCGTCCTTGCTGCTTCCTCATCCTGATAATGCGGTGCGAGAAGTCCTGTGTTTTCCATGATTATCAGTATAAATCAGCTTATCGCTTTTGTCAAGTGCATAAGCCAAGTTTTTTGTGACCTGGTCACGACTGCTCTCCGGGGAAATGCCGGATTTGTGCCACGAGCCTATTGACGCCAGGTGCCGGGGTGATAAATTTAAGCGGTTATTTGCCGCCCTTTCCTGGCCGGAGGCGAAGTCGGTCCTTGGGGGAGAGGTGGTATTTCCCGGGGGAAATGGCGGCTTAGCAAACAGGAGGACGATTCCGGTGGCCCTGGTCGCCCCGTTCCGGGGGCTGCATTATAACCTCGCCAAGGTGTCGAACCTGACCGACGTGGTGACGCCGCCCTATGATGTGATCAAGCCCATCGAGCGGCAGGCCTTGGCGGCCCGCAGCCCCTATAACATGGTGCACCTGATCCTGCCCCAGGCCCTGGCCGGGGACGATCGATTGCACAACCGTTACACGCGGGCGGCCGCCCTGTTCCAACAGTGGCTGCGTCAGGAGGTGCTGCTGCGGGATCCCCATCCGGCCTTCTACTATTGGGAGACCGATTTCGAGGCTCAGGGGCGGAAGCGGACCCGGACCGGCCTGGCGGCCCTGGTGCGCCTGGAGCCCTTAAGCGGCGGGGCCATTAAGCCCCACGAGCAGACCTTCTCCGCCGTCAAGGCCGACCGCCTGGAATTGTTCAAACAGGCCAGGGCCCATTTTTCCCCCATCTTTTCCCTCTATCCCGATCCGGAAAATCTGGTCCTGGGCCAACTACGCCAGGCCCTGCCCCCTGCCCCGCTGGAGTCCTGTGAAGATACCCTGGGATATTATCAGCGCCTCTACCGGGTAACGGAGCCCGCCGCCCTCCAGGCGGCCCACCAGGCCCTGGCCGGCCTAACCCTGTTCATCGCCGACGGCCATCACCGCTACGAAACCTCCCTCAATTACCAAAAACTCCTGAAACAGCAGTATCCCCAGGCGCCGCCCCAGGCGGACTTCAATTATACCCTCATGTACCTCTCCAACATCTACGACCCGAACCTGGTCATCCTCATGGCCCACCGCCTCCTGGGGGGTCCCCGGGTGAAGCACCTGGACGAGGCCAAGATCCTGGGGCGCCTGAAGGAATACTTCGAAATCTTCTCGTTGCCCGCCGCCGACGAGTTCGGCCAGGCCTACGATGACTTCCTGCAACAGACCCTGGCGGAGGTCCCGGCCGCGGAGACCGCCTTCATCATGCTGGGCTTCGGCCGCAAGGCCTGGCTTCTAAAGCTGCGCCCCGGGGTGCGGCAAAAACAGCTGGCCCGCCAGATGCATCCCGCCCTGGCCCAACTGGACGTGGCGGTGCTCAATTACCTGATCTTTGAGAAGGTGTTGGCCCTGGACGCCCAGGCCCTGGACGACCAGGAGACCTTTAAATACTCCAGCAGGATCGATGAGGTGGTGGCCGCGGTGACCCATAGGGACGCCCGCATGGCCTTTATCCTCAATCCCACCCGTATCGAGCAGGTGCAGGAGGTAGCCTCCGCCGGCCTCACCATGCCCCGGAAATCCACCTATTTCTATCCCAAGGTGATGACCGGGCTGATTATGAACCTCATCAACCCGGAAGAGGAGATTTTTTTTTAAGGGATCCCCCGCCCGTGCCAAACGCCGGCCGCGGCTTTCCTCAAAAATCCCGCCACTCTCTTGCCAGTCGCTGCATTTTTGATAAATTATCAGCAGCAGCCTTAAGGAGGCCCCATGATGCCCGAGGATACCGTTTGCCAGGCGCGCATCCTGGTAGTGGATCAGGAGCAATGGGTTCGGGAATTCCTCTCTGCGGTCATCAAACTCTGCGGCTATGAGGGCTTCAAGCTGGTAAACTCCGAACCCGAGGCACTGGAGGCCTTGGAGCAGTGCACCTACGATCTCATCATCACCGATCCCAAGCAGCTGCACTACCAGAGGTTCCTGGACCAGGTCCGCTCCCGCCATCCCGGCACCCGCTTCCTCATCATGGTGCAGCAGCGGGCCCAGACCCAGCACCTGGTCTATTATGAGCAGGTGGACATCGTCTTCAAGCCCCTGAGCCTGGATGAAACGGTGCGTAAGATCAGGCACGCCCTCCGCCAGAAACAACTGCATCAGGCCGAGGAAGATTTCCGGCGCCTGAAGCAGGAAGCCCTGAGGCTCTTTCTCGGTTAAGGGGCTGGTTCAAAGGTTCAAGGTTCAAAGTTCAAGGTTCAAGGCAAATCAAGTGGCACCGGCGTCTCGCCTGTGATTGCTTTCGACTTTCACCGAAAACCGATGTAATGGCCCGCCGTAAAAGACTCCGGGGCCACCATCACGGAGCGCCGAAAGAAAAACATCCCCCCGCCTCCGGCCTTGCATAAATCTTCCGCCTATAGTAGCTTGAGACGACCCTCATTCCCCAACCCGTAGGTTTGGGGACGGTGGCTAATACCAAGTTGCCGACAAAAGGATATTTTTGTAGGGCGGACCCAGGTGTCCGCCCCCCGAGGGCGCACCCAATCACAGGCTGGAAGCCTGTGCCACTGTGCGCCCCTACGGAGCGCTCGCTCATCGACCTCTAGCAAAAAAGCAAAAAAAGCAAAAAGCAAAATAGCCACAAAAGCAAGAACGGCAAAAATTCCTGATAACTGGAGAGAAGGAAGGTATGAAACCCATTGCCCGGGCCCTGATCAGCGTCACCGATAAAAGCGGCAGCGTCGAGTTCGGCCAATTCCTGGCCGGTCGCCAAGTGGAGATTCTGTCCACCGGGGGCACCGCCAAGATATTGCGGGACGGAGGGGTCCCGGTGACCGAGGTCTCGGACTTCACCGGTTTCCCGGAGATGCTGGATGGCCGGGTCAAGACCCTGCACCCCAAGGTGCACGCCGGCATCCTGGCCCGCCGGGACCTGGCCAGCCACCTGGAGCAGATGCAGCAGCAAAACCTCGGCTTCATCGACCTGGTAGTGGTGAATCTCTACCAATTCGAACAGGCCATCGCCAAACCCGGCTGCACCCTGGAGGACGCCATCGAAAACATCGACATTGGCGGCCCCACCCTGCTCAGGGCCGCGGCCAAGAATTACCAGGCGGTCACGGTGGTGGTGGACCCGGCGGACTACGCCCTGGTGATCCACGAAATGAAGCTCAACAAAGGAGCCACCAATCTGGGCACCCGCTTCGCCCTGGCCCGCAAAGTCTTCCAGCTCACCCACGCATACGACGGCGCCATCTATCACTACCTGAAAGACAAGGCGCCGGCCTGCTGACATGAGCCCCGCGGTCACCCTGAGCCGGGGCCGCCGCCTGGACCTGGGCCGCCCCGATTACTACCAGGACCTGCTCGGTAGCATCGTGGAGGAAATCCTCCACGAATTGGCGGAGCTGGAAAAGATCAACCTGGAATCCCTGGCGCCGGAGGATTTTGACCAGGTGGCGGGTATTACCCAGATCCGCCTGCTCAACGAACTCTATTACTGCCTGGGGCAACTGCGGGCCCAGGGCGCGGCCATCGAGGTGAAACAGGCCATCCAGGACCTGCGGGATTACTGGAACCGTTACATCGACAATAGCCAGCGCCCCGCGGCCCTGAAATTCCACGGGGACCCCCGGGAAAATCAGGTGCAGTGAATGAAAGATGTAAGGTGGGCGCCATGTAGAGTGGGCGCCGCCCACCATAAGTTTGCCGTTTTCCAGCCCTCCCCTCAGCTGCTCCGCCTGCTGGTAATGGAGGCCGATGTCCCGGCGCAGGGCCAGGCGGTTGCCCGCCTGGTTTTCCCGGGGGATGACCCGGATCTTGCCGAGGTCGAAGGCGTTGAGCAATTTCTGCCGCAAGGTTTCCACCACCTGGCCCCGCTGCTGCCCTTCCTTGACGGTGGCGTTGGCCACCAGGTAAGCCACCCGGGAACCGTCGGATTTGAACACCCCCTCGTCCCAATCCATGGCGGAAGGGATCACAGTGATCTTCTTTTTGTCGAAATAATCGAAATCCAACTCCAGGGCCTCCCCTTTGGTCAGGGACCAGGGGTAGCCCTTCTGCTGTTTGGGGCCGCCGGGGCCGGTGACCAGCTCGTAGGGCGGGAAAGCGAAGCGCATCCCGCCTTTAACTACTTTTACCTTTCCCCTATCTTTTAAGCCCGCAACAGTTCTGCTATCCGGTAATGGAGGCCGATGTCCCGGCGCAGGGCCAGGCGGTTGCCCGCCTGGTTTTCCCGGGGGATGACCCGGATCTTGCCGAGGTCGAAGGCGTTGAGCAATTTCTGCCGCAAGGTTTCCACCACCTGGCCCCGCTGCTGCCCTTCCTTGACGGTGGCGTTGGCCACCAGGTAAGCCACCCGGGAACCGTCGGATTTGAACACCCCCTCGTCCCAATCCATGGCGGAAGGGATCACAGTGATCTTCTTTTTGTCGAAATAATCGAAATCCAACTCCAGGGCCTCCCCTTTGGTCAGGGACCAGGGGTAGCCCTTCTGCTGTTTGGGGCCGCCGGGGCCGGTGACCAGGGCCAGGCAGAGGGATATCTGGTCGCTTCTGACCTCCGGGGCCACCTGCTGCAGACGGCCCTCCACCATGGCCCGCAGCAAGGCCCCCAGATTGCGCAGCCGTTTGACGATGGGCTGGAACTCCGGCTCCCCGGGGCGGATATTAATTTCGCACACCCGAATGGCGGTGGGTTTAAAGTCCGGTCCGAAGGAGACGAAACACCCGGGGTAGAGGACGCACTGCCGCAGGAGGCTCCGCTCTCTCATCTTGACGATAAAGGGACGGGCGATGCTCTCTTCCGCCAGGAGCAGCAGTTCCGGAGACTCCAGGGGGTGGGGCGAGATGGAGCCCATGCCGCCGGTGATGGGGTTGTCGAGGCCCGGCGGGCCGGCGAAACGCTCGGGATAGTCCATGGCCGTGGGCAGGAACTGGTGATGGCCGTTTTTATCCACCAGGATGGTGAAGCTGATCTCCACCCCGGACATGCGGGACTCGATGAGCAGCGGCCAGTGGGCTTTTTTGCCGAACCCCTTCAGGTAGGCCTCCCGGTAATCGTTGAGCAGCAGCTCATAGACCTCCCGGATTTCCCAGGTATTGCCGATGATGCGGGCCCCCTTGCCGCCGGCGGTGTAGGGATACTTCAGGACCGCGCCGCCAAAGTCATGCAGGTATTCCAGGCAGGTTCCCAAAACGGACCGGTAATCCCGGGCGTCGGCCTCCACCCAGGCCGGGGCCACCGGGATGCCCGCCTCCCGGCACAGGTGTTTGCAGGCGATCTTGTCTGCCTCCACAAAGGCGGCCTGCCGGCTCAGGCCGATGATCCGGCCGCCATGGCCGGCTTCGGCCACCAGGTCCACCAGGCCGTCGAAGACCAGGGACTCGGGCATGACCAGGGCGGCGTCCAGGGCCCCTTCCCGGAAGGCCCGGATCAGCGCCTCGGCATAGGCCGGGGCGGAATGGTCGGCCACCGGCAGGAAATCCACCGGCCAGCCGACTCTCCGGGCCCAGGCCGGCATGGCCGGGGTGCCCCGCACCACCAGCCCCCGGTAGTCGCCGGGATAGAGCTCGCTGGTGGCCCGGCTGGTCTCCAGGGCGGCCAGCAAGGTGCGGCCGTCAGTGCCCACAAAGCCGATTTTCCATGGATTCATGCCGATTTCCTTTCCCGGGGAGGACCTATAAAAAAAATTTCGAACCCCACTATAGCATCAAGGCTCTCGCAAATCCATGGAAGTTTGCGGCGCCGGGGCGAGGCCGGGGGGGGTAAGGCAAAAGGCAAAAGTTTTGCCTTTTTACTTTTTACTTTTGCCTTAAATTTATACGCCTCCGGGACAAAAACCGGTGGCGGATCCGGATTTGAGACGATGGTAGGAGCCTCGTGGATATGCCCTAATCCTAATCATTAGGAAAAACGTTTTTTTAAAAATATTCATGCTATGATACTCAATGAGCCGAGTGGGTTCGGGAAGAGGGTCTCGTTTTCTGGCCTGAACTTAGGGAGAATGGTCCCAAAATTTTTGGGATTGGCTCGGGTAGTGCGCATCATCTCGGTTAAGACACCCAGAGGAGGATAACGATGGCGGAAAAAGTCATCAACCTGGCTGAATTCAAAAAGCCGAATCCACGGAATGTTGGAATTATCATTTTGCTCTGCATCGTCCTTTTCGTTGGTTGGGGCACCTTTGTCATCGTCCCGGCTGGCCACCGGGGGGTGGTCCTCTGGTGGGGGAGTGTAGAGAAGAGAATCATGGGGGAGGGGCTCAACTTCATTGTGCCCATTGCCGAAAGAGTCATCAAGGTGGATGTCAAGGTGCAACCCCATCCTTTCAGAGAGATCGATGCCTCTTCAAAGGAATACCAGAATGTGAAAATGACGGGCATGATGAACTTCCATATCGATCCGGCTTATGTCAATGACCTTTACCAGAAAGTGGGGCTCGATTTTGCCGACAAGGTGATCGACCCGGCCTTCAACGACTTCGTCAAGGAGGTGGTGCCGACCTACCCCATCGGGGAAATCCTTCCAAAAAGAGAGGAGATCCGGAAGCGGGCGATGACCAAATTGGGAGATAATCTGTCGAGGTATCACATCATCGTCGATGACATCTACTTTGCCGATATCCGATTCTCCCCTGAATATGAAGGGGCCATCGAGGCCAAGCAAGTGGCCCAGCAACAAGTCGAAACGCAGAAACAGGTCTTGGCCCAACGCGAGATTGAAGCTCAGCAAAAGGTTGCCACGGCCAAAGGCGAGGCTGAATCCATTCTAGTGGTGGCTCAGGGACAGGCCAAAGCCAATGATGCCCTATCACGGTCGATCACCCCGATCCTGGTACAGTACAAGGGTATCGAGAAATGGAACGGGATTTTACCTCAAGTCTCTGGAGGAGCCGTCCCCTTCATTGACTTGGGCAAGATGGGTGGCTTGTCGGGCGGCACGGAGGGGGGCAAAAGATAAGGGTTCAGAGGCGGGAGTTCGCCGAAATAGGCAGTAAGCGTATGATTAATGGACATCCTTTTAACGAAATTCGAGGTGTCTATGGATCACACGCTACTTAAAAAAGGCCGGCGGGTTTTGATCCCCGCCGGCTTTTTTAACTAACTAGTGGAGTGTTTCATAATTAGCTGGACATAATATCAGGACTGGAACGCTGGATTTGGCATGGTTAAGTCCCCCTTTGAAAAAGGGGGATTTAGGAGGATTTCAAGAGGTTATATTAAATCCCCCTACTCCCTTTTCCAAAAGGGGGTTAAAAATCAGTCATTTTCAATGGATAATCAATTGCGGAACAGACCACTAGTTCCGGGTGGTATCGTCAATAGACTTCTTCGTGCTTTAAAGTCATTTTAATCATGCCGGGGAAATTTTGCAGTTTAACCATAAAAAGCCCGGCTGTGTCAGCAACCGGGCTTGGGGCGAGGAAATCATGGTAGCGGAGGCCCTTCCAGCCTGTGAATGTAAGTGCACCCGGCACACCAAATTTTGGCGCCGTCGTCCCCCAGCCCTTGCTTTTTTTGTAGGCGCACACGCCTTTAACCGCCGCCTTGAAAACCCCGGCTGTTCCTGTCCTTCGAGGGATTCGCTCTCATCACCCGCGCAAAGGAAAGCCCGCGGTTAGCCGAGCGCCGCCAATCCCTTGCGATCAATAAGATCGAGAAGCCGCGGCGCCGGGCCACTCGGCCTTTTCTGCCCTGGTTCCCACTGTTGGGCCGTTGTCTTGCCGATACCAGGAATCGCCGCAAACACGGCCTGGCTGACATGGTTCGCCATGCGGATGCGTTTAGTTTGCGAAGATCCTTAATAAAATGAGCGCAGGTTTTTTGCTAGGGCCTGCGGCTACCAGAACATGGTAATATTTTTAAAGATATTTCTAAAACCCGGCACTTGCGGACCGGGCCGGGGATGGGAGAGGATTTTCTTGCTGCGGACTTCTCCTGAGATTGGTCGGAAAATCTCCTGGGAGTGCCATCCCGGGTGAGGGGTTTTCGGTTTTCAGTTTAACCTTGAACCTTGAACTTTGAACTTTGAACCTTGAACTCCCAAGAGTGGAGCCGGAGAAATTGTCAGAAAGGATGGGAGGCGGGACGCCTGCCCCACTTTATGAAGTTCCGAGGGTAAATGCTTTTTCGTGGCATAGCCTCAGGCAGGCATCCACCACCGCGCCATCATAGAGCACGCCTCGATCCTTGGAGATTTCTTCCAGGCCGGCGCTCAATTCCAGGGCTGGCCGGTAAGGCCGCTGGGACCTCATGGCTTCCACCACCTCGGCCACCGCCAGGATCCTGGCCTCCAATATAATCATGGGCTCCTTAAGCCCCAGGGGATACCCCGAACCGTTAACCCTTTCATGGTGCTGGAAGACCATTTCGGCGAGGGGCCTGGGAAATTCGACGGTATTCAAGATCTCAAAAAATGCCTGACAATGAACCTTAATCAGGCTCATTTCGATGGCGGTCAGCGCTCCCGGTTTGGTCAGACTGTCGGCGGGAACCCCCATCTTGCCGATATCGTGAACGAAGGCGGCCAGGCGCAGGACCTCGATTCGTTCTTCCGGGAGCCCCATTTCCCTGGCGATCGCGCAGGCCAGCTCGCCGACGCGATTCTGGCGCCCGGCGGTATATGGATCTTTCTGTTCCAGGATGGAGGCCAGGGCCCCCACCGTGTTCTCGATGAGGTTTTTGAGCCTGGCCAGGCTATGTTGAAGTTGGCGCAGAATGTCCTTTTCTTTCTGAATCCGCCAAATCTTAGCCCTCAATTCCCCCAGGGGGAAGGGCTTGGCAATGAAGTCGCTGGCCCCGGCATTAATGATGTCATGGTAGGAATATTCCAGGGCATAACCGGTCATGATAATGAAGGGTACCTGGGGATAAGTCTGGTGAGCCTCTTGCATCAACTCCACCCCATCCATGCCTTCCATTTTAATGCCGCTGACCACCAGATCGATCCGCTCCTGAGCCAGGATTTCCAGGGCTTCGGGTCCATTGGCGGCGCCCTTGCTGGCACAGCGGATTAGCTCCAGATAGTTCAGGAGAACCCTGCGGCACTGGTCATCGTCATCGACAACCAGGACGGACGGCGGGATATCCGGGTAGGGGGCGGCGCCATCCGGGCGGCTGGGGGTATAAAACAACTCCATTCCAGGGTTCGGGGACGATAATTCTTCGACCGAGTCTCGCATCCGTGTCTCCTTTCCTAGGGTTGGCCGGGAATAGTGCCGGCAAAGGCTTTGCCAGGTATTAACCGAGATTATTTTGCGGCCGCCTGGGCCCCGCGGTCGAAAAAGATGTTGCCCACAGGTTAGTGGTTTTCTCCCACTTTGTAAACCGGGGATTCCCTATTTTTTGAGGGAGAATTCCCTTACGTGGCAGACTCACCAGTGCGGGCAGGAGACGATTTTCGGAGCACTATTACCGAGTTTAGCCCCGACAAATTTCCTCTTGATTCTCTATGCGGACTTGTCAGCTTCGATGCCGATTCTTCGGCAACCCCCGCTTTGCAACCTCAAGGAAGGGAGCCCTGAGGGGAAAATGGATTACAGATTAAGCGGGCCGGGGAGGATCCCCCGGCCCGTTCTGGTGTGCCATCGCAGAGCTATGCGGCCTTTACCAAAAAACCCGCCGCCTCTGGGGCTGGTCTTGCTCCAGCCCGTAGGCGAGACCCGTCCTGGGAAAGGTTAGCTCAGGCCGCCGCCACTGCTTTAGCCCGCTTCCTCTCGGCCTTGGCCTTGGCCTTGGCTGTGAATTTCAAGGCGTCGATGACGAACCTTTCGTGGTAGCCCTCGGAGATCAGGTCCACTTCGTCATCGGCCTCCAGGAAAAAGGTGAGTTTACGCCCCTCCACCTTTTCCAGCCGGCCCCGGACGGTCACCGTCAGTCCCGGCGGGGTGGCGGCCAGGTGGCTCAATTGGAACCCGATCCCCACCGTCTGCTCCCGGGGCCAGTCCAGGTGGGGGTTGACCGCCCGGATGCAGGCCCATTCGAAGAGGCCCACCATGAAGCCGGTGGCCAATACCTGCGGCATCTCCTGGAACTCCGGGGATTCGGGGAACAGGTGGGGCACGGTCTTATTATCCGGCACCGTGAAACGGAATTCAAAGCTCAGGCCCGGCTGCAGCGACTCCTTCATGACTCACCTCCCGATAAGGCGGTTTTCCGTTTTCCGTTTCCCGTTCCTGCTAAGGGGCCTTTGTCTTGCTTTTGATTTTGCCTTTCTCGGAAAACGGAAAACGGAAAACGGGCAGTTGCCCTGGTGGATAATTTCTGCTAAATACTTAAATAAGTAAAATTAATAATATTTATATTTATCATCAGGAAAACTTATGGAATGGCAGCAGCTCCTGGGGTTCTACCAGGTGGCCCGGCTGGGCAGCTTTACCAAGGCGGCGGCGGCCACCTTCCGGAGCCAATCCGCCCTGAGCCAGCAGGTCCGGGCCCTGGAAGCGGAGCTTGACTGCCTCCTCCTGGAGCGTCTGGGCAACCGGCTGCGCCTCACCCCTGCCGGCGAAAAGCTCCTGGAGTTTTCCCGGGCCCTGCTGGCCGGCTATGAAACCCTTAAAGAAGAGCTCCACGAGCTCCAAGGGACCAACCAGGGGACCCTGCGCCTGGCCGCGGCCTTCACCACCCTGTACCGCCTGCTGCCCGACGCCCTCCTGGCCTACCGCCGGCAGTTTCCTCAGGTCGACCTCACCCTCCTGGACCGCTCCCAGGCGACGGTCCTGGACCTGGTGAAAAACGGCGAGGTCGATTTCGGCCTGGCCCTGGAATCCCTGGTACCCAAGGAGCTGGCCGCCCGGCGCTGGCAGCCTTTGGTCCCCGTCCTCCTGACCCCCCGGGACCATCCCCTGACGGCCAGAAAGCGCCTCAGCCTGCGGCAGATCGTCCGCTATCCCCTGATCTTGCCGCCCCGGGACCCCGGCTACCCCTGGCGCCGGGTCCTGGACGAGCGCTTCCGCACTCTGGGCCTCTCACCCCGGATCGTCATGGAATCGGCCAACGTGGAGTTGAGCGCCCTTTACGTGGAAATGGGCCTGGGGGTCTCCTTCGCCACCCTGGCCCAGGCCATGCCCCGCCCCGGGCGCCAATTGGCCTTCCTCCCCCTTACCGGTTACTTCCAGCCCGACCACCTGGCCCTGGTGCGGCGCCGGGACCAGGTCCTCAGCGGCTACAAGAAGGCCTTTATAAATCTCCTCTTTGGCGATACAATCATGGGCAGCTTTCAGCCATCAGCTATCAGCAGTCAGCCAAAAACCATTGGACCCTACTGCCCCTACCCACCTTTAGAAAATGGGGGTTAATAAAAATGAGATGCCCCCAAAAGATAGACACTTTTTATGAAGCTGAAAGCTGACCGCTGAGAGCTGAAAGCTTATGAAACGGCGTATCTACTTGCGGATGAAGTCCCTGGAGGAGGCCCGGGAGCTTTGGTTTTCCCGGTTCGATCCGAAAGGCATGGTGGGTGTGGAGGAAGTCCCTACGCTGGAGGCTGCCGGCCGGGTGACCGCAGCCCCGGTGATGGCGCGGCGCTCCAGCCCCGCGGCGCACCAGGCGGCCATGGATGGCTTTGCGGTGCCGGCTGCGGCTACCTTCGGGGCCACCCCGGAGAACCCCGGGCGTTTGCACCTGGGCCGGGAGGCCTTTCCGGTCAACACCGGCCACCTGATGCCGCCGGGGACCGACGCGGTGATCATGGTGGAGCAGATTCCCGACCCCGAGGCCGACCCCATCGTGGTGGAGGCCCCGGTCTTCCCCTGGCAGCACGTCCGCCGGGTGGGCGAAGATCTGGTAAGGGGAGAAATGGTCCTTTCTGAAGGATCAGAGGTCTCCCCCTGGTCCCAGGGGGCCCTGCTGGCCGCCGGGGTGATCCGGGTTAAGGTGCGCCGCCGGCCCAGGGTGGCCATCATCCCCACCGGCAGCGAACTGGTACCGGCCGCGGACCTGGAGCAGGAACCGGCCGCCGGCCGCCTGCCGGAATTCAACTCGGTCATCCTTTCCGGCCTGGTGGCGGAGGCCGGCGGCCTCCCCCAGGTCCAGGACATCGTTCCCGATGACTTGGAAACGCTCATAGCAGCCTTACAAAAAACCCTGGCGGCCGCCGACCTGGTGCTCATCAATGCCGGCTCTTCCGCGGGGACCGAGGATTACACCTACCAGGCGGTGGCCGCCCTGGGCCAGGTGCTGGCGCACGGGGTGGCCATGATGCCGGGGAAGCCGACCCTGCTGGGGGTGGTGGCGGGCAAACCGGTGATCGGCAACCCCGGGTATCCGGTGTCCGCGGTCCTTTCCTTCGAGCAGTTCGCCGGGCCCCTGATCGCCGGAATGGCCGGGAAAAGGCAGCAGGTGCGGCCCTCCCTGACGGTCCATCCGGCCCAGAACCTGCCTTCCAGGCCCGGCCTCACCGAATTCATCCGGGCAACCCTGGGCCGGGTGGGGGACAAGGTCATCGCCACCCCCCTGCCCCGGGGCGCGGGCGCCATCACTTCCCTGGTGCGGGCCGACGGCCTGCTCACGATCCCCTCCCTGAGCGAAGGCCTGGAGGAGGACCGCCCGGTGGCCGCGGAGCTGCTGGTGGCCCCGGAGGAGATCGACGGCACCCTGGTGGTCCTGGGGAGCCACGACAACGCCCTGGACCTCCTGGCCACCCTGCTGCGCCGCCGCGATGCCCGGCTGCGCCTCTCTTCCGGCCACGTCGGCAGCCTGGGAGGCCTGATGGCCCTGCGCCAGGGCCGGGCCCACCTGGGCGGCTGCCACCTGCTGGACCCCGAGAGCAACACCTACAACATTTCCTTCATCCAACGACATCTCGCCGGGGTGCCCCTGAAACTCATCAATCTGGCCTGGCGCCAGCAGGGCCTGATGGTGGCCCCGGGCAACCCCAAAAACCTCCTGGGCATCAAAGACCTGGCCCGCCCCGGGGTGCGCTTCATCAACCGGCAAAGGGGCGCCGGCACCCGCCTGTTGCTCGATATTCTCCTCAAGGAGGAGGGCCTGGCGGCCGGGACCATCCAGGGCTATGCGCGGGAGGAATATACCCACATGGCAGTGGCGGTGAATGTCTTTTCCGGCACCGCCGACGCCGGACTGGGGATTCTGGCGGCGGCCAGGGCCCTGGGGCTCGATTTTATCCCACTGCGGCCGGAGCGCTACGACCTGGTGGTGCCGGAGACCACCTTTGCCGAAGCCCGCTTCCAGGTCCTGCTGGAGGTTATCCGCTCCGCCCAATTTCGGGAGGCGGCCACCGCCCTGGGGGGCTACGACCTGAAGGACTGCGGCCGGATTATTTGGCAGCAATAACTGCGGCGATGAGGATGAGAAAAAGCTGTCAGCTATCAGCTATCAGCTAAAAGCAAAACCCAAAAGCTAAAGCTATTGGCAAAAGAACCTTCAATTGGCTTTAAATTTCGATAAAATGTAGGGTGGGCTCGTGCCCACCATGAATCCTGGTTCCCAAGCTCCTGCTTGGGAACCACCTTGCTTGCCAAGCTCCCGCTTGGCAAAAGATATCACGCAGTATCAGTAGGTTGTGGGTGATACCAAGATGTCCCCAAACAGAGCTTGGGGTAAAATTTGCGTTCCCAAGCAGGAGCTTGGGAACGAGAAATGTGTAGGGTGGGCATGAGCCCACCCTGAGACCCATGAGGAGGTGTTTCCATGCAGTTGCAGAACTCCCAGACGGAAAAGAACCTGCTGAACGCCTTTGCCGGCGAATCCCAGGCCCGGAACCGCTACAGCTTTTACGCCGGCGAGGCCCGCAAGGCCGGATATGAGTACGTTGCCGCGATTTTCCAGGAGACCGCGGACAACGAAAGGGAGCACGCCAAGGTCTTTTACCGGCACCTGGGGGAGGGCACCGCGGAAATCTCCGCGGGCTATCCCTTCCACCTGGGGGATACCCTGAGCAATTTAGAGGCTGCGGCCGCGGGGGAGAATTATGAGTGGACCACCCTGTATCAAAATTTTGCCGAAGAGGCCGAGCGGGAGGGGTTCAAGGAGATCGCCGTCTCTTTCCGGGAAATCGCCAAGGTGGAAAAATTCCACGAAACCCGCTACCGGGCCCTGGTGCAACGCCTGGCAGACAATACCCTGTTCCACCGGAAGGAGGCCGTCACCTGGCACTGCCGCAACTGCGGTTATGTGGTCAAGGGGAAGAATCCGCCGGGAACCTGTCCTGCCTGCAAGCATCCCCGGGCTTATTACGAAGAGCTGGCCACCAATTATCTCTGAGGCGGGGCGCTCTCCAGAATTCCGGGCTGGTCCCGAAGAAATGGCCCAGGCGCAAGGCTGTGTCCCCCTGCTCCTTTGCTGTCTGTCTCCGGACCTATTTTTTGTCCCATATTGATAGTAAATCGTGGTAGAATTGTTCTATAAACAAAGGCACAAGGTATCTTGGCTATGGTTTCTGGCGACGCCGGGGAGCCGCAGGAAAAAAACCTTTGCCACACGGCTTCCTCGGGGCGAGCCGGTCCTAACCCATGAGTGAGGACCCTCCGGTCCGGAGCAGAACCAAATCAGAGAGCGAAGGAGGCATGACGTGTTTAACAAGATCCTGGTTCCGTTGGACGGCTCGGATTTGGCAGGCAAGGTGCTACCTCAGGCCGTGGATTTGGCGAAATCCTTTAAAGCGCAACTGGTGCTCTTAACGGTAGGTTCCGCCGCGGTGGGCGAGATCGGCGAGTCTTCCCCGGAGGCCAGGACCGAGGCGGTGGCCCGGCTGCCGGCGGTCAAGTATCTGCAGGAAACCGAGGCGGCCTTGCGGGCCAAAAATTTAGCGGCCACCTGGGTCTACAAACAGGGTACCCCGGCCGCGGAGATCATCGCCTATGCGGCCGGCCACCGGATGGATCTCATCATCCTGGGCAGCCATGGCGCCGGCGAGGTCGCCTGGCTTCTGGGCAGCGTGGCCCACCGGGTGGTCAGCCACTCCCCGGTCCCGGTGCTGTTGCTGCGGGTCCTGGGGCCCAAACTGCCGGAGCATAAGAGTGATCTCGGTTATTTTTCCATGTAACCGGCTGTTCCGGACGCTCACCCGGATTTAGGACTAAACCAGCAAAAGAAAGGGCTTAAGAATGAATGCTTTTACCCTGGTCTTTGTAGCATTGTGCGTGTTTGCCCTGGCCTACAGGTTTTACGGCCTGTTCATCGCCAACCGGGTCCTGGAGCTGAAGGCGGAGAGGTTGACGCCGGCGGTGAAAATGGCCGACGGCGTCGATTATGTCAAGACCAATAAATTTATCCTGTTTGGCCACCATTTCGCCGCCATCGCCGCCGCCGGGCCGCTCTTGGGGCCGGTGTTGGCGGCCCAGTTCGGCTATTTGCCGGGAGCCCTGTGGATCATCATCGGCTGCGTGGTGGCCGGCGCGGTGCATGACATGGTGGTGCTCTTCGCCTCGGTGCGCCATAAGGCCCAGAGCCTGGGCAAGATCGCCGAGAGGGAAATCGGCGCGGCGGTGGGCCACGTGGCTTCGGTGGCCATCCTCTTCATCGTCATCCTCACCCTGGCGGGCCTGTCCATTGCGGTGGTCAACGCCATGTTTAGCAGCCCCTGGGGGACCTTCACGGTCCTTTCCACCATTCCCATCGCCCTCATCATGGGGGTTTATCTGCACGTCTGGCGGCCTGGCGACGTCCTGGGCACCAGCATCATCGGCGTGGTTCTGCTGGCCGCGGCAGTCTTGGCCGGGCCTTATGTGGTCGCCAGTCCTACCCTGAAGGCCCTGTTCACCATGAGCAAAACGCAAATTGCCTATCTTATCATTATTTACGGCTTTGTGGCCTCGGTGCTGCCGGTCTGGCTGCTCCTCTGCCCCCGGGATTACCTGTCCACTTATCTGAAGATCGGCACCATCGCGGCCCTGGTTCTAGGTATCGCCATTGTCCGGCCTACCCTCCTGATGGAGCCGATTACCAAGTTCGTCCACGGCGGCGGTCCGATAATTGCCGGGCCGGTCTTCCCCTTCGTCTTTATCATCATCGCCTGTGGGGCCTTATCCGGCTGGCATGCCATCATCGGCACCGGCACCACCCCCAAGATGCTCCCCAATGAACGGGACGTCTTATTCGTGGGCTACGGCGCCATGCTGGTGGAAGGCTTGGTAGCCATCATGGCCCTGACGGCCGCCTGCGTCCTGGTGCCGGCCGATTACTTCGCCATCAACGCGGCTCCCGCCGCCTTTGCCAAACTCGGCATGCCCACGGTCAACCTGCCGGCGCTGGCCGCCGGGGTGGGGGAACAGATCCAGGGCCGGCCCGGCGGCGCCGTTTCCCTGGCCGTGGGCATGGCTTTCATCTTTTCCTCCATCCCTGTAATGAAGCACTTGATGGCCTACTGGTATCACTTCGCCATCATGTTTGAGGCGGTCTTCATCCTCACCGCGGTGGATACCGGCACCCGGGTGGGCCGCTTCTTCCTCCAGGAAATGATCGGCATGGCCTTCCCCAAGTTCCTGGAGCGGGGCTGGTGGCCCGGCATCATCATCACCAGCGCGATCTTCGTGTCCTCCTGGGGTTATCTGGTGGTTACCGGCAGTATTAGCACCATCTGGCCGCTGTTCGGCATGTGCAACCAGCTTCTGGCCTCCAGCGGCCTGATCATCGTCACCACCATGATCATCCGGATGAACAAGGCCAAATACGCCTGGATCACCGCGATTCCGGGGATCGCCATGGCCTTTGTCACCCTGGATGCCGGCTACCTGCTTCTGGTGGGCCTCTATCTCCCCCAAGGGATGTATCTGTTGGCGACCCTGGCCATAGTCATCATGATCCTCATGGTGGTGGTCTTCGTGGGGGCCTTCCGAAGATGGGCCGAACTCCTGAAGATCAAGGCCACGGTGTGGGACGAGGCTGGCGACCGCGTCCTGGAGGTGGTGCCGGAATAAGCCGGCCAGCCTGGTGAGGCCGGAGCGGCGGGTGCGCCCCGAACCCGGTTGCCGCGGCTTAGGGCGCCAGGAAGAATATCAAGCGGAGCGCGGCTTAGGGGGCTTCGGGAACCGGGGGCCATGGCGAGGTATTTTGGCGGACTGTTGATTCTGTCATACCTGCTGGGGTCTATCCCCACGGGGCTTATGGTGGCCCGGGCCCTGGGGGGCCCGGATCCCCTCCGCCGGGGGAGCGGCAACCTGGGGGCCGCCAATCTCTATCGCCTGATAGGCCGCAAGGCCGGCGGCCTCACCCTTCTGGGGGACGTCCTCAAGGGGGCCCTGCCCACGGTCCTGGCCCGCCTCTGGCTGGCGCCCCTGGGGCCCTGGCAAGAGGCGGCGGTGGCGGCGGTGGGGGCGGCCGCGGTCCTGGGGCACGTCTTCCCCCTGGGCCTGGGTTTTAAGGGGGGCAAAGGGGTGGCCACCAGCTTCGGAGTGGTGACCGCCCTTTGCCCCTGGGCCGGGCTGAACCTGGTCCTGGTCTACCTGCTGGCCCTGAGCCAGACCCGCGTCTTTTCCATCAGCGCCCTCATCGCCGCCTGGCTGCTGCCGGTGGCCATGGGGCTCTTTTCCGACTCCAAGGCCTATCTCCTCCTGGCCGGGGCCCTGTCGGGGTTGATCCTGGTCTGCCACCGGGGCAATTTGCAGCGGTTTTTCCGGGGCGAAGAACCGCGGCTTTAGAAAAAACTGTTTTCTGTTTTCCAAGTTTCTGGGTTTTATGGAACAATCAGGCTTAAATTACTATTTAGGCAGAATGATCGAATAGTTAACTTATTGAATGGGGCTACTTAGGTTCTCAAGTTTCGACCCCTGAATTGAGTACACAGGCGGGACGCCTATGCTACCTGGACTTGGTAGCATAGGCCTCTGGCCTGTGTAGTTAGTTATTAACGGGAGCATGAAAGGGGTTCCACCAAACACCCCTCGGGGGGGAGGGCCGCAGGTGAAGGTGCCTCTCGCGCCTCAGAATGACCGGGGAAATTGGCCAAGCGAATTTCGCAGGAAACCGTTTAACGTAGCAGTGGCAGCGAGCTGGTAAATAAGAATCGACGGAGCAGCACCATGCTGATCAAGGATTGGATGACCCGGGACCCCGTAACCATCAATGACGACACCTCCATGATCAGGGCCATTCATATTATGAATGAGCATCGCTTCCGGCGTCTGCCGGTGATGAGCGCCGGCCGCCTGGTGGGCATGATCACCGACCGGGATCTGAAAGAGGCCTCCCCTTCCAAGGCCACCACCCTGGACGTGCATGAGATGTATTATCTGCTGGCGGAGCTGCAGGTAAAGGAGATCATGAGCCGCGACCTGGTCACCGTCTCCCAGGACGACACGGTGGAGGGGGCCGCGCAAATCATGCTGGAGCACACCATCTCGGGGCTGCCGGTGGTGGACGCCGGAGGCTCGCTGGTAGGCGTCATCACCCAGTCGGACATCCTGCGGGCCTTACTCCATATCAGCGGCAGCCTTGAGGGCGGGGTGCAGTTCGCCCTGCGCGCGGAAGACCGGCCCGGGGTCCTCAAGGAGGTGGCCGACCTGATGCGGGCAAAGGAAGGGCGGCTGCTCAGCCTGCTGAGCTACTACCGCAGCCCCGAGGAAAACCTGCGGGAGGTCTATGTCCGGGTGAAGAACCTCTCACCCGAGGCGGTGGCGGCCATCAAGGCGGAGTTGGCGGCCCGCTTTGAAATCCTCTATGTGACCCGGGAGAGGTGAGGGGCCGGGGCGTAGCCGGGGCGGGATTTTACCGTGAGAACTGCAAGGGCGCCAGGACGATCTCGGCGCCTTTTTTAGGTCTAATTTTTTGGCGGCTCACTTCCGGCAAGATAGCTTGCTATTATGGTCCGTTTCAGAGGCGCTCCCGATTTTCTTACCGAGAACCGTCTCACAGGCGCTCGATTAAAGCCTGGCCGAAGGCGGAGCAGGAGACTTCCTTACTGCCGGGCAGCAGCCGGGCCAGGTCGTAGGTGGCCAGCCCCGCTTGCAGGGTGCGGGGCAGGGCCTGGTGGATAAGCCCGGCCGCCTCCTGCCAGCCCAGGTATTCCAGGAGCATGGCCCCGGAGAGGATGAGGGAGCCGGGATTGACCTTATCCTGGCCGGCGTACTTGGGAGCGCTGCCGTGGGTGGCTTCGAAGATGGCGCAGTTATCCCCGACATTGGCCCCCGGGGCCATCCCCAGCCCTCCCACCTGGGCCGCCAGGGAGTCCGAAAGATAGTCGCCGTTCAGGTTCGGGGTGGCGATCACCTGATACTCCGCCGGCCGCAGCAACACCTGCTGGAAGAGCGAGTCGGCCAGCCGGTCTTTGAGGAGCACTTTGCCGGGAGGTAAGACGCCCTGATAGCGGGTGGCCAGCTCCGCCTCGTTGGTCACCTTGTCGCCGTATTCCATCGCCACCTCATAGCCCCAGTTCTGGAAGGCGCCCTCGGTGTACTTCATGATGTTGCCCTTGTGCATCAGGGTGACCGTGGCCCGCCCATGCTCCAGGGCGTAGTTCAGGGCCATGCGTATCAGGCGCTTGCTGCAGCGCTCGGTCATGGGTTTGATGCCGATGGCCGCGGTGGGGTCCAGGGAGCAGCCCATCTCGGCGTTGAGGAAGGCGATGACTTTTCTGGCCTCGGGGCTGGTGGCCGGCCACTCGATCCCGGCGTAGACGTCTTCGGTGTTTTCCCGGAAGATCACCATGTCAATCAGCACCGGCTCTCTCAAGGGGCTGGGCACCCCGGCGTAATGGCGCACCGGCCGGATGCAGGCGTACAGGTCCAGGACCTGGCGCAGGGTGACGTTCAGGGAACGGAAGCCGCCGCCGATGGGGGTGGTGAGGGGCCCCTTGAGGGCCACCCGGAACTCCCGGAGGGATGTAAGGGATTCCACCGGCAAATAGCTGCGGGTCTGCTTGAAAGCCTTTTCCCCGGCCAGGACCTCCTGCCAGACGATTTGCCGCTGGCGGCTGTAGGCCTTGGCCACTGCGGCGTCCAGCACCGGCCGGGTGGCCTGCCAGATATCGGGGCCGGTGCCGTCCCCGGCGATAAACAGAATTATGGGGTGCTGGGGAACCTGCAGCCCCCCCCCGGGGGCCGGGGTGATCTTTTCACCGGTGGGACGATCTTTCGCCATGCCTTTCCCTCTCCTGAGAGTTGCCTAATATTTCAACCTATTTTTGACGCCGCCGCAAGTCCCCATCCTGGCGCCCGGCTTTACCCGGGCGCAGAACCGAGGTATTTCCCTTATTCATGAGAATGATGGCTAACTGTCATGAATCTCGCCGGTCATTCTAATACCAGGTTGCCGTCAAAAGTAGAAGAATCTCTTTTATAGGGGCGCACCCATGTGTGCGCCCACCAAAGGGCGGACCCACGGGTCCCCCCTAGGCAAAAAATCCGGCGGCAACTTGGTATGAAGCCTGACAGGGTCTGGTGAGAACTCCGGAAAGAAAGGTGAGCAGAGATCAGGAAAAGGCCGGCGTCAAACAGGCAGATTTCCCCAGCCGCGGTCCCCAGGCGCCCGCGGCCCGCCCCGGCGCAATTTTTGGTTTTTTTGGTTAGGGGGCAGGAACCGCAATCGCCGCAGTTCTGGCGGGCCGGCTATTTATTCTTAATCCCCGGCGATAAGAAGAGCCATAAGAGGAGGGCGATCGCCACGAAGGCCACCACCAGCACGACATGGCCGCTTACCTCGGTCTTCATTCTGGACCATGCCATTTCCAAGGTTTGCCAGAGCTGGTCCACGAAAAATCGATCCATGCCAACCTCCTCAGCGGCGCTGGCGATGGTACAACTATAACATAAATCAGGTCTTTTCTCAACTTGATTATCCGGTCAGGGGGACCAGCTCCACCCGGCCCCAGGCCCCCAGTTTGTCGCCCACGACCACCACGGCCCCGAGGATTTCCGGGACGGAGGCGGCCCATGCCAGGGCGGCGCCAATGGCCCCGGCATCCGGGACCAGGTTGCCCAGGGCGGTGGCCGCGGCATCGGCCAGGGAGGCTTTGTGCGCCAGGACGCAGGCGGCGTCGGCCCGGCCGAAACTCAGGGAATGGCCCACGCTCCCCGAGGAAGTGCACACCCCCAGGGGAGACAGGTCCGGCTCGATCCGCAAGCCTACCCGGTGGCTCAAGGGGGATTTTCCGGCAAACAGGGAGACGATGGCAGGGGAAGTCACTTCCAGGTAGAGGTCGCCCCCATTTTCCACGATGACCTCGGGGTTCAAGGGCTCTTGCTCCAAGGCCCGGCCCACCCGCTCCGCCAGGGCCCCGGCTACCGCCGCCATGGGGCCCACCCCCACCCGTCGGCCCGCGGCAATCATCTCCCGCGCCACCGGCGGGGCCAAGGGGTCCTCCGGCCAGGGGGTCAGGGTCGTAAGAAATCCCGGGTGCCCGGCGATGTAGGCCTCCAACTGCCGGCGCTCCTGGAGCACCACCTCCCGCGCCTTTCGGGAAAAGTCCCGGGCGGCGAGGACCCAGAGGTCGGTCTCCTTGACGACCACCCGGAATCCCACCAGGCCGGCGCGGGCCATGCGACTGCGGTAAGTACGCGGTTCATAAGACATTGTTAGCTTTCAGCTTTTTAAGAAAGCTTGCTGTTACTTTATCGATATCTAAAATCAATGGATGTCTCTTTTGCCAAACTTTTATTATGAAATCTTTCATTAGCTTTCGCTTTTGGTCTTTTGCTTTTTAGCTATTAGCTATTAGCTATTAGCTGATAGCTGACCGCTGATAGCTGACAGCTTATTAGCCAGTACCACGAATTCCGACAGGCTCAGGGTCTCCCCCCGCCGCCCCGAATCGAGGCCCAACTCCGCGAAGGCCCGGCGCACCTCTGCGGGGCTGAGCCCGAAGGCGGCCCCGGCCGTCAGGGTGTTGTTCAGGGTCTTGCGGCGTTGGCCGAAGGCGGCCTTCACCACCCGGGCCAGCAGGGTCGGGTCCCGGGCCGGGGGCGAGGTGGTGGCGGGCGTCAGGCTCAGGACCAGGGAGTCCACCTGGGGCGGCGGGAAAAAATTGGCCGGCCCCAGGGAAAACAGGCGCCGGAGGGAGAAATGATATGGCAGCAGCACCGAGAGCACCCCGTAATCCTTGCTGCCCGCGGCTGCCAACAGGCGCGCCCCCACTTCCTGCTGCATCATCAGCACCGCCCGGCTGAGGGCCTGCTGCTCTTCCATCAGTTTAAAGAGCAGGGGCGAAGTGATCTGGTAGGGGAGATTGCCGGCCACTACCAGGGGCCGGTCCACTTCCCGGCTGAGCCCCAGAAAATCGAAGCGGAGGACGTCCTGGCAGCGCACTTCCACCCCTGGGGTTTCGGGGAAGACTTCTTCCCGCAAAAACCGGACCAGGGCCGGATCCCGTTCCAGGGCCACCAGCCGCCGCGCTTGCCGGGCCAGGAAGACCGTTAAGGCCCCCAGGCCGGCGCCGATCTCCACTACGGTCTCATCGCCCCTCAGCCCCAGGGCCTCCACGATGCGCCGGGCCTGATGGGAGTGCACCAGGAAGTGCTGCCCCAGGGTCTTCTTAGGCCTCAGGCCCAGACGCTGCAGGAGGACTTTGGGAGAGGTTGAGGACACCGGCGGCCCTGCGCTCCTTGAAGCGGCGATATCGCTTGATAAGCCACATGCTCAGGAAATAGGAGGCGATGGTTGGGGGGATGGCGATCAGCAGGCCTCCCACTTGCAGGGTCAGGCCCCCTTGCCAGAGCAGGTGCAGCAGACCGGAGAAGCAGTAGCAGTCGGGCAACCCCAGGGGCGCCCCGCCGTGCAACAATAGATTTCCCATCTTATAAGCCGCCAGATAGATGAAAGGAAGGGTCAGCGGGTTGCAGATCTGGATGCCCAGAAAAGCGGTGACCGGCGAGATTCCCAGGAGAGGGGCCAGAAAGAGCACGGACACCATATGGAAGGGCACCGTGGGGGTGACGCCCACAAAGACTCCCAAGGCCATACCCCAGGAGAGCTTCCAAGGTTCGTCCTGGAGGCGGAGGAACTTGAGCCAATGGTAGCGAAGGGTACGTTTGAAAGACATTGGGGCTCGGTACTTTACTATATTATCTTAATTATAGCCTTCTTTTTGAGAAATTTCATCAAATTTCGCGGGGTTAATCCTCTCCCAGGGCCGCCTGGTCCCCGGCCACGGCCTCTTCCCGGAGCAGCCGGCGCAGGATTTTGCCCACCTGGCTCTTGGGCAGTTCGGGGCGGAATTCGATGAACTTGGGCACTTTGTAAAGGGCCAGTTGCTGGCCGCAGAAATCCCGGAGATCCGGGGCGCTTAGCTCAACGCCGGCCTGGGGCACGATGACCACCTTGACGACCTCGCCCCGATAGCTATCCGGCACCCCGAAGGCCACCGCCTCTTGCACCCCCGGAAACTGGTAGAGGGCCTCTTCCACTTCCCGGGGATAGATGTTGTAGCCCCCGGAAATGATCAAATCCTTTTTGCGTTCCACTATATAAAAATAACCATCCTCGTCCCACCGCGCCAGGTCGCCGGTATAGAGCCAGCCATCCCGCAGGACCGCCGCGGTCTCCCCGGGGTTTTGCCAGTAACCCCTCATCACCTGGGGCCCCCGGATGGCCAGTTCCCCCACCTCGCCGGGGGGCAGCGAACCTTGGCCGCTCTCCCGATCCACCACCCGGGCCAGGGTGGCGGGCAGCGGCAGACCAATGCTGCCTGCGGGCCGCGGCCCCTGGACCGGATTCAGATGGGTCACCGGACCGGCTTCGGTGAGGCCATAGCCCTCCATGATGCGGCAGCCGCTGAGGGACTCGAAGTGGTCCCGCACCTCCAGGGGCAACGGGGCTGAGCCGCTGATACAGGCCCACAGGGAGGAGAGATCCAGAGCCGGCAGCCGGGGATCGTTAATGAGGGCCACGAATATGGTGGGCACCCCGGGGAGCATGGTGGGCCGACACTTCCGCAGCATCTTCATGAAGCCGTCGATTTCGAAGCGGGGCAGGACAATGATCTGCGCCCCCTGCGACATGGGCCAGTTGAGGCAGGCGGTGAGGCCGAAGGAGTGGGCCAAGGGGAGCACAGCCACCAGGCGCTCGCCGCCGAAGCGCACCTGCGGCAGCCAGGCGCTGATCTGGGCCACGTTGGCCATGAGGTTGCCGTGGCTCAGCATGGCTGCCTTGGGGGTACCCGTGGTGCCCCCGGTATAGAGCAAGACCGCCACGTCCTGGACCCCGGGGATAGGCTCGTCCCAAAGGGGAGGCTGGGCCAGCAAGCCTCGCCAGCCGAAACGGCCCGGGGCCGGTTTAAAGCCCCTGGCCAATCCTTGCCGCCGGGCCTTGAAGGAGTATAGCCAGCTCAGGGGCCAGGGGAGGGCGTCCGGGAGGCTGGTGACTATGAGATGGGTCAGGTCCAGCTTTCCCCGGGCCTCCTCCACCTTGGGCAGGAAGTGATCCAGGACCACCAGCCGCCGGGTCCCGGAATCGTTAAGCTGGTGAGCCAGTTCCCTGGCGCTCAGGAGAGGGTTTAGCGGCACCACCACCGCGCCCAGGCGCAGGGCGGCATGGTAAGCTACCACAAACTGCGGACAATTAGGGAGCAGGATGGCCAGGCGCTCCCCCGGGGATAGGCCCTGGTCTTTGAAGGCCCGGGCTAACCGGGCCGCCAGTTCCGAGAGTTGCCGATAGCTGAAGGTCCGGCCGAAGAAGACCAGGGCCGGGGCTCGGGGGGTCCGGGCCGCGGCCTGGAGCAACAACCAGGGTATGGAGGAGGTGGCCGGCCCCACGCTGAGCGGCACTCCCGGGTCGTAATGCCGCGCCCAGGGCAGGGGCATCAAAGGTGGCCCTCCATTAATGGGGGTGGGGCCCTCCTTCCCCGCATTGGGAACAGGAACAGCCTCCAGGGCCCTGCATCTCCTCCGGGGAGGCCTGCCGCACCTGGCGCACCGTAAAGGACACCTCCAGTGCCTTGCCGGCCAGGGGGTGGTTGAAGTCGATGACCACCGCGTCGGGGCCCACTTCCTGGACGATGAAATAGATCGTGTGCCCCTCGTCGTTTTCAGTTTCGAACACCAATCCCGGACTTAATTCCAGTTCCGGGGCAAAATCGGAGAGCGGCACCTCCATCACCAGTTCCTGGTCAAATTCCCCGTAAGCCTGTTCCGGACTGAGGCTGACCACCCGCTGGTCCTCGGGGGACAACCCCAGCATGGCTTCCTCCAGTCCCGGAGGCATGGCTCCCCAGCCCAGGCAGAAGGAGATCTCCTCGGGCTGGCCGCTGGGCGGATAGGTTTCCTGCTCTCCCAGGCGGATCAGGTATTCAATGGTCACAAACGAATTTTTATCAATTTTCATCCGGTTCTCCCGAGGAAAGTCTACCCTAAAACATTATTGGCAGGGGTTCGGGAATCTTGGCGCTTAAGCCGCCCGCCTGGCGCACCCGGCGGCGGCCGCGGCCGCAGAGAACGGGCGGCCGCCAGTGGCGGCCGGGCTCTCCCGGAAACCAGCCTAGCTCTTGCTGCCCATGATGATGCGGCCGGTATTCAGCAGGTTGCACCGCACCGTCTGATGGACGCTGATGCCTACATCTTTCATTACCTTGATGACGTCCAGGTCGGTGGTAAAGCCGATGGCGCAGCAGACCGGGGCCACCACGTCCTCGATCCGGCCCCAAAGACTGCCGTTCTGGCTGCGGGTGTGATTGATTGCGATGATCTGCCCGCCGGGCTTGACCACCCGCAGAATCTCCCGGCAGACCCGGTGAGGGTCTTGGACGGTGGTGATCACATAGGCGGCCATAACCACGTCGAAATGATCGTCGGGGAATTCCAGGTTGGCAGCATCCATCACTTGCAAGTGGAAGCGGCTGCCGCCGTTGAGATTGGCGGCCGTCTTCCGGGCTACCTCGATCATGGCGGCGGAGATGTCGATGCCCACCAGCTCGGTTTTCGGCGGGTAAAATTCCAGGGTAGAGCCGGGACCTACGCCGATCTCCAAAATCTTCTGGTTAGGCCGGCGGGACAGATACTTAAAGGCCTGGCGGCGGCCGGGCCCCAACAGTTTGCCGAAAATCCAATCGTAGAAAGGGCAATAAAAAGAATAGAGCTTCTCCATGTAACGGGGGTTAACCCTGGATTTCCTGGATATCATCGATTTTTTCCTCTTTCATCCGCAAAGTTGGGGATGACCCGGCCAATTGAGAAAGGGTACTTCTCTTCCAAAATAAGATATTTTATCTGAACCCGATGAAAAAAGTAAACCGAAAAATTCCCGGCTCGGCCCGCGGATGGGAGCCGCGTCCCATCTGGGGTCGGGGGGCGGGGGCGCCACCGGAAAGGCCCGGTTGCCTCCAAAAACACGTGGGTGAAGGACTTCTCCCCTTGTGGCGGACCGGAAACCGTTGCAATAGCACCCCGGGTAATTTACAATAACAGAAATTATTGCAACGTTAAAATTCCTTTGTGCGTTCCGGCCCACTGGGAAGCACTGCTGTGGGTAGCCCGGAAATCTTCACCTACTACCCTTTCCCTGGCTTTTTTGGGCCAGGGGCGGAGGTTGATGCATGTCTTTTTCGAAAACCGTGGGGATGCGGCGAGTGGTGGTCACCGGGGTAGGCATGGTGACCTCCATGGGACTCGACGTTCCCACCGTGTGGTCGCAGCTTTTGGCTGGGAAATCCGGGATCACCCACCTGGACCGTTTCGACCAGGAAACCATGACGCGCTACCGCGCCCCGGAAGACTTTCCCACCATTGGCGGCGAGATCAAGAACTTTGACCTGAAGGAGATTCTGCAAGCCCGGAAAAAGGAAGTCCTCAAGGAAGATCTTAAGCAAATCAAATATACCGACCGCTTCACCCAGTTCGCCCTGGCCGCCTCCCTGGAGGCCGTCAACGATTCGGGCATCGACCTGGAGGCCGAAGAGCCGGAACGGGCCGGAGTCATCATCGCCAGCGGCATGGGGGGGGTTAGCACCTGGGAAGAAGGGGTGCAGAAGCTGATTTTCGAAGGGGTGCGCCGGGTCTCTCCCTTCCTGGTGCCCAAGATGATCCCCAATCTGGCGGCGGGCAACGTTTCCATCAGCTTTAAGGCCAAGGGGCCCAATATCGCCCTGTCCACCGCCTGCGCCGCCGGGGCCCACGCCATCGGCATGGCCTATCGCTCCATCCAGTTGGGAGAGGCGGACATGATGGCCGCGGGTGGCAGTGAAGCCGCCATCACCCTTCTCACCATCTCGGGTTTCTATCGCATGGGGGCCCTGGCGATGGGCTACAACGACAATCCTGCGGCCGCCAGCCGCCCCTTTGATTGTAAGCGCACGGGCTTCGTCATGTCGGAAGGGTCCGGCATCCTCGCCCTGGAGGAACTGGACCACGCCCTGGCCCGGGGGGGCAAGATTTACGCCGAGATCATTGGTTTTGGCATGACCGGCGACGCCCATCACATCACCGACCCGGACCGGGAAGGGGCCAGCCGTTGCATCGCCCTGGCCATGAAGGATGGCGGTGTCACCCCGGCCGACATCGATTACGTCAATCCCCACGCCACCGCCACCCCGGTGGGCGACCGCAACGAATGCCTGGCTCTCAAGGAGATCTTCGGGGATCACACTTCCCGTCTGCTGGTGAGCGGCACCAAGTCCATGACCGGGCACCTCTTGGGCGCGGCCGGAGCGGTGGAAGCCATTTTTTCCGTCCTGGCCATCCGGGACGGCATAATCCCCCCCACCATCAACCTCTCGGAGGTTGACCCTGACTGCGCCGGCCTGGATTTTGTCCCGGGTACGGCTCGGAAGGCGGAGATCCGCCATGTCCTGTCCAACTCCTTCGGGTTCGGCGGCACCAACGCCTCCCTGGTATTCAAACGCTATGAAGGCTGAGTAATGAGAGAGATCCCTGCGAACCTCCCAATATGGGTTTTTTGTTTATTTTGGTTTTTTTGCCAGGGCCGCCCTCGGCGGTCATACACCCTGGGTACAGGCAAGGGCGCCTGGGCCGCATTTTGATTACTCCAGGAAGTTACTGGATTTTCGCAGAGGTCTCCCAGAGTCAGCGGCCGGCCTGGCGCCGGCGGCTTTTGGAGGCAGCCTGCCGCTGGTTAATGGCCAGCGCTGATGGCCATTGCTCACTGCCAACTCTGACCGCATGAACTCGGGCCCCAAAGCCATGCGCATCGCCATCGTCCTGAACGGGCAGGAGTTCATCTGCCTCCCGATAACCCTGCCTTTTTCCCTGGAAGGTTACCCGCCCCTGGATCTGGTCCTCTACGGAGTCACCCCCGGGACCAGCCCGGCTCTCCAGGTTAACCCCCTAACGGATTTACGGCCGGATGAGTTCGATCTCATCCTGGACGGCCAATTCCTGACCGCCGGGCTGCCCGATTTCTCCCCGGAGCGGCTGGGCCAGCTCATTACCGGCCCCCTCGCCAACTTCCTGAAGGGGCTGATCTGCCAGCTCCAGGAGCTGCGGGAGAAACAGGAAATCAACGCCGGCATCATCAAAAGCGCCACCGACGGCATCGTTACCATCAACGAAGACCATGTCATCATCGGCTACAACGAGGGGGCCGAGAACATGTTCGGTTACAGCCGGGTCGAGGCCCTGGGCCAGGACCTGAAAATCCTGATTCCGCCTCCCTATAAGGAAGAACACCGGGGATACCTGCGGCGATACCTGGCCACCCGGGAGGCCCGGGTGATCGGCAGGCACGTGCGTCTCAGGGCCCAGCGCCGGGACGGCAGCGAATTTCCCATGAGTATCTCCTTTTCCGTGGCCGAGATCCGGGACAACCTATATTTCACCGGGGTCATCCGGGACATCACCGAATATCAGGAGATGGAAGACCGGCTGCTGCAGTCCGAGCGCCTGGCCGCGGTGGGCAACACCGTGACCCACATCGCCCATGAGATCAAAAACCCCCTGGTGATCATCGGTGGCTTCGCCCGGCAACTCCTTAAGGCTCCCGGCCTGGACGACAAGGCTCGGCAGAAATTGAACATCATTACCGAGGAAGTGAGCAGCCTGGAAGCCATGGTGGCGGCGATGCGGGATTTCGTGCGCCTCCCCCCCGCGGTGAAACGCCGGGGCCGGTTGGAGGCGGCCATCTCGGATGCCCTGGAACTGTTCCAGGACACCTTCACTGAAAATCATATCAAGATCAAGCGGGTGGAAGATGGCCCCCTGCCGCCCCTCGATTTCGATCCCAAGCAATTGCGCCAGGTCCTCATCAACCTCTTCAAAAACGCCCTGGAAGCCATGCCCCGGGGCGGCGAAATCACCATCAGCAGCCGGGTCTCGGGGCAGAACGCCGAAGTAGTGCTGGCCGACACCGGCGAAGGCATGCCCCCGGAGGTGGCGGCCAACATCTTCCAGCCTTATTTCACCACCAAGGCCCAAGGCACCGGCCTGGGGCTGGCCATCTGCCAGAGTATCATCCAGGAGCACGGCGGCTCCATCTCCGTCAAAAGCACCCCGGGTAAAGGATCCGCTTTTACCATTCAACTTCCCCTGGCGCCTTAGGTCTGGTCCCAGCTTCTCCGGAGATCAGCCAGGCCATGGCTGAAGTCATAATCGAAGCTGTAGGGCGGGAAAGCGAAGCGCATCCCGCCTTCAGGGAAGACCATCATGGCGGATGACGGGAGGACGGGCAGCAGCAAAGACCCCGGCTTTTTCATGAGCGGCAATCTGGCCTTACAGCAGGAGGGCGCCCCTTTCTTGGAGGTGCGGGACCTGACGGTCCGCTTCACCACCTCCCGGGGAGAGGTGCGGGCCCTGGCCGGGATCGGTTTTTCCCTGCAGCCTGGCGAAACCTTGGGGCTGGTGGGAGAATCGGGCTGCGGCAAGACCGTCACCGCCATGGCCATTTTGCGCCTCCTCCCCCTGCCGGCGGCCCATGTCGAAGGAGAGGTCCGCTTTTTGGGGGAGGATCTGCTGAGCTGCCCGGCAGAGCGCCTGGCCCGGATTCGGGGCAACCGCATCGCCATGGTCTTTCAGGAGCCCATGACCGCCCTGAACCCGGTGCTCACCATAGGCGAGCAGGTGGCTGAGGTCCTGCGCCTTCATCGGGGTCTTACAAATGCAGCCGCCTTGGAAGAGGCCGCGGCCTCCCTGTCCCGGGTGGGACTGGCCGAGGCGAGGCGGCGCCTGCGGCAATATCCCCATCAGCTCTCCGGGGGGCAGCGCCAGCGGGTACTGATGGCCATGGCCCTGGCCTGCCGCCCGGACCTGCTCATCGCCGACGAGCCCACCACCGCCCTGGATGTCACCGTTCAAGCCCAAATTCTGGCGCTCCTCCGGAACCTGAAGGCCGACCTGGGTCTGGCGATCTTGTTCATCACCCACAACCTGGGGATCGTGGCCCAGACCGCCGACCGGGTAATGGTGATGTACGCCGGGCTCATCGTGGAGGAGGCCCCCACTGGGGAGCTCTTTGCCGGCCCGGGGCATCCCTATACCCGGGGGCTGCTGGCTTCGGTACCCCGACTCGATTTTCACCGGCCCCCCGGGGCGCCCTTGGAGGCCATCAAGGGACACCTGCCGCCGCAGCCGCCCCCGGGCTGCCTCTACCAGGACCGCTGCCCCGAAGCCCGGGGACAGTGCCTGGCGCCGCCTCCCTGGGTGGAGGCGGTCCCGGGACATTGGGTGCGGTGTTGGAATTATGGCTGAACTGCTGAAAGCCCAGGATTTATGCTGCCACTTCCGCTTGCAGGGCTTCTGGGGCCGGGGGCCGTTGCTGAAGGCGGTGGACGGGGTAAGCTTCGCCCTGTTCCCCGGGGAGACCCTGGGGCTGGTGGGCGAATCCGGCTGCGGCAAATCCACCCTGGCCCGCCTGGTTCTGGGGCTGCTGACTCCCACCTCCGGCCGGGTCTGGTTCGGGGGCGAAGACCTCAGCAGTCTGCCCCGCCGGGGCCTCAAGGCCATGCGCCGCCAGTTCCAGATCATCTTCCAGGACCCTTACTCCTCCCTTAACCCCCGCATGACCGTGCGGCAAATCCTGGAGGAGCCCTTCCTCATCCATAATCTGGGGACCCGGAGGGAACGCCGAACCTGGGTGGCAGGTTTGTTGGCTGAGGTGGGCCTGGCCCCGGAACACCTGGGCCGCTACCCCCACGAATTCAGCGGCGGCCAGCGCCAGCGTCTGGGGATCGCCAGGGCCCTGGCCTTGCGCCCCCGGCTGATGGTGGCCGACGAGCCGGTCTCGTCCCTGGACGTCTCCATTCAGGCCCAGATTCTCAACTTGCTGGTCCGGTTGCATGAACACCATGGCCTCACCTACCTCTTCATCTCCCATGACCTGAGCATCATCTCCCAGATCTGCACCAGGGTGGCGGTGATGTACCTGGGGCGCCTGGTGGAGATGGCCCCCCGGGAGGTCTTGGCCCGGGAGCGCCTCCATCCCTATACCGAGGCCCTGCTGGCCGCGGTGCCCCAGCCCGATCCCCGGCAGCCTTTCCGGCCCCCGGCCCTCAGGGGGGAGCCGCCCAGCCCGGTGCAGGTCCCCTCAGGCTGCCCCTTTCACCCCCGCTGTCCCGAGGCCGAGTTCCCCCGCTGCCGGGACCAGGTCCCGGCCTACCGGAAAACCGCCCCGGAATACTGGGTCGCCTGCCATTTCCGCTGAGGAGGAAGTATGGATAATTTGGCAGGGGGAGCCGGGGGCTTTTCGTAACTGCCCATCTCCCCGGTCCAAACACCCCCCAAAGGGGAGATTCGGGCAGGAAGGCGCGGCCTGTATAGAACGACGATGCTTCTGCTTTCCTTGATTTCCACCAGGGCATGATTACTTTTTTTGCGTAACCTGGCCCAGGCCATTGGGAACCGCACCCGGAGAAAGAATTTCGGAGCCGAAACCCCAAGGGAGGTGGGCAGATGAGGCTGGCTGACAAAAATCCTGGCAAGGTGATGGGCCTGGCCCTGCTGCTTCTGCTGGCCTGGACCGCCATCCCGGGCGGCCCCGCTCGGGCCGCCGCCGAGGATCTGGCCCTGTTTTACGATGCCCTGGCCCCTTATGGCGCCTGGGTGAACTACGGCCACTACGGGCGGGTATGGTATCCCACCAATGGGGCGACCGCCAACTGGCGGCCCTATGTGGACGGCCGCTGGTTGCCCACCGCACAGGGTTGGATCTTTGAAACCTCCGAACCCTGGGGCTGGGCCACTTACCACTTCGGCAACTGGATGCCCACCACTGAATACGGCTGGGTCTGGGTCCCGGGCAGCACCTGGTATCCCTCCACCACGGCCTGGCGCGCCAGTGATGATTACCTAGGCTGGGCCCCCGTCCCGCCGCCCGATTTTGTCCCGGAGCCGGCATATTATCCCAGCGGAGGATATTACTTCGGCATGCCGTTGGTGGATCTCCTGTGCCCGCCTTTCTGGGTCTTCGCCCGGGCCCCCTTTTTTCTGCGGGGATTCGGCTCGCCCTTCTTCCCGAGCTTTTCCTTTGCCAACTCCGCCGCTCTGGCGCCCTACAATTTCGTGCCGGTGCTGTTTCCCGGGACCGTATTCGAGAGCAATTATGTCTCTCCGGGCTTTGCCCCCCGGGCCTTCTTCGCCTTCGGACCGCCCTTCCCCTTCGTGGCTCGGGTGACCAATATTAATATCTCCACCCTCCGCAACTTTGCCGAAAACGTCAACCTCACCAGGGTGCGAAACGTACTCCCACCCGTCGCGGTGACGTCCAAGCAGCCCTTTATCCGCGCTGCCATCCCCGCGGCGGTGCTTGGGGGCACGGGATTTCAAGTTACCCGGGTGACAGATCCGGCCGCAGTCCAGGGACAGTTGGTTCGCCCTGGGGTGGTGCCGCCGGCGAATCTCCCCAAAGCCACCCAGGAGATCCCCCGGGTCGCCAAGGAGGTTCCCCAAATCTTGACCGCGCCGGGACGACAGCGGGCGTCGAGAATAGGTGCGGTTGGGAGCAAGGCCTTGACCCTGCCCAAGGGCATGGCCCTGCCCCCGCAATCGGTGCATGCCCTGACCCCCATGATGCGACGACAGATCCGGCAGCAAGCTCAAGGAATTATGGCCCCGTCCGGGTTCGCCCATCCACAGTTGCGAGCTCCGGCGCCGGCCGCGCCCGGGGCGGCTCCGGTGGCGCCGCGGCCTGGGGCCGCTTCTTCATTCCCCAGGTCGGCGCCGGTGACCGGTGAAACTGGAGCGGGGCGAGGATTGCGCTAGACGGCTAGCCGGGTAGCCGGCCGCCGCCCGCAGGATCCCTGGTAGCCCGGACCTTTGCCGGGGCCGCCGGCACTGTGGCGCAGTCTTCCCCCGGCCCCGAAGGGCTGAGAAGCCAATGACCGGAAGGCGGGGACGAGACGGTTCGAAAGCCCACCCTCCTGCCACTGTGAGCGGCTATCCCGAGACCACCTCATAGCCCGCGGCCTTGATCACCCGGGCCAATTCTTCTGGGGGCACCGGCCCGGCGCTCTGGTAAGTCACCCGGCCGTCGGCCAGGTTCACTTGCACCTCCGAGATTCCCGGCAGGCTTTTAAGGGCCCTGGTCACCGCCGCGGCGCAATGCCCGCAACTCATTCCTTTCACTTTAATTTCCGGCATTTCGGTCTCCTCAGAATTTAGAGAGCTCGTCGCCACTCTCCGCCTGCAAATTCTAATTCATTCTCACTGGAGAAGGAAGAGGCCGAAGGGCGTAGATGGTATAGACATACCGGGCGGCCCCCGCGGGGCTGCCGCCGCCTTTGCCCATGCTCTGGGAGGGGGCGGGCTGGGTGATGGCCTGCCAGCCCCAGCAGAAGAAGATGTTGGGCCGGAGGCGGGCGCGGCCCCAGAAAAGCGGGATGGCCAGGCCCTCCACCGCGGTGGTGACGCGGTAGGAGGCCTGGAGGGTGCTGGTTTTGGCCGCGGTGCGCCCGTTGGTGCCTGCGGCGGAGTCGCCCATCAATCCGGACATTTAGTAACGCATTCCTTTAATAAGCCGTCAGCCCGCAATTATAAATACTGACCCCGGTAGCCGTGATTAAGGTGCTACCCAAGCCGAGCCACTCCAAACAACCAAATGACTTGTCGTGGTGTCATAATAACAATAGCCAACATCAGACGCTCCTAATGTCGGCCTGGCGGTGGTTGCTCCGCCAGTAGGCCCGAAGGGGATAAAGACCGGTGGCCCATTATATGTTACTGCCGCTCCTGATACTGTTGCAGAAGCATTGCCGTCCAGGTAAACAGTCAGGGTCGAGGAATTAATCCCCTGCACCGTGAAATATCCCGCACCCGCTACATGGATATAGTTGCCGACGGTTATTCCTGTCAGGCTGTTAACCACTAAGGAGTTCGTGCCTATGGTAATTGCGCCTGTCATCCCTGAGAGCGTCCCAAAGGTTCCCTCACTTCTGCACAACCAGCCGGTTGGCCCTGAGCCGCTATTGTTCAGCACTATATCTGCCTGGTTATAATTGCCAGCAGTAGGAACACTTCTGCCCCACGTGACACTATTTAATCCATATCCTTCATTATTCCAGGTCAGCGTCCCCGGCACCATGAGGGTTCCCGAACCTACTCCGTTGGGGATGCTGTAAATCAGGCAATCATTGACTACGCCGATACTGTAACCTTGTAAAGTGTCCAGTATAAGGGTTGAATGTTGTAGAGCCCCGGCGATGTTCACTGCGAGATTATTTTGCCCTGGAAATCCCAACCGCTGCATGTGGGCACAATCTATATCACCGTCCGCCTTAAATGCGAGACCTGAGCAAGGCAGACCGTCTATGTTAAGATACTGGGTTACTGCACTGATGTTTTGGAAATAGAGACCTATTGGGGCCGTCTGCCCGCCGGAATCCTTGATAATGGGTGCGGCACCAATCCGGCCGTTATCATCGGAATAGGCCCAGAAAGTCGCAGTCGACTGGGTTCCCTCTATGTGGGTATTGTCAAAGGTAACGCCAAACTCCTGGAAACCCGCAGCAGATGCCCCCGTATACTGATAAAATTTAATTGCGGACAAGCCGTAATTATATAGGTAAGAATTGCTTACTTTGATATTGGCCACATTCACCACAAATATAATGTTATGCAAAGTGGTGGCGTCACCAGACGAGAACTGGCAGCCGTTTATATCTACGTCGTCGCAGCCCTGGTTTGTCGACTCTGCTGTTACATACGGACTGGGAATCCCCGGTGAGGTCTTGTCCATCCCCCCCATATACAGGTTACAGATCGGAGCAATACTTTTACCGGAATCGGCGGAGATTCTGCAAACTACATTCTGGTAGCCGCTTACCTCCTGGCCGATATTCATTATGTTACAGACTTTGAAGTAGCCGTCTATGTTCACGTCATAGAGCCAGACATTGCCGCTATTACCGAAATTGACCATCCGCTTTTGGAGAATGGCGCAACTGGAAGCAGCAGTGCTATCCACTCCATGAATATAGAAGTTGCGTATAGTAGCCTGAATGACGCCGGTAAAGTCTATACCCGGCGTGTTATTGGTTTGTAGATTGAGTGTTGCTGAGAAAGCTGGGTCAGTGTAAAAACTGAAACTGCCTAATCCGGCAAAATTCAAAGCTGTGTTAATTAGATAACTGCCCCCACCTGGAAGATAAAAACCAGCATAGACATAATCAGATAACGTCCCTGCCGCTCCATGCCGTACACTGGCAGTCATCTGGTTAATGGCGGCGCTGGAATCGGTCGCCCCGGTCGGATCGGCTCCCCACCAGCAGGCGTTGAGCTTTCCCCTCATGGCGGGGCCAGGGACGACTATGCCGGTCCCAGTGAGGGCAAAGACTTGATAATTACCAGCCTCAAACGGGCCGTTGAGGGTCAGGGTGACGCCGGTGGGGATGCTGATAATGGCGCCATTATGAGGAAGGAGACGAATATTTGGAGTAACGGTAGCATTAGCGGAAATGGCAAAGGTCCCCGGAGGAACGATGAGGTTGGCCGGGGTTGAACTACCGATGGTGCTGATGACGGTGGCTAAATTGGTGCCATAAATATTACTTCCCCAAACAATTAAGTTGCCCCCGGTAATGGACGCCCAGACATCAGAGATGCGGGAAAGGAGATAGTTGCCATTCCATAGATAAGTTGGATCGCCGTTATCCCGGACCGCAGCATAATCGGTATTAGAAACTGCCGCAGTAGTGCCGCCGGACCCATTGCCTTTGAGGATGGATGTGCCGGTAGTGGCTGGGGCCGCGCCCACCATTGCCGCGGTCAGGTTGGTTAAATTTGCCCCACTTACTGCGGGAAGCTGGCCGCTGCTATTAAGCTGAACCAGATCATTAGCGGAAGTTCCCACCGCGTAGGAGGTTCCCCAGGCCGAGCCGGTGCAAAGAGGGACCCCGGCGCCGGGATAGGTCATCCCGCTCCCCCCGCTGGGTTGGGAGTACCAGCCCTTAATCCCAGACCCATTGGTCCCGTACAACATGGAGTTGCCGGGAGAGGAAGAATCCCCTGATAAAGCTATGGACCCACTGCTATTAACAACACTGCCGCCAGTAAAAGTTAAGGGTGATTGATAGTTCAGGGCAGGGATATCCGCAGCGACAATGGCCCTCCAAACTGCTGCTCCTGAGGTGCCGTTGGGCGCTGCATAGAAATAGTTTGCGGTCTGGGAGCCGGATAGTCCGGCTGCTGTGCCGGTTGTTGATTGATTAAAGGTGGGGAAATTGGTCAGGTTGACCGCGCTCACCGCAGGTAGCTGGCCGCTGCTGTTAAGCTGAACCAGGTCGTTAGCCGCCGTTCCTACTGTGTAAGAAGAGCCCCAAGCAGACCCCGTGCTGTTGGGAACTCCAGCACCGGGATAGGTCATACCGCCTCCACTGGGCAGTGAAAAGAAA
This sequence comes from uncultured delta proteobacterium, assembly GCA_963834795.1. Classification (GTDB taxonomy): domain Bacteria; phylum Desulfobacterota; class Desulfobaccia; order Desulfobaccales; family 0-14-0-80-60-11; genus JAPLJC01. The sequence goes on along the minus strand of CAWIDL010000022.1, from coordinate 272,288 downwards.
CCTTTAGTCCCTGAGGAGTTGGTACCATAGTAATATGAATCACCTGGGGAGCTGGAGTCCCCTGACAAGGCTATAGCCCCACTTGAATTGACCACGCTCTGGGAGAAAGTTAAGGGTGATTGAAAATCGGTCCCGGATACTGCAATGCTCAATACACCCGTGCTGGTGGTATTTTTAAGTAGCCCGGTTCCAAGACTTCCAAGAAACTGCGCTGCGGACAGACCGGAGTCCGAAGTACCCTGCACAAGGAATTTATTGGCAAAGGCCACATTAGACGAGCCATTAACGCTGTTCCCAGCCAGGGTTCGGGCAGTCGTCCAGGTGGCCGCACTTCCGGTAGTGTTCTGGTTCAAGGTGGGGACGTCAGCGGCCACCATAGCTCTAAAGGAAGCTGTCCCTGCGGAACCATTAGGTGCCGCGTAGAAATAGTTTGCGGTCTGGGAGCCGGATAGTCCGGCTGCTGTGCCGGTTGTTGATTGATTAAAGGTGGGGAAATTGGTCAGGTTCGCCGCGCTCACCGCGGGAAGCTGTGCGCTGCTGTTAAGCTGAACCAGGTCGTTAGCCGCCGTTCCTACTGTGTAAGAAGTGCCCCAGGCGGAGCCGGTGCTGTTGGGAACTCCGGCGCCGGGATAGGTCATCCCGCTCCCCCCGCTGGGTTGGGAGTACCAGCCCTTAATCCCAGACCCATTGGTCCCATACAACATGGAGTTACCGGGTGAAGACGAATCCCCAGACAAAGTCACGGTTCCGCTGGAATTGGCAATGCTCTGGGAGAAGGTCAGAGGAGATTGATAGTCAGTGCCAGCGGCTGCGTTGGCGAATCCTCCGCTATTGTTTCCTTTCAAAATGGCCGTGCCGGAGGTTGCCGGGGCCGCGCCCACCGCCGCGGGATTGAGGGTCTGCCAGGTCTTGTCGCCCCGCCAGTATTGAAGGCTGCTGCCAAGGGAGATGGCCGGCTCCTGGGCCACGTTCAGGACGTTCCCCAGGCCCACATCAGATGCCGATACGGTTACATTACTGCTCAGAGGATGACCGTTCACCGTGGTAGTGTTCAAAGCTCCATTGGTTATCCCATAACCCGCCAGAGCTGTGGGAGTATTCCCAATTTGGCTCCATTGAAGGTTAGTGAGACCGCTGCCATTACCAGTCGGGCTTAGCGCCCCCACCGCCGCGGGGTTGAGGGTCTGCCAGGTCTTGTCGCCCCGCCAGTACTGAAGGCTGGTGCCAAGGGAGATGGCCGGCTCCTTGGCGTTGAAGGCGCTCCAGTCGCCGGAGGCCAGGTAGCCGTTGACGGTGGCGCTGGCCTGGGGGAGGGCTACCACTCCGGTGGTGGCGTTATAGGTCAGGGGCGCGGTGGGCGAGATTTGGGCCTGGGGCCCCAAGGCGGCCAGCCGGGCGTCGGTCTGGTCGAGGCCCTGGTTGAACAAATTATATTCCGTCTGCCCCGAGGCCCCCAGGCTGGGCTTATAGAGATAGCCATTGGCGGTCCATTGGCCGGCTTGGGCGGCTAAGGCCAGCAGGAAGCAGCCGGCAGCGAGTAGAAGCAGGATGGTCTTCTTCATGGCTTAAGGCCTCCGGTTTTCGGTTTTCGGTTTTCCGTCTCTGTAGGGGCTGGTTTTAAACCCGCCCTTACACCCGCCCCTACGAACCCTTTTACCTTTTGCCTTCATTTAATGCCGAGGGCCTTAAGCGTGGCCGGGCCAGCCTCGCCGTCGGCTACCAGTGAGCCCTGGGAACGTTGAAACGCCGCCACGGCAAGCTCCGTTTGGGGTCCATAAACCCCATCCGCCTCCAAAGACCCACAGGCCAGAGGCCCGTGCCACTTAAGGGCCTCCTGGATGCGCTGCACCATCGGGCCGCGCATGAAGGGATCGGCGAGGCGGTAAATGGGTCCGGTTGGAGGCGTAACCGGGATCGGCTCCTGCTGCCTCTGGTATTCGATGCCGGGCACCAGAATACCCAAATCCCAGCGCCGGCCGTGCAGGGTGGAAGCGATTACCCCGGCCGCGGTGGAATGCGCCTCCACGGTCCCCCCCAGGCCGTCTGAGATGACGATATGGCCGCACCGGGAGGCGGTGGCCAGCCTCAGGACCGCGGCCCCGGGCGAGGCGGCAGCTTCTTCCAGGGAGACGATGCTTCCGGCGCTGCGGGCGTCCCGATTCCAATAGATGGTGCCTCCGTAAACCTCCAGGGGATTCCCGGCGTCGTGGTCGGCGCCGTAAATTATCTGCGCCGCCTGATAGACGGCCCAGGAAGCGAGTTTGGAGCAATCGAAGACCCTGGGGTCCGGGGCGCCTACCGGAGTAAGGGCGCCGAATAGGTAAGAGTCTCCCAGGCGAGTCCGGGCCTTCTGTAGAATATCAGCGCCAGTCATAAAAGCTCCGGTTTTCGGTGAAAGTAGGGGCTGGTAGGGGCGGGTTTTAAACCCGCCCCTACTATTCAATATTTGATGATGTAGTTGAGCACCAGGGCGGGGGGGGTGACGTTGTGCGCCCCGCCGCCTCCGCCGGCACTGCCAGTAATAGGCCCTACGTCGCCCCCCGAGGAGAGAATGGTAGGACCACTACTATTTATGCCCGTCACGAAGGTTCCCAGTCCGGACGGGACTTCCCCGGTCGTCAAGGTATGCGATTGCTGCCCGCCGCTAGCTCCCAGCGTGGCGCTTCCGGTTATGCCCCCCGTATTACCCAAGCCCAGGCGCCCGGCCGCCGTGCCTCCCATTGCGTCTGCACCGAAGGCCGCCCGGCCTCTCAAATCAGGAATACCGAAAGTACCGCTCCCGGACCCGTAAGTTGTGCCGATAGCGGTATAAAGATTGGCATAGGCGCTCGTGCTGACTTGTTGTCCATAGCATAATAGCCAGCCGCTGGGAGCGGTTGAGCCTGCATAGGGCACGATGACTCCAGCAGGAATAGAGGTGGCCGGCAGGTTCGTCAACTGGCTGCCGTCCACCGCGGGCAGCTGGCCGCTGCTGTTAAGCTGAACCAGGTCATTCGCTGCTGTCCCTACCGCGTAAGAAGTGCCCCAGGAGGACCCGGTGCTGTTGGGAACCCCGGCCCCGGGATAGGTCATCCCGCCTCCACTGGGCAGATTGGTCAGTAAAGCCCCACTCACCGCGGGAAGTTGGCCACTGCTATTGAGCTGAACAAGATTATTGGCGGAAGTCCCTACTGTGTAAGAAGTGCCCCAAGCGGACCCGGTGCTGTTGGGGACGCCGGCCCCGGGATAGGATAGGCCTGCGGGCAGCGTTTGCCAGGTCTTGTCGCCCCGCCAGTATTGGGAGGTGGTCCCAAGGGAGATGGCCGGCTCCAGGCCCAGGTTGGAGGCGCCGAGCGTGCCCAGGACGATCCAGGTGGTGTTGGTGGAGTTCATTTGTTTCAGGAGGTTGTTGGTGGTGTCGGCCCAGAGCATGTAGGCCTCAGTAGTGGCGGGCGCTGAAGGGCCGGAGTTGACGGTGTTCAGGGTGTCCAGGGCGTTATTGAAACCGGCGCGCACCTGGGCCCCGGTGCCGTCGGGGACCACCAGGGGGTTTTGGGAGGCAAAGGCAAGGTAGGGGCGGGTTTCAAACCCGCCCGTACAAAGTACAAAGTAAAAAGTAAAAAGCAAGAAGGCGGTTATTTTTTTCATGGTCGGTTCTCCTTCATTGAGGCATTGAACGCAGGCTAAAGCCTGCGGCTACCGGTCATTTAGTTCAAGGTTCAAAGTTAAAAGTTCAAAGTTAAAGTCAAAGCCACCTGGTTTTCAACCTTGAACCTTGAACTTTGAACTGCTTTTAATAGCCCTTGGCGATGTAGCTGATATTCCGAACCACGCCAGCACCACCATTCGTGATTTCAATGGCGCCCCCGGCCGGCCCGATGGCCGTGGGGAAGGTCACCACGTCCCCAGGCTGGGCGTTCAGTATCGTCACCGCGATGGCCGGCGTGATCTGAAAGGCCGGGGTGAAGGTGATGGCCAGCCCCGTGGCGGGGCACGATATGGAGCCCACCTGAATGATCCGGTCCGGCATGGCCACTGACCAGGCGAAGTCCGTAACCATGGGATTAAGAGTCACGTTCCCTTGCACCACCTGGGTCAAGGCCAGCCGGAAATTCACCTTCCAAAATACGTAGGTCCCCGGAATAAAATTCTGCCAGTCCCCCCAGGTACTGCCGTCCTGGGAGAACTGCACCTGGATCTGGGCGGTCTGGGCCAGCGTGCCCCCGGCCTGGTCGAAGTCGGGGACCGCGTCCACGTCCGGCACCTGGTCGAATGGCCTCCAGCCCCTGCATCGTATTGATCCACGTCCGGGATGGCGTCCACGTCGGGGGCGGCGTCGAAAGAGGGTCCGGGAACCACGTTGTTGAAGGCGAGGGAACCACCGAGCGCCGCAGCCTGGGCCGCGCCCAGATCCGGGATCTCGCCGGCCGGGATGGTGTAATAACCCGCGCTCTGCCCCACCCCCAGCGCCAGATCACCGCCGCTCACCTGGAGGCCGGTGAGCGTGCCGGGCCAGCCTTCGGCAAATTCGTCCCGGCTCACCAGGCTATTTACCGTGAGGGTGACGCTTCCCACCTGGATCTCGGCGGGGTCGGCCGAATAGGCCAGGGTGGCGCAGCCGTAGGTATAATGGGCCGCCACCCAATAGGTCCCAGGCTGCGCCACTAGGAATTCCGGATCGCTCACCCAGCCCAGGATCTGGGCGGCGGCCCAACTGGCGCCCATCCGGATCTCGTAATTGATCTGGGAGTAACGTGGGTCCTGGGAGGGAGAGATGGCGTTCCATTGGAGATAAAGCTGGTTGTTCTGGTACACCGACATCAGGCCGGTGATATCCGGAAGCGGCGAGGTGAGGGCGCTCCCAGTGATCTGATATTGGTAAGCATCCACGTCAGCTAGGCTCTGGAGAGCCCCACCCACCAAGTTGTAAGAAAGAAATTTAATATAGATGGTCTGGCTGATCTGGTTGGCCGAGAAAGGGAGTTTAAAGATGGCGCCGTCCAGGCGGGCGAAGCGCTCGCCGGCGGCGTGGGCCGTCCCTGCGGTGCCGCCGTAGCCATAGCAGCCCCGGCGCAGGTAGCTCAGGTGGTAAATCGAAGCGCTGACGAGCTGGGCGTCCCGGTAGGCGATGAGTTCTTCGGTCCGGCCGGCGCCGCCGGACAGGTAGCACAGGGTCACCAGGGCGTCCACCTCCACCTGGGAGGCGGAGAGCAGCACCCCTCGGGACTCGCTGAGATCCACCGCCAGGATGTTGGTCGTGTCGGGATCCGGGGAGGCGGCCAATGGGTTGATAAGGAAGCCGGTGCGGGCCGGCGCCGCGACGACCCCGGCCTGCTGGTAAGTGGCGTGGTCGAGCGACACCCAGACCTGGCAGCCGCCCCAGTTGAGGCCGCCGCTCACCGCCATCCAGACCGAAAGAATGTCGCTCAGGCCCAGGGGCGGCTCGAAGATGACCGGCGGGTTGCAGTCCCCCGGGGCAGCGTTGTAATTCGGGACCAGAGGCGAGCGCTTCTGGGTGGGGAAGGTGGGGGCCTGGGCGGCGCCGATGGGCCATTCCAGCGCCGTGACCGTGGAGGTCAGTTGGTCATCCTCGGAGATCTCGGTGACCCGCAGGGGCATTTGATCCAGCCCGAGGCGGGGGCTGGTGACGGTGATCCAGTCGCCGGGCTCTAAAATATTGGCGATGACGCCCAGCTTGAACTGGTAAGTGTTCCGGGCATAGAGGCAATATTGCAGGATATTGGCGGCCACGAGGGCCGCCACCGTGGGATCGGTGATGGCGTGGGCCATGATGACGTCGGCCGGCCGCAGGCCGTAGACGTCCTGGGCCGCCTGGTTGTTGGCGGTGTAGATGGTGGTATTGTAGTCGGCGTAGCGATCCAGGTATTCCAATTGCACCTGGTTGTAGGCGTCGGCCTGGGGGGTGCGGGTGATCTGGATCGGGTCGTTGTTGTCGTCGCTCAAGAGGTCGTCTTCGGTGAGGTCGAGGACCGGAGTGAGGTCGGGGGTGAAGGTGACGCCGGTCTCGGCGCTGGTGACGACCTGGTCCCCCATGGGGATGAACTTGAGCTGGTCTTCGCACCAGACGACCTGGGTGTTGAGGAGTTTGAGAATATCGGCGACCTGCTCCCGGGCCTCCTGCTGCTCGTCGAGAACGGGAGATAAGAGGAAATCGTTGGCCAGGCAGTAGTCGGAAAACTGGCTGAGATCGCCGATTTTGGCGGGATCGAAGCCGGCGCCGTAATCGGGCGAGCAGAGCAGGTCGGGGAGGAAATCGGCCGGGTTGGAGTCGAGCAAGGTGTTATAAGCGTAATTAAGCAAAATGGTGCGGCCGGAGTCCAGGGCCGAGAAGGTGTAAAGGCCAGCGCTGACTGCGTATTGACCGGCCGCGGCGGGGACGCCGGGGACCACTGTGAGGGGAGTCCCGTCGTCATAGGTGGCGCCGGCATCGGACACCCAGACGTTGCCGCTGGGGGAAATCGTGGTGCCGGGGGGCATGGCATAGTAATAGGTGATGAACAGGTCGCCCACGTCAAGGGGTGAGAACCAGTAACTGCCGGCGAACGTAGTAGATTGCCCCGGGCCCACAACCGGGGGGTATATGGGGTTCGGCTGCGAATACGGAATCGAGGTGAGGGGGACGCCGTTCAGGGTGACACCGGCGTCTCCGGTCCACAGGTCATTGTTGACCACGATGATCGGGTTGTCGTCGGGGAGGGTATATTCCTCAGTGCAGGTCCCGAGACAGTCGGCCACAACCTGGTAGGTGGCCGAGGGGGCGTAGGTGTAGGAGAAAACGAGCTGGCCTTCGTCGGTCGGGCAGAAGGTGTAATCGCCGGAGCCTACGGGGTCCACCCAATAATGCCCGGCAGGGGGCGAGTCATAATACTGCCAGGGAACCCGGACGAGCGCCACGCCGTTCAGGGTAAGGACGAGGGGGCTAAGGAGCAGGGCGCCGGAGGGCAGGTTCATCTGGTAATTGAGGACCTGATTGACCGGCCCGCTATCCCCGCTGGCCGGCGTGCCCGGCGGCAGGTTTACCGAGGTCGTGTAGGACTGGGGCGCGGGCAGCGTGTTGGATTCGCCGGATACAGTTGTGGAGACAGTATAGGGGAGCGGCCCGTAACACTCGAAGCTGACGTTGGGAAAGGAGTTGCCGCTCCCCAGATAGATATTGCCGTGATAGAAGGCGGTGCCGTAATAACCCAGGGCCTGGGCCGGGGCCCCGCTCAGCAGCTCGGGGACCGGGGCCTGGGGCCGGGCGCCTGCGGCCAGGCCCGCGGCGCTGAACAGGTATTGTCGGGTCTTGTCGTTCCAGTTGCGCCCGATGGCCGTGAGCGGCCCTTCGCAGAGGCCCAACAGGGCCCAGATGGTGTAAACGTATTGGGAGCCTCCGGAGGGGCTGCTGCCCCCGCCTTTGCCCATGCTCTGGGAAGGGGCGGGCTGGGCGATGGGCTGCCAGCCCCAGGTGAAGAAGATGTTGGGTTGGAGGCGGTTGCGCCCATAGAGGATGGGGATCGCCAGGCCCTCCACCGCGGTGGTGACGCGGTAGGAGGCCTGGAGGGTGCTGGTTTTGGCCGCGGCGCGACCGCTGGTGCCGGCGGCGGAGTCGCCCATCAATCCGGACATAAATGCCTGTTTTCGGTTTTCGGTTAAAAGCAAAGGCAAAGGTTTTGCTTGGGCGTAGGAGCGGGTTTTAAACCCGCCCCTACAGAGACCGAAAACCGAAAACCATTAATCCTAGCCGGAGGAAATAGAAATGAAAGCATCATTGAAAGCGCTATTGACCGTATCTTTGGCCGTGTCCCTGCTGCTTACGGGTTGCGCCGCGGTGGAAAATTTTCTGTGCAGCAACCGGGTGACCATCGAGAACGACATCACCGCGGCCCAATCAGCCATCGCCGCGGTGGAGGCCGAATATGGTGCGGTCATCCCCCCCGTGGCCCAGGCCATCATCACCGCAGCCAACGCGGTGATCGACACCGGGGAAAATATCCTCAACAACGAGGTCTGCCCCACCGACGCGGAGGTGCAGAGCGTGCAAAACGCCTCGGCCGCCCTGATGAAGGCTAAGGCAAATCTTAATGCGGAGCGGTGGAATCAGCATAAGCCGTTGATTCCGTAAAGAAGCGTAGGGCGGGAAAGCGAAGCGCATCCCGCCTTCAGGGGAAAGCGAAGCGCATCCCGCCTTTAAGGAATGGAAATATGCACATCGATCATCGCCTCGTCAAATTAGGGAAGCTGCCTTATAAACACGACCGGCGCAATTTGCAACTGGCCAAATACCTGGTCACGCCGCCGCCGTGCCCCAGCATCTATGACTGGCTGCCCAGGGTGAGCAAATTCGGGCCGATGGGCAACCTCACCGTGGGAGATTGCGTGGTCGCCGGGGCCGGGCACCTCATCCAGATGTGGACCGCCAACCAGGGGAAGGAAGTCATCCTCCCGGATCAGGACATCCTGGCGGTTTACTCTCAATTGAGCGGCTACGATCCCGCCACCGGGGCCAACGACAACGGCCTGAACATCGCCGACTTCCTCAAATTCTGGCGTCAGACCGGGATCGACGGCCACCTGATCGGCGCCTACGTGCAGGTTGATCCCGCCAACAAGCTGCACATGGCCCTGGCCTGCTATCTCTTCGGCGGCGTCTATTGTGGCGTGGCCCTCCCCTTGAGCGCCCAGAATCAGGAAAAATGGGAGGTGACCGACCCGAGTCTGACCGGCAACGCCGCGCCGGGCTCCTGGGGCGGCCACTGCGTTCCCAGAGGTGTTTTTGACCCCCTGGGAGGCATCTTCATCAGTTGGGGAGAGGAATATTACGCCACGAATGAATTCATCGCCGCCTACTTCGACGAAGCCTACGCCATCATTTCCCAGGACTTCCTGGACGGCAAGGAAGAGACGCCCCTCGGTTTCGACCTGGCGGCGCTGAATGCGGATTTACAGGCGGTGACGGCATAAGGCGGGATGCGCTTCGCTTTCCCGCCCTACATGAACTTAAATATGCTGACATTAAAACAAAAATTCACCAAGGCGGAGTTCCAGCGCCGGGCCGATGAGATCCTGGGCCGGCTGTTCCGGGAGGTCAATGCCTTCGCGGACGTGAGCGAACCCGCCAAAAAGGCCCGGCGGCGCCAAACCCTGGCCGACCCCTTCGCCTTCTTCACCACCTATCTCCCCCATTATTTTTCCCAGGAATTCGCCCCCTTTCATCATGAATTGGTGCAATTGCTGGAGAAGCGGCCCGAGCTGCTAAAGGCGGGATGCGCTTCGCTTTCCCGCCCTACACCGAAAACCGTCTTAGGGGTCAGGGATCAGGGATCAGGAAAGACTAAACGCTTGCCCCTAGCCCCTATCCCCTATCCCCTGGTCTTGACTCCCGTGGTCGTGGCCGCGCCCCGGGAGTTCGCCAAGACCACCATCACCTCCTTCGGCTACGTGCTCCACCAGATCTGCCACGGCCTGCGCCACTTCATCATCATCGGCTCCGACACCGAGGACCTGGCCAGCGACCTCACCGGCTATCTCTACCTGGAGCTGCTCCACAACGAGCGCCTCAAGTGCGATTTCGGCGAGCTGGTCCGGGACCACTGGGCGGTGGACGATTTCGTGACCCTCACCGACGTCAGGCTCAAGGCCCGGGGCCGGGGCCAGCGCCTGCGCGGCCTGAAGCACAAACAGCACCGCCCGGACCTGATCATCCTGGACGACCTGGAGAACGACCAGCAGGCCCGCTCGCCGGAGCTGGTCAAGAAGCTGCTCTCCTGGATCACCGGCGCGGTCTATCCCGCCATCGAGGCCTCGGGCTCGCTCTTCTGGATCGGCACCATACTCGCCCGCAAGAGCGCCCTCTATACCGCGATCAACTCCGAGGAGGAGCCCTGGCGCCACTGGACCCGGCGCCTCTACCGGGCCCTCAATGAAAATGTAGGGCGGGAAAGCGAAGCGCATCCCGCCAGTCCCGCCATAACCTCCCTCTGGCCGGCGCGCCACCCCGTGCCCAAGCTCCTGGAGCAGAAGCGCCTCATGGGGTCGCTCGCCTTCAACCGGGAGAAGCAGAACGACCCCGTGGACGAGGAAGGGTTCTTCCAGGAGGCCTGGTTCCGGTTTTACCATCCCGCGGACCTCACCGGCAAGGACCTGATCGTGGCGGGGTTCTTCGACCCCTCCATCGGCACCGGCGAGACCGCGGATTATAAGGCCGTCCTCACCGTGGGGCTGGAGCGCCGGGAGATGATCTTCTACGTCCTGGATGCCTACATCCGCCGGGGTACCCTGGACGAGGCGTTGCGCGCCGCCTTCATCCGCCACGAGCAATGGAACTACTGGCTCTTCGGGGTGGAGGACAACCTCTTTCAGCGCCTGCTGCTGCGGGAGTTCGACCGGCTGAGTAAAGAGCGGGGGGTCATCCTGCCGGTCCGGGGCGTCATCGCCAAGACCGCCAAGGAGACCCGGATCTCCCGTTTGAGCGCCCTGGTGGAGCGGGGCCAGATCCGTTTTTGTAAGGGCCAGGGGAATCAGGACCTGCTCCTGGAGCAGCTCCTCTATTTTCCGGCCAAAACCCGTCCACGACGACGGCCCCGACGCCCTGGAAGGCGCCGTGGGACTCCTGGAGGGCGGCGCCGGCATGGGGATCTTCGATTATTACAAAGGGGAGTTTGACACGATGGTGGCCGAGGAGCGCAGGCTGCACGGATAGTAGTGTAGGGCGGGAAAGCGAAGCGCATCCCGCCACTGTAGGGTGCGCACTGCGCACCAAGAAAGCTAATGGCGGGATGCGCTTCGCTTTCCCGCCCTACGGAAAACGGAAAACGGAAAACGGGTTTTTAAATGGCTGAACCCAAATCCACACCGCTGACCCCCGAGATCATCAGCGCCGCCCAATGGGCCGCGGGGCGCCGTTTCACGCCCACCGGCACGGGCGCCTCGCCGGGGCAGCCGGACCCGAGCCAGGATTTCTTCGGACCGGGGCTCCCCCTGCCGCCCATTGCGCCCCCCTCCGCCGCCGGCCGCCAGTTCGACTACCCGGTGGGCTACAACCTGCTGGTCACCCCCCGGGGCGACCTGCCCGTCTCGTTTCTGGATCTCAGGAACCTGGCCCAAAACTGCGACCTGGTGCGCCTGGTGATCGAGACCCGCAAGGACCAGATCAGCAAGATGGATTGGACCGTGTCCCCCGTCGCCCCGAGCAATTTACGGAAAACGGAAAACGGAAAACGGAAAACCGCCTCTCCCGAGGCCGAGCGCCAGGCCCGGGAGGCCACCGCCCTCCTGAAGCGCCCCGACGGGATGCACTCCTTCAACGCCTGGATGCGGATGCTCCTGGAGGATATGCTGGTCATCGACGCGGCCACCCTCTATCCCAGGCTAACCCGGGGGGGCGGCCTCTATGCCCTGGAGGTGGTGGATGGCGCCACTATCCGCCCCATCATCGATGAGGGCGGCCGCACCCCGCTCCCTCCGGCCCCGGCCTATCAGCAGATCATCAAGGGCCTGCCGGCCACCGACTACACCCGGGAGGAGCTGCTCTATTATCCCCGCAACCTCCTGTCCTGGCGCATCTACGGCTTCTCGCCGGTGGAGCAGATCATCATCATCACCAACGTCATCCTGCGGCGCCAGATGCACCTCCTGCAATACTACACCGACGGCAACCTGCCCGACGCCCTGATGGAGGTGCCGGAGAACTGGTCCACCGCCCAAATCGCCGAGTTCCAGCAATACTGGGACGCCCTGCACGCGGGCAACACCGCCCAGCGGCGCCGGGGCAAATGGGTGCCCCACGGCATGACCCCGCACCTGATGAAGGAGGGGGATCTGAAGTCCCCCATCGACGAATGGTTCGCCCGGGTGGTGTGCTACGCCTTTTCGGTGTCGCCCCAGCCCTTCGTGCAGACGATCAACCGGGCCACCGCCGAGACCGCCCAGGAGGCGGCCCTGAGCGAGGGGCTGGCGCCCCTGATGGAATGGATGACGGACTTCATCAACTACGTCCTCCAGGGCTTCGGGTTCGACCAGGTGGAGTTCGCCTGGATGCAGGACAGCGCCGTGGACCCCCAGGTGCAGGCCCAGATCGACGACCTGGACGCGCGCAATGGCATCAGGCTGCGGAGCGAGATCCGGGCCTCCCGGGGCCTGGAGGACGACGGGACCCCGGATTTCATCATGACCGCCCAGGGGGCGGTGCTGGTGAGCGAGATCGGCAAGGAGAGTAGTGGCACAGGCGTCTCGCCTGTGGCGCCTCCGGAAGGGGAAACGCTTCCGGAAGAGGAAGCGCCGCCGGATGAGGCGGCGGCGGAAGGCAAAGGGCAAAAGGTAGAAGGCAAAAGGCAAAAGTAAAAAGGCAAAAGAAACTCTTTTTTACTTTTTACTTTTAACTTTTGCCTTAATTGGCCCCTTAGCAGAGACAAAATACGGTAAACGGCAAACAGAAAAAAACCAGAGGGACTATGCAAAAGGAATATCCCCACCCTGACCCGCCCGGGCCGCCGCCTGCGCCCGTGAACCTCAAGATCGAGGCGGTGGTCACCTGCGTCTCGTATGGCGATTACCTGGCCTGGACGCTGCCGGCCAATAAGCAGCACTTCAACCGCATGGTGGTGGTCACCCGGCCCGACGATAAGCTCACGCAACTCGTGTGCGCCTATTACCATGTCGAGTGTTACCCCACCTATGACTGGCACCGGAATGACGACGCCTTCAACAAGGCCAAGGGCATCAATTACGGCATGTCGCAATTGGAGAAGGACGGCTGGGTGGTTCACCTGGACGCCGATATCTACCTGCCGCCCCGGACCAGGACCTTTCTGCAAAGAATCTCTCTGGACCAGGCCTCCCTCTACGGCATCGACCGCATGGAGTGCAAGACCTTTGCCGATTGGATCAAGTTCCTGAGCGCGCCGCCTCTCCAGCACGAATGGGAGATCTTCGTCCATCCCCGGCCCTTCCCGCTGGCCGTCCGCATCGCCAGGCTGGACCGGGACGGCTATGTGCCCATCGGCTTTTTTCAATTATGGAATCCCAAGGGATCGGGGGTCTTCCATTATCCCGAGCACCATACCACCGCGGCCAGGAGCGATATGTTGTTTGCCATGCAATGGCTTAGGGATAAGCGCCATTTGATCCCGGAAATCATCGCCATCCATCTGGAAAGTGAGTGTGTGGAAATGGGGGCCAACTGGCAGGGAAGGAAAACCAAACCCTTCGGACTTTAATGTAGGGTGCGCACTGCGCACCATTTCTTGGCGGGATGCGCTTCACTTTCCCGCCCTACATGCGGAAAACGGTAAACGGAAAACGGAAAACGGGTTTTGAAGCGGTAAACGGAAAACGGGTCTCTAAAAGGAGCAAAGCCATGAAAAGGGTGGTCATTATCGCACTGATGATATTCATCGGGTGCTGTCAGGTTCCCATTTCAAAGGCTATGGCGGCGTCGAGCCCTCAGATGGTCCCCTTCCAGATGATGCCCGATAGCACGGGCCATGCCACCACCCTGGTGCCGCCCGCTAGCCAGTTCATCACCAACCATTCCCTGACGGCGAGCACGGCCAAGACCATCACGGTTCCGGCCGGCGCCAACTGGGTCAACTTCTCGGCTGCGCCGAACCTGTGGGTCAATTTCAGCGGCGGCACTGCCCTGATCCCGTCGGCGGACGTCACGGACGGCTCGGGGACCTACTTCAACCCGCCCATGATGTACGTAGGACCGATCTACGCCGGCGGGGTCGCCCTTTATCCAGCCCTGACCACGATCAGCGTCATATCCGACACCACCTGGGTCTTGACGGCCATGTGGTACCGGTGAGGCAGGGGTTAGGGGTCAGGGATCAGGGATTAGGGCAAAGCGTAGGGCGGGAAAGCGCAGCGCATCCCGCCTTTGACCAGGGATTAGAAGCAGGGATTAGGGATTAGGGATTAGTAAAACCTAACCCCTTGTCCCTAATCCCTAACCCCTGCATTAAGGGAGGTGGATCATGCGTAGGAGATCGCTGCTGGGTCTGTTGATCGCTGGATTGATTGTCTGCCTGGCGGTGGGGCCATATAACCCACCTATCCCGCCGTTGGGGTCCGAACCGGCCATCACTCCGGGTACTTCTCTTCAATACTGGCGCGGCGATAAGTCCTGGCAAGCATTGCCTGCGGCCGGTGTCCCTCTCAGCACCGGCACGGGTTTTGGCTCCTCCTACACGGTGGGCACAGCCGCCAATAACCTGGTGCAGCTTAACGCCAGCGCCCAACTTCCCGCGGTGAGCGGGGCTTTACTCACCAATCTGCCAGGTTCTTATGTCAACCTCCAATCCTCCTCTCCCGGCACGGCGCAGACCGGCAACGGCAACATTACAGGAACCTTTATTGCTAATGCCTTCTCTGGCAGCGGGGCGAATTTAACCGGCCTGGTCCAGGCTCAGATAGCCGGCCTGACCACAACGGATAGCCCTACTTTCGCCGCCCTTAATATTGCGGCTGCTCCTTCTGCATTACAAACCCAAGTAACTTTTAGTGGCAATTTTATTTTTGGGACGGATGCAAATACAAATTGGGCTGATATCTGGGCTGGTGGAGTAACTCCAAGCTTTAACAATTATTTCATACAGGCGCAGAAAGCCGGTGCAGGAGTCTATTTTAATGCCACGACCGATGTTAATTTTTGCATTTCTAATAACGTCAAGATGACTTTAACTTCCGCCGGTTTTGGCATCGGAACGGCAACTCCAACCAGCTCATTACAGGTTGTCGGCCTGCCGGAATATGCCGATAATGCGGCGGCATTGGCCGGCGGATTGACTGCCGGAGCTTTTTACCGAACAGGCGCTGACCCCGACCTCGTTTGTGTGGTTCATTAAATAAGAGGGAGACCTTTTCTTTTACCGAAAACGGAAAACGGAAAACCATCTCTGGAGGTTATATGCAAAAAATAATGTTCGCGCAATTCGTCAAGGTCAATGAAGCCACCGGGGAGTTCACCGGGATCGCCGCGGAGGAGATCCCCGACCAGGCCGGGGAGATCTTCGACTACGAGGCCTCCAAACCTCTTATAAAAGCCTGGTCCGACGACTCCTTCGAACACAGCGGCGGCAAATCCCGGGGCAACCTCCGGGCCATGCACGACCCCAAACGGGCCGCGGGCCTGCTCACCGCCATCACCTTCAACGATGCGGCCAAGCGCGTCGAGGTCAGCGGCCAGGTGGTGGACACGGAGGAGCTGGCGAAGCTAACCAAAGGCGTCTATACCGGCCTCTCCTTCGGCGGCTCCTACGCCTGGCGCAAGCAGGACGGCATCCACGTGCGCTACGCCGCCAAACCCGTGGAGCTGTCCCTGGCCGACAAGCCCTGCGTCCCCACCGCCCGCTTCACCTTGGTGAAGGCCGACGGCTCCGAGGTGGAGATGGGCTTTGATGTAGGGCGCGCCCCGCGCGCCGACAAAGTCGCGGCCCGCTCCGACACCGACTCCAAGGAAGGCGAAGACAAATACGGGGACGTGAAGTTCGCCGATGAGAAGAACAAGAAATATCCCATCGACACCGAGAAGCACATCCGGGCGGCCTGGAACTACATTAACAAGGCCAAAAACGCCGCCAAATATGACGCTGAGGACCTGAAGTCCATCAAGGGCAAGATCATCGCCGCCTGGAAGGAGAAGATCGACAAGGAGGGCCCGCCCTCTGCGGAGAAAAGCGTAGGGGCGGCTTCCAGCCGCCCGGGCGGCGAGACGCCGCCCCTACAGAAGGGCCTCTACACGGTGAGCTATTTTGCGCAGATGATCGAAAGCCTCACCGACGTGGCCAACAGCATTGATTGGGAGGCGGCCCAGGAGATGGACGACTCCCCACTCCCCGGGCAGTTCAAGGAATGGCTGGTCTCGGGGTGCGAGCTCCTCAAGGCGATGGCCGCCGAAGAGGTGGATGAACTGCTCGCCGACCTGAGCAAAACCGTAGGGCGGGAAAGCGAAGCGCATCCCGCCATTCTAGCCAAAGCGGGCGCCCGCCATTCCGCCGCGGACCAGGAGCGGGTCCAGCAGATCCACGACCACGCCGCGGCCCTGGGCGCCGATTGTCCCGGCGCCGAGAAAACTGTAGGGGCAGGTTTAAAACCTGCCCCTACGGAAGATCTGGCCAAGATCCTCCAGGCCAAGGACGAGGAACTGGCCAAGGTCACCGGCGAAAAGGAGGCCCTGGCCGCCGAAGTGGAAAAGCTCAAAGCCGAGCCGGCCCCGGCCAAGGGCGCCCTCAAAGCGGTCCCCAAGGAGGCGGATACCCTGAACAAGACCACCGAGACCGAAGAGCCCCGGAGCGCCCTGGAGGAGATCGCCGCGGCCCGGCAGAAACCCTTTTTAATCAGGTAAAAGCAGGGGCCAGGGGTCAGGGATTAGGCTTTTCTAACCCCTAATCCCTATTCCCTAATCCCTGAACCGACAACAGACCCCATAGGAGGCTATAATGAACCCCACCGCTGAAACCTTAGAACTTCTGAAGAGCGCCAAGGTCCTGGACGCTGCCGAACTGGCCAAGGCGGGCATCATGATCGCCCAGGGCCTCGTGGCCTACGACCTGGAACCCGCGGCCAAAAAACTCTATCCCTTGATCACCCCGCTCCGGAACACCATCACCCGGATCGGCGGCGGCATCGGCACCGCGGTCCACTGGATGTCGGTCACCGGCATCAACGTGGCCCGCCTCTCCCCGGGCGTCTCCGAGGGGAAGCGCGGCGGCGCGGTGTCCCTGAACACCACCCCCAACGTGGCGGCCTACAAGACCCTGGGCCACGAATCGTTCATGACCTTCGAGGCCGAAGAGGCCAGCCTCCCCGGCACCGACAACCGGGCCCTGGCCATCCTCACCACCCTGCAATCCCTGATGCAGTCCGAGGAGATGGTCCTTCTGGGCGGCAACGGCGACCTGGCCCTGACCATCACCCCCACCCCCACCCTGGCGGACGTGGCCACCGGGGGCGCCCTAGTCCACGGCACGGTACTGGATGTTTATTGCGTGGCCCTCACCCTGGAAGGCTTCCTGGCCGCCTCGGTGCCCGGCGGCATTCAGTTGAACATCACCCGCACCAACGCCGACGGCAGCACCGACACCTACGGCGGCGGCGCGGCCCAGGTTTCAGCCCAGGCCCAGGTCACCCTGGGGGCCGCTCCCGATACCCACTCAGTCAAGGCGAGCGTGGCGCCGGTCAACGGCGCGGTGGCCTACGCCTGGTTCTGGGGCCCGGACGGCGGCAGCATCGTCCTGGGCGCCATCACCACCATCAACTCGGTGCTGATCGCCGCCCTGGCGGCCGGCACCCAAACCTACGCCTCTCTGCCGACCGCGGATAACAGCGTCAACGGCCTGCTGTTCGACGGCCTGATCACCCAGATCTGCATCCCGGGCTCGGGCTCCTATATCTATCGGATGCCCACCGGCACGCCGGGGACCGGAACCCCGCTGACCCCCGACGGGGCCGGCGGCATCGTCGAGATCAACGCGGCCCTGGAGGCCTTCTGGAACAACTACCGCCTGAGCCCCGACATCATGTACGTCAACGCCCAGGAGCTGCTGAACATCACCGCCAAGGTGATCGCCGGGGGGGGCGCCCCCCTGTTCCGCTTCAACGTGGACGCCCAGCAGGGTGCAGTGGCTGACGTTACCCTGACCGCGGGCTCGGTGATCGGCTCCTATCTCAACAAGTTCACGATGGGCGGCGGCCAGCTGGTCCGGGTGATGCTGCACCCCAACCTGCCGCCGGGCACCATCCTCTTCCGGTGCGAGCGCATTCCCTACCCTCTCACCGACGTCACCAACATCATCCAGGTGAAGACGAGAAGGGAATACTACCAGATCGAATGGCCGCTCCGGACCCGGCAGTGGGAGAGCGGGGTCTATTACTCCGGCGTGCTCCAGAATTACTTCCCGCCGGCCTTCGGGGCGATCTTCAATATCGCCAACGGTTAAAAGACCGTTTACCGTTTACCGTTTTCCGTGAAGATCAAAAGCAGTCTTTAACGGAAAACGGAAAACGGAAAACGGGAGGTCAAAATGGTGCGACTAAAGGCCGACCCCAACGTGGGCGGCGTGAGCTACGGCGGCCAGGAATATCCGCTGGCCAAGGGCTGCGTGGAAGTGCCGGAGGAGGCCGCCCGGGAGCTTCTCGGCTTCGGCTGGGGATTTACCATTGCTTCGGTGCAGCCGGATATGCAGCCCGCGTCTCCGGCTCAGCCTCCGGAGGAGACTGCGCCGGAAGGCAAAAGTAAAAAGTAGGGGCGGGTTTAAAACCCGCCCCTACCAGCCCCTACTGGTAGCCGCAGGCTTTGGCCTGCGTCTTCTCGAAATATGAGGAGCAAAAAGGATGAGCAATGAATTATCCCCGGCAACCAAAAAGGCGCTACATGCCGTTAAGTACCGCACCGACCCGGTCAAGAAGTGCACCGAGATCATCGAGGCGGCGCTCAAGGAATACGGCTGTAGTTTTCAGGTGGTAATGGTCCCCCAGGTGACGGTTGTAAAAGCAGGGGTCAGGGATCAGGGTCTTCTAACCCCTAACCCCTAACCCCTAATCCCTAATCCCTGGAGGTTCTAAATGGATCTGACTACACTGGCCAACGCCAAGCAATGGCTCGGGATCAGCAGCGATACCGACGACGCCCTGCTGGCGCGCCTGATCACCGCGGCCAGCTTCTTCATCGAGACCTACCTGAGCCGCCGCCTGGGCAGCCAGGATTACGTGGAGATCAGGGACGGCACCGGCGGCCAGGTCATGAACTTTCGGGAGTACCCGGTGACCGCGGTATCCTGGGTCGCGGTGAACGGCGTTTCCCTCCCCCTGGCGCCGGACACCGTGAACCCGGGCTATCGCTTCACCCGGACCCAGATCATCTTGCAGGGCCATCGCTTCACCCAGGGCTGGGGCAACGTCACCCTGAACTACACCGCGGGCTATGGGCTGCGCACCGGCGGCTGGCTTAAGGACCCCTGGCGTACCGCTCCCCAGCCGGATGGGAGCATCCCCTGGGTCCCCTTCGACCTGGAGCAGGCGTGCATTGAACTAATCTCCTGGCGCTACAACGAGCGCCAGCACATCGGCCAAAGCGGCAAATCCCTGGAAGGGGCCAACGTCACCTACAGCGTCCAGGACCTGCCCCCGGACGTCAAAACGGTGCTGGAGCGTTACCGGCGCGTGGCGCCCGTGTAGGGGCGGTTTTCTGTTATCTGTTTTCTGTTTTCTGTGAAAGTCAAAAGCAAAGTCAAAAGGGAAATTTAAGGCAAGGGGCAAAAGGAAACGTCTAATGAAACCAAAACTTGAGCTCATCAGACTCAGCGGCGGTATCGGCCACGGATGGATTTGGGAAATGCGGAAGCTTGCCAAGGCTCTGGGCATTGAGGAAATTCCCTGGCAGAAGATTATCGCACTCCTTCATCCGCAGCTAACCGGGGATAACTGAAAGGCAGGGATTAGGGATTAGGGACCAGGGACCAGCAAAGCGTAGCCTTAACATGAATTTGCTTTTGACTTTTACGGAAAACGGAAAACGGAAAACGCATGATTAAAGCCTGGATTGTAGGAACCGAAGGAGTGATCGGCCACCTGGACCAGATCCCGGGCAAGGTGGCCGCGGCGCTGCGCCGGGCGGTGGAGGCCGAGGCCATCAAATTGACCGCCTACGTCAAGGAGCAGAAGCTCAGCGGGCAGGCGTTGAAGACGCAAACCGGCACCCTCCAGCGCAGCATCAATTATCAACTCCAGGATGAAGGCGACCGAATCGCAGCCACGGTGGGCACCAACCTGGTCTATGCCGCCATCCACGAATATGGGGGCACCACCCGGGCCCACGTCATCGAGGCCCGCAAGGGCAAGACCCTGGCCTTCCAGATGGGAGGCCAGGACGTGTTCTTCAAACGGGTCAATCATCCGGGCTCGCACATACCGGAGCGCTCCTTCCTGCGCTCCTCCCTGGAGGAGAACGCCGGCAGCATCAGGAGCGCCATTGAGGCCGCCGTGGCCGAGGGAGTCAAATCATAATCGGCGAATATCGGCGTTCATCTGCGGTTAAATATTAGCCGCCGATACACGCCGAGAACGCCGATGGACACAGATAACTATGAATCGAGAAGCCATCTATAGCGCCCTTTTCGCCCTTCTCTCCACCATCCCGGGGATCGTCACCTTCAGCCGCCGGGTGCGCCACTGGACCGACGTGCCGCCGGTGGAGCAGCCGGCCCTGATCCAGGAGCAGTTTGAAGAGAGCGCCCGCTACGTAGGCCGGGCCTTCCCGGCCAAATGGACCCTGAGCCTCAACCTGGCCCTCTACGTCAACGTGGGCAACGATCAGCAGGCCGCCCCCTCACAAACCCTCAACCCCCTCCTGGACGCGGTACTGGCCGCGCTGATGCCGCCCCCGGGCCAGGAGGAGCAGACCTTAGGCGGCCTCGTCTCCCATTGCCGGCTCAGCGGCAAGGTGCTCATCGCCGAGGGAGGGTCGCTAGGCCCCCAGGCCGCGGCCCTGATCCCGGTGGAGATCGTAGTTTAAAGACAGTTTTCGGTTTTCGGTGAAAAGCAAAGTCAAGATCAAAGTCAAAACCGAAAACCTCCTTTAAGGCTTTTGCTTTTGCTTTTGACCTTGCCGAAAACCGAAAACCGAAAACCGGAGGTTAATATGACCGACCAACCGACCGATCAATCGACGCCGCAACCGGCGCCTGTTGCCCCTATAGCTGCGCCGGCGCCTGTTGCCCTTACGCCTGCGCCTCAACCCGCGCCTGCGCCCGGATCCGCGGCCGTCTTGCTGGTGGAGCGCTGGTGGCAGGATTGGTTCCCCTCGTCCCCGGTGAGCCGGGACACGGCTGCCTGGAACCACGCCTACCAGGCCAAGGAGGACCTGAAGAAGCGTTTGTCAGCTTTGTAGGAAGCAGTTCAAAGTTCAAAGTTAAAGTCAAAGGCGCCCTAGCAAAGGCAGAAAACAGTAAACAGAAAACAGGAGGTTAAGATGCCAAAGCAATTCTTCTTCGGGGCCGGGACCCTTTACGGCCTGGACAATTCCACCCCGACTCCCACCCCCGTCAAATTCGGCACCTTGCAGGACGTCTCTGTGGAATTCTCCGCGGACGTCAAGGAACTTTACGGCGCCAACCAGTTTCCCGCCCACATCGGCCGGGGCAAGAACAAGATCACCTGCAAGGCCAAGCTGGGCCAGATCCAGGGCGCCATGCTGAACGTCCTCTATTTCGGGCTGCCCAAGAACGAGGGCGAGCTGCTGCAGGCCCTGGCCGAGGCGGCCCAGATCCCGGCCGCCGCGCCTTACACGGTCACTGTGGCCAACGGCGCCAAGTTCGCCCAAGACCTGGGGGTGGTCTACGCCGCCGGCGGCGCCCCCCTGACCCAGGTGCCCAGCGCCCCCGTGGCCGGGCAATACAGCGTGGGCGCCGGCGGGGTCTACACCTTTGCCGCGGCCGATGCAGGCAAGGCCATCCTCATCGACTACCTCTATAACTCGCCCACCACTGGGGGAACCATCGCCATCAGCAATCAGCCGATGGGCCTGGCGCCCACCTTCAAGGCGGTCCTGACCGGCGTCACCGACGGCAAGACCATGACCCTGATCCTCAACCAGTGCATCAGCAGCAAATTGACGCTGCCCACCAAGAACGAGGATCACCTGATCGTGGAATTCGACTTTTCCGCGATGGCGGACGACAACGACCAGGTCGGCACCCTGACCGTGACGGAGTAAAGACAGGGATCAGGGATTAGGGATTAGGGACCAGCAAAGCGTAGGGCGGGAAAGCGCAGCGCATCCCGCCATTTCTGGACCACGGGTTGGGTTTTACTAACCCCTATCCCCTAATCCCTAACCCCTGATTTTAACGGGGGATTTAATGGAACCAAAACTTGAGGGCGTGCCCCTGCGGCTTGGGGGCCAAGACTACATCCTGCCGCCCCTCAACCTGGCGGCCCTGGAGAAATACTGGCCGATGATCGAGTCCTGGGGCGAGCCGCCGGCTTCACTGGTGCAGAGCCTCTCCGAGGGGGCGGAGTTGCTGCACGCGGCGCTTTTGCGCAATTATCCGGAGCTCACCCTGGCCGAGGTCAAGGAAGGCCTGGACCTAGCCTCGTTTCCGGCCGTCCTGGCCCAGCTCCTGGAGGTGAGCGGCCTGACGAGGCGCCCCCCGGGGGAACCGTAGGCGGGGAGCGTCCCGACTGGGGCTATCTCTATGCCCGGGTGATCAGCCTCACCGGCTGGACCTGGGAATACGTAGGGCGGCAGATGACGCTGCCCCGCCTCTACGAGATGCAGCGCTACTGGGAGCGGCACCCGCCGGTGGGCGACCTGGTGGCTGCCTACCTCGGGTACAAGGACCCCGAAACCTCATCCCCCTCCCCCTTGAGGGGGGAGCGTCGGGGAGGGGGTGGCTATGGCTCCCCGGAGGAGCTGATGGCCGCCTTCGGCAGCGTCGGCGGCAAGATTCAGTAGCACAGGTTTTAAACCTGTGCCACCAAGGTGGGGCAGGCGTCCCTGCCTGCCATAACTGGCGGCCACAGAGGGCCGCCCTACGAAAACCGAAAACCGGAGGTTAATCATGCTGATGTTCCTTATCGAGTTCCTGGTTTTAGGGGTGCTGGCCAATCTGGTCGCCCACGCCCTCATCGTGACCCTGGCGTAGGCTTTTGACTTTCACCGAAAACCGATAACCGAAAATCGAAAACAGGCTTTCCTATGGCTGACGACTCCCAAATCGAAGTTCTCATAAGCGCCCAAGCCGACGCATTGAAAGACGGCATGGAGCAGGCCAAGGCCGCGGTGAGCGACGCCACCGCCGAAATGAAGGCCTCCCTGGAGCAGGTATCGGCGGCGAGCGCCGTCAGCGCCTCTTCCATCATAGAGTCCATGAAGCGGGGCGGGGGGGGCGGCGGCGGCCGGATGGAGGAATGGCGGCAGGAATTGGAGGAGATCAAGGAAGAGGGAAACCTCCTGGAGCAATCCAAGGCCCAGGAGCGCGCCTTCTGGCAGGAGAAGCTCGAACTCTGCCAGGAGGGCTCCGCGGATTACCGCCAGGTGAAGCACCGGCTCTACGAGATAGACGTGGCCGACGCCAAACAAGCGGTGCAGATGCAAATCGCCCAGATCAAGGAGCAGATGGCCAGCGAAAAGGAATCCTGGACCCAGCGCCTGGCCGATCAGGACCGGATTGTCGCCATCAATGCCCAGGCCTACGGCAAGGATAGCCTCAATTATCAAAATGCGGTGAACGAGAAAAAGAAGATGCAGGAGGGGGCGGACAAGGCGGACCGGGATCTGGCCGATAAGCGCCTGGAAAACTCCCTGAAGCTGGCCCGGATGGATGTGGAGGCCCAGAAAGAAAAATTGAATCAGGAAAAATCCCTCGGGATAATCTCCGCCAGCGAGGAGCTGGCGCAGCTCAAGGCCCTGAAAGAGCAGGAGATCGCCCTGGAGAAGCAGAACTTCGAGCAGCGCCAGACCATCTGGGCCCAATACCCCAAGAAGATGGCCGAGATCCTGCAAGAGGTCCAGGTCGCCGAGAAGAAGAACGCCCTCGAAATCCAGAAGTCGGAGGCCCAGGCGGCCCAGGCCGTGGAGGATAAGTGGAAGGCGGCGATGGCCCCCATCGATTCGGCCATGACCACCGCCATCAACGGCATGATCCAGGGTACCCAGAGCATGCAAAAGATGGTCGGCAAGATCCTCCAGGACATCCTTACCTCGTATATCAACCTGGCCGCCAAGAGCCTGCAGAACTGGATTGCCACCGAGGCGGCCAAGCTGCTGTCCACCCAAACCACCTCCGCCCAGGTGGTCGCCGCGGAAACCGCGGCCGCCCCGGAGGCGGCCACGACCCAGGCTCTCGCCGACATTCAGGCGATCAGCGGCTCCGCGGCCCAGGGCGCCGCGGCCGCCTATGCGGCGATGGCCGGCATCCCGGTGGTGGGGCCGGAAATGGGGGCCGAGGCCGCGGCCCAAACCTATGCGGCCATCATGGCCTTCGCGGGGATGGTCCCCGCCGCGGCCGGCGGCTGGGACGTGCCCGCCGACTCCCTGGCCTACCTCCACAAACAGGAGATGGTCCTCCCCGCCTCCCTGGCCGAGGGGGTGCGGGGCATGGTGGCCGGCGGCGGGCGGGACGCCCGCCCCACGGGCGGCGACGTTCACTTTCACGTCAGCGCAATGGACGGCAACTCCGTCAAGAGTTTTTTCAAGAACAACCGCAACCACGTGGCCGAGGCGGTCAAATCCGCCATGCGCGACGGCCGACGCCTGAAATAACCTGGTATGCAGGGTGGGCACGAGCTCACCAATTCCTTTTGCCTTTAACTTTGAACTTTGAACCTTGAACCTTGAACTGAGCCTTTTATGAGCAACGCCGTCTTCCCCATGCTCCGGGGCTTCACCTATCCGGTGATCAAAAAGCCCACCTTCTCCACCATCGAGCAGGAGTCGGTGAGCGGCATTAAAAAGCATATCGCCAACTGGGTTTATCCCCGCTGGCAGATCGAGATCCCGGTGGAATTCCTGCTGGACGACGTGGCCCACGACGAGCTGAAGACCCTGGTGGGCTTCTTCCTGGCACGCCAGGGGCGCTTCGACTCCTTTTTATTCGACGATCCGGACGACGATTACATCGAAGGCCAGGAGCTGGGGCTGGGAGACGGCGCCACCGCCGTCTTTCAACTGCAGCGCGCCTACGGCGGCTTTGTCGAGCCCTGCCTGAATATCAAGAGCGCCCCTAGCCCGGTGGTCTATCTCAACGGCGCGGTCCAGGACCCCTCGACTTATGGCATCGCCTCCACCGACTCGGGGCTGCTCACCTTCACCACGCCCCCGGGCGCCGGCGTGGTCATTACCGCGGACTTCGGCTACTACTGGCGCTGCATCTTCCAGGAGGATTTAAGCGAGTTCGACAAGTTTATGAACCAACTCTGGGAGCACAAGGGTCTCAAGATAGAGACCGTGAAGTAGGGGCGGGTAGGGGCGGGTTTAAACCCGCCCCTACTGCCCAGGCCCTTTCCTACTCCCAGCAATGGCACCTGCACCGGGAGCAGGAGCGCTATCTGGAGATGGTCCGGAGTCTCGGCGGCCGGGAGATCACCACCCCCTTGCACGGTGACATCGCGGTCTGGAAGATCGGCCGGGCCTATTCCCACGGGGCCATCGTGCTCCTGTGGCCTTGCATCATCCATGCCGCGGCCGCGCCCATCGGCGCCTGTGTCCTGGACAATGCCTACTCCTCGGCCCTGAACCTTAACCAATATCCGGTGAAGTTCTTCACCGCATGGCCGTAAGGAAGGCAAACTTGGCCTTTGAATTTCACCGGAAACCGAAAACCGGCATCAACAAGGAGCGTATCCATGAAGGAAAACGGTACTGTGAAATGGTTCAATGACGCCAGGGGCTACGGCTTCATCAGCCGCCCCGATCAGGACGATATCTTCGTCCACTACACCGCCATCGAGGGGGACGGCTACAAGAACCTGGTCGAAGGCCAGGAGGTAGAGTTCGAGGTGGCCGAGGGCAAAAAGGGCCTCCAGGCCATCAATGTAAGTAAAAGATAGCTGTCAGCTTTCAGCAGTAGGGGCGGGTTTAAAACCCGCCCCTACTTTTGCCTTTCACAGAAAACAGGCAACAGAAAACCGTCACTCCAGTGACCTGAACCAGGCCCGGATGCGGGAGCCGATAAGCTGCAACTCTCCCGGCTCCCCCAGTTGCTCCTTCAAAAAGCCGGTGAAGTCCTCCATCACCTTAAGGCCCGCCACCTTTAAATCGTAACCGCCTCGGTCCAGGTTTTTGATGGCCGTCGCGGCCTTGGCGATGGTATCGAAGGCCTTGGGGTCCAGTTCCTCCCCGTTTTCCAAGGCGGCCAGCATCTTTCCCAGGGCCAGGCGCAGCCGCTCCGCCAGATTTTCGGGGTTTGCCAGGATGGCACTGCGCTTTCTGTCCCACTCGCCTTTATTCTGCCAGTCTAATAATGTGGTAAGGTCCACCGAGAGCCGGGTGGTGATCTCCTCCAGGGTGCGACCTTCATGAACGAAGAGACGCTCCGCCTGGTTTAAATAGCTATGTTCCTTGAGGTCGCCCAAAGCTCAATCCTCCAGCTCCGCCTTCAGTTTCCTGGCCAGCTTCAGCACCGAGGCCAATTCCGCGGCGGCCGCCACGGCGTGGTCCTCCTTGATGGAATCCAGGTCCTCATCGTGGATGCGGAAGGTGTTGAGCTGGATGGCGGCGATGAGCTGGTCGATGCGGATGAGGAGGGCCTGGAAGCGCTCCCGCTTTTTGGCCAGGGCGCCCTTCTTCAGAAGTTCCAAAGGATCCATTTAACCTCCCGTTCAAAGTTCAAAGTTCAAGGTGGGGGTGGGTTTAAAACCCGCCCGTACAGGAAAAATCAAAAGCGGCTTGTTTTTCTGGTTTTTAAACTTGAAACTTGAAACTTGAACTTTGTGATAATATCCCTTAAATTCCCCATGGCTTCCCGTCTGCCTTTGTGCTATGATAAAATTGTCCGATTCCCATTTTTTGGCCCATTACCCACCGCAAGAATTATCTTCGGGGCTGCGATAGCATTATGTTAAGATTATTCTCCTAATAATCTGAGGCCAATATGAGTCAATTGCCAACTGATAATGATGGAAAGGCCCCCACTAAGCAAGAGAACGGACCTCCAAAACCAAGTACCACCGAACATTTTGTATCCGGCGCAGGTAAAGAGGATAATACAATAGCCAATAGCAGCACAGATAAAATCTACTATAAAAAGAAGGTAAATTGGCCATCTTGGATTACCGCTATTTGCACTGGGTTCATCGTTATTATAACTGGATTTTACACTTATTATGCCAGTGAACAAGCTGCCCAAATGGAAAAAACGGTCAGAATAGCGAGTGATACATCTATTAGGCAATTGAGAGCATATGTAATAGTAGATCGTGTCGGAATCAATGGCGTCATTACCAATTCTCAACCAACAGTTACTGTAGAATTCAAAAACTCCGGGCAAACGCCTGCATATGATGTTACAAGTTGGATTAGTATTGGATTGAGTAAATTTCCACTTACATATAGTATTCCAGAGGAAATAAATTTTCCCACAATGAAAGGTTCCAAGGATATTATTTCTAGTGGAGGCAAGGTGCTTTTGCCAGCGACAATGTCGAGTCCTTTGACTATTGAAGAAATCGATCAATTGAATACTGGAACCCATGCAATATATTTCATTGGGAAAATTATTTATAAAGATGCTTTCGGTATAGAGAGATTTACTAAATTTAAGTTCTTTTGCAATAAAAACCCGGGGGGGTCCCTTAGCCATGCATCCATATATACTGATGGCAATGAGGCCGATTAATACCCATTTAAATGAACTACCCTTTAAGTGCTGGCCTCCCCTTTTCGGGGAGGCGACCCCTCTGCGTTTGTTTAGTATATAATCGCCTTTCATGGCGGTTTGATCCGGAGCTCCCCCGGATACTTGCTCTGATGGAATAAACAGGGAACTTTGAATTAAATGCGCTTGAGCAGCCACAGAAAATTGGACAGGGCGTATAAAATGGCCGTGGCCGCCGCAAAGATGCCGGCGTACCAGGCCAGGCGCCGCTGCATCTTGTTGAGCTGGTCCCTGATCTCCAGGATGGGGCACTGGTGCGCCGCGTCTCGGTGAACCTGGCAGGGGCAGTTCTCCTGATGCTCCAGGCGGCCTTCGAGATTCTTGAGTCTGCACTCCTGGTCGCTCAGGCGCCCCTTCACCTGCACCTCCAGCCGGTCGATATCGCTTCCCAGGCGGCCAGCGACGCGATCCAGCAGCAGCGGGATATTCTCCAAATCCTGGGGCGGAAATCCCTCAAACAGGGATGATCTGGCCATGGCCCTAAGTCCGCCCCTCTCTTTTCCCATCCCCTACTCCCTTATCTCGTCATGGCTGGAACGCCGGGGTAAGTGCAATGATGGTTATGCCAGACCAATCGCCCATCCAGATTTAGTTCTTGGCCCCTGCCTCGTTTCATTCGGAAAAAATTCCCAAGAGCTTGATTAGCTCCAGACCCTGATCGTGGGGCTGATCATATTGAATTTCTTTAAACTTTCCAGCACAGGTAGGTCATTTGACCCAGGATAGGATTGACTGGCCAGGCCCCCTGTTAAGAGATGCAGTTCGCTCTTATTGGCCGCGGCTGAGGAATTCCAACAGCCAACCATCCGATTTCCAATGCCGGCCCCCCCAGGGATGCGCTTACCTCCCGCGCCTGGCGGCGCCGGCTGCTACGGCGGCCTCGGATATGCCGAAAGTATTTGTGGGCGTAGAGAAATTTAGATGGATAATGAATGGGATAAAACCAAGGAGGTTGTTCTAATCCAAAAGGAAAACGGCTTTATCGGGAGATGGCACCTTAAAACGATTGCAGATCAGTGGCAGGGGAGTCTGTGAAGGATAGCTGTCGCTGTAAATGGCGTATCTTAATAAAATAACCAAAATATTCGTTCATCCGGGTGACGCCTTCCCGGGAGGCAAGGTTTAAGATAGCGGGTTTCGGCAGAGTTAGGGGTTGAATCGGGTTTTCCAAAGATGGGCAGCAAGATAGGCCAGGAAATGGGAAAGGGGCTTTTAAACACCATTTGGGAGGGGCCTTGGGCAGAATAGTCAGGACCAGACAACCGATCTCCGCCTTTGGTCGGCGGGAAGAGGACCGCAGCCACCTTGACAATTTTTCTACAGGCCAGTATATTCAAGCGGAATTTGCCTCCGGGCCGTTAGCTCAATTGGTAGAGCAAGTGACTCTTAATCACTAGGTTCGGAGTTCGAGTCTCCGACGGCCTACCAAAGAAATAAAGGGGTTAGCTAATTGAAGCTAACCTCTTTTTATGTTGGGGTAGCATTTGGGGTAGCATATTTAAGGGTGCTATGGCCTGAAAAAAAACAGGCCGAACCTATGAGCAAGCATCCGGCCACCATACCGCCTTGCTCTTTCAACTGGCCGCCGTAACCATGGCCTGGCCCTCTCCCCCTATCTGTTCACCCTTGACCGGGGCTCCCCTCGTGGACATCCACCACATGCCCACCGAAGCCACCCCATTCCCCAGGTGGTGTCCAGTCCAGAGATCCAGGCTACCCCATCGCCCAATACCAACCGCTGACCCTGGCCCGGCCCAGTGCCACCCCACCGCCTGAAGGATTTTCGGCCCGGAAACCCAAACCTCCGGATCAAGGGTGGCCCCCCCTGTCTTAATATGCCCCGTGCGGAGATTTTTTCAAAATTTCATTCCCGGAATAATCGGAAGTACTCCCCCATGATGGGACCCAAAGCCAAAAATTTTATAAGTAAAATCTGGCCGGGGGACACAGCCTTCATGGACGATTCCTGGGCTTGTCTGGTGCACCTTACGGGGGGGTTACCCCTGGGCCCACGCCTTATCGTGGCTCCTTGACCCCTGGGATGGCCCTCAGCCCCGTGTCCAGCGACCTTATGTTCCTCCTGGGGGGCGCCATCTTGGATTGGCGGGGGCATAGATGATCCCGGGGCGCCACCTCTGCCAATAGCAGGCCCACGGCTTTGCCATCATCGGCTTGATAATCAAGGGGCGCCGCCGGCCATAGTTGCCGGACCATAGCCGGGGGTCTTTAAGCTCAGAAGAAATGAGGTATCTGGTCGCTGAGGGCCTGATATTCCCAAAATCTGGGGAAAATTGACTTTACGCCTTAGTTTGTGGTAACGTGCCCCCTACGAGAAGAATTGGGTTCGCCAGCACCCGTAAGGGCTTCGGCGCACACCACCAAGGAGAAGAGCGGGATGAACAAGTCGCAACTCATCGAAGCTCTGGCCAAAGCTGAGAATATCACCTTGAAGAAGGCAGAAATGGTGGTCAACGCCGTTTTTGAGAACATGGCGGATGCTCTGGTGCAAAAGGAACGCATCGAAATTCGCGGCTTTGGCAGTTTCAAGGTGAAATTTTACAAAGGCTATAAAGGCCGCAACCCCAAGACCGGCGATCTCATCAAAGTTGACGGCAAGAAATTGCCCTTTTTCAAGGTCGGGAAGGAACTGCGGGAACGTGTCGATCGCTGAGCCGTTTTTCACAACCTGGTCGTGGTAGATGGGGAGATAGCTGTGTCCTGTAACCCGAAAACCGCTTCCGTGCTATCATGCCTTCCGGGAGACAATTTCGACTGCGGTGGCCAAGGCGGCCGCATAATCTTAGATTAAGTTATTTTTTAAAAAATATGATTCTCAGGAGTCAGGCCCATGAAAGTGACCGAGATGTGGAAGAAAAAACAGCCGACCGTATCTTTTGAATTTTTCCCTGCCAGAAATGCCGAAGCCGCCGAGAAACTGGAAAGGGTAATAGACCAATTGGCCATTATGGAACCGGATTTTGTCTCGGTCACCTTTGGGGCCGGGGGCTCTACCCGGGAAGGCTCCCGGCAGTTGGTAGACAGCCTGAAAAATGACCTAAAGCTGGAGGTCATGGCCTACTTTGCCGGTTACGGCCTGGGTCCAGATGATATCCAGGGCGTCATGGACAGCTATCTGGATCTGGGACTGGATAATGTTTTGGTGGTGCGGGGCGATCCACCCCACGGGCAACCCGATTTTAAGCCCCATCCCGCCAGTTTGGTCCATGCCTCGGATATGCTGGAATTTATTCGCCCACGCTATCCCTTCTGTCTGGGAGCGGCTGGTTATCCGGAGGGCCACATTGAGGCCGAGAGCAAGCAAAAAGACCTGGAGTACCTGAAGCTCAAGGTGGATAAAGGGGCCGAATATATCATTACCAATTATTTTTACGACACCCGTTATTATTTCGATTTTGTGGCCACCTGTCGTAGCTTGGGACTCAAGGTCCCCATTGTGCCCGGCATCATGCCGATTTTCAGTCTCAAGATGATGAACAATCTGGCCAAACTCTGCGGGGCCAGCATCAGTGACGATTTGCGGCAAAGATTGGCAGCTTTGCCGGAGGGCGATATCCGGGCGCTGCTCAACTTCGGCATTGACTTTGCTTTTGAGCAATGCAAAGAGCTGATCGGCGCTGGTGTGCCGGGGCTACATTTTTATACCATGGACCGGAGCCAATCAACGGCCGGGGTCGTGGCGCGCTTGCGTCGAGAGGGGTTATTATAGCCGGTGGAGTGCCTGGATAAAATTTTCCAGTGCTTGTAGTATGATCGGAGTTTAGAAGGTATCTGGGTTTATAACTGAATCACTGATCACTGGCAACTGCCTTTCCCCCGGCCCTCCCCTCAAAATCATACCTTCACTCCCCCACCAGCTTCCCGCCGCAGGAGGAGCCGGCGCCCGCGGTGCAGCCGTAGCAGTGGTCTCCCAGGTGTATCTGGCGCGCCGCCAGGGTGGGCAGGTCGAAGTCCCGCAGGGTCTGGGGCAGCCCCTCCTTCAGGGGCAGGTCCAGGGCCTGGTTGAAGTCGCAGTCGTAGAGGCGTCCGTCCCAGGAGACGCTGAGGAGATAGCGGCACATCAGGCCGGGCACGGTGGCGGGATTGTAGGACGCGGCCAGCTTGCCCAGGTACCGTTCATAGTTGCGGGATTTCTGCATTAATATCCATTAATTATCCAAGGGTAAAATTTCGGAAAGGGTGAGGTCAAGGGTAGGGTAAGGGGTAGGGGTTAGTTAAAATTTTTCCTGGATAATTATTCAGGGCGATTTTGAAGGGAGGGGGAGCGAACCATACCCCTCGGCTTATGGGACCCGGCCCAAAAATTTCAAAGGCAAAATTTGATCGATCGCATAGAGGAGAACTTCGTCCTTGAGCACTTCCTCAAGTGGAAGCGCGTATGCGCCGCAAAAACCGAGTAGCGCTTTATAGGCATCTAGTAGGCTGTTGAAAAACGCCTTTTTTGTCATCCTGAACGAAGTGAATGATATAGAAGTTATTAATATGACTAGATTCTTCGCTTCGCTCAGAATGACAAATTCTCAATTTTGGGAGTTTTTCAACAGCCTGCTAGGGGGGATGACAATGGCCTTAAATTTACCCCTCCGGTCTTTGGAACCCGGACTTGAAATTTCACATTCGGCGAAGTTTGGGCTATCATGCCTTCCAAGGCCAATCTCGCTAAAAGGAGGAGACTTAATGAAATTACGCCGGGTTATTTTCAAAAAGTGGGAATCGTTTGCTTCCCCTGATGTTTTCCTGGACCAATCCAACCGCCTGTGGGAAGAACTTCTCGGCGACGAAGTTCTTTATCAGTGTGAGCTGTGTAATTCTACCCGCGCCAAGTGGGGGTGGCGTGAACCGGACCAGGAAACGGTTCACTTTGTCTGTTCCAGCTGCGTCAAGTCGATGTAACGCATTTGGGCAGGCGAGGGGGAACCCGGGCTAAACCATAAGCAGGTCATGGCCTCTATCCTCCCAGGTTGGGGGATATTTAACCTGGATTATGCCGCCCCTTGCCCTTCCCCTTATCGCCTCTCCAGGGCTTCTCATGCGGCCGTTTTGGTGGAGGGCGCCTGACCCTACCGCAGAGTGTCCCGGATTTGCCATTTCTCCCTAACTCAATTTGATTCTCCCTTTCTGCCGTATCGGTTTTCGGTAATCCAAGCGATTACTTTCTCAAAAGCTACTTCCCGTTTAAGGTCATCGGCCCCGCGTTGCTGTCCACCACCTGCCCCTGTGGTGCGCCGGCATGGTTACCGCCGGTCTGCGTGCTCCGGCCCCGAGGCCCCGGTGTCCACCATGCACCAACCGCTCGCCGCGGCCCCTCCTCGGGGCCGCCCCACAAGCATGGAGAATTTTTCGCCCCGGAAAGGCATCCCCCAGGATGGGTCCCATGACCCCCCCTAGCTAATAAGCTCCGTCCGTAAATTTTTCCCAAAATATTTTTTCCGGACTTTAATCAGGGGAAAATACGAGCAGACCCCACTGGTTATGGGGCCCAGGCCAAAAATTTATAAGCAAAATCTGGCTGGGTGACATGGCCTTCATGGGCGATTCTGGGGCTTGTCTGGCGCACCCTTAAGGGTTTTTTACCCATAGCTCACCTGATCGTGGCTTCTTGCGGCCCAGGATGGCCGTCAGCCCCGTTTCCAGCACCTTCCTTTGGCCGGGGGAGGTGGCGGCGGAATGGATGATCCCGGAGCGCCATTCAAACAGGCCTGTAGCTTTTCCCCGAGATTATCGAACCGAGTTCGGGCAAACCGTTATTCGGAGTTAAAGCACGAGATTCTGGCGGGATCGATGAGCAGCTATCATCTGTATATCACAACAATTTTATTTGGTATGGAGTAGCAAATAGATAGCGAAGCTGTCGAAAAAGCCTCTATGAAGTTGTTGTAATCTGCTCTTCGGAAATTTTTGGTCGAGCCTCTTGGTGGTCTTCTGATTCCTTGCCTACACAGGAGAGGTCTTGTTAATCTCCACCCTAAATCTCACCTCGCTTCAGGGTTACGCTTAGGCCAGGCCATAATTCATGATCTTTTCTATGTTATGGACGAGGCAGAACATCAGCCATTGGATGTTCACTTTGGCTTTCCCTCTTAGGGTGAAGCGGTCCAATCGCTTGTTAATTCGAATATTGGCAAAGACGGGCTCGGCGATGCCCAGGCGTTGAGGGTAGATTCGGCGTCCCTGTTCGGTTTCGATTTTCTCCACCATCTGTTTTGAGAGATTAATTCCTTCGGTGCCGATAGGGACTGCTAAATGCTTGCGTTTGGCTTCGGTCCCATAGAGACACCGGGCTCGTAGCGGGCACCCCTGGCAATCTGTTTCAGCTGCAACATATTTCCGGTAAAGGTTACCGTGGTCGAGACATCTTTTGGCCTTCAGCTTTAAAACTTCTCCATAAGGGCAGCTATATTGATCCAAGGTCTCATCATAATAAAAGTCTTTTAAAGTAAATCTCCCGGATCGGCGTCGTTTTTGGGTGTCAAACCTCCGGTCCCGGTTCCGGAAATTTCTATCGGGGATATAGGCATCCAGCTTCAACTCCCGGCACTTCCTTAAATTGACCAAAGTATGATAATTGCTGTCAGCGGTGAAAATCTTCCCGGTGAGGCACTCCGCCCCGTAGCCAAGGCTCTGTAAGTTTGCCAGCGTACCCTCAAGCATGGGTGGGACATGGCCATGGTCTTGGCCATGTCCGAAGGCCTCACCATGAACAATCACCTGGTGTTTGGCATCAATCAGGGCCTGGCTGTTATATCCCTGGACGGCACCATGGGAAGTCATCATGGTGGCCGAGTCATTGTCCGTAATATTACTCTGTTTTTCTCTGCCAGCGGCACCCAGCTTGGGCTGGTTCTCGGCCAGCCAGCCCTCAATCAGCTCTGCCTTCCTCTGTAATTTCTCCACCTGCTGCTGCCGGTTGGCGCCCGAAGCTTTGGGCCCGGGAGGATCATCCTGCCTTTGGTCGGTTTGCATCTGCTCTTCCAGGAACTGCGCCACCTTGGTCTCGATCTTCTCTTTTTTCTTCCGGAGCTCGCCTATGGTGCCGCTCCACTCTTTGGAGGCATTGGAAGGCAACTTGCAGCCATCCAAGGCAAACATGGTGCCGCCCAGCAGGTTCATCTCCTCACAAACCAGCAGCACATCTCTAAAAAGGGGCAGGATCTCATCTTTCATGGAAGAAACAAAGGCGGCAATGGTGCTGTGATCAGGATGCTGGCCACAAGCTAACGCCATGAAAACCACGTTTTCCTGGCAGGCTTGTTCGATCTTCCGCGAAGAAATCAGCCCCCGGGAATAGGCCAGCAACACTACTTTTAAGAGGACCTTGGGATCATATGCTGCCCTGCCGGTCTCATCATTGCGGTATTTGCATTCAAAAACAGACATATCCAACCGCTTTTCCACCAGGGTATGAATGGCGAACTCCAAGGTGCCAGGCATCAACTGGTCTTCCAGAGAAACCGGTAAGAGAACTCTTTGCCGATAGTCGTAGGTTTTAAATCTGGCCATGGCTTATCCGCCCCAAAAAAGTTATTGGTCAAGGATAGCATAAAACAACTATTTAATAAATATTATAATGGGTTATAAATGATTTTGGGTGAACCGATGAAGACAAAAATCAGGAAGGAAATATTCGAAGGGGTTAGCTTTTTCGACAGCCTCAGCAGGTATCGCCACTACTTTACCCAGCTTTGCCGGTGGGGCACTTGATCAAAGGTATAACCAAGTTTTATTTCAACGGCCGGGGTTGCTATGGAGATAGTTAGAGAAAAAGTTCCTGCATCACTCGGAGACCGCATGTTAGGTAGCTGCTGCCGTTAGTAGGGCCTCGACTTTGGAGTCCAGATCCTGGGCGACTTTCATAGCTTCCGCACTTCCATAGGGAGCCAGTAAGCTGGCTATCTTGTCGTAGGACAGGTGCACTCCATCTGCTCGCTCATCGATTAGAATTGTCACCGGCGCGTAAGAGCCAGCGTCTGGTGCATGCTCGATCATCTGTTTCATGATAAGCGGGTTGCCGATTAAGAGACGCAGACTTTGTGGCGCTTCTTCTCCGCGTTCCTTCCGCACGATCCCGCCGAGGTTGAAGCGGATGAACTCCATGAAACCTGACACTCCAATGACCTTGTGAATGACCTTCTCTAAATCCGCGTAGGTTTTTGCTGAGGCGACATCCCGTAAGAATCCGTGCATATTAGGAGGCCAACAGCCGCTTTGAGCCCTGCTACAACTTCCTCGAATGATTTAGAAGAAGTCACGCTGAATCGCTGCACACTAGCTTGCTTCGTTGTCATCTTCTCGCCTTAATTTTGGATTTGGCGCGTAAGACGCGCCCTACGGTAAGGGTTCCCTTTCCTTCTCAACTCACTGAATCTGGACTTCCACGGCCGCGCCCAGACCATCCGGACCAACGACCAGGAGGCGATGGTGGCCCCGGCCAAGGTCCAGGGTAGTTTCGTAGGGCGGCCCGAGGGTGGCCGCTTCCATGCCATCCACAAAACAGGTAAGCGACTTCAGGGGCTCGCGGGAAACGGCCTTTAGGGGGATGGCCAGCACCTCCGCCCAGGGCTCCAGGAGAAAGCGGTCGCCGTCCAGGGGATAGGCGATAGTCAACGAGGGCTCTTGCGAGTCCGGCATCAGGGGCCGATCCCGAGGAGCCCCCAGGGTCACTTTGCCCTTGTGGGTTGGACTGATGGTAACCCCTGGCCCTGCCCCGACCTGCCCTTGAAATAACCTGGGCAGATCGAAGTCAAGGTCGGCCAGTCGGAATCGCCCCTCGCTTCCCTGATCCAGGCGTTGATGCAGCCAGCCGGCAAAGGGGGTGGGGATCTGGTGCCAGGGCTGCCGTGAGCGGTGATAGGTGCAGGTGACGTTGGGCTCGGTGCCGGCGATGAATAGCTCCCGCCGCACATGCTGGCAAAACGGGCCGGGCTTCATCCCGGAAAAATGGCAAACCGAGGCCTCGATCACCCCCTCGGGTCTCATAAAGGGCTGGGGCGGGCGCCCCTGAAACAGCGCCGCTGCCAGGTCCGCCAGGATGGGGGCCGCAGCCGCGGCGCCGCTCAATTTCAAGGTGGAGTGTCCATCGAAATTGCCCACCCAGACCGCTATGGTGTATTCCGGGTTGTAGCCCACGGCCCAGGAGTCGCGATAATGGGAACTGGTGCCGGTCTTGATGGCCAGGCGATAGGGCGGATTCATGGCACTGGAAGCCCCGAAGATGCGGAAGCGGGCCATGGGATCGGAAAGGATATCGTTGATGATGTAAGCGGCCTGGGGGGAGAAGACCCGCACGGGTGGCTGGATGGCGAGCTCAGCGGTCCAGAGTCGCAGCGGCCGGTAGAGGCCGCCGTTCGCCAAACAGGCATACGCCGCGGCCATTTGCAGCAGGTTCACCTCCAGGTTGCCCACCACCAGTCCCAGACCGTAATAATCCGGGCCATGCTCCGGATGATTAATGAGTTGCAGGCGGGTCAGGGTGTCGTAGTAGGTTTGGGGCTCGATGAGGGAGAGAAGGCTGACGGTGGGCAGGTTCAAGGAATTGGCCAGGGCTTCGCGGAAGGAAATGGGGCCGTTGGTGTGGCGGTCGAAGTTGGCTGGGGTGAATTCTCCTCTGGGGGTCTGGT
Organism: uncultured delta proteobacterium; assembly: GCA_963834795.1. GTDB lineage: Bacteria > Desulfobacterota > Desulfobaccia > Desulfobaccales > 0-14-0-80-60-11 > JAPLJC01. The sequence continues at coordinate 235,300 of CAWIDL010000022.1, read as the reverse complement.
AGCGCCGTTCGACATCCTCCAGAATAGAGGCCGGAGTGAACCCCAGGTCCAGGGCTTGGGCGTAAAGAAATGGCTTCAGGGCAGATCCCGGTGAGCGCCAGGCCGCGGCGCCGTTGTTACAGCCGCGGTCCTTGGGGCCGTAGCGAAAAGAGCCCACTAGGGCCAAAAGCTCCAGGGAACGGTTGTCCACGATAACCGCGGCAGCCTGGGAGGCCCCGTATTTCATCAAGGCGGCCCGGTGGGAGGCGACGACGGCCTCAACCCGGTGTTGCAACTCCAGATCCAGGCTGGTGTCAATGGCGCCGCCGCTTGGCGCCGGGACACCTCTGGAGAGGATGAGGGTAGTAAAGTGGGGCGCCTCAAAGGGAAACCTGGGGGTTGAGGTCCTGGCCTTCTGAAGCATTACGGGTTCGGCGGCGGCCGCGGCCGCATCTTGGGGGCTTAAGCTGCCAAGTTGGGCCAGCCGCGAGAGCACCCGTTCCCGGCGTTGCAGTAGCCAGGCCAGGTGGGGACCGTAAGGATTGAGGGTTCCCGGGGCCCGGACCAGGGCCGCCAGCAGGGCGGCTTCGCCAATGCTCAACTGGGCTGTCGTTTTCCCGAAATAGAGGCGGGCCGCGGTCTCCACCCCCATGAGGTTATTGCCCATGGGAACCCGGTCCAGATAGCACCTCAGAATCTGGGGTTTGCTTAAAGACCATTCCATCCTGAGGCTGCGCCCCATTTCCATCAGCTTGCGCCAATAAGTGCGCGGCCCCGGATTTTTTGTTTTTTCTGTAAAGCTCAAACGCGCCAGCTGCATGGTGATGGTGGAGGCCCCGGAGACGATGTGACCGGCGCTCACATTGGCGGCCAGGGCCCGCAGGACCGCCAGCGGGTCGACCCCCGGATTCCGCCAGAATCTCTGGTCTTCCGCAGAGATAAAAGCCGCCGCCACCTTTTCGGGAAGTTCCGCCGCAGGCAGGGTGATCAATTTGCGCCCCTGGGCCTCCAGACCCAGACGGAGAATTTGCCCGTCGCGGTCCAACACCAGGGGGCCGGGGGCGGGGGCCAGGGCCGCGGGATCGAAGCGGGTGGCGATCTCCATGCCCCATGCCAGGAGGATAAACAGACCGGCCGCCAGCCACAGCCGCCAGAGGTGGCGCAATCGCCGCAGAGCAGCCACCCGGAAACTCCATTGCGGGCCATCGGCCATCTTGAACCTCCTTGCGGCACCGGCATCTTGCCGGTGCTTTAGCGCAGGCTGGAAGCCAGTGCCGCCCGTACCAATCTCACCGCCCCTTGATGGTGATATCGGTCTGGCTGGTGAAGCCGTTCACGCCGGGAGAATACATGGCCGCCACCTTGGTGGCCGGGACCAGGAAATGGCCCTCGCACACCGCCCGGGCATAATACTCGAAGCGGTAGCGCCCGGAGTAGAGCCAATCCCGGAAGGCCAGTACCCGCTCATCGCGGATTTCAAAAAAATTGGGGTGATAAAGTATGGTGCCGTCCATTAGGACGTAACCCTGGAAATCGCCGTTTTCCTCGTCGTTGGCCTGCGGGGTGGCTTCCTCGGTTTTCAGGGCAGTGTTGATCGCCACCAGAGCGGCAGGCAAGGGATCGTCCAGGACCACGTAGCGCTGGGGTTTCCAGGCCTCCACCAGGACCGTGACCTTGACCAGATCCCCCACCTTGATCTCCGGGGAGCCGTCGGTATTCTGTACGGTCTTGCTGACCTTGAAGCCCTGATCGGCTCCGGAGGTGGCCAGGTCCAGCCGCGGGCCGCTAATTGCCAGCTCGTAGAGCCAGGTGGGGCCGGCTGGGGTCTCCGCCTGCACCACCGGGTTTTTCAGGAGGGCCCTGGGGTCGAGGTCCACGGTGCGAAATCCCTTGGGATCGAGCTTAATCCGCTGTTTGGCGGTGGCGCCGGGCTGGCTGATGGCAAACTCGGCGCCCTGGCTGCTGAATTTCTGCCCCTGGAAATATTCCCCCAGGGCCACCAAGGCCCAACCGGTGCTACTGGTGGAGATCCAGACCCCTTGCTGGTCCAGGCCTCCCAGGAGCACCAGCGCCGCCTCTTTGGTGAGCGGGTCCTCGGGCATGATGGCTTTCCCGGCCAGCAGGGCCAGGGCCGGGCCCCGGGCCAGAGCGTTAAATTCATCATGGCTCCAACTGGTCTGTTTGGCGAGGTCCGGGCCTAACAGGGGTTTGAGGTGCCGCTGCAACTCCGCCACGGGCAGCAGGTCGGCTTCCCGAGCCGCCAGGAGCAGCAGTAATTGGCCCTCCCGGTTAAAGTTTTGATAATTCTGCCTCAGCCCCTTAAATTCGTCCCGCTCCAAACGGTGATTCAAGGCTAGGATGTAGGCGCCGAAGGCCTTGGCGGGGTAGGGGGTCTTGGGGTCGCGCAACTGGGCATGAAAATAATCGAGGCCCTTAGTCAGGGGTACTTCTGGAACCTCCACTCCGTTTTTCTTGGCGATACTCAAGGCAGCCGCGGCGTAAATCGAGCCCCAGCCGTCCGCCTGCGACTGTCCGGGCCAGTAGGCGAACCCGCCGTTCTCGGTCTGCATGCTCAAGATGCGCCCCACTCCTCGATTGAGGTACTTATCCACCTCCGGCAGACTGATGCCGGGCACCTGGTTGTCCTGGACCACGCCCCGCAAGGCGGCCAGGGCCAGGACCCCGGAGGAGGTCTGCTCTATGCAGCCGTAAGGATAAGTGAGCAGATAATGCAAGGCCTCGCTCAGCCGCAGGAAAGGGGAGCCTGAGAGGGTAAGAACCGCCTTGACCTCTTCAGGGTTGAGCTTGCGAGCAGCCTCGCCGGTGAGATAAGGAGGCAGGCTGATCTTGATAGAGGTGGCGCCCCCCAGGCTCCCAAAGTGGATGGCGGTATCCTGGACGTGCCCGGATTTAATTGGAATCTTAAGCTCAACCGCGTCGGGCCGCCCCTGGAATTCAGCGCCGAACCGGGCCGTGGCCGATCCAGCCTGGGTGGCTTCGCCGCTGACCTTGAGGTTCACGCTATCCTTGGGTCCAAGAATTGGGAAGGGTTCCTCCGCCTTGAGGGAGAGCCTACCTTCAGACGCGGCCTTGAACTTCAGCGTCCCGCGGTCGCCGGTGTTATTGAAGGCTGCCACCTGAAACCGGAAACGGTCCCCCTGATTGAAAAAGCTGGGCAGGCCCGGCTCCAGGTAAAAATCCTTGCTGACTACCATGGAGCGCTCCGGACTGGCGAAGCCGCTGCCGTGGTCCGCGGTCACCGCGTAAACCCGGTAACTGGTCATATTGTCCGGCAAGGTAAAGGTTACCCGGGCCCGGCCATCGGCAGCGGTGCGCAGCGACGGGTTGAAATAGGCGACCGGCTCAAAGCGGCGCCGCAGTTTGGCCATCATTTCGGCGTTCAGACCGGCGCCGCCGGTTAGGGGTTCATTGTGGGCCAGATAATAGGGGGTCTGATGCTGGAGAAGGGTTCTCAATTCGCCGGTGAAGACCCCCAGGGGTCCGTCAAACCGGGTCAATTGCTCCAGGGTGGGCGTCTTAAAGGCGGTGAGGGCCAGTACCGCCTCATCCACCACCGCCACCGCCAGTTCCGCGAGAACCCCGTGGCCGCGCTTATTGAGAACAGTGAAGTCCAGGGTGACCTCGGCCCCCGGTTGGGCCTTGAGCTCCTTGACCTCCGGACTGATGGCCACCTGCAAATGCTCCACTTCCAGGCGAACCGGCAGGTTGATATTTCCCCAATAAAACCCCGGGGCCTCGGTATCATAGCGCCCGGCAAAGACCGGAAATTCCCCCCTGGGGGTGAGAGCCAGCACGGAGAGGTAGACATTGGGGGCAAATTGGGCCTCGATGGGAATCTTTAGCTCCGGCAAATCTTTCCTGGCAGTCACCACCCGGTGCTGCAGCAGGCCTTCCTGTTCCAGGGTGACCAGGTAGCAGGAAACCGGCCGCTTGGGCCGCAGGGCGATCCTGGCCGTCTGGCCCGGTTCATAGGCCGGGCGATCCGCGGACAGCGACAAGATTTGATAAGCATTTTCCTTTTTTTCGCCCTCCTCATCGCGGCCGGGGCTGGCCACCTTGTAAATGGTGGCCGAGGTGAAGTTCCGGCCCCGATCATCCCGGTAGGTGAAGGTCACCAGGTAGCGGCCAGACCAGCCGAAGTCGAAGCGGAAGCTGGCCTCGCCTTTCTCTATGTGCAGGTTGGTGGCGTAGCTCCTCTTCCAGGTCTCCTGGTCGGACCAATAGATGTCACCCTGTTCGTTTCTCTTGACCACATAGACCCAAGTCCGCTCCAGGACTTCGGCCTGGATTTGTCCTTTGTCGATCCTTTTGCCGTCGCGGTTCGCGGCCACCACTTTCAGCAACTGCTCCGTTTCGGGCGGCACCTCCCCGGGATGGCGGCTGAGGCCCACCAGATAATCTGGCTCGAGCTGGTAATTTTTACTGTTGGACGCGGCACGCCCATCAAAGTCCACCACCGTGGCAATTACCAAATAGCCCGACTCTCCCGCCAAAACTTCCCGGTCCAGGGGGAATTCCAGTTCGGCCCGCCCTTTCTCGTCCAAGATGGCCTGGCCGCTTTCGATCAGTTCACCTGGCTCGTCCCGGGTATAGCCAAATTCGAAATTATCGTGGCCGGGCACCTGGTAGCTGGTCTTGGATTTATGCAGCTTCCAGCGCACCTGTCCGTGTTTCACCGGCCCTCCGGCATAGTAGGCGCCGCTGAGACCGATGCGGACAAAGTCCCGCTGGCGGCCCTGGTCATTGACAAAGCTGGTATCCGGCCGGCTCAACCTCTTAAAGTCGATCTCCACGAAATGGCGGGGCGCCTTAAATTCCTGGACCTGGAAGGTGCAGGTGGCGGCATTGTTGGGCGCCTGGCCGGAATCCTGTCCCTCCCCGTTGGCCTGCTCCTGCTCCCCCTCATCCTCCTCGTCGAGCTGGTCCGGACCTTGTCGGCCGCTATTGGCCGCGGCCTGCTTCTCCGGGGGCTTAGGGCCGAATGACATGGTCATGGTGTAGGTGCCCAGGGGCCAATGGCCCGCGGCGGTCACCTCACCGGAGGCGCTGCCAAAATCCGACAGGATCAATTCCTGGGAATAGACCTGCTCCCCTTTGGGACTGCTGATTTCAAAAGAGCAGACCTCACCCTGGGGTGAGAGGATGCGGCCTTCCTGGTATTCCCGAACCAGGCCCTTAAAATGTAAGGTCTCTCCGGGACGGTAGACCCCCCGTTCGGTAAAGACCTGGCCCTTGAGGCGGCGGATCTTCTCTCCGGCTTTCACCTGCCAGATTCCCTGGGGTTTGAGGCTGTCCGCCGGCGTCATCCGGATAAAGGAGACGTCGCTGGCGGTAGCAGCCAGCAGGCAGACTACCTCCCCATGGTTCAGGTGGCGCTTTACCTGGCGAAAGTCTCCCAAGGTTTTCAGCGACAGCCCATCCAGGTCTTTTTGCTGAAAGATTAGGATGCCGTCGGCATCCGTCTGTCCCAGGGGGAAGGCTTCCATCTCCCGAGTGAAGCCCACCACCTGCACCCCAGGCACCGGCATCCCGGTTTTGAGGGAGGTAGCCCAGAGGAGCAGACTGTTGCCCCCCACCTTGTAAGTCAGGCCCAGGTCGCTGATGGCAAAGACCCGGGGGCTGGAAGCGGTGGCCCCTTCGGCCCGATCCTCGCTCACCCGGATAAGTTCCAGGCCCCCGACTTCCTTGTTCTTGCGAAAACTCAGGGGTAGAGACACCGCCAGGGGTTTGTTCCTTTCACCGGGCGCAGGGAAGAGCTGCCTTTCGGCAAAAGGTTCCAGGAGGAAGGGAGTTAAGGCCTGGTTTCCTTTGGCCAGATCATGGAGGCGCTCCGCCCCGGACTTAAGCTCATCCAGGGTCCGGCCCCAGTCGGACGGAGATTCCTCCACGGCCAGGGCCCGGGGCAGCAACAAAGGCGGAATTCTTATGCCTTCCAGGATCAGGGCCTTGACATTTTGACTACGGACGTGCAGGAGCTCCCGGCTATCTCGCTCGATGAGGCTCTTGCGTCCGACGAATTCCAGCTTGGCTGGCCGATCCGGCAGGAAGAAGGTGGTCACCGTAGGGCGGTAGGTCAGGCTGGCCAACCTAAAATTCTCCGGCAAGGTTACCACGTATCCGACCCCGAATTTAAAGCGCCCCTTTAGGGTGAGTTGACCCTCTGGGCTCATGGCGGCGTGGCGCCAGTCAAGCTTGACCAAGGGCAGCAGGCGCAAGTTGTCTTTCAAGCCCTCCAGAAGGATGGGTTTGTCAAAAAAGATGCGGACCTCTTCCTTTTGGGCGTCGGGCTCGATCTTAAGTATGGTAAATTGAAGGTCCGCGGCCGCGGTGGTGCCCGCCTGGGCCGGCCGGCGTTCCTGGGAATTTCCCGAGCCAGCCCAAAGTCCCAGGCCCAGGGAGCAAAACGCCGCTAACAGCAAGGCTATGAAGACGAGGCGGGGCCAGCTGGCCTTGGCCGCGGCCCCAGACTGGGCCTGAAAAGAACCTCTGTTCCCGGCATCCATGTTAGAGCTCCTTTTGATCCTATGTTGCCCAACTTGGTAGAGAGGTTACCTCGGATGTTCTCCGAGATTATGCGGCAGACTCACCCACCGCAGCCTAAAAATGGTTTTTGGGAGCCCTCTCAAGGGGTTTAACCCCTCAAAGCTCCTATTTTTAAACCGAGATTATGCAGCTGCCTGAGCCACCGCAGTCAAAAAATAGGTTTGGGGACCTCTCTTCCCGAGTTTAACTCATCCCATGTGATGGGTCAAAATTTGCCTTTAAAATTTTTGGGTCGGGTCCCATCACCCGGGGGGGCCTGCTCCTATTTTCCTCTGATTAAAGTCTGAAAAATTTTTTGGGAAAATTTTTACGGACGGGGCTTATTAGACAGGGGGGGTCATGGGACCCATCCCGGGGTTTGCCTTCCGGGGCCGAAAATCCTTCAGGCTGGTGGCGGCGCCGGTGGCGGGACCGCGGCGAGCGGTTGCTGCATGGCGGACGCCGGGGGCCCGGGGCCGGTCATGGCCGTGGCTGGCCAAAGGAGACGAACCTATCACCCAGGGCCGTTGACGCTGGGGGTAAGCCTGCCCCCTCGGCGCGATAATCGAGAAAACTTCACCCCCATGTGGGGACAAGGGGAAGCCAATAAAAGACCGAGAAAGTGGCGGGGCCGGCCACCAAAAAGCACATATATTCTGGATATGGAAAGTTTTTGGCTCTGTGATAAGTTTCGGATCATAGCAGAAAGCGACACTTCAAAACATTACTGGTTCTAATCATTAGACCCTGTCAGCTGGTTTTCAAGCTGAGCTTGGGAATCATCTAGGAAACTTGATAGACTAGACAAGTTGGTGTAAATTGTCCAGTTAGTAAACAGATCGGAAAGGCTACTATAATTCAATCAATTAGCTGAAAGGTAAAACCCTGAGCACCCTTTTTAGCTCGTTTCGTAATAGACATCTATCGCCATCTATTTCCGTTGTCTGTGCTCTGGTCGCCATGCTATTCCTGTCGATAACTGCCTCAGCCGGAGACCAAGAGAATTCAACAGGCAAATCGGCGGATAGTGAAGTTTCGCCCCCGTCGTTTTCCCAGGTGCCGGTTGACCAGTCGCAGGGTGCCCCGCCGCGATGGACTATCTCAGCCGAGGCCATCATCTTGAACCGAATCGGCAGCGTAAATCGAACACTCGTTGAACGAGTGCCGGGCACCGTACCGCTCCCCAACCTGTCCACCACCCCCGGCACGGAAGCTCTCAACAGCAACAATTTTCGACAAGGCTTTTCCCCTGGACCGAGGATAGACGTGATTCGCCACGGTGATTCCGGCTACGATTTGGAAGTGTTGTATTTTCAGACCGCCGGCTGGAGCACCACCAGAAGCGTTGGGCCCGACAATCCGCCGGACTGGCTGGTGATGAGGGCTCCTGGCGGCTTTCTCCAAACTCAAGATCATTCATACCAGGCAATGGCATGGGAATACGATACAAACCTTTATAATGCAGAGCTCAACGTGCGATGGAATGCTTATAGCCGCCTAACCTTGCTGGCCGGATTCCGTTGGGTCAACCTGTCTGAAAATCTTTATGGTTCATTAATACCCTCAGAAGGGTTTCCGCCTTTCTGGAATACAAATACGACTAACAATCTTTATGGTCTCCAGATCGGTGCCGATGGAAAAATATGGGAGCGTGGTGGCTTTTCGATTAACGGACTGATAAAGGCCGGGGCTTATGTCAACCACGCGCAAGAGTCAACCGGAGTCAGCATCTTTAAGGTCGTGAGACCGTCGTACACCGCCACTAACCACGCGGCCTTCGTTGGCGAAATCGGCTTGCAGTGCAAATATCAGGTTAGCAAGTGGCTGGCGCTGAAGGCCGGTTACGAAGCTCTCTGGCTCGAAGGCGTTGCTTTGGCGCCTGGACAGATCCAGGAAACTTATTTGACTCCGCCGGCTGCCGTGAACGCACTTGGCGTTAAAACCTCCGGTGTGTTTTTTCACGGAGCCACTGCCGGCCTGGAATGTTCGTTTTAGAAATTGCTACATGTAGCGGCGCACCATCATAACCGTCAGGGCGCGATTTCATGTCGCCTTTCGGGCTCACATTAGCTGATTCTATCCGTCCCCTCCGGCGCAAATTGAGCGCACTGGGATTGGGATAGCGAGTAACTTGCCACTATACGCCCTTCCGCTAATCTTTCCATATGATTCATATATTGAAAAGCCATTGCAAATGTAATTCGGATTTGGCAATTTTCTTGAAAAATTGATAAATCTCAGAGGCGATCATATTTCACCGGGGAGATGGAGGCCCGATGGGTAGAAACGTCCAACTTCTGCCGTCGGGAGAATCACTAATAATTAATAGCCAGTCGCGATCCAGTGACCAGGCAAAATTATAAAAATCCTTCCAGATAAAAAAGTTGGTAAAAGTTAACTCTGAAGTTTCCGGTTGATAATCCCACAGAAGCCGTCGGAAAATTTCCCTATCCTCCAGGCCGAGAGGCTTGAACTCTGGAAAAAGCGGCTGTTGGGTAAAAGAGTTTTCCATATAACTCAAAAATTAATCATTGGAGAGGGAATATCAAGATTAGATCTCTCCGAGATCAAATCCCGCAACTGAGTTTGTTAATCACGCCCCCTGCTGGGAAACAACGGAAAATCTTCCGGGAGAGAAGTGACGATATGATCCGGAGAGCTTGAATTTTTAGCCAGGCGATAAGTTTCCAGTCATAGCAGATATTAAAAGGCAGTTTCATTAACTTTCCCCCAAAAGTTAATCAACCCAAGCCCTCGCCGGTTATACCAAGCAGCCCTCTCCTTGACAGCCCCACCTTCCTTGTGGCAATATGATAGGAGGAAGCAGAAAATATCCAACGCTGAAGTGATGAGAGTGGAGCATGGCAGCATTGCTATCCAAGCTGGAAACTCTGAAATCGGAGCTGGGACAAGTCCAGAAGCTCCTTGAGGCCCCGGCAAAGCCCGGCTGGTGGCGGAGGTATTGGGGGAGGGATTAATCATGGGCTGGGATAGAATATTCATTAACTGGGATGCTACCTTATTCTGGATAGCCGTTGGAGCATTGCCTAGTGCGTTGGTAACACATATATTTCAAAGGATAGCAGGAAGAGAGCAACGGAGGCAGTTCGAAGAACTACAGAAGCGTAATGAATTAATATTAAGAGGCCTGGAAAACGCGGGTTTGGGGATAGAATATAGTCGAGACGAACATGGTAACCCTATCAGTTTAATCAAGAATGTCAGAATTAATGATATTGGATGCGGGACAGATGCATTTATAGTTATTAAAAATCCGGAAGAGGGAGGCAATAAAGATGATTAGCGACAAGATTACTTCCTCCACCCACTTCATGGCTATGCCACTATTTCATTAACTTTTCCCCGAAAGTTAGTCAATCATTTGTCCTTAATCAGACTTGACTTGACAGTATCCCCGTAGCTTGTTTTCTATTTGAAATTTTCATAAGGAGGCCATAAATCAATGAAATGGGTTTGGACTTGGGGTGGAAAATGTTTCGGTTATATTGATCGCGAAAATCTATGGACGCACAATGGAAAGCATGTTGGAAGGCTTGACGGTAATGAAATCTATGGGGCAGACGGTAGATATATTGGTGAGCTAAAGTCAGAAAATAGGCTCATAACCGAAATGGGCAAGAAATCTTGGAGAAAATCTGGGTTTTCCCCCTATGCACAACGAGTAGGCTATGTTCCTTATGTGGATTATGTTGGTTATGTTATGTATGTGGGCTATCAAGACTTCCCCCCGCCGGAAGCGTTCTAGCTAAACAAGATATGGGTCACCTGGACACTTTGCTTATGTTTTCCTTTAAGGAATATACCCCAAATTCGATTGAAGATAACGAGTCAATATCGAAAGATTCTAATATCCCCAAAAGTTTCGCTTAATAGCAGCTTTATGCTACTGTTGAGCCGCACCCAACCTTGCCGCCAATTTCAATAACAAGGCTAACTTTCCCAGTTACCGTAGTTACTGAAATGGAACTATCAGGCTTAAGCTTATCGACAATTTCAGAAACAGGCTTTGCATCCTTTAGGTTATCCAAAATAGTATCCCAGATAACTACTCTGATTCCAGAGTGCCCATATAAATAGCGACGCCGCAAATCAAGAGCGCGCGTATATAGCCGGAATGCAATCTCTTCCGAAAAATTTGTGGTTTTCACCAAGGTTTTCTTTGAACCTATTATGATGCCGCCAAGTTTTACATTCTCAGGATGGGTAATTTTAAATTCGTCCCTGAACTGGTCACTACCTTTACTCTCTTCGTAGTAATGAAGCAACTGATTCTCGGCAGATATAAAATCCTTTGATGGCTTCACTCTATTCATAGTATCTTGTTCAAAAACATAGCATTGAGGAGCTTTGACTTCCCAAATATACGCTTGATTTGACTGGATACCTGCCTCGTCGCAAGCTTTACATACAATAATGTAGTCAGAGTCCCCTGAATGACCTCTGTATTCATCTGCCTCTGCAAGAAACTCCTGAGGTGTAACCCTCACAAGAAGTTCTTTCACATAGGGAAGGTATTTTCTGCATTCAATCTCATTTTGGCCCTCTTTTGCCATCAATGCGACTAATTCTGCATGGAGATCTAGACCTAAAGCTTCAGCCATTTGTGGGCCTCCAATGCTTTATGGAATAAGCTATTAGGTCTTCAAGGTATTCATATACGTTTTCAGGAGTGATCTCAACTCCAAATGAAACTATATAAGCCAGATGAACTTTATATTCAATATCACCAATATCGGTTCCTTTGAGAATCTGCGTGTGATCAAATATTATAGCGGTAGAGTCAGGACCTACCGAAAAGGAGATAGAGTTTTTTACTGAACAATGAGAAAATAGGTTGTTTCGGCTATTCTCCAATCTAATGCCAGCAGAAACCCCTTTATCGGTAGTGATTAACCCAGGAAAAGGATGAATACTTCTCTCTTTATAGAGTTGGATTCTTTCCTGGTCAGCTTTATCGATAAAAAACAATCCCAGTAATTTATCGTCCCCGAAGGATGACCAGCTAACGGGTTCTTGGGTAAGCACAGATGGAAAACCAGCTTTAATGCCAATAGGTAATGACAACAGCCTTCGCTTTACAATATCTTTGATTTTCTCAGATGATGGCACAAACGCCATATTATTCTCCCGCTTGCGGAAAGTCCCTCTTGATCGCAATGTTAGGTGTTGTGCTCGGTTTGCACATATGACATGAGGTTCGGCGCGGCAAAGGCAATGGTAGTTAGCAAATTGTTGATAACGAAGCAAAGAGCATAGAGTCCGTAGGCGCCCGATGCATTCAGGCCAAATCCAGAAAAGCAACCGGACTGAATGACAAGGGCACCATCCGGTCGCTGTGCCACCGGTGTATTGGCCAATCTTTCCGATAAACCTTCAATTGTTGAATGGCCAGTATATCCCACACCAATACATGGAATCGAAAGCGGCGGCCCATCACCCAGAGTCATTATGGGGTTAAGATCACGCTGCAACGCCTTAACACGCGCTGTTGTGTCGCCTAATTGCCCCCACTGCGCAATGAGATCGGACTTGACCTCGATAACCAGAGCGACTGACTCAGCCAATAGCAGTCGTTCTGGTGTAGATGGCATTGGAAAGCTAGGGACATAACCGTACTCAATGGCAATGTCTACCTGGCCGGAGATGGCGCCGGTTGAGTCAGTAATCGCGCCTGTGGCAAAGCGGCGGTGTGCCGGGAACAACTGTTGAAGGAACCCTCTCAAAAATGTTTCACGCTCGCTACCAGCTGTCGCATTCGGCAGCCCTTTTCCCCCAAAATGCTGTGCCATGAGGGCTTGTTGAATTGCGGTAAGTCGTTGGAGTAGATGCGGGTTATCTGGCATAAGAGCACCTTTATATTATTGCTTGAAAACTGAAAAGTTCTAGATCAAAAAAGCGGAAAAATGTCAAGGATACAAGGCGCTAAAGTCTTCAGAATGGCCGCTACTGACCGATGGGGTTAGAAATCATGAAACTTTCATTTTACTCCTCCATAAGGTTTTTTCCCATGATTTCCTATCATAACTGGAGATTATCCTCAATCGGAGGCAGCGCATAACTTGCCACTATACGCCCTTCCGCTAATTTTTCCATATGATTCATATATTGAAAAGCCTTTGCAAATATAATTCGGATTTGGCAATTTTCTTGAAAAATTGAAAAATTCCGGGGCGATCATGAACCATTTGCTCGTCGGTCATGGGTTATTCCTTTCGGGATGGAAGGAGGATGACGAAATCGGGATAGTCGTCGCCAGGGTTCAGACCATGAGCACCGAAATCTACCACCTCATGGCCCGCGGCGCGGAGCTGGGCCACCAGCTCTTCCTTCAAACCAAACCCACGGTGATCGGTGGCGATTCCCACCCGCTTGGATAATCCAAAAGTCATCAGGAGGCCTCCTTGAGCTTCCGGTAGCGTTGGATCAGGGTGTTCGTTGAGCTATCATGGCCGAGCCGGGGCTCCTCCTGGCTCTCCAGTTCCGGGATAATGCGCTGGGCCAGAGCCTTGCCTAGCTCGACGCCCCACTGGTCGAAAGAGTTGATGCTCCAGATGGTCCCCTGGGTGAAGACGCTGTGCTCGTAAAGGGCCACGAGTTTGCCCAGCGTTTCCGGGGTAAGGCGCTCGGCGAGGATCGTGTTGGAGGGGCGGTTGCCCTGGAAAACCCGGTGGGGCAGGAGCCAATCCGGCGTGCCTTCGGCTTTTACTTGCTCGGCCGTCTTGCCGAAAGCCAGCGCTTCGGTCTGGGCAAAGACATTTGCCAGTAGCATGTCATGTTGCCGGCCCAGGGGGTTGAGCGGCTGGCCGAAGGCGATGAAGTCACAGGGGATAAGCCTGGTTCCTTGATGGATCAATTGATAGAAAGAGTGCTGGCCGTTGGTCCCCGGCTCGCCCCAATAGATGGGACCAGTTTGGTACGCGACCTCGGTCCCATCCAGGGTGACGTGCTTGCCGTTGCTCTCCATGGTCAACTGCTGCAGATAGGCCGGGAATCGCTTCAGATACTGCTCGTACGGCAAGACCGCCACGGTCTGGGCGCCGAAGAAGTTGTTGTACCAGACGGCCAGGAGGCCCATAAGCACCGGCAGGTTGCCCGCGAACGGGGTGGTGCGGAAGTGCTCGTCCATCTGATGGAAGCCGTCCAACATGGCCCGGAAGTTGTCCGGGCCGATGGCCAGCATGGTGGAGAGGCCGATGGCCGAGTCCAGGGAATAGCGTCCGCCGACCCAGTCCCAGAACTCGAACATGTTGGCGGTATCGATGCCGAACTTCGCCACTCCCTCAGCGTTCGTCGAGACCGCGACAAAATGCCTGGCCACCGCTTTTTCGTCGTCCCCGAGACCCGCCAGCGACCAGTTGCGGGCCGTGTGGGCGTTGGTCATCGTCTCCAGCGTGGTAAAGGTTTTGGAAGAAATGATGAAGAGGGTTTCCGAGGGATCAAGATCCTGGACCGCCTCCGCGAAGTCGGTGCCATCGACATTGGAAACGAAACGAAACGTCATGGCGCGCTCGCTGTAGTGCTTGAGCGCCTCGTAGGCCATCACCGGCCCCAGATCGGAGCCCCCGATGCCGATATTGATGACGTTCCGAATACGCTTGCCGGTGTGGCCCAGCCAGGCGCCGCTCCGGACGCGGCCGGAAAAGTTAGCCATCTTGTCCAGCACGGCGTGGACTTGGAGCACAACGTTCTCGCCGTCCACGACGATGACTGCTCCCTTCGGGGCACGCAGGGCTACGTGCAGGACGGCTCGTTTCTCCGTAAGGTTGATCTTTTCTCCCCGGAACATGGAGTCAATCCGAGCTCTCAAGCCGGATTCCTCGGCTAATTGCAGAAGGAGCTTGAGAGTTTGATCGGTGATGCGATTCTTGGAGTAATCCAGGTAAAGGCCCACAGCCTCGGCGGTCATCCGCTCGCCGCGGCCGGGATCGTCCCCAAAGAGTTTCCGGAGATGCAGCTCCCGAACCTGGTGATAGTGGGTTTCCAGGGCCTTCCAGGCCGGGCGTTCGGTGAGCGGCGCCATGCCCGTTGTCATGTTCGTGCTCCTTTCGTTCTGTCAGGTAAGAGGACCTAGACTGTCGTCGTTCATTGCCGATCTCCCCGAGGTCGCGGCCTGACTCCGACTACTCCAGCGCGTTATTCACGATCCGCTGGGCTTCAGTCACAATGGCTTCCAAATGGGCCTGGTCTTTAAAGCTTTCGGCGTAGATTTTGTAGATGTTCTCCGTGCCGGACGGCCGGGCTGCAAACCAGCCGCCCGCCGCTATGACCTTCAGGCCGCCGATGGAAGCATTGTTGCCCGGGGCTTTGGTCAGCTTGGCCGTGATGGGCTCGCCGGCCAGCTCCGACTCCTTGACGGCATCGGGGGACAGCTTAGCCAGCTTCGCCTTCTGCTCAGGGGTCGCCGGCGCATCAATCCGTGTAGAAAACGGCGTGCCGAACTCCGCCGTCAGTTCCTGGTAGTGCTCCCCCGGGTCTTTGCCGGTGCGGGCGGTGATCTCCGCCGCCAGCAGGTTCGGCACCAGCCCGTCTTTATCCGTGGTCCAGACGGCGCCGTCACGACGTAAAAAGGTCGCTCCCCCGCTCTCCTCGCCACCGAAGCCCAGCGAGCCGTCGATGAGTCCTTCCACGAACCACTTAAAGCCTACCGGAACTTCCACCAGCCGCCGGTTCAGCCGGGCGGCCACCCGATCAATCATGCTGCTGCTCACCAGAGTCTTGCCCACGGCCACCGTTTTCGGCCACTGCGGCCGGTTGGCGAATAAGTAGGCGATCGACACGGCAAGGTAATGGTTCGGGGGGAGCAATCCCCGGCTGTGGCTCACGACCCCGTGGCGATCAGCATCGGTGTCGCTGGCAAAGGCAACGGCAAAGCGGTCCTTGAGGTCGATCAGGCGCGCCATGGCCCAAACCGAAGACGGGTCCATGCGGATTTGACCGTCCCAGTCAACGGTCATGAACCGGAACGTGGGATCGACGCGGTGATTCACGACTTCCAGGTTGAGGTGGTAGCGCTCGGCAATGGCGTCATAATAAGCCACGCTGGCGCCGCCCAATGGATCCACCCCCAGGTGGACCTTGCTGTCTTGAATTGCCTGCATGTCCACCACTGAGGAGAGATCGCCCACATAGGCGTCCAGGAAGCGATGCTGATGGGTGGTGGAGGCCTGGCGGGCGCGCTCAAACGGGACTCTCACCACCCCCTTCAGTCCGTCGGTGAGGAAGCCGTTGGCTTGCCGTTCGATCCATTGAGTCACCTGGGTGTCCGCCGGGCCTCCGTGGGGCGGATTGTATTTGAAGCCGCCATATTTCGGGGGATTGTGCGAGGGCGTGATGACGATGCCGTCGGCCAGGCCCCGGCGTCGACCCCGGTTGTAGGTGAGAATTGCATGCGAGATCACCGGAGTCGGCGTGTACCCCCCGGCCGCATCCACCATAACCTCGACGCCATTGGCCGCCAGGACCTCCAAGGCACTGGCAAAGGCCGGCTCCGACAGCGCGTGCGTATCGATGCCCATGAACAGCGGCCCGTCGATACTTTGCTGCTTGCGGTAGAGACAGATAGCCTGGGTAATTGCCAGAATATGCGCTTCGTTGAAGGCGTGGTCCAGCGGCGAGCCGCGATGCCCGGAGGTTCCGAAGGCCACCCGCTGCGCCGGCACGGCGGGATCGGGGCAATTGACATAGTAGGCGGTGACGAGGCGGGGAATGTTGGTCAACATCCAGGGCTCGGCGGGTTTCCCGGCATAAGCGGAAATGCTCATCAGCTCCCTCCAGTGGCAATCAGTGGTGCCATAAAATTAAGGGTATTTCCAGCGGCACGGCGACGCCGGAAAAAGAAGGGATGAGGCGCGGGGTGAAATCGCTCGTGGGCCGCGTCGCCGGCGCTTGCGCGGTAAACACGTAAGCTCCCTCCCGGTCCGGCAGCTTGTCCCCCCGGGCCATCGGCTGCCGCCAGGGCCGGCCCTCGGTCTCCTCCGCGAATAATTCCACCTGCACCGCCTGGGGATCAACCCTGCCGAAAATCACCTCCACCCGGAAATGATGTTGTCCGTCGTGCGTTACTATCTGCAGGTCGCCGAAAGAAATGGAGTGCCATTCCTGCTCAATCTGCCGCCGCCAGTTCGCCAGGCGAATCCCGAGAGCGCTTTGATTCGACCGGCGGGCCTCATAGGCTTTCGCCGCCGGTAGATAATACTCCGTGGTATATTGACAAACGGCGCGATTGGCGGAAAAACGGGCCGTGAGCGTCGTCATGCTCGCCCTAACTTTGGCCAGCCAAGCGGTGGGAAGGCCATCGGCATTACGGGCGTAATACATTGGGATTACTTCCTTTTCCAGGATGTCGTATAATGCCGCGGCCTCAGCCGCATCCCAGCCGGGATCGTCACCGTGCTCCCGGCCATCGCCTAAGGCCCAACCCACCTGGGGCTGGTAGGCTTCCGCCCACCAGCCGTCCAGTTCCGAAAGATTGAGGCCGCCGTTGACCAGCACCTTCATGCCGCTGGTGCCGCAAGCCTCCCACGGGCGGCGCGGGTTGTTGATCCAGACATCGACGCCGCCCACGAGCTGCTCGGTCAACAGCATGTCATAATCGCTCAAAAAGACCACTCGGCCCAGTACTTCAGGACGCCGGGTGAATTGCACCCATTGACGGATCATTTCCTGCCCCGCCCCGTCAGCGGGATGGGCCTTGCCGGCGATCAGAAGCTGGACCGGGCGCTGGGGGTCAGTCAAGAGGCGAATCAAGCGCTCCGGATCGTGCAACAGCAAAGTAGGACGTTTGTAAGTGGCAAACCGCCGGGCGAAAACCATGGTCAAAGCCTCGGGGTCCAGAATCTGCCCGGCCTTGGCGATATCCTCCGGGGAGGCGCCGGAGGTGGCCAGTTGTTGGGAGTAATGTTGGCGGGCCTGGTTAACCAACGCCTGCCGGGAGGCCTGCCGCATAGCCCATAATTCCTGGTCGGGCACCCGGCGTATCTTTTCTTCCACCTGGTTCGTCTCGCCCAGCCACCGCTCTTTGCCGCAGTGTCTGGTCCACAACTCGTCCGCAGCCTGAGAATCCCACGTTGGGACATGGATGCCGTTCGTGACGTAGCCAATCGGCACCTCGTCCTGGGGCCAGCGGGGGAACAGGGGTTGGAAGATGCTTCGGCTGACTTTCCCGTGCAACTGGCTCACACCGTTGACCGCGCCACTGCCGCGCAGGGCGAGATATGCCATGTTGAAGGGTTCCTGGTCGTCGCCGGGATCTTGTCGTCCTAACGCCATAAAATCGCGATATGACAGGCCTAAATAATCCTCCGCATAAGGGCCCAGATGCTGCCATATCAAGTTCGGGGAGAAGCGATCAAAGCCAGCTTCCACCGGGGTGTGGGTCGTAAAGATATTCCCAGCCCGCGTCACTTGGAGCGCCACCTCGAAGTTTTGCCCCGTTTCCCGCATGAAATCCAAGGCTCGTTCCAGTATGGCGAAGGCCGCGTGCCCTTCATTCAGGTGGCACACTTCCGGATTGATCCCCAGGGCGCGTAACATGCGCCAGCCGGCGATGCCTAGTAATAGCTCCTGTATAAAGCGCATTTCCGGGCCACCGCCATATAATTCATTCGTTATGCCTCGCACAATGGGTGGGTTTGCCGGGTCGTTCAGGTCCAGGAGATATAATTTCAGGCGGCCCACTTGAGCCTGCCAGGCGCGCACCCAGGTTGCGTAACCGGGCAGATGGATTTGCAGTCTGACCCACTCACCGCTGGCATCGCGTGCCGGCGTGATTTGCAGCTGCCCTGCATCGTTAATGGGATAAAGGGCCAACTGGGAGCCGTCGGCTGCGATGACCTGGCGAAAGTATCCCTCCTGATACAACAACCCGACGCCTACGACTGGCACCCCGAGATCGCTGGCGGCCTTGAGCTGATCGCCGGCCACGTTGCCCAGTCCGCCCGAGTAAATGGGCAGGGCCTCGCCCAGCATGAACTCCATGCTGAAGTAAGCCACCGTGGTCAATGGCGCCTGAGCCTGCGCCTTTTGAAACCAGGCGGCCGCGCCGCGGGAAGTGCTCATCTTCTGGGCCAAGGTTTTCACCCGGGTCCGGAACTTGACATCGGCGGCCAAATCTTTCAGCTTATCCGGTGCCACGGTTTGGAGAATGACCCACGGATTGCGAGTGAGGTCCCACAATTCCGGGGCCAGGGGCCGCCAGACGTCGTCAGCGTCATGATTCCATGACCACCGCAAGTCGAGCGCCAGCTCGACGAGTTCGTCCATGCCGGCAAAACTGCGCATTTCATTAGAAAAGATGGGCATCATTTAACCCCTCCGGTTATAGCTTTTATCACCCCGTTATCCAGTGAGCAGATCCTGGGTGTGCCTGGCAATCATCAGTTCTTCATTGGTCTTCATGACCCGGACGGTGACCGGACTACCTTTCTTGGAAATGATCGGAGCATTTTCGTTATTCAAGTCCAGGTCCAGATGAATACCTAGAAATTCCAGGTTGTCACAGATCCGGGCTCGAATGGTGGCCGAGTTCTCGCCGATGCCGCCGCTGAAGACGAAGGTATCCAGCCCCCCCAGGACCGTAGCCAGGGCTCCGATAAATTTCCTGGCCTGGTAACAGAAGATCCCCACGGCCAGGGCCGCGCCGGTGGGGGTGTCCTCTTGGGCCAGGAGGTCTTGCATATCCGAGCTGATTCCCGATATCCCCAAGAGACCCGCTTGATGATTGACCAGATGATTTGCCGCTGCCGGGGTCATGCCTTTCTCCTGGAGCAGATAAAGAATTACCCCGGGGTCCAGGTCCCCCGAACGAGTGCTCATCACCAGGCCCCCGGCCGGCGTTAGTCCCATGGTGGTATCCAGGCTTCGGCCATCCTTGATGGCCGCCATGCTGGCGCCGTTTCCCAGATGGGCAATAATGAGCTTCCCGTATGCCTCTTGCGGCCCCGCCTCCCGCTCCAACTCCTGGGTAAGGTATTCGTAAGAGAGCCCATGGAAGCCATAACGCTGCAAACCTGCCCGAAAGAGAGGTTTGGGCAAGGCATATCTTTGGGCCACTTCCGGCATCCGCCGGTGGAATGCCGTGTCGAAACAGACCACCTGCGGCAGGCGCGGATAATGCCGGTGTACCGCCTCCAGCCCCTTAATTTCATGGGGCAGGTGATCAGGGGCCAGCGGCATCAGGAGTTTTAAGTCTCCGATCAAGGCGGGGGAGACTATTTGCGGCTTGACATGGGCCGTCCCGCCCTGCACGAGACGGTGCCCTACGGCATGCAGGTCCTTGCCTTTTTCATGGCCTTGCAGCCAGTCAAATAGAGTTTTCCAGGCGGCATCATGATCCGGCAGCTCGATTTTTCGGGCGGTAAGTTGATGACCCCCTTGATCTTCTGCCTGAAAATAGCCGCGTTCCACCCCTATCCCGGCCAATTCCCCTTTCAAGATAAGCGCTTCGGTTTCCCCTAAGCCATAAAGGGAGAATTTAATGCTGGAGGAACCGCTATTAATAGTCAGAATGTGGCTGTCTCTCCCCATAACTCTCCTTTTTCAACGGCTCCCTGAAGGGGATGCGCTGGAGGAATCTTTCTCCACCGAGCAAAAAGGATGGATGCAGTGCTTCAGCACCCGCAGAAAGGTCTGGCGCCGCCGGCTGCTCATTTCTAAGTGTCTCAGGACCGCTAATTTAACCAGATCGCCCATGAAGAGCCAGACGAGGCAGTAGGCCCAAATGATCCCCACCGCTCGCCAAGTCACTGGTGATCTCTTGGATAATCATGGACACCATCCTTCTCCCATGCAAATGACAACTTATCAAGACCGCCGGACTCTATTTTTAGATCACAGGGTAAAGAAATGTTAGTCATGATAGGGAAAGCAATCCCTTACGTGCCTGGCCTGAGGCGCAGACTTTGCCGCAAATGTGTGCGGTCCCCCAGCACCCGCAGTAATGGCCCTTGTTCGGTCATTTCCACGATACCTAACGCGGCCACCGGCATGCTGAGGCGGTCGCGGTAGCGGCCCACATCGATGCCCAACAAGGAACACAGCATGATGCGCACCGTGGCTTTGTGGGATATTACCAGGACATTCCCCGAAGGCTGCGTCCGTTCAATCTCCTCCCACACCATGGAACTGCGGCGGGCTACGTCCACCCCTCGTTCGCCGCCGGTAGGCGCGTTCCAGCCCGGATCGGCCAGCCAGCGGACATATTCATCATGGAACTCGCGGTTCACTTCCTCCGGGGTCTTGCCCTCCCACTGGCCGTAGGCGATCTCTTTGAGCCCCTCCCTCAGGTGCGGGTTTAGTCCCACAGCTTCGCACAAAGGTTGGGCCGTAGCCACGGCGCGTTTCAGGGGACTGCAAAAGACGGCCTCCCAAGCAAGGTCTCTATAGGCAGTGGCAAAATCCCGGGCCATTTCATACCCTGCCGGGGTCAAGTCCGGATCATGGGTGCCGCAATAGCCGCCGGTCTGGCTGGACTGCGTCTCCCCATGTCGGAGGAAGTAGAGGGTAAGGCCCATGAGTCAGGCGCCTCCTTTCCGCAGAGTGGCAGGACCACCTTAGCAAAGTCCTGCTCCCGCAGTTTCAGGACTGCTAGTTGAACCCACAAGTCATTTTAAAAACCAAGTGTGCCTGAACATGTAATTCTGAGGTAAGATTAAGAATAAGGTTTTTCCATGGCCGGGCGATACTCCCCCCGGCGCGCCATACTGTTGCATTTAGCCCGGTGATACAGGGCCTTTTGGGCGGCAGCCCCATTGATTTCCTGGCCTTTCCAGGTATCCAGGGCGGGCTGCTGGATGGCGCGAGAATAGGAAAAGGTCAGCGCCCAGGGCACTTTGGTCCGCCACCTGACATTCATGGCATTTAAGCGAGCCGAGGCCAGTTCAGGGTCTTGGCCCCCGGACAGGAAGGCGACGCCGGGGACCGCCCCCGCTACCGCCCGGAGCAGACAAGATACCGTGGCGTCCGCCACCCCGTCCACAGTGGCCTGGGTGGGACAATCTTTGCCGGGAAGCACCATGTTGGGCTTCAAGATCATGCCTTCAAATAGCACCCGCTGCCGATAGAGTTGGCTGAACACCGAGTGCAATGCCGCCTCGGTTACCCGGGCGCACTGCTCCAGGCTGTGGTCGCCGTCCATTAACACCTCGGGCTCGACTATGGGCACCAGACCGGATTCCTGACAAAGGGCGGCATAGCGCCCCAGGGCGTGGGCATTGGCTTCTAAGCAGCCACAACTGGGAATGCCCTCGCCGATGGTGATCACCGCCCGCCATTTGGCAAACCTGGCCCCCAGCTGCCGGTATTCCGACAAACGCTCCCTGAGTCCGTCCAGGCCTTCGGTAATTTTCTCGCCACTATGGCCGGCCAGCTCTTTGGCGCCGGCGTCCACTTTTATGCCCGGAATAATCCCGGCCTCGGTAAGAAGCTTAATAAAAGGCGTGCCGTCATTTTTGGACTGACGTATGGTCTCGTCATATAAAATTGCCCCGCTGATGAATTCCCCTAATCCGGGCGTGGTCAAGATCAATTCCCGCCAGGCCCGGCGGGCCTCCACCGTTTGGGGAATCCCCAGCTTGGCAAAGCGCTTGTTACAGGTCGAGTTACTCTCGTCCATGGCCACGAGACCCTTGCCTGCCTGCATCATGGCTCGAGCCGTGGCGACAAGCTCTTGTTCACCCATTGCTGATACCTCCTTTAACTATGGCCGGTCCCAGGTCCTAAGCCTCCTTTCCGGAATCGGCGGTCAAGACCTGACCACCGTTTCTGCCCATTCCGCCTCCCCAAACACTCTTTCTGAGGTCCCGACTTAGAAGGGCCACTTCCAGTCGGTGATGTCTTGTCGATCCACGCCGAACTCATAGGCGTGGTTCTTACACGCGAACTGCTGCTCGAGCAATGCCTCTCGCGCGCTGGACCCCGTGTCACAGAAACGGGGTATCCGGTCGATGGCGTCAATGGCCAGGCTATAGCGGTCGGTTTGGTTGCGGATAGCCAGCTCCAGCGGTGTATTGATGTTTCCCTTCTCTTTGTAGCCGCGGACATGAATGTTGTGCTGGCCGGGCCGGCGGTAGGTTAACCTGTGGATCAGCCACGGGTAAGAGTGGAAGTTGAAGACCACCGGCTTGGTTGAAGTGAATAGGACCTCGAACTCACGATCAGTCATCCCGTGGGGGTGTTCAGTGTTAGGCACCAGCTTGAACAGGTCCACCACGTTCACGAACCGAACCTTTATGTCGGGCAGGTGCTGGCGGAGCAGGGCGGTGGCGGCCAGGGACTCCATGGTCGGCACGTCGCCGCAGCTCGCCATGACTACCTCGGGCTCGGCCCCCTGGTCGTTACTGGCCCAGTTCCAAATGCCGGCGCCCTTCGTGCAGTGTGCGATGGCCGCCTCCATGTCCAGGTACTGCAGGTGTATCTGTTTGTCCGCCACGATGACGTTGACATAGTTAATGCTTCGCAGGCAATGGTCGGCTACGGAAAGCAGGCAGTTGGCGTCGGGCGGCAGGTAGATGCGCACCACGCTGGGGCTCTTGTTGGCGACCACGTCAAGAAAACCGGGATCCTGATGCGTGAAACCGTTATGGTCCTGCCGCCAGACCAGTGCGGTGATCAGCAGGTTGAGTGACGCCACCTGGGCCCGCCAGGGAAGCTCGTTGCACTTTTCCAGCCACTTGGCGTGCTGGTTGAACATCGAGTCGATTACGTGGATGAACGCCTCATAGCTGTTAATGAACCCGTGCCGGCCGCTCAGAACATAACCCTCCAGCCACCCTTCCACCGTGTGCTCGCTGAGCATCTCCATGACCCGGCCCTTCAAGGCCAGTTCGCCTCCGTCGGCGTCCTCCGGGAAATACTCACCCAGCCAGACTTTCTTGGTGACCTCGTAAAGGGCTTCGAGCTTATTGGATTGGGTTTCGTCCGGCCCGAAGACGCGGAAGTTCTGCATATTCAGCCGCATGACCTCCCGAAGGAAGTTGCCCAGGGTGGGGACGTTCCCGGCCAGGGTCCCACCGGGGTGCTTGACCTCGACGGCGAACTTGCGGAAGTCAGGCATGTCCAGAGGCCGGCGCAACAGACCGCCGTTGGCCACTGGGTTGGCGCTCATGCGCCGGCGCCCCTTGGGGGCCAGGGCCTTCAACTCGGGAATCAGCCGCCCCTGCTCGTCAAAACGTTCCTCCGGCTTGTAGCTGCGCATCCACGATTCCAGCAATTTCAGGTGGCCCGGGTTGGTGGCGACGTCCGTAATGGGTATTTGGTGCGCCCGCCAGAAACCTTCCAGGTAGTGGCCGTCCACCTTCCGGGGCGCCGTCCAGCCCTTGGGGCTCCGAAGGATGATCATCGGCCAGCGCGGCCGGAAGTCCTTGCCGGTCTGCCGCGCCTCTCCCTGGAACTTGCGGATCTCCAAGACGCAGTGTTCCAGGGTGGCGGCCATCGCCTGATGCATGCTATCGGGATCGCTGCCCTCCACGAAGTAAGGGGTATACCCATACCCGACGAACAGAGCCTCCAACTCCTCGTGGCTAATGCGGGCCAGGATGGTGGGGTTGTTGATCTTATAGCCGTTGAGATGCAGAACCGGCAGTACCGCCCCATCGGTGATCGGGTTGAGGAATTTGTTACTGTGCCAACTCGTGGCCAGGGGGCCGGTCTCGGACTCGCCATCGCCCACCATCACCAGGGTAATCAGGTCCGGGTGGTCGTAGACCGTCCCAAATGCGTGGGAAAGGCTGTAACCTAGCTCGCCGCCCTCATGGATACTGCCGGGCGTTTCTGGGGTCGCGTGACTACCGATGCCCCCGGGGAAGGAGAACTGCTTGAGGAAGCGCTGCATCCCTGCCAGGTCTTCACTCTTGTCCGGGTATATCTCGGAGTAGGCCCCCTCGAGGTATGCCTGGGACAGGACCGACGGCGCCCCATGACCGGGGCCGGAGATATAGATCGCGTTCAGGTCGTACTTGTTGATCAGCCGGTTGAAGTGAATGTAGGTGAGGCACTGGCCGGGGTCCGAGCCCCAGTGGCCCAGCAGCCGCGGCTTTATATGCTCCAGTTTGAGCGGCTCCCTGAGCAAAGGGTTGTCCCTGAGGTACAACATCCCCAAGCACAGGTATAGGCTGGCCTGCCAGTATGCGTCGATCTTGCGCAGCTCATCCATGCTCAGCGGGGTCCCTTTGACCGTCGCGCGAGCCAGCCCATAAGCGCTGATGCTCTCGTCTCCGTGAACTGCCAGCGGTTGCTTGGTGGGAGTCGTCATAACTGCGTCCTCCTTTTCATGACTGTGTCTTTTGCCAGCTAGACCTTCTGTCTTTCCCAGATGTCCCCGAGCCTTCCATCTCATTGATGCCGATGAGTCTTGCGCGTCTCCCGGGCCATCGTGATTTCCTCGTTAGTCGTGATCATGGGGACTCTGGAGGGGCTGCCGTGAGAGAGATCACCGCCCCTATCCTTTGATGACAGGGTATCCCCATGCCGGGCTGGATCCCACACAGGACGGACTTAAGACGAGGGAACCAATTATTGAGAAAACTGGTTTCCTGGGGTTCATATTTCGACCTTCCATGAATGTGGTCTTCTAAGGCTTGATTTTGCGAGAGGAATTTTTTCGGAAGGTCAGATAGACGCCTTATAGTTTTCAGATAACCATTTTGTACGCCCTGTCAATTTGTAACTTTTTTTTACCACAACCCCAGGAGGTCCAGACCAGCCCGCTTTCTAGCTTGAGGGAGGCCGAGGGAAGCAATGATTTTTTTTGAATATTTCCCGCCCCCAAACATCACTCCAGCCATGCTCTATGGCATCGTCGCCCACCGCATGGGTCCGAACAAGGCCGCAGGTTCGCGAATAAGACCATGGAGTCGGTCAGGAATTGCATCGAGTGCGGCGCATGACTGGAGTGCTGCCCTTATGGGCTGCTGCCCATCTCGGACCGCATCAAGGAACTGTTAGCCCTTTCCGACCTTCACCGCCAGGAGAGTCCGGAGAAAGCTGATTAAACAGAGTTAAGGCTCTTTTTCAACAGGCGAGAGGTTCGCCGGCGATGAGTCATTATGGCTTTTGAGCTCACCCAGCTTAGCAGCCCGTTCCCTGACCGCTTTAATGATCTGGGGCATGGTGCCACAAGTACCCTGCTTGACAAGGAACCCGGGAATGGCGCCGCCGGGATCGGTATTAAGCCTATAAATGACTTTGGTTTTAGCAGTGCCCAATGGCGCCAAAATCCATTCGCCGGAATTTTCCCGCAGGTTGCCGATTACGAGCGACCAAGAACTGTGATAACGATGCTGGGCCGCGCTGGTCTCATCATACAACCCCTTAATGATGTACCATCGGTTGCTGCAAGGCCAGGGGAATTGCAGATTACTATAATGATATGCAGAATATTTTCCGCCAGGGATACGATAGCTGGCCGGGTCCGCGGGGATGGGGCCCAGTAAGGCCTCCACTTCCTCAGCCCGGCTCGGCCGCCTTTGCAATATCAAGGGAATCTTCTCCGCCGGCACCGCCATACTATTCAATGTCCGGGGCATGAAATACTTAAAATTATTAATGTCATCAATCACCTGCCAGACGATTTCCGGGGAAGCATCTATAACCCCGGTCATCTCGCTGCGTATAAGGGAGGTTCCAGGATCTTCTTTCGTAGTGACAATGATCTCTCCCGCGGCTAATCGGCGGTGCAGATCATCCGGAGCGCCAGCGCAGAGTGCAAAGCCTGGGAAAAAGATTATCCCCGTATACCACAAGAAAATCCAGGCTCCCAGCCACCGTTTCATTAGGGATTTCATCCCGAGTCTCATGGCGCCCCACCCCGCCGCGGTTAAAAGGTGAGGCAGGTCCAGCCCGTTTTCAGCATCTCGGTCAAGGGAGCGCCCATGTAAATGACTTCGATGCCCAGCGATTTGAGCTTATCAGTTACCCCGTAAAGATCCGCGCAGGCTTTGCACGCTTGCAGTTCAACTCCCACTGCCTTCAAATCTTCCAGTTACTCTTGAAGCTCCAGGTCCATGCTCAGTAGCTGGGCTGAGGGGCCCCAGACCACTAGCCTGACGCGACCCCACCAGCCCTTGAGCCTGGAGTTCTTGGAGTACATAAAAACCATTTTTTTGGCAACTTCCCGATCTCCCGAAGACCATATTACCACCATACTTTCGGAAACTGGAGTCTCAACCATGTCCCCAAGGGTCAAGGTGGCGGAACTCCGAGGGCCCCGTGACCGTCAGAGTTCCGATCATCAGGCGGTTCTGCCTAAAGTTTTGCCACGTTTTGGGCCTGAGGACCCGACCATCCACACTAGTTCGGGGGACAGCACCACAGTTTCGCTCGCTTGGGCCCAAATTAAATGAAATAGTACAAGCCTTGAAAGTCCTGGGGTCCATCATGGTGCGGATTTCAGTTGTAGTTCTATCCGCTCCTGGTCTCCATATATAAGGGCCACCAAAATGCTCAAATACTCCTGCAAATTTCTGGTCAGCAGAAAATTTTGCCGGACCAATTCTTTTGCTATACGACCCATTTCCAGGGCTTTATCGGGGTGACGCAAGAGATATCTGGCGCGCAAAGCAGCTCCCTCCGGAGTCTTAACCAGGAAACCCGTGTGATGGTTCACTATCTGAAGCCGAATTCCCCCCGCATCGCCGCCAATCACAGGTTTTCCTTTCCATAGGGCCTCAGTCACGGTGAGGCCGAATCCTTCTTTGAGAGATTTTTGCACCACCAGGTCCGCGCCTCGCTGCAGGGCATTAATCGTGACATGGGCGTCCGGAGGTAAAAGCAGCACGTGGATGTCTTTGTCGCCGCCGGCCTCATTACGAACCTCGGCCAGAACCGCGGCGCCTTCGGGGTCATCGGTGGCTTCACCGCCTGCGAGGACCAATTGCAGTGACGGAGCGAAAGACTTGACCAATCGATATGATTTAATTACGCCCAGAGGATCCTTGAACCGATCAAATCGTGAGACCTGGAGCATTATCAGTCTATCGGGGTCCAGACCGAATTGAAGTTTGGCGGCCTGGACTTTCTCCGGGGTCAGATCCATGTTTTTTTCGCTGAGAGGGTCGATACTAGGCGGCATCAGATACTGGATGTGCGGCAAGGGTTGGGCAAAATCCGCCAGGGAAAAAATACTCGCATCGTATTCCCTGACATAGTTACGCAAGTATTGCCACACCGGACGATAAGGATGGCTCAGGTCGATATGACATCGCCAGATCCACTTGCCTTTTCGGTTCGGGCATGACCTCAAAAGGGGCAGCGGCTGCGGATCATGTATAATAACTATGTTGGCTTCCTCAAGGATCGAACGGAGCTCTTCCGAGTTTTGCGCGCCGGTTTCCTCGTAAACCTTGAAAAACCCATCCCCCAGCTGGACGGGTATGCCTTGCAAGGCGTTGTGGAAGCTCTTGGTGACCTGGAAAAACGCCTCTTCACCTCGAATTACTTCCCACCGCACATCGAGGCCCAGATCTTTCTGGAGGGGGACCAGCTTGCTCAGAATTTCCGCGACGCCGCCACCTACATAAGTGGAGTTGACGTGCACTACCTTCATGCCTCTTAATGGCCTGGCAAGTTGACGGAGTCGATCGATCACGTTTTCTCCGGTCACTGCCACATAATCCTGAATAGATGTCATCCGGACACTCTCCGAAAATAATGTGCAAACAGATTGGTCAGTTGCGTGCGTAATTCCTCGAGGGAGCCAAAATAGGGATCAACTGCAGCCACTTGTGAGCAAAGGTCTTCATGACCGCAAGACCTCAACCAGGTGCGGAAATCATCCATCATTTCAGGGCTGCGGCGTCTCGCATCAATAAAATGATAAAATATGCTTCCCACAGACATTTTGGGCACAGCCTCCACCAATTCCTCCGGCTCTTCAATTTTGCCGCGGGTATCGAAAACCACCATTTGAGCGCGGACAAAATTAAACTGCATGTCGTGCTTGGCCCAGGTAAGCGTTCCGATCTCATCCAACCTCTGGTCGATGGCTTCGAGCAGCTCTTGGCGCAAGGATTCCAGATTTACAAAAGGATCGGGGTCGATAACAGATAATCGTTCCGCAAGGATATTGTCTTGAAGGGCATGATGAACCCATTCGGCAAAATCGTTGTTGTATTCAGGTTCATCGAACCTGGGCCTCAAGAGCCCGCCCCAAAAATGATGGTATATGCTCCCGAGATGGATGTTAAGCAAATGCTCTCTCATTTCTTTTAGGTTTTGGGCCTTCTTCCCGGTTGCTATGGTCACCAGCGCACAGTCTTTGACGAAAAATGGTTCCCGGTTGGCTTTTGTAGACATCTTACCCCCACAAGTTCATAGAATTACTTTGATAGGTGGATACGCATTGACTCTCGGCAGTTGCCCGGCACTCCTGGGAACACCGCCGGGGCGGTACCACTCAAGTGGTTTGCACATACTCCTCTTTTCCTTCGCCCATGAGCATCGCCACTGGAAAACTGAGTAATACGTCTCCGACAGGCAATGCCTTGCCCGCAGAAAGTACCTCGCTCGTGATAACGTTCCGCCAGGCAGCGGGTGCCCCATTAGGCATTATCACCTCTGTGTCCTGCCATACTTGTCTTCCCAGAGGAAAATCTCCCTCTTGAATCAGGTGGCTGAGAAACCTCGGGGCAATGACCAGGGCCCATTGCCGCTGATACCTCCAGGCAAAGGCGATGACATGGGTCCTGAGTCTTCCCGCCGACTCAAGGGGGAGATAAGCTCCGGAAAGGAAGATCTCTCGATTTGCTTTTTTTGCTTGGAGCGCCCGATAAATGAGAAAGAGTTTAATCTTTCCATCCTCTCTCGTGGAAAGGAGATCTTGGACCAGTCGGCCAATATCAGCCTCATCCTGTTCATGGATGTCGGCCAGCATGGCGCGCCTTTTTTCAAAATCTACCGGCCGACGATTGTCAGGATCCACCAGGCTCAGGTCCCAGAGTTCAGATCCCTGATAGAAATCAGGCACACCGGGTGAGGTAATCTTGATCAGAGTCTGCGAGAGGGAGTTGAGTATCCCATAGTGAGAAACTCTCAGGCAAAACGGGATAAATTCTTTCAGAAATGCGTTGGCTTCTGAGCGGGCCAGGATTTCCTCAGCGAATGAGACGTAAGCGTTTTCATACTCTGTGTCGGGTTTCAACCACGCGGTATGGACTTTGGCTTCCCGGACAGCTTTGACAATATATCTCTTAATTCTTGCAATGAACTCGGGATACTCGGCATCTGAAAATGGCCAGGCGCCAATCAGCGTCTGGTATAAAAAATACTCGTCGTTTCTATCCGGAACGGCTAAGCCATGGAGGCGCGTTTTTTTGCCCCTGTTTATCTTGATCCAGGTCCGGAGTTTTTTTAGCCACTCGTCCGGCATCTCGGACAATACATTTATTCTGGCGCGCGCGTCTTCGCCTCTTTTGGTATCGTGAGTCGAGGTTGCATTTAAGGAATCAGGCCACAAGTCTCTTTTCTTCGTGTTGAAGTTGTGGAATTCTTCGAGCGAGCAGCCGAAATGACCCGGCCGTCCACCTACCTCATTGAGTGACAAGAGCCGATTGTACATATAATGTGTGGTATCTTCGACTCCCTTCGCCGTTACCGGCCCGGTAAGTTGTTGAAATTTCATGGCAAAGTGGAGCCAGTCCCGCTTCTCTTCCTCAGAAACATAATCGGGAAAGTCCAGGAGAAGGAATCTGCGTACGAACGTAAATCCATGTAATAGGGCAGGGAAATTGGCTCTGGCCCGGTCCACCGCTGCCAAAATGTACTTCCTGGCGTCGTCCGAGACCACAACCTGGCTGATGTAGGTCCGGTATACCGGAAACACTGCCAGGACTTCGGTCAAGGCTCTTTGCAGCGCAGTGAGAGTTATGTCGCTTCCATGGCGATCCCGGCTGGAGATCTTCTTCAGGAGCTGGGCGAGGTTGTGGACGTCGCTCGCCATATCTTCCTGGATCATCAGTTTTTTGTTGTCGCGCACGACATCTTCATAAGAATTCTTCAATCCAGTTACGCTGGCATAGATTCTGCTGAAGGCTCGCTCATTTTTCTTTTGGCAAAACAACTCATTGACATAATTTGTAAAATCATAGCCGGTGGTTCCCTGGACCGGCCAAGAAGGTGGCAGGTCTTCCTGAAGATTGAGTATTTTTTCCACGATTATGTAGTTTGCCGGTGCTTTTTCTCTCACTTTTTGCAAATAGCTTCCCGGATCGTACAGCCCATCAACATGATCAATTCTTACGCCGGTGACCACTCGTTTTTCAATCAGATCGAAAATCAGGCCGTGCGTGTAATTTAGAACGTGCTCGTCTTCCACCCTTAGTGAAATTAGCCCATTAACACAAAAAAAACGGCGATAATTTATTTCTTCCGCGGCCACTTTCCAAAATGAAAACCTGAAGACTTGTTGGGAAAGAAGGTCATCAAGCAAATTAAAACTCTCGGCCTTCCCCTTTGCACCATTGAAGGTCCGCACGTTTTCATCAATAAATGCCTTTATTACGGCGTTGCTGTTGTAGGCTTCCCACAAGGTGTGTTGGATGAATTCTATCTGGTTATTGCGCTCCTCCGGGTCATTGATAGCAGAAAGCGACTTCAAGACGTAGAGGATGCCTAAAAGCTTGATAAAGTCGAAATTGTCTTCGGGAAGTTTCTCTTTTAACTGGGGCAAGTTGTTAAAAAGATTGAGATAAGATTCGATTCGTAAGGGGAACGCGAGGTTGTAGTAAGCCACCTTGAAGCCATCAGGACCGTATTGGAGGGCGATCTCTCCATCTTCGAGACATTCCCCATAGAACCAGCCAAGAAATGGCGCCAGAATTCTTTTGTTGAGGCTGGCGGCCGGATAATCCCAATCCACGTCGAAAAACTTAAAGTACCTGGAGCTGGAACCATTCTCCAAAATATCCATCAGCAGCCGATTGTCCGAATCCACCGCCATGTGATTCGGGACAATATCCTGAATCCACCCCATGTTATACGCTTTTAGCTCCGCGGCCAGCCCCTCCAGGTCAGAGAGTCCTCCCAACTCAGGATTCAGGTGATTGGGGTCAACCACATCATAGCCATGGAGGCTGCCCTTGACGGCTTTGAATATGGGAGAAGCGTACAGGTCGGATATACCCAGGTCGGCCAGATAGGAAATGACTGGCTGCGCGGCCTGAAAGCCGAACGCAGGATTGAATTGAATCCGATAGGTCGCGGTTGGCATATTCATGAGAGACTTCCCGGTCTGCTATCCATTTGCAGGTTTGCTGTTTACGGGGGATATGGGCACCCGTAGCAAAAAATTCTCGGCCAAGACCGTGTAATGGCGTAGCCATTCTTGCGCGTTTGGGTCGCCCAGGCTGGCCTTCTCCTGAAAGTTGGGACACTGGGCGTGAAGGATCTTGTAGCAGATGTTTTGGGTTTTCCAGAGATTAACCGAGAACGGCAAGGTCCGGACCAGTTGTGCCGCCTTATTCAACCCCTCCAGGCGAGAAAGGTCGTCAGGTTGCTCAAGAAGTTGTTCGGCCAGACTCTCAATGTTGGCGGCCAGTAACAAGCCCAGAGCAGTCGCATCCAGAGTGGCGCTCGCTAAACGAGCTTCTTCCAGAAGAGGTCTTACGACTTCGGGGTCAAGCCCCTCCCCTTCAAGCACCCGGCGAAGCTTGGTATTCAAGCACAAGTCCGCGGCGACCGACAAGGCTTGGGGCCGTGGCGTGCCAGACCCGGTCAGAAAGCGAATCAAGGAAGCATGGTGCTCATAAATCGAGCTATATGCAGCTTCAGCCTCTTTCAGAGTCGGCCCCATGATGATGTTCAGGACTCTTCGCCGCTCATCGGCAAACAACGAGGTCAGAGAGTACGTGGACGTCCCGAAGTATTTACCCAGCAGAAGTATGGTCTTCGGGAAGTCAGCTCCGGCGAAAGCCGCGGAAATCTCTTTGGCCAGCGCTTCATATTTTTGCGCGCCCTGATATTCACCGGTGCCGCAGGCGATACTATGATCACCAAGATGTAGAACGCCAAAGCACAAGCTGGAGGATATGTGCGTAACCTCTGAAGTGACCGTGGCCCGCCCGATTACCAGCTTTGAGCCTCCGACCTGAAAACTGCGGTAGTCCTCCCGGGTGGCGGAATACGCATAGATCGAGCTGCGTTCGCCGATGTCCTGGAACAGTGAGCTTAAGGCATAGTGGGCGCCCACGTCTTTCATATCGAGCATGACGGGCCTGACCAATTTCTCATATATGGTGCGGCCGTCACGGTATTCAGGTATGTTGCTCTTGGCCAGTTCAAGATGTTCGAGAAAGGCGGGTTCGAAGGGTTCGCTAAAAAGCTGGTCGGCCAATTGCAGAACCCTGCCGGCATATTTTATGTCCTGAACCGTCTCAATCCCGGAAAGCTCGTCAAAAAACCAACCACAACTTGTGTACATGAGCATTAAGTGGCGTTGGAGCTCCATGAGATTCAGGACCGCGATCTCGTCCTCGGAGTTTAAGGGACGGGTCGCGTGGCGGATCATAAACGCACTGACTCGCTCGGGTGATCGATCCACGATGAGGTCGATGTAGTCGTCTCGAGCCGCCCAGGGATCGGTCAGAAACTGTCTGGCCATTTGTTCATAAGCCGGGTTCACGGCATCGCGGAGCCAGTCCAGGGCCGCACGCAGGGGGGCTCGCCAACCCTGGTTCCAACCTGGGTGGCCGCCGCTGTTGCACCCGCAATCGGACCGCCAACGTTCTATGCCGTGCTCGCAGCTCCACGAGCTGTTTTCAAAGATCTCCACTTCGAACGCCGCTGGATGATCCTCCAGGTACCGGCCATAATTCGTCACCTGCGCCAGTCCGTTGGACTCAATGTGATGGAGCGCATGCGCCAGGGCCATGTCGCCGTTGCGGTGATGATGCCCATAGCTTTCACCATCCGTGGCGATGTGGACGAGGCGAGGGGAGTCGTCGGCGAAGGCGGACAGCAGCCGGTTGGCGAACGCCTCGCCGTTGTCGAGCAATCCTTCAAATGCCAGAGCCTGTGCAATGGGACCGTCGTAAAAGAACAGGTTCATGACGCGGCCAGACGGCAGCGACACCCGGTAGGCTATGGCAGGATAGATTTTCCCACCACTCACGTCCTGCCATTTATTACCATCTATGGGTCGAACCCGGCTTGCCTGCCTGGGGGCAAGTATGGCAAAGCCGATGCCGTGTTGTGCCATGAGGTCCAGGGTTTCCAGATCTACCGCCGTCTCCGGGAGCCACAACCCTTCCGGCTTGCGTCCAAAGCGATATTCAAAATCTTTTATTCCCCAGATAATCTGGGTGTTCTTGTCGCGGCTGTTGGCCAGCGGCAGGATCATGTGATTGTAGGCTTGGGCCAAAGCATTTCCATGACCGGAGAATTTCTCCAGGCTCTGCCGGTCAGCCTCTAGAATTGCCTCATAGGCGTCGGTGGCATACTTCTGCATCCAGAGCAAGACAGTTGGACCGAAGTTGAAGCTTATACTGGCATAATTGTTCACCAGTTGGGCAATTCGTCCTTCCGTGTCCCAGATTCTCGATACGGCGTTGGCCGCGTAGCATTCGGCGCTGACCCGCTCGTTCCAGTCGTGGTACGGGAACGCCGAATCTTGGATCTCAATGGCCTCCAGCCAGGGGCTTTCTCTGGGAGGTTGATAAAAATGCCCATGGATACAAACAAATCGGTCCATCAGTTAGTCCTCCGGTTGCAGATTTACCATGAGAAAGGCATGTTTCGTCAAGGTCACCGAGACTTTCCCGTCTGAATGAAGCACTGTGGGCAGGTCGCGGCCTGGACCATTCCAGCGTTTTTCTCCCGATGCCAGGCGTTTCAGCCAGCGTCCGGACGGCAAGGGGATGTTGACAGACACAGCAGTGTCACCAAAATGGAAGATGGCGGCAACCTGCTCCTGGCGGCCCCAGCGCCGAACGACCAGGGTACTCTCCCTCTCCAAGCAAACAACTTCCATGCGATCCTTGCTTAATCCCGCGCCCGCCCGAGTTTCGTTTCGGAGTTTTATCAGTTCCTTGTACAATTCATACAAAAGGCGATGCTTCCCCTGATGCCGCAGGCTGTGATCCAGGCTGGCGCTCTGCCGGGTCGCTTCTTCCTGAGGGTCCGGTGGCTCATCTGACCCCTTAAAATAGGCAAACTCTTCTCGACGCCCGCGGCGGACCACCTCTATCAGATCCGGATCCGAATGGCTGACGAAATAAGGAAACGGCGCGGTTTCCCCGTATTCTTCACCCATGAACAGCAGGGGGATGAAAGGCGAAAGGAGCACCACCGCAGCAGCCAGCTTCAGCCCTTCGAAGGAGACCAAGGCGCTGAGCCGCTCGCCTTGCAGACGGTTTCCCACCTGATCGTGGTTCTGGACAAAGACCACGAACCGGCGCGCGGCTATGTCTTTGGAGGTGTTCCCGTGTCGACGCCTGCGCGCCGGGGAATATGCTCCCGAATAGACAAACCCCTCGGCAAAGGCCTTCGCAAGATCTTGGATGCGTCCGAAATCTTTATAGTACCCGGTTCGCTCACCGGTAAGAAGCGTGTGGAGGGCATGATGGAAATCGTCGTTCCATTGGGCGTCCAGTCCATAACCACCAAGCTCTGGAGAGCGAACGAGCCGGACATCATTCAAATCACTCTCGGCAATGACATAGATCCGGCGATTAAGCCGCTCGGCCTGCTCGTGCACCGCAGAGGCCAATTCCTGCAGGAAATGGCGTGCAGAAAAGTCGAAAATCCCGTGAACCGCATCGAGACGCAAGGCATCTAGGCGAAATTCCGTTATCCAAGAGAGCGCATTTTCAATAAAGAACCGCCTGACTTCGTCGCTGTCAGGCCCATCAAAATTGATGGCTGCACCCCAAGGAGTGTGGTACCGGTCGGTAAAGTAGGGCCCAAAATCATGGAGATAATTTCCTTCCGGCCCGAGATGGTTGTAAACCACATCCAAAATCACCGCCAAGCCACGCTGATGGCAGGCATCAATCAGCCTTTTGAAGCCCCTCAGGACCTCCATAAGAATTTTGCACCGCGCAAGGGTAAACGCCATCATAGCCCCAGTTGCGCTCCCCCGGGAATTGCGCGACAGGCATGATCTCAATTGCGGTTATACCCAGATCCTTCAGTTCATCCAGGTGTGGGACGATGGCGTCAAAGGTACCTTGAGCAGTAAAAGTCCCCACATGGAGTTCGTAAAGCACATAATGGGAGAAAGGTATTCCGGACCAGTGCAGCTCTTCCCAAACAAAATGGGGGTCAATGACCTGGGATGGCCCATGGACGCCTTCGGGCTGGAACTTGGAGGCGGGATCAGGACGCTCGGTGTTCCCATTGAGACGATAAAAATATCTGGTTCCCGGCTTAACCCCCTGCACCACACCATAGTGGTAGCCCCGGGAGACTTTTTCCAGGGGCACAATTCGCTCTTCTGGGGAAAGAATATGGACCTCCACCTGATTAATCAAGGGGGCCCAGACGAGGAATCCGCCTAGGCCTCCTTCCAGGTAGGTAGCTCCCAACCCACATTTAGAATTCACCGGGATTCCCCCCCTCGCAGGAGTGAGGCAACACTAAACATTGAAGCAAAGGCGATGGCTCGGTAAGGAAATCTGACGGTGCTCATGGGGTTCCAGGTGATCCGCCGAGCCATTGTGGCCCAATAGTGGAAAGCATTATTTTTCCTTTGGTGTTAATTTTTAATAATACTCAAATCCGCCATGTCAATTCAGAACGGCGCCCAGGAGCTTTGCCAAAAAGGTCTCGGCTTCCGGGGGTACGGAGGTGAAATGGACCAGGAAGGCAGGGGGGGATTCGGAGAGGTGAGCCACCACTTTGCCGTAAAGGTCGTCGGAGATTTCGCGGTCGTCGGGGTCGTACAGTGAAATCCGCAGGTTCGCCAGCGGGGAGGGCAGGACCTCAGAGTGAATTTCGACCATCTTGGCGGACATTTTGGTGATGGCCCCCCGATGCCCCAGCTCTCCGGTATGTTTCCAATCCACCACGATAAACTGGACGGGGAGCCCTTGCTTGAGTTCTATCCACGTAATCACTTTTTTCGGGGGCAGAAAGAGCTGAAAATCTCCGCCGATACCTCCCACTTCATGGATGGTCAGCGGTTTTTTAACCCCTTTGGGCATAACCTTCATGGCGCTGTCTATCCGCAAGATATCGCCACATTCGTATAAGGTGCTTTCTGAAATAAAGATTTGGCCGCCCACCGTATAGGATTCAATACGGGCCGTGAGGTTGACCGCGCGGCCCACCACGGCATACTTGATTCTCTTCTTAGAACCGATGTTGCCCATCACCACCTCGCCGGTGTTGATGCCGATGCCTAAAGCTACCTCGGGGTACCCGGCCTGGCGATTCCGGTCATTGACCGAGGTCATGGCCAATTGCATTTCCACGGCGCACGCCACGGCTCGCCGCGGGTCGTCGGGGCGCAGGATGGGAGCCCCAAAGATCGCCAGGATGGCGTCGCCGATGAATTCGTCGATGGTGCCCTGGTATTTCTGGATGATTTCTGTCATGGTCTCCAGATAGATATTGAGCATCGCCACCACATCCTCAGCGGGAAGACGCTCACTTAAGGAGGTGAAGCCGCGCAGATCGGCCATGAGAATGGTAGCACGCCGTTTTTCACCCTCTATTTTCAGTCCACCCTTCTTCAGAATCACGTCAACGATTTCATCCGAGAGGTAACTGCCGAAGGTCTCGCGAATAAACCGGTTGCTCAGTTCCAGGGCGGCGTTGAGTTCATGCAATTTTCGCTGTTGCGCTACTTTTAGATCTCGCAGCCGCTTTTTTTCCAGACAGGCCTGTACCCGGGCTCGCAGCAGCACCGGGTTGAAGGGCTTGGGCAAATAGTCTTCCGCCCCCAGTTCAATGCAGCGGACCGCGCTGTCCATTTCATCCAAGGCGGAAATCATAATGACCGGCAGGTCCCGCCAGGTTTCGGAATGCTTCAGGTGTTGGAGCACCTGGTAACCGTTCAGTTCCGGCATCATAATATCGAGGAGCACCAGGTCGAAAGCGCCGGTGGCGATCATCTCCAGGGCCTTGCGGCCATCGTGCGCCACCCGCACCGTATGCCCTTGACGCTCCAGATAGCGAGAAAGTAAGTCGCGGTTTATTTCATTATCATCTACCACAAGTATAGAGCCGCTTTCGCCTCCGGTGACGGCAGCGCTATCCTGAGCCAATTCCCGGAGACTGGTCAGGGCGCGGTAAATCAGAGATGACCGGTCGGAGACTTCCGGGCCTGATGCCTTCAGACCGGCATCGATCTTGGAAAAATCGACAATTTCGTTGACACGAGAGAGAAAGAGTTCGGCGGCAGAGTGAATCTTCTCTAGGTCAGCAATAAGATCCACCAACCTCTGATCGGTGGCGTTCTCAAGCAGGATCTCACTGAAACCGATGATGCTGTTTAAAGGGATGCGCACTTTATAGTGCAGGTTGGCGACCAGGGATTCCAGATTAAAGACGACATCGCCAGAGGCGACTTGGTTTGGGTCCAGGAGGTCGTTGATTATCTCCAGGAGTTGATGGCCGGCAGAGAGAATCTGGTTAAGGTCGGAGACATAATCCGCCAGGCCCAGATCATCGGCGTCTCCCAATAGCATTTCACTATAACCGATGATCGCGTTCAGGGGCGTCCGCAATTCATGGCGCAGATGGGCCCACAGGGCTTGTGGGGTTCGACCACCATCAGCTTCTGGACCGGAACCTCTCTGAACGGCCGGAGTGGTTTCCTGGGTTTCGGTCTGGCCGGGGTCGGATTCGGTGGTGGACATGGTTTGGCTAGGTCGTCTCCTTGCCTAAAAAACCTTGTATTTTTTCCAGCAGCCGGCGAAAGTCGATGGGTTTGGTGTCATAGTCATTGCAACCCGCGGCTAAGGATTTTTCCCGATCTCCCGCCATGGCATGGGCGGTGAGGGCAATAATGGGAATGGACCGGGTTTCCGGCATGGTTTTCAGCAGGCGGGTCGCTTCCCAGCCGTCCAGGCCGGGCAGACTGATGTCCATGAGGATCAGGTCAGGGGCTTCCGAGCGGGCCAGATCAACTGCCTGTTCGCCATCCACAGCGATGACCATCTCAAAGCCTTGCTTGAGCAAGCGCCGTGATAACATGTCTCGATTCATTTCATTATCTTCTACCAAAAGGATCTTGGGCATGCAGTTTCGGCTCCTTAGGCAATTTCCTTTTTAGCAGGTCTATTACCTGTTTTCAACTTGCTCTTCTCAAGGCAAGATTTCACCAATTCGCTCACTTGGGCCAATAACTCATCTCGCGGACAAGCGCCTTTCCGGATGATCTCCTGGACATAACCATTCAGTCGCAAGCGGTCTTCTTTCGTTAAATCTTTGGCGGTGACGACGACGATGGGAATGGTCCGCCAGTTTTCGTGCTGGCGCACGCGGTCGACAAATTGAAACCCGTCCATCTCCGGCATCATGAGATCCAGCAAAATTAACATCGGCTGGCACTCGGCCAGGCGCTCCAGGGCCACGCGCCCATTCTCGGCCGCGATCACCTGACACCCTTCTTTCTCCAGCAAGCGCCGGAGAATCTCCCGCGTGTCGGGATCGTCTTCGACGACCAGAACCGGACCGGGTTGAGGATAACGCCGATACTTTTCCAGAACAGCCAGCAGGCGCTCGCGCTGGATGGGCTTGGTCAGGTAATCCGACGCGCCCAAGGCGTAGCCCAGGTTCTTATTATCCACGATAGTCAGCATTACTACGGGGATATCGGCTAAGGCGGGATCGGCCTTGAGCTCCGTCAACACCGCCCAGCCGTCCAGGCCCGGCATCATCACGTCCAGCGTAATGACGTCAGGCTGGAGTTCTCTAGCCAGACGCAACCCTTCTTCACCCTCGGAAACGGTCTTCACGCGAAAACCATCCTTGCTCAGAAAACGTTTCAGGAGGTCACGGGTATCCGGATCATCTTCAATGACCAGGACAGTACTCGAGCCTTCCGAGACCACCTGCTCAGGTGGTTCGCTTAGGGAGGCTGCTGACGGGGGTTGAACCTTGACCTGGGCCGGGAGTCGAATCGTAAAGGTAGTGCCGCCCCCGAGCTCACTGGCGGCGCTGATCTCTCCTCCCATCATCTGACAGAAGCGATGGGTGATGGTCATCCCCAGCCCGGTGCCGCCGAATTTCCGTGAGGTTGAGGCATCGCCCTGAACGAAAGGTTCGAATAGTTTCTCCATCTGGTCCGGGGCCATGCCGATGCCCGTGTCACTGACGCTGAATTTAATCCAGTCGACGCCGCCGATGAGCTCGGGAGAGACTTCCAGGGTGATGGTGCCATTTTCGGTGAATTTACAAGCATTGCTGAGCAGATTGAACAAGGATTGCCTTACCTTGGCCAGGTCAGCATGCATGGTGCCCAGATCAGCGGCACAGTGAACCTGAAGAGTATTGGCGTTCTTTTCCACCAGCGGCCTGATGGTACTGACGACATCTTCGATCACCCGGGAAATACTAAAAGATTCCAGGAAAAGATCCATTTTGCCGGCTTCGATCTTGGACAGGTCGAGAATATTGTTGATAAGGTTCAGGAGATGATTACCAGAGGCATGAATCTTTTGCAGGTCGGGGATAAAATCTTCCTGCCCCTTATCTTTGGCCTCTTCCATCAAGATTTCGCTGTAACCGAGGATGGCGTTCATAGGGGTGCGCAGCTCATGGCTCATGGTGGCCAGGAAAGCGCTTTTGGCCTGATTGGCAGCATCGGCGGTATCCTTGGCTTTCGTCAGGGTCTCTTCAATTATCATGGGCTCGGTCAGATCGCGGGTCAGCATGGCAAAGCCGCGCAGATTGCCGCCCTGATCCCGGATCGCCGTGAAGACCACGTTCCCCCAGAAGGTTGATCCGTCCTTGCGCACCCGCCAGCCCTCGTCCTCGAATTGTCCCTTGGCTGCCACCACGTCCAAGTCGCGCTGGGGCTTGCCGCTCTGGATGTCTTCACGGGGATAAAACCGTGAAAAGTGCCGGCCGACGATCTCCTCCGCGCTATATCCCTTGATCCGCTC
This sequence comes from uncultured delta proteobacterium, assembly GCA_963834795.1. GTDB lineage: Bacteria > Desulfobacterota > Desulfobaccia > Desulfobaccales > 0-14-0-80-60-11 > JAPLJC01. The sequence continues at coordinate 194,720 of CAWIDL010000022.1, read as the reverse complement.
CGCTCCGGCATTCCAGCTCACCACGCGCCCCTCCGGATCCAGCATGACGATTGCGTAGTCGGTCACGCTCCCTACCATCAACCGGAAGCTTTCCTCTGTCCAGCGCAGTTTCTCTTCTACCTGCTTACGCGCGGTATTATCGGTACCGATCAGCAGATAGCCGATGATTGTGTCTTGAGCGTCGCGCAGCGCCGTGACCGACACGATTGCCGGAAAGCGGCTCCCGTCCTTGCGGATGTAGGTCAGTTCGTAGATGTCCTCGATCCCGCGCGAAGCCTTGAAGACCAGTGCCTCGAAACCTGGCGTGATCGTGGTTTCAAGCTCGAGGCTCAACGCTTCGGCGCGCGCTATCACCTCCTGCGGATCGGAAATCTCGGCCGGGGTGATCTTGTCCACCACTTCGGCGGCCGTGTAGCCGAGCATGCGCTCGGCGCCGACATTGAATATTTGAATGACGCCCTTGGCGTCGGTGGCGATACTCGAGAAGTTGGCGCTGTTGAAAATCGCGTTCTGCAAGGCCCCCGCTTTAAGCAGAGCCTCTTCCGCCTGCTTACGCGCGGTATTATCGGTACCGATCAGCAGATAGCCGATGATTGTGTCTTGAGCGTCGCGCAGCGCCGTGACCGACACGATTGCCGGAAAGCGGCTCCCGTCCTTGCGGATGTAGGTCAGTTCGTAGATGTCCTCGATCCCGCGCGAAGCCTTGAAGACCAGTGCCTCGAAACCTGGCGTGATCGTGGTTTCAAGCTCGAGGCTCAACGCTTCGGCGCGCGCTATCACCTCCTGCGGATCGGAAATCTCGGCCGGGGTGATCTTGTCCACCACTTCGGCGGCCGTGTAGCCGAGCATGCGCTCGGCGCCGACATTGAATATTTGAATGACGCCCTTGGCGTCGGTGGCGATACTCGAGAAGTTGGCGCTGTTGAAAATCGCGTTCTGCAAGGCCCCCGCTTTAAGCAGAGCCTCTTCCGCCTGCTTACGCGCGGTATTATCGGTACCGATCAGCAGATAGCCGATGATTGTGTCTTGAGCGTCGCGCAGCGCCGTGACCGACACGATTGCCGGAAAGCGGCTCCCGTCCTTGCGGATGTAGGTCAGTTCGTAGATGTCCTCGATCCCGCGCGAAGCCTTGAAGACCAGTGCCTCGAAACCTGGCGTGATCGTGGTTTCAAGCTCGAGGCTCAACGCTTCGGCGCGTGCTATCACCTCCTGCGGATCGGAAATCTCGGCCGGGGTGATCTTGTCCACCACTTCGGCGGCCGTGTAGCCGAGCATGCGCTCGGCGCCGACATTGAATATTTGAATGACGCCCTTGGCGTCGGTGGCGATACTCGAGAAGTTGGCGCTGTTGAAAATCGCGTTCCGCAAGGCCCCCGCTTTAAGCAGAGCCTCTTCCGCCTGCTTACGCTCAGACTGCGAAACCATCCAATTTTGGTCAGAGCAATTTGGCATTTCTCATCTTTCCTGGGAGGTCACCGCCTGTCTTCGAGGCCGCTCAAGCTAAAATATTGAAAGTCAGGGCACAGGGGCCTGAAGGCCCCTGTGGCTATTAGTTATTTCATGAGCTTATTAGAGATTCTTCGGAGGGGCAAATTTGGGCAGCATAACGGCGTCGATACCCTGGGCCACGCCGTTGGTCGCCAGCATGTCAGGTTGGACGATGGTAGCGTCATTCACCATATATTTGCCGCCCATCATGTTGAATTTCATGACCCCGGCGTTGTCGGTGGGGCACATGGTCTTGCATACCCTGAGACTGGGAAGATCCTTGTCCAGGTACTTGCCTGGGGTGATGTGAAAGTACACCACGTCTCTGACGATGGCCGGATCGCCCATAATCTTATCCAGGGTTGCTTGCGGCACCTTGGCGAAGGCCGCGTCATTGGGGGCAAAAACCGTGAAAGGGCCCTGCATCGACTTCAATTCCTGGACATTGCCTTTATCCACGAGACTTAAGAAAGTCTTATAGTTCCCGGCGGCCGCCAGGGTATCATACAGGTTTGTGGGTTGTTGCGCCATGGCCATCCCCACCGGGATCAGGACCAATAGTAAAGTCAGTATGGCAATTCTTATTCTCATTGCATATTCCTCCTTAGTTTTTAACTTCGTGCCCGTTAAGCGTTACCTGGTCTCGGAAAACGCAAGCCTGTTTTCTCAAAAAAGCGCCATAAAGCTTATCCTCGCCAGCCACCTTCATCCCTTGGCCTGTGCACCTCCTTTTCGATTCCCTCACCCATCTTAAAGACGCCCAAGCAGGAACAGGATGAGAACCACTATCAGGATCGTCCCCAGAATACCACTCGGGCCATAGCCCCAACTTTGGCTATGAGGCCAGGTCGGGAAGGCCCCCACGAGCAAGATAATGATAATAATGAGCAATATCAATCCCATTTCCATCTCCTCCTGATGAAATTTATGTTGGTATTAGCTTTTCATCCCGTTGAGCGTTACCTGATCTCGGAAAACGCAAGCCTGTGCCAGCCACCTTATGGCGGTGGCGCCATCTCCTTTTATAATTGTTTGGGTGCGACCAATAAGGAAGCCCCCCGACTCCCTAACAAGCACAATTTTTTTGTGGCAAGCAGGGCTTTTTAGGGCCATGGCCCGGTTATTCTTTATTGCCGATGCTCGCCTTCTTTGCCCTCACCATGGCCTCCGCCCCCATGGCCTCCGCCCCCGCGCTCTCCGCCCCCGCGCTCTCCGCCCCCGCGACCGCCTTCATGGCGCTCGTAGCCTCGGCCCGGCCCATAGCCATAGCCCGGCTCCACCTCTACTACCGGTGGAGCGACATAGTAGAGCAATTGGGAAAGTGGGTCCGCAGTTGGCGCGGCATAATACTCATTGTAACAATTAGGGTCGCTGGGGTTGCAAGACAAATTGCCGTCATAGTAGCCCTGTCCGAAAGCTGGACAGGTTCCAAAACCGTGGTATCCTTGCCCGCACCAACACGCCATAATGAGGGCTAGCCCTAGACATAACCAAAATTTCTTCATGGAGATTCTCCTTGACAATTTCCAAGCCCAGGTCACCGGCGGGCACTAGGCCCCCCGGCAACTCCCTGGGCATCTGCCTCGTTTGCTGCCTCAGCCCAAGGGGATATAAACCGTTATTGCCATAGGGGCCCTGGGGCCGGGAATGCAATGCCAACGACAGGGCCGAAGAGTTGGCAAGTCTTTCTGAAAGATAAACGGTTCGTTTGGATTATTTAGTCTCCTCGGCGGCTTTGTGGTGATGTTTAGCCGCCATCTTCTGGCGCCATTTCCCCAGTACTTGAAAATACCTGGCTTGCTCAACCGGGGTCATAAGCGCCAGTTCCTCGTCCCGCTGATTCTTAAAAGAAGCAAACATTTTATCCTGGCTGGCGGTCAGCGCGCTTACCAATGCCTTTAGCTTCGCCTCGTCTGGGTTGGCTACCGCCAACGCCGCCTGCAAATCAGCATTAGCTTTCTTCACGCCGGCGATAATTTCTTTGCGCTCTGCCACATACTTATCTTCCACCGCCAGAACTGCCTTCTCTTTTTCAGGAGCAAGCTTCACCTCTTTGATCATTTGGCCTCTTTGTTTCTTGTAGGCCGCCCCTTCATCTTCTTTGGCCTGGCCCAGTGCGGGTATCAGCAGCATCGCACTTAGGATGGCGCAGAGTGCCCCTAACTTGAAATTGAATTTACCTTTCATGGAATCCTCCATTTGGTAAGAGTTTTATCTCGCGTTATGCGGCAGCCCATCTTCGTCTGTCCAAAACTGCTGCTTGGAACCTGGTTCTTGAGCTTAATTCCAAAAGCTGACCATATTCTCGACGACAAGGCCGTGAACTTGAGCCTCATAAGCGTATGCCCTCTGCCGGAGGCGCGGCCAGGCAACGACCTCGCTATCGTCCTGGTCAACCGGCCCCAACTTGCCCCTTTCCCTTGCCGTCTATTCCATCCCTTCCATAGTCTCAAGCCCTGAATGCCATGAAAGTTGCACTTCATATAATCACCAATTAAGCTTTACGGGAAATTAGGAAGCTTCCCAAGATTATAACAGTATCAAAGCATTTCTTTCTTCGGGGGTGAGTTCGCTTACCAAAGAGTCCAGGTGCATTTTATCGAAATCGAATCCTGCGCTCTTGATGATCTCTTGTCTCTTGGCAGCAGACTCGGCGGCAAGGATTTGGTTCTTGTATTCCAAATCGCTCCTCATCTTTTCCACAAAAGCTCTGGCTGATTCAATGGACATGATGACCTCTTTGGACTAAATTTTGTGATGAAAGGGACTTTCTGTCCTTCAAAGGTCAGGGGGTATCAGACATGACGCTTCTGAGGCCCACGGCCTGGCCGGAACGGTTGAACCTGCATGTAATTTTACTCTTCAGTTGTTATCCGGGTTCGCCGCACATCGAGCTTAGGTCCCCTGGCTGAAAAATAAGCCGCATAGTGATGGACCTCTCCGTCGTTGATGGTCATATGTGGGAACCGCACATCCGAGGTGCTGCCGCTTCTGCTATAAGCCTTGAGGAACAAGGTGTAAACCCCGTTTTCCAGGCCGATTATCCGCAGGTTATAAAGGCCGCTAATCGGATTGCGCACGTGGATGTCCGTGGCCTCAGGACCCGTCGTGTCTCCGGAAGGATCGGTGAGCACAAGCTCCCCGGGGGGGGAGCCCCCGGTTTCGGATTGGATGCGGATGTCCAAAGTCCCTCTATATACCGGGCCCTCAGATTCTTCGTTGTACTGGACTGTCTGCATAATCCCCGGCGTCTCTCCGCTCTGGGCGGCTGCGGCGGCGCCTGGGAAAATGGCCAGGGCCGAGGCGATGAAAAGCCAGATCGCCAGCCACGCTGATATTTTGGTTACCCGGTTCATGGCAATTTCCTCCGTCATATTGTTTAGGCGGTCTTATTTCTCTTCTTCCTCGAGTTCCCGCAGGCTACTTTTTAGGCGGCGAAAGGATTATCGGCGCCACCACCCCGAGGAGGGCCGCGCCCCCAGCAGACCCAGTATGCCTATGATAATCAGGTAAACCGCCACAATAATGCCCAACAGGGCGGGTTGAATCAATATCAATATCCCGGCGATTAAAGCCACGACTGGCCCGAGGTATGGTTGGTATGGCATGTGCTCCTCCTTTAATTCGAGATCACTTCGTCTGTCCAAAATTGCTGCTTGAAACCAATCTTTCGAGTTTGACCCCAAAGAATAACCCTGTTCTCGAAGCATCCATTTTCCCGCTCACGACAAACCCGGGAGAACAGGATTTTTAATCATTGCTATCGTAGCTATCGTACCGGCCGCCCTGGTTAAGCAAAAAAGAACGTCCTCTGGCGCTGAACCAAGACAGTTACTTCCCCACTCGGATCTTGGAGAGTTCACCCATGAGCCCAAAAACGCTCAGGAGCCACAAGACCACGGCAATGACTACGACAGCATTCAAGATCGACTTAATGGAGCCCGCCATCGGGATGTATGAGTTAACGAGCCAGAGAAGAACCCCAACTACGACCAGGACCACCACCACTTGGACTAAAGGCATGATCTACTCCTTACTTTATGTTTGGAGATTGGACCTGCGATGAGGCGGCCAGGCAATCCACCTAGCGATCCCCTGGTTATCGTTATCGGCCTGGGCAACCGGCCCCACCTTGCCCCTTTTCCCTTGCCGTCAATTCCCTCCCTTCCATGGCCCCAAGCCCGGAATGCCATGAGAGTTGGACTTCATATAACCACCAATAAAAGGATGTCAAGGTTTATACTGATTATGTATATATATATCTATTTTATATTGGTTTGTCAATTTATATATTCACTCATTAAAAAATATTTATGTTTTTATTGACTAATATAGCTATTTATAATATATCTGAAGCAAAATGGAGGGAGGTTATGGAAAATAACCCAGTGCTAACCACAGAGGAAGCGGCGGCGTTTTTGAAGCTGACGCCCTTCACAGTGCGGGATTATGCCAGGCGGAAGATTTTGCCAGCCCGCAAGGCAGGCAAGGGGTGGCGGTTCTATAAGCCTGACTTGGTGGCCTGGGTAAGGGACTATGAGGCTCCAACTTGAGGGGGGAAAGCTATGAGGAATTGCACATGGAAGAGGACAATTCATGGGGAAAATACCTGTTAAGGTCAAACGGGCTGTGCCGGATAATTTTGGGCGCGGCATTAACTCTACCCCTGACTTTATCACCCAATCCGGCCCAAGCCCAAGCAGACAGTCGGGCGAGCCCATCCGGCGATGAAACCCTGATGCAGGGCCGGATGGGAAAGAGATATGCCAAAAGCTCCGGCGTCTCAGAAACTCCGACCACGAAGGTCATTCCCCAGCGGGACGGACGCTTCTTGATGGCACCGTTAAGTCCCCTAAGACCGTTCAATCGCCTGCCGCGCTTCACCTCGCCATTAAATATCGTATCGCCACCTTCAGCGCAGCTAGCTATCCGGTTTGAACCAGATAATCTCACGGACCGCGAGGATAATTGATGCGTGCCGGGAGGGTTTGCCTCATCATTATATTGTTGCTACTGCGCCTGGCGCCGGCCACGCTCGCCGCCGGCCCGGCCACGCTCTCCGCCGCGCCGGAGATCCGGGAAAAGCTGGAATATCAAATAAGCCTGGGCCCGTGGTCGGATGTGGCCCGGGTTCACCTGGTTCTCAAGGAGTTGGAGCCGGGACATTACCTGGCGGAGTTTTCCGGCGCGGCCCAGGGGATGTGGCGGTTGTTGAGCCGGTGGCTGCCCGAACGTTACCAGACTAAGATGCTCTACCGGGATGGGCGGCTGCAACCCGAGGTGTATCGTGAAGAATTCCGGGAGAAAGGGCACAAAGTCCTGAAGGAGTACCGTTTCGACTATGACCATAGCCAGCTGACCCTTTGGCGCCAGGTTGACGGCGGCGAGAAAATCAAGGAATGGGAAGTTCCCTTGACCGGCCCGGTCTACGACCTCTTGAGCCTGTTTTATAACGTCCGCTTAGGCGCCCTGGGACCGACGCCCGGCGGCGCCACCCTGCGGGTAATGATCCTGCCGAACCCCAAACCCCAGGAGTTGGTCTTTTTCATCGGCGCCGCCACCGACCAGGGGCTCAAGGTGATGGTAAACAGTTGCTCGCCGGGAGCGGTTGACGAGGGTCAGTATTTTATCTTTCTCAGCCCGGAACGGGTCCCCACCCTGGCCTGGACCCGGGTAACCCTCTTTGGCAAGCTCGCGGGGCGTTTGTTGAACCCCGGCGATATCAAGAAGGAGGGGCTGTTGACCCTGCCCCCCCTCCTCTTCTCCCGTCCCTAAAGCCCCACGTTGAGGACCATGCCTCTTGAGAACTCGATTCCGCCTTGCCGGCGCCCTCCGCTGCCTGGCCCTGGGCCTGCTGATGGGGCTTTGGCTGCCGGGTAATCCGGCAATAAACCTATTACGTCGCATGGAGGCATCGACTCTGCTCTCAACCCTATTATCTGGTGGAGCGGGTATTTTTCTATATTAAGAGATAAGCTATGATAGCGAAGTCGAGTAACGCGGGGGAGTTTCACTCCCACGCCCTCACAGTTCCGGACGTGAGCCTCTCGGTTCATCCGGCTCCTATCGACCGGCCACAAGGTGCGAGGCCAGTTGCCAGTGAGAAAACCGCGAAGGCTTCCAGCTTACACTGGGCCAACCGCTTGGCCACGATTTTTGAAAATTATTCAGATCAATGTATCTGACCTGCCCCCAAATACCGGTAAAATTACTGAGGGCAGTTCCGGGTTGAACAATCATGGCGGTGTGGCGCCGGTGGGCCCGCACCATGGTCTTGCAATATGAAAACCGTAGCCATTGTAAATCCGGTGGCAGGATTCGGGCGCGCTCCTCACGCTTGGCCCGGATTATTGAACCGGCTGGGTGCCAGGGCTTCTCAGGTAGTGACTTGGTGGACTAAAGGCCCCGGCCATGCCGAATTTTTGGCCGCCCAGGCGAAAAGATCAGGATTTGACCGGGTCCTTGCCGTGGGCGGAGACGGCACCATATTCGAGGTGGCCAATGGATTGTGGTGGGAGTCCGAAGGCCGCCTCCCCAGCCTGGGGATCGTGTCCTTCGGCACCGGCTGCGACTATGTGCGCAATTTCGAGGTCGGCCACACCCCCTTTGATCATCTAGTCCATGCCCTGGGGGAATCCGTCTTGAGCGCCGATTTGGTCGTATTTCAGGCGATGGGTCTGCACGGCAGACCAATTTCCCGGGTGTGCCTCAATGTCATTGGGGCAGGTTTTGATGCTCAGGTGATTGCCCGTTACCACCGGCAAAAGATCCCCAAGTACGGCAAACTGCCTTACTTTCTGAGCGGTATCCAAGAGCTTTTCAAGCTCAGCCATTTTCGTCTGCAAGGGGAAATCGATGGCGAGAACTTCGAAGCGGTCTCCCTGATTTTCGTGGTGGGTTTAGGCCAATATTTCGGCGGGAGGATGATGATCACCCCGTGGGCGTCACCGCAATCAGGGCGCGTTCAGTTGGTGTGGGACCAGCAAATCTCTTGGCTCGATTTGATAATACTTTTTCCCCAGATTTATCTGGGGAGGCACCTTAAGCACCCCAAAGTCCAGACCCGCTTTGCCCGGAAGGTGAAGTTGGCGGCTGAGCCTCCCGCCCTGGTGGAGGCCGATGGCGAATTGGTTGGCTTAACACCCCTGGAAGTGGAAATTTATCCTGGGGCCTTCCAGGTGGCCGCAGAAAAGCTGAGAGTTTCATAATACTTATGCAATAATTAGGTAGTCGGCGACGTTAGCGCCGCGCACATATATTGCTCTCTTGTGATTCTCCATCAGCACCTGCCCCACGATGCAGACCTTGCCTTCTTTGCCTTACCCCTGGCGATCTAGCTGAACCTCCGGATCGGTGCTGGACGCATGGTTTTGGTTCTAAACGCCGTCCCCATGAAAATCCACTTCCTGGGTTGCGACCGGCGCCGCCAGCCGGGGGCGCCGGGTTGTCCTTATGGCGAAAAACTCTTCATGAAGGCCAAGGCTTCAATCATGGTGCCGTCCAGCGTGAAATGCTCGTCCGACAGCAGTCCCGCCTGGACTGAGCTTTTCAAGAGTCTACTAAGGGAAGATGTTTCTCAGGTCGGAAATTTTATCAATTTTGGGTATTAATCATTGACCTTTTGGCAAGCATGATTATCTTTACCTTTAAAAAAATGCTCTGGGAGGTCGTCTGTATGAAAAAGTTAACTTTTATTTTGATGATAGCAATCTTGCTGGCTGGAGGTGCGGTCGCCGCAATGTCAGCACCTTCTTATGCTCAGGGCTATGTGTATCCACCCCCGCTCGCGGATCCTTCCGCGCAGCCTTGGGTCGGGCCTAATACGCCGTGGGTCTATTACAACGGTGATTGGTTTTTGAATGGCATCCTGTATTACTTTTTCGGCCCCCGATACGGATGGGCCCCGTATTACGCTTATCCTCCCACTTATATCGTAAGACCCGGTGACTGGTATGCTACGAGGTGGTCTGCGTGGTATCAGGGAAATCCTCAGTACTATGAGCAATTTCAGCAAGCGTATCCCTATTGGCGCGGACACCGAGAAGGTCAGCGTTATGACCAGAATTTTTATGAACAACACCATCGTGGCCAGGGTGGAGGGTGGCAGAAAGGATTCCAGGGTCGCCCCTCTGCTCCAGCCCAACCAGAGGGACAGAGACCCGGCCCTGCTCAAGTGGCCCCGCGTGAGGGACAGAGACCCGGCCCTGCTCAAGTGAAACCGCGCGAGGAACAGAGACAGGCTCCTGCTCGCGTGGCCCCGCAGAGACAGGCTCCTGCTCAAGTGGCCCCGCGTGAGGAACAGAGACAGGCTCCTGCTCGCGTGGCCCCGCAGAGACAGGCTCCTGCTCAAGCGGCCCCGCAGAGACAGGCTCCTGCTCGCGAGGCGCCCCCAGAGGGACAAAAAGGAGGCGAGGAAAAACATTAGCAGGCCATTGAGAAAAGGAGGAACCCCTTTCGAGGTACGGGCTGTTGCTTTATTTAGGGCTGCCGAGAATGCGCCCCAAATTGCTCGTCTGAGGCGGCTCACCTGAAAAATCGGCGCTCAGAAGTACGACTGGAGCTCGCCTCTCCTCCGCACGTCGAGGGTCGCGCAGTGGAAGGAGCCGCCGAAGGGGGCATAGTTGGCAAACGCACAGGGGATTGGCTCGAAGCCCCAGTCCTTGAGCTTCTTGATGAGAGACTCCTGCAACCGCTCCACGATGACTCGTTTCTCGTCGAGCATCAACACATTGATGCTGAGCCAGCGGCTGCACATCGAGGGGATGCGCCACGGGACGGGGTTCGGTTCGGGGGCGATGAGGATGTCCCACGAGGCGAACATCGGCGGGAGCCGGCTCGGATCAATGTAGTCCGGATTGACTAGCAGCTTCCCCGGTGCGAGCGGCATAAGGCTCGAGTCGATGTGCATGGGCTGGCGACAGCGGGTTTCGAGCAGGGTGATGCGGAATCCATCGCCGAGGTGAGTCCGGAGCCAGTGAATGCCGGACTCGTTCGTCACGTTGCTGCGGATGCCGAACAGGTCCCGGCCGCAGCGGACAAAGTCGGCGGCGTCGAAGACGGGCTCATACTCGTTCACGACGAAGGGGATCGGCTCGCCCGCCTCGGGGAGGCGATAGTCGCGGTTGTAGAGCGCATCGACCAGCTCCGGGCGCGGCGGGGTGGTCCACGTCGCCCCTCTAGCCGTGTACTCCTTGAGCAGCAGGCGGTAGGCGTTCACCTCGAAGTAACGAGACCGCCAGGCCATCGGCGTCTCGATGATCTCATCGCCGACGACGAGAAGCCCGTCTCTCGGGCAGGCCGCGCAGAAGCCCTTCGACTGCCAGTGCGGGGTCTTGTAGGTGACGGAGAAGTCCGTCACTGCCGGCCGGCGCACGGTGATGCCTTCCGCCTCGAGGATGTGAATGAACTCGTCCAGCTCGCGCTGTGCCGGGCGCACGACAAACTTGGGATAAGGAAGCCCGGCGATCAGCTTATAGATCCTCGCCAGCCTCTGGGGGATGTTGAAGCTGACCGTGAGGTGTTTGGACGGGATCATCGCGCCCTCGAGGCGCCCGACCACGACCTCCTCGAGCGGGTCCCATTCGTTGTAGGAACAAACCGGTGAGCGCGTCACCACTCGTTCTCCGACCGGCCAATCCCTAAGCTTTGCAGCCCGGATCGCCCTAACCCGGGATTCCTGAGGCTGACCATATTCTCTTTCCTCTCGCGCGGTTGCCCGGGCCAGTTTAGGGCGCGCCCGAAGTGCGTCCCTGCAACCAGACGATATTAGCCGCAATTATGCCGCGAGAGACATTTTATTCCTCACTTCTCAAAATGTCTCGCCTTCAAGGGGTGCAGTATAGATGGACTGATTATTGTTGTTGCGGTGGTTACCTTGCTTCATCCTTGCCGGAACCGGAAAAGGTCTTTTCGATTTCTTCGCCGGCCTTTTTAATTCCCTTGCCGGCCGCTTCGCCTGCACGCTCCACTCCCCGTTTAGTGGCATCCACGCCTCGCTCAATTCCTTTGCTGGTCGCTTCGCCTGCACGCCTCACTCCCCGTTTAGTGGCATCCACGCCTCGGTCAATTCCTTTGCTGGTCGCTTCGCCTGCACGCCTCACTCCCCGTTTAGTGGCATCCACGCCTCGGTCAATTCCATTGTTGGCCGCTTCGCCTGCACGCTGCACTCCCCGTTTAGTGGCATCCACGCCTCGCTCAATTCCCTTGCCGGTCGCTTCGCCTGCACGCTGCACTCCCTGTTTAGTGGCATTCACGCCTCGCTCCATTCCCTTGCCCGTGGCCTGCCCGGTGTGCTCGATCTTTTCCGAAGGCGCATTATGAGGGGTTTCCGCTGCCGGAGTTTCTGGAGCCGGCTTGTTCGTTGCTGCCTCCTCCGCAAAAGAGATGGAAGAAAAGACCCCCACTAGACAAAGCGCCACAAATGGCAAGAAAACCTTTTCCCCAATTGTTCGAATCATTTCTGTAATAGTCATGGCTGCCCTCTCTCTTGTAAACCGAGATTATGCGGCCACCTTAGCGACCGCAGAAAAAATTGATTGTCTCTGTCCAAAAATTGGTTTTTCGGACCTCTTAACCCGGGGAAAATCCCCAAAAGTTTCTGTTCTTGAAGCCGAATTCTCTCATCGGCTCAATGATAGCACAAGTTTCCTTGAAAAGGTAGGGTCAGGTTTTGAGGGTTAAACTCGACTATGTTTGGGGTGAAGAGGTGAAACGGTCCATGGATTGGCTGATCAAGCGATTAATCAAAGTGGGCGCCATGATTTCTTATCAGGCCCGGAGATGGTATGTCCATGTGGCCTCGGTGGTTGACGATCTTTTGATAGATATGACTTTTGTAAAAGTCAAGATTTTCCCGGAGTTCAGGCGTGCCGGACCATCAATGAGCCAGTGCCTCCTTAAATTGCAGATTGACTTCCCATCCATTGGCCTCGACCCGGGACCGGGGTCCTCTTTGACAATTCCACGGAAAACGGATAATATTAAACGTTGCAGCGAGGAAAAGATAATTGAAAGCATTGGTAACAGGTGCGGCAGGATTTATCGGGAGCCATCTGGTGGAAGCCCTCTTGCAACGAGGAGTCCAAGTCAGATGCCTCGTCCGGCCTACGAGTCATTTAAAGTGGGTGAAGGGTCTTCCCGTCGAGATTATCTACGGAGATTGTCAGGAGAAGGATTCTTTAGGACCAGGTGTGAAAGGTGTCGACCTGGTGTTTCATCTCGCGGGCGTGACCCGGGCCATCGAAGCAAAGACCTATTTCGAGGTGAATGCCCTGGGCACGGAGAATCTCGTCCAGGCCTGCCTCGAACATAATACCCGACTCCAAAAATTTATCTATCTTTCGAGCCTGGCAGCCGCAGGTCCGGGGCGGAACGGTGGGAAGAAAAAGGAATCCGACCATTGCGAACCGGTCTCGCCCTACGGGAGAAGCAAACGGCGGGGGGAGGAATTGGCCCTGTCCCGGGCCCACGAACTTCCTCTCCTGATCCTCCGGCCTTCTGCGGTCTATGGGCCCAGGGATAAAGCCTTTTTTGCTCTTTTTCAGTGTCTCGCCAAAAGGATCAAGCCCTGTTTCTCCGGCGGCGCTCGACACCTCAGCCTGTGCTCGGTCCAGGATCTGGTCGGCGCGATCCTCTTGGCTGCTGAGGCCCGCACCAAGAATGGAGAAATATTTTTTCTGTCGGATGGGCAAGACTACCGGATGGAGGAAATTAACGACATCTTCGCACAAGCGATGGAGGTAACCGCGCTCCGCCTCCGCCTTCCCCCAGCGGTGCTATTCGGCATTGCCGCGGTTGCAGAATATTTCTCTAAAGTCTCCGGGAAGCCTGCCCTTATCAGCCGAGGCAAGGCAGAGGAAATGATCCAGCCGAACTGGCTTTGCGACATCACCAAGGCCAGAACTCTCCTGGGTTTCGAGCCCCAAATTTCTCTTGCCCTGGGAGCCAAACTAACCTTCGACTGGTATAGAAAAGAAAATTGGTTATAGATGAGGAGAGATTGAGCGTTGAAATCTAGGCCAGGCTGCTTTATTTTATTTTTATCCGTAACGTTTAGAAAGCCGAGGCGGTCTATAATAAGATGAGAGTCTTGCTTCTGTCCATGCCTGACAGCGCTCAATTTGTCGATTTTTTCACCCGTCTTCCCAACCTGGCGATTATTTCCCTGGCCGGTAATCTGCCGGGACATGAGGTTCGGGTCCTTGACCTGATACTTTTTAAGCCGCACTTCGAGGCCGCGCTTCGCCAAGCTCTAGCCGATTTACGCCCTCAGGTGGTGGGCCTGAGCGCCATGACCTTCCAATTCGATACCCTATTGCGCGTGGCCCGATTTATCCGTGCCTTTGATCCAACCATTAAACTGGTGGCAGGTGGCTACCATGTCAGCCTGATGGCCCGTGAACTGACTGCGGATGCAGAAGAATTACCCCTGGATTTCCTGGTCCGGGGTGAAGGAGAGACCACATTTCGGGAATTGGTTACTGAACTGGAGAAACCAGCCCCCGATCTGGGCGCCATCATGGGCCTAAGTTATCGCCAGGGCCAGGAGTGGGTACACAATCCCAACCACCCGCTGCTGGAGCTGGATACCCTGTCCTTGCCTCGGCGCCAGGCCCGACTGTCCAACGGCTTTTATTTTTTAGATATGCACATGGAGGTGGCCGAAACCTCCAGGGGCTGCCCTAATAACTGTAAATTCTGTTCCATCGGCCAGATGTATGGCCATACTTTCCGGCGGTTTTCCGTAGAGCGCATCATCTCCGACCTTAAGGCTATTCGAGACAAGGGTTTCAAGGCGGTGTTTTTTGTCGATGACAACATTACGTATGACATTGATCATTTTCGCCAAGTCTGTCAGGCCATTGTCCAACACCAATTAAATGACTTGTGCTATCTGACTCAGGTGACGGCCGCAGGGATTGCCCACCATCCCGAACTGGTGGCTGAAATGGATCAGGCCAATTTTCGCATCGCCTTTGTGGGGTTCGAGTCCATGGATCGAGACGCCCTGAAGGGCATGAAGAAGCCCACGAATCCGGAGATCAACCGGCGGGCCGCAGCTATGCTACGGCAGCACCGCATCGCGGTGATCGCCGGATTAATTGGGGGGTATCCGGAGGATACCCGGGAAACCGTGATTCGTAACTGGCGCATGATTGAGGACCTTAAACCGGATTTAATCTATTCCCAGTACCTGACCCCTTATCCCAAAACCCCGGTGCGCCAAGAACTCCTGGAGGCCGGCCTCGTCGTCAACGTGGATGATTATAGTAAGTACGACGGCTTCCATTGTAACATTCGCACCCGACATCTAAGCAGGGATGAACTTTACCACCTGATGAGAGGCTTGGGCTTTAAGAGCAACTTCAACATATCCCTGATCGTCAACAATAGACTTTTGCGGAACCATATGAGATACTTTCTGCGCTGCTTAGGGAATGTGATGGCCGAGGGGTTATACAATTTAACTCGTGATCTCCTACCGAAGTTTTTACAGCCAAAAAAAAATTAATTGCACATTTATTAATTGTATCTGGAGTAGTGTATGGAGATTTTATAAAGTCCATTACCGTTGCGTGGAATATCTAACATTAATAACTATAACCATTCGAGGTTATCGGCATTTCAGCGCATTAAAGTTCTCTTCCGAATGTTTCATTAAAGGTATCTTGACTTAATTGCTGATTCATATAAGGTTTGCGTACTAATTTCTCGAGAGGAACCACCTTGGCCGGCCTGGAAATCATTACTGTGGAAGGAGGATCGGCACTAAAAGACTTCATTGACCTGCCATGGGAGATCTATGCCGGGTATCCTAAATGGGTGCCCCCTCTTAAGAAGGACGTTCGCCGGATGTTGGACCCCCGCAGGCATCCTTTTTGGGAGTTTTCCGAGCGCAGCCTTTTTCTGGCCCGACGCGATTCGAAGGCGGTGGGAAGGATCGCGGGCATCATAGACCGCCATTATAACGAGTTCCACGGCGAAAAAATGGGCATTTGGGGATTTTTTGAATGCACTGACGATCCGGAGGCGGCGGCGGCCCTTTTTTCTGCCGTGGAAACATGGGTACGCCGGAAGGGCATGACCTTCATAAGAGGCCCGCTCAACCTCTCTCCCAATTACGAGGTGGGGTTGCTCATTGAGGGATTCGATTATCCGCCGGTGATGGGGATGACGTACAACCCGCCGTACTACCCGCGGTTGGTTGAATCGTGCGGTTTCATCAAAGAGAAGGACCTGTGGGCTTTCCTGATAGAAACCCCTTACCAATTTCCCGAGTGGATGGATCGACTGGCTGAACGGCTCACGCATAAAAAGGGGATTCACATCAGGCCCTTCCGTCCTAAGGATCAGGACTCCGAGTTCCTGCTGATCAAGGAGATTTACAACGACTCCTGGTCGGGTAACTGGGGTTTCGTCCCCATTAGCGATAATGAAATACGGGATCTTCAAAAGAACGTGATGAAATTCGCAGATCCGGACCTGGCTTTCTTCATCTATTATGAGCAGGAACCTGCCGCAGTCTGCGTGGTCTTACCCGACATTAACCCTTTGCTCAAGCGGCTCAACGGGCGGATCGGTCTGCTGGGTTTGCTTAAGCTGCTCATGTATCGGGGAGAGATCAGGGGATTGCGGTGTTTGATCTTCGGGGTCAAGGAGAAGTTTCGGCAACTGGGATTCCCCATGTTAGCCACCCACCACCTTCATGAAATTGTGAGAAAAAAGGGGAAATATCATTATCTGGAGATGGGCTGGTGCCTGGAGGACAACGAGTCGATCAACTTTTTGATAGAGGAAGCCGGGGGCAAACCCCACAAGAGATATCGCCTATACAGGAAGGCTTCATAGTTCAGGAGTTAAATGTTTGGCGTTGACGCGGAGGTCTGGACCTAGTGGCTGAGCATCGAGCCCCCATTATCGCTTTCGTCTGGCGGCCCGAGGAGATCATCCCACCGGTGACCCAAATGGCTCATCGAACCGGTAGCCGGGCCATCTTCGATGTTTCCACGATGGGGGTGGAAGCGCTGCGTCCTTTCTTACGAAAGGCTGACCCTGACGGCCACGTGAGGGATATCAAGATTTCTGCTGCTACCTTGCTTGATCCATCTTTGGGACCATGGTTGCAGGAAACCGGGGTCCAAGATATCTGGGTAGAATGCCACCCCCAGTTTTTCCGAGGAGATCCCTCCACCGTTCTGGAGAGATTGAGGGAATTGTCGGAGAACCACCGTTGCTTCCCTATCATCGGGGACTTAAATTTCCTGGCCGCGGTTTTGCAGGATAGTTTGGGAATCGGGCGCATCGTCCTGAAAGGCTGCGAGGCCTCTGGATTCGCGAGCGGTGAGACGACCCTGGCTCTCTATGCGGCGGTCAAGGAAATGCGGCACACCGTCTCGAATTCCCTGGACATCCTCATCTGGGGAGGCGTAGCCACCCCTGAGGCGGCTTCGGCCTTCCTGGCCACCGGGGCCGCCGGGATCGTCTTCGAGAGCGTCCATTGGCTGACCGACCTAGTTGCCATTGATGATCGGCAACGCCAGCGCCTCTCCAGACTCCGCCTGGATTCCACCGATCTGGTCGGCCTGGACCTGCAGGTTCCTTGTCGCCTGTTCAATAAAGGCAACTCTCTGGCATTCAAGGAGATCAAGACGTTCGAGAACTCGCAGTGCGGCGCAGAGATCACGGAGGAAAGCCGCCGTGCCTTCGTAAGCCTGGTACAGGTTAGGGCTCTCCACCCTCTGGCGAGCCATTTCAGCCAGGATGAGGTCATCCCCCTGGGGGTGGAGGCTACCTTTGCGGCGTCGTTTGTGGAGCGTTTTGGGGCCGGAACCGAAGGGGCCGTGCAAGCCTTCATGGACGAGATTCGCCACGCCTGCCGCTTGGCTGAGATGAAAAAGGATGGCTGGTTGGACAGCCCGGTGGCCAAGGAGATGGGGACTCTCTACCCCTTTATCCAGGGCGCCATGTCCTGGATCACCGGGGTCCCGGAGTTTGCCTCAATGGTTGCCGATGCCGGGGGCCTGCCCACCATCGCCCTTGGCCTGATGGACGCGGCGGCCCTTGACCGAGGGCTGGGAGGCCTGCCGGAGATCATGGGGGGGCGCCCGTATGCCGTAAATGTCGTATCTTTGGCAGAAAACCCTTGCCGTCAGGCGCATCTGGCCTGGATAAAGCAACACCGACCCCGTTTTGTGGTAATCGCCGGAGGTAATCTCTCCTTCTTAAGAGAATTGCTGGAATGCGGCCTTGAGGTCATGTATATCGCGCCGGATGAGGCCCTGATGCGGCTCGCCCTTGAAGCCGGCGTCCGGTACGTGATCTGCGAGGGGTATGAGGCCGGCGGCCACGTGGGGCCACATAGTACCCTCACCCTGGCTCAAATGGTGGTGAATCTGAAACGGCGCCACCCATCTCTGTGCCAAAACTGTCGCGTGATCCTGGCAGGAGGCATCTTCAATCGGGAGACCGCCTTTATAGCCGCCTTGCTCGGGGCGGACGCCATCCAGATGGGCACCGCCTATCTGGCCACCCAGGAGATTGTGAAAACCCGCGCCTTGACGGCGCTCTATCAGCAGATGATCCTGGAATCGCCCCCGGGGGAAACCGTCGTCTCAGGCCAGGACACCGGACTTCGGGTGCGATCCCTGAGGACCCCGAGAATGGCGGCTATCTTATCCCTGGAGAGGGAGTTTGCCGCGGGCCGCCAGGACGAGGCCGCCTTTCGGACGAAAATGGAGGAGATGACGGCGGGGAGCCTTTTCGCGGCGGCCCGGGGTCTGGACCGGCCAGGCGGGGCGCCTCTTTCGGAGCGGGCCTGCCGTGAACGCGGGCAATTCATGAGTGGGGCCTGCGCCGGCCTCATCCGTAAGGTCCGGAAGCTGCAGTCCTTTCATCGCGAGCTGGCCGCGGGCCCGCTTAGGCTGCATCAGCCCTTTGCGGGGGCGACCGACTCAATCTCGCCATCTCCACCCGGCCCCGGGCTTGCCAGAGAAACCCCATCCTTCGGGATTGACCATGGATTGCAAAGGGTTACCCCGCAGAGACACGCGCCTGACCGGGTGGCCATCACGGGGATGAGCCTCTTAAATGCCCTGGGGAAGAGCCCGGAGGAGATCTGGGCGGCAAGCCTGGCCATGAAGAGCGGGATTACCCCGGTTCCGCCTTCCCGGTGGGATCACGAGCTTTATTATGATCCGCGCCCGTACGTTCCCGACAAGACCTACTGCAAGGTTGGCGCCTTCCTAGACTTTCAGGTCTCCCGGACTGAACTCGGGATCTCCCCCCATGATTTCCGGACCATGACCGAGGCCACCAGGATCACCATGTGGCTAGCGGACCAGGCCATCCGGACATCCGGCCTCCTTTCGTCCGACATCCCCCGGGAGCGCATCGGGGTCCTCATCTCCCAGAATTCGGGAGAGGCGGCGGGGACCTTCACCGGTATCATCATTCGGGCAAACATTTGCAACATCCTCGCCGACATCAAAAGGGCCGTTCCCCTCACGCCGGATCATGAGAGCGCCATCGAACGGGAGATGAAGTCCGGACGCCTGGCTCCGGACGACACCACCCTCCTGGGCAGACTCAACTGCGCTGCGGCCGGGTTCATCTGCAACCGCTATGGGTTCATGGGGCCCAGCTATTCGGTCTCCGCCGCCTGCGCGACCTCACTGGTCGCACTGTACAGCGCCATCCAGATGATCCACAACGGCATCATCGATGCAGCCGTCGTCGGAGGGGCCGAGGAGATTCTCAAGCCCTTGCATTTTTTGGAATTCTCCGGTCTGGGTGCACTTTTCGGGCTGTCCGGACAGGAAAGACCTGCGCAGGAGACCTCCCGCCCCTTCGATGCTCAAAGAGAGGGGATGGTTCTCGGCGAAGGCGGGGGCATAATCGTCATCGAGCGGGAAAGCCTGGCCCGCGCCCGAGGGGCGCTGGTCCACGCGGTCATCACCGGTATGGGCGCGAGCAACAACCATCTGGGCATGGTGGAGTCCTCCAGTGTTTCCCAAGAGATGGCCATCCGCGCCTCTTTCCAAGGGCTGCCGTATGGGCCCGATGCCGTGGACCTGGTGGAATGCCATGCCACGAGTACCCGGCAAGGAGACGTGGAGGAGGCCCGGGCCCTGAAGGCTTTCTTCAATGCCGCCAAGCGCACCGTAATCACTTCATTTAAATCCCAGATCGGACACACCCTGGGCGCCTCGGGCATTAACAGTCTCATTCGAGGCGTGATGGCCATGCAGGCGGGGATTTTTCCTCCCACCCTCAATTATCTGCATCCAGACCCGGAAATCGACCTGGAAAGATCGGGGCTCATCATCGCCCCGGAGCCGCGTAATTGGGAGTGCAGGGCCGGCCGCCAGAAGGCTTCAGGTCAACGCCTTCGGGTTTGGAGGTTCCAACTACGTCGTGCAGGTGGAGCAGGCCATGGATGCAGCGGATACGATCCTGGTCGCCCCCAGCCGAGAGAAGGGTTTGGGTTCTCCCGCACTCCAGGGCGTCTCTTTTTTCAAGACCGAGATGGGCGGCCATAACTGGCGGATGGCTGTGGTAGCGGAATCCGAAGCCGAGGCGCTCACGGTCATCGAGAGGTCAGCCTCGCTTGCCGGGGGCGGCATGGTCTCACCCCAGGCGCTGAGGTCGTGGGCGCACCAGGGGATCTTCATGAACCGTGAAGATCAGCCGGTGCTACCGCTCGCCCTGGTATTTCCCGGGCAGGGGTCACACTATGCCGGCATGGGGCGGGAGCTCTACGAGTCTTTTCCCGTCATCAAGGAATGGATGGATCGGGCTGCCGCAGCCGCGGACTTCGACCTTCTGCACCTGCTGTTCCACGATCAAGAGGAGAACCTTCAGAAGACCCGGTGGCAGCAACCGGCCCTGTTCGCCGTGGAATACGCCGTGGCTCGATACCTCATCACTCTGGGCATCCACCCGGTGGCTATGGCCGGGCACAGTTTGGGCGAACTGACCGCCTTGTGTCTGGCCGGGGTCTATTCCCTGGAGGACGGGTTCCGCATCGTGAACCAGAGAGCCCTCTGCATGGATAAGGCCGCGACTATGGATATGGACCCCGGCGTCATGGTGGCCGTGGACGCCCCCCTGGACCTGCTGCAAGAGATGATCCAGGGACAGGAGCAGGTCTACATCAGCAATATCAATGCACCGAACCAGGTCGTGCTCAGCGGCAAGACTGAGGCGGTGGAAAATTTTGGTAACCGACTGAAGGAGATGGGATACCGGGCCACCCGGTTGCGGGTCAGTATGGCCTTCCACTCGCCCATCATGAGGGTCATCCGGGATGAGCTCGAGGCGTACATTGCCCCCATCCCCTTTCATGCCCCACAGATCCCCGTCATCTCCAACACGACCATGGCGCCGTTTCCAGCCGATCCCGCTGAGATCAAGCGAATCTTGATGGCCCACCTGGAATCTCCCGTCCATTGGATGCATAACGTCCAGACCCTTTGGAGTGACTATGGAGTCCGGCTTTTCGCCGAGGTGGGCCCCGGCGATATCTTAAGCAATCTCATCTATGACACGCTCCCTGAACCGGCCTGCATCCAGACCTGCCTGCCCGCCGCCGAGGGCCTCACGTGCAAAAGCGCCCTGGCTCAGCTCTTCATTCAAGGGCATCTGCCGGTTCACCGGGAACCGAGGTTTATTTCCCTGCCCGGATTAGGGAAGGCTCCCGCATCTCCCCGCAACGCCCCGGCACCCGGGTTACGACCCCTGGAACCTGGGCCTGTAGGCTTTAAACCGGTGGAAAGGATCATTCAAAGGGAAATCAACCGATTCGTGATGGAGACTTACGGCCGCTTCTTTGAACCCAACATCCTGGCAGCCATCCGCCAAGAGCATGACCCAACCTTCCAAGAAGGCGAGCTAGCCGCCGTTATCCAGTCCATGCTCCGGGGTTCCGGGCCCCCCGCAGGCCAGCACCCAATCTCTATTGGGGAACCGGCATCCCCGCCTCCCGATCCTATCCCGGCGATTCTGGAACCGGCCTCTCCTGCCCTCGAAGAGGCGCCTGGGCACCAGGATCACCTGGAGACGCTTATTCACATCATCATGGATGCTACCGGGTTCAACCGGGACGAGATCGAACCAGACATGGATCTCAGGCGGGACCTCTCCATCCGCTCCAGCCGTCTTCCGATCATCATGGATGCGGCGGAACGCCAATTCGGGATCACCATCGAATTGGAGGATTTTATCCATGTCCGTACCGTGAAGGACATCGCCCAGAAGATCTCCAAGATCACCGCCAGGCAGGGAGGCGCCGGCCTACGGCCGGTCGCTCAGGCGGTTGACCCCGGCCAGGGGCGGGCCGAAATCCTGAAGCCCTCACCGGATGAGGCGAGTTTAAAGCGGCTCGTATTCCACCATGCCGAGGTGGAGCCGGCGGCCTCCATTCCCATGGAATTGAGCCCGGGCGAGTCAGTCCTCCTGCTCTCACCTGGCCGGGATGACCGCATGGCCGGAAGTGTGGGAGACATCCTCCGACTGGATTACGGGGTTGAGACGGTTCCCATGCTCTTCATGCCGGGAAACTTGGGTCCGGGCGTAGAGAGCTACAACCTTCTGACTGATGCAGGGTCCTCCCGGGCTGCTAAGAGAATATCGGGCCTGGCGTCCCTCGCCGGGATGGTCATCACCCTCCCTCAAGGCGGATCGGCAAGGTTAAGAGACATGGCGGAGGTGACGCCGCTTCTCAGGGGGCTCTTTCTCGTCCTGAAGGCATTTCTCCAATCACCGGCTAAAAAATTCGTCGTGCTGATCCATTCCAGGGAAGATACCGAAACTCTCAGTGGGCTGCCAGCGGAGGGGATGCTCGGACTGTTTCTGTGCGCCGCCCAGGAACACCCATCGGTCCAGTTTCGCACCTTGGCAATCGACCCAGATACCGACCTGCGCACCGCCTTGGGCGGGGCTCTGGACCGAGGCTACTCCGTGGTGGAGATGATTCATCGGGATGGCAGGGTCTTCACTTCGGAGGGGCGCGTCGCCCCGTCGGTCTTCAATGGTCCGGCGAGTCTGCATCTGAGCTCTGGAGATGTGGTAGTCATGTCCGGGGGCGCCGCGGGAATCACCGCCCACCTGGCCCGCAGCCTGGCGCCCTTCATGCCCCGCCTGGTCTTTCTGGGGAGGACATCGCTGGATCCAGGCATCAATCCCGTCAAGCCGCGCTCCAAGCATGCGACTGCTGAGACGTTCACTGCCAACAACCGGGCCGTGGAGATGGCTCAGACCCTGGCGGATTTGCATGCCGCCGGGATCGAGGCAACGTACCATACCTGCGATGTAACCGACCCCGAGGCGGTCCGGGCGATCATGGGCGAGGTGGCCAGGCGTTATGGCAAAATCGATGGGATTATTCACGGGGCTGGAGTCCTCAGGGACGGTCCTCTCAGCCAAATGACCTTAGATGCCTTCTCCATGGTCACGGACGTAAAATTTTTGGGGGCGTGGAATCTCTTCTCGGCGGCGGAGGGGGCGGGCTTGAGGTTTTTCGTGGGCCTGTCTTCGGGGGCGGCGATCCTGGGGAATCCTGGCCAGTCCAACTACGCGGCCGCCAACCGGATGATGTCGGCGCTACTCAGATACCTCGGGCGGAAAAACGGCGCTATCCGGTTCAAGGCCTTGATGCTGCCTCCGGTCGAGGGGGCGGGCATGGCCGAGGATCCGGCGGTTCGGGAGCTGATGCGGCGGAATGGCGTGGCGTACATCCAGGTAAATGAGCTTGCCGGGCTTTTCTGCCGGGAGCTCTCAGTAGCCCCGGCTGACGACGATTGGGTGATGTTCATGCGGACCCTGCCACCCGTAAAAACGGCGCGGCTCAATAAGATAATCCCCCCGGCGCTCCGGGGAGAACTGGCTGGCGGCGCCGTGGCCTTTAGCCCCGAGGACTTCCCCCTGATCGACCGCATCTCTTCCTTGGACCTGCACCTGGAACAGCTGGAAGCCTTCAGATCCTTTTCCCGGGAGAAGGACCTTTGGATCGAGGATCACCGACCCCTCAAGTTCGTAGAGCATCCTCTGGTCTCAGCCGCCATGGTTCTGGAAACCTTCATGGAAGCCGCCCGGATCCTGTATCCCCACCTGCAGGTGCGAGGAGTTCGCCAGGTGCGCTTCATGGACATGATCCAATGTCCTCCTGGGGCGCCGCGGACTGCTAAAATCTTCTGCCGCCGAGCCGACACCTCCCTGCGGGAGGTATGGTGCGAGGTCTCTCTATCAACCCCGGCGATCTCTCCCACCGGAAGATTGACGGATCGTTTCACCCCGCACTGCCAAGGCCAGGTGATCCTCGATGGTGGGGGAGGCTATCTCGGGGAGGGGCTTACGGATTTTCCGGTCCGGCTGGACGAACTGCAGACGCCGCCCCTGGATCGTGCCCAGGTGCTTACCTGGTACGAAGACCGCGGTGCCCTCAACGGCAGGTATCGGGTAATAGAGTTGTTTGACGGCGCCGGTCCGGGGGTGGCACGGGGCCGAACCACCTACCGGGAGGCCGGTGATTTTGCCCATCTGCGGAACGCACGGTATCAATACTCTCCCTATCTTTTCGAAGCCCTTATGCAGTCGGCTTACCTCTCCATCGTCGCCATGGACCCGTCGGAGCGACGATCCATGCTTCCCGTAGAGATCGGGGAGATGAGGTTTTTGCGACCCTGCCGGGTGGGGGAACAGATAACCGTGGAGGCCCGCCTGCGGGCGCAGGACGAGGCAGGCCAAACCTGGGACGCCAGAGGGCTTGACGATCAAGGCCGCCCCCTGATGCAAGTTTGGGGTATGCGAATGCACTGGTTTTCGGACTGAGCCGCGGCTCGG
The DNA here is from genome assembly GCA_963834795.1 of uncultured delta proteobacterium. Classification (GTDB taxonomy): domain Bacteria; phylum Desulfobacterota; class Desulfobaccia; order Desulfobaccales; family 0-14-0-80-60-11; genus JAPLJC01. The sequence goes on along the minus strand of CAWIDL010000022.1, from coordinate 170,396 downwards.
AAAAGATGGGAGTGGATGTGGCAAAGGCTTGCCAAGAAATAACTGTCCAGGCCGTGAGTTTCCTTGAGCGCCGGGGACCGGTTTTCTATGCCTCCTTGCCAGTTGCCCTCGAAACCCTCAAAGGTTGCAGGACGAACGGGGCCGGAGACCGGCACCGCTTGGTTTCCAGCCTGTGGGATCACCTGGTGGCACTGATGGCAAGGGAAAGTCCTCCGGGGAAAGGCGGTCATGCCTCCAACCGCGCGGCTGTCCCGATCCAGGTGGTCCACGACCCGCTGGGCAGGCCCCATCTCCGGTTGGGAGAAAATCGGGGCCCGGCCATCTCCTGCAGCGAGGGTGGTGGAAAAATCTGGGCCGCCCTCTGTGGGGATGAGTCTGATATCGGCATCGATGTGGCCGAAACCGATGAATTCCAAGGAGAATACCCCGTGCACCGGGTCTTCCATGGACATGAGCTTCATCATGCCTTGAAGTTGGCGGGTGGAGATTTGGCAAGGGCCTCAGCCCTGCTCTGGTCTGTCAAGGAAGCCGTGGCCAAGGCCCTGGGATGCGCCTTCCACCTCGTGGAGCCGCGGCAAATCAACGTCTGTCCGGCGGTAGGCAGGGACGGCGGGTATACCTTTCCCGTGGGCTTATCAGGGAAAGCGCTGGTGCGGTTTCCCCTCAACCCCGGCCGGTCCATCTGGGTGCGTTCGCTTCCCCGGGCGAAGATGTGGCTTTCCATCGCCCTTTTGAATCGGCAAGATCGATGAGGCGAGGGGCGCGGTGTGCGGGGAGTATCGGGAGGCTGGCTTTTTTGAGGGCCTCGTATATTTCTGCTAGAGGAGGTTCAGAAATGAACGCCAAGAATCTATCTAAGAACTTTAAGCAGGCTATGGCTAAATCCGCCCTGATCGCGGCAACCCTCCTGGTTTGGAGTCTGGTGCCAACTGGGGCGCAGGCTATTTTAGGCACAAGTGAGCCGGCCCATCTTTCTCACTGGTATCCGGAGATAATAAAAAACTCACGCTCGACATGCTCAGTGGAAAGATTGCCGTCTTGTTTTATGCAACCAGAGATACCGTCCATGTTAACGACGACTTGCAACATTATCTGGATGCTCTTTATGATACTCAACCGAAAAATATTCAAAATCAAATCTTCAGATTGCTGGTCGTAAATGCCATGGAAGCAACGTCTTTAACAGACTGGAAAGAAAAATTAATTGAAACCTCCGCGAAGCTGAACATAACTTGTTACGGGGATTGGACCGGAGGCATGTTTGCGGCGTACCGCATGAGAAATAATGACAGCAATTTTATCATTATAGATAAGAGGGGCATCGTCAGATTTGCCGCATCCGGCCGGATAGATAACAGCCGGTTTGAGGCCATAAAAAAACTCCTTTTAGAACTGGCGGCTGGCAGGTAAGAAGCGCCGGAGCCCAGCGGCTGAACTCCTCGGGCGGGTGGTGGGGCCGATTACCCTTGTGCCGCCTGATCTGAGATTAATCCTTGCGCCCTGTAGAGGCAAAATGGAAATCCATGGGGAACCCAGCTGAACACGCCATCGAAGTCGAGAACCTGACCAAACGTTACGGGGATTTGCTGGCGGTCAACGGCATATCGTTCAACGTCAGGAAAGGCGAAGTTTTCGCCTTCCTGGGCCCGAACGGCGCCGGCAAGACCACTACCGTGGAGATAATCGATACGATCCGCACGCCCACGTCGGGAAAGGTGAGACTTCTCGGGATGGACGTCACTAAGGAGAAGCGCGCCATCGTCCCCCGGATCGGCGTCCTCCCGCAAGACTTCAGCTCCTTCGACCGGATAACGGTCAGGGAAACCATGCTGTTCTATTCGCGACTATTCTTCCGCGCCAGTCGCCTCCGGCGGAACACCGATATCGACGGGCTGATAGAACTCGTGAACCTCAAGGACAAGGCCGCAGAGCAGTATAAGAACCTCTCCGGGGGCTTGCGGCAGCGCCTCGGCATCGCGATTGCGCTCGTGAACGACCCCGAGGTCGTGTTCCTCGACGAGCCGACGACAGGGCTCGACCCCCGGGCCAGGCGCGAGGTCTGGGAAGTCCTGCTGGGCCTGAAAAAGCAGGGGAAAACGATATTTCTCACCACGCATTACATGGAGGAAGCGGAGATTCTGGCCGATACGGTCGCCATCATCTCGAAGGGGATAATAATCGCCACGGGCTCTCCCGAGGAGCTCATAGAAAACAACGCGAAATACCTGGTCCTCACGCTACAGTCCGTCGATGCCAACGCCTTTGAGATCATCCGGAAGATGGGCTTCGAGCCGGTCCATGACACCCACCAAGACCTCAAGGTCAGGGTGGAACACACGGAAGACATCCTGAAGACACTAAATGCCATTAAGGACGCCGGGGGGGCGTTCCTCAGCCTGGACGTTCGCCGGCCCAACCTCGAAGAGGTCTTCCTTAAGCTCACCGGCGAGGCGCTCCAAGCAGGCCCGGCCGCGGGCGGGGAGGTAGGATGAAGCTACGCGTCATTAGCGCCAATCTCGTCGTGAAGCTCAAGACCTTCTACCGGGAGAGGACCGCGATGTTCTTCACGATTGCGTTCCCGATAATCCTGATTCTCGTGTTCGGCACCATTTTCCTGGACCGGAACAAATTGAGCTTAGACCTTTACGTGCAGGACCTCGACCACACCCACGCCTCGGCGCAGTTCGTCAAGGCCCTTGAGTTAGACGGGAACTTCAAGATAACTGAGGTCGATCCCGCCAGCGACGCCAGGGAGTACGCCAAGAACCATGGGCTGAACCTTATCCTCGTTATTCCCAAAGACTTTGAAAACTTGCTCAATCAGAGGGTGGACCTCAAAGCCCCCAATGCCTCCGTTACCCTCACGTATATATACGACCCCAGCTCTACTTCGGTGAAGACGAAGATGGAATACCTGGACATGGAGATTGTGGGGTTGAACCAGAGGATGTCCGGGAAGCCGCCGTTCTACCGGTGGGAGGAGACCTCGATACTCAACCGGAAATACCGGTTTATCGAGTTTTTCATACCCGGCGTCATCGCTATGGCGGTGATGACCGCATCCCTGTTCGGCACGGTGAACATGAACACGGAACTGTTGCAGAAGGGTATCATCAGGAAGCTATCCACCACGCCCATCACGCGTACCGACTGGATACTGTCGAACATCCTGTACCAGTTCACACTCGCCATTATCTCCACGGCTGCGATGCTGCTGGTGAGCTACGGCGTGTTTCACATTGACCTCAAGATAAACGGCTGGCTCATGGTGTTCATTTTGCTTGATGTCTTCGCGTTCGTCGGCATCGGGATGATACTCACCCGCTTTGTGCAGGAGGCGCAGAGCGCCGCCGCCGCCGCAAACGCCATCACGTTCCCCATGATGTTCCTCGCGGGGAGCTTCTTTCCCATCGAGATGATGCCGGGCTTTTTGCAGACCTTCGCCAGGCTACTGCCCCTGTACTACGTGAACGAGGGCCTGCGGGCCTCCATGATATTTGGCGACAACATGGCCGCCCTGCGTTACGCCGCCATAATCGGGGTTTTCGCGGCCATGGTCTTCGCCTTGGGCATCATGGCCACCAGATGGAAAGAGGGTAAGTGATTGCCAAGCACCTCCGGCGCGCCGGCCCTCGAGCCCCCTTTCCGGGCGCCCTTACCGCCTGTACCCGCTGTCCTCGCCCTCAGTGAGCGCGGTGGCAAGAAGGGGCTGGCTACCCAGCCTTCCCCCCGGCATCCGGGTTTCCCGTCCGCACAATTTCGCGACCCTTTTCTTGGAAAAGATCGGCAAGGTGGACCCCGTACCCTGCCCCACATTTCAAGGGCGAAGGTTTGACCGACCAGACGTTGATTGGTTTAAGCAAAGATGATTCCCGGAAGGTGAGACGTGAAAATAAAGCTTATCGCCCCCCATGAACAAAATGAAGAGACAAGTAATTTCAGGCTACAGAGGGTAAATCTTCCTCTGATAGCAGCGCTTACTCCGCCTGGCCACACGATTACCATGGTCGATGAAGTTTTTGCTCCCGACGACCTCAATCAAGAGGTGGATTTGGTGGGTATCACCGTCATGACAGCCCTGGTGCCAAGGGCCTATCATATCGCCGACACCTATCGCCAAAAGGGGGTGAAGGTGGTGATGGGAGGAATACACCCCACCATATTGCCTGACGAAGCCTTAGGACATGCAGACGCGGTAGTAGTGGGAGAAGCGGAGGGTGTCTGGCCGCGGGTTGTATCTGATGCCGCCTCGGGACAGATGCAAAGACTCTATCGGGCCGGTAAAAAGACAGATCTCACCGGCCTGCCAACACCACGGCGAGATCTCTTCCCCAGAACCGAACCTCGGGGTTCTGCTCCTATCTATGTCGGCGTCGAGGCCTCCCGAGGGTGTCCGCACGATTGCGAATTCTGTTGCAGTGGCCAGACCATGGGGCAGCAATATCGAGTCAGGCCGGTTCAAGAGGTGATTGCCGAGATCGAGTCTCTCGATTTCCCTCACTTCTTCTTCGTCGATGACGCCCTTGGACTAAACCGGGAGGTAGGGAAAAAGCTTTTTACTGAAATGATACCCCTGCAGCGGCTATGGATGGGGCAAGGAACCGTGTCGTTAGCTGAAGATGTGGAGCTGCTAAAATTGATGCGACGTGCGGGGTGCCGGGGACTTTTGATCGGGTTCGAATCGGTCCAAAAAGGTACTCAGCATGAGATTAAGAAAATAAAGAACCTGAAGATCGATTTTTATGAGGCCATGCGCCGATTCCATGGCGAAGGTTTCGGCATCCTCGGCGCGTTTATTTTTGGCTTCGATTACGAAAACAAGGATGTGTTCGAGCAGACCTTTGAGTTTATCATAAAAGGTCGCCTGGATAGTGTCCAGCCGCGGATTCTCACTCCTCTTCCAGGGACTCGGTTATATACGCGTCTCTTAAGCGAAGGCAGGTTGTTTGAGCCTGACTGGTGGCTCCGTGGATATCCTCCTGATACCCTCCTTTTTCAACCGAAGAGCATGACTGCTGATGAGCTCCTTAGTGGCTACGCCCGCTTGAACCGGCAAACCTTTTCGTTCGGCGCCATGATCAATCGGTTCTTTGGCATGAGCCCATGGAAACGGACTCTATGGGGTTGTTTATTTTACGCTGGCATCAATATATCTACCCGCAACCGTTATTTCAAAGGCCTGAAGAAGCCCCAGCCATTTGTCGGGCTGCCAACGTAAGAGGCGAGCCCTGGGAAGTTTTTGAAAAAGTGGGAAAACCATTGGGCTTCATCTGACGGCCTTCAGGAGATTCTACCATTTTTTCCGGTCCAGTTTTCGTGAAGCTGGTCCAGTTCCATCAAGCCTCTCTTTTCTCCTGGCCGCCTCCCCCATCCCACCAGCGGTAAAGTCGAGGGCCGATGATGCTGCACCCTGCTGCCAACGCCGCTCCGGCGAAGAGATCGATGACATAGTGATACCTTAGGTAGACCAAGGAGAGGATGAGGGCGCCGACGATCGGGCAAAAGAGATAGAAGAGCACCCTGGCGTAACGATAGGATAGAGATAAAACGAGGAGAGCGATCACGGTGTGACCGCTGGGCATGCAATCCCGTTTGTTATTCTCCACCAAATTTATGAAATGGCTCACGAAATCGGCAATAAAACCGCCGTTTAGATGAACCGACTGGAGGTGGGCCAGGGTGTACCGCGGGCCAATCGCCGGAAAGAGAATGTAGCCGACGAAAGACAGATACCAACCCAAGAGCAAGACAAAGACCGCCAGATCGAAATCCCGCTTCGGATTCTTCAGATAGAGGGTATGAACGAGTCTGGCCGGAAGGTAAAAATAACTTAAATAAGCTACGGACAGGACGCCAGTGAACCAGGGAACGATCCAGCGCTCCAGCCAAACCGTTGGATGGACGCCAAAGAGGAGGAAATCGATTCGGATCAACTGGGGATCGACGTCGGGATGGAGATACTGGATCAGATCACCGAGGGATTGGTAGATGAGGATAATGTAAAGGGCGGGGGAAAAATCATTAATAAACTTACCTACCCGGCCCATCACCTCTCGGTCGGAGCACCGTTTCAATACCAAGAGGACGCCTGCACCCAGGGCATAAAGCGAGAGCAGAGACCGCCAGAGTGGAATTTGGTCCCGAAAGAAGAGGACCAGCAAGATCAGCCCGATGAGAAAGAGAAGGGTCAGCCCGTGAATAGGATTGATGCGTCTCATCGGGGGAAAATATATCCTAAACCGGAGGAGAAATCAAAAATCCCTGATCAACGTCAATTTGACCTGCCCCCCAAAAACTGATCCACGAGTTATGTTCGAGTAGTGGATCGAAGGGAGGCAGGGAGATGAGCAGGAGGCGTTACACACCGGAGCAGATCATCGGGAAGCTGCGGGAAGCAGAGGTAGCTCTGGCACAGGGGGGGACGGCGGCCCCGGTTTGCCGTACCCTGGGGATTGGCGAACAGACCTTCTATCGCTGGCGCCGGGAGTACGGTGGTTTAAAGGTTGAACAGGCCAAACGGCTCAAGGTCCTGGAGCAAGAGAATACCCGGCTGAGACGGGCGGTGGCGGATCTCACCCTGGATAAACTGATTCTCCAGGAGGCGGTATGTCGGGTTGGGCCATAGTGCTTTCTCCGTTTATCTATCCGGACTAAATTACCCCAAAAACTTATTGCTCCTTGGCCAATCCCAGTTTCTGGAGCATTGGTCCCGGGTCTACAAGGTGGTGTTGGGGCCACCCCTCGTACTCTTGCCCCAGGGCCAGGGCCAGGATTTCCGAAAAATGGAACACGGGCAGCTTCTTCTCCAGAGTACAACGATCCTCCAGATTGAGCTGACAGGTGGCGCAGGCCGTGATGATGCAATCCGCGCCTACGGCCTGGGCGCCTTCAATGATCGCATTGACCATGGGAGTGGCGATATCCGGCCTGCTGGCGGCCAGGAAAGAGCCACAGCAGCGATTGGTGTAAGTCCTTGTCAGGGGCTGCGCCCCCAAGGCGCTCAGGACTCGTTCCATTTCGCCCTCAATGAATTTTACCTGCCTATGGTACTGTGGTGGCCGAAAGGAGGTGCACCCGTAATTAGGCACAAACTTCAAGCCATTGAGTTTTCTCTTGGCAATATTTTTCAGACCGCCGTTCCTCACCAGGACTTCCAGTGGCCCACACCCATGCCGGTGCACCGCCGGCACCTGGGGCTCCGGCTGAGCCAGGACCACCCCTTCCTCCAGGGCCATGTGGCGCAGGATATCCATCACCGCCGCTATGTCAATGGCCATGGGACACTGGCTGGAGCAGGTATTGCAGCCCACGCACATCCAGATCGTGGCACTGCTCAGGGCCTCCTGGCGCATATTGTACTTCAATAGCGATAAGACCCCGAAAGGAGGATAATCCATGGCCTGGATGAACGGGCACCCACTGGCGCACGTGCCGCAACGATAACATTTATTCAAGTCCGTGCCGCTCCGGCCAATAACCTCAGAAGCCAGGGAGCGGGCCCACTTGATAGAAAACACCTCTGTGCTGCTGCTCGTCGGTTTTGCTAGCATGTCAGGGCTCATTGTCTTTTTTCCGTTAATTGGTAATTTTTTTGGGATTAGGCCCCAAGATGGACAAATCCCGGAAGCCAGGGCCGCCCCGCCTTTGAGAAAGGCAGGGTCACTCAGTCTGACCTTCCTGAATCAGCTTTCTTTCGTGAGCCTTGTGGATCTTCTCCAACAGCTCGTCCAGGGCCACAGGCTTCATCACGTAAGCGAAGGCCCCCAGCTTCATGCCCTGGATCCCCGATGCCACCGTGGCATGGCCGGTGAGCATGATCACCGGCATCAGGGGCTTCTTTTTTTTCATTTCCAACAGGGTTTCGATGCCATCCATCCCCGGCATCTTGACGTCCAGGATGACCACGTCAAAGTCCTGCTCATTAAGCAATTCCAGGGCCTTGGGGCCGCTGTCAACGCCGCTGGCCTCGATATTTCGGACCTGCAGGCGTTTGACAATGGTCTCCAGAAAATCCAGTTCATCATCCACGATCAAAACCTTGAACTTTTCCATAACGCCCCCCTTTCGGCTTATCTGATCGGCAAATATATGGTGAAGGTAGTGCCCTTGCCTTCCTCGCTGGCCACCATCATCCTGCCCCCCAGTTTTTCCACGATACTGTAGGAAATGGAAAGGCCCAGGCCGGTGCCCTTGCCCACCTCCTTGGTGGTGAAGAAGGGATCAAAGATCTTGTTCAGCATCTCCTTGGGGATGCCGGGGCCGGTATCGTTAATCTCTATGCCGATTTCATTAGATTTAGCAAGGTGCCTGGTCTTGAGATGGACCTCACCATCTTTGCCGATGGCGTCGATGGCGTTATTGAGGATATTGAGAAAGACTTGCTGCATTTGGGCCGAATCGCTGGCGGTCATGGGGAGATCGAGGGCATAATCGGCCTGGATATCGATGTTGCGATAGCGGGCCTCGTTTTCCAAAAAGGCCACGCTCTCATCCAGAACGGTATTGATATTGAGGATCTCCGTGACCGGCTCCATCCGCCGGGCGAAGCCCAGGAGCCGATGGATTACCGTCTTGGCGCGGTTGATATGATATTCAATCTTGTTAACCGCCGCGGCTATTTCCTGAAAATTCTCGTTCTTGGAGACATCTGCCATTGTTAGCAGGTCTTTAATCCAGCCGGCCTTTTCGCCGATGACCGCCAGGGGATTGTTGATTTCGTGGGCAATGCCTGCAGCCATCTTCCCCAATGCCGCCATCTTGCTTTCCTGTAGGGCCATTTCCTCGCTGGCGGCCTTCTTCCGTTCCATGACCAGCATTTCATTCATCATCGAGCGGGTGGCGAGCACCGCGCCGATGGCAATCAACAGCACTCCCCCCAAGGCAATCAAGACCATCAGGGACCTGGTGCGCAGCAGGGGGGTGAACTGGTCCCTGGGGTCTTCCCGGATTACCAGCACCCACTTCTTCAGTTTGATGATGCCGACGGCGAAGAGCCCTTTGTCGCCGTTGACCGCGATTTCCTCCGCCTGGGGAACGCTGGCCTTGGAGAAATCAGGCGCCGGCGCCGGTTGCAGAACCGCCCCGCCAAACCGGGGCTTGGTTTGCAAGATATCATTGCCGTCAATGATAAAGGCATCCCCCATTTTGCCGACCCAGGCGGCCCGCACGATGTTCTCAATGATGTCGGAATCGATGGTGGCCCGCAGGATCCAGCTCTGGCTCCTTTCCCGCACCATCACCGCAATGATAAAATGCGGAATCTTGCGAAATCCGAGGAACACGTCGCTCACATAGACGCCGGTGGACATCACCGCGTGGAACCAGTCTTCGTCCTTATAATTTGCCGATTTCATGAGGGCGTAATACGGCCCCACGTAGGCCAGGTGGCTGCCTTCCTGGTCGATAATCCCCAGATCCAAAAAAGACCTGGAACGGGCCTGGATGATGTTGAAAACCTTTTCCAGGTAGGCTTCATCCCGCAGTTTTTCCAGGGGGATGGTATGGGCCAGACTGGTGAGCTGGGAGATGCGCTCGTCCAAAAAGAGATCGATGGAACTGGAACGGTTTTCCGCCAGGGTCTTCATATCTTCCATGATCTTGGTGTAGTAGGATTGGCTAAACTGGTAGTAGATGAAGGCTCCCAGGATCAACAGCGGGATTACCGAAAAGGCCAGGATGGTCAGGATAATTTTCCACCATAATTTTTTATAGTATTCTCGCTCCATCCCGATGACCGCCTCTCAAGGCCCGAGATTTTCCCTGAGGTTGCCCGGTCCGCCGGTTTCCGGAGATTGGGGGCACCCCATGGTAAATCTGCTAAGCAATGGCCGTTCCAAGGAGAGCTGCTCGGTTAACCGATTGTATTATTTAATCAATTTATCGAACACGCCAGGCCTTCGGGAATAATTCGGAGACCTGGCTGTCAATATTTTTTACAGGTTGTAAAGGGAGGTCACCCCCCGGGCCTTTCTGTTATAATAACCCGAGATTATGCGGCCGCCTTGGCCACCACGGTCAAAAAATGGTTTTGGGGTCTCCTTTGCCAGGGGAAAACCCCACAAAGCTTCTGTTCTTGACGCCGAATCTCCACCTTGACGGTACGGTAGCATATTTTTCGCTGAAAAAGTTTTTTTCCTTCAGATTTAGGGCGTACCTCTCCATTAGTAAACAAGCACCTCATTGATTTGCGGCCTATGTACCCCAGGCCAGCACTGATCGGTAGTGGTGTGCCAGAGGAAAGGCTGAGGCCACATGGACATACCATCTCCGGGCATGATAAGAAACCCTGGCGCCCACTTTGATTAATCGCTTGATCAGCCACTCCATGGACCGTTTCACTTCTTCACCCCAAACATAGAACTGCCGGATCATATGCAGAAGGTTGTAGGCCAGAACCCCCATCTGTAGCCTGGCCTGGCCCCGGGCAGTTTTCAACGATTGATTCATGGCCGATGAGGAAGCAGGGGTCAACCTTTTCCGTTCAATGTGGGGCTTCTCAGAGGGTCATATGGACCGGGCACCTTCGCCGCCCCTTGCTTGGAGGATTCCTTGCCACCCGAAGGCAAAACCCCGGGCGCAGCGAGACTCCTACCCCCCTATAGCCATGATTCCGTCTGCCAGAATATCAATTATAGAGGTATCGGAGTAAAAGGGCCGGGGTTGTACCTTTGTATCATTACTCCACCACTTTAAGGATGTAACCCCTTTCAGCCTCAGGAGGAACCTTGACATATTTTCGCCCCCGCTTGATTTCACCCCCAGGCGGGCAATGGGCCACTCTATGGCCAGCGAACCAAACACCCGCAGGGTACGGAGGCTTGCCCGCTCCGTGCGTATGCTTCCGGCCACAATAAGGACAGGGACTCAGAAAAATTAGTTCTATCCCCACTTTCTTACAGGGGATCACCGGGCGACCGTCTTGATCTTCATCGACCATTTTTTTTTCCTTTTCTGTGAAGATTAAACAAAATCACTATAGCACTAATTGCATCTGTCGGATTTATTCGGTTGACAAGGCGGCCTTGCCTCCAGAAATTTCCCCATAAGTGCTAATCCTGGCGGGACCAATACCTCCAGGCTGGTAGACTCCGGCCCTCCGAACTACCTCGGGTTCTGCTAAGACCACCTGCTGGTTGTAGCGGGGCGCCCCCTCCCTGAGATTTTCGGCCCCGAAAGGCAACCCCGGGGATTGGGACTCCTACCCCCCCGGTCAGTATGATTGCCACGGAGATTTTTGTGATTTTCTATCGAGGGTCCCGGGCCCAGGAGGGGTTTAAGATGGAAGAGTTTGCTTTTGGCGTCGGGTTAGAACCGAAAAAACCCGGGCGCCCTCAGAAAGCACGGCCCGCCGGCAAGAGCAAGCACGCTAAAGGTTCGCAAAATTCAGGGTCGTCCCCACCAGTATCTATTAATACTAGTAATATGGCTTAATTCTTTAAGGATAGTTATCGGGGTCGATGCCACGTTGCGCACATTCGGCTTTAATGTTTTCGGCCGATTCCTTTAATTTCTCCGCTTTTGACTTAAGAGATGCAAGTATGAGAAGTTGACCAATACCATGACCTATCTGCGATGCTCCGTCGCTTCGATAAGACTGTTGGCTCACGGTATTTTCGGCGGTAGATTTAATCTCCTGCGCTTTTTGTTTTAGTTCTCGATATTTGAGAACTAATTCAGCATCTGACATTGTTTGGGTATCGGTAGAAGATATACGGGGAACGCTAATACAACCAATTGATATGGTAAGCATCATCAATAAGGAGGCAAATTTAATGTTCGTTTTCATTTCCCACTCATTTTCAATTTCGGCACCGGCTTTTTTAGCTTCCCGGATTTAAATCATAGTTTTCCGAGATGATGCAGCGCCAAGGCTGCATCACCTTTTCGTAATCAAACCAATACTAATTCTTATTTTTTTGCCTCCGCAATTGAAGCAGCGGCGGCTTTGGCAAAGCCTTCTTCGATGCCCTCTATCGTGGTGGCACCGCCGTATATTCCTCCCCAGGCGAAGGTTTTTTTGCATTCAGACTTACCCAAACATTGTCCATTGGCAAGATCATTTAGTAAAATGTCAGCTTTAATTTGCATCGAGCCAAGGCCAGCCAGCATGAACCGCGCAAACGCATTTCCTTTATCATACTTGGTAATATTTACAACAGCCTGGAGGGTTTCAGTGTCAGGTTTTGCCGGATTAATTTCTTTAAATTTGCTGGGATAATCTTTCCTTAAGTTATTAACAATCTTAGCCATGATTCGATCATTATCGGATGCTGCCAAGGCGACGTCAGGATTATTTTTAACTTCGACAACAAGGTTGGAATATTTTCCGATATCGGTGCCTTCAGTAACGACCGGACTGTATGAACCTTGGGTGCCGGCACAGCCAAAGGCGAACATAGCAATAATAACAGCGATTACCAATAAACCAAATTTATTTCTGTGAAGGTCCATGAAAAACTCCTTTCCGATATAAAATTATATTTAGCAATAAAATTGCTAATGCGGCCAAAATTCCCAATTTATAAAAAAAATAACTGACCATCCCCAGGGTTATTAAAAAAAATACCCATCGGATGAAAAGCAATTTGCTCAAGGAAGCAACAATAGGTTTAAAAGGGCGAATATGTTTGTCCCCCTGGATGCTGTCCTATTGATGCCATTGGCTGGCGTCGGATTGTAGATCCCAGGGCTCGGGGCCTTCTCATCTCGTTTAACCCTGAAAAGATTCCTCTTTTCCAGCTGCAAACACAATAGCACAAACTTCATCGGAATATATTTATAGAATAATTACAAGAAAATTTTCGGCTGCGGGCCAAAAAATTATGGGCCATGCCCAGGTTGCCTAAGGGAATTATCCGAGATTATGCGGCCGCCTTGGCCACCACGGTCAAAAAATGGTTTTGGGGACCCCTTTGCCAGGGGAAAACCCCACAAAGCTTCTGTTCTTGACGCCGAATCTCCACCTTGACGGTACGGTAGCATATTTTTCGCTGAAAAAGTTTCTTTTCTTCAGATTTAGGGCGTACCTCTCCATTAGTAAACAAGCACCTCATTGATTTGCGGCCTATGTACCCCAGGCCAGCACCGCCCGATAATGGTGCGATAGAGGAAAAGCCGAGGCCACATGGACATACCATCTCCGGGCATGATAAGAAACCCTGGCGCCCACTTTGATTAATCGCTTGATCAGCCACTCCATGGACCGTTTCACTTCTTCGCCCCAAACATAGAACTGCCGGATCATATGCAGAAGGTTGTAGGCCAGAACCCCCATCTGTAGCCTGGCCTGGTTGGCCTCGAACCTTTGGCAACTGGTTTTGTCCCACCGAAGAGTGTTCTTCCCTTCCTTGATCCGGTTTTCTATCTTGGCCCGGCCATTATAGACTTTGATCACCTTGCCGGCAGGTAGCCTGGAGTTGGTGATCACAAAGCCGATCCTGGGGAAAAACTCGCCCTGGCGCCACTCGATCTTGGCCACCACCCGCCGAGGCCGACTCCAACTCTTGGCCTGATAGTAGAAAAAATAATTGACGTTGATCAGGTGACCTCTCTTCGCGTGTTTTACCCCGGTAGGCCTGCTCTTTTTTGCCAGATTAGCTTATCGACGTTACGATAGCACAAACTTCGCCGAATCTGAAATTTCAAGGCCGGGTCCATCATCGGAGGGTACTTTGATGATGGACCGGGTAGAGAGGCCCACTCTTGGTAAATGGGCGCCAGGACCTATAGCTTTTACCCCAGCCCGGAACCAGGGCCAGGGGTCCTTTGAAAGGTGCCTCATGGAAACGGAGCCAGAGGTCTTCACAAGCCCGCGAGACGGTGAAAATCGAAGCCCGAAACCGAATGAATGGTAAGGGTAGGGGGTCCCTCTGCAAGGGACGATTTATAGGCCTCTAAAAGGCCCTGGCGTGCCCTGAGCGCCTGGGCCAAGGTGATAGCCAGAAGCACATCAACCCGGCCAGATTTTGCCTGTGAAATTTTAGGACCTGGTCCCATAAGCCAGGGAGAGTCTGCTATCCCCTGCCCGATTGAAAATTGAAAAATCTCCGCACAGAGCATATAAAGGCAGGGGGCAGGAGTCCCGTCCCCGGGGTTTGGTTTTCGGGGCCGAAAATCCTACAGGCCATCGGCGGTGCCAGACTGGGACCGCGGCGAGCAGTTGGAGGAAGGGAGGGCGCCGGGGGGCCTGCCCGGGGAAGGCCAGGAGTCCCAGGAGGAATTTAACGCCTTCCTGGAGGCCCTGTGGGGCGATCTACGGCCTAAGGGAGCCTTGGAGGATGCGGGGAAAATTCTTCTCGGTGGCCAGGAAAGCTGCCGCCACCCAGCGTAGCCCCATCTTGCCATCCCGCCAGCGGCTTACCCGATTGGTTCTCAAGCGCACCCCGGCATGGGGACTCTCAATGATATTGGTGGTGCCCAGGCAGCGACGCAGGGCCGGAGACAACTCCAGGCGATTAATGGTGAAGGTCTCTTCCAGACTTTCCCGCAGGCTGGCCGCGGCACCGGGATAGCGAGTCTCCAGCCAGTCCGCCTGTTTCCTGAGCCGGGCCATGCCCTCTTGCCAGGGTAGCCCCATAAGCCTCCTTCATAACCGACTTCACCTGCGCCGCCAGTTCATCCGGCAGCTGGTTGCAGACATTCCTGATCTTGTGGTGGCGGCAGCGTTGTACCGGACTGCTGGCCCCAAACGCCCGGTTGATGGCGGCCCGTAGCGCCTTGGAGCCGTCAATGACGAAGAGATAACGGCGTTTCGGGTCAACTCCCCGTTCCATCAGGTCTTCCAAGAGTGCGGTGGATGACGAGGCATTTTCACTGGCGCCCTCTACCATCCCCAAGACATGCTTGTTCCCCTGGGCGTCCACCCCCACAGCACAGAGCACATGATGTTCTCCGAAGATCAGGCCATCCATATAGATGATCAGCAGTTCCACCTCATTAAAGCACCGGGCCGCCAGCCGCTCCAGCTCCTGGGCACTCTGGTCGATAAACTGACGGCTGACGCTGGATTTGCTGATCCCCACGCTCTCGGCCATCTCCGGTATCACCCGGCGGTAGTTGCGGGTGGAGACATAATGCATCAAGATCTCCAAAAGGCGGGAACCCAGGCCGTTGTTCATGGCCTCGTAGGCCGGAATCCCTACCTCCCGGCCCGCCCCCCGGCCCTGGCGGCGCAACCGCGGCTTGCTTACCCATAACTGGCGATCAGAAAGGGAAACCTTACCGGGCTGGCTACCATGCCAATTGATCTTACCACCCTTACGGCCCTGGTGTTTCTCACCAGCCACCCCGGCCGCCGACAACTGCAAGACCGCTTCAATGCTGGCCCGCCCCAGTACGTCAATGAGTTCATCTACGGCCATGCGAGAGGCCTCGATTAGTTCCACCAGGGGGAGCAACAACTGGCCGTTTTTGGCCAAGTACCGGGCAAAACCTTGACTGTCCTTCCGGTCCTCAATCTGGTGCGATGGCTTCATGGCGGTTCCTCCTTTGATGTTCTTTCCCTAACCGATTCTACTGAATCGGCTGGATGAACCGCCATCCATTTTTTTAACTTTCAACTATGGATGGGACAGCCTCAGTTTTGAAAAAATTACTTTTCAAGGAAACTTGTGCTATCATTGAGTCGACAAGAGAATTCGGCTTCAAGAACAGGAACTTTGGGGATTTTACCCGGGCGAAGAGGCCCCCAAAACCAATTTTTGGCTCTATAGCCAAGGTTGCCGCATAATCTCGGTTTACGAAGAAGGAGGTGATTTTGCGTCCATGGTTAAACCGAAGTGCCATTCATTTTGCTTTTGATCGGCAGGCCTTTTCGAATTCGTTATCTCAGACTAAGGAGGTTTTCCGAGATGGCTCAGCATGAAGAAAAATTGGGAACTTTAGTAAAGATCGGCAATCCGGCGGTAGTGGGGCTGGGAGGATTCGGTATGACCACCCTGATCTTGCAGTTCCATAACCTGGGCTGGGTCGCCGTCAGCCCGGTACTCTGGATTGGTCTGGCCTTTGGCGGAACGGCTCAATTGATTGCGGGCATGCTCGAATTCCGCACCGGCAATAATTTTGGTTTTTGCGCCTTCAGCGGTTACGGAGCCTTCTGGATTTCGCTGTGCTTCCTGGTGATCTTCGGCACTAACGCCGATCTGATTAAGGTCTATCCAGCCCTGGCCTTGAAAAATGGCCTTCCCTGGTTCCTTCTGGTGTGGACTTTCTTCACGGCCCTGCTCTTCATTCCAGCCATGAAGCATCATACGGCGTTAGCCTTACTCTTTCTCACCTTGGTGCTGGGCTTCATCGGCCTGGATCTCAAGGAATTTTTCGGAATGGCCGCCATCGGCACACTGGCTGCCTGGGATCTGATCGTCTGCGCCCTGTTGGCCTGGTATATTATGTGGCACGTCATCTGCGGGGAAGTGGGCATCAACATTCCTCTGGGTAAGGCCTGGCTTTAAACCACGTTAGCCCAGCCTCGGCCGGGTAACGGGATCTAACGACAATGGGCTGGATTTCTTCCAGCCCATTGTTTTTGGGGCGGAATCTGCGCTAAAAGCGCTCCAAATTTTGAGAAAAATTTCATTTGTTTTAGGATCCCAGCTATTTTAGTTGACGGGGAAATAATTTCCCGTGATATCCAGATTGAATTTGCTACGAAGACAGTCTGAACCCATTACAGGCGGGGGCTCTGCCCCCGATCCCCTGGAGTTTATCGCTTTTAGGAGCTCCGGATGGGCAGAAAAGAAAGGGCAGGGTATTTTCGCCTGCCCATCCGTTTGCTCCCCGCCGCGGCGCTCGGGTTGCTCTCCAGCATGGCCTTATCCTCCGGGTGGGTGAGCAGAATATACCATGATAATCTGGAGGAAGTAAAGAAAGCCTGATTTTTTCATTCAAAATTGATCCTAAAGATGAAAGGCAGATTAAAAAAGGCTCGACCATTGGTAGGATTCCGAGATGACTATGGTAAGACTATAGGTGAGGCAACCATCCCCTATAGGGTATGATTTTTTCCTGAGGCAATACGTCATTTGGGATGCATACTCCCAGTAATCCTCTCCGGCTCTATGCCTGTAGTACGCGAGTCTAATTGAGAACTCCCCTTCCCCCCATTTAATGGCGCACTAGCGCTCCTCCCGGTAGGCCGCCCAGGCGATGTCGTCTTCCCAGACCTTGACGCTGAGTGCCTTCAGAGGCGCCTTGACGCGGCTTAGGAGTTCCTGGCAGAGGATGCGGGCCAAGTGCTCAATTGAGGGGTTCAACCCGGCAAATTTGGGCAGCTTGTTCAAAGTCTGCCCCCGGAAGTAAGCCACCAGGTCTGTAAGGATCGCCTCCAGGGCCACAATGTCCACCAGGAAGCCGTGGCGGTTGAGGACCGGTCCTTCCAGGGCCACCTCCACCAGGTACTGGTGGGTGTGGAGCTCATTTTCCGTACCCCAGTCGCCGCCGAAGAGGAAATGGCGGGCCGTAAATTCCCTCTTGATGGCCAGGGTGTACATCCGCGGCTCCTTTTAAGATGGGCAATTATCCGGCCATAGCCCCCTTCCCCTGGCAAAACCGGGCCTTGTCACTAACACGCGGCTCTCTCTGCCTTTGATATCCGGCTGGACAGCCAGGAGGCCAGGCCAGACCGGGGATGCTCCAATTCACCGCAAATCTTTCTGATCTTCGCTTTTCCCCTGATGAGCCCGGCGTAAACCCCGGCGCCGTCGATGTCCCCCACCAGGAGCACGCCCACGAGAATCTCTTCTTGGAAGACCAGCTTGCGGTAGTTATTCCCCCGGCGGCTTTGATAAACCTGGTATTCTCCCCCGGCAGGAAGGTTGGTGAAGCCCATGGCCACGGTGGGGATGCCGGCCACTTCCAGGGAATTGAGCACGGCAAAAGCGCCCGGGTATTCAATCGCGGCTCCGGCCATGTTGCTGCCGGCTATCCGCCCCATTTCCACGGCATTGGTCCAGAGACCGCTGACTATACTCTGGCCGGTGACAATATCGGTGGTCTCCACCACATCCCCGGCGGCATAAATATCAGGCGCACTGGTGCGCAACCATTTGTCCACCAGGATCCCCTGGTTTACCGCCAGACCGGCTTTTCTGGCTAATTCCACGTGGGCGCGCGCTCCCACGGCGGCGACTACCACCTCTGCTTCCAGAACCCGGCCATCCGCCAGGGCCAGGCCGATGATGCGGCCGCCGGCTCGCCTCACTGCCGTGACCGTCTGGTTAAAAATTAGTCGGATGCCAACGGCTTCCAGGGCCTTACCCAAAATCTCCCCGGCCACCTCGTCAAATTGCACGGGGGCCAGGTGGGGGCCCTGCTCCACCAGCGTCACCTCCAGCCCCCGATGCCGCAGGGCCAGGGCCGCCTTCAGGCCCACCCGGCCGGCGCCGATGATGACCGCATTTTTTCCCTCTCGGGCCGCCTGGGCCAGAGCCTGTGCGTCCGCCAGGGTCCGCAAAGCATGCGTTCCTGGACCCTGCCATCCGGGAATGTCCGGCAGGATGGCCGAGGCGCCGGTGGCCAGCAAAAGCCGGTCGTATGCACAGGTCATCCCATCCTGGAGGGTAAGCTGCTTCAAGCCGGCATCCAGGCCCGCGATCCGTTTCCCCAGTTGCAGCTCCACTTCCGGGGGACTCCCCGGCTCTTTCTGGAAAAAGATGTCCTCAGGCAGGCCCTCTTCGATGAGGTTGGTGATGAGCGGACGATAATAAGCCGGCTGCGGCTCATCGGTAAAGATGAGCACTTCACCCATCGGGTCCCAGGTGCGGATAGCCGCAGCCGCGGCGTTGCCGGCCGCGCCATTGCCGATGATCACAAAGCGCATGGGAAGCCTCTGAAAGGAATACTTTGAGGGGAGGGCGGGGGAATTGTTTTCCCCCGACCCTCCCCTCAATTACTCTATCACTCTGCCGCCCGGGCCAGCACCCCGGCGGCGGCCTTGCGGATATCCGCGCCGAAGCTGTCGGCTTCGCCGTAAATTAAGGCCCGGGTGGGGCAGGCCTGGACGCAGGCGGGAACCTCCAGGTCCGGGCAGCGGTCGCATTTGACGGCAATTTTCCGCTCTTTTTCCCGGCCCACCACTCCATAGGGGCAAACCATGATGCAGGTCCAGCAGCCCACGCAGGACCCCTCGCGCCGCTGCACGACGCCGCGCTCATCTCGATAGAGGGCGCCGGCAATGCAGGCGTCCAGGCATGGGGCCGGGTCGCACTGCCGGCAGGTGAGGGGCACGTTGAGCCCGTGGCCTCTCTCAATAAAAAGGCGGTACCTGGGGACCGGGGTTTCGCTGATGGCCGCGAACAGGTTCTTGGAACGCGAGTGGGCCACGGCACAGGCCAACTGGCAACTGCGGCAGCCCTGACATCTATCCAGGCGCACGAAGAGTTCTTTCATATCCCTAAACCTACCCTTCTTTCCCGGATCGCCTCAACAAGCTGCCGCGCTGCAGTCAGGGGGTCGGTTTCCACTATGAAATACCCCCCGAAAAGGCTTTTGGCGTCCTGCGTCAGCACCCTGGCCACCAGGGAACTGCCCAGGACCGGGGGTATGACCCCCACATGGGTGGGCAATCCCGCGGCCACCGCCCAGGTGCCGATGGCAATGGCTTTTTCCGTGGTCGCTTCGGGAGCGCTGGCCACCACCGGCAGCTTATCCAGGTCCACGCCCAGCTTGTTGGCCACGGCCACGGCCACCTGCACGGCCCGGGTATTATCCACACAAGAGCCCATGTGCAACACCAAGGGCAAGGGCCCGGGCAGCCCCACTGCCTGTCCCAAAGCGGTAAGCACCGCTTTCAATCCGTCACCGGCGTAGGCCGTGGTGGCCTCGGAGGTCAACAGCCCGTGGCGGGCAAAGGCTCCGGCCCCACAGCCAGTAGCCAGAAGCAGCACGTTCTCCCGGGCCAGTTCCTTCGCCATGGTCAGGAAGTTCTGGTCCTGGGTCACCCGGACATTGTTGCAGCCGGCGAAGAGGCAAACCCCAAGGATGTTGCCAGCCACGATATTGTCGATGAGCGGTTTCAAGGGATCGTCCCGGTTCAGCAGGGAAAGAGCGCCGACGATGGCCTCAGTGGAAAAACCGGCCAGGACGTCACTCTGGTGAGGTGGGATATTGACTTTTTGGGGGTTTCGTCTCTTGAACGCGTCAATGCCCAGACGGATGATTTCTGCCGCGGCCTGGCGGGCTTTCTCTTCGCTAAACTCGATATGGGTAGCCCCGGGGATCTTGCAAATGGGCATGGTGGTGATGAGACGGGTATGGAAGCACTCCGCCAGGGTGGCCAAAGAGGGCATGACGCACTGATAATCCACCACCATGGCATCCAGGGCGCCGGTAATGATGGCCAATTCCTGGGAAACCGAATGGGTGGCCGCGGGGATGCCGTGGCGCATGAGCACCTCGTTGCCGGTGCAGCAAATCCCCACCAGGTTGACTCCGGCGGCGGCTCCCGCCGCCCTGGCTTCTCCGTCCAAATCGTGGGCCATCTGGACGATGAGGTCCGAAAGTATGGGGCTGTGGCCGTGCAGGCCGATATTCACGGCGTCCGGCTTCAGCACTCCCAAATTAGCCCGGCTGACTACCGGCTTGGGCGTGCCGAACAGGATATCGGCCAGATCCGTCCCCATGGCGCAGCCGGCAAAATCCGCCAGCGCGCATTTGATGCCCCCCAGCAGGAGATTGACGGGGTCTGCGTCCACCCCGTAATGGGTGCGGTGCATGGCTTCGGAAATGGCCGCATCAATGCCGGTGGGCACCACGCCATATTTCAGAAAAGTTTCGACCCGGCCCTGGGTGACATTAGTGGCGGCCCAGGCCACCGGAGTTTCCTTTTCCGAAAAATCGCGTAGCGCGGCCTCGGCCACTTGCCTGGCAATCTCCGCGGTTTCCTTGCCCTCCGTGACGATGCCCAGGCGTTTTGCCACTGCCTTGAGCTTGACTTCATCTTTGATGGGATAATCGGGGGCCCGCCCTGCCGCAGCTTTAAGCAGGGTGTGAGCCAGGTGTTTGGCATGACCGGAATGCGCCGCGGTACCCGCAGCTATGGCTCGTACCAGGTTGCGGGCCACAATGGTGTCTGCCGAAGCGCCGCAAGCCCCCAAAGTAGCCCCCTCCCCGAAGGGGTCGATGCGGCAAGGCCCTTGCAGGCAATTGCGGCAACAGGTGCCCAACTCGCCAAAGCCGCACTGCGGGGTCTGGACCGCAAAGCGGTCCCAGATGGTGCTTAAATCTTGGCGCTCTGCCACTTTCAGCATAGCCCTGGAGGCCGAATCCGTAGTCTTTTCCATTCGCCTATTCCTCTCGGAATTCTTGATTCTTGAAGGTCTTAAGGGAAAAAATCCTCACTGCTACCTCGACTATCTTTAATTTACTTCTGTAGCCAAAGGCTGTCAACGACTATCCTTTTGCCCGGGATGTCTGTGTCTGGGCATAAATAGGCCATTCATTTCCTCCTGGGCTCCTTAAGGCCCGGCTATTTGCTTTCTGAGATAAACACCCCGTGCCAATCTGGCGGCGGCGGCTGAGCCAGGAAGGCACGGCAGCGCTTGAGGAAGAGGATGGTCGGTGGATCATCCGGCTTCAGGCGCAGAACTTCCTCGAAGAAACTTTCAGCCTTGGTCCAGCGACGCTCCAGGTAGGCGGCCCGGCCGGCCGCGAATAAGCCAAGCCAGGAGGGTAGTCCCGCAGGGGGATAAGGGCCCAATAATTCGTAGACCCAGTATCTGTCAGATCATTTTCAGAACCAGCTCGAGTACTGGGGGATCAGCCCAAGTTTCGCCTTTATCGAACAACCACAGACCAATGGCGTGGCTGAACGCTTCATCCGGACACTCAAAGAGCAGGTCATCTATGGCCGGGTGTTTCAGAATCTCAAGGAGGTTAGGACGGCGGTCAGGCGCTTTGTGGACACTTACAACCTCGAATGGCGGGTGGAAAAGATCGGTTTTAAAAGCCCCTGGCAGGCCAGGGCGGAATGGCTGGCTCAGGACTCACTCGCCAGGGCGGCTTAAAAAACCTTGTGTCCAGAAAACCGGATGCGGTACAGGCCCTTCACCAAGCGGAATCAAGACAATTAGGATAATCTGTCCCACCTTAGTTTAACGACCTTGATTTTACTGTGTTGAACTATGGAGACGAGAGGTCTCCAGAACCATCTTTGGACTGCGGTGGCCAAGGCTTTAGACTAATCTCGAACAGAGGGATAGAGTCATGTTAATTGAGTTCAAAGAATTCGCCATACGGGGTAACGTGGTGGACATGGCTGTGGGCATCGTTATCGGCGCTGCCTTCGGGGCCCATGATTTATGGTCCGACTTTGTTATAATAACCTCCTGGTAAGGCTGCCTTACGGTCCCCTCATTGCCGCCAACGACCGTTGGGACCTCTCAAAGCGACCTGGGCTCCCTACTGCACCTGGGGATCATCTCTTAATTCAATCAAAGTCCAGACCTCGAAAGTTTTTTATAATGGGTGCGTGTGCACCCATGCGTGTCCCAAAGCAGGCGGACTTAGGTCGCCAGAGATGTATTTTGCTGATTGATATTTAGGTCATGCGGCAGGCAGGCCCAGTTCCGTCTTGAATGTGGCCAGGCCGATATCGTCAATTATCCGGCCCAACCGCTTTTTCTGGTTAGCTTGCTTGTACCAGTCCAGCACCCGCTCGGCCAGGCCGATGGCCTCGGCATCAGTCAGGTCGGTGGCAATAAGGTCCGCCAAACGCGGTTTAAGGCCCGAAGCGAACCCGCCGGCCAGCACCCGCCAGCCCTTGGCGGCGCCCACCAGACCTAAATCCTTGATGACGGACTCGGAACAGTTGTTGGGGCAGCCCGAGACCCCGATCTTGAACTTGAAGGGCAAGGGGATTCCGTGATACTTTGCATCGAGATGGAGCCCTACCCCCACCGCGTCTTGCATGCCGATACGGCAGAAGGTGGTGCCGGGGCAGATCTTGATGGAGCGCACACACAGGCCGATGGCGGCCCCGGGAATGAGTCCCAGTTCCTGCCACACTTGATCTAGGTCTTCGAGCTTAAGTCCCACCAGGGCAAAACGCTGCGCCGAGGTGAGCTTGATGGCCTTGACGCCGTATTTCTCCGCCACGTCGGCGACCCGGCGCAGCAGGTTGAAATCGGTGATAATACCGCCGGGAATATGGGGCGCAATAGCGTAAGTTTCCTTGTCTCGCTGCATTATTGCGCCCTTTTCCAGTAAATCTTCAGCCATATACTCCCTCCTTCCAGAAAATTGCCAATACTAGGTGACCGGTCATTTGACCGGATTGTAGGTCGGGGCAGTCGCCGGCGCTTTTCCTTTGAGAAACTCCTGGTAATACCGGTAGGTAAGAGGCCGGCCCTCCTTTAAAACTTCAGCATTCACCGTATCCCCGATAAAGATGGTATGGGTGCCCAGATCAATCTGGTCGATTACCTTTGCCTCCAGAACCGACAAGGCATGATCCAAAACCAGGGGGCAGCCGGTAACCCCGATTTTGTATTGCACCTGGCTAAGCTTGTCCACCTCGCGGCCTGACCGGAAACCGAAAGGTCCCAGGAAATTCATGGGGGCCGACTCATCCAGCACGGAGACCCCAAACAACCCACTCTTAGAAATAAATTCATGGGTCAGGTTCTTCTTATTGATGATTACCGCCACCCGGGCGGGCTCGGAAGTGACCTGGATGACGGTGTTGACAATCTGACCGTTCAACCGCTCGCCATCAAGCGAAGTAACGATATAGAGACCATAGCTTAGATCTCGGAAAGCCCTACGGTCGAATTCCGGGCTCATGTCTTAGCCCTCCTTTAACTTCTCTGCGAGATTATTGCCATACTAGCTCACGGGTTGACGGCGACGACCGGGAAACCGGCTTGCTGCCACGCCGCCACTCCACCCAGGAGCGCCTTGGCGTTCGGGTATCCTTGCTGGTTGAGTTCTGCTGCCACCCGGGCAGAGGTGTGTTCACTGCTTCAGGCACAGTAAAAGACGATTTCCTGATCTTTGGAGAGGGAAGGAAGCTTTTCCCTGAACTCGGAGAGGGAGATGGCTCCATCCAACTGCAGGTTCCTGAACTGCTCTTCACTGTCATAGGCACAGACGAGCAGAACTTTCCCCGTCCGCAGCTTCTGAAAGGTTTCCTCGGGAGTAATTCGGATTGCCTTGGCCATAGGTCGCTCCTTATTGACAGCTGTGGAGTCCTGTAACTGAAGAATCAGGGTAGGGCTGAACCCTCGCCGGCCCCAATCAGCGGGAGAATTTTGTCCACTTGGAAGAAAACCAGGAAACGGGGACCAGGCTTCTCCTGTCCGGGAGGATAGATCCGCCGGCGCAGAGAGCGCAGGAGTTGGGTATCCTGTTCTTCCTTTATTTTGGTCAAGTAAAGTCTCTTGCCCTTATAACCCGGGCCGTCTTCCATGAAGAGATAGGCCGCGTGGGGTCTGGATTGGAGGTTGCTGTGAGTCAGACGCTGAGGCATGATGAAAGCAATGGTCTGGTCTTCGAAGACGTGGGGCCTGGAGAAAATCGCCATATTCACCCGGCCTTGATCGTCGGAAGTGGCCAACACCCCATGCCCTTTGGCGTTATCGAAGTAAGTGCGCAAATCCATCATTGGCCTCCAAGGCACCATTTTACGTTAAAGCTACCTTTCCCTGGATAACTCAGAAGCTCACTCACTCTCGAACATATCTTTGCCCGCGCCGCAGAGGGGGCAGACCCAGGAGTCCGGCAGATTTTCAAAAGCAGTCCCCGGAGCAACGCCTGCGTCAGGGTCCCCGGCCGCCGGGTCATAAACATAACCACATACCTGGCAGGTAAATTTTTTCATTCTTTAACTCCTTTCAAGATAAAAGATCGTCTCAAACGTATCTCTTCAGCCGCCTTTCGCCAGTTCCTTGAGGTACTCCTCGGAGGGGTAAAAACCGGCGAACCGATGCTTCTCCTGCCCCTCAGGAGAGAACAGGAGAGTGGTGGGCGCGCCGGTAACCTGAAACTGCCGCACCAGGTCCATATGATTGCGGCCTTCCAGGCGCACCGGGATGAAGAGCTCGTTCAGGGCCTGAACCACGGCTGGATCTTGGTGGGTCTCACGGACCAACCGGCCACAGTGAGGTCACCCTTCCATAAAAAATTCCAGGGCAAGAGGGCGGTTGGCTTTTTTCGCCTCGCCCAACGCCTCCTGCCAGTCCGTGCGCCACTGTATCAACTCTGACATGTCGATTATCTCCTGGCCGCCTTTCTTTTAAGAAACGCGGGGGGCTTTGGGATTAATGACTTGCCCCCCTTTTCCCCGGAGACGGCCTCGCCGAGGCCGCTATTTCGCTGTCAGCAGCCCGGTTCCCCAAGGTGGCCGCAGCAGTTTTGGAAGCTTCTTAGCTTTATCCAGTTATTCTTAAAGAGCATCCTGATCTTTTGGAACCACGGCTCAGTGCCTTGAAGATTCGTGAAAAAGGCCCGGGGACTGGGGCGGGTTCTTTTTTCATCATGCATGGCTGCTACCCTTACCGTCTAGCGTCCGGCCTCAATGTCCCCGGGATAACTGGTAACCACATCCAGTGAAACTAGGCGATCAGCCTATTTTGACAACTTTTCCCCCACGCCCCGGCCATAGTCTTGACAGGCCTTTACCCCTTCATTCGAAGAAATCCGCGCCTCTATCAAGTTGAAAGATCCAAGATCCACCATTTTCATCTTGAAGACAAACTCCATGGTATCAGAGATCAGTTTGGGCGCATCGCGCTATGGGTATAGGACCCGAAGGTCCCGCCGACTTTGCCCTCCAGGTTGGCTTTCTGCACCAGGAAAAGGAAGGTTTTCATCCCTTGGGTAATATCCCGGTGGTAGGTGGGGGAGCCGAAAATATAGGCATCATAACCCTGTAAAGCTGCCTCATTTTTGATCTCGGAAATTTTCTTGGTTTCGACTTCATGCCCGGGAAAACGAACTCCTTCTGCCATATATTCGGCCATCTTCTCGGTGTGTCCAGTTCGGCTATCGTAAGCGATCAATACCTTCATCGGCGGTCTCCGTTAGGATGGTAATTTGTTAAGCGTAAGATGGTGGCTTTAGTCAGGCCGTAATGGTTAGGCCTTCCACAGACCGTGCAGATTACAATATTCCCGCGCCACCATCTTCTCAGCCTCGATGGCAAAAGTGGCTTCCGGCGCTTCTCCCGGACTCAGGAATTGGCGGTAGGCTTTGCCGTCGGTAATGACCTCGATCCATTCGATGTAGTGGTTCTGCTCCATGGGATGGGCGACGCTTCCCACCTTTATTTTAAAGCCCGCGGCGGTCTTCTCGATAACCGGCACATGCTTTTCCTTGGCAGCATCTACCGTGTTCTCCAACATAAGTTTCATGGGAGCGCCGCAACATACCAGAGCGCCGGCTCCAGAATGCACCATGGACGCCATGTTTCCACAGACTTCACATTTGTAAACCTGCAATTTCTCAGTCATGTCTTACTCCTTAGTAATTTGATTGGCTTGGGGGTCACGTGTCGCAGTGGCTCGACTGCTCGGCCACCGAACCGGGCCCTGCCAGGGGTCGGAACATTTTCTTGGTTGACCCGCAACATGGGCACTTCCAGTCTTCAGGGAGGTCCTCAAAACGGGTTCCCGGAGGGATCTTACCCTTCTTATCCCCGCGGGCCGGGTCATAGATATAACCGCAGTTGGTAAATTGGCACTGCCATATCTCTTCCGGTTTTGACATCACATACTCCAGGGTAATTCCCCATTACGAGTTAATTTCACTGGGTGGGGGAGATTGAGCAAGAAATCAGTTTTAGGGAGTTGAGTGAGAGGGGTGGTCAAGGACCCCGTCCCCCTTGATGCGCTCAGGCCGATCCGGAACGAGTTCCGGTTCGGAAGAAGGTTAATCCATCTCCTGCATCGTTTTGCCTCAACATTTTTGCCGCATGACATATGCAGGCGCATCCTTGAAGATGGTCTGTGCTAAGGATGATAAATTAGATAATACTTACTTGGTAATAATAATTACCAAAATTGGTAATTCAAGAACCCTGCATAAATTTTTTCCCGAATATATGGTGGAGAAGGGTGGGGACGAACTGCTTTTTGAGATTGACGCTGGATCGGTGCTTTTATAAAAACTGGAGGAGTGTTGATTACTGCTGAGGCTGTCGAAAAAGCTAACCCCTTCGAATATTTCCTTCCTGATTTTTGTCTTCATCGGTTCACCCAAAATCATTTATAACCCATTATAATATTTATTAAATAGTTGTTTTATGCTATCCTTGACCAATAACTTTTTTGGGGCGGATAAGCCATGGCCAGATTTAAAACCTACGACTATCGGCAAAGAGTTCTCTTACCGGTTTCTCTGGAAGACCAGTTGATGCCTGGCACCTTGGAGTTCGCCATTCATACCCTGGTGGAAAAGCGGTTGGATATGTCTGTTTTTGAATGCAAATACCGCAATGATGAGACCGGCAGGGCCGCATATGATCCCAAGGTCCTCTTAAAAGTAGTGTTGCTGGCCTATTCCCGGGGGCTGATTTCTTCACGGAAGATCGAACAAGCTTGCCACGAGAATGTAGTTTTCATGGCGTTAGCCTGTGGCCAGCATCCTGATCACAGCACCATTGTGGCCTTTGTTTCTTCCATGAAGGATGAGATCCTGCCCCTTTTTAGAGATGTGCTGCTGGTCTGTGAGGAGATGAACCTGCTGGGCGGAACTATGTTTGCTTTGGACGGCTGCAAACTGCCTTCCAACGCCTCCAAAGAGTGGAGTGGCACTTTTCCTGAACTACATAAGAAAAAGCAAAAGATCGAGGCTAAGGTGGCGCAGTTGCTGGAAGAGCAAATGTACGCAGACCAAAGAGAAAAAAACGTTTCCGAGCCAAAAGGTTCAGGCAAGAGCCGGCAGCAGCAGGTGGAAAGATTACAAAAGAAGGCAGAGCTGATTGATAAATGGCTGACCGAGAACCAGCCCAAGCGGGGTGCTGTTGGCAGAGAAAATCAGAGTAATATTACGGACAATGACTCGGCCAAAATGATGACCTCCCACGGCGCCGTCCAAGGGTATAACAGCCAGGCCCTGATTGATGCCAAACACCAAGTGATTGTTCATGGTGAGGCCTTCGGACATGGCCAAGACCATGGCCATGTCCCACCCATGCTTGAGGGTACGCTGGCAAACTTACAGAGCCTTGGCCATGGGCCTGACTACTTTAAGGGGAAGATTTTTGCCGCCGACAGCAATTACCATGCTCAGGTCAATTTAAAGGAGTGTCAGGAGTTGGGGTTGGACGCCTATATTCCTGATAGAAAGTTCCGCAACCGGGACCCGAGGTTTGACACCCAAAAACGACGCCGATCCGGGAGATTTACTTTAAAAGACTTTTATTATGATGAGACCTTGGATCAATATAGCTGCACTTATGGAAAAGTTTTAAAGCTGAAGGCCAAAAGATGTCTCGACCACGGTAACCTTTACCGGAAATATGTTGCAGCTGAAACAGATTGCCAGGGTTGCCCGCTACGAGCCCGGTGTCTCTATGGGACCGAAGCCAAACGCAAGCATTTAGCAGTCCCCATCGGCACCGAAGGAATTAATCTCTCAAAACAGATGGTGGAGAAAATCGAAACCGAACAAGGACGCCGAATCTACCCTCAACGCCTGGGCATCGCCGAGCCCGTCTTTGCCAATATTCGAATTAACAAGCGATTAGACCGGTTCACTTTAAGAGGGAAGATCAAGGTGAATATCCAATGGCTGATGTACTGCCTTGTCCATAATATAGAAAAGATCCTAAACTATGGGTTGGCTTATGCGTAAACCTGAAGGCGAGCGAGAGTCAGGTAAGCCAGTAAGCAAAAGCAAAGGTAGGAATCAGGAAGATCGCCACAATCCTTTGGAAAAAAATCTTCAGAATCAGATCACGATAGATTCAAGAACCTTTTTCGACAGCTTCGCTATGACTGGAAACTTATCACCTGGCTAAAAATTCAAGCTCTCCGGATCATATCGTCACTTCTCTCCCGGAAGATTTTCCGTTGTTTCCCAGCAGGGGGCGTGATTAACAAACTCAGTTGCCGGATTTGATCTCGGAGAGATCTAATCTTGATATTCCCTCTCCAATGATTAATTTTTGAGTTATATGGAAAACTCTTTTACCCAACAGCCGCTTTTTCCAGAGTTCAAGCCTCTCGGCCTGGAGGATAGGGAAATTTTCCGACGGCTCCTGTGGGATTATCAACCGGAAACTTCAGAGTTAACTTTTACCAACTTTTTTATCTGGAAGGATTTCTATAATTTTGCCTGGTCACTGGATCGCGACTGGCTGTTAATTATTAGTGATTCTTCCGACGGCAGAAGTTGGACGTTTCTACCCATCGGGCCTTCTACGAGAGTGGCAACCTGCAAAAAACTACTCAAATGGCTCAAGGAAATCAAAGGGATAAAGGGTCCCAGTATTGAACGTGCGGATAGCCGGTTGGTGGCGGAGTTGGCTCATGACTCTCGATTTCTTATCGAACCTGCAAGGGATCATTTCGATTATGTTTATCGATCTGAAGACCTTATTCAGCTTACGGGAAACAGGTATCAAGGGCAGCGAAACCATATTCAGCATTTGCAGCGTTCATATGCCTTTTCATATGAGCCTCTCCAAGAAAGGCATATCTCTGCTTGTCTGGATTTGGCAGAAAAATGGTGCGCGCAAAAAAGATGTGCTGAAGATTTGAGTCTTCAAGGGGAATGGGAAGCTGTAAAAGCGTGTTTGCGAAATTTTCATGATCTCAACTTGCAAGGCGGGGTGATCCTGATTAATGGCAATGTTGAAGCCTTCACCTTGGGGGAACTTCTCAATAAAGAAACCGCGGTAGTCCATATCGAGAAGGCCAATCCCATGATTTCGGGATTATATGCCGCGATCAACCACGAGTTTTGCCGGCATTCCTGGTTCCAGGTGCCATTCATTAACCGGGAGCAGGATCTGGGGGTACCGGGGCTGCGAACGGCAAAAATGTCATACCACCCCCATCATTTGGTGGAGAAGTTTCGAATTCGACTAAGCTGAATCATCCGGTTCATATTTTTAAAATCTCTCTCCTGATAGTCTTGCAGCATTTAGGGTTGCCATGAACGCGGTTCGTTACTATGTGGCGCTCATCATGGTGGTCATGCTGGCGCCAGCCATCTTCCCTTGGCTGCTCATCCACCCCTTCGTCCGCTTCTGGCGCCGGCTGGGGCCCAGGTGGACCTGCGGCATCGTTTGGTCCTTGTGGGCGTTGGGCATGGCGGGCCTTTTCCGGATGCGCCACGCCCTCTTGGCCGTGGAGTTCGGGACCAGCTACTATCTCACGGCCCTGGGTCTTTTGCTCCTGTCTGTCTCGACCTGGCTGGGCGTGGTCTGGTTTCGGCGTATGAGCCTTCTGACCATCATGGGCCTGCCGGAGCTGGCGCCGGACCGGCACCCGCAGCGGCTCATCACGACCGGAGTCTATGCCATTATCCGCCATCCCCGCTATGTCCAGTTATACCTGGGCCTTTTGGGCAGCGCCCTCATTGCCAACTACCTGGTCCTTTACCTGGTAGTGGCATTCTGGCTGCCCGGCATCTACGTCATAGTGCGGCTGGAAGAAAAAGAACTGCGGGACCGCTTCGGCCCGGCTTATGACGAATACAGCCGCCGGGTGCCCCGCTTTCTGCCCCGTATCTCCCGCCGTTCCGGCCCTTAGGAAGTCCGAGTGGACACGCCGCCCCGGGAAGGGTAAGATGAGACTGTGGTAAAAAGGTTATTTTCCAGGGCATCTTGAAAGGAAGTTATCTTCTTGCCCGCACTTCCCTACTTGGGCGGTCACAACATGATTGCACCCGGGGTGAAGTTTGCCACCCTGCGCCTGAATGTCCTGACCGCGGCGGTGCTCGCCCAAATATATCTCTTTCTCCGACTTCGGCAGGCGGTCCGAGGCTCGCGCCGGAGCGAGCCCTGGAAATCCTGGGTCATTGGCGCCGCGGGCGCAGCCATCGTATTTCTCTTTGTCATGAACGGCTATATCATCTACAGGCCCATCCCCTGGGTGGACCCGCCGGCGGCGATAGAGGTTGCCGTCTTCTATCCCGCGGCGGTGTGGGGCCTGGGGTCGATCTTTTCGGCTCTGCTTCTAGTTCTGGTCCAGTTGCTGGTGGGGTTGGGGCGGGTGGCGGTTCGATTAGGTCGCGGCCCGGTCACCCGGGGGTCTGCCATTGCCGTGAACCCCGCTCGCCGTCGCTTTCTGCAAGCCGGAGTGAGCTGGCTGATTGCCGGGCCCCTGGTACTTTCGGGATACGGCGCAGCCTATGCCGCTAAGGACTACGAGGTCTGTGAACTCAGCTTGCCCTTCGGTCGTTCCTTGCGGGTTGTCCAACTCAGCGACATCCATGCCGGCATTTTCATGACCGGGGGAGAGATGCGGCGCATCGTCGATCAGGTCGTCGCGCTGCGGCCCGATTTGTTCCTCCTCACCGGGGACTACATCTCCAACTCCATGAAGTTTCTTCCAGGCTGCGTGGAAGAGATGGCCCGGGTCCAGGCGCGCTACGGCACCTTCGCCATCATGGGGAATCATGAACACTGGTATGGGGAACTGAGTGAGATCCTGGCGATCTTCCGGCAGCACCGGATCACCTTCCTGCTCAACGCGCATCAGGTAATTCAGGGCGACCAGGGCTTTTTTGCAGTGGCCGGCATCGATGACCTCTCCGGGCATCCCTCACTTTCGGTTGCCTTGAATGGGCTGGATGGCGCCATGCCGACGATCCTGCTATCGCATCGCCCGGAGATCTTCCCCCAGGCCGCCGGCCAGGGCATCCCGCTAACCCTGGCGGGCCATTATCATGGGGGTCAAATCAAGTTAAGCCTGCCAGGAGTGGACCTCAGCCTGGCCCACTTGATGACCCCCTATCCTGAGGGCCTCTACCGCCTGCAGGGCTGCCATCTCTACGTCAATCGCGGGATCGGGACCACTTTTACCCCGGTGCGGTTGAACGCCCGGCCGGAGGTAACCGTGTTTCACCTGACCTAAGGCAGTATTTCAGAAATACTGTCATCTGCCGGCACCTGGGATTGCCGGAGCCGGAGCCGCACAAGAAAGGCGTCTGGGGCCGCATATTCGGCAAGTAGCTAACTTTTCTTGCTCACCTGGCAAGTCCATGGAGGGCGGACCCATGGTCCGCCCGGGAAGCCTGGGCGGCAAGCTGAAGTGGAGGTGGAGACATGCGGACCGGCAAATTTCGCAGGGTAGCCCTAATTAAGGCCGTCCTCCTGCTAATCTTTATCGTGGCCGCGGTGGTAACTGTCCGTTTTACCGGCGTCAGGGAATTTCTCACCGTGGAAAAGTTGGGGACCCTGCTGGCGGCCGCGGGAATATGGGGGCCCCTGGCCTTTATTCTGATCTATGCCGTGGGGGTCTGCCTGTTCATTCCGGGGACCCTGCTTACCGCCCTGGGGGCCGCCATCTTCGGCCCCTATTGGGGGTTCGTCTACGTCTGGGTGGCGGCAATGCTGGGCGCGGCGGGCGCCTTCCTCATCGGGCGCTACCTGGGGCGGGAATTCGCCGCCTCCCTCATCGGCGACCGGCTCAAGAAATACGATGAAGCCGTTGAACGAAACGGCTTTGCCACTGTGCTCTACCTGCGCCTGGTCTATTTCCCCTTCACTGCCATGAACTTCGGGATGGGCCTGACCAGGGTGCGCTATCGGGATTACCTCTGGGGCACGGGGCTCGGGATTTTGGCGGGAACCTTCATCTTCACCTTCTTCGTGGGCACCGTCAAGGAGGTCTGGGCCACCGGCCAGTGGGCCAACCTCCTCACCTGGAAGGTTTACTTTTCTCTGGGGCTCTTTATTTTCTCCCTGTTCATCCCAAAAATTATCGCAAAATTGAAGGTGTGGCAAACCTTGGGGGGAAATTAAGGAGGGCGAAGTTCGAGCTAAGCAACGCCCGGCAAAGCCCTCGCCATAAGCCTGGACGGCGGTTTGCCTGGGTAAATCCGCCAGCCGCCATCAACCGAAACGGCCGGTGATGTAGTCCTCGGTCTGCTTATTGGTGGGGGTGGTGAAGATCCTTTGGGTGGGGCCGAACTCCACGATGTGTCCCTGGTAGAAGAAGGCGGTGTAATCGGAAACCCGGGCGGCCTGCTGCATGTTATGGGTGACGATGACGATGGTGTAAGTGGCCTTCAGGGTATTGATCAACTCCTCGATCCTGGCGGTGGCAATGGGATCGATGGCGGAGGTGGGTTCATCCATCAGCAGGATCTCCGGCGCCACCGCCAGGGCTCGGGCGATGCAGAGCCGCTGCTGTTGCCCCCCGGAGATGGCGGTACCCGGCTGGCGCAGGTGATCCTTCACTTCGTCCCAGAGGGCCGCCCGGCTCAAGGCCTCTTCCACCCGGTCGGCCAGCTCTCCCCGGCTGAGGCGGTAGTGCATCTTGAGGCCGTAGGCCACGTTGTCGAAGATGCTCATGGGAAAGGGGGTGGGCTTCTGGAAGATCATCCCCACCTTGCGGCGCAGTTCCATGAGATCGTAACCCGGGCTGAGGATATTATTGCCGTCCAGCAGCACCTCGCCGCTGGCCCGTTGGTCCCCATAGAGCTCGTAAATGCGGTTATAGACGCGGATGTGGGTGGACTTGCCGCAGCCGGAAGGGCCGATGATGGCGGTCACCCGGTTGCGGGCGATCTCCAGGTTGTTGTCGAACAAGGCCTGGTGTTCCCCATAAAAGAATTGCACCTGGCGGGCCGTAATTTTCAGGTCACCCTGGCTGGCGGTCGAGGTTTCTGCGGCGGCCGCCTGGCCGCGGTCGGCGGGCATGATGGGTAGAGTCAAGGTAGCTGACAGGCTCTTCATGTCTTCCGCTCTCTCAGGGTATAGCGGGTGAACAAGGTCAGGGCCAGGACCCCGCCGGTAATCAGCAGCGAGGCCCCCCAGGCCTTTTGTTGCCAGTCGGGATAAGGGGACATGGCATAGTTGAAGATGGTTACGGTGAGATTGGGGGTTGGCTGGCTCAAAGAGGTCATCATATAGGGGCTGTTGAGGGCGGTAAACAACAGGGGGGCGGTTTCGCCGCTCACCCTCGCCACGGCTAGCAAAATTCCAGTGATTAACCCCGCCTTGGCCGCTCTAAAGACGATAGATAAGGTTATCCGCCAGCGGGGCGCCCCCAAGGCCAGGGCCGCCTCCCGCAGAGTATTGGGAACCAGGCGCAGCATGTCCTCGGTGGTGCGGGCCGCAATGGGCAGCATGATGATGGCCAGGGCCACGATGCCGGCGTAGCCGGAGAACCTCCCCAGCGGGACCACCACCAGGGCGTAAGCGAAGATCCCGATAATGATGGAGGGCATACCTATCAAGACGTTGGCGGAAAACCGCGTGTTGTCGGCCAGTCGCGAGCCCTGAGCGAATTCCGCCAGGTACACTCCCGCCATTAGGCCCAGGGGCACCGCCACCAGGGTGGCCAGCAGGGTCATGACCAGGGTGCCGACGATGGCGTTGGCCAAGCCGCCGCCCTCCATGCCCGGCGGGGTGGGCAATTGCGTGAAGAAGGCCAGATTAAAGGCGCCCAGGCCCCGGCTCACCACCACCCAGACGATCCAGGCCAGGATCAACATCCCCAGCAAGGCGGAACCCGTCGCCAGGCCGCTGACCACGAGGTTGGCAAGCCGGCGGCCGGCGGCGGGCCGGGGTTTCATAAGCCCACGCTCCAGGAGCGGTACATCCGCTTTAGCAGCATCTGGGAGAACATCTGCACCGCGTAACTGATGATGAACAGGATCAAGCCCAGCTCAATCAGGGAGCTGACATACATGGCCTTGGTGGCCTCGCTGAATTCGTTAGCCAGGGTGGAGGCGATGGTGTTGCCGGCGCCGAACAGCGAGGTGGATATGTGGTGAGAGTTGCCGATCACAAAGGTGACGGCCATGGTCTCCCCCAAAGCCCGGCCCAACCCCAAGAAGACCGCGCCGATGATGCC
Organism: uncultured delta proteobacterium; assembly: GCA_963834795.1. Lineage (GTDB taxonomy): Bacteria > Desulfobacterota > Desulfobaccia > Desulfobaccales > 0-14-0-80-60-11 > JAPLJC01. The sequence continues at coordinate 135,432 of CAWIDL010000022.1, read as the reverse complement.
CACCAGGCCGTAGGGGATGGTCACCTTATAAGTCACTTCCCAGGTGGTGGCCCCCATCCCGAAGGCGGCCTCCTTCACCACGTTGGGCACCAGGGAAAAGATGTCCCGGGTGATGGCGCAGATAAAGGGCAGGACCATGAAGGCCAGGATAATCCCGGCGGTGAGCATGCCGATGCCCATGGGGGGGCCTTGAAACAGGGGCAGCCAGCCCAGGGTCTTTCCCAGGGCCGGCTGGATATAGTTGGCCATGAAGGGGGCAAAGATAAACATGCCCCACATGCCGTAAATGATGCTGGGAATGGCAGCCAGCAGCTCGATAATGGTGCCCACCACCCGGCTCACCCGGGGCGGGGCCAGCTCCACCAGAAACAGGGCCAGGGCCAGGCTCAAAGGGACCGCCAGCAGCATGGCGATGAGGGTGGAAACCAGGGTGCCGTAAATGCTGCTGAGGGCCCCGAAATTTTCGGTAACCGGGTTCCACTGCTGGGAAATCAGGAAGCCGAAGCCGAAGCGCTTGAGGGCCGGGAGGGATTGCTGCAGCAGGGCAAGGAAGATGCCGCCCATCAGCAAGGGGATCAGCAGGGCGCTGGCGACCGCCAGCCAGCGGAAGGTCCGGTCGCCCCTGGCGGAGGCTTGCTGCACCGGCCGATCTGAGATGGTTAAGCTATCCGTTGGCATAATGAGATTTGAGGCCGGAGCCCTGACGACCCCAGCCTCTCCAAGGAGTTAATCAAGTTGGCCAAGAAGGTCGCGGCTGCGACCTCGCCTGCCTTTATTTGACCGGCCACACCGGTTTGCCGCCGGAGGTGATTTCCTTAGCCCAGGTGGCTTCCACCATGTCCACCACGCTTTTGGGCATGGGTACATAGTCGAGCTTTTCGGCCATCTCGCCGCCATGCTGGTAGCACCAATCGAAGTACTTCAGCATGGCCTGGGCCTTGGCGAGGTCGGGCTGATCCTTGTGGACCATGATGAAGGTGGCGCCGGCGATGGGCCAGCTCTGGTCACCCGGCTGGTCATCCAACATCAGGTAAAAGCCATAAGGGGCGCTTTTCCAGTCGGCATTGGCCGCGGCCGCCGCAAAGGCCTCGAGGCTGGGCTTCAAGAATTTGCCGGCCTTATTCTGCAGCAGTGTATAAGGCATATTATTTTGTTTGACATAGGCATATTCCACGTAGCCGATGGAGCCGGGCACCACTTTCACCTGGCCGGCCACGCCTTCATTGCCCTTGCCGCCGACGCTGTTTTTGGCCGGCCACTGCACCGAGGTGTCGGCGCCGACCTTCTCCTTCCATTCCGGGGAGATCATGGAGAGGTAGGTGGTAAAGATAAAGGTGGTTCCGGAGCCATCGGTGCGGTGCACCTCGGTGATGGCCTGGGGGGGCAGCTTCAGGCCGGGGTTGAGCTCCTTGATAGCCGGGTCGTCCCATTTGGTGATTTTGCCGAGATAGATGTCGGCCAGCACCGGGCCGGTGAGCTTCATGGCCCCGGGGCCGACGCCCGGAATGTTCACCGCCAGCACCACGCCGCCCATGACCATGGGCCACTGCACCAGGCCGTTCTCCTTCAGCATGTCGGCCTTTTGGGGCGCATCCGAGGCCCCGTAATCCACGGTCATCGCCTTAATCTGGGCAATGCCGCCGCCCGAGCCGATGGCCTGGTAATTGATCTTCATACCGGTGATCTGATTATATTTGAAGGCCCACTGAGAATAAATGGGGTAGGGGAAGGTGGCCCCGGCCGCACTGCAGGTCACTGGCTGGGCCTGGGCCAGACTGACCAGGAAGAAGGTGAGGATAAGGGCTGAGAGAAACCACCATGACTTCCGCATGTTTATGCTCCTTCGAGTTGGATGGATTGTGGGCAAACTGTTTCAAAACCACCTATTTGTCCTGAGGTCAGGAAACCCTTCGGCGCGCAGCCGGGTTTTGAAACACCTGAGCAACAAGATAGCGAATAATTATTAAGAAATGGTTAGGAGAGGGTAAAATTTTGGTGAATTTGGGGTTTTTATTAAAGGTCCGGGATTACTCCACCGGCAGGTGCAAGGAGAAGAGGCTCCCCGCTCCCGGGGTGCTTTCCACCGTCACCCGGCTGTAGTGCGCCTGGGCAATGTGCTTGACGATGGCCAATCCCAGGCCGGTGCCGCCGACCTTCCGGCTGCGTCCGGCATCCACCCGGTAGAAACGTTCAAAGATGCGGTCTAGTTGACTCTTCTCGATGCCTACCCCCTGGTCCCGAACCCGGACCACCACCTCGGCGTCGTCCCTTAGAGCCTCCACCTGCACGGCGCTGCCCGCGGGGCTGTATTTGACGGCATTGTCAATCAGGTTTACCAGGGCCTGTTCCAGGAGGGGCGCGTTAATCCGGGCTCGCAGCTGATCCGGGCAATTCAGCCGGACCGTGATCTCCTTGGCGGCGGCCTTGGCTTCACAAATCTGGATGGCGGTCTCCAAGACGGCTTTGAGCCTCCCGGTGGTGAGGAAGACCCTTCCCTGTTCCGCATCCCGTTCGATCCTGGAGAGGCTCAGAAGATCGTCGATAATCTCATTGAGCCGATCGGTCTGCCGGGAGACGATGCCCAGGAAGTTCCGGGCATTCTCCGGCTCCTGCAGGGCGCCGGCCAGTAAAGTCTCCACAAAACCCTTGATGGAGGTGATGGGGGTTTTCAGTTCATGGGAGACATTGGCCACGAAGTCGCGGCGGCTCATCTCCAGCCGCCGCAGATGGGTGACGTCGTGCAGCACGATGAGAAAGCCGATATCGGCTCCCTGGGCATCCTTCAGGAAGGTGCCGTGGGCCTGAATAATCTGTTGGCCATGGCGCATCGTCACCTCCGCCTCGATGGGCCCCCTGGCAAAGATGGTGCGGGTGATGAAGCTCTGTAATTGGAAGTCACGCACCACTTCCTGGATGGTGAGATCTTGAGAGGCCAGGTAGTCCACCCCCAGCAATTGCGCCGCCGCCCGGTTCAGGGTGATGAGGCGCTGCTGGGAGTCCACCGCCAAGACGCCTTCCACCATGCTGGAGAGCACCGCCTCCTGCAGTTGTCCTTGGCGGATAAGGGCGCCGATGCGGTCTTCCAGTTGCTCGGCCATGTGATTAAAGGCCTCGGCCAGACTCCCCAACTCGTCGGAGCCGGGCACCGGCAGCCGCCGGCTCAAGTCTCCCCCGGCAAAGCGCAGGGCGCCCCGCTTCAGGTCTTGCAGGGGGCGGCTGAGGCGCTGGGAGATGAGGAAACTCAAGGCCGCCAGTAAAAGGACGATGACCAGGCCGCCCAGCGCGGTCTTGAAATACATGGCCCTGAGGGCCTGGGCGATGGAGGTCATGGGCAGGGAAGCGCGCACCACCGCAACGATCCGGTCCTGCTCCTGCATGGGCACGGCCACGTACATGCGCTCGTTTCCCTGGGTGAAACTGTATCTTGCGGAGATGCCCACCCGCCCCTGGAGGGCCTCCTGAATCTCCGGGCGATCGCCGTGATTTTCCATGCGGGCCGGCTCCTCCTCCGAATCTCCCAGGACCTGGCCGGAGGGCAGGCTCACCGTCAGACGGGTGCCGGTGAGCCGGCCCAGGTCCTTGCAGATCCGGTCGATCTCGGCGCCCTTTCCGGGCGCCAATCGCCCCTGCAATCGGGTTTCCACCAGGAGGGCCCGGGTCTTCAGGTCCGCCGCGGTCTGTTCCAGGTAAAAACGGCGCCAGGAGGTGGTGACATGCCAGGTGAGGGCCAGCAGGGACAGGAGGGTGACCAGGAGATAGGAAGGAAAGAGTTGCCAAACCAGGCGCTTGCGGCGCATGAGGCCATCCTCTGTTTCAGACGTTGGGCAAGCGGGCGCCGCCGGGAATCATGCTTGATCCTTAAACCGGTAGCCGACGCCGCGTACCGTCTCCAGAATTCTTGCCAAATGGTCCCAGTTTTTTTCTGAGGCCGGCGATGTGCACATCGATGGACCGCCCGGTCACCGAATAATCATCTCCATGAACCGCCTGGACGATCTGGTCGCGGGTGAACGCCCAGCCAGGCCGGCGGGCCAGGAGGTGGAGGAGGTGAAATTCCATCACTGTCAGCTCCAAAGGACGCCCCGCCAGCAAGGATTCATGCCGTCCGGGATTGATCAGCAATTGCTCAATCTTCAAGGCCGCGGTCTTATCCACGGGCCCGGCGGTTCGGCGCCCTTGGTGGCACAGGCGTCCCGCCTGTGCGGCGCAGGCTAAAGCCTGCGGCTACCAGAAATAAAAACCACGCTGTTCAAATTACTCAAAACAACCAGGTTGTACCTGAGCAACTCCAGGATGTCCTCTTCATCAGCCACCACCAGGATGCTTTCGTTGGGCGCCATGATCTCCCTTTACCAAGAGGTCTTGAGCATTAATATATCAAAACCCCTTCCGTTTGCAGAAATTCCCGCCACCTCAGTCCGTTGGGTCCATTTTACACCTTGTAAAAATTTCTGACAGACCCCCTGCCGCTGCCAGAACCGGCCTGATGGCACCAGGCGCGATTTTCTTCTATTTTCAGCCAGATAAACCGCTGGCGGCCTGGGCATAATCGTTGCATTTTTGACGGCAGGGGCCCCGGCCTGGTCGGGGTTTATTCTCTAAAGTCCTCCGGTGAGGCCGGAGGCGGGTTGCTCTGATGCCGGCGTACTTTCTGCTCCTGATCGCCATCATTATCCAGCTTATTGCCGCATTCCTGGCTTTTCGGCTGGTGCGGATTACCAGGAGGACCACCGCCTGGCTGTTTATCTCCATAGGCTTCTCGCTGATGGCCATCCGGCGCTGCTTCACGTTATTCGAGTGGTTCGCCCGGGGAAAGTCCCTCATGCCCGTGGACATCGGTTCGGAATTGGTGGGGCTGGCCACCGTCATCCTGATGCTCCTGGGGGTGGCCTTCATTACGCCGCTATTCCGGGACATGATGCGCACCCAGGAAGGGCTCAGGGAACAGGTTGAGCAGAGGACCGCAGCATTAACACAATCCTACCAGGCATTACAACTGGAGTTGCAGGAACGGGAAAAGGTGGAGGAATCCTTGCACCTTTCGGAGGAAAAGTTCCGCACCATTGCGGACTTTACTTACGATTGGGAGAGCTGGCAGGCCCCCGACGGCGCTTATAACTATATTTCGCCCTCGTGTGAACGGATTACCGGGTACGCCGCCCGGGAATTTCTGCAAGATCCCGGACTCCTGGAGAGGATCGCCCATCCCGACGATCACGCCAGGGTGGTCAAGCATTTGCGCGATGATCTCGGCAACCCTAACCCCCATTCCCTGATTTTCCGCATCGTTACCCGGAGCGGCGAAGAGCGTTGGATCGCCCACGTGTGCCAGCAGGTTTCCACCCCCGAGGGGCGCAACCTCGGCCGCCGCTCCAGCAACCGCGACATTACCAGATACCAAAGGGCCCGGGCCGATAAGGTGGAGATGGAGGCCCAACTTCGCCAGGCGCAAAAGATGGAAGCCATCGGCACCCTGGCCGGGGGCATTGCCCATGATTTTAACAACATCCTGTCACCCATCATCATGTACACCGAGATCGCCTTGCGGGAGATGGGGAAGGACCAGGAACTGCGCCCTTATCTGGAACAGGTGCTCAAGTCTGCCAAACGGGCTGCGGATCTGGTCAAACAGATTCTCACCATCAGCCGCCGCAGCGAACAGCAACGGATAATGCTGCGCCTGAGCCCCCTGGTCAAAGAATCCCTGAAATTGCTGCGGGCCTCTTTGCCGGTGACCATTGACATCCAAACGCAGATCGCCGCCGAGTGGGATTGGGTGCTGGCGGACCCCAGTGAAATCTACCAGGTGGTCATGAATCTTTGCACCAATGCCGCCCAGGCCTTGGAAGAAAGGGGAGGCCGCCTTAGCGTGGGCCTGGATAAAGTGGAATTGGCCCGAGAGCAGACGTCCTGCGGCATCAGCGTCCCACCGGGAAATTATCTGAGATTGACCGTCGAGGATACCGGTCAGGGCATGACCCCGGGGGTGCTGGAACGGATCTTCGAGCCTTACTTCACCACCAAGGAGCCGGGCAAGGGGACCGGCCTGGGTTTGTCGATGGTCCATGGAATTGTCAAAAATTATGGCGGGGGCATCCAGGTCTTCAGCGAACCGGGAAAAGGAACCACCTTTGAGATCCTCTTCCCCCTGATGGCCTCTGAAGAAGCGCTGGAACCCGAGCCGGTGGCTGCCATGCCGGAAGGGAAAGAGCGCATCTTACTGGTGGATGATGAGCCGGATATCGTGGCTGCCGCCCAAATTATCCTAAGGCAGTTGGGATATCAGGTGACCGCCTTGACTGATGGCAATGAGGCCCTGGCCGCCTTCCGGGCCGGGCCGGAGAAATTCGATCTGATCCTCACCGACCTGATCATGCCCCAGTTGAGTGGGCTCGACCTGGCCCGGGAAGTCCTGGCTCTCCGGCCGGAGATCCCCATCCTGGGCTGCACCGGCCACGCCGAATTCAGCAGCTTGGACAAGACCAGGAGCCTGGGGATCAGGGAAATTATTCTGAAACCCCTCATTCCGGCAGAGTTGGCTAAGGCCATTCGCCGGCTGCTGGATTCTCCAAAGGAGCCGGGCCGGTTAAACCCGCCAGCATAAGGACCTCGACCTTGGGAAATACCGCCGATCCCTTCTTCTATGATGTCATCAGCAGGTGGCGGCTCTGCCGGTTCTGTCTCCACCTGCATAACCTGGTGGGCAAACTAACCTGCAACGCCTTCCCGGAAGGGATCCCCCCGGAGATCGCCTCGGGGAGGTTTATCCATAATAAACCCTTCCCCGGACAAGAGAACGACCTGACCTTCGACCCCTGTTGAGCCGGGCCGAAGGAATTTCGAAGGTCAGGCGTTGATATTCTGTGATATCCTGTGTGTCAACCTGCCAGCGGGGGGCGGCGGCGGCCTGGTGGGGCTGGCCCTGGCTTTTCCGGCCAAATACGTCTTCCGGATCTACCCGGGACAATACTTAAGCTAATGAAGGATTTCAAAAAAACAAAAGTTTGGTAAAAGAACCGTCAAGCGGCTTTTGGATATCTATAAAGTAACAGCAAGCTTTCCCAAAAAGTGGAAGAGCCGGCGGGGGCGCTTATAATTTCTTATAGCCCGGTGGTAGATTAAAGAGGCTCTCGGGCTGGGGCCCTTCTGTGATGCTTCGGTATTCCATGGAAAAATCCTTCTCTCTGGAGACCAGTTTTACCGCGACCCCCAACTTGACGGCCATCCAGATGGTCTGCCTCTCGGGGCCGAGACCGCCCGGCGCGGTGACTTCATATTTTTCGGCTTCGTAGCCATTCACCGTCTCTTTGCCCACCAGGCGTTTTGCCAGGGCATCCGGGGGAATCTGGATGAATTGCCCGGGGAGCTTGGTCTTCAGGGGCAGCTCCATGTAGCCGTGCTCACGGGGAAGGATGACCCAGACCTTTTTCAGGTCCGGCCGCACGATGGTGATGGTCTGGCCTTCTTCGTCATTGAACTCCTGGCGCATCTTGCCGTCCTGCACGAAGATCTTCCCGAGCGCCAGCTTTTCGCCGTCCCGGACCACCATCTGGCCGGAGAACTCCGCGGCCGCGGCGCTGCCGGCAAGGAGCAAGACCACCGCCAGAACCAACAACCAGCCTGGTTTCCCCAAAGCCTTGTCGGTCATCTCTCACCTTCCCAAGCATCATTTCCCGCTGATGAGCTCCATCACCTTGATGATGGCGGAGATGTCCTCGTCGCCCCAGCCCTGGGCCACCCCCACCCGGTAGAGGTGCAGCAGCATCTGCCCCCCGAGGACCGGCGCCCCCAGCTCGTAAGCCGTATCCAGGATAAATTTGGCGTCCTTGGTCAAATGCTTCAGGGGGAAGGACGGCGGATGGTTCCGGTCTCTGAAGTTGGCGGCCTTTATCTGGAACATGGGGGCGTTCATGGCCCCGGAGAAGACCGTTTCCAGCATGGCCTCCAGTTCCAGGCCCCCCAGCCGCCCGAAGTTGAGGGCCTCGGTGAAGCCCGCCATCATCAAGCCCAGGAGCAGGTTGAAGAACATCTTCATCATGGAGCCCTGGCCGGCCCGGCCGCAGAAAATGACCTTCTTCCCCATGGTCAGAAACAGGGGCTCCAGTTCTTTGACCTTTTCCTCCTTGCCCGCCGCCAGAATCACCAGGGTCCCCTCTTCCGCAGGTTTCTTGGTGCCCGAAACCGGGGCGTCGATAAAGTTGATTCCGGTGGAGGCCAGTTGTTTGCCCAGCTCCCGGGTAAAGCTGGGGGACACCGAACTCATATTGATGAACACCTGGCCGGGACTGAAGGCCGCGGCGGCGCCCTCCTCTCCCCAAAGCAGCTCATAAAGGGCCTCGGGCCCGGTGACCATGGCGATGATGATCTCCGCCCTCTTGGCCAGGGCCCTGGGGCTGGAGGCGATCCCGGCCCCCAATTGCGCCAGGGGTTCGGCCTTAGCGGCAGTGCGGTTATAGACCATCAGGGGGTAATCGGCCTTGAGGATACGGGCAGCCATGGGGGCGCCCATGATGCCCAACCCCATAAACCCAATCTTGGATTCCATCTTTAATGGGGAATATTCAACCGGCATTGACAGCGGCTCCATACTCTCGCAAAAAAGCTCACGTGGGAAGAATGGTAAACAGGGAAGCCTGATCCGGCGGCGCTCGGCCACAGTCAGACGGCGCTACCGAATACCGCGTAGCGGTTTAGTCCAAGTCCCACCATGTAGCTGCACAGGGTGGGACGGAACGGGGCTATGGGTTTGCGCGAAGTGAATTGAGAAGGGGCGCGTTCACTGGCCCGAGGTAGATGAAGTTCAAGGCAAGATGTTGTTGAGTCAAGAGGAATTTGCGATGCTGTTGGGCGGTATCGATCTCGGGCAAGCACGACACCGGAAGTGGTATCGCAGGCCCGTCGCGGAGGAATCAGATAAGTCACGAATGCCAGCATAAACACTGGACAAAGCGCTTTCATATCCACAGGCATATCTGTTACGTTAGCCATGACCACCCCCGGCGACACCAGCACAGCCACCCTGGCCGAAGTCGAAAGCATCATCCAGGGAGGTTCCGCCTCTCATAGCTCCCATGGGATTTGTGCCCGTGTTCCCTGTTTTTGGGCAGAGTTGCCTCTCCACGAGCTCAGCGGCGGGTAGCATCCATGATCACCTCGGTGATATGGAGGACTTTAGTCGGCAGCCCTGCCTTTCTGACCCCGTGGCTCAACTGAACGATGCAGCCCGGGCATTCCGTTGTCAGGATGTCTGCCCCCGTCTTTTTCAGGTTCTCCATCTTCCTTTCCAGAACCTTCATCGACTGCTCGTAGTGCGTGATGTGGTAGCTGCCCCCACCGCCGCAGCACCTGTCTGCTTCGGGCATCTCGGCATAGGTCAGGCCGGATATCTTTTTCAGCAGCTCCCTCGGCTCCTTCACCACTCCCTGGTAGCGGCTCATATGGCAGGGGTCGTGGTAGGTGACCTTCTTGCCGGAAAGCGAGTTGGCTGCGAGCTCGCCGACCTGGGTAACCATGAACTCGCTGAAGCCCTTCACCTTCTTCGAGAGCCCCGCTGCGCGCTTCTTCATGGCCTCGTTGTCCTCGAACAGCTCGGGATACTCCTTCAGGAAGGCCGAGCAGCTACCGCACTCTGTGACTACTACCTCGGTGTTCAGCTTCTCGAGCGCCTCGATGTTTTTTCTGGCCATGTTGCGGGCGGCCTCCACATCGCCGTAGGCGTAAGCCGGAAGGCCGCAGCAGCAGTTGTCTGCGATCCTTACCTTGGTCCCCTGGCCGACGAGCACCTCGATTGTCGACTCGCTTACCTTGGGCAGCACGTAGTTGAAGCCGCAGCCGACGAAGTAGCCCACCTCCATCTTCGCCTTTGCAGGCTCGAGTCGAAGGCTCCCGATCCTCTGCCGGAAGAAGCTGCCCGGCATCTTGTCGATCAGGCCCTCGGCTTTTCCAAAATCCTTGCCGAACCAGCTCAGGATGCCCATGGCCCTTGCGAGCTTGGAGAGGCCGGTGTTCTTGGCGAAGGCAAGGAGGCGTACGTACTTCGCCATCTTCTCCTGGTCCGGGAGCAGCGTGTGAAAGAGGAGCTTCATGGCCTTGGGCTGGCCGACGCGCTTGATGTACTCGGCCCTTCCTGCTACGACGGCCTTGTCCGTTCTCACTGCCGGGAAGCAGTTGGCCACGCAGGCCTTGCAGAGGAGGCACTCGAAGAGCGGGTCCTTGAAGTCCGGGCTGATCTCCATCTTTTCTTCGGCCAGAAGGCGCACGTGGACGTTATGGCCGCGGGCCACGTTCTTCTCTACGCCCGTGACCGCGAATATGGGACAGTGGGCTTGGCAGAAGCCGCAACGGTTGCACTTTGAGACTTCCTCATATATGCTCTTATATTGTTGATTCATGGATATTCCTCTCTATAGGATCGGGGGAAAGACACTCGCCGGGTCGAGCTTCTCTTTGATGGGCCGCAGCACGAACTGCTCGAGAGTAGCGTCTACCCTCGGCCCCCACTTGGAGAGCAGGCTCCGGTGGAGCCGCAAGGGGACGACATAGCCGTGCGACGCGAGGGCCTTTGCCCCTTCGATGATCCGCTCGTCCGCCCCATATACTAAAAGTACGCCGTTTCCAGCAAAGAGCACCGTCTTTGCGCCGCCTGCGAGGTCCGCAAGCTTGGCGAGCGCGCGGGGGCCCTCGGAGATGGGCACGGTTACCTTGATCGCCATCGCGTCGCCGTCGGCCTCGATTGCCCCCTTGACCTCATGCCGCATGACGTCCCGGCCCATTTTGGCCTCCCCCTTGCCGCCCAGGTTGCCTGCCATGGCGAGGAGATCCTTGTTCTCCCGTTCCACGGCGAGGGGGTGACCCTCGAAGGCAGCAAGGATTCTGAAGCCCCCCTTTCCCGGCTCGACTACCACGCCTGAAGGTATGAGAACCGAGGAGCGGAGCGCCTGAAGGAATTTCTCGACCTCTTCGAGCTTCTGGAAGGTCACCTCGCAGACTGACGAGGCCCCGGGCAGGGGATAGACGCGCAGGTTGATGGCGGTGATGAGACAGAGACTGCCGACGGAGCCGATAAGGAACTTGGTCAGGTCATACCCGGAAACGTTCTTTACGGTCTTGCCCCCGAAGCCTACCTCGCCCCCCCCGGCGTCGATTCCCCGGACGCCCAGCGACTGGTCCCGCATGGTGCCGTAGCGGAGGCGGGAAGGACCGCTCCCGTTCGAGGCATAGACGCCGCCGATCGTCGCCCTGTCTGAAAAGGGCGGGTCGAGGGGGAGGAAAAAACCTTTGCCCTGGCCGGCGAGAAACTCGTTTATCCCGTCCAGGGTGGTCCCGCTGAGGACCGTCATATTCAGGTTCGACATGTCGAATGCTGCCACCCCTGCCATCCCTGTCGTGTCGAGAACGATATCGACGCGCTCGGGCAGTGTTCCCGCTGCGATGGTTGTAGCCCCTCCCACGGGCAGAACAGTCAGCTTCTCCCTCCCGGCCCTGGCGAGGATTTGCTGCGCCTCCCTCTCCTTCTTGGGCCGTTCCACGTGCTTTGCCGCAACGCCCATGGACTTGAGGGTCCGAAGGGGCGCGCCGTTATCGGTAGTTGGTTTGTTCATCAAGGTCTCGCCTCATCTTTGGGGATGACCTTTCCGGGGTTGCAGAGCCCCTTCGGGTCCATCGCCTCCTTGATGCCGCGCATCATCACGATGTCGCCTTTCTTGAATACTAAGGGCATCCCATGTAGCTTTTCCGAGCCTATGCCGTGCTCGCCGCTGATCGTGCCGCCCAGATCGACGCACACCTTCATGATCTCGCTTCCAGCCTTGTGCACCCTTGCGAGCTCGTCGGCATCGCGGTCATCGAACATGATAAGGGGGTGGAGGTTGCCGTCACCCGCGTGGAAGACGTTGCCTATGGGGAGCCTGTATTTCTCGCTGATCCTCTTCACCTCGCTCAGGGCCTTCGGGAGTTGCGTGCGGGGAACCGTCGCGTCGCAGACGAGATAGGCGGGCCGCACCCTGGCCACCGCGCCGAAGGCGCCCCTGCGCCCTGCCCAGAGGCTGTTGCGCTCGTTATCGTCCTTGGCGAGCCTGTAGCTCGTCGCGCCGTCCTTTTCACAGACCTCCGTGATCCTCTTCGCCTGCTCCTCCATGCCGTTCGTGAGGCCGTCGAGCTCGATCAGGAGGACCGCTTCGGCATCGAGGGGATAGCCCGCGTGCATTGAGTCCTCTACCGCCCTGATCACGACGTTGTCCATGATCTCCAGTGTTGCAGGGAGGATCCCCTCGGCGATGATGTCGGAGACGGTCTGGCCGGCCGCCTCGACTGAGTTGAAGATGGCGAGCATGGTAACCACCCGCTCAGGGCTGCGCATGATGCGGCAGACCATCTTCGTCACTATGCCAAGGGTGCCCTCCGAGCCGACAAGAAGCCCCATCAGGTCGGGGCCGGGCGGGTCGAGGGCCTTACCGCCTATCCAGGTCTTCTGTCCGTTCGGCAGAACGATTTCTGCGCCGAGCACGTGGTTGCTAGTGACGCCGTACTTGAGACAGTGGGGTCCGCCCGCGTTCTCCCCGAAGTTGCCCCCCATCGAGCAGGCCTTCTGGCTCGCGGGGTCAGGGGCGTAGTAGTAGCCCTTTTCCGCCAGCGCGTTCTGGACCGCGAGATTGTAGATCCCCGGCTCGACGACGACCCTCTCGTTCTCGATATCGATCTCCAGGATGTGGTTCATCCGGGAAAACTCGATGACGACGCCCCCGTCCATGGGGACGGTGCCGCCCGTGAGGTTCGTACCTGAGCCCCTTGCTACGTAGCTTATGCCCTCCCTGTAGAGGAGCGAGACGATCTGAGCTACCTGATCACTGTTCTCGACGAAGGCGACGAGGCCCGCCCTGCCTTTGGCAAGCCCGGCATCGTAGCTGTAGACCACCAGATCGACGTCCTTCCATAGGACGTTGTCCTTCCCCACAATGCGCCGAAGCGCATCACGGACCTGCTCTTTGTCCATAATTGGCACCCCCTCCTAAAATGGATCTCCAGTCCTTCGGCGCCCTTGCCCTGGGGACCCCATAATGCTCCCCATAATAGGAGATTAGCTGGGAAGCCAAGCCTGCGCGGCGAGTCTTCCCAGCGTCAGAAAACTACATCATCATGGCATGTGGCAATACGAAGTAAAAGAACAAGCCAATGATAATCACGTAAGCCAGAAAGATGAGGGTCCAGGCCATGTTGTGGCGGATCACCTGGCCTTCGTTGCGTACTAACTTGCTGGTGGACACACCGACGCTGGCGGTCTGCGGCGCGACCGGCTTGCCAACCTCCGCGCCCACAGAGCCGAGCGAAGGGGCCAGCAAGACGGGCAGGCCCAGCAATTTGCCGGCAACCGCCTGGATGGGGCCGAACATCGCGTTGGTCGAGGTGTTGCTGCCGGTCAGGGCCACGCCGATCCAGCCCAGGATCGGGCAGAACACCACAAACACCCAGCCGAACTTTGATAGTCCGTAGGCGAGCGAGTTGGCCATGCCGCTGAAGACGAAGGTGTAGGCGATACCGAAGGTGAAGAACGCCACTAGCCACGCTCCCCACATCTGCTTCGCGGTGCGCGCAAACACCTGCTTAATTGTGGTCACGCTGGGACGGAGCAGCAGCACGATCACAATCCACGTAGCCAGGATCGAACTTCCGCCGGACAAGGGAGTGAAGTTGAAAGTCGATGCGATCGGTTTGTCCGTCACCGAGGAAATCGCCGTGGTGGACACCTTGTACCAGCTAATCGCCGGCAGCTTGGACCAGGGCCCGGTCCAGGCCACCACCACGACAAACAGCACCAGGAAGGGCAGCCACGCCCGGAAACCGCTTATCCCCGCTCCCTTGGCTTCGGCCTCGGCTTCCTCTGCTGCGGGAATAATCTTGCCGCCGAAGGCGCGAATATTTTTTGGGTGCCAGACTTTCACGAATGCGAACAGGATCCAGAACGAGACCAGCCCACCGCTGACGTCGGGCAGATACGGCCCCAGATAATGAGCGACTGGCCACTGACCGAGGATGTAGGAGAAGGATCCCACCAGTGCCAGAGGCCAAGCTTCCACCATTCCGTCCCAGCCGCTGACCAGATAAATCAGCACAAACGGAGGCAGCAGCGCAAGTATGGCGACAATATTGCCGACCGAGGCGGAAAGTGTCAGCAAGGGCAGTCCGGTGACGACCGCCAGCGCCAGAATCGGCGAGCCCAGGGCGCCATAGGAGACGGGCGCGTTGTTGGCCAGAGCGGCCACCCGGATCGCTTCCAGGTCTACGATGCCCAACCCGACCAGGATGGGCACCACCACGGCCCAAGGATAGCCGAAGCCGACCAGGCCCTCCAGCAACGCACCGAAGGCCCACGCCAGCATGATGGTCTGGATACGCACGTCCATTGTCACCTGTTTGATCATCCACTCTTTGAATTTCTCGAAATCGCCCGTGAGCACCAGGGTGTTGAAGATGATCAGACCCCAGAAGGTGATCCAGTTGATGATCCATCCGCCCTGCAAAGCGCCATATAGATATGCCTTGAGGGCGAGATTGACGGGCGCGTGCCACGCCAGGATGCCGACGGCAAGGCTGATAACGCTGGCGATGATGGTGGCCAGCCATCCGGTGATGCGCAGCCCAGCCAGCATGAATAGCAAGCAGGCCAAAGGTACCAGGGACAGCAGGATTGTAGACCACAAGCTCCCTGTGGGTTCGAGGACTTGATGGAACATTTTTTTACCTCCTTCGGAGCGGGAGTCATTTTCGTATATATAAGGCCCAAAACTTTACTACGAGTGCCACAGAAACGCTCATGTGTCAAGCAGATTATCAGCGTGTCTGATATGTTGTTGCAGCAGCCCCACTTGTCTGTTATTCTGACCAACGTCAAAACGATCGGGCCCGGTCCGCGTTAGCCCTTTACTGCTCAACTATTATCCTTTCTACCTCGACCGCCGGGAAAAAGAAGATGATGCGAAGTTCGTCAGTACCGACATTTCTGACTGTATGCCTTGTGCCCGCAGGGGCCAGAAGGACCGATAAAGGTTTGACGTGGGTCACTTTGCCATCCACCTCCACTGCGGCCTCGCCTGAGATAAAAACCAGCGCTTCTTCCACCTTGTGAACGTGGAGCGGTACTGTTCTCCCTGCTGCGATCCTCAATTCACCAACGGTTATGGCGGCTGCTCCTTTTTCCTTGTTCATTACAAGCTTACTCACCACACCTGGAAATGGGTTCGCGTCTGGTACATCGCTGAATCTGATCGGTTCTGCCAAGAAGACCTCCCTTTATCCGAGATTATGCAGCAACCTTGGCCACCGTAGTCAAAAATTGGTTTTTGGGGCCTCATGGCCTGGGGAAAATCCCCCAAAGTTTTACGGCGCGCGGGCTTTGCCGCAAATTAACTTCCGGATACAAGCTCTGTGCGCCAGCGCAGCCCTTCCTCGGTTCTTGCCGCCGGCTTGTACTCGCAGCCGACCCAGCCACTATAGCCCATGCGGTCGAGACGCGCAAACAGATAGGGGTAGTTGATCTCGCCAGTTCCCGGCTCGTGTCTTCCGGGATTGTCCGCAATCTGAATATGGCCGATGTGCGCCAGGTTCTTTTCAATCGTGTTGCACAGATCACCTTCCATGACCTGGGCGTGATAAATGTCATACTGAATGAATACGTTGTCAGAATTGGCAGCCTTGATGATCTCGAGCGCTTGCGCCGTACGGTTCAGATAAAAGCCCGGCATATCTCGTGTATTGCATGGCTCGATCAAGAGACGAATACCGGCCTTCTTTAGCTCGACCGCCGCAAAACGGACATTACTCACAACCGTGTAATGCAACTGGAGTCGACTGACATTTTCCGGCGCGAATCCCATCAGGCAGTTCACCTGCTTGCAACCTAGCGCCGTTGCGTATTCGATGGCTTTGCCGACCCCTTCCTGGAACTCATTCACTCTGTCCGGAAGGCAGCCAATCCCCCGCTCGCCCTTCTCCCAGTTCCCGGCCGGAAGGTTGAGCAGTACCTGCACAAGGCTGTTCTTCTGTAGCTTCTCAACAAGCAGTTCTTTTTTGTAAGCGTACGGGAACAGGTACTCGATTCCGGTAAATCCAGCCTTTGCTGCCGCCTCAAAGCGATCCAGGAAGTCCACTTCACCAAATAGCATTGAAAGATTGGCATCAAACTTAGGCATACTTACTTTCTCCTGAAATCAATGCATTGTAGGCTCAGCGACTGAGCCGTTGAACCCAAAGGCTCGCAGTTGCAGCTCTCTTTAGGGCGAGTTTGCACCGCATTTCACACTTCGGTTGACCGAGCCCGGCAGTCGGGACCTTGCCTATCCGGGAGATTGCCAATCACGCCGTCGGGTGAATCAATTCACCGCTGTAGAGCGTTTTGTACGCAGGTGCTGAGGTATGGGCTGCCAGCCCTAGGGTGGAGTTGGAGGCCGTCATCGGGTAGAAGCGCCGATTGAACCGGAACACAAATTCGTTGAGATAAGCCTGCAAGTGACGGTGGCTGACGCCGTGATGCGTCCCAAGCAACCATGTTTTGAGGTTTGAGAAGGCGATGTGGATCATCGGGAGGCGAGCCTCGGTTCTTTCGGGGTCTCCATCAAGCACCAACGGTTCGTGAGCGTAACCCAATGTCGCCAAGTCACCGTAGCCAGTCCAACCATCGGTACGCACAACAGCCCCGCTGAAACTCGGGAAGCGTCGTCGGAAAGCCTCGGGGGTCCATTCCGGCAAATTACCATCGATTCACTTAATTGGCAATCAGCCGGATAGGCAAGGTTGGGACTACCGCTTCCCGGGTTGACTAGATCTCCGAACGTGGCGTTACACGAACTCGCGGCAGGCGTTAATCGCACCACCCATCGAACAGTCAGCCTCGCGTGCCACGATTACATCAATCAAGTACGAGACTTTCGACTTCATCGCCCGGTCGAATGCCGCGGAAAGATCCTTAGGCTCGAAGATTCTCTCCCCCTTGCCGCCAAATGCCTCCATCAGCTTGACGTTATCGGGATAGATTTGGTCTTTGTCTCCGTACCACAAGCTGACCCCGTACTCATAGCCATAAACATACTTTTGGTTCTGACGGATCAGTCCGAGGTATCCATTGTTGACCACCACTACGATGACAGGCAGATCGTATTGTCCAGCCATGGCCAATTCTTCCCCCATGAACAGCAAGCCCGCGTCGCCTGCTATAACGACACAAGGATCGTTGGGGCAAGCCACCTTGGCGCCGATGGCGGCTGGCAGCTCATAGCCGAGCGTGCCCGCTCCGCCCGAAGGGATATAGCGGCGGGGCAGTTCGATGTCCTGCAACTGGCCTGACCAGATCTGCGTAATGCCGCAGCCCGCCGCGAAAATCGTGTTCGGCGGGAAGAACTTATTAAGTTCCAGGAAGACGCGGTGCGGACGGATCGGCACCTCGTCAAGCTCCATGGGGCGGCGCAGTTTGGCGCGCGTTTCTGGCAGTTGCTTGACTCTCTCCGAGGGCTCCGGATGATAGCCACGTTTCTTCGCCTCTTCCAAAAGTGCAATCAAGGCGGCCTTGGCGTCCGAAATGATGCCGAGATCCGCGGGAATCACATTGCCGATCTGATGAGGTTCGATGTCAATGTGGATGAACTTGCGGCTGCCCTTGTACACAGCGAGTGCGCCCGTGTGCCGGTCGGTAAAGCGGCAGCCAACGCCGATGACGAGGTCGGATTCGAGGAAGGTCTTATTGCCAATCGGCTGTCCGACTTGAATACCTGCATGCCCCGCGTTTAGCGGGTGCTCATACGGAAGGCCGCCTTTGCCCATGTATGTCATGATCACCGGAATCTGGAGATACTCGGCCAGCTCGCGAAATTCGGCGGTCGCGTCCGAAAGGATGACGCCACCCCCCAGAATCATGAGAGGCGCCTTGGCTTCCATGATCAGGTCCATTGCCTGGCTGATGGCTTTGGGTTCCGGCTTCGGCCTGGACCACGGCAATGGGTTGTCTTTCGCCGGATCATAGTCGATCTCGGTCATCTGCACATCGAGCGGCAAATCGATCAGCACTGGCCCGGGCCGCCCGCTGCGTGCTGTTCGGAACGCCTCTCGCATGATCTTGGGCGCGTCAGCGGGGTTCGTAATACACCAGGTTGCCTTCGAAACCGTCTTCGCGATGGTCGCAATGTCGACACACTGGAAGGCCTCTTTGCCAAACAAACTGACATTAGCGTTGCCGGTAATGGCGATCAACGGAATGGAATCCGCGTGTGCCGTATACAGACCGGTGACCATGTTTGTTGCCCCCGGTCCGGAAGTGGCAATCGCCAGGGCCAGTTTTCCGGATACCCGGAAATAACCGTCCGCGGCATGCACCGCACCCTCTTCATGGCGCGCAATGTAGTGCTTGATTTTTGACTTTTGAAGAAATCCATAAACTGGATTAATAGCGGCGCCGGGGATACCGAATGCCGCCTGGATACCCTCGTCTTCGAGAATCCTAACGACTACTTCCGCAACTTTCATGGGATGTCCTTTCTTTGAATACAAAAACTGGTGACGGTCTTCCTCTACCCGATCACGCTGGTTGATTTCGTTTCTTGCCGCTTCACTTCAACATGTGCCAGCTTCTCGTAAAACCGCACGATCGCTCCGTGATCGAGATCACCCATGCCGTCAACTTTGAGCGCCTGCATGATCTCCATCACGGCGGCGGACAATGGCAGCGGCACCCCAATTCCGTGGCTGGTTTCGAGCACGTTTCCAAGGTCCTTAATGTGCAGGTTGATGCGGAATCCGGGATTGAATTTCCGGCCCATCATGAGTGGCGCCTTGGCATCCAGAACCGTGCTTCCGGCCAGACCTCCGCGGATCGCTTTGTAGACCAGTTCCGGGTCCACGCCTGCCTTGGTTGCCAGCACCAGCGCTTCCGACACCGCAGCGATGTTTACGGCAACGATGATCTGGTTAGCCAGCTTGGTGACATTACCGGCGCCGATATCTCCGGTCAGCACCGCCGAAGATCCCATCGCCTTGAAGATAGGCAGTATTTCGTCGAAATCCGCCTGCGTCCCGCCGACCATGATCGAAAGGCTGCCATCGATAGCCTTTGGCTGGCCGCCGCTCACCGGCGCGTCCAACATCCGGATGCCCTTCTGGGCAAGCGCTTCAGATACCTCCCGGCTGACAAGGGGGGCGATCGAACTCATGTCTACGACGATAGAGCCCTTCTGCGCACCTTCAATGACACCATCCTTGCCCAGAACCACCGCCTTCACCTGTGGTGAATTGGGCAGCATGGTGATGATGATGTTAGTTTTCGAGGCCACATCCTTGGGCGAGATACCAACTTCCGCCCCGGCCTGTTTCAGCTCTTCCGCTGCGTCCTCATTGATATCGAAGATAACGAGTTGGTGTCCCGCCTTGAGCAGATTTTTGCTCATGGGCTTGCCCATGATTCCTAAGCCAATGAATCCGATTTTGCTCATCTTTGTTGTACCTGCCTGTCTTTGTGGTAAGAATGTGCCGGTAAGTGTGGCTCGGCTAGTTTGGTTTTGCTAAAGCTTTCCTGAATTTGCCAGCTCCGCGAGCGCTTCGGTAATGGACTGGTCCTCGTTCACAGCGAGACCACTTACTCCTATCGCACCGATTACCTTGCCATTCGAAGCCTTGAACAGGTTTCCGCCGGGGAGTGGAACTAGGTGTTCCCCAAAATAGCTGGCTTCCAAGTGGTCCTGCTGAAGCCGGGCCAGAAACTTATCCGTCGGCACGCCCATACGGACGGCGGTAAACGCCTTGTTCTGCGCAATTGAAATGCTCCGTAACGGCGCTCCTTCCATACGGGCGAAGGCGACCAGAAACCCGCTTTCGTCACATACCGAAACGCAGATTGGCCGGTGAAAGTCGGCATTGGCCTTTGCAACTGCTCCGGCAACCACCTTCTGGACACATTCGAAGGTTAGGGTTTCCATCACATTCTCCTTTTCTGCCTTTCTTAGCTAACACTTCTTGGCGCGTGTTACACTGATTGATTCGGCCTCGAGTCGGGCACTCTTGCAGGTGGGGTGAGATTGGGCACTTAAGAGTGAGCAAGCAACGACTCATTTTCTTGACAAATGCGCACTGGGCGTCGATTTCGACTCCGTTGCCAAAACCGAAATAACAAAAAAATGTTAGCATTGTACGATCATGCTGTCAAGAGAAAAATCGGGAATTGTATCCTTGACAAACCCACAAATTGAAAATAATTTTTGCGGCGAGGAACAAAAACGGGGGAATCGAGCATGTATAGATAATAGAGAGCACGAATCAAACGCAGTTTCCGGCTTACGGCGTTGAAACGAGCGTAAAGTACAGGTTTACAGCACGAACGCCCCTTGGAGGCGCTGGAGAGAATCCCCTTGTCTACTATTCGAGATCGGTTATCATTTCGGTACTGGCCCGGAGCTGGTAGGCCAGAATGAGTTTCACGTCGGCCTTGCCCAACCAGACGACACACGCCGGGAGGGGCCCCAGATGGCGCCGGGGAAGGCGAAACCCCTGGTTCCGCCTTCCCCGGCATGATGCTGCGCCGCTGGTGGATAACCTGCATCAAGGGGGCCGGGCGACGAGATACTCCCGGAGCGCCAGGGCGTCAAGTTCAAGCCGGCCGGCACCTTTAAGGCGGCGGTCGAGGCCTTTAGGGTCTGCGACGGCAATAAGAATGGGCCGGGGAACCGCACCGGCCCGGTTAATCATTTATACTATCCAGATCATATCCGCAATTTTTTCCGCCTGCCTGATAAGGGTCTATTGTGCCAAGATAGGTGCTAACTTGCCCACATCTTTCCTAGGCAAGATCATTGGGCGTCTCCTTCGGCGCGGTATTACTGGTATTGGATGTAAAGGGGCTTTGGGTTCAGCCTTAGCAGCTCCTGGGGCGTCATCAGTGCGTCGCCTTTCTTGATGTCATTGTGATAGAAGAGCTTGAAGCCAACATACTGCACCGGCTCGGCAACGATGTAATCCTTATACGAATCCCTTTTTAGCGAGGGGGGGCCCCAGCCGTCCATGTTCATGATGATCTGCACCTCGGGCCGGAGCACGATCCTCTTGGCATTGGTGACCATGTTGCGGGTGAAGCGGTGCACAATGAGCACCTTGGGCGGCAGATTATACTTTCTCACCAGTTCCTCCAGGTAGCCGGAGGCATAGTTGATGTCCGCCGCGTCATAGGTGCCGATCTTGGTCCCCGGCTTCCTACCACTCTTGATCAGGTTAAACTCCGGATCCATCCCCAGGTGCACGTCCGGATTCTTCAGCATCCACTCGAAGCGCGGCAGGATGGTGCGGATGTTGTCATGGCCGGTCTGAATGTCGAGGAAGAGAAGGGCATTCGCCTCTTTGGCCCAGCCGTACACTTCGTTGACGACCTTGTCCGGCATCACCATCCGGTACTTGCCGGCCTTGCCCGGTTCTCCCTGCGCCACCACCGCGATGAGGTGCAGCGCGGGCTGCACCGGCAACGACGGATCTGCCTTTCCCCATTTGGCTACTTCACCCTGCAACCGCCGCAGCATTTCGTCCTTCTGCCATTCACCCAGCGCCCCCATCCGCTTGGAAAGCGGGTTACCGTAGTAGGCGACAATGCGCTTCTGCGGCAAGATGGAACCCGGCAGCGGCGGCGGACATGCCACCGGCCAGCCGCACTGTTTCGCATACCCGGGGTCCTCGCCGGCGAGGTAATTGGCCTTGGGAGCCGCAACTTCGGGGGCCGGCGCCTTTTTCACTTCAACCGGCGGTGCCTCAGTCTTGGCGGGGTTGGCGGGAGCGGTGGCCTTTGCCGCGGAGGGAGTCGGCGGCGGGGTTGAAGCCGGCGGAGTTGCCGGGGTAACTGGGATAGCCGAAGCCGCCGGGGCGGCGGGGTCGTTTGGCGCGGTTGGGGCTACCTCCACTTCGCTGAACTTGTCGCTCGTAAAGCCTGCCCGGGCGACCAACACTGCGAGGACGGTTGCCAGCAGGAGGACAAATATCCGGATATAAAATCGACAACACGGGTACGTCAACCAAGTACTCCTTTGAATTAAATATGCGGCGCTGCCAAGAGCTCGCCGGTAGCTAAAGCAGTCCAGGCTTCTATATCAGTTAATTAGAATATCGGGATGAGGTTAACCAAGGAATCACCCCGGGAAGAGTTTTCAGGCTCATATGCAGAGCAGCCTGGCTTATCAGGCAGTTACCTCTTCCCACCGCCTGGCAAAGTGGATGAAGGCGTACATGGCAAAGGCGGCTAACTGGCGGCGATGCCAAAAGGCGTCCAGACCCAACCGGGATCGTACTTATCCCACAAGAGCCGGGTTACCTTGGCAGGAAAGACCCTTAACCCCAGACGAAGGCATAGGGGATACCGGCGTAGCCCAAATCGGGTTTACTTTAAAACCTTCCACAGATTTTGTCAATTAAAACTGACCTGCCACTCTGGCGCTTCAGGCCCCCAAAAGTTCCAATCATGACTGAGGATGCTGTTTGTTACTTTGCGGTAACAACTGTTCTGGTCTATTTGTAAAGCAGTTGCTACCTGCCATAATTGAGAACTTATCACAGATCCGAAAGGCTCTCTTATCCAGACCATATCTGCAATTTTCCCAACTCCACCGATAAGTCCAATTAGTGGCAGTGACTGTCGAAAATCACTAAAAGCCCGGATTATTCAGCTTATTATGACTTATAAGTAGTTGATTTTACTACATGTAGGGATAGACAAAACGTTGTATCGGGACTTTTTCGACAGTCTCGCAAGATATCTTGATTTTCAGATGGAACAATTCAGGCGTAATCTATTGATTTGCACACAATGCTAATCGGCGCCGGTCCTGAGCTTGTTCAGGCCATACTGGCATTGCTGAGATTCAACTCGCGGCCCGTGAGGTGTCTGAACAATTAACCCATTAATTGCCGCAGGATCACCCAGCGCGTGACGATAAACCCCAGCGGGCCGGTGTAAATGACCTTGAACAGCGCGAACCCGGCGAAGGAAAGTCCGGAAAAACCAAGCGCATGGAACAGCCCAAAAGCGAGCGGGGTAAGGACGCAGGCGATGCCAAGCCCAAGCAGCAGTCCGAGAGCCCAGGCTTTCCTGGGTAGGTGCGAGAGCAGACGTCCCGCCCGGGGAGATCCGTCGGTGACTTGGACGCGGCCGTTATGAAGCGCTTGACGCACCCCCGAGGCGGTGAACAGCGCCACCAACAGCGACAGGACGATGGACGTCACCGCGGTATCGACGACAATGCTGTTTCCTCCCGAAAGCGGCATAAAGTCCATCTGGCGGTTGCCGAGCCATGCCACCACCGGGTTGAGCACCATGTTGATCACGGCGCAATTAATTCCTTGGGTGCGGATGTAAGCATCAACCGGCTGCATTTTCCGTTGGCCCCCTTATACCCCGGTTTTCAACAGCTCCAGTTGCCGATAGGTTTCACTTCCAGACTTCCCCCCCTGACCCCCTCCCCCTGCCATGAGAGGGGGCAGCCGTAAGCGAACAGGGTGGGGGTAACCCCTTGAAAAATGGCCTACGAACTTCCGTCGGCTTAGTAATACGATCCTTTTGATTGAAAAGCGCTACGGCGCTGCCGGGCCGTATCCCACAGTTCACTCTCGAAGGCTTCAGGGGAACTCCAGTACCGACGCCACATCTGCCGGTATTTTTCGGGGAAGGCGATGATGCCCTGTTTATTGGCGACACCCTCAAGGGTGATCTTCGCAGCCTCCTCTGCGGATATGGCGTCTTCAGGGGGCTTCACTGTTCCAAAGATGGGGGTGGCGACATTTCCGGGACACACAACGGAGAAATGGATGCCCTCGTCCCCCAGCTCAAAGCGCAGGCTTTCGCTTAAGCCGACCACCGCATACTTGGTGGCGCAGTACAGAGCTTGGAACGGCGGTGGGACAAGCCCGGCAATGGACGCGGTGTTAACGATGTGGCCTCCGCCCTGGCGGCGCATGATCGGCAGGGCCGCATGAATTCCGTAAATGACACCCCAGAGGTTGATGTCGATGATGCGGCGCCAATGTTCCAGGGTTATGGCGTCGATAGGTGAGGTGCCGCCAATGCCGGCGTTATTGAAAAGAACGTCGAGCCGGCCATGACGCGAGGCCGCCTCGTAAAGCAAGTGCTGGACCTGCTCCTGGTTTGTCACGTCCACAGACATAGAATGAACCCGCCCGGCAAAGGCGCCAAGTTGTTCGACCGCAGATCTGAGCGTCGGCTCATTCCGGTCAGCCATAAAGACCACCGCACCCGCTTGCAGTAGCGCTTCAGTCAAGGCAAAACCGATGCCCGAGGCGGCGCCGGTAACTACGCACCCTTTACCACGGAAGTACTCTTCAACTTGCATATACCTTCCTCCTATGGGGCAAGCAGCCCCCGGACCAAGCATAAGGCTCCGTTTGTTAAGTGCGCCAAGCGGCTGAACGGCACCCGCCCGGCCCGGGAATACCCATCTCACAGGCGGATGGATTACTCAAGAACACGCGCCTGCGCTGGTTTCAAAATGAGGACACCTTTGAACATCGTGACCGGGGCCATGTCGATCATGGGCAACTCAGCCAGCGCCTTGATAATGTGCCATTGCGATATGTTGTGCTCCGGCTTGAGCTGGGTCCATTGGACTGTGCCGTTGCCGATCCAGGCACTGTTAACCTCTGTGCCCTGGGGATAGAGTATGGGCTGGCTCAATTCCGCGCCCGGACCTTATCAGACAACGCATGCTGCATGCCCGGGGTTGCGCTGGGGGGAACCGATTGCTGAAGCGCCCAACCTATGAAAACGGTGACTCTAAGAGCACCCAACAGTACCGCTGGTTCACCAACCAAAACTCTTACAGCCCCTCCGCATTCTGGGTTAACTTGCCAGTGCTCTTACCTGGGCTCCTTCGGGGACCACCCCGTACTCCAGGGAACGCCACAGATCGATGAGTAGCCGCCGGGCCAGGGCCACGATGCCGATGGGTCGCATGCGGCTCCCGCCATCGGCAAACCGTTCCAGGAACTATCGAGTCAGCTTGCTTCGTGGTTGAAACCGCAGCCAGGCCCAGGCGATCTCGATGGTCCTTAATTTGTTTTCTCAGGGAAATTTATGCTATCATGTCGGCCACAAGGGCATTCTGACACCCATTCTAACCTGACCCCAGGAGATGTTCATGCACGTAATGGCCATCAATGGCTCACCCCGCAATGAAAAGAGCAGCACCTATCATATCCTGGGCCCGCTGTTGGAGGGCATGCGCGCCGCTGGCGCCACCACTGAATTGGTGCATCTGGGCCATTTGCAGATCAAACCTTGTCTGGGCTGCTTCCTTTGCTGGGTTAAGACCCCCGGAAAATGTGTGCAGAAAGATGACATGGCCGCGGTCTTGGAAAGGTTTGTGCAGGCCGACATGCTGGTCTTCGGAACTCCGCTTTACCACTATAACGTGTCCGGTCTGATGAAGAACTTCATTGACCGCACCCTGCCCTCCTTCGAACCATGGCTGGTGGAAGATCCCGACCATCCGGGTAAGAGCGGCCACCCGGACCGCTACCCCCGGGACCGGACCATGCTGCTGGTCTCCCCTTGCGGCTTTCCGGAATTCGACCATTTTGCGCCGCTGGTGCAATATTTCCAGTTTTTCGCCCAAAAGCTGGGCTGGCGTTACCTGGGGAAAATCCTGCGGCCCGCGGGTGAGAGCTTGAGCCATGAACAATATCAGGAGACGTTCGTCTGGTATTATAACTTGGTGCGCCAGGCTGGGGAGCAGCTCATCCGCCAGGGACGGATTACGCCGGAGGTGCAGGCGGGATTACAACGAGACCTTTTTCCAGGCGGGCCGGAGGATTTCAGGAACGAAGCCAACCACTACTGGAGCGAAACCATGCTCAAGTTCGGTCTGACCGGCAAGCCGCCAGGACAGGGCTGCTGACCGGCGGCTTGGGGATGGGGAGTCGCTGCTCTCCTCAAATGACTTAAACCTTAAGCTCATTTTATACTCATAAAAATGAAAGAGACATTAACCATCCTGCTGGGATTCTTGCCCTGGATCGCTTTTGGCGTTATTGCCGGGCCGTCCCTGTGGCGGTTGAACGCAGCCATCATCGTCGCCCTGGCCCTGGTGCTGGTCATGGGCTACAAACAGCTGGCCAAAGGGTTCATTCTAACCTGGGGCTCGCTGCTCTTTTTCGGCGGCAATCTGGTCATGGTGGTGCTTTGTGGAAACCTGTGGGTAATCAACAACCTGGACATTCTGTCCCAAGGGGCCCTGGCGGCCATTGCCTGGTTGTCCATCTTCATGGGCAAACCTTTTGTCCTGCAATATGCCCGGGAGACAGTGCCCCCGGAGCGGCAGGCAGCCCCGGTCTTTTACCGGAGCTGCCGGATCCTCTCGGTGATCTGGGGGGTGATATTTCTAATAGCCACAGGGATGAGCGTGGCGAAAACCTATGGCTGGTGGGCAGGAGGGATGGGCTATCAGGCGGTGTCCTTGGGCTTGATCGGGTTAGGCTTATGGCTCAACCATTGGTATCCTCAATATGTGCGCAGTAGGGCAAGGCTATGTATTAAGCCGGATCAGCCGGGATGATTTCGGATTAACTAAGATGGGGGAGCAGGAGATTCGGGGCTTTCTCCTCCATCTGGTCCGGGATCGCAAAGCCTCCCCGGCCACGCTGGGCATGCACGTCAACGCCCTCAAGTTCCTCTACAACATCACCCTCAAACGACCTGAGGCCGTAAAGGGGATTTCCCATCCCAAACGCCCTAAGACCCTCCCGGTCATTCTCAGTCCGGAAGAAGTTCTCCGGGTCTTTGAGGCCATCCTTTCGGTAAAGTACAAACCCATCATTGCCACCGCTTATGCGCCTGGTCTCAGGATTTCCGAAGTATGCGGACTGCGGATCGCCTTTACTGATAGCCAGAGAATGCGCATCCATGTCTGAGAAGCGGCTAGCTGCTATGGTCCGAAACTTATCATGGATCTAAAAATTTCCCATATTCAGAATATATGTGCTCTTTATTTGGCCGGCCCCTCCGCTTTCTCGGTCTTTTATTGGCTTCCTCTTGCCCCCACGCCCATGGGGGGTGATCAGCGACAATTAAAATTCCCGGTGAAAAAATAATTGACGTTGATCAGGGGGTGAAGTTTCCTCGGTTATCGCGCCCAGAGCGCAGGGGTACACTCGGCGTCAACGGCCCTGGGTGATAGGTTCATCTCCTTTGGCCAGCTACGGCCATGACCGGCCCCGGGCCCCGGGCGTCCACCATGCAGCAACCGCTCGCCGCGGTCCCGCCACCGGCGCCGCCGCCAGTCCTATAGATTTTCGGCCCCAAGACCAAAACCCGCGGTGGGACTCCTACCGCCCACCCGTAGTCAATGCCTTGTCCGCCAAATTTTTCATAATTTCTTTTTTCAGCTCCCCCAGTTATGGGGCACAGCCCCTGAAAATTTTATGAGCAAAATATAGCCGGCTGGCGGGGCCTTCCTGCGGGCGATTTAAGCATTTTACAGCCGGCCCTATACCCTTTTCCCTTGGGTGGGCCCTTTGCGGGCTGTGGTGGGTCTGTGAGTGGTCCTCAGCGCCGTAGATTTATCTTTCGGGAGAAGGTCTGGGGGCGCATCTCAGGTTGCCGGTGCTCCCGGCGGGCAGGATCGGCTAGGAGAAGGGCGACGGAGATCCTGTGCTGATTGCGGTATGCCTGTTGCCTCCGGTGTCGGCTCCGCCAGGTCCAACACCTCTGGCCTAGGTTTGAGTTGGAAACTGGAACATCGAGATTACTACTGCCTTTTAGCCAAAATGTCTTCTCCGGACGCAAATCACTAATTTCCCATAACCTGCTGTATGGTGAGGTTGGCGGATTAATTTGGATTTTTACAAAGCATTTTGCTATCGTGGTTTCTACGAGAAGAATTGGCTTCGAGAAGAGGATCGTTTGGGAGATTTTACTCGGGCCAAGAATAGGGTTTCCCTTCGATAATCGGTTTGAAGTTGGGACTAAACTCAAGGAAGAAGGTCGCAAGTTAGATTTAGGGCAGGGTCAGCCAATGTTGCCGCAGCATCTCGGAATAATTCCCCAAAATGGACGCCAAGCAGCAATTTCTGATGCAGACAAAGTTGGCCCTTTCCCTCGGTTCGCATGGGAACGTTACCCCCGAGACTATGCGAGCCTTCACCGAGGCTGAAGTGAAGGAGATAGTTGCCGGTCTATGAGCGGTAAATTGGTAGAACAATTTGAAAACCCTGACGCGCATCCCTCAAAGGAGAAATAAATGTCCGGGCAAAAACATGGGTTTTATCGCACGCTCTATTTCCGGGTCATCTGCGGCATCGCCATTGGCGTGGTGGTCGGGGTCCTGTTCCCCGGAACGGCGCAGGCGCTGAAGCCTCTGGGCGACGCGTTTATCAAACTGATCAAGATGATGATCGCCCCGATCATCTTCTGCACCGTTGTTGTTGGTATCGCCAAGATGGGGCACATGAGAGATGTCGGCCGCGTTGGCATCAAGGCCCTGATTTATTTTGAGGCGATGTCGACGATTGCGCTAATCATCGGTCTCGTCGTCGTCAATGTGCTGCGGCCGGGAGCCGGCATGAACGTCGATCCGGCCACACTCGATACCAGGGCGATCGCCAGCTACGCGACGGCGGCGCAGATCCACACCACCGAAGAGTTCCTGATGAACATCATTCCCAGCACGGTGGTCGACGCGTTCGCCAAGGGCGAGATCCTGCAGGTGCTGCTGTTTGCCATTTTCTTCGGGATTGCGCTGAATTGGGTCGGCGCGCGCGGAGAGGCGCTCCTTAAGTTTATCGACGAAGCCGGTCACGTCTTGTTCCGGATCATCGAGATGATCATGCAGCTCGCTCCGATCGGTGCCGGCGCGGCGATGGCCTTCACCATCGGTAAGTATGGGCTCGGAACTCTGTTGTCCCTTGGCAAACTGATGGCCGGGGTCTACCTCACCTGCTTCCTCTTCGTCTTCGTTGTCCTCGGGCTGGTGGCCCGGCTCGCGGGCTTCAGCCTGTGGCGATTCCTTGTTTACATCAGTGAAGAGATCTTTATCGTGCTCGGCACGTCGTCGTCCGAAGCCGTGCTGCCGCGGATGATGGAAAAGCTGGAGCGCCTCGGTTGCGATCGGTCGGTGGTCGGTCTGGTGATACCCACCGGCTACTCGTTCAATCTCGATGGCACCTCGATCTACCTGACGATGGCGGCGATCTTCATTGCCCAGGCGACCAACGTACCTTTGACGCTGGGCGATCAAATAACGATTCTTACGGTGCTATTGCTGACCTCGAAGGGCGCAGCGGCGGTGACCGGTGGCGGCTTCATCACCCTGGCGGCAACACTGTCATCGGTCGGTAAGGTACCGGTGGCCGGATTAACGCTGCTGCTTGGCGTCGACCGTTTCATGTCGGAGGCGCGCGCCATCACCAATCTCATCGGCAACGGCGTCGCCACCATCGTCGTCTCCAAGTGGGAGCGGGCGTTCAACGCCGAAAAGGCGGCGAGAGTGTTGGCCGGTGACTATGATGAGGATTTGCTGCCCCTGGCGGACGTCGCCAGATAGTGAAACTGACCGGCCCTCTGCGGGGCCGCCGCCGGCGCGACACGGCAGGCCGGCGGGGCCCTGGCAACCGGAACGACGCGGGTCTGTCATCAGCAACCAGCGAATACCGGGGGGAGATGGACCTATGAAAGCAC
Source organism: uncultured delta proteobacterium (assembly GCA_963834795.1). Classification (GTDB taxonomy): domain Bacteria; phylum Desulfobacterota; class Desulfobaccia; order Desulfobaccales; family 0-14-0-80-60-11; genus JAPLJC01. Next base: position 105,740 of record CAWIDL010000022.1, on the reverse strand, counting down.
GTATTTTCGGCATCTTGGCGATCGCCATGGCAGCTTTCGTCGCGTTGGCAACGCCTGTTTTATCGGCCGACCCCAACTGGCCGGCAACCCTGACAGTTGTGACGGGGTCACCGGGCGGCACATACCATGTCTACGGCGCAGCGTTGGCGAAAATCCTGACGCGCGCCCTCGGCTTGCCGGTGGCGGAACGGACCACCGAAGGCCCCAATCAGAATATCCAAATGCTCGAGGCTGGTGACGCGCAGCTTGGCTTGGTCACGGTTGGTGCCGCCCTGCAGGCGTGGAATGGCACTGCGGAGTGGACGAACGGCAAACAGTACCGGTCGATGCGTGCGCTTTTTCCAATGTACGACACGCCATTCCACTTCGTTGCGTTGAAGGATTCCGGCATTCGCTCTCTTGCCGACATGGCCGGGAAGAGGATCGGCGTTGGCCCGCAGGGAGGTACATCCGGTACCTATATTCCGATGTTTCTGAAGACGCTAAAAATCGACGCTGCGTTGACCTACGGCACCTACGAGGGACTCGCCGCGGAGCTTTCGGACGGAAAGCTCGACGTACTGGCGGTGGCGGCTGGCGCACCCTTACCGGCTATCTCCGCGTTGGAGGCGAAGAAAAAGATCAAATTCGTTGAGCCCTCCCGAGAGGAAATTCTCGCCTTGCGGTTGGCGATGCCTGAGCTGACCCCCTCCACCATCCCGGCGGGGGTCTACCCGTCATTGAAGAAGGGCTACGCGAGCGTCGGTCTGTACAATTTTGCCGTCGCCAACAAGAACCTGCCTGACGATCTCATCTACGCCATTGTCGACGCGGTCTTCGCCAACCACCAAGAGCTGGTGGAGGCCCATCCTGCCGCCGCAGAAACGGTTCCGGCCAACTTCGTCCACAACACGTTCCTGCCATACCACCCGGGCGCGTTCCGCTACTATGCGAATCAGGGGATGACTGGCGCCATCAAGGGCGATTGACTTACACTGCGCCGCCCTGCCGTTGCGGTGTTATATCATTGTGAGCGTCAGCGGCTGCTGATCGCTTGCACCTGACCTACGCCAAAAACTGATCCACACGTTATGTTAGAGTGGTGGATCGAAGGGAGGCAGGAAGATGAGCAGGAAGCGTTATACGCCGGAGCAAATCATCGGGAAGCTGCGGGAAGCCGAAGTGGCGTTATCTGCTCTATATCTCCGCACTTTGCCATCCGGCTTTTGGTGTGCTGTTATGCTCATCATAGCTGCAAATTGAAAATTATTAGGAATGGAAGGGGGTAAGTATGTTACAAGATTGAAGCGGCGGCGGGGGCCGAGTGAGCTTCGAACCCGGGAAGGCCGTCATGCTCCCGCCGTCTACGGTAGCGCCTGGTTAGGCGCTACCGCATCTCGCCAGTCGGCTGCACCAGTCCAGCCGCCGACCGCCATAACTCCTATGCCGAGAGCCTTCACTCAGACGAGCTTCTTGTACGCGGGCTTGTAAACATGCTGGCGAATGAACGCCACCATGTCGGCCGGACGATCGACACGGGCCAGACCCGAATCAAAGACGACCTTCGCCACCCGCGCGGCCGTTGCTGGAGCCGTTGAATACCGCGCTTGGGAGTGATAGTCATTGGGATATCCTTTCCGTCAGGTGATGTGAGGTCAAGGTTGCGATTGGGCCTGAGTTACTTGCCGGTGGCGATGTATGGCGCGATCATCTTGGCTGGATCGACGATGCGGTCGAACTCGGCCTCCGTCACGAAGCCGAGTTTCAGCGCGGCGTCCTTCAGCGTAAGGTCGTTGTCCATCGCGTAGTGCGCGATCTTCGACGCCCTGTCGTAGCCAATGACCGGCGAGAGCGCCGTCACAAGCATCAGAGAGCGGTCCACGTACTCCTTGATCTTCTTCAGATTCGGCTTCGTCCCTTCGACCAGGAACTTGCGGAAATTTGTGCACCCGTCCGTCATGATCGTGATCGAGTGCATGATATTGAAGATGATCAGCGGCTTGTAGACGTTCATCTCAAGATAGCCGCTGCCGCCGCCGAAGCCCACCGCCACGTCGTTTGCCATCACCTGCACGGCAATCATCGTCAGTGCCTCGGCCTGGGTCGGGTTCACCTTGCCCGGCATGATCGAGGAGCCCGGCTCGTTCTCCGGGATCACCAGCTCGGCGAAGCCGGCCCGCGGGCCGCAAGACATCAGCCGGATGTCGTTGGCGATTTTGTAGAGTGACACGGCCAGCGTGCGCATCGTGCCGGAAAGCTGCACCAGGGCGTCGTGGGCACCCTGCACCGTGAACTTGTTCGGCGCGGTAACAAAGGGCAGACCCGTGAGCTTGGCGATCTCCGCGGCGGACGATTCGGCGAAACCGGGCGCCGAGTTGATGCCGGTGCCCACCACCGTGCCGCCGAGCGCCAGGCGGTAAACGCTCCTGAGCGCATCGTCCAGCCGCTCGAGATCGTCCGCGAGCATCCCCGCATAGCCCGACCATTCCTGCCCGAGCGTCAGGGGCGTAGCGTCCTGCATATGGGTCCGGCCGATCTTAATGATGTCTCTCCACTCCATGGCCTTCGCCGCCATCGCGTCGTGCAGCGCCTTCACGGCTGGAATCAGCCGCTGCTTCACATTAACCGCCGCCGCGATGTACATGGCGGAGGGAAACGAGTCGTTGGCCGACTGCGCCATGTTGACGTGGTCATTGGGGTGAACCGGCGTCTTGCTCCCGAGCGGCGTGCCGGCGAGCTGGCAGCAACGGTTGGAGATCACTTCGTTCACGTTCATGTTGAACTGCGTGCCGCTGCCTGTCATCCACACGTGCAGCGGGAACATGTCGTGATGCTGGCCGGCGAGGATCTCGTCACAGACCTGAACGATCAGCTTGTAGGGCTCGTCGGCAAGCCACTGGTCGGCATGATTGGCGATGGCGGCGGCTTTCTTCAGAATGGCGTACGAGATGATCATCTCACGCGGGATCAGGTCCTTGCCAATACTGAAGTGCTCGAGCGAGCGCTGAGTCTGGGCGCCCCAGAGCTTGTCGGCAGGAACCTCGACTTCGCCGAGGCTATCCGTTTCCTTGCGAATGTCACTCACTTTGCCTCCTCCGTTTTTCTCTCTCGCGCCGCGTGCAGCCTAAGAGATTTTGCGTCAACCTCGGCCACCGCAGTCAAAAATGGTCTTGGCGACTTCTCATCTTGAGCTTAAGAACATGAGAAGGTTTTTGAATAGGCATTCCTCCGGCGGCTGTCAAGGACAGGTTTCGTCCCCATTTTGCCAAAGTGTGACAAAAAGGTCATTGGATGTCACTATAGGGCGGCTGCGTGGCGAGCATGTCGGATGGAACTTGTTTTCAGGCAGGCTCACCCGCTTGCGGAGGCCTTGCTGGAGGGTCTTTGCTGCGACTTGAGGGACCAGTCGCAGGTTTTTAGTGGCCCGGAGCTGGTAGGCCAGAATGAGTTTCACGTCGGCCTTGCCCTACCAGACGACACCCGCCGGGAGGGGCCCCAGATGGCGCCGGGGAAGGCGAAACCCCTGGTTCCGGCTTCCCCGGCTGGATAAAAAAAGACTTGGGTGAGAGAAGATTCTGGGAGAACCTTCAATTATTTTGGACGTTAAGGCGAGCCGCCGGCCTCTTTCCCCAAAGCTCCTTCCCCAACCGGATGGATCGGCAGGTACCTCATGCCCAGGTCGAAAATCAGGATAGCCATGGCCACCAGGGCCGCGGTGATGATAATCTCCACCGCCGAGGGGAAGTAGCCGAACTGCCGGTAGCCGATATAGCCGGTGAGGCTGACGTTGAAGCGGTTCAGCACCACCCCGAAGGCCGCCAGGCCCGCGGTCCAGTAAAGCCCCTTCTCGGTCCGGCGTATCTCCGGGAAGCTCAAGAGCAGGGCCGGCAAGACCACGGTGCCGAAGATCTCCACGAAGAAGAAGAAATGGGGTTTATCCCAAACCCAGACCGTGGTCCCCCGGGCGTAGAGGTCCGTGACCTTCATGGCAAAGTAGATCAGCAGGGCGATTCCCAGCCCCTTGCCCAGGTCCGAGAGGATGCCGATTTCCGGCGGCCGCCGGTAGACCCGGGAGGCGATAAGGCTCTCCAGGGTAATGACGCTCATGCCGCCGATGACCGCGCTGGCGAAGAAGAGGGGTCCCAGGGCCTGGGTGGCCCACAGGTCGCTCATCTTCTGGGGCATCAGCAGGAACATGGCTCCCAGGGAGGACTGGTGCAAGGTGGAGAGCATGACCCCGGCCACCACCAGTAACAGGTAGATCTGGCGGAAAAACTTGATCCAGCTCTCCTGGCCGTAGCGCTCCAGGCCGATGATGAACAATTCGATAGCCAGCACCGTGGTGTAGAGCATGACGCACCAGGAAACCTCGAAGAGGACCGAGTGAGGGTTCCACATCACCATGGGGTGCCAGATGCGCCAGGGCCGGCCCAGGTCGAAGAAGAGCCCCACCACAAACACCAGGTAGCCCACGAAGGCCGAGAGCTTGGCGGGCCGCAGCAGGGGCTCGAACTTTTTCAGGTTGAAGATATAGATGGCGGCGGTCATGGTGAAGCCGCCGGCGGCCAGGGCCACCCCCGCCAGGACGTCGAAACTGATCCAAAGGCCCCAGGGGTAGGCGTCATTCAGGTTGGTGGTGGCCCCCAGCCCCAAAAACATCCGGGCGCAAGCGGCGATCAGACCCAGCACCAGGAGGATGTAGAGGACGGCTTTCCCGGTGGTCAACTTTCCTTCACCGGGATACCATTTTTCGATTTTTCCGGGCATGGCTTAATCCTCCTTGGTCTCTTTGGCCTCGATGGCCGCCCGGCGATGGTTGAAATAATGGAGGCCCACCGCCAGTCCACCCACGGCCACGGCCAGCAGGGGCACCTTGGACATCCATTCCCGGCCGCGGAGGCCTTGGGGAGCGTCCCCCAGATCGGTGCGGAAGCCCACCTGAGTCAGGCCCAGTTCTTCAAAAGAGAGGGTGGTGAGATAGAGCTTGGAGGTGCCGCCGGCTATCTTCTCGCCATAGACCTGGGGATAATATTTTTTCGGCTCCAGACCGAGGCGCCGGTGGGCTTCCGTCAGGAGTTCGGCCCGCTCCCCGAACAACAGGGTGCCGGTGGGGCAGGTGGTAGAGCAGGCGGGAGCCAGGCCCATGGCTTGCCGGTCGGCGCAGAAGGTGCATTTGCGCACCAGGGGCACCGCCGACTCCCACTGAAACTTGGGAATCTGGAAGGGACAGGCCATCATGCAGTAGCGGCAGCCGATGCACCTCTCGTCGTCATAGACCACCGGCCCGGAGGGCAGCTTCACCAGGGCGGCCACCGGACAGGCGCTGACGCAGGCGGGATCGAGGCAGTGCATACAGCGCCGGGAGATGAAATACCATTCCAGCCGCCCATCGGAGCGGGGAATTTCCCGGAAGACGATCCGGGTGTATTGGTTGCTGCTCAGAAATCGCGGGTTGGACCAGGTTTCGCTGAAGGTAGCCTTGCCGCCTTTCAGGTCGTTCCAGCTCTTGCAGGCCACCTGGCAGGCCCGGCAGCCGATACACTTGGTGGTATCGATCAAGATGGCTTTGCTCATAACCGTTCCCCTTTAGGCCGGCTCGCCTAGGCCTTTTCCAGGTCCACCAGGAATACCTTGTATTCCGGGATCATGGTGTTGGCGTCCCCTACCTGGGGGGCCAATTGATTGGCCGCGTAATTTTGGCGCTGGTCAGGCCCGCCGGTAATATAGCCGGCAAAGCCGAAGTGCCAGGGCAGGGCCACCATTTCCACGGTGCCTTGCTCCCCTTTGACGCCGCAGCAGAAGGGCGCCACCCGGTGGGTGACGTTGGCCCGGGCCAGCACTTCGCCGCGGATATTCTTCACCTTGACCCAATCACCCGCCTTGACTCCCTTGGCCGCGGCCAGGCTGGGGCTGATTTCCACGAACATCTCCGGCATCAACTCCGACTGCCAGGTGAGGTTCCGGGACATGGCTCCGGCCTGCCAGTGCTCGGTGACCCGGAAGGTGGTGGCGATAATGGGGAACCTGGGGTCGCAGATGTCGGCGAGTAAGTCCAGTTGCGATTTCCAGAGGCGCACCACGGGATTGGACTGTTGCGGCGACAAGGGGTTGTGGAAGGGACATTCCAGGGCCTCGTAGTGTTCCGGGAAGGGCCCGTCCTTGCACAGTCCCTTGGGAACAAAGAGGCGCGCCTTCCCGTCGGGTAACATGAGGTAGGGGACCTTGGCCGATTCCTCCGGAGGCACCTGGACCTTGGTGGCCGGGTCGATCCACTTGAAATCCGGCACATCGGAATTATTCCAGGCGTTGGCCGCCGCATCCCAGCGCACCAGGGTCCTGTCCTTGTTCCAGGGCTGGCCCTGGGGATCGGCGGAACAGCGGTTGTAGAGGATGCGCCGGTTCACCGGCCAGGCGAAGGACCAGCCGGGGTAAAGCCCCAGGCCGCTGGGGTCCTTGGGGACCCGGGCCGCCGCCTTGTTGTCCTTCTTGTCCGGGCCGGGGTAAAAGCCGGAGAAGATCCAGCAGCCGCAGGCGGTGGCGCCGTCGTCTTTCAGGCCCAGGAAGTTGGGCACCTGCTTTTTATCCGCCACGGTGTAACCGTTGATCTCTTTGGCCACCAGATGGACGTCGGGGTCGTCCCCGTAGCCCCAGTTTAACTTGACGATGGGGTCCGGGAAGACTGCCTTGGGGTCTTCCTGATAGAGCTTTTTCAACTCCAGACCCAGACGATTGGCGTACCACAGGTCGCTGTGGCCGTCGCCGCGGGGCTTTACCGCCTGGTAGCGCCACTGGATCCAACGGCCGCTATTGGTGACGCCGCCTTCCTTCTCCAGGGCGTCGACCGCCGGGAACAGGAAGACCTCGGTTTTGACGGTTTTGGGATCGACCCCGGGCCGTTTCCAGAAGACCGAGGTGTCCGTCTCCCAGAGGTCGAAGGCCGCCAGCCATTCCAGCCGGGCCAGAGCCTGGTAGGTCTGGTTGAGGTTGGCAGAGCTCACCGCCGGGTTCATGCCCCAGCACAGCAGCCCTTTGATGGTGCCGGCGCCCATGGCCTCGAACAGCGGAATCCAGGAGTAACCGGCTCCCTGAAAGCCTTTGCCGGCCTTGGGGAAGTAATCGTAGGCAAAGTCGTTCGCTTTTTGGGCCGCCTCGCCCCAGTAGGCCTTGAAGAGGCTCACCAGGAACTTGGGTTTGTCAATCCAGAAGCTGGCCTTGGGGGTCTCTTTGTCCAGATAATCCTTCAGGGTGGGATGGGCCGCTTCCATGGGGGCGCCCAGGTAGCCGGGGAGCAGGTTGAAGAGCAGGCCCATGTCCGTGGAGCCCTGGACGTTATTCTCCCCTCGCAGGGCGTTGATGCCGCCCCCGGGGATCCCCATGTTGCCCAGGAGCAGCTGGAGGATGCAATACCCCCGGATGATCTGTACTCCGGTGGAGTGCTGGGTGCCCCCCATGGCGTAGAGGAGGGCGCCGGATTTCCCGGGCTGGCCGGTCGCCGTGTAAGTCGCCGCCAGCTTCAGAAACTGTTCGCGGGGTACCCCGGTAGCTGCCTCCACCATCCCCGGGGTATAGCGGGCGAAATGGGCCTTCAGGAGCTGAAAGACGCAGTTGGGTGAGTTCAAGCTGGGGTCGGTGGCCGGCTTTCCCTCGCCGCCGGTCACATAATCCCAGGTGGCGGTATCATAGGCGTGTTTCTCTTTTTGGTAACCGGAAAACAGGCCGTCGTGAAAGGCAAAGTCCTTGTTAACCAGAAAGGCGGCATCGGTATAGTTGACCACATAATCCTTATGGAACAGGTTATTTTCCAGGATGTAATTGATGAGGCCGCCCATCAAGGCGATGTCCGTGCCGGGCCGCAGGCGCACATACAGGTCGGCCTTGGCGGCGGAGCGGGTGAAGCGGGGATCCACCACGATGAGTTTGGCCCCCCGTTCCTGGGCCTTGGTGATCCACTTGAAGCTAATGGGATGGTTCTCGGCGGGATTACAGCCGATGATCATCAGGCAATCACTGTTGGCCAGGTCGTTCCAGTGATTGGTCATGGCGCCCCGGCCAAAGGTGGGCCCCAACGAGGCCACCGTGGAGGAGTGTCAGAGGCGGGCCTGGTGCTCCAGATAGACGATCCCCAGGGCCCGGGTCAACTTGGCCAGGAGATAACACTCCTCGTTATTAAGGGCGGCCCCGCCGATGGAGGCCAGGGCCTCGGTGCGGTTCACCGTCACCCCGTTGGACTTGGCGATGAAGCCGGCGTCCCGGGTCGCCTTGACCCGCTGCGCCAGGGTCTGCATGGCCCAATCCAGGTCCTTTTCCTCCCAGCGGTCGCTGCCCGGGGCCCGATAGCGCACCTTCTGCAAACGACGGGGGCTGGTGACCACTTCGAAGACCGCCTGCCCTTTGCTGCACAGGGTCCCCTGGTTGATGGGATGGTCCGCGTCGCCTTCCACATCCACCAGCTTGCCGTTCTTGGTGTAAGCCACCAGGCCGCAGCCCACCCCGCAATAGGGACAGATGGAAGTAGTGACGGTGGCCGTGGTGATTTTGGCGGGCGCCACCAATCCGGCCCACCCGGGGCGCCACAAGATGACGTCCGAGAGGCCCAGGGCGGTAAGCCCGCTCCCCAAACCCTTAATAAAAGTCCTGCGGGAAATGCGCATGTCTACCTCATCTGTTTGGTTCCGGCAAGAAGATGGTTGGCGGGGAATTAATTAATCAAGAATTGACCGTTTAACGCCTTGCTCCTTAGTGAACATGTTAGATGATTTTTTCACACCCGTCAAAAAAAATGTTTATCCAGAATTAGAGCCGGAGATTAATTTCCCGCGCCGGGGAATTAGAGGTTGACTTGTGGGAAGAATATGCCGATATTTAAAAATTAAGCCAATTAGCCATCGGCGGGGCGGGTTTGCAACCCGCCCCTGCATTTGCCGGTGCAGGTCGTGCTCCCGCAGTTGCTAGAAGATTGTTGAAAAACGGGTTTTTATGTCATCCTGAACGAAGTGAAGGATCTAGAACTTATTAATATGACTAGATTCTTCGCTTCGCTCAGAATGACAAATTCTCAATTATGGGAGTTTTTCAACAACCTGCTAGAGAAACGTCTGGTTATCAAAGTAGAAAGGCTAGCCGAGCCCTACACCCCAACAGTGCGGGCCAGGCTCATCGGCCTGGCGGCGGCAAACCAGCCAAACCGCCTCCCTTGACTAAAGGTTAATGGAGACTTGCATGATGAAGATGACCCTTCGCATCCTTCCGTTGCTTGGCATCATTTTGCTGGCCCTGGGCCTCAGCGGCGGGGCCGGGGCGGCGGCTGATGAAGTCAGTGTGCCCATCCTGGCCTATCACCGGTTCGGTCCGACGGTGCCCGACGGCATGACCGTAACCACCCGGGTGTTTGAAGCGCAGATGCAGTGGCTCAAGGACAACGGCTATACCGTCATTCCGCTGCGGACCCTGGTTAATTATCTCCTGGGCAAGGGCCCGGCGCCGGCCCCCAAATCGGTAGTGATCACCGCGGATGACGGCCACAAGTCGGTCTATACCGAGATGCTGCCCATCGTCCGGAAGTATAATATTCCCGTGACCCTGTTTCTCTACCCGTCTTGCCTGTCTAATGCTTCCTATGCCCTGACCTATGAGCAGGTGAAAGAAATGCAGCAGACCGGCCTCTTCGATGTGCAGGGCCATACCTTCTGGCACCCCAATTTCAAGCGGGAAAAGAAAAAGCTCAAGCCAGCCGAATACCAGAAGCTGGTGGAGACTCAGCTCGTTAAGTCCAAGAAGGTTTTGGACAATCGCCTCGGCACCAATATAGACCTGCTGGCCTGGCCCTTCGGCATCTATGACGACTATCTGGAAGCGGAGGCCCAGAAGGCCGGGTACGTGGCGGCCTTCAGCATCGATCGCCGGAATGCCTCAAAGTCCGAGAAGATCATGGAGCAGCCCCGCTACCTGATGGTCAACGGCGACGGCGTCAAGGGTTTTGACGCCATCGTCAGCGGCCGGGCCGCGGAACGAAAAGGAACGCATAAGACCATGTCGTTTTAACGGAGTGAGGCCGGTAAAGAAGCTGTCAGCTATCAGCTAAAAGCTAAAAGCAAGACCTGGTTAATGGTCTATTTGACGTTTCCTTTTGCCCTTTGGCCTTGCCTTTGGCTTTGCCTTAGCTGAAAGCTGATAGCCAACGGGGTAGAATGACGGTGCCCGCCCCTGCCTGAAGCTATGGAGCGTCGTCTGCAAGGGTCTGCGGCTCACCTGCCTTATGGCAGCTTTTTAGAAAAATTAGGCTTGTTCGGCATGATAGAGTGGACAGGCGCAAAGGGAAAAGATGAAGAGACTGACCATCGGCTTGCTAATCCTGCTGGGGGCCGTGCTCCCGGCGGTCACGGCCCAGGCCGCCTATATCGGCAAGGTGGTAAACGCCCAGACCAAGGAGCCGGTTGAAGGCGCTCTGGCCACCCTGGGTGCGGAGGTGGTCCGCACCAGCACGGACGGCGGCTTTCGCCTGGAGGGCAGCGGCGAGACCCTGAAACTGCGAGCTCCGGGTTATGCCCGGCGAGAACTGTCCACCTCGGAACTGACCGGCCCCGCCCCGGAGATCCCCCTTACCCCCTTCAGGGTGAAAGCGCTATATCTCACGGTCTACGGCACCGCCAGCAAGAGTCTGCGTGAGGACGCCCTGGAAACCATTGAGAAGAACCGGATGAACGCCCTGGTCCTGGACGTCAAGGGCGATCGGGGTTTCATCCCCTTCAAGGTGGACCTGCCCCTGGCCGAAGAGGCCGGGGCCCAGAAGACCATCCTCTTCAAGGATTATAAAGGCATGCTGGCGAGCCTCAAGGAGCAAGGCCTCTATCTCATCGCCCGCATCGTGGTCTTCAAGGACGATCCCCTGGCCGCCGCCAGGCCCCAGTGGGCCGTCAAGACCAAGGGCGGCGGAGTGTTCCGCGACCGGGAGAAGCTGCGCTGGACCGATCCCTTCAATAAAGAGGTTTGGAATTACAACATCGCCATCGCCAAAATCGCCGCGGAGCAGGGTTTCGACGAGATCCAGTTCGATTATGTCCGCTGCCCCGACAACAAGGCAGTGGCCTTTACCCAGCCGAACACCCTGGCAAACCGTACCCGGGCCGTCACCGGCTTCCTGAAGGCGGCCCATGAGGCCCTGGCCCCTTACAACGTCATGGTGGCCGCCGATATCTTCGGTTACGTCATGTGGAACCTGGACGATACCGGCATCGGGCAGCAGGTCGGCGATGTCCTCAATGCGGTGGACGTGGTCTGCCCCATGCTCTATCCCTCCGGCTATCAAGCGGGGATTCCCAACTATCGCAATCCGGTCCAGCATCCTTATGAAATCGTTTACCTGTCGCTGAAGCGGGCCCAAGAGCGCACCGAAGTTTCGCCCCTGCGCTTCCGCCCCTGGCTGCAGGCCTTTCACGACTATGCCTTCCATGGCGGCGACTTCGGGGAGGAGCGGATTCAGACTCAGATCGAGGCGGCGGATAAATTCGGCTCCAGCGGTTGGATGTTTTGGAACCCCCGTAACATCTATCCCAAGGGCGGTTTCAGTAGCGGCGGCGGGGAATAGAGACTGACCGCCTCCTGGACAAATGCCGGCCGATACTTATATAATTTAATAGAACTTTCTCCACCGCCCTCTCCCTCTCTTAGCCTGCTCTCCCGAGCCCCCGCGGCATAACGCCCGGTAACTTCGCCGCGGCCGGCGGGCGACCCGGCGCCCGGTGTCAGAAAGCCCGCCAGTTCCGGTAAGCAGATATGAAGGCCCAGGTTCCTGAGCGGCTATTATCCTTGGATATCTTTCGCGGGATGACCATCGCCGCGATGATCCTGGTCAACAACCTGACCTCTTGGAGCGACAGCCTCCGCGTCCTACGGCTGACCCATGCCGAATGGAATGGCTGCAACTTCGCCGACCTCATCTTTCCGTTCTTCATTTTCATCGTCGGCGTCTCCTCGGATTTTTCCCAGGAAAAAAGGGCCAACACCGAGGAACTCCTGGCGCGGTACCGGCATATCCTGGTGCGCACCGCGGTCCTCTTTTTCCTGGGGCTGCTCGTCGGCAGCGGTCTCATCTTCGGCTGGCTATTCCAGGTCATCTGCCCACCCGCCGAGGTCCAGAAGAGCATCTGGGGGACCTTTCTCTCCCCGCCTCCCGGCGCCGAGGTGTATTTCTTTTCCCTGGCCAACCTTAGGATTCCGGGGGTGCTGCAACGCATTGCCCTGGTTTATCTGCCGCTGTCGATTATTTTGATCCACACCCGCTGGCGGGTGCAGGCGCTGCTGACCGGGGGCTTGCTCCTCTTATACTGGGGGTTAATGAGTCTCCCGGGCTTTGCCATGCAGCCCGGGGAAGACCTGGGCGCCGCCATCGACCGCGCCGTTTTCGGGGGAGCGCACCTGTGGAGGTACACCCGAACCTGGGACCCTGAGGGCCTGCTCGGTACCCTGCCGGCCATCGCCACCGGAATCTTGGGAGCCCTCACCGGCCGTTGGCTCCATAGCGATTGGGAAAGACACCGGAAGTTGACCGGGCTTTTACTGGCTGGCTTTCTGGCGATTATCGCGGGCGCCGCCTGGGGGCTGGTCTTCCGCCTGAACAAGTACCTGTGGACCAGCTCCTATGTGGTCTATACTGCCGGCTTCGCTTTAATCTTTCTGGGCTTTTGGTATTGGCTGGCGGATGTCCGGCAGTGGCAGACGCTTTTAGTGCAGCCCTTCGTCTGGCTGGGGATAAACCCACTGGTGGCCTATTGCGGGGCCCAACTGGGGTCCCTGGCCCTGGGTGTCCTCTACCTCGGCACCCCAACGGAGCACACCCACCTCAGCGCCCTGATCTTGAAGAGGCTCTTCGGAGAAGATTGGGGGATCGCCGGTCTGACGTGGTTATCGGACCCCATCTGGCCGTCGCTCTTCTGGGCCTTGATCTACCTGAGCTTCTGGACCTTGCTGATGGGGATATTTTACCGTAAGCGCCTCTTCTTCAAGATTTGAATCCAGAAGGCCTGCGGCTCAATCCTCCCTTTCCGCGCAGGGGCTGTATTTTTGAATGTCGAGGACGTAGCTGTAGGCGGAGAGGGCCGCCTTGACGGCGTCCCCTGCCGAGATGTTATTCTGTTTAAAGGGATCGTTGGTCACGTCGCCCGCCGCGAAGATCCCCCACTTGGAAGTCTGGCCGGTGCGGTGATCCACCAGGATTTCCCCGGCCTGGTTGGTGTCCACCAGGGTCTTGATAAAATCCGAGTTGGGTACCGAACCGATGGCCACCAAGACCCCCTGTACCGGCAACTCCTTCACCGCCCCGTCCTTCTGGTCCTGGTAGCCCAGACCGCTGACGGCCTGATCCCCCAGGATTTCCCGGATCTCGATGTTTTTGAGCAGGTTCAATTTGGGGGAGGCCGTGATCTTCTCCTGGATGACCGGGTCGCCTTTCAGTTGGTCGCCGCGAACGAGAAGATGGATCTTAGCGGCATAGGGAATTAAATCGATCACCGATTCCAGGGCGGTATTGCCGCCCCCCACCACGGCAACCTCCAGATCTTGGAAAAATGGGGCATCGCAGGTGGAACAATAGGCTACCCCCCTTCCCTCAAAGCGGTCCTCTCCGGGAACCTGGAGACGCCGGCGCCGGCCGCCGGAGGCGACAATCACGGTCTTGGACCAGTAGCGGCCGCCTTTATCCGTCCGCACCTCATAGGTGCAATCCGGCGCTTCCAGAACCGTGGTGACCCTTTCCGGGATTTTGATCTCCACCTCCCTTTGGGCCCGGACGTGTCTCTCCAGCTTTTCGGCCAACTCCTTGCCGGTTATGGAGATTTCCCCGACCCAATTTCCAATATTACTGGAAACCAGGGATTGTCCGCCGAACTCTTCGGTGATCACCAGGGTCTTCAGCTTCTTGCGGGCGGCATAGATGGCCGCCGCCGCCCCGCCTGGGCCGCCGCCGATGACGACGGTGTCATAAAGCTCGCGACTCATGGAATCTCCTCCCTTGTAGAGGTGCTTGCCTGTCTTGATGATAAGGCCGGAGAAAAAAAATCCAAGCCCTGAATCCGCCATCTTGACCCTTTGCCTGCGTATTTTATTGACAAGGCGGGTCTCTAGACGCATTTTGAGGTTATTAAAGATCCCTTGAGGCAAAGGGGTCGCCGCAGGCGACCTGGCCGTTGCTTCCTAATAAATGGAGGACTTGCTGATGTTCTGGAATAAAGAGAGATTTATCCCCGCAATCCTGTTAGTCCTGTTCGCCTTCTCCCTTTGCGGCTGCGCCGGTTTGGAGACCAGCCAAGATCGGGTCATTACGGAATATCTCCTGAGGGATGCGGGATTCGCGAAGTTGGAAGTAAATGACCAAACACCCAAAAGACAGGCGTTAATGGATGCCATCCCCAAGGGGCAATTTACTAGCTACAGGATGGATGGCAAAAAATATTATATTTATAAGGATGAGTCCTCCCAAGCCCTATACTTCGGAGACGAGGCCGCGTATCAAAAGTTTGCCTCCCTGGTGGGCGATAAGAAGCTCTGCCAAAGCATGGATGCCACGCAATCGGCGCCATTTTGGTCTTGTTTTGAGGAGTTTCAAAAGGCCGGCACGCGCTAGCCAACGTCCCAGGCCCGGGCAGCCGCGCCGGGATGGGTGGTGGACTTATCTAGAGGCGGCCACCGCCGCCAGGATGGGTTCTGGATCTTTCTATCTCAGTTCAACCTGGATAAGTCCTCCTCCTCTTTCAGTGAGGTCGTTGGCAAGGATCACCGCAGGTCTCGAATAATGGCCCGGATGGTCTTTTCCTGGGATTCGACACTCTCCGTCAGCTTGAATTGGACCAGGGCCCTGAGCAGATTCTGTTCCCGGTCCCGGACCTTGAAATAGACATTGCCCTCCAAGTAGTCGGTGAAGAATCGCAGTCCCAGCTCGAAGGGGATGAGGCGGATGGCGTCGTACAGATATTCATAGTCGTTCCCGGTGAGAAAGCCGCCGGCCCGGGAGAGATAGCCCATCAGGATGGCCCGGCAGAGTTCGGGCTCGAAGTGCACCGTTTCCCATGACTCGATCTCCTCTCCCAGGGGATTGCAGCCCGAGCGCAGGCAGTCGCCGATGTCATAATGGACCAAGCCGGGCTTGACGGTGTCCAGGTCCACCAGGCCGACGGCCTGTCCGCTGGCCCGGTCCACCATGACGTTGTTGACCTTGGGATCGCCGTGGATCGGGCGGAGCTTGAGCCTTCCCTGCGCCCTGGCCGCCTCCAGGACCTGGGCCCAGCCCCGGCGCTGGCCAATGGACCGCAGGCCGGAAGCCACCCCGGGGGATTGGCAGGCCCCCTGCCTGGTTAACACCTCGTCAAAGTGCCGCAGGTAGCCGGGGGTCTCGTGAAACCCCGGTAGGGTGTCGGCCAGGCTGGCTGGGTCCAGATTGCTCAGGAGCGTATGGAACAGCCCCAGGGCGTAACCCACCTCCCGGGCGTGCTCCAGATCCTGGATGACCTCCAGGGATTGGGCGTTTTCGATAAAGCTGAGGGCCCTCCAGAAGGAGCCCTCTGGGTCGAGCCAGTGGTCGGCGCCGTCTCTGGTCAACAGCACCCGGGGCACCTCCCAGCGGCGGCCCGGGCCCGGGGAGACCTCTGCCAGCCGCCGGCGCAGGTGCCCGGTGCAGGTGCGCAGGTTTGCCATGACCGGCTCCGGCCGGCGAAACACCCGGGTGTTGAGGCGCTGCAGGATCAAATGCGGGTCGCCGGCCGCCTCCTGGTCCCTGGGGTGGGCGCCGCGCACCGTCACCAGGAAGGTGTCATGGACGTTGCCTTGGCCATGGGCCTGCACCTGGAGGATTCGCCCCGGCGGGGCAAATTGCGCGGCTGCGGCTCGAAGCTGGGGCAAGGTTTGGTCTCTCGGATACTAAGTATTTGATTTCTTTAATATGGTAACGTTTCTTGTCGCCCCCCCCTCACCCCAGCCCTCTCCCCCCGCCGGGGGGATAGGGAGCATTTCCAGCGTTGGCTCTTTATCCCCTCTCCCCCAATGGGGGAGAGGGTTAGGGTGAGGGGGAATTTAATCTCTTTTCCGCTCCCATTAATACTTGGTGCGAAACTTGACATCTTAAGTTTTTTCAGAGGGAATTGGTTCAAAAGCCATGAAATAGGGTATAATCAAAACTCGATAAAGACCATGTAAAGATAGGCGCGATGTCTTCCGGTAAATCTGCCACCTCCTTGATTACCGTTATCGCCGTGGCCGCCAGCCTCGCCTGGCTGGCCGGATGCGCTTCGGCGCCGCCACCCACCGCCGGGAAGGCGCCGCCGCCGCTGGTGTCCCCGGCGCCGTCGCCCGCCCAGGCCCCCGTGGCCCCCGAGGTGAACGACCGCCGCTTCGCCCGCATCGAACCCGCGGTCAATCAAGAGATCGCCGCCGGGCATCTCCCCGGGGCCGTGGTCCTGGTGGGCCACCAGGGCCGGATCGTCTACCGCCGTGGCTTCGGCCAGCGCGCCCTGGAGCCGCGGCCCCTGCCCATGACCCCGGACACCATCTTCGATATCGCCTCTCTAACCAAGGTGGTGGCCACCACCACGGCCATCATGCAGTTGGCCGATGCCCGCCGCCTGCGCCTAGATGACCTGGTGGCCAGGTATTGGCCGGAATTCGCCGCGCATGGCAAAGGCTGCATCACCATCCGGCAACTCCTGACCCACACCTCCGGTTTGCGGGCCGAAGTGAATTCCCACTACCGCTGGTCGGGTTATGAAGGGGCGCTGGCGGTCATTGCCGCCGACCAGCCCATCCGGCCGCCGGGCACCGATTTCCATTACAGCGACGTCAACTTTATCACCCTGGGCGAGGTAGTGCACCGGGTTTCGGGGCAGCCGCTGGATGAATACTGCGCCCAAAAGATCTTTGGCCCCCTGGGCCTCAAGGACACCTCCTTCCGGCCGCGGCAGGGCCAGCAAGAGCGGATTGCCCCCTGCGACGTACAATCCGGCTGCCTGCGCTGGGGTGAAGTGCAAGACCCCACTGCTTATCGGATGGGCGGGGTGGCCGGGCATGCCGGAGTCTTCTCCACCGCCGACGACCTGGCCGTCTTCGTACAGATGCTCCTGGACGGCGGCCAGAGCCGGGGCCACCGGATTCTCAGCAAGGAGGCGGTGGCGGCCATGCGGCATCCCCAGTCCCTCCCGGGAAATTCCACCCGCCGCGGTCTCGGCTGGGATATCCGCTCCCCTTATAGCAGGATCTTTAACGCCGCCTTTCCTGCCGGTTCCTTTGGGCACACCGGCTATACCGGCACCTCCATCTGGGTCGATCCCCGCTCCCGGACCTACCTGATCATCCTCACCAACCGCCTGCATCCCGGCGGCAAAGGAGAGGTCAAGGCCCTGCGGGCCAAGATCGCCGCGGTGGTGGCCGCGGCGGTGCCCATGGGCCCCCCGGCGGCAGCGGCAGCCCTGGATGGAATGAGGATGAGCGGCCATGGCCAGGCGGACGGACCGGACCGGGTGCGGCCGGGGGTCGAGGTCCTGGCGGTTTCCGGTTTCGTCCCCCTGGTGGGCAAGAGCGTCGGGGTGATCACCAATCACACGGGGGTCGATGGCGCCGGGCGCTCCACCCTGAGCCGTTTGCTTCAGGCCCCCGGCGTCCGGGTGGGGGCGATTTTCAGCCCCGAGCACGGCCTGTCCGGCTCGCTGGACGAACGAGTCCCCTCCGGCCGGGACCCGGCCAGCGGCCTGCCCGTCTATAGCCTGTACGGCGAGGTCAAACGACCCACCGCCCGGATGCTGCGCGGCCTTGACGCCCTGGTCTACGATATCCAGGACGTGGGGGCCCGCTATTATACCTACATCACCACCATGGCCTATGCCATGGAGGCTGCCGCCGCCGCCGGTCTGGACTTCTATGTGCTGGACCGGCCCGACCCCATCAGCGCCGCGGTGGTGCAAGGTCCCCTGCTGGACCCCGACTTGTGCTCCTTCATCGGCTATTGCTCCTTGCCGGTGCGTTACGGCATGACCCCCGGGGAGTTGGCCCGACTCTTTAACGGGGAGCGGGGCATCGGTGCCAAATTGCACGTGGTGCCCATGCAGGGATATCACCGGGAGGCCTGGTTCGACGAAACCGGCCTGCCCTGGGTCTCGCCTTCGCCCAACCTGCGCTCTCTGACCCAGGCGACCCTTTACTCCGGGGTGGGCCTGGTGGAGTCCGCCAACGTCAGCGTCGGTCGGGGCACCGCCACCCCCTTCGAAGTCATCGGCGCCCCCTGGATTGCCGGCGACCGGCTGGCGCGTTATCTGAACGGGCGGCAGCTTCCGGGGATTGCCTTCGAGCCCGTGGCCTTCGTGCCCAATGCCAGTTCCTACCGGGGGCAGAGATGCCAGGGGGTGCGGCTGCGCCTGGTGGATCGGCAGGCCCTGGATGCGCCGGCCCTGGGCGTGGAGATCGCCTCCGCCCTGTACCGCCTTTATCCGGGGAAGTTTCAACTGGGCGAGACCCTTTCCATGGTGGGTTCCCGCCAGGTCCTCCAGGCCCTCAAGTGCGGCGATGATCCCCGGGAGATTCAGCGCCGCTGGCAGCCCGGGTTGGCAGCCTTCCGCCGCCTGCGCGCCCAATATCTCCTTTACTGAGTCAGCGATCGGCCTTAGCGGTACTCGCCAGCCTGCTTCAATCCCGGCGGGTTTTCATCCAGGGATAACCCCGGCGCCCCAGGCCATAGCCGCGGTGAGGAGAGCTGGTTCAGGTACGAGTGGTCAAACTCTTCCTGCCGGTCAACTTTGAAGTCAAGTTTCGCACCCCTGAATTGAGTACACAGGCGGGACGCCTATGCTACCTGGACTTGGTAGCATAGGCCTCTGGCCTGTGTAGTCAGCTATTAAGGGGAGCGAAACTTGAGTTTGAAGTCCTCCGGAATTACCGCCAGGTGGCAATCGATCCCGTCCAGACGGCTCAGGGTTAAATCCGCTATAAGCTGCGCCACCGCTTCCCTCAGACAGGTTCAGTCCGGTAACCGGGTCGGGTTGGTGGCGGCGAGCCGCCCCTCGCCCGGAGGCCGGGTGGGCGGCCCCTGGCCCACCGGAGGCAAATCGGAGGATTGCCAGCCCCCGCCCAGGGCCTCGATGAGGAGCACATTGGCGCTCATCCGGTTGCCCAGGATGGTGATGGCGGTCCTTTCGTTGGCCAGGGTCTGGGTTTCCACCACCAGGAGGGCGATACGGTTGAGGATCCCGGCCTTATACTGGTTGGTGCTCACCGCCAGCGATTTCCTGGAGGCCTGGACCGCCTCATCTTGCACCTGGCCCTCTGATTTCAGGATGCCCAGCGCCGCCAGATTGTCTTCCACTTGCTGAAAGCCGGTAAGCACCGTCTGCCGATAGGTGGCCACGGAGGCCGCGTAGGCGGCTCGCGCCGCCTCGGTCTGAGCGCCCCGCAGGCCGAAGTCGATCAAGGTCTCCGAGGCCGCCGCCCCGAGGGACCATATGCGGCTGGGCCAGGTGAGCCACTTCGCCAGGCTGGAGGTTTCAAATCCTCCCGAGGCGCTCAGGGTTATGGTGGGGTAATAGGCCGACAGGGCCACCCCGATCTGGGCGTTGGCCGCGGCCATAAGCCTCTCGGCGGCGGCGATGTCAGGGCGGCGCTCAAGTAGTTCCGAAGGCACCCCGAAGGGTACTTCCGGGACCTTCAGGGTTTGCCGGGCTTCCGGTATGGCAAAGACGGAGGGCGACTTTCCGATGAGCAAGGCAATGGCGTGTTCCAGTTGGGCCCGCTGCACCCCCAGGTCTATCGCCTGGGCCTGGGTGGACTTGAGCTGGGCTTCCGCTATCGACACGTCCCCCAAGGAGGTCACCCCTTGGGCGTACTGGTTCTTGGTAAACACCAGGATCTTTTGATAATCGGCGGCCGTATCGTTCAGGAGACGTTTCAGGTTGTCCACGGTGCGCAACTGAAAATAGCTCTGGGCCAGGGTGGCCCGGGCGCTCAAGCGAACCCCCTCCAGGTCGGCGGCGCTGGCCTGGGCGCTGGCCCGGCTCGATTCCACCATGCGGCGCACCTTGCCCCAGAGGTCCGGCTCCCAGGTGAGGTCGGAGGTCAACAGGAAGTCCGATATGGGAGGAGGTCCCGGCGATACTTTGCCGCCTCCCATACCGGAGGTTCCCGCCGTGCCGGAGCCTCCGCCGGAAGAGCTGATGATGGTCCCCGAACTTTGAGAGCGGGTCCAGGACGCCCCTCCGGTGACCGTGGGAAAATAGGCGGCCCGGGCCTCCTGCACCAGCGCCAGGGCCTGGCGGAACTGCGCCTCCGCCACGGCGATGTTCTGGTTGTTGATGTCGACCTGTTCTTCCAGGGCGTTCAACTTGGGATCATTATAGATCTCCCACCAGGCTCCCCGGGACAGCTCATCCCGGGGCTGGGCCACCTTCCAACCTGGCGTTTCCTTGTAGGCCTCGGGCGCCGCGGTGGGCGGTCTCACATAATTCGGACCCACCGTGCAGCCGGACAAGAGCAGCAACATCCCGGCAATCATTACCGGGCTAAGCCGGCCCGGCCCCGGGGATAATCCTAAAAATGTCTTGAAGCGCAGCCACATAGCTCGTTTCCTCTTTCGCCTATTTTTGCCTCAGACCGCGGCGCCGGCGATTAAACCAGAGCCTGAAGCGGTCCAGATAAAGATAGATCACCGGGGTGGTATAAAGGGTGAGCATCTGACTGAAGATCAGCCCGCCAACGATGGCGATCCCCAGAGGGCGGCGCAGCTCGGAGCCCACGCCGGTTCCCAGCGCCAGGGGCAGCGCCCCCAGCAGCGCGGCCATGGTGGTCATCATAATCGGGCGGAATCGCAGGAGACATGCTTCATAGATGGCCTCTTGAGAACTCTTCCCCTCCTGGCGCTCCGCCTCCAGGGCAAAATCCACCATCATAATGCCGTTTTTCTTGACGAGGCCGATAAGCAGGAAGATGCCGATTAAGGCAATGAGGCTCAAGTCCGTGCGGCAGAGCAGCAGGGCGAAGAGCGCTCCCACCCCGGCCGAAGGGAGGGTGGAGAGGATGGTGACGGGGTGGACGTAGCTCTCGTACAACACCCCCAGGACGATATAAACCGACAACAGCGCCGTCAGGATCAAAAACGGCTGGTTAGCCAGGGAGGCCTGGAAGGCCTGGGCCGTTCCCAGAAAGCTTCCTTGGATGCTGGCCGGCAGGCGCATCTTCCCGGTAGCCGCTGCGACGGCCGCCACCGCATCCCCGAGGGAGGTCCGCGCCGGCAGATTGAAGGAAATGGTGACCATCGGAAACTGTCCCAGGTGGTTCACTGCCAGAGAGGTGGAGGTCATCTGGTAAGTGGTGAAGGCGCTCAGGGGCACCTCGACGCCGCTGGTGGGGACATACGGTTCCTGAATTCCGCCAAGCTTTGGGGAGAAGGTGCTCAGGGGCACCGCGGCGCCGCTGGTGGAGTACATAAAGATGTCTCGCAGTATTTCCGGGCGCTGCCAATAGGGGGGAGCAACCTCCATCACCACGTGGTACTGGTTCAGTGGGGTGTAGAGGATGGCAACCTGGCGCTGGCCGAAGGCGTCGTACAGGGTGTTGTCGAGAAGCGTGGCGGAGATGCCGAGCCGCGAGGCGGTGTCGCGGTCGATTGCCAGGGTGGCCTGCAATCCTTTATCTTGTTGATCGCTGTTCACGTCAACCAGTTGGGGTAAGGTGCGGAGTTTCTGTAAGACCCGGGGGCCCCAGGAGTTTAGCTCCTCCAGGTTGTCTGACCGGAGGTTAAACTGATAGAGGGCGCCGCTGCCATAACCGCCGATCCGCAAGTCCTGAACCGCCTGCAGATAGGTGGGGGCCCCCGCCACCTGGGCCAGTTGCGGGCGTAACCTGGCCATCACCCGGCGGGCGCTGCTCCGCCGCTCCGCGAAGGGCTTCAAGGCAATGAACAAGCGCCCTATATTGGTGGTGGAGCCGCCGCCGCCGCCGCCGGTGAAGACCACCACGTCTGTCACATCCGGGTCCTTCCGGATG
This sequence comes from uncultured delta proteobacterium, assembly GCA_963834795.1. Taxonomy (GTDB): domain Bacteria; phylum Desulfobacterota; class Desulfobaccia; order Desulfobaccales; family 0-14-0-80-60-11; genus JAPLJC01. The sequence goes on along the minus strand of CAWIDL010000022.1, from coordinate 83,756 downwards.
ATGTCGCTCACTTCCGACAATTTCTTCTTCATAGCCTGAAACGAGATGTCCTGCGCCGCCTGAATGGATCCGGTGATGCGGCCGATGTCCTGTTCAGGGAAAAAACCCTTGGGAATGTAATAGAATAGGCCGATACTAACCACCAACGTCAGCACCGTCAGAGAGAGCATAAAGCGAGGGTGCCTCAAACCCCAGCCGAGGGTGACCTCATAGGTCTGGTGCATCCATAAGAAGACCCGCTCGCTGGCCCGGAAGGCGGCTCCGTGAGTTTGCCCCTTCCCCTGCCTGAGGAGGGTGGCGCACATCATCGGGGTGGTGGTCAGGGACAGCACCATGGAGATCAGGATGGCGGTGGATAAGGTAACCGCGAACTCGCGAAACAGCCGGCCCACCATGCCTCCCATCAACAGCAGGGGAATGAAGACCGCCACCAGGGAGATGCTCATGGAGAGAATGGTGAAGGCGATTTCCCGGGATCCCAGGAACGCCGCCTGCAGAGGAGACTCTCCTTTTTCGAGATGACGGGTGATGTTTTCCAGCACCACAATGGCGTCATCTACCACAAAGCCGGTGGCGATGGTGAGGGCCATGAGGGAGAGATTGTCCAGACTATAGCCGAGCAGGTACATCACCCCGAAGGTGCTGATGATGGAAACCACAACCGCAACCCCCGGGATGAGGGTGCCCCGCACACTCCGTAGGAAGGCGAACACCACCAGGATTACCAGGATGCCTGAGATCACCAGGGTGCGCTCCACGTCCTTCAGCGAACCGCGGATCGACGGGCTGCGGTCCACCACCACCTTGACGTCGATGTTCTGGGGAATGTCGGCCGCCAGCTGCGGCAGCAGGCCGGTGATGCGGTCCACCGTATCGATGATGTTGGCCCCCGGCGACCTGAAGATAACCACCATCACGCAGGCCTTACCGTTGACGAGCCCCTCGACGCGCAGGTCCTCCTGGGAATCCTGGACCGCGCCCACATCCACCAGGTGTACCGGCGCCTCGCCTTGGAAGGCCACGATGAGATCGCGGTAGTCGGCGGCCTTGAAGAGTTGGTCGTTGGTGATGATTTCCCGGTTTTGGCTGGCATCCGCCAGTTGTCCCTTGGGCCGGTTGGTGGTGGTGCTGCTCAGGACACTGCGGACGGCCTCCAGGCTGACCCCGTATTTATTCAGCGCCGTGGGGTTCAACTCCACCCGCACCGCTGGCAGCGAACCACCCCCCACGAAGACCGTGCCTACCCCTTCCAACTGGGAGAGTTTTTGCGCGAGAATGGTGGAGGCTGCATCATACATGGCGGCCTTGTTGGCGGTGTCGGAGGTGAGGGCCAGGATGAGAATCGGGGCGTCGGACGGGTTGACTTTGCGGTAGGTGGGATTGCTGGGCAAATTGGCGGGCAGGTAGCTGCGGGCTGCATTGATGGCGGCCTGGACATCCCGGGCGGCCCCGTTGATGTCCCGGTTCAATTCAAACTGCAAGACGAGGCTGGTGGACCCCCGGGTACTGGACGAGGTCATCTCGGTCACCCCGGCAATCCGCCCAAATTGCCGTTCCAGGGGCGCCGCCACCGAGGTCGCCATGGTCTCGGGGTCCGCCCCCGGCAGCGACGCGCTCACCGAGATGGTGGGAAAGTCCACCGCCGGCAGGGGGGAGACGGGCAGTTGGCGAACAGCCAGGAAACCGGCCAGGGCCATGCCCAACGTGAGCAGCGTCGTGGCCACCGGCCTTTTGATGAAGATGGCCGAGAGGTTCATACCGGTTCCGTAAGATCGTCCCCAGGAGGCGGCTCTCCGGGTCGCTTCCTACCCAGGCGCATTGCCAGCCTATCGAACCAGAGATAAATGACCGGAGTGGTGTAGAGGGTGAGGACCTGGCTGATGATCAGCCCGCCGACGATGGAGATGCCCAGGGGGTGGCGCAGTTCGGAACCCAATCCGGTTCCGATGGCCAGGGGCAGCGCCGCCAACAGGGCGGCCATGGTGGTCATCATGATGGGGCGGAATCTTAACAGACAGGCCTGATAGATCGCCTCTTCCGGGCTCTTCCCTTCCCGGCGTTCGGCATCCAGGGCAAAGTCCACCATCATGATGCCGTTTTTCTTGACGATGCCGATCAACAGGATGAGGCCGATGAGGGCGATGACGCTGAAATCGGTGCGGCAGAGGAGCAGGGCGAGAAGGGCCCCCACCCCGGCTGAAGGGAGGGTGGAGATGATGGTGATGGGGTGGATATAGCTCTCGTACAGCACCCCCAGGACGATATAAACCGTAAGCAGGGCCGCCAGGATCAATATCGGTTCGCCCTGCAGGGAAGCCTGGAAGGCCTGGGCGGTGCCCTGGAAGCTGCCCAGGATGGTGGCCGGCAGTCCGATTTTTTTGGTGGTCTCCTCCATGACCTGGACTGCTTGCCCCAGGGAGACTCCCGGCGCCAGATTGAAGGACAGGGTGGTCGCCGGAAACTGCCCCTGGTGGTCGAGGAGCAGGGGGCCCGAGGTGGCTTTCACCCGGGTAATGGCGCTCAGCGGCACTATGCCGCCGGTGGTGCTGCGCAGATAGATGTCCTTGAGCTTGAAGGGATTTTGCTGGAAGTCGGGCTGGACCTCCAGAACCACCCGGTATTGGTTCACCTGAGTAAAAATCGTTGACACCTGTCGCTGCCCGAAGGCGCTGTAAAGGACATCATCGATGAGCTGCGTGGAAATGCCCAGGCGCGCGGCGGTGCTGCGGTCGATGTCCAGGTAGACCTGCTGCCCCTGATTCTGCTGATCGCTGCTCACGTCCCGCAGTTCCGGCATCTTCCCGAGGGCTTCCACCAGCCTGGGGGCCCAGAGTTCCAATTCCTGGGCGTTGGGGTCCTCCAGGGTATACTGGTATTGGGTCCGGCTGACCCGATCCTCTACCGTCAGGTCTTGCACCGGCTGCATGAACAGGGTGATGCCCGAAAGCGAGGCGAGCCGCGGCTGCAGACGGCGGATGACCTCGCTGGCGCTGATCCGGCGTTCCGCCAAGGGCTTCAAGTTGATGAGCACCCGCCCGCTGTTGAGGGTGTAATTGGTACCGTCCACCCCGATGAAGGTGGAGAGGCTGTCCACCGCCGGGTCTTGCAGGATCAGCCTGGCCAGCGCCTGCTGGCGTTCCGCCATGGCGCTAAACGAGATCGACTGCGGGGCCTCGGAGATGCCCTGGATGATGCCGGTGTCTTGCACCGGAAAGAAGCCTTTGGGAACCACCACGTACAAGAAGACGGTGATGACCAGGGTAGAGGCGGCAATCAGCAGCGTCAGCGTCTGGTGCTGCAGCACCCGGCGCAGGGTGGAGGCGTAGAAGTCGATGACCTTATGGTAGATCCGCTCGGAGGCGTGGAAGATCCGGCTCTGCTGCTCCTCTGGAGTATGGCGCAGCAGCCGGGCGCACATCATCGGGGTCAGGGTGAGGGAGACCACCGCCGAGATGAGGATGGTCACCCCGAGGGTAATGGCAAACTCCCGGAATATGCGGCCCACCACCTCGCCCATGAACAGCACCGGGATGAGTACCGCGATCAGCGAGACGGTCAGGGAGAGGATGGTGAAGGCGATCTGCTCCGAGCCCTTGAGGGCCGCCTCCAGGGGAGGATCTCCCTGCTCGATGTAGCGGGAGATGTTTTCGATCATGACGATGGCGTCATCCACCACGAAACCCGTGGAAATGGTCAGGGCCATCAGGGAGAGATTGTTCAGGCTGTATCCCAGCAGATACATGATCCCGAAGGTGCCCACCAGGGAGACGGGCACCGCCACGCTGGGAATCACGGTGGCCGAGAAGTTGCGTAAAAACAGAAAGATCACCAGCACTACCAGGCATACCGCCAGCATCAGCTCGAACTGGACGTCGTCCACCGAGCCGCGGATGGTGGTGGTGCGGTCGGTCAGCACCGAGACGTGCATCGCCGGCGGCAGGGTGCTCTGCAACTGCGGCAGCAGCCTTTTTATGCGGTCAACGACATCGATCACATTGGAGCCCGGCTGCCGTTGAATGTTGACGATCACCGCCGGGACATCATTCATCCAGGCCGCCTGCTTGACGTTTTCGGCCGAGTCGATGGCGTTGGCCACGTCGGACAGCCTCACCGGAGCCCCGTTGACATAGGCCACCACCAGCGGCAGATACTCCTTGCTGGTGAGGAGCTGGTCGTTCGCCCCGATGACCGACGATTGGCGGGGCCCATCAAAGCCGCCCTTGGCCTCGTTGGTGTTGGCCGCGGTGATGGCGGTGTGCAGGTCCTCCAGGGTCAGGCCGTAAGCGCTCAAGGCCGTGGGGTTGGCCTGAATCCGCACCGCCGGCCGCTGCCCGCCGCTGATACTGACCAGCCCTACCCCGGTCAGTTGGGAAATCTTCTGGGCCAGACGGGTGTCCGCCAGGTCCTCCACCTGCTCCAGGGGCATGGTCTTGGAAGTGAGGGCCAGGGTCAGGATGGGGGCGTCGGCCGGATTGACCTTGTTGTAGACCGGCGGATTGGGCAGGTCCGCGGGCAGGAAGGAGCTCCCGGCATTAATGGCAGCCTGCACCTCCTGTTCGGCCACGTCCAGGCTCAGGTTCAGACTGAACTGCAAGATGATGACCGAACCGCCTCCGGAACTGTAGGAGGTCATCTGCTTCAGCCCGGGCATCTGGCCGAACTGGCGCTCCAGAGGGGCGGTGATTGAGGAGGCCATGACGTCGGGGCTGGCGCCCGGGTAAAAGGTGAGCACCTGGATGGTGGGATAATCCACCTCCGGCAGGGCGGAGACCGGCAACTGGTAGTAGGCCACCGCCCCGGCCAGCATAATGGCCGCCATCAGCAGGGTGGTTGCCACCGGGCGCAGGATGAAGAGCCGGGACGGATTCATTACTAGCCCTTCTGCGAGTTACCGGTAGCCGGAGCCTTCTGTGACTTACCGTTGGCCGGAGCCTTCTGCGACTTATCGTTGGCCGGAGCCTTCTGCGAGTTATCGGTAGCCGGAGCCTTCTGCGACTTATCGGTAGCCGGAGCCTTCTGTGACTTATCGTTGGCCGGAGCCGTTTCCTCCACCCGGCTCCCCTCCCGCAGCCGCTCCATCCCTTCCACTACCACCCGCTCACCGGGTGAGAGCCCCTTGTCAATGGCGGTATTATCCGCCTCGCTGGGCCCCAGGCTCACCTGGCGCACTGTCACGGTCTGATTGGCATTTACCAAATAGACGAAGGACCCTGTGGGGCCGGTCTGAATGGCGGCCGTCGGCACCAGGGTGGCGCCTTGCAGGGTATTCAGAAGCAGGCGGGCATTAACGAACTGGTTGGGGAACAGCCCATGGTCTTTGTTGGGGAATTCCGCCTTGAGCTGGACCGTGCCGCTGGTTACATTGACCTGGTTGTCCATCGTCAGCAAAACCCCGGTGGCCAGTTTTTTGCTTTGCTCGCGATTGTAGACGTCCACCGGCAGGCGCGCTCCCGCTTGGAGCTTGTCCAGCACCGGCGGCAGGCTGTCTTCGGGGATGGTAAAGATCACGGTGATCGGTTCCAATTGGGTAATGACCGCTATCCCGGTGGTATCGGTGGCGTGGACGATATTGCCCGGATCCACCAACCGCAGGCCGATGCGCCCGCTGACGGGGGCGGTGATGTGCGAGTAAATGACTTGCACTTTGGCGTTGTCGAGGTTTCCCTGGTCTAACTTGACGGTACCTTCAAGCTGATGCACCAGGGACTTTTGGGTATCATATATTTGTTTGGCGATGGAATCCTGCTCGTTCAGGGTCCGGTAGCGCTTCACGTCCAGCCTGGCGTTCTCCAGCAGGGCCTGATCGCGGGCCAGCTGCCCCTGAGCCTGGAGCAACGCCGCCTCATAGGGCCGCGGGTCGATTACCGCCAGGAGGTAACCTTTGGGGACGATCTGGCCCTCCTTGTAGGCAACCTGCATCAGCTCTCCATCCACCCGGCTCTTGATGGTGACGGTGCGGAGCGGGGTGACGGTGCCCAACCCGCTGAGATAGATGCTGATGTCCCCTTTTTTAGCCGCCACCGCAGTCACCGCCACCGGCGGCGTGGTGGCCGCCCCTTGCCCGGCTGGGGCCCCGGCCCCCGTGGACTTGCCCGACCTGGAAAAATAGGCGTAGACCAGGATCCCTAAGAGAGCGGCCGCCAGCAACCAGAGCCACCGGCGCCGGACCCAGGCCGCGGCAGGAATCCGCTCCCCCGGGGCAGGGTTAAGTGGTAAAAATTTCATAGGTATAGCCCCACTGCGACACAGCCTTGATGAACCGCACCCGACTGAATGGTGAGAACTATCAGGCTGTCGAAAAAGGGATTTTGCAGCCCGCCCCATGGAGGAAGGCTCTGGGTTCTAAAACCCGGCGGCCGCGGCAATCCGGCGCTAACTTTGGCAAGTTTAGCCTACCTCTTTACCAACTGCTTTTCCGGGATAAATTTTCCTGAATTTACGCCTTTCGAATCATTTTTGCAACCTTGGAGAAACGACCGGGTAAACCGAGAACCAGGATGGCGCCCGTCATAAGTTGTTTGAATACCCATGGTTGCAGGGAAAGTCCAAGTATTTCGATAAAATTTTCCACCTGCGGCGGTTTCACCTGCGGCCCCCAGAATTCAGCCTGGAGGAGGGAGAACCCACCGCCACCATGAAGATCAAACCCAAAATCATTGAAAAAAGATCTGCCGGCCTCATTGACACCAGGTACCGGGAAGGATGATTGTTAAAAAAGTAGGGCAGGGCTGGAAGCCTGGCTAATGATTCAAACTTCCTGGCTCCGGCGACGATCCGAAGCCTGTTCTGGAATAGACCAATGCCTTTCCTGTATGATTCGAAGCCGCGTTTCCAGGAACTCTGGCGACCATTAGTCGCCAGACTACCTAAACCGGGCATCACCCCCAATGACTTGAGGGTCGTGGCCCTGGCGGCTCGGTTTTGGTTGGCGCGGCTGTGCTCTTAGCCGGACAAGACCTTGAGTGGCTGCTGCTGTTGCCCCCCTGGCAACCTTCCTCTCGTTCCCAACCTCCCGCTTGGGAGCGCCATTTGTCTTGCCAGGCTCATGCCTGGCCTTGAGCAGCGGTGCTGCGGGGGCCGCAGTAATCACTCGCTGGTGGGCTCGTGCCCACCTTGCATTTTTGCTTCGATGCGGGCTACGTCCTTGATCTCCAGGAGCTTGTCTTCCGGGATAAACGCCATATGAGTTTCGAGTTTTGAGTTTCGAGTTGTAGGGTGGGCCTGAGCCCACCATTTAATCCCGGTTTTCTGTTTTTCTGTTAAACTATCATTTCCAGTCCGTGTTCCTTCAGGGGCCGCAGAGGGCGGCCTGTGGCCGGCGCCATTTCCGATGCCACAGGCTTATCGCCTGTGCAGGTTCATGGAGGGCGGGCACTGCCCACCATTTTTCTTCTCCCTCTTCCCCTTGTTTGGACCGGGGAGAGGCTGGGGTGAGGAGTGGCTCATGACCGGGCATTGCGCCGGGGCCTTGCGGAAGCGAATGAGCATTACGGAAAGGCTGCTCTGGCGTCATCTGCGGAATAAAGAACCTGGCGGCTGGAAATTCCGGCGTCTTCGGGGTCACCATGTCCACTTATGAAGCAGTCATTATTGGAGCCGGGCCGGCGGGGTTATTTGCCGCCCTCAGCCTGGAGAACTTAGGTGCGGGAAAGGTCCTCTTGGTGGAACAAGGTCCGGACCTGGGGGAGCGTCAGCGGGATACCCCGGGCGGTCTCCTCTGCGGTTGGGGCGGGGCAGGAGCCTTCAGCGACGGCAAACTCATCCTTTCCCCCGAGGTGGGCGGTTTCTTAAGTGACCTGTTATCCCTGGATGACTTAACGGCCTTAATCCAGGAAGTGGATAACCTTTATCGATCATTGGGAGCATCCGCGGAAACCCATGGGGGGGATGCGGATACCCTCGAACTTCTTAAGACCGAGGCCCGGCACGCCGGGATGATCTTTATCCCCACCCGCCTGCGCCATATCGGCACGGAAAATTGCCGGGAAATTCTGAGCCGCTTGAGAGAACGTTTGCGCGACCGGGTGGAGATCCGCACTCACTGCCGGGCCCAGCGGATCATGGCCAAGGATGGGGTAGTTATTGGGGTAGCCCTGGACAACCAGGAGGTGGTGGGGGCCCGTTATGTGATTGCCGCGCCTGGACGGTCCGGGGCCGCCTGGATGCGGGAAGAGGCCCGCCGCCTGGCGATTCCCTCTATCCCCAGCCCGGTGGATATCGGGGTGCGGGTGGAAGTCCCGGCCCCGGTGCTGGCGCCCCTTACCGAACCGGCTTATGAAGCCAAATTGATTTACTACTCCCGCACCTTTGACGACAAGGTGCGCACCTTTTGCATGAACCCTTACGGCGAGGTCGTTTTAGAAGAAATGGATGGCCTGGTCACCGTCAATGGCCACAGCTATACTTCCCGGAAAACGGAAAACAGTAATTTCGCCATTCTGGTGAGTTCCACTTTCACCGAGCCCTTTAACGATCCCATCAGCTACGGGCAATATATCGCCCGCCTGGCCAATCTCTTGGGCCGGGGAGCCCTGGTCCAGCGGCTGGGCGACCTTAAGGTTGGCCGACGCACTAACCCCGCCCGCCTTGATCGTTGCCTCACCCGGCCCACCCTCAAGAGCGCCACCCCCGGGGATCTCAGCTTCGTCCTCCCTTACCGTTACCTGAAAGACATTCTGGAAATGTTAGAGGCCCTGGAGGCCCTGGCCCCAGGAATTAACCACCGCCATACCCTGCTCTACGGGGTGGAGGTGAAGTTCTATTGCCATCGCCTGAAATTGAGCCCGGAGTTGGAGACCCCCATCGGCAATCTGTTCATCATCGGGGATGGCGCCGGCATCACCCGCGGCCTGATCCAGGCCTCCGCCAGCGGCATAATCGCCGCCCGGGCGGTGGCCTCGCGGGGTTAGAAGCCTACCGGCTCCCAGGCGAATTTGTCAGGTCACCTACCACGTGAGAGCAGGTGAGGATTCAACACCTTGTTTGCACCTCCGGCCCGGAGGCCCCCCGGGCCAGGCGGCGGACCTCGCCGAAGATATGCAACACCGCTTCCAACTTTTCGCTCATCAGCCGCAATTCTTGGGTCACCGGGGCTTCCTCAGGTAATTCCTGCAACAGCAGGTCCACCATTCCCGTGAGCGCCCCCAGGGGTTGGGCCAGGTCGTGCAAGGACCGCCGGAGATCCAGGACCGTATTGGGAGCGGGCGTCTCTGTCACGGCGAGCCAGGGTTCCGAAAATTTCCTTAGTTGGCTGGGACCTGTTCCGAAAAGTTCCCGAGTATGTGGGATACCCACCCTCCGGTAGCCGGTCCCCGCGCCGCCGGGGGCGGCGGCGCTACATTTTCATGATTTACGGGTGAGCCAAGGGCTCATGAGCGGCTGTCCTGGAAAGTTAAAATTTTTCATCGTTTCGGCTGAGCCAAAGGCTCATGATTTACTGCTTGGAAAAGTTCTTTAGGCGGCCTGTGGCCGCGTTACTTCCCTTAATATTTCAGGCAAAAAACAGGCCAACCAGGGCGAGAGGTCCGGGAAAAAGAGCGAAAAGAAGGAATCGGAGGATTTCTTCTCATAAGCGTGGCGGCCAGGTGCCGCGCCTGGCCTGCCTGAGGGCGGCCCAGACATCCTCAATCCCGGGGTACCGCCAGCATACGCGTCACTGCCTGCAGGGCCCGCTCCCGGGTCTGGGCGGGCACCGTTACCTGATGGCGGTTTTCCTTGAGGGCCGCCAGTACATCGCCCAGGGTGATGCGCTTCATGGGCCGGCAGATGAGGCGGCGGGACGGGGAGTGAAAGAGCTTGCCTGGATTTTCCTTGTGCATGCGGTGCAGAATGCCGGTTTCCGTGCCGATGATGAACTCCTGGGCCGCGGCTGCGTGCACATATTGGAGCATGCCGCTGGTGCTGCGGATGGCGTCGGCCTGATCCAGGACCTCAGGGTTGCACTCGGGGTGGGCCAGGAAGACCGCCTGGGGATGGGCTGCCCGGCATTGCAGCACCTCCTCGGCGCTGAGCCCGTCATGGACATTGCACCATCCCTCCCAGGTGATGATCTCCACGGATTTTTGGGTGTGCCGGGCCACATAGAGGCCCAGGTTTTGGTCCGGCAGCATCAGGACCCGGGGGGCGGTCAAGGAATTGACAACCCTGACGGCATTGGCGGAGGTGCAACAGATGTCGCTTTCCGCCTTCACCGCGGCGGTAGAGTTGACATAGGTGACTACCGGGACCCCGGGCAATTCCTCTTTGCGCGCCGTGAGTTTGTCCACCGTGACTGACTCGGCCAGACAGCAGCCCAGGTCCAGGCGGGGCAGGAGCACGGTCTTGTCGGGGCAGAGAATGGCGGCGGTCTCCGCCATGAAGTGAACCCCGCAGAAGACAATGACCTCGGCGCCGGTCTTGGCCGCGGCCAGGGACAGCTCCAAGGAATCGCCCACCAGGTCGGCCACATCCTGGATGGGGGCCGGCTGGTAATTGTGGGCCAGCATGATGGCCCGGCGGCGCTTAAGCCACTCTCTAATTTCCTGCTGCTGGTGCGTAAATTCCATGGTCAGGCGCCAAAGTCTGTACTTTTAACGAGTCCCTCGCCGCGAAGGTGGCCGGCTAGGACCCCGGCGTCTCCCGGACCACCTGGACTCCCGGCGGCGGCGTAAAGGTGAAAAAATCGGGCCCCAGCTTCACATCCAAATTCATCTGGCTGAAGACAAAGCGGGTCTCTTCGCCCAGGGCGTTGGCAAACTCCAGGCGGTCCACCAGGAAAGTGCGGGGGTTGATGGTCAGGGTGAGGCGTTTCAATTCCGGCTGTTCCTTCTTGGGGAAGAGGTCGATGACCAGGCTCTCCCCCTCCTTGGGCGGTTGTTTCCAGGAGACGTTGAAGTCCTTCTGGAACTGGCCGATGCCAGAGAAGAAACGCATCACCAGATCAGAGCGCAGCACCTGGTCCAGTTTGTAGACCATGACCAGGTGGTCCTGGGGCATGTACATCCACACCAGGCGGCCGTCGGAGACTACTTCCTTCTTCTGTTCCGCGGGCAATTCGTACTTCCAGAGCATGCGGGAAGGCTTCTGAAAATAGACCCAGCCCGCGGCGCTGTCGGTCTGCTGCATCGCCATAAGGTGGGACTCCTGCTGAAAGCGGGCCTGAAAGGCCCCGGTCTTGTCGTAACGGGTCTGGACCTGTTTCATCACCTCTTCCGGGCCCCCGGCCCCCACCCCCGCCAGGGGGCTGAGGACCAGGATTAACAGCGACAACAGCAACAGCCAAAATCTGTGTCCCATGGTCTTCCCTTGCAGACAAATTATCTGGCTAATCTTAAAATTTATCAGAGGCAGTGCTTGACGTCAAATTAAGCCGCCACCACCAGCCAGTTTGGGTACCGCAGCATCTTCTGACCGGTTTTCGGTTTTCGCTGAGAAGCTTTTGAAATCCCCCTAAATCCCAGTAGTGTCCGGCAACAAAATTGCATGGAGAAGATTACACTATCTCGCAGTTAAACTCTAGACCATTGTAATTTCAGCGATATCAACATATTATACCGATGCTCACTAAATCCCCTCTCCCCAAAACGATCCTCACCTGGGCCTGGGTCTTGGTCGTTTTCGTCTTTGAGACAGCAAGGCTTCCAGGTCATTGAGGATTTCCGGCATTTCCAGAGCACCCGAGAATTCCCGCAGCCAGCGCCGCACCCTTCTCACATTCAGCCCCGGCTGCGCCGCCAGGATGGCGGCGATATCCTCCAGGTCCCGGGGCCGGTGGGCCACCGCCTTCATGATGATTAAATCTTCCGGTGAAGATAAGGGGATGGCCACCCCGCCCAGATCCACCCATTTTGCCCGGATGGCCGCTTCTTTTTCAAAAGGCAGGGACCCGAAAACCAGGTCGAGATCGATGCCGCTTTCCCCGTGACGCACCAGCAGGACCCGGGTCTCCCGGGCGAAGGCCAGGGCGTCGGCCCGGCGGGGCAGGAAGCCGTGCCCTGCCCCCGCGGCCAGAAACTCACCCCAGCGGCCTTCCTCCAGCAGCACCAGGGCGTCGACGTCCCAGGTCAGCCGGGGCCGTCCCCAAAGGGAGGCGGCCACTCCGCCGATCACCACTCCCTGAACCTTCCCGGCCTGGAGCCAGGCCACCAGGTGGCGTAAAATCGTGAGCAGGGGCGCCAGCTCTCGCGGTTCAGGCATGCTGCAGCCGACGCAGCCAGGCCCAGCGCAGCCGGACCCGGCCCTCTTCCGCCGCCGCCGGGGCGGCGGTCCAGCCCAGGGCCCCCGCAGACGCCAGCAGCGCCGCCAATTGGCGAAACTTGTGGGCCACCGGGGTGAAACTGAGTTCCTCCCTTTCGGCGGCGTTGACCCGCTGCCACCTCCGCTGGAAGTCCTGGGCCGCGCTCCTGGTCAGATGGCCGGCCGGGGCCTTTTCTCCGGTAGAGGCGACCCGCGGGGCCGCCCGGTAGGCGGCGGCCACAGGCCGCCCTGGAAGCAGGTCCGGGCCGGCCTCCATCTCCAAGAGCCGTCTCAGGAGAAAGGGTTGGGGCCTTCGCCGGCCATTTTCCCATTGATTGACGGTGCTGAAGGTAACCCCCACCTCATGGGCCAACTGCTCCTGGGTCAGTCCCAGCCGCTGCCGCAGGCGCTTGACCAAAGGAGGGATGGCGATCCGGTCCATAACCAACCAGTCATCTAGAATTTTAAATAATATATTATTTTAAATATGCAATTGTCAATCTGCCAAAGGACGAGAGCCATCCTCGAAATGGTCAACCATGCGCAAATGACGACCTTAACTTCTAGCTTGAGGGCGCCCAGTTCGGGGTCAGGGTGAAAGTGACGATCAAAGCGGGAGGGTCGCGCCGCGGGGTCTCTTAAAGCTATTGGCCAGACGTAGGGCGCGTCTCACGCGCCTTTTTTGGGGGTGGTGAGTGAGAACTACATCGGGGCGACTCAGCGAGTCCCCCCTAGGACGGATTATAGGGCGGCCCGTGGCCGCCGACCTCCGGCGGCGTGCATGGCACGCCCTAGGTGACCGGTGGGGTTCCTACAACCAGGCTTTCCGGGTTCGCAAAGATCTTGTTTGCGGCGACCCTTACTCCCAAAGTCTCTTCTCAGCGGTTATCCGGTTCGCCGCGCCCTGGGGCGGACCCATGGGTCCGCCCCTACAGGGCGATCCCGGGGAACAGCGCCCTGCCAAGCCTCCAGAGACGCCTCCGGAAAAGCGGCAGGATTGTTTTCAGGCAGTAGGGTCCGGCAAGGTTTTTGCTAGGAGGCAGGGAGTAGAGGACCCTGCAAGCTTTTTCCAAAGATGGGCAACAAAATGAGTCGGGAATGAAAAGGGGGCACGGCTTTGAACCGTAACCCCCCTTGAATTTGCTGGTAGGCGGTGCAGGATTTGAACCTGCGACTTCCACCGTGTGAGGATGGCACTCTTCCGCTGAGTTAACCGCCCGGGTTCCCATCTATTTTATAATGAAAAAATTGCTTTTTGACAAGGTGAGACCTCTGAAAAAAACATGCAGAACAGCCGCCCGTGGTGGATATGGCAGGCGAGGCGCCGGCTCTCCACCACAACGCGGCTTTCCCGGAAATGCAGGGGAAAGTTTGCTGTTTTTTCAGAGGCCCCAAGTCCCTCTCCCCCTGGGGGAAGTTTTTACCAGCCCCGCCCGAAGGGTAGTGGGTCATTTTGAATTTTCGGGGGAGTAGATTTTCTTGAAAGCCTGTGGCATAATCTATTCATGCCTGACCAATCTCGCAAGAGACCCAAACGCCCTCGGGATTTAAACCTCCTGGCGAAGAAGATTGTTGAGATCGCCACGGAGGGGGAGGCCCCCGAACCTTCCTCTGAGAAGAACCCCCACGCCGTAGCCCTGGGCCGCTTAGGTGGCGTTAAGGGTGGAAAGGCCAGGGCTGAGAAACTGACCCCGGAAGAACGGAAAGAATCAGCAAGGAAAGCCGCAAAGGCTAGGTGGGCGAAGAAATCTGAGTAAAAACCTTAGTTGCCGAGGATGCTTTCTAGTTCCTCAAGCAATTCAAGGTGTACCTCTGTTTGGAGAGGAGCCCCCGAATAATATCGATTTTCAGCAAATGGAATATCGATCATTCTTTCAAATCTGAAAGGCCCAGGAGGGTAAAGCACAGGATCAGTATTAAATATAATGCCAGTAGATTCATAATTAATAGGATGATGACTATGGCCTTCTATCAGTGAAGTTATCTTTTTTGCAAATTTCTCTAACCTGGGGTTAAGGGTGTTTAATGATTTATCAGTATGAACCCATAGTTCACTAACATACGCTTTTCTCCTAATAACTTCCTGATATTGGACTAAATTAAACTCCGATGACATCCATGTAAGAAATTCATCAAGAAAGACATCTGAATCTTTAGTAGAGGATCGTGTGTCCGCAATAAAGCCATCATTATAAACAGTAAGTGCAACATCTATATTATTTTCTGAATCTTTCTGAAAACTGCCATTGTCAAACTTAATCCCTTTCTGTAAATCAAAGTCTTCCAAGTTATTGGGATTTGGGAAAAGCAAAAACTTATATTTTGAAATAATAAATGGAATTAAGGAAAATAGGTTACGACCGCGAGGGTTAATCTCAGCTAAGTAACTAAACCAAAGAGACCGCGCTTGTTTAACTGCCAAGAGCTGCATTTTGTTGGCTCCTCGGGGTAGTAGTTGCTCCTTTAGTAACTTGGTAGGCAGTTAAGATGCCACTCACCTGTTGGGGTCCAAGATCTATTGGTGCAATTGCATTACTACGCATAAGATCTTTATTTGCTTCTGTAATTGTCAGTGTTGGGGTTGAAGTAAAGGATTTTATGCGCGCATTCGACCAAAAACGTATATGTCGTCCAGCAAAAACGGGGTCATCGTCAAATGAAGGCCGTTCTAATGCCTTGCGATTAAATTGCTCAATTTCTTCTACTAGGCTACCGAAGCTCTCAAAAGAAACCCGCAATCTTAGATCAAAAGCCTCAGCCAATTTTCGCAGCGTATTGATGCTCCAAGAAGAATAATTAACGTTTTCCATAACGGAAATTCGTGTTTGTTTCATTGGAGGATTCACACGACTACCAAGTTCTGCTTGAGTCCATTTGCGTTGTTCTTGTTCCCGAAGAGCCTTTATCTGCGTGGCAATGCTCGTATTTAAGAATTCATCGGCATAGGCATGGCGATACT
This sequence comes from uncultured delta proteobacterium, assembly GCA_963834795.1. Taxonomy (GTDB): domain Bacteria; phylum Desulfobacterota; class Desulfobaccia; order Desulfobaccales; family 0-14-0-80-60-11; genus JAPLJC01. The sequence goes on along the minus strand of CAWIDL010000022.1, from coordinate 68,584 downwards.
CTTTGGACTTAAACGCCTTTTTCAGTTTATCTGCTAAATCGCTTATGATTTTCACGTCCATGTTCTCCAATTTTCAATAACACAATCCGGTTTTGATCAGCTTGTTTGGGGGCATCTGAAGGTACATATTTTCTATCATGTTCTTCTGCCCCAAGCAAAAATGTAAATTCGCTTTGCATAGCAAAAGGACCACGACATAACATGGGACGCAGGGCCACCTGACCGTTTACTCGCATCTCCAAAATATGTCTGTACCTTGGTTTCCCGCTTGTCGGTGTTATCAGTTTGGGCGGGAGGCTATCTCCCGATCTCTCCAATAGGTCAATTTTAAGGTCCAAACGAGCGCGCCTTTCTTCTCCCAAATTCATAGCCCAACCTTGCATCACATTTCTGCCACGAGAATCGAGACAGTCGAAAAGCTGCCAATGGCCGTTTATATCCATAAAATATAACAAAAATATTATAAAGCAAGGGGAAAATGGTTGACAGGGGAATATAATAAAATTATTATATTCCATGAAAAATGGCCTACCGCCGAGGTTAGTGGCCGTAGCGGTAAGCCATTTGGGGCCGTAGTTCACTGGACAGAACGGCGGACTACTAATCCGCTTGATAGGGGTTCAAATCCCCTCGGCCCCACCTTTGTCCTTAGACTATTGAAACTTTTTTTGATTGTCAATCATTTTTTTCTTGACAATGCGAAAGCGCTTTCGTATATTGGTCAGTAAGAGGCCATTATGAACAAGCTGAGCATAGAACGGCGCGCAAGGATAATCGGCTGCCTGGCAGAGGGCAACAGCATCAGAGCGACGGCCCGCATGACCGATACTGCAAAGAATACTGTGGTCAAGCTGCTGGTAGATGTCGGCAAAGCCTGTGCCGAGTATCAGAGTCAGACCCTTAGAGACCTACCTTGCAAGCGTCTCCAATGCGATGAAATTTGGTCATTCTGCTATGCCAAGGCAAAGAATGTCCCGGATGAGAAGAAGGGGCAATTTGGCTATGACGATGTCTGGACCTGGACGGCGATCTGTGGGGATTCCAAACTTGCCGTTAGCTGGCTGGTGGGCGACCGGGATGCCGAAACCGCCAATATCTTCATGGAGGATTTGGCTTCCCGACTTGCTCACCGGGTTCACCTCACTACCGATGGTTTAAAAGCTTATATAGACGCCGTAGATGGAGCCTTTGGGATAGACATTGACTACGCTATGCTGGTTAAAATGTATGGGGAGAGTCCAGAGGCCAAGATGCAAAAGCGGTATAGCCCAGCGAAGTTTATCAGCAGTAGGAAAGAGGCCATGACCGGCAACCCCGACCGCCAGCATATCTCTACCAGCTATGCGGAGCGCCAGAACCTCACCATGAGAATGTCTATGCGCCGGTTTACCCGCCTTACCAATGGTTTTTCAAAGAAGGTGGAGAACTTGGCCTACGCCGTTTCCCTGCATTTCATGTTCTATAACTTCGGGAGAATCCACAAGACCTTGAGAGTGACCCAGGCGATGGAGGCGGGCGTGACAGATCATATCTGGACTTTGGAAGAGATTACGGGGTTGGCAGATTAAGATTTTTTTGTGATTGGCCGTCGTGTAACTTTTCGCCTTTTAGGTCTTGAGTACCCGTTCGCACCTAATTCTCTTTGGTGGTAACGTGAAATAAGTATATCGTTTAATAAAGCCCTATCATATTCTTCAATATTTTCAAAAGATAACTTTTTTATCAAAATCTCTTTTGGATATTCAAAAGCCAATTTTCCAAAAGCCTCATCCAAAAAAGAAACAGAAGCTATCAGGATGTTACCAAACTCAATGGAAATCTTATCTTCTTTATCCCAGGCATTAACAATTATATTGTTTATTTTCTGCCCGTCCTCTCTTGTGATGGTTTGTTTATCACATTTATCTTTCAGATTGATTTTCATGATAATCTCCCTCTAAACCAGATGATCTTCCTCATCAGTTAAGAAGTAAAGCCCTTCTTCGTCAGTATTGATAATCAGCTTTATTATAGTTCCACCAAAAGGTAATGGCATCCTATGTTTAATAGTTTTGCTTTTATCAAATTTCCAAGACACCTTTCCATTGTCAGAAATTATATACAGGCGTCCATTATTCACATCTATAAATTCTTTTATATGACTTAGGCCAAACCCTTGCCTATCTTGAGATGAAACTCCAAATTGGGTTGCAAGACTAATTGCATGACGAGCATCAGTTAACATAGCATACATCGAAGCACTTCTTAATGATTGTAAAATGCCCATACCTAAGTCAGCTATACATATTCGTAGTTCTTTTTTTATGGGATAACTCCAAGCACAGACATAGTATTGTTGGGTACCACTATGAGAAATGACATTTGTCATTATTTCATTCAAACTCATGTGTAATGAACCCCTAACACCTTTAGATAGGTTTACATGATAGCTAATCACTTGCATTAGAGTTTCAATAATAAGAGGGTCAATACCTATTATCTTTTTTACTTGAACTTTTCCAGAGTGTAGGTCAGGTAAATTAGTTATATCTTCTAAACGAAATAATTTATTAAACCCAATTTCACTAAAAAGGTTTTGAAGTGTTTTTTTTCGAGGTCTTATGTAAGAACATCTTTTTCCCCTGCGCAAACTTTCGGAAATAGTAGCCGTAAGCATTATAATTCCGAAAGGTGTAACTGACTCTGATCTGCTAAGGTCAAACTGTATTCCTTCTTCATCTGTCTGCATTGCCAGATTATATAATTTAACCATATCCTTGGAAAAGGCAATGCTCTGGAACTTGGGATACGATAGAATGAGCATATATGGCTGCTTCTACCCTGCAAATTATCGATTCGGCCCATCTTATCCCTTTTTTGGCAAATTTTCAAGCATACATAATTCATTAGACGTTTAATTTTATCATAACTGATTCTCAATTACAAGAGGAAAATGATACACTACCGCCCGAAGACCTTCCTTGACAAGTCCCCTTCAAAGATAATAATATGAAACATTTGGATATTTGGCTCATTTGGCTGGTCTCTGACGGCGCTTCCTTGTTGACCTCGAAATCAGGGGGGGTAAGTTTTAATCCCCCAGGGAGGGAAAAACATGAGAGTAACCCTGGGTATCCGGTATCTGGCGGTGGGCCTGTCTGTCTTGTTTCTGGCGAGCTGTTCCGAGACTTACGCCTATCTGCCATCCGTTGGCAAACCCGCCGCCGCCACTCCGGCAGGGGGCAACGCTCCGGCGGCTCAGCCCGCCCCGGCGGTCGAGACGCCGGCCCGCAAACCGGATCTGCCGCAGCAGGTCCAGGGTTTGGAGGTCCGGGTGCAGCAGTTGGAGACCAGGCTGGCGGAGCTCGAAACCCGGCAGCCCGCCCCGGCTGGCGCCGCGGCCAAGACCAGGGAGCGCCCGGCGGCGGCCCCGGCCACCTCTGCGGATAAGCTCTACAACGAGGGCCTGCATCTCTACCAGGGGAAAAAGTACCCCCAGGCGCGCGCCAAATTCTCCCAGTATCTGAAAGAACAACCCAAAGGTCCCAAAGCCTCCGAAGCCCGTTATCAGCTGGCCGACAGTTTTTTCCAGGAGGGCAAATACCAGGAGGCCGCGGTGGAATTCAATAAACTGGCCAGCCAGTCTCCCAAGAGCATATTGGCCCCTGCCGCCATGTTGCGCCAGGCCATGGCCTACCAGTATCTGCAGCAAACCCCGTCTTACCGAAGCACCTTAAGGAAATTGGTCCAGACCTATCCCAAGAGCCCGGAGGCCAAAGAGGCGGAGAAATGGTTGAAGGAAGGGAAGAAGGAGGCCCCCCCTGGCAAGGCCCCGGCCAAGGCGGCGCCCAAACCGGAGTAGCAGAAAAACCGGGTCAGCGCGGTTTCCAAAGATGACTGAGCGGTGGCCGGCGAATTTTTTTTAATTGCATTCAAGGCTAAGGTAAGCTGAGCGGAGATTTTCGGAGGGGCCCCCCATTTATGGCGCCCTAAAGGGCGGCGGGCACAGCCCGCCCTAGGAGCGCGTAGGGAGGGGGGATTTTCTAGGGCGGCCTGTGGCCGCCGTGATGAAACAGGCCCCTCCCTGAGCCATCCTGAATTTTTTTTGTAAGGGCCTGCCAATTTTAAGGACGAGATATCGATTCATTCACAGTCAGGCGTGAGCCAGGAAAAGACCCAATATGCTGAGTATACTACGTAAACATGCGCGCCACTGGATCATCGGTCTGATCGTTTTTGCCATTGCCGTAGTCTTTGTCCTCTCCTACGGCTTTGGCGGCCTGGGCTCCGGGCGCTCAGATAATGTTGCCGTGGTCAACGGCCAGCCCATCCTGATTACCGCTTATGCCCGGCAGCTTAACGAAATGATCAGGCAATATCAGGAGATGAGCCGGAGCGAGTTGACCCCCGAGATGGTCAAGGCCATGCGCCTCAAGGAAATGGCCCGGGACCGGCTGATTGCTGAAGCCCTGCTCCTGCAGGCGGCGGAGCGCCAGGGGCTCACGGTGAGCGACGCCGAACTGCGGGAGCGGATCCAGAGCTATCCCTTTTTCCAGAGGGACGGCAAGTTTGATGAAAATCTCTATTTTATGCTGTTGGCCCGGAATCAACTGTCCAGCGCCGAGTTTGAGGAGCAGGAACGCCGGGCTCTCCAGTTGAGGAAGATCACCGAGGAATTGACCTCCCTGGGCAAGGTCTCCGACGCTCAAATCCGGGAAATGGACAACCTGGCCAAGGAGGCGGTCCAGGTGAGTTATCTGGCGGTCACCCCGGACAGGTTCATGGCCAGCCAGCATCCCGGCGAGGCCGAGCTATCCCGCTACTACCAGGACAACCAGGAGAAGTTTCGAGTGCCGGCCCGGGCCCGGGTGAGCTATCTCGTTTTCCGCACCCGGGACCTCCAGGAGCGGGTTACGATCTCCGATGCCGCGGTGGAAGATTTCATCAAGGAGGACCCGGCGGAATTCCTCCGCCCCAAGGTGGTGCGGGTGCGCCAGATAGTGCTGGCCATCCCGCCCAAAGCCGACGCCGGGGCGCGGCAGCGCCTGGAAAAGCAAGCGCAGGAGTTGCTTGGCAAACTGAAGGCCGGAGAAGATTTCGCCAGGCTGGCCCAGACTTACTCCCAGGACCTCGCCAGCCGGGACCGGGGGGGGGACTTGGGCGAGGTCCAGCGGGGCCAGCACCCCCCCCAGTGGGACCTGGCAGCTTTTGGCCTTAAACCCGGAGAAGTGGGCCGGGCCGACACCCCCCAGGGCGTCTATTTGCTCAAGATGGAGGAGGTCAAGGAAACCGAGAAGATACCCGAGGCCGAGACCAGGCTGAGGCAGGGCCTCAAGCAGGAGAAGGCCAAGACCCTGGCCCAGGAGGCCGCCAAGGAGGCCCGCGCCGTTCTGTCGCAGGACACCGCCGCCGAGGTGGCCAAGAAATATGGGGGCAGCCTGAAGGAAACTTCCTTGATTAGTCAAAAGGACCAGGTTCCGGGGCTGGGCCCGGCGCCCGCTTTCAACCAGGCGGCCCTGCAGCTCAAACCCGGGGAAGTGAGCCGGGTGGTTGAGCTGCCCGACGGCTTCGCGGTCATGAAGTCCCTGGAATATCAGGCGGAGAACCTCCCGCCCTTCTTACAGATCAAGGACCAGGTGGTCCAGCAGGTTAAGAAGCAGGGGGCCATGAAAGACGCGGAACAAGAGGCGACCCGGCTGTTGGCCCGTCTGCGGAAAGGGGAACCCCTGGCTCAGGTGGCCGTGGCGGCTGGTTTGCCCGTCAAAGAGAGCGGCTTTTTCACCCGTTTCGAGGGCTTTGAGGGCCAGCGCCAGGCCGAGGCCCTCACCGGGGCCGCCTTCCTCCTCTCCCGGGAACACCCCTACCCGGACCGTCCCCTTGCCTGGAAGGAAAGTTATTACCTTTTGGCCTTTAAGGAACGGCGTCCCGCCGATCAGGCGGAGTTGCAGAAAAACTGGGAAAAGCTGAAGACTCAATTGCTGGAGGACAAGAAGCAGATGATCTTGGTCTCCTGGCTGGAGGCCGAGCGCCGCCGGGCCAAGATTAAAGGGTATGAGCTGCCCTGAGGGGAATGAGTTCGGAATCCACCCGTGGTTGTGATAAAATTTATCGGGCGGCGGCCCGGGAGTTCCACCGGCGCTAAGGCTGAAGCCGGCGGCCGACCTAAGAGGAGGAGACATGCTGGAAAGTTTCGTTAACACCCTGGCGAGCCCCTTTATCGAAATAGGCATCTTAGTTGTACTGCTGCTCGCCTTTTTAACGCACCGGAAAGATCCCCGCCTGGCGATTTCCGGCATCAGCATGGTGCGCGTCCTGATCCTGCTGCTGATCTTTTTGTACCTGATGTTCGTTTGGGTCAGCGCCATTCGCCCCGTCTTGTCGGCCATCAGCATCTTCGGCATGTTCCTGATTAACATGGTGCTGCTTTACTATTTGATCCTGGCGCGCCTGTTACGGCCTTACCATACTGCCCTGACCTCGATGGCCCAAGCGCCTGAGAAGCACGAACTGATTCAGCAGGTCTGGGAGACCGGCAAGAGGTTCTACTATGTGTGTTATGCCGGGTCTTCCCTGTTCAGCGGCGCCAACCCCTTTCATTTCCTCCATGAAATGGCCACCGACCGGATCCGGGATGATATCAAGGACACCTTGCGGCGCTACGGGGTGGAACAAAGAATGCTCAGCCTGTCCACGCTGGTGGCCTATTTAAAAAGCCAGATCTCCTGCGACACGACCTTGCCGGCGGATTTTCAAAAGCTGATGCTCCAGGCCATCGATGATTTTGCCAAACACCCCTATATCCAGGAACATGCCAACGAATTCCTGCGCCTCGCCACGGAGAGCCCTGAAGACCTGACCTTTCCCGAATGGACAGCCAAATTTGAATCCTGCACCAAATCCTCCAGATAGCCCCGCCGGCCTTCTGAACCCATTAAACCCCAGCGAGAGTTCCGGCCCTAGCGAGACCGTCTCCGGGGCTTCGCCGGCGGTGGTCAGGGCCGCCTGCCACCGGGCTCTGATGGCCCGGGAACGAATCCTCCAAGACTATCCGGATTGGGAAGCCTGGCGTCGCCAGGCCCGGGAGATCAAGGCCGAGGCCATCTCCCGCCTGGATGAATTGCTGCCGCGGCTGGCCCGGGAGGTCCAGGCCTGGGGAGGTAAGGTGCTCTGGGCCCGGGACGCGGCTCAGGCCCGGGAGCTGATCCTGGGTCTGGCCCGGGAGCACCGGGTCACCATGGTGACCAAATCAAAGTCCATGACCACCGAGGAGATCGGCCTCACCCCAGCCCTAACCGCGGCGGGCATCCGGACCTGGGAGACCGACCTGGGGGAATTCATCGTTCAGTTGGCCGGCGATTCTCCGGCGCACCTCACCGCCCCGGCCCTGCACCTGGATCGCCGGCAGATCGCCGCCCTCTTCCGGGAGCGACTGGGGGCGGCCTGTTCCCCGGACCCGGAGGCCCTAACCCGGCTGGCCAGCGGCTATCTCCAACCACATTTTTGGCGGGCAGGGATGGGCATCACCGGGGTCAACTTCGCCGCCGCGGACGGCACCCTGGTATTCCTGGAGAATGAGAGCAACCTCCGCCTCACCGCCACCCTGCCGCCGGTGCAGGTGGCGGTCATGGGGCTGGAGAAGATTATTCCGGCCCTGGGTGACGCGGAGGTCTTGCTGCGGCTGTTGCCGGCCAGCGCCACCGGCCAGCGCCTCACGGCCCTGGTGCATTTTCTCCGGGGGCGCAAGTTCCAGCCGGAGGGGCCCCAGACCTTTTACCTGATCATCCTGGACAACGGCCGGCGCCGCCTGGCCCGGGACCCGGAGTTCAGGGAAGCCCTTTACTGCTTGCGTTGCGGGGCCTGCCTCAACATCTGTCCCGTATTTCAGCTCCGAGCCGCCCACCTTTACCGCCGGGTCTATCCCGGGGCCATCGGCATCCTGCTGGCCCCGCACCTGGCCCCGGTGGGCGACCTCAGCGATTTGTGCAGCCAATGCGGCGCCTGCCAGGAGATCTGCCCGGTTGGCATCTCGCTGGCGGAGAACATCCTGAAGGAGCGGGCCCGCAGCCGGCGATTCCGGACCTTGCGGGCCTTGTCCGGCCTGGCCGGCCAGGCCTTGGTCCGGCCGCGGCTGTATCGGAGCCTGGAGCCGGGTCTGCGGTTTTTGCAGACCCTGGTCCCTGGCCTCCAGCAGCCCCCCTGGTCGGCGCTGAGGCTATCCCCGGAAAGCTTTCAGCGGAGGCGGCGGCGCGGGCCGCACCCCGGCAGCCCCACCCAGGCCCCGGACCCGGTGGCCGCTCCCGGCGGGGGCTCCTTCCCCTTGGCAACAGAGGTGGCCAGGCCCGCTGGTCCGGGCGGGAAAGGCGACGCCATTATGGACCCGCCCACCCTGGCGGCCCGCCTGGAGGAGGTGGGGGCCACCTGCCAGCGGGTCCGGGGAGCGGGCCAACTGGCCCGGCTGCTGGCGCAGTTGCCAGAACCCTTATGGTTTCAGGACCATCCCTGGCTCTCGCGAGCCGCCCGGGAGCTGAGACGGCTGGGGTTGTCGCCGCACTTGGCTAAGCGCCACTGGGCCCCACCGGGCCAGACCGCGGTCATCGTGGGCCTGGGGGCTATCCCCGAGACCGGCAGCGTCCTCATTGAGGCCGCCTCCGGCCCGGCTGCGGCCATCTCCTTCCGGGTGCGGCGACTGGTGGTCATCGTCCCCCAGGAGGCGGCCGGCCTTAGCCTGGCCCAGGCCCTGGACCTGGTGGCCCGGCAGGCCCCGGGCATGATTAGCTGGCTCACCGGCCCCAGCCGCAGCGCCGACATCGAAAAGGTCCTGGTCCTGGGGGCCCAGGGGCCCAGGGATCTCCAGGTGGTGCTTTACCAGCCGGAGGATTGATGGAGCCGCTGCCGGTTACCGAGCTCAGCTCCCGGGCCGCGGCCCTGCAAAGGGCCCTGGCCGAGGAGAATATCGATCTGGCCCTGGTGCGCCAGAAGGCCGATCTCTTCTACTATGCCGGGGCCCTGGTGGACGGCTTCCTGGCGATGGCCCCCCAAGGCAGCCCCTTGCTTTTGGTGCGCCGGCCCCGCGGCAGGGACGCTCCGGTCCCCTCTCCCTGGCCCCTGGTTTTCTACCAGGATCTGCAGGAACTCCCGGAGATACTGGAGCGCTCCGGGCTCAGGTCCCGGGGAGCCCTGGGCCTGGAGCTGGACGTCATGCCTGCCGGGTTTTATCAAAGGATCCGGGAGCGCCTGTTCCCCCAGCAACCCATCCTGGATCTCTCCCCCCTGATCCGGCGGCAGCGGATGGTCAAGAGCCCGTACGAGATTGAGCAACTGCGCCGAGCCGCGGCCATCCTGGATCAGGTCCACGGACAGGTGCCGGAGTTGCTCCAGCCCGGGATCTCCGAACTGGAGCTCTCCGCTGCCCTGGAGTACCGTCTCCGGCTCCTGGGCCATCAAGGATTTGTCCGGGTGCGCAACTGGGACCTGGAGATCTTTTATGGACACGTGCTCTCCGGGATGGCGGGGCTGGCGGCCTCCTATACCGACACCCCCAGCGGCGGCCTCGGGCTCAGTCCCGCCTTTCCCCAGGGGCCGTCGTTGAAGAAGCTGGCCGTGGCTGAGCCTATCAGCGTCGACCTGGTGGCCTGCGTCAACGGTTACGTGGTGGACATGACCCGGATGTACGCCCTGGGGTCGCTGCCGGAACGGGCCTGGGAGGCCTGGCAAGCGGTCCGGGAGATCTACGCTGTCATGCAGCAGGAGGCCCGGCCAGGGGTGGCGCCCGGGAAACTCTTTCACCGCCTCTGGGACCTGGTGCGGGCCCGGGGGTTACAAGATTATTTTATGGGGCGGGGGCCGGACCGGGTGCGCTTCCTGGCCCACGGGGTGGGGCTGGAACTGGACGAATTCCCCTTTCTCAGCGCCCGCTTCCCTTTTCCCCTGGCGGAGAACATGGTGCTGGCCTTCGAGCCCAAATTCTTTCTGCCGGAGATCGGCATGGTGGGCCTGGAGGACACCGGGGTGATCACCCCCTCGGGAGTGGAGTGGCTCACCCGCAGCCCCCGGGAGCCCAGGATCATTTGAATATTAGCTGTCAGCTATCAGCTTTTCGCTTTTCGGTTTTTAAGTTATTTTATTTTATTATTGCCTTCATTTGGGGTATGCTGATCAAACATATCCGCCGACCTTGACAATTGCTTAGCTGACCGCTGCTAGCTGACAGCTATTTGACCAAAATGAGGTGTAGTGGCAACAAATTTCATGCAAATGATTCCCTTTTTGTCACGATTTTTGGTATAAGTTGCGTAAGAATGCGAGGAAATCCCGGAGATTGGTGAGAGTAAATTGCATGGGATGCGGTTGACAAAATTTTTCCTCGCCGTTGCTGGTTGCCTGTTGCTGGCCCTGCTGCTGCCGGCCGCCCGGCCCCAGCCGGCCCCGGCGGCGGAGCCGGTAATTGTCTGGGGCGGGCCTCCCGGAGTGAGGCAGGTGGCCCTCACCTTCGATGACGGCCCTTCGCCCCGCGCCACCAGGCAAATCCTGGCTCTGCTGAGCCAATATGGGGCCCATGCGACTTTCTTCGTCCTGGGAGACCACTTGGAAGAATATCCCGGACTGGTGCGGGCCGAGATCCGGGATGGCGAGGAAGTGGGCAACCACAGCTTCGATCATCCCCGCTTCCCCAAGTGCGACATGCCTACCCAGGAACGGGAGCTGGAGCGCACCCAGGTGGACCTGGAGCTGTTGGGTTATCACCCGGCCGATCTCCTCTTTCGCCCCCCTTTCAGCGATTATAACCAGCGGCTGGCGGCCTACCTGTACCATACCCACCGGCGATTGGTGCTGTGGGGCATCGACTCCGGCGACTGGAAGGGCCTGCCGGCGGAGGCCATCGTCCACAACGTCCTGGACCGGGTGCGTCCCGGGGCCATCATCATCTTTCATGATAGCGATGAACACGAACGGGCCGACCGGACCCCCACGGTAGAGGCCCTGAAGGTAATCCTGCCGGCCCTGAAGGCGGCCGGCTACCGCATGGTCACGATATCGGAGCTCATCGCCGGGGCCCCTCCCGGTAAGCAGCCCTGACCATTTGCAGCCCCGGCGTTTCCCATTCTCCTTCCATGTTCTTCCGCCCTGGCAGGCTTTTCGCCCGGTGGTAAGGTACCCCTTAGCTGATTGCCATGGCCCCGCCGCTGGGTTAATATTACCATATATGAGTTTTGAATCGTTTTCTCCCCTTAGCCGCGCCAGCCAAGAGCGCGGATCTTCGGCTACGGCCGGCCGCCCAGGCTTGGGGAACCGGGAGAGGATTTAGCCGCCTTGACCACCATGCCCTTCCTGGAACATCTGGAGGAATTGCGCAAGCGCCTGATCATTTGCATCGTCGCCGTGGTCATCGCCACGGGGATCGCCTGGCCCCTGGTGCCCACGGTGCAAAAATTTATCACCCGGCCCCTGCAGGAGCCCTCCATCACCCAAGAGTGGCACTACTCCCTGGAAACGTTTCTGCTCCGGAAGTTTCCCGAGGCCGCCAAGGGCTTTGGCCTGGAGAAGCCGGAGCCCCCCCGGGTGACCCTGCATAGGTTGAACTACATGGCTCCCCTGGAGCCGTTCTTCGTCCAGATGAAGATCTCCCTGATCACCGGCCTGGCCCTGGCCTTCCCGGTGATCCTTTACCAGTTGTGGCTCTTTTTCGCTCCGGCCCTCTACCCCAAGGAAAGAAGGGTCCTCATGTTCTTCATCCCCCTGGGCACGGTGGCCTTCATCCTGGGGGACCTGTTCTTCCTCAAATTGGTGTGGCCGCTGGTCATCTCCTTTTCCCTGCGGTATGAGAGCGAGTTCCTCTTCTCCATGCTCAATCTGACCTATTTCGTCAACTTTTGCCTGCGCCTGCTGGTGTTATTCGGGTTGATCTTCGAGCTGCCCCTGGTCCTCTTGATCCTGGCACGCATCGGGTTGGTGGAAGTGGATTTCCTGCGCCGGCAACGGCGCCTGGCCATTTTGCTCAGCGCCGTGGTGGCCGCTTTCCATGCGGATTTGCTCACCATGACGGCCATCGCCATTCCCATCTACCTCATGTATGAACTCTCCATCCTGGCCGTGCGCCTGTTTGGCCGGCCCGCCCCGGCCGAGGAGGGTGAGGCAGGGTCACTCCCGGCGCAAACGGGAGTGGGCCCGCCCTCTCCCTCTTAAGGCTTGCTCCCGGCCTGCTCTCGTGAACCGGCGCCAACCGCCCTTACCAGGCAGCCGGAGGAACCGGGAACCGCTCCTGCCGCGGCCGTCTGCCCCATCCCTCCGGCATCCGGGCGAAACGCGGGCATTCGGCGAAGGATCGCCCTATTCTGAGCGGTTCGCCGGGCAGGCAGCCATTTCGGTTGACAGGATCGGGGACTTGCCGATATATAGACGCTATTATCAGATATTTGATAAAAAGATTTGACCATGGCCATGGAGAATAACCAACCGGGGAGCGAAGCCCCCACCGGACCGGAAAAATCCGGAAGCCGGCTGCGCCGCCTGCTGGCCCGCCTGGCCGCCTGGTTGGCGGGGGGGAATACCATTACGCCGGCTACCTTCCAAGGCGCCCGGGGTTTTTATTGCGTTATACCCTGGACCCCTTCTTTTCCCGGGTCGAGGTTAACCCACGCTATCTGGAGCGTCTCAAGGAACTGGCCCGGAAGGGCGCGGTGGTTTATGCCTTGAAATATCGCAGCCACCTGGATTTCCTCTTCTTTAACCGCCGCTACCAGAATCTGGGGGTGGTGGCCCCGGAGGTGGCCTTCGATCTCAACCTGTGGATGTGGCAGCCCCTCTCCCATCTGGTGCAGATCGTCTCCGCCACCCTCAATCATTTTACCCGTCGCCGGGCCTGGCCCAACCCCTTCCAGGACGGCTATTTTTTAAAGATTCTTCAGGAGCGCCGCGGCTCGCTTCTCTTCCTGGTGGATCAGGTGGGCTTTCGGCAGCGGTTCCTCAAGCCCCGGGAAGACCCCATCTGGCATCTCCTGGAAATCCAGGAACAGCTCGACTTTCCCATCTTTCTGGTGCCCCAGATGGTGATCTACGAGAAGGCGCCGTCCCGGGAATCTAAGGGGTTGCTGCAGCTATTCTTCGGCGACGTGGAAAACCCCGGGAAGTTGCGGAAGCTGGGGCTTTGCTTCCTCAAGGCCAAGCGGGCCGTAGTGGAAGTGGCCGAGCCGGTCGATCTGCAAGAGGCCCTGGCCGCGGCCCCCCATGATGGCCGCCTGCGGGAGGTGGCCCAAGAGATCCGCCGGGAGCTGATCTCGCGCATCGACCTCAAGCGCCGGGTGATCACCGGGCCGGTGATCAAATCCCGGGAGGAGGTCATGGAACTCACCCTCACCGACCCGGGCCTCACCCGCTCCATGGAGCACCTGGCCGAGACCGAAAAGAAAAAGCTCTATAAGATTAAGAAGGATGCCCAGGACTATTTCTGGGAGATCTCGGCGGACTGGAACCAGTTTTGCGTCAACGGGATGCTCTACGTGGTCACCTGGCTGTCGAAACACCTCTTTGACGGCATCGCCTTCGATGCCGAAGGCCTCGAGCGGGTTAAAGAGGCCGGGCAGCGGGGCAGCCTCATTTTCGTCCCCTGTCACAAAAGCCACCTGGACTATCTCATCCTCAATAATCTGATTTACCAGCACCACATGCACCCGCCCCGGATTGCCGCGGGCAGAAATCTGTCCTTCTGGCCTCTGGGCCCTATCTTCCGGGGCTCCGGGGCCTTTTTCATCCGCCGTCGCTTCCTGGGGGGAAAACTCTATGCCGAGGTGCTTTACACCTATATCAAGACCCTGATCCGCAGCGGTTACAACCTGGAGTTTTTCATCGAGGGGGGCCGGAGCCGCACCGGCAAGCTGGTGCTGCCCAAACTGGGCCTCTTGCACATGATCCTGCGGACTTACGAGGAGAAGGCCACCACCGACCTCCTGTTTGTTCCCACCTTCATCGGCTATGACCAGGTGCCGGAAGAAAAGGCCTACCTCAAGGAATTGGAAGGGCGGGCCAAGGAAACCGAATCCATGGGCCAATTGGTGAAGGCCAGAAAGTTCTTGTGGAAACGGTACGGCCGGGCTTACATCCAATTCAGCGAGCCCATCTCCTTAAACGAGTTCCAGAGCCGGGCGGCGAAGCAGACCCCGGGAGGCAACCAGCTGCGCAACCAGGCGCAAAACCTGGCCTATCACATCATTCAGGCCATCAATGCCATTTCCGTGGTCACCCCCTTCTCCCTGGTGTGCGCCGCCCTGCTCACTTACCCGCGCAAAGGCGTCTATCGCCGGGAACTGCTGCAAATCATCCAGGTGCTCCACGATTACCTCCAAACCCGGGGGGTCCCCCAGGCCGAATCGCTGGAGAATCTCATTCCGGCGGCGGAGGATACCCTGGCCCTGTGCGCATCCCGCAAACTCATCACCCCCATCGAGAAGGAAGAAGGACTCACTGACGAACTGGGACTGGCCGGCTACAGTATCGACGAGGCCAAGCGGCCCCTGCTGGAATACTACAAGAACAACATCATCCATTTCTTCCTGCCCGCCTCCCTGGTCTCCCTGGCCATCCTGGCCTGCCAGGGCTTCGAATTCGACCGGCGGCAGATTATAGCCGACTTCGATTTTCTCCAAGACTTCTTCAAAAATGATTTTATCTTCGACGACGCCGATTCCGAGACTCAGGTGAACGAGATCCTGGCCTACTTCGGCTCCCGGGGAGTGGTCATCAACCTGGACCCCCAGGCGGCCACCTACACCCTGTCGGCCTCCGGCCTCAGGGAACTGGTTTACTTCGCCAACCTGCTGTACAACTACCTCGAGTCGTACTGGATCGTCTTCCGCTCCATCAAATACCTGCAGAAGAAACCCCGCAGCGAAAAGGAATTCCTCAAGCGCATTCAGTCCATCGGCCATAAACTCTACAAGCTGGGCGAAGTGGAGCGGGCCGAGGCCTTGTCGGAATCCACCTTCCAAAACTCCCTGAAGCTTTTCGGAGAAAAGGGCATCGTTCTGAAAACCTCCCCGGAAGGCAAAGGGGCCACTACCTTCAGCCGGCCCACCGATGAAGACGCCAGGGAATACTTCGGCCACCAATTGGCGCGGTTTTTAAGAAGGTAGCAGGAGGGGGAGAATTTTGGGGGGTCAGGGCCTTAGGCCCCCTTAACTCCCTTCTCCAGAAGGTTTCAGTTTGCGCCTTCCAGCCCGTAGGGCGGGAAAGCGAAGCGCATCCCGCCATTAGCATTATTCCATTTGGTATCAGTTTTCCCCTTCCAGGGCCGCCCAGGCCAGGGCGACGGCCTCCCGGGGGGTGGCGGCCTGCAGCAGGCCGTGGAGGTTCCATTCGACCTTTAGGGCCACCACCGGTTTACCCAATTTGAGGGCGATGGCCGCCTCTGAGATGGTGCCGTAGTCGCCGTCCACCGCGATCAGGGCGTCGGCGCTATGGGCGATGAGGATATTGCGGGCGTGGCCCAGGTTGGTGGCCAGGGAATAGGTCAGATAAGGGTTGGCCCGGCGGCGGTCCGCATCCGGCAGGATGCCCAGGCTCACTCCCCCCGCCGCCGTGGCCCCCTGGGCCGCGGCGGCCATCACTCCCCCCAAACCGCCGCAGATCAGCACCCCGCCGCGACGGGCCACCTCCCGCCCCACTTCCCGGGCCAGGGCGGCTATCTCCGGGCTGGCGCGGCCGCCGCCGATTACCGCCACGTAAACTAGCGCCATAATTCCGAGGTCCTTTGGGTATTTCCCGGCTTAATTAAGCGGAGCCCCTGGTCTCCGGTAAGTATTTGCCATTATCGGGCTGAATAACAAGGAAAATTTTCGCCGCAGGCCGTAGTAGGTGCTGGCAAGGGGAAGCATCGGCGAAAGCGGGAGGAACAGCTTTTTCAGGTGTTGCGGGATTTTCCGGTCTAATTCTTTATCGCATAAACTAGCAACCCAATAAGCACCCCGCCAAGCACAATCTACAAGGAGTTAAGGCGGAAGCGAACCGGCAGCACGGCGCTTCCTAAACCCAACAGAGCAGTGGGAAGAACTTGGGGAAGAAGATTGCGGAAATTGAAAGTTTCCAGAGCGTTGGTGTTGTCAGGCATGGATTCAGTGTAAATAATCAGCGAAGGTCGTTCAAACGGATAAATTTCGGGTTTTGAAAGGTATGGATATTCAGATCATATCGGGATTTTTTCCTGTCCGAGGATAGTTGAATAATCTGGCAAGATACTTTTCATTTTCAGTGTACTTGACCAGCCTCCGAAAACAGGTTGGTTTCAATATTCAGCGGTTTTACCCTTGAGAAAAATTCGGGAATACCTATCTTTCTATTGAAATGAAGATTCAATGATTGATCGACTGCCCGCCTACCAGGATCATCTGAATCGGGAACCCAAGAGGAGATAATTATGACCACGTATATCATTATCGGCAACGGGGTGGCCGGCAATGCCGCGGCAGAAAGCATTCGCAAACATGATAAGGATGGCAAGATCATCATTTTTTCCAAAGAAAAACACCCTTTTTATTATGTCCCGGCGCTTTCGGAATTCCTTGCAGGAGAGAAGGACTCAAAAGGATTGATCATCCACGACATCGACTGGTACGAAAAAAGCCATATTGATCTCCACCTGGAAACGTACATTGCTGAAATCGCCCTAGCCCAGAAATCGGTGGTCACAAAGGGGGGGGAGCGTTACCAGTATAACAAGCTCCTGCTTGCCACCGGAGGAACTTCCTTTATTCCCCCCATGAAGGGCGCGGAGTTGGATGGAGTATTTACCCTTCGAACCTTGGGGGATGCCGAGAAGATTAAGGAATTTGCTCAAAGATCCAGGCAGGCGGTACTCATCGGTGGGGGACTCCTAGGGCTCGAGGCCGGAAATGGCTTGCGGAAGGCAGGCTTGAAAATCAGTGTAGTGGAGTTTTTCCCCAGGCTTCTGCCACGTCAGATGGATGTTCCTGGGGCCGCCATACTCCAGCGGCAGATGGAGGGAATGGGATTTACCTTCTATCTGGGGGCCAAGACCAAGGAGATATGGCGAGATGCCGGGGGACTTCACGTGGAGTTAGAAGGGGGCGAGAATCTGGGGGCTGATATGGTCCTCATCTCAGCCGGCGTCAGACCAGAATTGAGCTTGGCAAAGTCAGTGGGACTTGAAATCGATAAAGGGGTCAAAGTGGATGATCAGATGAAAACAGACCTCGATGAAATCTATGCCGCAGGAGACCTGATAGAACATCGGGGGAGGTTTTACGGGATCTGGCCCGCGGCCATGGAGCAGGGTAAGATAGCTGGGGCGGCCATGGCCGGACAGGATGTCAAATATGAAGGGACCGTGGTTTCCAATACGCTCAAGGTGGTGGGGATTGATCTGTTTTCAGCCGGAGAAATTGACGTGGAAGGGACCCTGGAATCTATGGTTATAAAAGATGAAGCCAAGAATATTTACCGAAAGTTGGTCATTAAAGAGGATGCGTTGGTGGGAGCGATACTCCTGGGGGATATTCGCGGCAGCGCCGAGATTCAGCAAGCGATTAAAGAGAGAGTAATCATAACTGCAATCAAAGATGAGCTTTCCCAAGAGAAGTTTGATTTCAACCGATTAAAACAAGCTTTAGCTGGATAGATGCACCGCCAGCTTCCGTCAGGCATCAATTCGATCAAGGAAACGAAGGCCTTCTCGGGCCATCCCCGCCCATTTGATCATGGGATAAATATTTGGAGAAGAGGAAACGAATGGCTAAAGCGGTTTACATCGATGAAGAAGAATGCATCGGCTGCGGCTCCTGCATGGAGATCTGCCCCGAGGTCTTTTAAATGAAGGAAAGTGAGGAAAAGGCAGAGGTCATCAAACCGGAAGGAGGGCCAGAGGATTTGATTCAAGAAGCCATGGATACTTGCCCTACTTCTTGTATTCACTGGGAAGAGTAGCACGTCTGATGATGGTTGGTTGCATCATTTTAACGTCCTTTAAATATTGAGGTATTGAAATGGGGCGGCGCATACCCGTAACTGTGACGGAAGAATGCATTGCCTGTGGCAATTGTGAGCAGGTCTGTCCGGAAGTATTCCGCCTCAATGAATCTCTGGGGCATTCCGAGGTGATTAACCCCTACGGGGCCTCGGAGGACAGGATTCAAGAGGCTATAGACCAGTGTCCGGTCCAATGCATTCATTGGCAGGAGGAGGAATAGTTCCGGTAGAGGAAAATTCTGCAGGACCGGCCGCGGGCTCAGAAGGGAAGCGGCAGGGCCGCGGCCATCCTGGCGGTCAGGGTGAACAGGGGCGAGGGCCAGAGGCCCAGAAAAATAATGGCCGCCAGGATGACGGCGCCGGCCAGACGGCCAGCCGGGTCAACCCCGGGAACGGTGAGGCCGGGAGCGGCCGGCCGCATATACATGGCGATCACCACTTTCATATAATAATAGATGGCGATGATGACGGTCAGGATGCCGATCACCGCCAGCCCGGCGTAGTCGGCGCGCAGCACCGCCCGGAACAGGGCGAATTTCCCCATGAAGCCGGCGCTGGGGGGAAGCCCGGCCAGGGAGATGAGGCAAACGGCCAGGATGGCGGCCCTATAAGGCTGGGAATAGCCCAGACCCTGATAGTCTTCCAACTTATCCAGGTCGGAGTCGGCCTGAGCCTTCGATACGCTGCCGATGAGGCCGAAGGCCCCCAGGTCCATAACCGCATAGACAACCAGGTAAAACATCAGGGCCGGCAGCCCTCCCTGTTTGACCGTCACCAGGGTCATGGTGAGATAGCCCATCTGGCCGATGGAGGAGTAGGCCAAGAGGCGCTTGACCCGGGTCTGGTAGAGGGCGGTCAGGTTCCCCACCACCATGGTGAGGACCGCCAGGACCCAGAGCCCCGGCAGGCAGTAGTCCCAAAGCGGTTGGGCCATCAGCCAGGAAAAACGCAGCAGCGCGGCGAACAGGGCCACCTTGGAGCCGGTGGCCAAAAAGGCGGTGACCGGCGCCGGGGCCCCCTGGTAGACATCCGGAGTCCATAGGTGGAAAGGCACCAGGGAGGTCTTGAAGCCGATGCCCACCAGGATCAGGATCAGGGCCAAAAGCATCACCGGCAGGTGCTCCGGATAGGCCAGGGCGGCGGCCAGGGAGCCGGCCACCTCCAGGGTGCCGCTCATGGCATATAGCAGGGCGATGCCGAAGGTGAGGAAGGCCGAAGCCACCGCGCCCATGATGAAGTACTTCAGGCCGGCTTCAGAGGAGGCCGCCTTGCCCTTGCGCACCGCGGTCAACACATAGAGGGCCAGGGAGAGGAGTTCCAGTCCCAGGAAAAAGATGATCCAGTTCAAGGCCCCGGCCGCCAGGACCATCCCCAGTGCCGCAAAGAGGAGCAGGCCGTAGAGTTCATCTCCGGCAAAGCCCCGGGTCCCCGCGTATTGGCGCAGGAACAAGGTGGTGAGCACGGTGATCACCATGAACAGCAAGGTAAAAAACCGGGCATAGCCGCCCAGGTCCAGCATGCCTCCGGAGGTGGCCCCGCCCGGGGTCAGCGCCACGGCCGCCGCCCCGGCAGCCCCGGCGCTGAGCAAGGTCAGGGCAAAGAGCAACCAGGAGGGCTGGCGCCGCCAGAAGGCCCCGGCGCAGAAGACCAGGGAGCCGCCGCCGGCCAGGATGAGAACCGGGATCAAGCCGAGCCAATCAGTGGGCATGTAATTTCGTTTCCGATTTTCGGAAAATAACCATCTTGTCTGGGGCGGGCCCTGCCCGCCGCTTAGTGGCGGTCAAGGGCCGCCCTATGGTCCAAGGTCGCCCTAAAAGCCAGCCACCCTGGCCAACTGGGTGGTGTGTTGCTGCACCATGGTTTGCACCGAAGGTTCCAGTAGGTGGAGCAGCGGTCCGGGGTGCAGCCCGATGAAGAGCACCGCCAGGACCAGGCTCCCCAGGATGGCGATCTCCCTGAAGTTCACGTCCCAAAGGGCGTGTTCGGCCCGGGGTTCGCCGAAGAGGGTATCCTGGACCATCCTCAAGATGTAAATCACCCCAAAGACGATGCCCATAAAACCCAAAATAGCGATCACCGGTCTGGCCTTGAAGACGCCCACCAGGATCAGCATCTCCCCGACGAAATTATTGAGGCCCGGCAGACCCAGGGAAGACAGGGCAAACAGCAGGAAAAAGGCGCTAAATAGCGGCATCTTGCCCCAGAGGCCTCCTAAGACGGCGAAGTCCCTGGAGTGAATCCTCTCATCCAGCATGCCCACCATGATGAACAGGGCCGAAGTGGATAGGCCGTGGTTGACCATTTGCAGCAGGGCGCCGCTCAGGGTGATGGAGTTCCAGACGACCAGGCCGATGACCATCAAGGCCATGTGGGAGATGCTGGAATAGGCCACCAGCCGTTTGATGTCGGTTTGGGCCAGGGCGACCCAGGCGGCATAGAACAGCCCGCCCACTCCCAGGAATAGCAGCAGCGGCCCCAAGAGCCGGGTGGCGTTGGGAAAGAGCGGCATGGCGAAGCGCAACAGGGCATAGATGCCGGTCTTCAGCAGGAGTCCCGCCAGGACCACGCTGCCGGCGGTGGGCGCCTCGGTATGGGCGTCCGGCAGCCAGGTGTGCACCGGAATCAGGGGAATTTTGATGCCGAAGGCCAATAAAAAGGCGGCGAACAACAGGATTTCGGTGGTGCGCCCCAGGGGTCCATGCTGTGTCAACTGGTAGACCGAGAAGGTGTAAACCCCGGTCTGCTGCCCATGGATGATATAGAGGATCAGGAGAGCGATGAGCATCAGCAGGCTGCCGGCCAGGGTGTAGAGGAGGAACTTGATGGCTGCGTGGATGCGGTTCTCGTGGCCCCAGATGCCCACCAGGAAGAACATGGGGATGATCTGGATTTCCCAAAAGAGGTAAAAGAGCAGCAGATCGTTGGCCAAAAAGAGTCCGGCCAGAGTCCCTTCCAAAAATAGGATGAAGAAAAAGAAAGACCCCACTTTGACCTGGATGGCCTCCCAGGAGATGAGTACACAAAAGACGTTGATGAAGGCGGTAAGCAGCACCAGGGTCAGGCTGATGCCGTCCAATCCCAGGCTGTAGCGGGCCCCCAGCCAGTAGATCCAGGGATAGTCCTCCACCAACAGCCAGGACCCCAGGGGACCGGAGTGAGGTGTCAGGTCCCCCAAAAACAGGGAAGCCACCAGGCCTAACTCCACCAGGGTCACCCCCAGGCTGAGCCAGCGAACCAGGCGAGGGTTGCGGAAGGCTGCCAGGACGGCAAAGCTTCCCAGAATCGGCCAGAAGATGATGAGGGAAAGGATGGGAAAGTTAGGCATGCTCAGGCCTCCGTTACCGCAGGTGCCAGGTCAACGCCAGGGCGCCGAAGAGAATGGTGAGTCCCAGGAACAACATCTTCAGGTAAGTGGAAAGCCGCCCGCTGGTCCAGCGCCCCATGTGCCGGGACAGGGTTTCCAGGCCGCCGGCGGCCTGCACCACCCCGTCGTTCAGGAAGACTTCGTCAATCTTGAGCCAAAAGAAGGCGGCCATGGCGCGGTAAGGCCGGAAGACGGCCCTGGTCCCCCGGACCAGGCCCCGGTCATAGGGATCATCGATCTGCCGCCAGAGAAAACGGGCCGCCGCTTGATAGGGCCGGACGAAGATCCGCTCATAGAGCCGGTCCAGATAAAATCCGGAGAATAGCAGCCCCCAGATCCCGGTGATGGCCGGTTCCAGGGCCGGCCGGCGTCGATACAGGAAATAGGCCAGGGTCATAGAGGCCACCACTATGGCGGTGCTGGTAATTCCCATGGCCCATTCCGTCCCCAGGGAAGCCCCAAGATCCGGCCGGGCCCCGGGGACGATAGCCAGATAATTGCCCAAAAAGTTCTTGCCAATGCCCCCAGGCAGGTTGAGGAGGCCGTCGCCCAGAGCGCAAATCGCCAGGGGCCACAGGATCCAGGCCATGAAGCGGGGAGTGAGGTGGATTTCTTCGGCCCGGCGGCCGTCCGGCCGCTCCGGAAAGGCCACGAAGAAGACCCGGAAGGTATAGAGGGGGGTCAGAAAGGCCGCCGCTAGGCCAATAAACCAGAATATTTTATAAGCGCCCCCCGGATGAATAAAAGTGGCCAAAAGGATGCGGTCCTTGCTGAAAAAGCCGCCCAGCAGCGGGAAGGCGCTCAGTGAGATGGCGCCGATCAGAAAGAGCCAGTAAACCCCGGGCAGGAGGCGGCGCAGCGAGCCCATGCGAAAGATGTTGTGCTCCTCAGCCAGGGCCTGGATGACTATCCCCGCCACCAAAAAGAGCAGGGACTTGAAGAAGGCGTGGGACACCAGGTGGAAGAGGCCGCCCACAATGTCGCCGGCGCCCACCGCCAGAAACATGTAGCCCACCTGGCTGATAGTGGAGTAGGCCAACATCTTTTTGATGTCCGCTTGGGCCCAGGCGGCGCCAGCGGCATACAGAGAGGTGACCGCGCCCACCCCGGCGATGACCAGCATGGCCGCGGGGGAGAGCGAAACCAACGGAAAGAGCCGCATGAGCAGGTAAGTGCCGGCGGTGACCATGGTGGCGGCGTGGATCAGGGCCGATACCGGCGTGGGCCCGGCCATGGCGTCCGGCAGCCACACCGTCAAGGGCAGTTGCGCCGATTTGCCCAGGGCCGCCCAAAGAAGCAGCAGGGCCAGGATGGTGACCAGGGTGGGGCTGAGTCCGGTGGCATGGCTATTGATATAGGTGATGGAAAAATTGCCGAAATAGACGAAGAACAGGCCCAGGGCCACGCCGAAGGCGATGTCGCCGATGCGGGTGCAGATGAAGGCCTTGCGGCCGGCGTTGGCGTTAGCTTCCTCCCGGTACCAGAAACCGATCAGAGCGTAGGAGCAGAAGCCCACCCCCTCCCAGCCCAGGTAGACGAAAATAAGGCTGTCCGCGGTGGTAATTACCAGCATGGCGAAGACAAAAAGGTTCAAATAGCAGAAAAAGCGGACGTAATCGGCGTCCTCCCGCATGAAGGCGGCGGAGTAAAGGTGAATGATGCTGGCCACAAAGGTTACCATGAGCGCCATCACCGCGGCCAGGGGATCGAAATGGACGTTCATGGCCGCGGAGAATTCCCCGACCCTGAACCACTCGAAGAAGGTGAGGTCGTGGGCCCGGTCGGCGGCCAGGGCCAGGGCCACCGCGGCACAGACCATGGCCCCTAATACCGCGGCGCAGGCCACCGCCTCCACCGCCCGCCGGGGCAACAAGCGACCCAGCACGGCGTTAATCACGAAGCCGCCCAGGGGCAAAAGTAGCAGGAGTAGCAGAACGGTTTCCACGTCAACCCTTCATAAGATTGTAGCGGTCGGCATCCAGGGTGCCGGTGCGCCGCTGGCAATAGACGATAAGGGCCAGGCCCACGGCCACTTCAGCCGCGGCTACGCACATGATGAAGATCACCAGCGCCTGGCCGTCCAACTGCTGCCAGCGCAGGGAGGCGGCCACCAGGGCCACCCCGGCGGCGTTCAGCATCACCTCCACCCCGATGAGGATCATCACCAGCGAGCGCCGGGCCACGGCGCAGGCGGCGCCCAAGAAGAACAAGCCTCCGGCCAGGACCAGGGCTTGGCTGTAAGGGACTATGCTGTTCATGAAATTGCCTTAATAGTAATTCCTTTGCTGGGCGGACATATACGGCCGCCCCACCAGGTTGCACTTTGGTGGGGCGGGCCGCAGTAATCGCCGCTTCAATTCACCCCAATTAACCCTGATAGTCGTGGATAGCGGATCACACATTGCTTCCACCTCCATCAGTACACCTCCCTACTCCTGCCTCCGGCCCAGATAAAGGGCCCCCACCAAGGCCACCAGGAGCAGAAAGGAGACGATCTCCACCGAAAACCAGTATTTTTGGAAGAGAAACCGGCCGAATTCCAGGGGCGAAGCCGCGGCCAACGGCAGGGACAGGTCCCCGCCGGATTCAAAGATAATCAGGACCAGGGCCGCCAGACTTAGGGCGCCCAAGACCGCGGCGGGCAGCCATTGGCGCAGGTACGAGCCCAAAGGCTGCTCCGCCGGGCGGATCTCCAGCATCATGACGATGAAGAGGAACAGCACCATGATGGCGCCAGCATAGATGATCACCTCCAGGGCCGCCAAGAACGGCGCCCCCAGCAAAAAAAAGAGCAGGGCCGTGCCGAAAAAGGACAGCACCAGATAAATAATGGCGTGCATCACGTTGCGCCGGGTGACGGCCAGGGCGGTGGACCCCAGGGTTACCGCGGCCAAGAGATAGAAGGTGCCGGCGTAAAGATTCATCCCATTCCCGCAAACCCGCCCTCAGGGCAGATTACTCTTGAGGTCCACCGGGGCCGCCTCCTGGATGTGGCTGCCCTTGCCGCCCACCATGGCCACCCCGGCAAAGCGGTAGAAGTTGTATTCGAGATTCTTGCCGCCGTGGTCCGCCAGCAGGTCTTCCTTCTCCGCCACCATGACCAGGAGATCGGCTTCGCAAAACTCATAAAAAGGGGTGAGCTGGATGGCCAGGGTAGGACAAGCCTCCTCGCACAGGCCGCAGTAAATGCAGCGGGCAAAATTGATGCGGAACCAGGGGGCAAAACGGCGGCCATCCTGGCGCTCTCCACACTCCATGGAGATGCAACTGGTAGGGCAAACCGCTGAGCAGAGAAAGCAGGCCACACAGCGTTCGTCGCCATCCGGATCCCGGGTCAGGATGATGCGCGCCCGGGCCCGCTCCGGCAGGAACCGCTTATACTCAGGGTATTGCTCGGTGACCGGCCGGCGCCCCAGGTGGCGCAACACCATGGCCAGGCCGGCCCACAGGCCGGCGACGCTTCTTAGCGCCACGGTCCAGGGACTTAACCGGCCCCGCCCGGGGTCTTTAACTTCCGTCATGTAGCCTCCGCAAATCTAGACCTCCCCGTTGGTGAAGAGGAGCAAGTAATTATAGGGTCCGACCCTGGCCATCCGGCTCTTTTTGAAACCATAGGGGGCCGCGAGGTTTTCCACTTCCTCCGGAGTCAGCCGTATCCTGAGGGGCGGCCCCGGCGGACCTGCCACCTTATCAAACTCCACGATGGCCAGGGCGCCCCCGGGCTTCAGCACCCGTTGGGCCTCTTTGAGGGCGCCGGCGGCGCTGCCGGATTCCACCAGATCGTGCAACACGGTGGCCATCAGACAGAGGTCGACGCTACCGTCGCCCAACGGCAACAGCTTGCTGATATCCACCTGCATGGGCCGGAGGTTGTTTCGGCCGGCCGCCGCGGCCCGCTCTTGCAGGGTCTCGATTCCCTGTTCCCAAAGATCCAGGGCCACGACCACCCCGTGTTTGCCGATGACTTCGGCCACAGCCAGGGTATAGTCGCCGGCGCCACAGCCCAGGTCCAGGAAGAGCATGTCCTTCCTCAAAGGCAGTTCCCCCAGGAGCTTTTCCGGTTCGATGAGGTCGAAGCTGCTTTTCCCAGCGCCAGGGGGTCTGGTTTCAGAGACATCAGGAGTATGGACCATCTCCTTCTCCTTAGCGGCCAAAGGGGTTTGACCTGGTAGCCGCAGGCTTCAGCCTGCGCAGGCTAAAGCCTGCGGCTACCTTACTTCATCGCCAATATGGCGCCCCCGGTGATGATGATGTTCAGCAGCGCCAGCGGGATCAAAATCTTCCAGCCGAATTCCATCAACTGGTCGTAGCGCAACCGCGGGTAAGTGGCCCGGATCCAGATGATGGCAAAGACCACCAGGGAAACCTTGATCAGGAACCAAAGGAGCGGGGGCAGAAACGGCCCCCGCCAGCCGCCCAGGAAGAAGACCGCCACCAGGGCCCCCAGGGTCACCATGGTGA
The DNA here is from genome assembly GCA_963834795.1 of uncultured delta proteobacterium. GTDB lineage: Bacteria > Desulfobacterota > Desulfobaccia > Desulfobaccales > 0-14-0-80-60-11 > JAPLJC01. Next base: position 42,807 of record CAWIDL010000022.1, on the reverse strand, counting down.
CGTACTCACCCAGGAAGTAGAAGCCGAAGCGCATACCACTGTATTCGGTATGGTAGCCGGCCACCAATTCGTTTTCCGCCTCGGGGATATCGAAGGGGATGCGTTTCATCTCCGCCACGGAGCTGATGAAAAAGATGAGGAAGGCCAGGGGCTGCAGGATGAGGAAGGGCAGGCGCTCCTGGGCCCGGACGATCTCCACCAGGCTGAAGGAGCGGGCCAGCATCACCACCGGCACCAGGGAAAGCCCCAGGGTGAGCTCGTAGCTGATCATCTGGGCCGCGCCCCGGATGGCCCCCAGCAGGGAAAACTTGGAGTTGGAGGCCCAGCCTCCAAGGGCCACCCCATAGACCCCGAGGGAGGACAGGGCCAGGACGAAGAGCAGGCCGACGTTGAGGTCGCTGATCACCCCGGGGATCTCCTGGCCCCTAAAGGTCCAGCCCCGGGCAAAGGGGACCACCGCGAAGATGAGGAGGGCGCTGGCCGCTACCACCGCCGGCGCATAAAGGAAGATGACCCGGTCGGCCCCGGCGGGGATGACATCTTCCTTGACCAGCAATTTCACCGCGTCGGCGATGGGCTGCAGCAGGCCCTGGAACCCGGCCCGGTTGGGACCCAGGCGCAGTTGCATAAACCCCAGGAGCCGGCGCTCCACGTAAATCAGGTAGGCGGCCAGCAGCAACAGGGCCACCAGCACCACCAGGAGCTTAAGGAGCAATAAGATGAAGGCCGGCGACCCAGGCGGACATCAGGCGTTCACCTTGACCAGGTCATGATAAGCGACCATTATTTGATAGTCCGGCGCCAGGCGCCAGTTCAAGAGGCGGTGCCGGGGCAGCACCAAAACCTGTGGGGCCATCTGTTCCGCCACCTGGAGCGCCACCGTCAATTCGCCGCCCGGAAGCCGCAGGACAACCTGATCCCCGGAGTTGAGGCCCAGCCTGGCGGCGTCGCCGGGATGCATGAGGAGCCGGGGGGGTTGCTCCACCTCCCGGATAGGCTTGGAATAGCTGGCCAGCTCCTCGGCGCCGAAGGTTGCCTCCACCAGGAGGAGTTCCAGGTGATCCGGAGGTGGCGGCGCCGCGGCCGGCGCCGCGGCCGGGGAAACGGCCCGGGCCTGGACGGCCTCAAGAAGGAGGCGCCCCCCCGCGGGCGCGGCCAACAGGAGGTCGATCTTGGCAAAAATGGGGTTTTCCCGGATCAGCCAGTCCCAGAGGTCGTCCAGGGGGAGGTCCACTGATTGGGGCATGGCGGCAGCCAAATCTTGTAAGATTTCTGCCGAGGGCCGGGGTTCCCCTCCCGGAATAAAGTTCAGATAGGTCCGGGGCGGATGTTTCTCCGGGCTGATCTGGGCAATGGGGGCGCCGCCCCGGTGCACCGGCTGGGCCTGCTGCAGGCGCCCCTCCTGATTGATAAAGGCCGAGGGGCTCTTCTCAAACAGGGTGAGGGTGGGGAAGACGATGTCCGCCCGCTGCACCGTGGCAGAGGGCAGGTAGTCCAGGGCCACCAGCAACTCCAGCTTATCCAGGGCCAGGGCCAGGCGCTCTCGATCCGGGTAATCCCACAAGGGGTCGTTTTCCACCGCCATTAAGGCCTTAACCGCGCCTGCTTCCATGGCTTCCAACAGCGGGCTCAGGCCCTCCGCCGGCGACAACAGGCCGGCGCCGAAGGCGTTGGCCCCGGGCAGCAGATAAAAGAGTCCCACGGCCAGGCCCGCGGCCAGGAGCCCCAGGGCCAGGTCCGCGGCCAGGGCCGGGGTGGTCCCCCGGACGATATCGGCGCCGCAGATGAGCACCGGACGCCGGCTCCGGCCCAGGAGCCCCCCCAAGGCGGCCAGACGGTCCTGGACTGGGGAAGAAAAGTAGCCATTTAGCGGAAGTTCCCCCCACCCCGCGGGCAACCGCTCTTTCCCCAGGGCCTCGGCCGCCAGTACGGCCAGGGCTGTCTCCAGGTCTCCGGGGCGCAGGGGCAGATGTTCAAACGCCATTGGCAAAAAGACCGGCCGGGGGTCAAGCACCGCTACCCTGGCGCCCCGGCGCCAGGCCTGGCGCAGGGCCAGGGCCAGCATGGGGGCCTCGTTGACCGGGTCGGCGCCCACCGCCAGGATAAAATCGGCCTCCTCCATCTCCCGCATGGACACGGCCAGACGGGCATCCAGGCGGGAGACCGCGGCCCTCACCTTGCCCTCCCGGGAGGGGACCGCAAAGAACCGGGGCTCCGGCCAACCCAGGGCCAGGCAAAAGCGTCTCAGCATAGCCTGGGTCTGCAGGCTGCTGCGGGCTGAACCCAGGCAGGCGACGGCCCCGGGGCCGAAACTCTCCACGATGCCCGCCAGCCTGGCCGCGGCCGCGGCCACCGCCTCCCGCCCATCCACCTCCGTCCCTGAAATCCTGGCCCGGCGGGGGCGCTCCGGGTGGCTCTCGTAGAACAGGCCGAAGCGTCCCCGGTCGCAGATGAAGTAGCCATTCACCATTTCATGTAACCGGCCCTCCTGGCGCACCATGGCCCGGTAGCGGGCGCTGCCGGTGGTGTTGCACCCCAGGGAGCAGTGGAGACACAAGGACGGGGCCCTCTCAAAATCCCAGCGCCGTCCGATGAAGCGGGCCGGCCGGTCGGTGAGCACGCCGGTGGGGCAGACGTCAATGAGGTTGCCGGAAAAGGGGCTCTCCAGGGGGCCGTCCCGGTAGCGGCCGAAATACATCTGATTGCCGATCTGCATGGCCCCGAAATCCCGGTAGCCGGCAAACTCCTGGTAAAAATTGCGGCACCGCCAGCAGTGGATGCAGCGGTTCATCTCATGCTGCACCAAGGCTCCCAGGTACTGGTCTTGATAGGTGCGCTTGGGGCCCAGGTAGCGCCTGAGGCCGTGGCCGCCGGAGATGGTTTCATCCTGCAGCAGGCAGTGGCCGCCTTCGTCGCACACCGGGCAATCCAAAGGGTGGTGCATCATCAGCCACTCGATGACATAGCGGCGAAATTCCACCGCCTCGGGGTCGGTGGTGGAGACCACCATGCCGTCCTTGGCCTCTTCCATGCAGCTCATCTGCACCCCTTTCACCGGGCCCTCCAGGAACATCACGGCGCACACGCGGCAGGCCCCGAAGGAGCCCAGACCGGGGTGGTAGCAGAACCGGGGAATCATGATCCCCAGCCTTTCGGCCGCGGCGATCACCCTGGTCCCTGCCGGGACTTCGATGGGCCGCCGGTCGATGATGAGCTTGGGCATGTGATCCTCTCGATTTCTAAATTTCGCCGGCCCGGCCGGCGGCCGGAAGGGCCACCCTTTAAGAAAATTTCAGACCGCGGGATACCATAGCGTCCGCCGGGGTTGATCGGCCTCCAGGGGGCACTTTTTCTGGCTAAGGTGTTCCCGGATCTCATCCATAAAATATTTCAGCAGGCCCAGCACCGGCTCGGCGGCGCCAGGGGCGAAGGCGCAATAGGACTTGCCCATGTGCCCGGCCATTTGCTGCAGCATGGGGATAAATTCCTCCCGGCCCTCCCCGGCCTCCAGGCGCCACAGCAAGTCCCGAATATAAGGAAGTCCCTCCCGGCAGGGGGTGCAGTAGCCGCAGGATTCCCGGGAGAAATATTCGATCAGGTTCAGGGTGGCGCCCACCAGGCAGGTCTTCTGGTCGAAGACTATAATGGCTGCGGTTCCCAAACGGTGTCCCACCTTTTCCAGGGGTTCGAAATCCATTTCCACGTCGTAGTATTGAGCGGGCATTAAGGCGGTGGAGGCGCCGCCGGGCATGAACGCCTTCAACTCCGAGCCCGGGAGCATCCCCCCGGCCGGCCCCTCCAGGATTTCCCGCAGGGGGGTGCCGATGGGTAGCTCGTAGCAGCCGGGCCGGTTGACCTTGCCGCTGACGCAGTAAAGCTTGGTGCCGGCGCCAGCCTCGTTGCGGGCCAGGCCTTTGAACCAGGCCGCCCCATGCCGCAGGATAGGAGGGACACAGGCCAGGGTTTCCGCGTTGTCGACGATGGTGGGGCGGTGCCAGAGCCCGTCTTGGGCCATGCGGCGGTCTTTCATGGGGTGGGCCCGGTAGCCCATGATGGCGTTGACCTGGGCGGTGGCCTCGCCGCAGATGTAGCGCCCGGCGCTGCGGTGCACCACCAGGTCGAAGGAAAAATCGCTCCCCAGGATATTTTTCCCGAGGAATCCGGCCTGCCGGGCCACCTCCGCTTCCCGCTCAATGAGCTGAGCGTCCCGCTCATAGGAGGGCCGGATGAAAAAATAGGCGGCCTCGGCCCGGACCGCGTACCCCGCCAGGATGATGCCCTCAAGGACCAGGTGGGGGTCGATATTCACCAGTATCCGGTCCTTGAAGGTACCGGGCTCCATCTCATCGGTATTGGGCACCAGGTAGCGGGGGAAGCCGGCCTGGGCAGGAATCCCGGCCCACTTGCGGCCGGTGGGGTAGCCGGCCCCGCCGCGGCCCCGGAGGCCGGAGTCCAGCACCAATTGCCGGACCTCTTCCGGAGTCCGGTTCTTCAAGGCGTCCATGAGCGCCTGGTAGCCGCCGCTCCGCCGGTACTCATCCAGGGTGGCGGGCCGCTCCGGCTGACGGTTTTTAAAGAGCACCTCTTCGAACATGGAGGTCTCGCCCCTCATCACTTGCAGATCACCATCTCGCAGTATTCGGTCTTCAAGCTTTCCAGGATCTCGTCGATCCCCTCCGGGGTGAGGGGGCCGTACATTTTGCCGTTGATCAGCATTGCCGGAGCGCGGTCGCAAAAGCCGATGCAGGCCGTAGGCAGCACCGTGAACAGGCCATCCGCGGAGATTCCCCCGACGCAGACCCCCAGCTTCTTGCAAAGATAATCGAAGATGGAGTTCTCATGGAACATCCAGCAGACCACGCCGTCGCACACGTGGATGACAAACTTGCCCACCGGCTGGCGGTAGATGAAGTCGTAAAAGGTGGCCAGCTCCTCCAGCTCCAGGGGGGTCAGACCAAGGAGTTCCGCGGCCTCCACCAGGGCTTCATCCGAGAAGTAGCCGTAATGCCGCTGGAAGGCGTACATGACATTGATGGCCTGCTCCCGGGGGTGAGGCGTCGCGGCGATTTCGGTTTCAAGCGATTCTCGCAATTCCGCTGGGATCATCTCTGGGAATCCGTTCACCGGTCGATATCCGGCAAGATAAAGTCGATGGAGCCGATGATGGCGATCAGGTCCGAAAGCAGGTGGCCCTCGGCCATCAGGGGCATGGCCTGGACATGGGCAAAGCCGGGGGAGCGGAAGCGCAGGCGGTAGGCCATATTGAGGCCGTCGCTGACCGCATAGACTCCCTGCTCGCCCCGGGGGTGTTCCGTGGCCATATAGGCCTCGCCCCGGGGGATCTTGGGCCCCCGGGTGACATTGATGAAGTGGTGGATCAGGGTTTCGATGTCCGTCAGGGTCTCTCCCTTGGGAGGAATGATATAGCGGTAGTCGTCGCTGAGCCAACGCCCCGGCGGCATGCGGTTGGCCGCCTGCTCGATGATGCGCAGGCTCTGGCGCATCTCCTCCACCCGCACCAGGTAGCGGGCGTAGGCGTCCCCTGCCGCGGCTGTGGGGACCTCGAAGTCGAAGGCCTCATAACCGGAATAAGGCATCTTTTTCCGCAGGTCCCATTCCAGGCCGCAGGCCCGCAGGTTGGGGCCGGTAATCCCCCACTCCATGGCGTCCTGCCGGGAAAGACAGCCCACCTCCCGGGTGCGCGCCTCAAAGATGGGATTTTTGGTGAGCAGGGCCTCGAATTCCTTAATGCGCTTGGGGAAGACCTTGACAAAATCGTCCACCAGCTCCTTCCAGCCCGGCGGCAGGTCCATGGCCACCCCACCCAGGCGGAACCAGGAGGGATGGAGCCGCCCCCCGGTGATCAGCTCCACGATGTCCATGATCTTTTCCCGTTCGGCGAAGCAGTAAAAGTTGGGGGTCATGGCGCCGGTGTCGTGGGCATAGGTGGAAAACCAGACCAGATGGTTGCTCAGGCGAAAGAACTCGGTGAGCATCACCCGGATGAACTGGGCCCGGTCCGGCACCTGGATGCCGGCCAGCCGTTCCACCGCCAGCAGGTAGGTGAGATTGTTGGCCACCCCGGTGAGATAGTCCACCCGGTCGGTGTAAGGGATATACTGGTGCCAGGACTGCCGCTCGCCGATCTTCTCCGCGGCCCGGTGATGATAGCCGATGTCCGTGTCCAGGGCGGTGATGGTCTCGCCCCGGAGGGCCAGGATGAAACGGATGAGGCCATGGGTGCTGATGTGGTGAGGGCCGATGTTCAGGACGAACTGGTCTTCCTCCAGACGGCCGGCCAGGTACTCGGCCGCGTCCAGGGGCTGGTGCTTCTGGGCGTCGTATTGGGTGTAGGGGGCCATCTCGGTGGCCCGGTCGGGGTAGCTTTTCCGCAGGGGGTAGCCCTCCCAGTCATGGGGCATGAGGAGGCGCCACAATCGAGGGTGGCCCTGAAAGCGGATGCCGAACATGTCAAAGACTTCCCGCTCGTACCAGTTGGCCGCCGGCCAGATATCGGTGATGGAGCCGACGGTGGGCTCCGGGCCGGCCAGGGGCACCTTCAAACGCACCCGGGAGGCGGACTCAAAGGAGAGGAGCTGGTAGTTCAGGGTGTAATCCGGATAATCTTGCCGCTCCCGCCGGGCCGATTCGTCCACCGCGGTCAAATCATCCAGGCGCAGAAACCCGGGCCTGGCCTCGGTCTTCAAATACCGCAGGACCTCTTTGACCCGGTCCCGCGACACCTGCAGGGTGAGCATGTCCGTGGTCTGCTCCGTCTGGGCCACCGCCTCCCCGAATCTGTCCTTCAAGGCCTGGGCCAGGGAGCGGTCCGCCTCCGTCAGTTCGATCCAATGGGGCGGCGGGGTCCACATCAGGTCGGAGCGAGTATCCCAGAACAGGGGCGGGGTCACCGAGGTGCCCCGGGGCGGGACGCCGTAAAAGCCGGGACCCCGGGAGTCCCGGGTCTTGCTGAGGCCGTCCACCAGGATGGGGGTTTGGGTCCCCTGGCTGCCCCCGGACAGGTGCAGAATCTTGCGGGTGGGCCGCTCGGACCGCACCTTTTCCTGGAGCAGCACGATGGACTGCATCACCGCCTCGGGCCGGGGCGGGCAGCCGGGGATGTAGATGTCCACCGGCATTATCTGGTCCACCCCCTGCACCACGCTGTAACAATCGTACATGCCGCCGCAGTTGGCGCAGGAACCCATGGAGATCACCCATTTGGGCTCGGGCATCTGCTCATAGAGGCGCAGGACCACCGGGGCGATCTTCTTGAAGACGGTGCCGGAGATGATGAGCAGGTCCGATTGCCGGGGTGTGCCCCGGAGGACCTCGGCCCCGAAGCGGGAGATATCGAAGCGGGGCGTCCAGGCGGTGATTTCTTCGATGAAACAGCAGGAGAGCCCAAAAAGCATCGGCCAGAAGCTGTAAGCCCGGCACCAGTTGATCAGGCGGTCCAGGCCGCGGACCACCAGGGAGCCGTCCGGCCCGGCCTCGGGAAAGCTGGGTTTGGCCAGTCGTTCCAGACCGCGCACTAATTCGACGGTGGTGACGCCTTTCGTGGTGACCGGGACTGCCAATCGAGCCCTCCTTTGGCCCACAGGTATATGAGACTGACGAGCAAGACTACGATGAAAAAGGAGATTTGCAGCCAGCCGCGCCAACTGAGCTCTTTTAGGGCCACTGCCCAGGAGAAGATGAGGGCGGTTTCCACGTCGAAGATGAGGAAGAAGACCGCCACCAGGTAAAAGGGGACCGGGTAACGGAAACGGGCCCAGCCGGTGGGGATCACCCCGCATTCATACGGGCGGGCCTTTTCCGGATCGGGCTTCCGTTCCCCCAGCCAGCGGGTGAGGAACAGGAGCAGGGCCAGCAAGCCCAGGACCATGGCAGTGTATAGCACCAGGCTAAGGAGGCCCGGAACCCAAGGGCTCCAGGCTGGACCTAAGGGCGGCATAGCTTCCCCTTGCCGGGGGCGCCGCCCCTGAAGCCGGTTTCGCGGCGCCCAGGCTTGCCGGAAAATCTCATAAAATTATGCCCTGCCGGGATTCGGCAATTTACTTCCATCCTTCGATCGTGTAGAAAACTTTAAGCCCCCGCCGCCAGTCTGTCAACCCGGGGCTGGACTCCCGGACCGCGATGGAACCCTGGCGGTTCTTGACAGACCCTGCCCTGGCCTTATCTTGGTGAGCAGTGGTATTCGATATTTGCCGGTTGTAGTTGGACATTAAAGCGGCTGGCAGAAATCGATCCTGAGCTCTAGCTGAAAATTGACCACAGCAAGCCGACGGTGAAATCCCAAGGCCATGAAAGACTCGACTTTGCTTAATGCTGATCTGGCGCCGGGGCCGCTGCCGGTGGGTTTCTCACGGGTCAAGCTGCTCCTGGCCCTGTCCCGCACGCCCCATGGTCTGCTGGACCTGGCGGCGCCGGCCCTGGCCGCGCTTCTCTGGCTGGGACGCCTCCCGCCCCTGGGGACCATGGCCCTGGGGCTGCTGACGGTCTTTGCCGGCTATACCGCGGTCTATGCCTTGAACGACCTGGTGGATTGCCGGGTGGACCGGGATAAACTTCGCCTGCAAGGGGGGCTTGGGGCGGACTATTACCTGGATGCCGTCTTCCTGCGCCACCCCCTGGCCGCGGGCCAGGTGAGCCTTCCGGAAGGGCTCCTGTGGACCGGCGCCTGGGCCCTGGTGGCCTTCTTGGGGGCCTATTGCCTGAATCCGGCGTGCGCCCTCATCTTTCTGGCCGGCTGCCTCCTGGAGACCGCATATTGTCTGTTGCTCAGGGTCAGCCATCTGCGCCTGCTGGTGGCCGGGGTGGTCAAGAGCCTGGGGGCCATAGCCGCGGTCCTGGCCGTGGACCCCCGGCCTTCGCCGCGGTTCCTGGCGGTCCTCTTTCTCTGGCTCTTTTTCTGGGAGCTGGGCGGCCAGAATATTCCGGCGGACTGGCACGACCTGGAACAGGACCGGGGCCTCAACGCCAAGACCATTCCGGTGGTTTACGGACTGGAGAAGGCCCGGGCCATGGCCATGGGTTTCCTGGGCTTAAGCCTGGTCTTTTCCCTGGTGATCCTGCATATGTCCCCGGCCCGGTTCTCGCTCTTCCAGCAGATGCTGATTTTTGGGGGAGGAATCTATCTGTTGCTGCTGCCGGCCTGGGGTCTTCTCCGGAGCGGCGCCCGGAGCCGGGCGGCGACCCTGTTCAATCGGGCCAGCTACTATCCCCTGGCGGTGCTGGCCATAGTTCTGCCGAGCCTGGCCGCCTGAGGTCTTGTCCAGAAGGACTTGGGGGAATCGAGCGGCATCGGGGTGATAGCTTAAGGGCGGTTTGCCACTCGGCCAACAAAGCCACCGGTGAGGGAATGAGCCCAGCTAAGTATGGCCGGAAAGGGAAAAGACGCGGGGAAGGACATGGACGCCACCGAAGACTCCGAAGCACTGACGGCAGGAGGCAGGCAGGGGCCTGAGCAGGGAGCGGAAGGCCGCCGGCAACTGCCTCCCTGGCTGTCGGGACTGGTGGCGCGTCACCCTTATTTGCGGCGCTACCCGCATCCCGCCGTGGCCCACTTCCCCATTACCTTTATGCTGGCCGCCAGCTTCTTCAGCGTCCTTTACCTGCTGACCCGGGTGGAGTCCTTTGAAACCACAGCCTTTCACTGCCTGGGGGGCGGTGTGCTGGCTACCCCGGCGGCCATTGCCACCGGAGTGTTCAGCCAAAGGCTGAATTATCCCGAACCCCGCCTCGCCCTGGGCTTGGAAAAGAGGCTGTCGTATCTGCTAGGGGCGGTAGCCTCCGGGGCCTTTAGCTGGCGGCTGCTCAACCCCCAGGTATTGCGGGACCTGCAAGGAATGAACCTCCTCTATTTGTTGTTGGTTTTGGCGCTGACCCCGTTAGTGACCCTCATCAGCTATTTCGGGGGTATGCTGACTTTCCCCTTGGAACCGCAAGACTCAAAACCTTCGTCATGATCGTGGCGGCGGTCTTAAGTCGCCAACTGCATAAGGAAAAAGAATTTGCCTGAGGACCAGAGAAGGTTTACTCCGGAAGAGCTGGCGCAGTTCAACGGCGCCGACGGCCAGCCCGTCTTCATTGCCTTCCAGGGCCGGGTTTATGATGTTAGCGACAGCGGCCGGTGGCAGGGGGGCAAGCACATGGCCGGCCATCTGGCCGGGGCCGACCTCACCTTCGAGCTGCCCGCGGCCCCCCACGGAGAAGAGGTCTTCCAGCGCTATCCCCAGGTGGGGGTGCTGCAAGGGAGCTCCAGTAGCATAGGAGCCTTGCCTGACAAGGTTTCCGAAGCCCGGGAAGCAGAAGCGCCTCCGGCGCCGCCCGGGAGGTTGCGCCGTCTGCTGCAGCGCTTTCCCATACTGCGCCGCCATCCCCACCCTATGGTGGTGCATTTTCCCATCGTCTTCCTGATCTCCGCCCCTGTTTTCACCCTGCTCTATCTACTCACCGGGGTCAGGTCCTTCGAGGTCACCGGCTTCCACTGCCTGGGGGGCGGGGTGCTCTTTACACCAGTGGCCCTGATCACCGGGCTGGCCACCTGGTGGTACAACTATCAGTGGCGTCCCCTGCGGCCGGTGGTCATCAAGCTGACCCTGACTCCCATTATGCTGGCGGTGGGGGCCGGGGCCTTTGCCTGGCGCTGGCTTAACCCGGAAGTCCTGGCGACTTTGGGGGATTGGACCGGCAAAGTTTACCTGGGAGTGATCTTCGCCCTGTGGCCCCTGGTGAGCCTCATCGGCTGGTATGGAGCCACCCTGGTCTTTCCGCTACGCCAGGACTGAAGGGATGGGACAAGACCTTGAAAATCGGACTTTTAGGTCTTAAGTTAAATTCTAAACAGCTATCAGCTATCCGTGTAGGGGCGATCCGCTGGATCGCCTGGGCGACCCAACGGGTCGCCCCTACGGCTATGGTTTTTTGCATTTCCTAAGCTGAAAGCTGAAAGCTGAGAGCTATATGAGCTGACAGCTAAGAGAACCCATTTTCCCACGGCCAGGCGCCCTCCCGGGAGGACCTCAGTTATGGCTAATCCGGAACAGTTGGAAACCTTGAAGAAGATTGCCACTCAGGTGCGATACCACATCCTCACCATGTCCACCCAGGCCGGCTCCGGCCACCCCACCTCTTCCCTGTCGGGGGTGGAGTTGATGGCCGGTCTCTTGTTCGGCGGCATCTTCAGATATGATCTGAACCACCCCCAGCACCCCAACAATGACCGGTTGATCTTTTCCAAGGGGCACGCCTCGCCCTTGTTTTATGCCCTGTGGGCCGCGGCGGGGAAATTGACGGAGGCGGAACTCATGACCTACCGCCATTTCGGCAGCCCTCTGGAGGGCCATCCTACCCCGGTCTTCCCCTTGGTGGAGGCCGCCACCGGCTCCCTGGGGCAGGGTCTGTCCATCGGGGTGGGCCAGGCCTTGAATGCCAAGTACCTGGATAAGCTGCCTTATATGACTTATGTGTTCCTGGGGGACAGCGAGATGGCGGAAGGCTCCCAATGGGAAGCCCTCCAACTGGCGGCCCATTATGGACTGGATAACCTGGTGGGAGTCCTGGACGTCAACCGGCTGGGCCAGCGGGGCGAGACCATGTATGGCTGGGACGTGATGGCCTATGAAAACCGGGTCGCCGCCTTTGGCTGGGAAACCATCCTGATCGACGGCCACTCCTTCCCCGAGGTTTTGTCCGCTTATCAGCAGGCCATCCTGGTGGCCGACAAACCCACCATGATCATTGCCAGGACGGTGAAGGGCAAAGGGGTGTCGTTCCTGGAGAACCGAGACGGCTGGCACGGCAAGACCCTGGATCCGGAGCAACTGGCCCGGGCCCTGGCGGAGTTGGGCCCGGTGGACCGGTCGCTCCGGGGAACCGTGCTCCAGCCGGAGGACCTGAAGCCCGCCGAGCTCCCACCCCAACCAGCCGCGCCGCCGTCCTATCCTCCGGACAAACCGGTGGCCACCCGGAAGGCTTACGGCAACGCCTTGAGGCGGCTTTATCCGGAATTTCCCCGGATGGTGGTCCTGGACGCTGAGGTGAGTAATTCCACCTATGCCGAGATCTTCCAGGAGGCGTATCCGGAGCGGTTCTTTGAGATGTACATCGCCGAGCAAAACATGGTGGGAGCGGCCCTGGGGCTGCAGTGCCGGGGCAAGCTCCCCTTTGTCTCCACCTTTGCGGCCTTTTTCAGCCGGGCCTACGACCAGATCCGCATGAGCCAGTACTCGGACGCCAACCTCAAGTTCTGCGGCTCCCATGCCGGGGTGTCCATCGGTGAAGACGGCCCCTCCCAGATGGGCCTGGAAGACCTGGCCATGTTTCGGGCCATCCTGGGCAGCGTGGTGCTTTACCCCTGCGACGCCGTATCCACCGAGCACCTGGTGGCGGCGGCGGCCCGGCACCGCGGGATCGTCTATCTTCGCACTACCCGGATGGCGACCCCTATTCTTTACGGTCCGGAGGAACAATTCACCATCGGCGGCTGCAAGGTGCTGCGCCATAGCCCCCAGGATGCGGTCACGGTCATCGGGGCCGGGATCACGGTTGTCGAGGCCCTGAAGGCCTATGAGGAGCTGCAGCAACAAGGATTTTCCATCCGGGTCATCGACCTTTACAGCGTCAAGCCGGTGGATGAGAGGACCCTGAAAGAGGCGGCCGCGGCTACCCGGGCCATGGTCACGGTGGAGGACCATTATCCCGAAGGGGGGCTGGGGGACGCGGTGCGCGCCGCCCTGGCCGATACCCCGACCCCGGTCTATTCCCTGGCGGTGCATGAGAGGCCCAAGAGCGGCAAGCCCGAAGAACTCCTGGATTATGAGGGCATCTCCCACGGAGCCATCATCAACAAGGTCCAGGACCTCCTGCACCAGTTTAGGTTGGCGGCCGGCTAAGGGGAGATGAGTCATTGACTCGCACCCCGGGTGGACCGCAGTAACAACCCAAATTCGGGCGGACAGGGAAGGCCACCGCGCTGGTCATGGACCAATTCTCATGCCCCCGAGTGGCTTGAGGCCACGAAGTTTAAGGATCGCTGCCTGGAGGAGACTGTTATGCGCGTCGGTCTGGCTGCGGACCATGGCGGTTTTGAGCTGAAGGGGCAGATGCTGGAGGAACTCCGGACGGCCGGCCACCAGACCGTGGATTACGGCGCCCAGGAATACGACGCCCAGGACGATTACCCCGATTTTGTCGTGCCCCTGGCCCGGGCGGTGGCCCAGGGGGAGGTGGAACGGGGCATCGCCATTTGCGGCAGCGGCGTGGGAGCCTCGGTGGCCGCCAATAAGATCCCGGGAGTCCGGGCCGCCCTCATTACCGACGCCTATTCCGCCCACCAGGGGGTGGAAGATGACGACATGAACGTCATGTGCCTGGGGGGGCGGGTCACCTGCTACGCCCTGGCCTGGGACCTCATTCAGATCTTTTTGAAGTCCCGTTTCCTGGCAGCCCCGCGTTTCCAGCGCCGCCTGAACAAGATAGCGGCCCTTTAGCGGAAGTTAGCATAACGGGAGATCGGCATGCAAGAGAACCCTCTGATCAAACTCAGCGGCTGCGGTCAGAGTGTCTGGCTGGACTATCTCAGCAGGCATCTGCTCAATTCCGGTGAACTCCGGCGCCTCATCGACGAAGACGGCCTGCGGGGGTTGACTTCCAATCCGGCCATTTTCGAAAAGGCCATCACCGGCAGCCTGGATTACGACGACGATATTGGCAAGCTCTCCCGGCAGGGCAAGGGTATCCAGGAGATTTACGAGACCCTGACGGTGTCCGACGTGCAGCGGGCCGCGGACCTCTTCCTCCCGGTGTTCCGCGGGCTGGAGGGCGCCGACGGCTTCGTCAGTCTGGAGGTCAATCCTCACCTGGCCCACGACACCCCCGGCACCATTGCCGAGGCCCGGCGTCTGTGGACCAAATTGGACCGGCCCAACGTCTTCATCAAGGTGCCGGCCACGCTGGAGGGCCTGCCGGCCATCCGGCAGCTCATCAGCGAAGGAATCAATGTTAACGTCACCCTGCTCTTTGGGCTGCCTCGTTATCGGGAAGTGGCCGAGGCTTACCTCTCCGGGCTGGAGGAGCGGGTCGCCCGGGGGCAGCACCTCAAGGCGGTTTCGGTGGCCAGCTTCTTCCTGAGCCGTATCGACACCCTGGTGGATCAGACCCTTAAACGGATGGCCGGAGCCGCGGCCTCCCTCGAGGGGGAGGTGGCCATTGCCAGCGCCAAGGTGGCTTATTCCATCTACCGTCAGGTCTTCGGCAGCCACCGTTTCACGGCCTTGCAGGACCAGGGGGCTCGGCCCCAGCGCCTGCTTTGGGCCAGCACCAGCACCAAGAACCAGGCCTACAGCGACGTTAAATACGTGGAGCCCCTCATCGGGCCGGAAACCATCAATACCATGCCCCTGGAAACCCTAAACGCCTATCGGGACCACGGCAAGCCGGCCAGCCGCCTGAGCGAGGGGCCAGACCAGGCCGCCGCCATCTTGCAGCGGCTGCCAGAGCTGGGCATCGACCTCAACCGGGTTACCCGGCAGTTGGAAGACGAAGGGGTGGAAAAATTCATCCAGCCTTACGACAACCTGATATGCAGCCTGGAGGGCAAGCACCGGCAGGCCCCGGATGGGGGAAGGGAGCGCCAGAGTGGAGTTGGCCGCAGATGAGCCCGAGGATCTGCCGGTTTCCGGGCAGCCATACACCTTCGGCATCTTCAGGCGGCGTCCAGGTCCTGCCGGAGCAGGTGGTCTACCTGGACGACCGGCTCATGTTCGTGGAGGTGGGCCGGGGCCTGGGCTTTGCCGGTATCTATCACATCGGTTACCAGTCCACCCGGGCTGCCCTGGCCCAACTCGGGTTGTCGCTGGAGGGTTAAGGGCAAGGGAGTATCGCTGGTGAGGGCGGGGTGACCCCGCCCCCAGGTTGCAAGTGGGGCGGGCGTCTCGCCCGCCATGGCCGACATCCGGAGATTCGGTTATGCCCAAGCAGGGATGTGAGATCGGCGTCGTAGGTCTGGGGACCATGGGCCGTAATCTGGTCTTGAACTTCGCGGACCGCGGCTTTTCCGTAGCCATTTACAACCGCACCGCCGAGAAGACCCGGGAATTCATGGCCCGGGAGGTGGGTTCCCGGGATATCCGGCCCGGCTATGAGCTGAAGGAATTCGCCGGGTTGCTACGCAAGCCCCGGGCCATGATCATCATGATTTCGGCGGGGGAACCGGTGGACGCCATGATCCGGGAACTTTTGCCCGTCCTGGACCCCGGTGACCTGCTCATCGATGGGGGCAACTCCCATTTCACTGACACCAATCGGAGAAGCAAATTCCTATCGGCCAAAGGAATATTGTTCATGGGCCTGGGGGTCTCCGGCGGCGAGGCCGGGGCCCGCTTCGGGCCCAGCCTGATGCCGGGCGGCCCTCGTGAGGCATATGATCGGGTGGGGCCAGTATTGGAGGCCGCCGCGGCCCGGGTCAACGGCGAACCCTGCGTCGCCTACCTGGGGAGGGGCTCCGCCGGCCATTATGTCAAGATGGTCCACAATGGTATCGAGTACGGCCTCATGGAACTGCTGGCGGAAAGCTACGATCTCATGAAGCGGGGCTTGGGCCTGGGGCCGGAAGAACTGCACGCCGTCTATGCGGCCTGGAATGAGGAGGAGCTCAATTCCTTCCTGGTCGAGATCACCGCCCGCATCTTCCTGAAAAAGGACGAGCAGACGGGGAAGCCCCTCATCGACCTGATCCGGGATGAAGCCAAGCAAAAAGGCACCGGCATGTGGACCTCCTGGGACGCCATGGACCTCCAGGTGGCTACCCCCGACATCGACATCGCCGTGGTGATGCGAGACCTTTCCGGTTACCGGAAAGAGCGAGTGGCGGCGGCCCAGGCCATGTCGGGCCCCAACCCTGCCTTCGCAGGGGACCGGGGGCGGTTCGTGGCCAAACTGAAAAACGCCCTTTTCGCCGGGATGATCGTCGTCTACGCTCAGGGACTGGCGCTCCTCAAGCGGGCCTCCAGCATTTACGCCTACGGCCTGGAGCTCGAAACCGTGGCCCGCATCTGGCGCGGCGGTTGCATCATCCGGGCGGTCCTGCTGGAAGATATCCGGGCTGCCTTTCAGGCCCGGGCCGACCTGGACAACCTGCTTTTGGACGCCAGGCTGGGCCGGCAATTTTTGGCCCGGCAATGGGACCTGCGCGAGATGGTGCGGGTCGCCGCCGACTTGGGTCTGCCGGCCCCGGGGCTGATGATGTCCCTGGCCTATTTCGACGCCTACCGCAGCGCCCGCTTGCCCGCCAATCTGACCCAGGCCCAGCGGGATTACTTCGGAGCCCATACCTTTGAGAGGTTGGACGCCCCCGGGACCTTCCACGTCCGCTGGGACGAGGACTGAGGCCAAAGTTGAAACCTCTGCGAAGATCCAGATAATTTTCCTGATAAATAAAACGTGGCACAGGCCCCCTCGCCTGCGCTAGTATCCTGTCTCGGGAATATCTTTAATATCTCTTGGCCCCAAAACTCCCCCTCCCTGAGAGGGGAGGGGGTTGGGGGGAGGGTGATAACGTTTGGAGATAACAGAACCAATATCACCCCCACCCGGTGTCGCCCCCTCAAGGGGGAGGGAATAAAGCGGGTTCCTTTATTAAGGTTTTCCTGAAACACTACACTAGATGGTATATGACAGCCGAGGGCGGCCCCTTGCAAAAAACAAAAAAAACAAAAAACCCAAAAAACCCACAGATCACCAACCAGGGGGCAGACTTGATCCGCATCTTCGATGATCCGGAGGCCTTGAGCCGGGGAGCGGCGGAGTTGCTGGTCAGCATCGCCCGGCAGGCGGTGGCGGCCCGGGGCCGCTTCAGCGTCGCCCTGTCGGGGGGCGCCACCCCCCGGCGTACTTATGAGTTGCTGGCCACGGCCCCCTACCGGGAGCAGGTGGACTGGGCCCGGGCCCACATCTTCTGGGGGGATGAGCGCTGCGTCGCCGAAGACGATCCCCGGAGCAACGCCCGCCTGGCCCGGGAGGCGCTGCTCCGGCAGGTGCCCGTCCCCGCAGGCCAGGTGCATCCCATGGACTGCCGCCCCTCTCCCCGGGAGGGCGCCCGGCGCTATGAAGCGCTGCTCCGGGAGTTTTTCGCCTTTTCCGCCCCTGGTTCGCCCTGCTTCGACCTCATCCTGCTGGGTTTGGGGGAAAATGGCCACACCGCCTCCCTGTTTCCCGGGACCCCGGCGCTCACCGAGTCGGAGCGCTGGGTGGTGGAGGTCTACGTGGCCCAGCAGGAGCTGCACCGTCTAACCCTCACCGCGGCCCTCATCAATGGCGCCGCCGCGGTGGTTTTCCTGGTGGCGGGGGCCGCCAAGGCGGCGGTGGTCCGGGAAGTGATCCAGGGTCCCCGGGACCCCGGGCGCCTGCCGGCCCAGCTCATTAATCCGCAGCCGGGAGCGCTGCATTGGCTCCTGGATAGGGCCGCGGCCGGGGCCTTGAGCCGGGAATATCCCCGCGGCCAGGTTGACTCAGGTTAACCGGTTAACTCAGTTATTTTTTTTATCAAGAACCGAAAACCGAAAATCTCTTAAGTCGGCCCTTGATTTTTCTCCCGGACCGGGGGTATGGTAGCGAGGGGAGCCGGTGGTCTTCGGCTCAGGGAGGTCGGCAGGTACATGAGCAAGCTTTCGGCGTCGATCTTATCCGCGGATTTCGGCCGCCTGGCGGAACAGGTTCAGCTGGCGGAGCAGGCCGGGGTGGACTGGATTCACGTGGACGTCATGGACGGGCATTTCGTCCCCAACCTCACCATCGGCCCCGACGTGGTGCGGGCCATCCGCAAGGTCACCTCCCTGCCCCTGGACGTCCACCTGATGATCGACAACCCCCAACTCTACCTGGAGCGCTTCGTGGAGGCGGGGGCCGACTGGCTGGGGATTCACGTGGAAGCCACCAATCACCTGGAACGCTTGCTCAAACAGATCAAGGAATTGGGGGCCAAGGCCACCGCCACCCTGAATCCGGCCACTCCCCTCGATTGGCTGGATTACGTCCTCAAGGACGTGGACATGGTTCTCTTGATGACGGTGAACCCCGGATTTTCCGGGCAGAAATTCATCCGGGGGGTCTTGCCCAAGGTGCGGCAGCTCAGAGAGTGGATTGACGCCGAGGCCCTGCAGGTGCTCATCGAAGTGGACGGCGGGGTGCAGACCGACACGGTGGCCGACCTGGTGGCCGCAGGGGCCGACGTCCTGGTCTCGGGCTCCGGCATCTTCGGCAGCAGTGACCTCGCCGGGAATGTCCGCCGCTTGAAGGAATTGATGAACTAATGGAGAAGGAGACCAAGATGGAGGGAACCATCCAGGCCGAGATTTCGGCGTCCAGGCAAATAGAGGATTTGCTGGCCACCGAAACCGGGTTCCAGAGGGAGCGGCTGGCCTATCAGCCGGGCCGATGCCCGGCCCTGGCCGGGGGGGGGATTACCCGCCCCCTTGACGGCGGTGGCTTGGAAGTCCTCAAGGTGGCCCGGGAGCAACTGCCCTTCGTCAGCCAAAATCGGTTATTGGAGATCATCCCCGGCGGCAGACCCCGGAGGGAGCCCCTGCGCCTGGGGATCGTCCTCTCCGGGGGGCCGGCCCCGGGGGGACACAACGTCATCGCCGGGGTCTTCGAGGCCGCCAAAGCCGGCCATCCCGACAGCCTGGTCGTCGGTTTCCTGGGCGGCCCCAAAGGGATCATCGGCAACCGCCACCTGGAAGTGACCGGGGAGATGGTGGCCCTTTATAAAAACTCCGGCGGCTTCCACATGTTGGGCACCGGCCGGGACAAGATCGACACCCCTGAGAAGATGGAGCAATGCCGGCAAACCTGCGCCGCCCTGAAGCTGGACGGCCTGGTGGTGGTGGGGGGGGACGACTCCAATACCAATGCCGCCTTCCTGGCAGAAAACCTCCGGGAGATAGGCACCCGGGTGGTGGGCATTCCCAAGACCATCGACGGCGACCTCCAGGTCCCCGGCCTGCTGCAGATCCCCTTTGGCTACCACTCCGCCTGCATGGCCTTTGCCACCGAAATCGGCAACCTCAATTCCGATTGCAAGTCGGATCTGAAGTACTGGCATTTCAACCGCCTCATGGGCCGCAGCGCCTCCCACATCGCCCTGGAGGTGGCCTTGCAGACCCATCCCAACGTCATCCTCATCGGTGAAGAGATCGAAGAAAACGATCTCACCATCCACCAGGTAGTGCGCCTCATTGCCGATACCGTGGTGGAGCGGGCTGAACTGGGCAAGAATTACGGCACCATCCTGATTCCCGAGGGCATCCTGGAGTTCATTCACGAAATCAACATCTTGATCATCAAGATCAGCTACATCATCGCAGCCTATAACCGGGAGGCCACGGAGGAAGAGTCCTTTCACCTGCTCTCCTATGAGGACCAGGTGCAGCTCATCGACAACCACGACATCTGGCGGGACTATGACAGCCGGGTCTTCCTGGGGTTCCCCTTCCTGCTGCAACGGGGGCTGATGCTGCCCCGGGACGGCCACGGCAACTTCCAGTTCGCCATGGTCAACACCGAACGCATCCTCCTGGAGATGGTGGCCACCTACCTCAGGAAGCAGAAGGCCAAGGGGATCTTCAAGGGCAACTTCCGCACCCAGAACCACTACTATGGCTACGACGGCCGGGGCACCTTTCCCACCAAATTCGACTGCGACTATGCCTACAACCTGGGGCAGACCGCCTACGTCTTGCTGGCCGATGGGGCCAGCGGTTACATGGCCGGCATCCAGGATCTGCACCGGCAGGTGGCGGACTGGCGGCCCATCGGCATCCCCCTGGCCCCCTTGATGCACCTGGAAGAACGCAAAGGCCGCCTGGAGCTGGTGATCGCCAAGCAGAACGTGGACCTGGAGTCGCCGGCCTTCCTGGCCCTGGCCCGGGAAAGGGAGAAGTGGGCCAGGGAGGACCATTACCGCTTCCCGGGGCCCATGCAGTTCAATGGCCCCTGCGCCGATAACAAGCCCATCTCTTTGTTGCTGAATGCTTTGGGATGAGGTGAGGGCGGCGAATCCAAATGCCTGAAAGGAAAATTCCCCTGGAGCTCAGTTTCAGGGGAATTTCTCATTTTGGCGGTTTGCTGGTAATTTTTTTTTGACTATTCTGAACGGCTGTGGCCCCGCTGCTCCTTGATGAACCTTTCCAGACCGAACTGTTTGACCCGATAGCCGATTTGCCGCAGGGTCAGCCCCAGGTCCATGGCCGCCTGGGATTGGATCCAGCGGTTGCGCTCCAGGGAGGCCAGGATTTCCCGTTTTTCCAGGTCTTTTAAGCGGGCGAGAAAGGCCTGGTTGGCGGCCTGGGCCTTCCGCGCCGGGGCCAGATAAGGGGGCAGATCCTTGACCCCGATTTCGGGGCCTGCAACCACCATACCCAGGCGTTCCACCAGGTTTTCCATTTCCCGAACATTGCCGGGCCAGGCATAATCCTGGAGAACTTCCAGGGCCTCCTGGGTCAGATAAAACCTGTGGCCGTTTTCTTTGGAAACCTTGTCCAGGAAGTGATTAAGTAGAAGAGGGATGTCCTGCCGTCGCTCCCGCAAGGGCGGGATGCGCACCGAACCATGGCTCAAGAGATAATAGAGGTCTTCCCGGAAGGAGCCTGCCTGGACCGCGTCGTCCAGATCCTGGAAGGTGTCGGCCAGGAGGCGGACATCCACCTTCCGGGTGCGGCTGCTGCCCAGACGCTGGATCTCCATTTCTTGCAGGAAGCGCACCAGCCTGGCTTGGAGGTTGAGGGGCAGCTCCCCGATTTCCTCCAGGAAGATACTGCCTCCGTCCGCTTCTTCCAGGCGGCCGGGCCGGGCCTTGACCGCCCCGGGGATGGCGTCCTTCTCATAGCCCAAGAGCTCCGCGGCCAGCAGGTTTTCCGGCAGGGAGGCGCAATTTATCTTGAGGAAGGGATATCGGGCCCGGGGGCTCAATTCGTGGGTCATCCGGGCCATCAGGGCCTTGCCGGTGCCTGATTCTCCGATCAGCAGGACCGGTGCCCGGCCCGGCGCCAACTTGGTGAGCAGCTGCTGCGCCTTGAGGATGGCGGGGCTTTGGCCGACGATGAAGAAATTTCGAGCCTTACCCGAAAGTTCCAGGCGCAGGGCGGGATTTTCCAGCTCCAGGCTCTCTTCCCCCACCCTCTCCGTCTCCTCCGGATCGAGGAAGGGGGAAAGGAGCGCGGCCACAATGATGAGGAAGCGCACGTCTTCCTCCAGGGAGACCTGGTCGCCGAACAGGCGGTCCACCAGCAGCACCCCCAGGGGCGAGCCGTGGCGCAGCAGGGGGACGCCGATAAAGGAGATCTGTTCCTTATGGAGCTCCCGGGCCCGGGTTTGATTGAAAAATACCGGCTCCTGGCCCATGGCCGGGATGGCAAAGGGTTGGGCGGTCATCAGGAGCGATCCGGCCAACCCTTCCCCCGGGCGGCAGCCGGCCCTGGACTGCCCTTCGGGAAGGAGATCCCGGGAGGCGCGGCAGCGCCATTGGCCGTTCTCCGGGTCCTTGAGGGTGACGCTGGCATGTTTCAAGGACGTGGAGCGGCACAGAATCTCGTGGAGGGCTTCCAGGGCCTGCTCCAGACTAAGGGCCTGGCCAAGGCCCTGGCCAACCTCATAGAGAACCTGGATTTGGAGTTCTGGGAGGGCGGCTTCCATAATTAAAATTAGAAGCAAGAAATATGCCTGTCCTGGCTCACTCGACCAGGCCCCAGAATTATCAGTATTTACCAGAACCGCCTCTCTCTTCCATCCAGCCTTTGAGGGTCCTCGTGGTCTCTAATAATACAATTATGTAATTCCAATGATTGAATTAAGGACAATCTTGTCAGTTTGCCAGGAGGGCGTGAGGAAAGGAGGGGGGGGGTGAGTACCACGCTCCCGGGAGGAGTGTGGGTAAACTTTGGGGCCGGGCAATTACCACAAGGTTTTTGCGATAAAAGGCCCGCGGTTCACCGGGGGCCTATCCCCCCGGGCCACCCAGATGGTCCTCTGACCAGGGGCGAAGACCACACACACCACGGTGCCGGCATTGGCCACGGCTTCATCCGCCAGAATTTTTTCCAGGTCATGGGGAGCCAGGCGACGGCCGACGGCTAATTCTTGCAACCGCCGGTCCCTGGCCTGGCTGTAAGCCTCGGTGAAATAGTAGGGGGCCAGCGGCGAATAGGGGGTCCGGGGTGGAAACCGGCCTTTCAGGGCCTGCATGGCCGGACTCTGATAATGGTTGCTGGCAGTGATCAGGCCCTGCCGGGGCTGGCGCCGCGCCCCCCGTCGGGCGGAGAGTTCCAACACCAGCGCCTCCCCGGGGTCGCAAAGCATGAGATTGTTGCCGATGGTGCCCGGGAGCCGCAGGACCTGGTCGGCCGCCGCCGCCGCGCTGGCCCCCCGTTCCAGGGCCAGCCGGAAGCGCATGGCCGCGGGCATGCCCCGCAGGGAGCAGTCCCGGCTCGGGGCAGAGAGTTGGGCCAGGGCCACCCCGGCCTTATTGATGCCGGTGCATACTCCCACGTACCCCGGCCAGGCCAGGGACGCCAGGGCCTGATCCTCATCCGGATCCAGGAGAAATAAAATCTGGAGCTGCGCCAGCAGGTCGACGAACAACGGGTAGTCCAGATTGCGCCCCATAAGATAGCTGCCGTCCCGGGTATGCCCTTCCCCCACCGCCAGGGCCGAACAACGCGGGCTAGAGTTGGCCAGGTCGTCGAGCACGTTAATGAGGAGGACTGACCCGGGGCTCACCTGGGCCCCGGCAGCCAAGGCGGCCATCTCTTGCTTGAGACGCGACGGGGTCTGGGGGAGAAAACTCCGGGCCAGGAGGAGGAGCCCGCCAAAGAGCGGCAAGGCCCCGGCATAAAGGCTGATCCGGGCCAGGTAAGCCAGCAGGGCCCGGCGCAGCTGCCGGATTTCCGCGCCCAGGGTTTGCCCGTGGCGCCGCCCTCTCTCTTGGGGGGCGCCCTCCAGTTCAAGAGTGCGCAGCACCTGAGAACTCCGCATACCCGTGTCGGCAGTGAGATTCAGTCCAGGGTTACCAGGGATATCAAGGGGTTAGCTAATTCGGCTGCCCTTTTTTTGGGCAATTGTTAACGTCATGACTAACAAATATCTATAAACCCCCATTCCAAGAGAAAATTATGGAATCCTTCAGCATTGACTATAAAAATAGTTCTTTCGGTGATATCGTGCATTTCCTGGATATCTTTCCCAGGTAAAGAGCCAAATTTGGTAGTTAAGCTCTTCCGAAATCGAACAGCTGATACGGCCTCAAAAACACTATCGGATGGAAGAAAGCCATCTTTAAGAGAAATAGACTCTGGATCGAAATACGAAATTATCAATTCCGCTGTGGTGACGATTACAGGGATATATATTCTGTAAAACTCATACCCTAGCAAAGACGGCCCTTTTTGTATTTTAGTGCGGTTTCCTTCAAATAGTTCTTTTTCCTGCCAAGCCAGAGCTTCAGTTGCTTGTATAAGCTCCGCAGATGTACGCTCCAGAAGATTGCGGTGCCCATGTTCTTGGCCTGGAATAGCACAAAATTGAGATTCATATAAACGCGGCTCTGTCTGCATTTCATGCCAATCAAAACGATCCCACTTCAAATCAGTGCGTCTAGACTCCAATAAGCGGGCTCGAGAGAATAGAAGAGGCTTGGGCTTAGGGATCAAGAATACCCATTTTGTCTGCTTAACACGCTTGCACTCGATCACCATGACATCGCGGTTATGCACACTAGGTTTAAAGAATACAAGATCCAAAAAACCTTCAGGCCCTGTTACATCGGATTTCCATGGGTGTTCTTGTAAAAAAACTCTCCATTTCTTAGTTGATTCTCCAATATTAGCAACGCGGATCTGAAGAGGGAACCCTGATGAATTTGCGATAGTTGCAGCATGCTTTTCAAATTCGTCGCTCATTGTTCATTCCCCACATTTATGATAGACGGGATTAAGGGCAAGTTGACCGTCTAACCACTCGGTGTATTTCGCCATGGCGCGGTGGAGGTCGTCCTCGGAGGGGACCATATAGTGAATGTCCATCCCCTGTAAGCTGTGGCCTAAGATCGTATCCCGATAGACCTTATCCACTCCGGCGCTCAACATATTGGTTTTGACCGTGCGCCGGATGTCGTGAAAGGTGATCCTGTTCGGTTCACTATGGCACTGGGGTAGCTATTCCCAGGTTAGAGGGGCCAAATTTGATGTACTAAGACTCTTTTCCGACCCAAATCCCTTCTCGATTGTAATTTAGAGAATGTGATACGCCAGTCGCGTTCCAAACAATATCAAAAATATCTCTCATTATTGAAACCGCATTAGCATCGAATGTTTCAATAATCGCTTCCGGTAGTAAAAGCCAACCTTTATCAATTTTATGTGTCCTTATCATTATCCCTCTTGGAAGTTGCATTGTATATCCAGATACTCTCAAAAGACTAAGCATCGTAATAAAAGGCGGTTCAGCCCCAAGAACTTGTTCATACTTTAATAAATTTATTAAAGTTTCAATTATTTTTCGCTCATAGCTATATAAAATAAACCTCTCTTCCCCAGAAGTATATGTAAAGGAAGTATCAACTGCTTCAATAATACCATTGCGATAAAATTGAGCATAGGCAGAAGTTTTGCCGGATTCTAAAATTGGATGAACAAGAAAGCCATCAAAGTTATATCTGAAACTTACATCATCGGACCATACACTAATGAGACCCTGTCGATGTGGATAAACCAATGAGACATCATATTTAACCCCAGTAGTAAATGCATTTAGCGGTATGACATGAATGACAATTTTAGGACCATCATCTATCTTTATTGGAGTTTTGTTTTCGAGGATTTCACGAACCCGTTCTGAACGAAAGTTACCGATCCTCTCTATGGTCGTTTCTGAAAGCAAAAAGGCTGCTCTTAACTCTTGTATATCCATAGGGTATTTACCTCTGGAATTACGAGAGAAAAATTTCCAATGCTTTTGATAATCCACCACATGGGGGGCTGCCCAACTCTTCCGGACCCTAATTATTATAACTATATTGGAATTTACTAATGGAATCGCCCTGATAGATACCCCCGGAACTCGCGGCTTAATACAATTCTGCATCAAACTTTCCAAACCCAGAATCACGACATCAGGATTAATCCCAGCCAAACCACAAACCTTAGATGCAACGCCTTCCTTCGCGCGTATCCCATAAATTAAATCACCCCCTATAGCATTAGCAAAAGAAGAAACGTTCTCCAGAAATTTCTTTTTGGCAGATTCAGAGTTATCCAATGATTCTTTATATTCTATCGTCTTCCCCTCAGGGACTTTATCATCTACCAGGGCCTGAAGATCACTTTCTACAATTGCATCGAGATCTTTGCTGATTGGCATAGAAATTCCCAAGTACGTCCTTCATCTTGAATAGCTATTCAACATTTTGGCCCCTTGCCCGCCAGAGGTTACCGGGCAAGACCTTAATTTTTTATACCATAATGTAGTCCTAAAGTCTTGTATAACATTTATTAACATCTGCCTAAAAATATCCCCCCATTTCTCTGCGTTTCCCGCCATATCCCATTTTAGGGGTGACGGCCATAACCTCTTGATTTTCCTTTATCCTTAACTGTCCTTCCCTGTCCTAATCTTTCCATCCCCACGAGCTCCGCATACCCATACTCCACCGCTTTAAGGAAGTTTAAGATATCTGCTCCCAAAGGCAAAGGCCGGCGAGATGAGGCGCGGCGGGCAGGGGTGATCTACTTGCTTGCCGTCAGTTTCAGCCACCAGCCGGCGGCCAGCCCCCAGACCGCATTGTAGAAAAGCACCAAAACCGGTGTCAGGTAGCCCAGCTGCCAGCCGAAAAAGCCTTTTTGAGCCTGGAAGGGAAGAACCACCAACAAGGCCACGCATGAGGGTCCCAGGCTGTAGAGCAGGCCCCGCACCGGATAAGACAGTCCCAGCGGCAGGAGAAAGAGCCAGCCCCAGATGCCGCCCCACACCAGGCGCTGATAGAGCCAGGGCGGGGTGAAGGCCGGAGCGAGCTTCACCCCCAGGGCCCCGGTCAGGCCGCTGGCCCCAAAAAACCAGACAAACAAGGCGTTAAGCAGCCCTCCCCAACAGCCGGCTGCAAAGGTTAGGGAGATATTTTGCAGGGTACGTGATAATTTCATCATCGTCCTCCATGCGGGGGGGATTGGCAGCCAGCCGGGATGCGGGCTGATCAAGTTCTGGCAGAAAAAACAGGGTCCGGCTGGACCCTGCTTTCCCCGGCGGCGCAGGTATCCCCGGCCCCGGCCCCGCCGCCGGCTCCCTAGCCCAGCATCGCCTTCAGGTCCTCATCCGGGGTGGTGATGGGCATGATGTTGAAGTTTTTCACCAGCACCTCCAGGACGTTGGGGGTGAGGAAGGCCGGCAGTGAGGGACCCAGACGGATGTTCTTGATCCCCAGGTAGAGCAGGGTGAGCAGGATGGCCACCGCCTTCTGCTCGTACCAGGAGAGCACCAGGGACAGGGGCAGCTCGTTGACGCCCACCCCGAAGGCCTGGGCCAGGGCCACGGCGATCTGCACCGCAGAGTAGGCGTCATTGCACTGGCCGATATCCAGTAGTCGGGGGATGCCGCCGATGTCGCCCAGTTGTTTGTCAAAGAAGCGGAACTTGCCGCAGGCCAGAGTCAGGACCACACAATCCCGGGGCACCTTCTCCACGAACTCGGTGTAGTAATTGCGGGTGGGCTTGGCGCCGTCGCAGCCGCCCACCAGAAAGAAGTGGCGGATTTGCTGGTTTTTGACGGCCTCGATCACCTTGCCGGCCACCCCCAGCACCGTGGTCCGGGCAAAACCGCTGTTGACCATGCCGCCGTTGCCGTCTTCCGGGAAACCCGGCAGGGCCAGAGCCTTGTCGATCACCGGCTGGAAGTTGCGGTCCGGGATATGCTTGATCCCCGGCCAGCCCACCAGCCCGCAAGTGAAGAGGTTGTCGGCATAGACCTCCGCGGGCCTTTGCAGGCAATTGGTGGTTATCAGGATGGCCCCGGGAAACCGGGCAAATTCCCTGGCCTGGTTCTGCCAGGCGGAGCCGTAGTGGCCATAAAAGTGGGGGTACTGTTTGAGTTTAGGATAACCGTGGCAGGGGAGCATCTCGCCGTGGGTGTAAACGTAAATACCCTTGCCGGCGCTCTGTTTCAGGATCTCCTCCAGGTCCAGGAGGTCGTGGCCCGAGACCAGGATGGCCTTGCCCTTCTTGTGTCCCAGGGGTACCTGGGTGGGCGTCGGGTCGCCGTATCTCCCGGTATTGCCGGGCATCCAGCAGCTCCATGGCCCTGAGGTTAATCTCACCGCATTTCAAGACCAGGGGAATCAAATCGGCGACGGCGAGGCCCTCGGCTGCGGTGGCCGCCAACCCTTCGTGCACGAAGGCGTAAACCTTGTCGTCCTCCTGGCCCAGGATTTGGGCGTGATCGGTGTAGGCAGAGACCCCCTTGATGCCGAACAGCAAGGTATGCTTCAAGGAGAGGACGTCCGGGTCCACCGCCGGGTAGGATTTCAGGCCCACCGCCTCGGCCTGCTGCAGCATGGCTTCTTTATCGGCTCCCGGCGCAAAGGTGGCCGGACCCGCAGGGAAATCGACCCGGCCGCCCGCGGCCCGGACCTCGGCCTTGAGACCCTCCCGGAGCTGGACGCCCTGCTTGATGAGGCCGACGAATCTCTGGGGGTCGAAGTCCACGTTGGTCAGGGTGGAAAAGGCAGCCTTGACGGTGAAGAGGTTGACCTCCCGGTTGCTGATTCCGAGCCGTCGCCCCGCCAGCGCCACCTGGGACAGCCCCTGCAGGGTATAGATCAACAGGTCTTGCAGGCCCGCCACTTCGGAGTTCTTGCCACAAACTCCCTGGATGGTGCAGGCCACGCCCTTTGCCGTTTGTTCACATTGGTAACAGAACATCTGTCTCCTCCCGACTGATAATTTTTGCGGAGCTTCATGGTTATGGCTGGCTGCGCCGCTCAGGCCGCGCCGCCGCCGCCCTTTCCTGAGAACATAATCTCCGCAGCCCACGGCGGCCTTGACTTAAGGCAAAGAAGGGAAAATATTTTTGATTTTTGAAGGCGCCTCGGATTTTGTCCGGACTTTCATATTTCCTTAACCCTGATAAATGTAAGCATTCGTTTTCAAATGACCATCCCCCGAGAAAGTTTTGTGAGCCAGTCTGGGCGAGGGCCCCTGCCGTCGAGGCGGGCGCCCTGCCGGGCCGCCCCTCATCGTGGGGGCGGATAAGGAGGTCCGCCCCTGCGAGGATTACCATTCCGGGTGGTCTTATTTAATTCTGGTTCCCAAGTTAAACTTGGGAACCAGAATTTACCCTACTCCAGTATTTCCTTCAAGGCCAGGAGTTCATCCCGGATAGCCCGGAGCAGGGAATTGACCTGGTTTGCAGGCGGGGGGAAGGCGGGAGAGTCGGGAGGCAGGTGGGGCTGGGGCCGGCGGTTGAACTGGCGCCGCATGGCCTCCAGGCTCAGCTTCTCTTCTTCCCGGAGGCGCTTGATTTCAAAAATGAGTTGGATGTCGGCGGGGCGGTAAAGGCGGTGGCGGGAGCGCCGGCGGCTGGGCTTGAGGAGCTTCCCCTGCTCTTCCCAATAGCGCAACACATGGGGGCGCACCCCGGTGAGGTGGCTCACTTCACCGATGGTGTAGAAGGCCTTGCTGGGGGTGTCTTCTTCCACGCCGGCTAACGCAGCTCCCCCTTAAGCTCCCGGGTCAGGGCCTGCACCAGGGCCTGATGGTGCGGATTCACCAGGTCGTCGGTCAGGGTCCGCTCCTGGTCCCGGTAAGTGAGGTGAAAGGCCAGGCTGCGCTTCCCCGGCGGCACCTGGTCTCCAGTGTAGACGTCAAATAGCCGGGCCTCCTCCAACCAGGGCCGGCCATGGCGATACAGGGCTTCGGACACCTGGGCCGCGGCCACTGCCTCGGGCAGGACCAGGGCCAGATCCCGGTAGAGAGCGGGGTAACGGGGCAGAGGGGAGAAGAGCGGCGGGGTGGCGGCCTGCGCCAGGGCCTCCAAGGCCAGGTTGAAGACGAAGATGGCCCCCTCCAGGTCCAACCTTTCGCCGATTTCCGGCGCCACCTCTCCCAAACAGCCCAATTCCCGGGGGCCGGCATAAACCCTGGCGCCCCGGATGAGGTAGGGTGGCAGCGCTTCCGGGCGAAAGTTCACTTCAGGGATTTGCAGGCCCTCCAGCAGGCTCTCCACCACCCCCTTGAGGTCGAAGAAATTCACCGCCTCCCGTTGAGACGTTCCGCGCCGAATATGAGGAGACCCTGACCATGCCATGAGATCGGACAAATTTGCCGTGTGAGCCGCCGCCCAGGAAACCTCCTCCCGGGCCCCGTACATCAGCCCGGCGAGCCAGTCTTCTTCCCGGGGGAGGTTAGCCCCGGGTTGGGGCAGGAAGACCTTGGCGGTTTCAAAGAGGCGCAGATCCTGGGCCTGTTGCAGAGTGTTGCGCCTCAGGCTGTCCAGCAGACCCGGGATGAGGGAGGTGCGCATCACCGCCTGCTCTTCGCTCAAGGGATTTGCCAGGACCAGGGGCGCCGCGCCGGAAGGAGCGGCCAGGCCTCCCAGGTGCTCCGACTGGAAGGCGTAGTTGATCACCTCGAAGAAGCCCAGGCCCAGGAGCAGTTGCCGGGTTTGGTTCCGGAGGCGCGCTTCCGGCCCGGGACGGCGGGTGTCCACCTGACCCCGGGGCAGGGTCACCGGGATTTCCTCGAAGCCGGCCAGACGGGCGATCTCCTCGATCAGGTCCACTTCCCGCAGCAAATCGTTGCGGAAAGAAGGCACCTGGACCGCCAAATGTTCCCGGTCCAGGCACACCGCCGGCAGGTGCAGACGTTTCAGCAAAGCGGCGACGGTATCGGTGGAGAAGTCGGTCCCCAGCACCTGGTTGGCCCGGGAGACCCGCAGTCCCAGGCGAGGATGCTGCAAGGGCACCGGGTATTCATCCAACCGGGGGCCCACCACCCGCCCGCCCCCTACCTCGGCCATGAGCTGGGCGGCCCGCTCCAGGGCGTGGATCACCCCCTCCGGGTCAACCCCCCGCTCGAAGCGATAGGAGGCCTCGGTGCTGAGGCCCAGCCTCTTGGCGGTGCGCCGCACGGTGGCCGGGTTGAAATAGGCGCTTTCGATGAGGACCTGGCGGGTCCCCAGGGTCACTTCGGAATCCAGTCCCCCCATAATCCCGGCCAGGGCCACCGGCCTGGCGGCGTCGCAGATGAGCAGGGTCTCCGGGTCCAATTGCCGCTCCTGGCCGTCCAGGGTGGTGAACCGGTCCTCCTCCGGACTGGAAAGGCGCACCACGATCTCTCCATTCTTTAGGCGCTGGAAATCGAAGGCGTGCAGGGGCTGGCCAAACTCCAGCAGCACATAGTTAGTGACGTCCACCAGATTATTGATGGCCCGGATCCCCGAGACCTGCAGGCGCCGGCGCATCCAGAAGGGTGACTGCTGCACCACCAGGCCGGTCAACAGGCGGGCGGCGTAGCGGGGGCAGTGGACCGGGTCGAGAATGGTGACTTTGGGCCGGATAATTTCCGGCCCCAACAAGTCATCGAATTTACCGGACCCCGGAAAGGGATGTTCTTCCACCCGGACCTCCGGGTGGCGCAGGGGAACATCCAGCAGGGCCGCCACCTCCCGGGCCAGACCCAGGATGCTCAAACAGTCGGAACGGTTGGTGGTCACCGCCACTTCCAGGACCACCTCGGAGAGGTTTAGGACCGCGGCCAGATCCCGGCCCACCGGCAGGTCCTGGGGGAGATCCATCAGGCCCTGGTGATCCGGAGAGAGCCCCAGTTCGTCTTCCGCCAGCAGCATCCCTTCGGAGGCGATGCCCCGGAGTTTGGCGGGTTTGATCCGTTTGCCGCCGCAGATGACCGCCCCGGGCGGGGCAAAGGGATAAAGACGGCCCTGCTCCAGGTTGGGGGCGCCGCACACCACCCGGTAACTGTGGCTGCCGCTGGTCACTTCCGCCAGCCGCAGGCGATCGGCCTGGGGATGGGGCTCCACCCTGGTTACTCTTCCCACCACTACCCCGGAAAATTCCGGGGTCACCCGTTCAATGGCCTCCACTTCCAGGCCCGCCATGGTGAGGCGGTCCGCCAGGACCTCCGGGGCCACGGTGAGCTCCACAAAATCCGCCAGCCAGTTAAGAGAAAGACGCATAATGGCATATTTTACCCGTTAAGCGGCAAAACTCAATAACTTGCCGGGGAAAAACTTTATCCCGCGGGGGCTGGTCAGGCGTTTACATCCTGCCACCGCCTGGCAAAGTGGATGAAGGCAAACATGGCCAGGGCGGAGAAAATACCGGCGATGGCAAAAGGCGTCCAGACCCAACTGGGGTCGTACTTGTCCCACAAGAGCCGGGTCACCTCTGCCGGAGTCTGCCCCAGCATCCCGGTCAAGGCGGCGAAGGCCTGGGAGCGGTCCGGAAGTTCATGGACCTTCAGCACCTCGGACATGTATCGCAGGGCCAAACCCGCTTTTTCTCCGGCGCGTGCATAGATCTGCCCTCCCAGAAAAGACCCGTAGCCCCAACCGAAGGCATAGGGGATACTGGCGTAGCCCATGTACAGGGCCTTCTTGTCCGCCGGCGCAATTACCCCCAGGTACTCCCTCATCTTGGGGGAGCACATCATCTCCCCGAAAGAGAAGCAAACGATGCCGGCCAGGCAAAGGTAGATGGACATGCTGGAACCGACCAGATAAATACCCAGGCTGACGAAGATAAACCCGAAAAAAATGGAGGTGAGCCGGCGCATCACCCGGTTGGCGTACCAGGATAGCGGGGCGACCACGAGGATAATCAGCAGCGGGTTGAGGTTGATCACCCACTCCTGGGCCAGCTGGGGGCCCCTGGAGAGATTCCGGGAGAGCATGAACCCCGGCAGGTGTCGGGCCAGGGAGTAACTGTCGACCCAGTCCACGATGAAGTTGGGCAGCATGTCCCAGAGCTGCTCGAATACCGCCCAGAATACCGAAATGATGAGAATGAAGGCGAGAAGGCGCGGGTTGAGGATTTCCCGGACCGTAGCCGCCATTACCTGCCAAACCCCGCCAGAACTGGCGGCCCCCGGATTAACTTCCTGATAAGAGAATAGCCAGAGCAGGTTCAGCGAGACCAGCACGGCGCACCCATAGAAGACCATGGGCCAGGAGTATCCATAGAGAAAATGCGCCAGCGGCGGGCCCAGGAAGGCGCCGACGTTGATCACCATATAAAAAAACCCCCAGCCTACCCCGGAGGTCTTATCCGTGAGGGCCTTGACGAAGGTTCCCTGAATGGGAGGCTTGAAGACCGCGGTTCCCGCGGCCAGTAGCAGGCAGCCGGCAAAGAACGGCCAAAAGGCACGCTGGCTGGCCATCATCAGGTATCCCAGTCCCTTCAAGATAACGGCCACCACGATCTGCTTCTTGTAGCCGTAGTGGTCGGCGAAACCGCCGCTGACCACCGGCAGGGAAGACTGCACCAGGGCCCACCACAGGAAGATGAAGCCCTTATCGCCCTGGCTGAAGTGGAGTCCGCCGATCTCGTCCGCCTGGGCAATGTATATGGGGATGACCACCCGCACGCCATAGTAGGCGAGCCTCTCGATCATCTCCATGATGTTGGCCACCCAAAAAGGCCAGGGCAGGCCCCTGGCCTGTCCCCAGAACGACGAGGTCTCCGGTTGGTCCCTCGGGTCCTCGCGGCCCCGGTCATCTTCGGTCTTTATGGGCATGATGGCAGGTCGGGGGCTTCTTG
This sequence comes from uncultured delta proteobacterium, assembly GCA_963834795.1. Taxonomy (GTDB): domain Bacteria; phylum Desulfobacterota; class Desulfobaccia; order Desulfobaccales; family 0-14-0-80-60-11; genus JAPLJC01. The sequence goes on along the minus strand of CAWIDL010000022.1, from coordinate 9,992 downwards.
GCTCATGCAGGCGTCATCCCTTACCACTGCGCCGGCTGGGAAGCCTGGTCCACCAGGCTTGCCCAGGGTGCGCCTTACGCACCCCTCATTGAGCGCGGGGCGGGCGGGACGCCCGCGGACTGTAGGCCCCCAGAAAATATGGCGGGCGAGACGCCCGCCCCACCGGCATGGCGCGTAAGAGGCGCCCTTGCGTATCCAACGAAGATAATGAGCACCCACCTAAATATACCCATTTTGATCATGGGGTGAATGGTAAATTGAGATAAAAATCCAACCTGATGGAGGTGAAGGGTTGGCGAAGCGCAAGGGCGCGGCCGTGAGGCGGGATCTGAAGGAAGCGTGGGGCAAAGCCATGACCTGACGGACAGAAACCGGATATGAGGCATTGTCTGATATACTACAGAGGTGAAGCTAATCCTCTGACTCCTTAACTTGCAGTAATATTTGCTCTTATCACTCCCCTGGACGGCTACTCGGCCTTCGGGGTAAAAATTGCAGCATTTGCTAGATCCTGTTTTGGGCCCCACCTTTCCCGGGGCAGATTTTTATCTTTGAATTTCAGCTTATTAGCGAAAGAAGCCCTGCTGGTACAAGTCTTGCCGTAATAGCAATGGTTGGGGTCTGGCTCTCAGCCATTATGAGTCTGTGCCGGCTGTTGGCCAAAACGCTGTCCTACCTGCCACCTGCCTTCTTTTAAGGTAGCCCAGGGGGGCTTATCTCTTATCAGAACGAGAAAGGAGCAACATGGATCTTTACGAAGCTATTCATAACCGTCGCAGCCACCGCCACTATCGGCCGGAGATGCCGCCCCGAGACGCCCTGGAAAGGGTAATTGACGCCGGGCTGTGGGCGCCGTCCGGCATGAACACTCAATGCTGGGATATCACGGTGATGGCCGGCAAGGCCCGGGATGAATTTGTCGGCCTGGTCAACCTCTCCATTGAGAAAATTGTCCCCATCATGCAACAAACCGGGGTGACAGAAAAGAGCCAGAAGCGGGTGGTGGCTTTTTTCAAGGACCTGGGGGGCGCCCCGGTGGTCATTGCGGTGACCGTGTGGCCGTGGGGCGACGCCACCGGCGCCGCCAACATTCAAAGCGGCGCCGCTTTGATGCAAAACATGCTCCTGGCGGCCCACGCCGAGGGTCTGGGGACCTGCTGGATGACCGCGGGGAGCCTGGTGGAGAAGGAAATCCTGGGGTACTTGGGTAAAACCGACCAGCAGCTGCTGGCCATCACCCCCACCGGCTACTCCGCCAAAGAGCCTCCGGTTCCCCCCCGTAAACCCCGGGAAGTGCGCTGGTTGGGGTTTTAATCCGGAGTGAATTTGCGCCCTTGACGGGTAACAAGTTAGCAGCCTAGGCTGCCAAGTTTAGGTGGCCTAGGCGTCCCCGCCCGTGTACTCTATTCAGGGTGCGAAACTTGAGATGTAATAAGGCGGCCCGCCGAGCCGCCGCAGCCACGAGGAATCGTCAGGATTCAAGAAAGCGGGGAAAAGCTATGCAGTATGACCTGACCGAAGAGCAGCGGATGTTGCAGGACATGGTGCGGCGGCTGGCTAAGGAGCGGGTGGAGCCGGGCGCGGCTAAACGCGATATCGAAGGCAAGTTTGACTGGGAGATGGTGGCCCTGCTCCGGGAAAGCGGCCTTATCGGCGTAGATTTTCCCGAGGCTTATGAAGGGGTAGGGGCGGGGATGCTGGCCCTGGCCATCACGGTGGAGGAACTGTCCAGGGTGGACGCGGCCTGTGGGCTGGTGCCGGCCGTGCAGGAACTAGGAAGCCTCCCCATCATGCTGGCTGGCTCTGAGGCGCAAAAGCAGAAGTTCCTGCCCAAACTCGCCTCCGGTGAGCAACTGGCTGCCTTTGGTCTGACCGAACCCGCGGCCGGCTCCGACGTGGCCCGGTTGCGCTGCCGGGCGGTCAGGGACGGCGACTCTTACGTGATCAACGGCACCAAGACCTTCATCTCCAACGGCGGCGTGGCCGATATCGTCACTCTCTACACCATCACCGATCCCGGCGTCTCGGCCCATAAGGGTTCCAGCGTCTTTGTGGTGCCAAAGGGCACTCCCGGCTTCTCCGTGGGCAAAAAAGAGGACAAGATGGGGATCCGCTGGTCGGACACCGTGGAGCTCATCTTTGAGGACTGCCGGGTGCCGGCGGCAAACCTGCTGGGCCAGGAGGGCGAGGGCTTTCAGGTGATGATGAAGACCCTGCATTTTTCCCGCCTGGGCATCGCCGCCCAGGCCCTGGGCATCGCCGCCGGGGCCCTGGATCACGCCGTGGCCTACGCCAAGGAGAGGGAAACCTTCGGCCGGTCCATTATCCAGCATCAGGGGGTGGGCTTCAAGCTGGCCGACATGGCCATGCGCACGGAAGCGGCCCGGCAATTGCTCTACAAGACCTGCAGCCTTTTCGAGGAGCAGCCCAAGGACATGAGCCGCATCAGCCCCCAATTGATTCGCATGAGCGCCATGTCCAAGTGCCTCTGCGGCGACGTGGCCATGTGGGTTGCCACCGAGGCGGTCCAGGTGTTGGGGGGTTACGGCTTCATCAAGGAATTTCCGGTGGAGCGGATGATGCGGGACGCAAAGATTACCCAGATCTACGAAGGCACCAACGAAATCATGCGCCTGGTGATTGCTAACACGCTTTAGGGCGGCAACCGGCTTGCTGGCAAGCCTTAATTAATGCGGGGATAGGATTAAGACATGTTCGAAGCATACCGCGGAGATTCCGCCGAAATTGGACAAGGCCTTTTACCTGTTTGAAAAATTGGGATTTGAAAAGGCTGCGGTCTTGGAAGGCTTTGCCATGGATAAGGACGGCCAGGAATCGGATATCGTCTTGATGATCAAATCGCTGGCGCCGGCCGGAAGGGAGTTCAACCATACCTGAGGCAGGCGGGGTGCGCCTTTGAGATTTGCTCTGGCGCCAGCCAATGGCGATTATCTCCGCCGCTGCCCCTGGAAAATTTCTGCAGCCGGAATCATTTCCGGATCAGGAGGTCGTGATGTCCTACAATACCGTGCTGTTCGCCGTCGAGGACGGGATCGCCACCCTGACCTTCAACCGCCCCGAAAGACTGAATGCCCTGAATGCCGAAACCATGGCGGAGATTGCCGCGGTCTTGGATCAGACGGCCCAGAACCCGAAGATCCGGGTCTTGCTGATGACCGGCCAGGGCCGGGCCTTCATCGCCGGGGCGGACATCAGTGACTTTCTCAAATTCGATCCCCTGGCGGCCAGACAATTTGCCGATGTTGGCCAGGTAGTGGCCGCTAAGCTGGAACAATTGCCCATCCCGGTGATCGCTTGCGTCAATGGCTTTGCCCTGGGGGGCGGCTGCGAAATGGCCATGGCCTGCGATATCATCTATGCCTCGGAAGAGGCCAAATTCGGCCAGCCCGAGATCAACCTGGGAATCATCCCCGGCTTTGGCGGCACCCAGCGCCTGGCCCGCCTGGTGGGTAAGGGACTGGCCAAGGAGTTATGCCTCACCGGCCGCATCATTGACGCCGCCGAGGCCAGGGCCATAGGGTTGGCGGCCCGGGTCTTCCCGGCCGCCAGCTTCATGGAGGAATGCACCAAGGTGGCCCGGAGCCTGGCCGCCAAAGGGCGTCTCTCTTTGCGGGCCGTCAAACAGACCATTGACCGCGGTTTTGACCTGGATTTGAAAAACGCCTGCGCCCTGGAGGCCGATGCCTTTGCCCTGTGCTTTGCCTCTCCGGACGCCAAAGAAGGCGCCGCGGCCTTTCTGGAAAAGCGCCAGCCCAAGTTTTTATGAAACTTTTCGATCTAGGCGTCTCTTTTGACTCAGCTGAAAAAAGGAGAACCACGTGGAGGTCATAGTCTTGCTTAAGCAGGTGCCGGATACGGAAACGGTGATCAAGATCGGGCCCAACGGCGAATCCATTGCCACGAGCGACATCAAATGGGTCATCAATCCCTACGATGAGTATGCGGTGGAGGCGGCCTTGCGCCTTAAGGACAGCCAGGGCGCCAACGTCACCACTCTGAGCCTGGGGCCCCAGCGCGCGGTGGAGTCCATCCGCTCCGCCCTGGCCATGGGCGCCGATAAGGGTATCCTGGTGGATGACCCGGCCACCGAGGGCAGCGACGCTTCTGGGAGCACCAGATTCGGGATGAGCGGGATTTGCGGATGCATCTGGATTATATTCCCTTCAACCCGGTGGAGCACGGCAAGGAATTGGTGGGCAGTGCCCACCCTACACGGGCCGCAGGTGCGCCCCGGCAGACTTCTTCAAGATACTGCGATGATCCATCGGCCCCCGGCGCTCCTGCCCGGGCGGCGCGGACTAAGGAATTGATGGGCAGTGCCCGACCTCCATTAGCTGTGAAAGGCAAAATCAAAATCGAAGTCAAAGGCCCCTTAGCGGATACAGAAAACAGGAAACAGAAAACAGGAAACAGGAAGAGCTATAGGTTGTCATGCCGAAAACAGAAAACAGGAAAAGCAAAACAGTCTCCCCCCTGCGCCTCCATTTCACCTGGAGCAGACTCTGGCGCACCACGGGTGGCTTGCAACTGCTCCTCTGCCTGTTGTTGGCCGGGGCAACCTTGCTGGCATATATCCAGGTTAAAGACCACGACTTCATCACCTTCGATGACGACATGTACGTCACTGCAAATCCCATGGTCCGCGCCGGGCTCACCTGGCCGGGGGTAAAGTGGGCCTTTACCGCGGTGCACTCCTCCAACTGGCATCCCGTGACCTGGCTGTCACACATGCTGGATTGCCAACTGTACGGAATGTGGCCAGGGGGGCATCACCTCACCAATGTCTTTTTCCATCTGGCCAACACGATTCTCCTCTTTCTCTTCTTCTCCCGAGTGACCGGCGCCCTCTGGCCCAGCGCCATGGTGGCGGCCCTGTTTGCCCTGCACCCCCTGCACGTGGAGTCGGTGGCCTGGGTCTCGGAAAGAAAAGATGTCCTGAGCACTTTTTTTTGGCTAGTCACTATGTGGGCTTACGGGGCTTATGTGGCCGTACCCTCACTCAGGCGCTACCTGGCCGTAGTCCTTTCCTTTGTCCTGGGACTGATGGCCAAACCCATGCTGGTCACCCTTCCCCTGGCGCTGCTTCTCCTGGATTACTGGCCGTTGGGCCGGATCGCAGGGGTGGCCCCGCCTCGGGGCGCCATCGCGGGGAGCCCCCCACTAACAGGGCCACCGCAGAAAAGTTACTGGCCGCTGATCAGGGAAAAAATCCCCTTATTCGCCCTGGCCGCCCTTTCCTGCCTGATTACCGTGCTGGCGCAACGAGGGAGCGGCTCGGTGATGCCCCTGGCCATCCGGCCGCTGGAGGCCCGCATCGCCAACGCCCTGGTCGCCTACCTGAAGTACCTGGTGAAGCTGCTCTGGCCTTATCCCCTAGCGTTCTTTTATCCCCTGGCCCCTATACCCTGGTGGCAGGCAGTGTGGGCCGGCCTGGCCCTGGCGCTTCTGTCGGTTTTCCTGCTCTACGGGGCCCGGCGCCATCCCTACCTGGGGGTAGGCTGGCTCTGGTATCTGATCACCCTGGCGCCGGTAATCGGACTGGTCCAGGTGGGAGGGCAGGCGATGGCGGACCGCTATACCTATGTGCCGTTTATCGGTCTGTTTATCATCGCCGCCTGGGGGATTGCCGAGGCCACCGCCGGCTGGCGGCGCCGGAAAACCATCCTGTCGGCGAGCGCCGCGGCGGTGCTCCTGGCCTGTCTGGTCTCCACCTGGATGCAGGCAGGCTACTGGCGGAACTCGGAGTCCCTCTACTTCGAGGCTATTCGCGTTACCGGGGACAACTACATGGCCTATCACCATCTGGGCATGGCCTACACCGACCAGGGCCAATTGGACCGGGCCATCGCCATGTACAAAAAGTCCATTGCCGTGGATCCTTCCTATTCTCATGCTTACAATAACCTGGGCGTCGTCTACGCCAGACAGGGTAAGTTCAACGAGGCGGTGGAGCAATTTCAGCTGGCTATCCGGCTCTACCCTACCAATGTCAGCTTCTACCGCAACCTGGCCCTGGCCTACAACCAGCAGGGGAAAAAAGCCGAAGCCGAGGCGGTGCTGGAGCAGGTGAAGTGGCTTACCGGGAAGGGGAAACCGTAGCCTGGTGCGGGGTATCCAAAATTCAGGGAAAAATTATTTTTGCCGCGCAATTTATGGTACTATGTCATCGATGAGAGGAGGCGGCTTAAGAAATGGCGCCTTGGGGAGATTCTCACCGAAGCAAAGAGGTCCCCAAAAGCCTTTTGGGGATTGCGGTGGCTAAGGCTGCTGCCTAATCCCGGTTCAGAGAGGGCCGCATCTTTCCCCTAGCATCCAAGGGGCGGGTTGTCCAGCCGTCCTTGCTTTGATAAGACCCCGCCAATTCTTTCCTCCAGGAGAAGCCATGTCTCATTACTATGAGGAAAACGATCTGGAAAGGTTTAATGAGATCGGCAAGCACCGCCCTGAGCTCTTCGACTACTTCATGAACTATTACCAGGGGGTCATGGCCGCCGGGGCCCTGACGGTGCGGGAGAAGGCCCTCATTGCCCTGGCGGTAGCCCACGCGGTGCAATGCCCCTACTGCATCGACGCCTATACCCGGGCCTCCCTGGAGGCCGGCTCCAACATGGAAGAGATGACCGAAGCCATCCACGTGGCCGCGGCCATCCGGGGCGGCGCCACTCTGATCCACGGCCTCCAGGTCCACAATGTGGTAAAGAAGATCACCATTTAAGAGCTGCGTTCATGGTGCCTTTTGCCCGGAAGCTTGAACAGATCGGTTACCCGGTTCTCAGGGCCGAGCGGGTCAGCACCCTGCAGGTCAACCTGGGCTGGCGCTGCAACCAGGCCTGCCATCATTGCCATCTGGCCGCCGGCCCCGGGCGCCCCGAACAGATGGGACTGGCTACGGTCGAGGCGGTCATCGCCGCCGTGGCGCGCTGGGCCCTTCCGGTGGTGGACCTGACCGGCGGCTCCCCGGAGATCAATCCTCATTTCGAATACCTGGTGGGCCGCCTGCACCAGTTGGGCGCCCACCTCCTGGTGCGCTGCAACCTTACCATTCTCCTGGAACCCGGCCGCGAGCACCTGCCGGAGTTTCTCCGGGACCACGGCGTGGAGATGGTCTGCTCCCTGCCCTATTTCCTGGCGGACCCGGTGGACCGCCTGCGGGGTCCGGGAGTCTTTCACAAAAGCCTGGAGGCCTTGCGCCGCCTGAACCGGGTGGGCTACGGCGCCCCGGGCTCGGACCTGCAATTGCACCTGATGTACAACCCCGGCGGCGCCTATCTGCCCCCCGCGCAGGGCGCCCTGGAAGACCGCTTCCAGCAGGAGCTGAAGGGCCGCTACGGCATCGCCTTCAACCGCCTCTATACCCTGCTCAACATGCCCATCGGGCGCTTCAAGGGATACCTGGAAGGATCGAGAAATTACGAGCGCTACATGGGGAAACTGGAGGCCAGCTTCAACCCGGCCACCGTCACCGGCCTCATGTGCCGCAGCCTCCTCAGCGTTTCCTGGGAAGGCCGCCTCTTCGACTGCGACTTCAACCAGGCCCTGGACCTGCCCCTAACCGCAGACCTGCCCCAGACCATCTGGGAATTCGACCTCCCCCGCCTGGAACATCGACCCATCCACCTGGACGACCACTGCTACGGCTGCACCGCGGCCGCCGGCTCCTCCTGCGGGGGGAATTTGGCGGGGAATTAGCAGGGATGGAGATTTCCTCTCCTGTATCCGCAACTCCGGTCGCTCCCCAAACTGGCAAGGAGATGTGAGATGGGCGGCATTTAGCCTTGCGCCCGCAGTTCCTCCCGGATCACCTTACGAATAGTTTCTTCCAGCATCTTGTCCTGATATTGGATATACGTCCGCAAGGCGTCATTCATCATGGTCTGATAGTTGCCTCCGCCTCGTTCGTTCACTTTCTCACGGAACCAGTTCAGGATGTCGGCGTCAATGCGGATGGTAATGCGAACCTTGCCTGGCTGGAGCGGGGCTACCGGGCCTCGCTTGCCCTGGCTGAAATCATATTCTTTTCTCATAAATTCTCACCTCCTTCTTCGAGGCCTTTCTGGCCGAAAGCAAACGGATATCATCACCCCGCTAGGTCTAGGCGACCACGATAATGCGACCCAAGACATCCAGACCGATGGATAAAAACCGCTTTTCTCCTTCGGAATCCGAGTCTTCCATGGTGATGGCTTCGGGATCGTCAAAAACCCCTGTGGAGTCGGCAAACTCCAGACCATGTTTCTTCACATTGGATTTGGCCTTTACCGGGTCCCACTAATAATTCATATGTACTATTGTATGCACAGCAGATTTGCTTGTCAAGAAGGAATTAGAAGGGCATGCTGCCAGGAAGTGGGGTGGGAGATTAGAAGTCGGTTTAGGTCCTACCCCAAGAAATCCGCAGAGGGAATCCCCCAATTTTTTTGGGGGGCAATAAAGCGTGCAAGAGGGGCACGTTCAAAGGGCCATTCAAGAAGCTCAAAATGAGTCCATGCACACTAGATGCACACCGCCTAAAAACGATTAAAGGCAAGTAAGCTTTCTCTTAGCTAACTTGCCTTATTTATTGCCAAATCATTGGTCGGGACGAGAGGATTTGAACCTCCGACCCCCTGAACCCCATTCCGTTTAAAAAGAGGTCCTTCCGGATTTGTCGTGGCTGGGTAGGTGTGGTTAGCTGACAAATTCTTTTAATTTTATGCTATCCTCGCAGCAGCATAATCTCAGATGATGGGGGCCGGCATGGTGAACGCAGCGGGGAAGTTTGAGCAGGACATCATTGAAACAGGGGCTGGAGGTCTGGAAATCACCTTCATCGGCCACGGCACCTTGATGTTTACCTTTGGGGGCCGGGTCATTCATGTGGACCCCGTGGGGGAGTACGCTGATTACCAGACGCTCCCCAAGGCGGACCTGATTCTCATCACTCACGAGCACGGGGACCACCTGGATGCCAAGGTGGTGGAGTTGCTGCGGCAGCCCTCCACCCGGGTCGTGCTGAATCAGGCGGGCGCTAGCCAGGTGCCCGGGGGCATCGTCATGAAGAACGGGGAGATGAAGACCGAGGACGGCCTGCAGATTGAAGCGGTGCCGGCCTACAACCTGGTGCACCTGCGGCCCGGTGGCGAACCCTTTCACCCCAAAGGCGACGGCAACGGCTACATAATCACCTTCGGGGGCAAAAGGGTCTATGTGGCCGGGGATACGGAGAATACCCCGGAGCTGAAGGCTCTTAAGAACATCGATATCGCTTTTCTGCCTATGAATCTCCCTTACACCATGACGCCGGAGATGGTGGCGGATGCGGCTCGGGCCTTCAAGCCCAAAATTCTCTACCCGTACCACTACGGCAGCACGAATACCGGCAAGCTGGTAGACCTGTTGAAAGACAGCCCAGAGATCGAGGTGCGTATCCGCAAGCTGGAGTAAGCCAGCAGGTGTGGGCTGGCCAGACCGGCCCTCGGGATATCCTTACCGTGCCCTGCTGGCCTTGGTGCTGCAAATACCGCGGCAGCCCTGTCAATATCACGCCTTCAATCTGATTCGCCAGCATTGGGGGAGGTATGCCCCTAATCTGCGAAAAGGATACATTTTGAGGAAAATTTGTGCTCCTCCGTCCCACAAGATGATTTGGCTACCAAAAGAGGAGCCTCGTTGGGATTGAACCTGGGATGGGAGGCCTCAAAACAATTTATTGACCGGGATGACCCAGGCTGCCGCATAATCTCGGTTTAATCCTTAAGCTCCACAGAAAACAGGGTCCGTTTCTCAGGCTGTGGTATATCCAAAATTCACGGGAAAATTTTTTTTACACCGAAATTCATGGTACTATGTCTTCGATGAGAGAATTCGGCTTCAAACACAGAAACCTTCGGGATTTTTCCCGGGCCATGAGGCTCCCAAAACCAATTTTTGACTGCGGTGGCCAAGGCTGCCGCATAATCTCGGATTGTCTAGTTGGCTGGCACGAGACCGGC
>CAWIDL010000021.1:0-232917 GCA_963834795.1 uncultured delta proteobacterium | reverse complement strand
CACCAAACAGACTTGCCCGCCGCACGGACGAATGTCCGCAGTTGGGGGCAAAGCGGACATTGATCCTTAATCCTTTACAAGCTCATTGCACTCGGATGCTGATAGCTTCGGCTCCCAATTACCAGTGACATCATTATAGACCATGACCTGGTCATTCAAGTCGCACATCCACTGATTGCCGACTTTTCGTATATTCCTCGCTTCAGGGGGAGCCAGTGGTGATAATTCGTCTGGAGTGTTCACGGCGCTCTTCATATGGCTTGTCATCGTGGGTTGTTCCAAAGATGGTGATGAAGATGAAGAGGCGCAACCACTCGCCAAGATGAGTAACATGGAAGCTGCTAAAGCCATTCCTGAGTACAGCTCACAGGCAAAGTATTCCCCGATAAAATCCTCTTTCATCTTGCCCCGTTCAGTACCATCTCTTACTTGTTGATGTGTTGTTCATTCAATCGATTTAACATTAAGATAATTAGGTCCACCTTCGACAGGGTAGCCTTCAATCAGGTCACCTTTAACCGTTACCTTTTGGTCGATATACTTATCGAGATCTATATTAACACTCTTAATGGCATACAATGTTTTCCCATTATCATTGAGCAAAACGTGTGTTCCATACATATATGTAGTTATCCCCTGTTTTTTTATAATACCAACTGATGTTATGTGATAACTTTTGTTATCATCTGCATATACAGCACAAATAATAAATAACGTCATAATCAGGATAGCTGTTGAAATTTTTAAAAACATACCATAAATGGTCATTTTAAGTCCTCCTCTCGACTTAAGGTGGGATATTATCACAGAATTATTCGATGTTAGCCTTAGGTAAAGGCTTAAACTCGTTTTTTAGCAAAAGCGATGGGGCAATTTCCTATGAAATCCCCTTTCATCTTGCTCCATCCCAAATCTTCTGTAGACATCGGTGAACCCGTTCAGATGCACCGTAAGGTTCGGTTCAAATTCACCAATTCCCTCTAGCTGGAAGGCCTGTGCCACCAGATAGGTTGGGCACGGCCCACCTTTTCTTGAAGATATGGCCGGCAGGCTGTGCCCGTCCTAGAGCACCTACTGGATGTTGACTTTCACCAGGAAATGCTCCACGGCCTTGCCTTTTCCTTCCCACGGCCGAAAATAATCCAGGGCAAGCCGGGATTCGCCCGCATTTTTGACTTTTAGCCGCCAGGTCATGAGAACCGGAGCTCCAATCTTATCAGACAGGGGGCTGGTTTCCGTCGTCACCAACTCGAAGTGCTTCTCATCAAGCTGGTCGAATTCCCACGTGTAACCCGTTCCTCCTTGCTCTTCCAGGGAAAGCTCGATAATGGTTCCCACCTTTACCCGAATCTCTTGGCCATTGTCTTTTGCCTGCAAAGCCGTCATTTCAGAGGCTGCCGCCAGGGTCACTCCGCCAAGAAAGATGAGCAGAAAAGAAGACATAACGATCAACAGGTTCGTCACCGAAATTATGCGGCTGGTTTGACCACCGCAGTAAAAAAACGGTTTTGCGAGCCCTCTCCACGAGTCTAACCCCGGCATGTTTCCTCCTTGGTAGCCAGGTCCTCTTATCAACGCCATGGTAGTCAAAAAAGGTTTTTTGCAATTTATTTTTGGCATACACGCCCTCCGAGCCGATTTTTCGTACCTGCCCAGTTATCAGTTTTAACAACAAACCTTCGTTTAACCAAATTAATACTAAATTGTTTCATTGTGGTTCCATACGTTTTCCAGTGAGCCCATTCCGTTAAAGTATTGTTTTGTAGTTCTATCCAGAATTTTGAACTCACTATCTTCATGTACCAGCCAGCGGGCACCATTTAAGCGTGCTAGAAAGCTCTTAAACTCGGGATTAGTTTGCGCCTGAACTGCCGAGATAAATCCCAAAGTAAATGTAAAGAGCATTGTTACAATTAAGGGAGCATTATTCTATAGGAGAAAATTTATTGAAACCACCCCAGTGGCACAGGCCATTGGCGTTGTCCTGCTCACCTGATCCACTTAACCAGATTTCCCCAGGGACATGTACATGTTATTAAGAGGGTGAACCTTGAGGAAGTAGGTGCCTTGAGGGAAAAAAACGGCTTCCAGGAGTATCCCGGAGACCCGCGGGCTGTCCTGGTCGAAAAGAAAATTCCCCAAGGAAAAGATCCGGCAGGACCTCCGGGTCCCCTCCAGGTGGCCGGCGCGGTGTGAATGGCAGCCGATCACGACTTCCACGCCCTTTTCTTCCAGGAGAGCGGCCAGGGCCTGCTCCCGGGGGCCTGCTGCGTCGGCAAATTCCCGGCCCCAATGGATCAAGGCGAACAGGGGTTTGTCTCTCTTCAAGCCGGCCAGGCCTTCCAGGTCTTGCCGGGTGAGCCGGGCGATCTTCTCGGCGCTCTGATTATCCACATCGGTAAAACCGGCCAGGTAAAAGGCGCCCAGGTCCAGGACCCGGCGGTTTTCCAGATAGGCAAGGCCCTGCTCGGCCAGATGCCGGCGCATTGCCCGGTAGGCGTCCTCTCCCAGATCAAAGCTGTGGTTGTTGGCCAGGCTCACGGCCCGGACGTGGAGCCCCGATAACAGGGGCAGAGCCAGGGAGCTTTCCATGCACAGGGTATAAGGAGCGGGCGCCTCCGGACATTTCTCCTGAAGCACCCCTTCCAGGTTGAGGATCAAGGGTTGCCCATTGGTAATCCGCAGAACTTGCCGCTGCAGGGCTTCCCGGCTTTCCGGGATCGCCAGCCTGGTCGCCACCTGACGCCCGCAAAAGGTGTCCCCCCCGAAGAAGTAGGACTGGACCCCCTCTACAGGCAACGGCTCAGCGCTGTAAAGCTGGACGATATAGCTGGTGGTTTTTTTTACCAGTTCGAGCGTGTACTCCTGGGAATTGCGGTTGGCGATGACCGTGGGCCCGGCCCCAAAGACCTGCCGCTGCAGAAGTAGTTGCAGATACTGGCAACCCCGGGAGTCCAGGTGGTCCGGTTCCCTGAGGCTCAGGACCTCCCGGGGGTCGCCGCCGCTCAGGACCCGCAGGGTTTCCTGGTCCCGGCGCCGGGCCTCCTGGTGGAAGAGGTAATGGGAGAAATCCGTACTCTGCACCAGGAGGGTGTCCGGGCCGAGAAGGGGCACCAGGCTCTGGGCCAGGGCCTCCCAATCCGCCGGTTGGCTGGAGTGGCGGAGGGCAATGGGGAGAATCAGGGCCCCAGGGCAATAATGGGCGATAAAGGGCAGGAGCGCCTGGACCCCGTGCTCATGGGAAAAGAGGGAGGACTCGGTCACCAGGGGGTTGGCCAGCAGGCGGTTCACCGCTGCGCGGTCGGTGGCGAGGCGTCCCAAGGCGGTTTCAAAGTCTCTCCGGGTAACGGCGAAGGGGCTCCGGCTGCGGGAGAAATGGTCCGGACTGAGGATGATAATCCGACGGTAATGCTGGCCCTGAACCCGGGCGAAGGCCCCGGCCAGGAGGTCCGCGGCCAGGAGATGATGGGGAACGGTGAGGCCGCTGATTTTCTGGGGTAATGGTTTGACCCGGCATTGGCCGATGGCGGCCAGAAACAGCTCCCGGTCGGGGAAAAGAGGCGGAAAGGCCTCTTTCCCCGGGGGCTGGTCTGGGCCGGAACAAGGGGCGACCAGCAGCAGGACCAGCGCGATTAAGGCGAGCTGGCGCATCTATTTAATCAGCAGGCTGCGATACCAGAAGTTCTTCTCCGGCAGGCCGCCGCGGTGTTCGTATACCCGGCCCTGCCAATCGGCGTCGCGGTAACGGGTATCCAGAGGCCCGGCAAACTCGTAATGGTTGAAGGCCACGCCCACGGCCAGGCGCACGACGCCTTCATTGCCCAGCAGGACCAGCATGATGTAAGGCTCGCCGGTGGCTTCATATTGGATCTGCCGCTGCAATGCGTCAGTATGCACGTCGGCGATCAGGCCGGCGCGCATATCCTTTTCCTCCAAGATTACGTTGATGTCCTGAGGCTCGGCCATGTAGGAGAGCTGAGAGAGCCGCAGTTTTTCATATTCTTCCTCGGTGAGGGGGACCCCCTGAAGCTCCTTGGCGGCCAGAGAGGCGTAGAAGGCTACATCCTTTTTAAAGATGCTAAGGTGGCCGTACTCCTCCAGTTCCCCTTTAAAAACCCCGTATTTTCTAAAGCCGGCTTCGACGTAGGCCACCAGCCGCCCCAGGGTTTCCCAGAAGGGCAGGTTGGGTTCCACAAACCCTTTGGGCACCGGGGGCGGGGTGCCTTCATCCCCGCCGCCGCCCATTTCGGCGTAATTTTGCTTGGCGTACAGCAGGGTGTCATGCTTGAGTTCGGTGTACGAACCCAGGAAGCTTTCCACCTGTTTGACCGGAAAGAGTCGGTCCTGCATGTAGAGCGGGTAGCCCCGCTCGTAGGAGGATGTCAGGGTGCCGAGCAGCTTCAACCAGGCGCCACCCATGGAACTGAACCATTCCGGGTCCTTGATCTTTCCCAGGTCTGCGGTCACCTCCTGCAGCCGGCCGTTGAACCCGGCCGTCTCCTCCGGAGAGAAGGGGGGGGAGAGGTTCTGCAGGTACTGGTCCGCAAAGCCCAGGGCGGCCTTATCCCCCAGGGCTGCCGGGATAAAGAGGGCCGAGGGCATGGAGGGCAGGCGCACCGGCGTCTTCTCCTGGCCGGCGGTCAGGCGGCTAAAGATCCAGCCGTCAAAGGTGAAGCGTTGCCCAAAGAGGCGCATGGACTTGGTCGCCTCCAGCAGCTGCTCCTTGGTCGCGGTAAAGACGCTGGGGTCAATGATCACCTCGGAGAGAATCCGGGGGCCCTTAAGTTCCCCCAACTGCTGGGAAATTTTTGCCAGGGTGGCCGGGTTCAGGGCCTCTCCGGCGGCGAGCTTCTCCGTGCCCAGGACCTTGACCAGGAAATTACGCCACTCCGGGTAACTGATGTCATCCGACTTCCCGGCGAAAAAGCCGGTGATCTCCATGATCCGCTGCCAGTCTTTCAGGAGCGGCTGGCCATCGGGGCCCGGGCTGGCCAGGAGGAGGGTCACCAAAAGGGCGTCGCTGACGCCGTTATCCTTCAAGGGATAGCCGTTTCTCCCCAGGTAGATCATGGCCCGGAAATAACTCCGCAGGACGGAACTCTTAACATAATGGCTTCGGGGGGTGAATTGGGTGTAATCGGCGGGCCTATCTTTGGCGTACTGGCCATAAAGGGGAGAGGGCGCCAGGTCCCGGGCGGCGTAGATCAAGCGCAATTCGGCGGCCATGCGATTGAACATCGGCTCGGAGAACTTGCCCTTGAACCGGTCCAAAATCTTGAGGCCGTTTTCCAGGGTGTCGCCGTCATCCGTCAGGGGCGCTTTGGGCGGCCAGGAGGCGATTGCTTCCAGTTCCTTGGGGCTGGGCCAGTGGGCGTTCTCCAGGATGACCAGAGGAACGGTGAGCTGCGCGGCGATGAGCTCATAATGCTCCGCCAGAGGGCCGGAGGCCGCAGCCTGGTAATCCAGGGCCTTGGCCTGGAGATTGGTCAGAAAGCGGCGCAGGGTCTCGGCCAGCTCCGTCTTTTCCAGATACTCCAGGGAATTTTCCAGATACTTGTGGAAGGCGTGCAACATCACATCCGGATTGACGAAGCGGCAGTTCTCCGGCTTGCGCAGCAGAGGGTCTTCATTTCCGGTCAGAAGGTCAAACAGCCCGAGCATCTCATCATAATGAAATCCCATCCCCCCAAGGTTCACCTGCCCTTTGAAACGGGTGTCGCCTTTGGGAATGAGCAAGAACCGATGCTCGTTCAAAAATCTTTTCTGCGCCAGAGTGAGGCGGATTCCCCAAAAGGCCGTGACCTGCTTATAGTTCAGCGCCCGGTCCAGGGTCACGGCCTGCTCCTGTAAGGCGGGGGTGACGGCCTCGGGCGGCGAGGACGGCAGGGCGCCAAAGGCCCCCAGTTCCAGGGCCGGCAAGGACACGGTCGGCCCCGCCGGAGGCGGCGCCGCCTTCTCGGTGCAGCTCAGATTGAGGAACATTAAGGCCAGCAGCAGGGGGATCAATTTGCCGATCTGAGACCTTTCAGGATGTTGCACCGGATTCCCTCCTAAGATTGTTAAGACGGTTATTTGGCATAGCCGTGCTTTTTCAGTTCCCGGCGCAATTGGCCGAAGAACTCCTGGCGGTCCTTGGCCTGGTACACCTGACGCACTTGCTGCCAACCCTTTTGACCTTTCCCCAGCAGATACATGTCCGCGAGGTAAGCTGTCAGCGGCATGGGCTGATGGTACCAATCCGATTCTTTTTGCTGGTATTCCTCCCACCAGCCTTGGAAATCCTGGCGGATAAGATCGGAATAGCGGCGGGTGACATCCTGCAACCGTCCCTGCTGGTAGCGCCAGATCTGGATGGGGGCGGCGCCGCTGACCACATAAGGACCGAACTCCCCGGAAAAGTCTTCATTGCGGCTGACGAATTCGAGCCCGCCGTCCTTATCGAGATCCTGGAGACTGGCCTGGTTGCGATAATTGGTCCAGCAATGTTTCAGGAGGGCGTAAGTGTTTCGGGCCGGGACATAATGATAAATAAAGGTGAAGGAACAGCAGTAGGCGTGCTGGCTGCTGACATTGAGGACCACCTCCGGCTCCCCCGTCCTCTCAAAGTCGATTAGCGTCGGGCCTTCGACCTGGGCAATATTCTCATCTTCACCAAGGGTGACGATCTCGGAGAAGGTTTTCCCGTCACGGGTGATTTTCAGGTTTACCTGACCAGTCACCATGATGTCCTCCGGGAAGGACAACGCGGCTTGCAAGTTTTTGGAGCGCACCACCCGCCTGGTCTCCACTTTAGTGGACACCTCGATCTTCCCAGCGTCCGCCTGCTGACTGAGGACATAGTGGTGGGTGGCGGGATCATAGCGATAAATCAGGAGGGCGCCGGGCTGTTTAGCTACCGCGCCGATCTTCAGCAGGATTTCCGGCTCGCCACCTCCCTGCAGGGGGCACACTTCCGGCCCGTCGATCTGCCGGAATTCGGCGGCCTGGCCGGCCGGCAACGGTTCATCCAAGACGGTTTGGCCATCCCGTATCACCTTGAGCCGGGGCTGATAAAGGCGCCAATCCGCCAGTGGATTCGAAAAGGTTGCCTCCTGGTAAGACAATACCGCCGCCACCTGGCCGAGAGAGGCGGTCTTGGTGGTGGTGATCATTTTCTCCATCTGCGCCTGGGCCGGGGCCACCAGTAAGGCACCAACCGCCAGGGCTGACAGCACTATTGGCCGCATCTTTAAAATCTTAATAGCTCCACTCCTGAAGGAACTTCAAGCGCCTGCGAGATTATTCGGCCGCGGCGAGCCGGCGCCAATGAATATACTGCTCACCTTTAAATAAGTTAAATCCCGACAAGTTTCCTCTTTTGTAGCCAAATTGTTTTGTGGAAGGCACGATAGCACAAACTCTTAGGTAAAAACAATTGTAACATTTCAAGGCTGGGGTCTATCTCTGGGGGGCATCTCTCAGACCCTTACCAACCTTGCCCACTCCCTTTTCGTCTCTCAGAAAATGCGCCACGCATTTGAGGGGGCGTTCCTACGGGCAAAGGTACCCAGCCGACCGGGGAGAATTTTCCATCTTAAAATTTGGGGGCGGCCCTATACCAAGGGGGGCTGCTGCTATTGCCCCCTCGATGAAAAAGTGAAAAAATTTCCGTAGCACTCATATTGACCATGGGGGGCAGGAGTCCCAGTCCCCGACATTGCCTTCCGGGGCCGAAAAATCCTATTAGCTGGAGGACGGGGCCCCCGGAGGGCAGGCGGGGCGGCCTGTACAGGGGTAGGCAAAGAGGGAGGCCGGCGCCTGGTCGGGGAGGTGGTAAGTGGGGATGGTGGACACCGAAGGCCAAGGCTGGCACCATGGTCAGGGGCAAGAGCAGGGGGCTTTCCAGGGTCGGGGGCTGCGCTTTCCTGTTCCTGGACGGCCTGAGACGGCCCAGAATGAGAGATAAGAGCAGGACCCTTACACTTACCTTTCACCGGCAGAGGCAAACCTGAGAAATGCCTGGATAGGCGCACCCCCCACTAAGCGCAGACCATCGCGGGCACTTTGACCACAATTTTATGCTCCAATTTAGCAGACGTGCACAGGAGATGCACAGGCAATAAAAAGGAGGCTAACGCCATATCGCTAACAACTTTAAATCATTGGTCGGGACGAGAGGATTTGAACCTCCGACCCCCTGAACCCCATTCAGGTGCGCTACCAGTCTGCGCCACGTCCCGACGCTTGCTAATCCGCGACCTCTGCGAACCTCCAAATAATATCCCTGATCCCGGCGGATGACCGCCGGGGGCGGCCCCTGACCAAAAAACAAAAAAAAACAAAATACTCCCCTTTGCAGGTTCGCAGAGGTTTTAATATAGCAAACCGGCCCGGAATCTGTCAACCATTGGGGCGCCGGGGAGGACTCGGGCTCCCGGCCGCGGGCCCAGCCCGGTTCCCGTGCCAGACCTTCCACTCCTCATTTAAATCAAGGTGAGCGGAAAAGAGATTATCCTCCCCCTCACCCTAACCCTTGTATCTTTAATGCATCATGGTACTTTGGCTAAGGTTAAGGTTAAGAAAGAATCCAGATGCTCAGGGGCAGGGTGAGGGGGGATATGGACTGTCTTGTAGGGGCGCACCCATGTGTGCGCCCCCTACGAAATGTTGGGCAGTAGGGGCGGGTTTTAAACCCGCCCCTACAGGGCGGACACCTGGGTCCGCCCCTACGGAAAACAGGAATAGATTTTTAAGGAATCGGTGCGCAGTGCGCACCCTACATTAACTCGCCGGTAGGTGGGGCGGGCCTCCGTGCCCGCCAACCAGGGCAGGCAGGGACGCCTGCCCCAACCGAAACCCCGCCCCTACGGCGGGGGGAGAGGGGATTTGGGGAATTGCTCTCACTTCGCAGGGGAGAGGGGATTTAGTGAGCATCGGTATAATATGTTGATATCGCTGAAATTAAAATGGTCTAGAGTTTAACGGCCAGATAGTGTAATCTTATCCATGCAATTTTGTGAGCCGGACACTACTGATTAATAGGCTGTTGAAAAACGCCTTTTTTGTCATCCTGAACGAAGTGAATGATATAGAAGTTATTAATATGACTAGATTCTTCGCTTCGCTCAGAATGACAAATTCTCAATTTTGGGAGTTTTTCAACAGCCTGTTAATGCCCCTATCAAGAAGTGACGAGACCCAGGATTATATTTTAACCGAAAACCGAAAACCGAAAACCGTATCTTGAGATCGGTGGGGAAATCTGATAACTAAAAACGATTGCCCTGGGTAGTGGCAGCTTTACCTGGCCGGGAGGGCCAGCTGAGAGGGAAGGAGAGTTTAATGTCCGGCAAAACGGCAAATATCCGCAATCTGGTCCTCATCGGGCACGGCGGCTGCGGCAAGACCTCGCTGGCAGAGGCTCTGCTGTTCACCGCCGGGGCCACTTCCCGGCTGGGGCGGGTGGATGACGGCTCCTCCGTCCTCGACTACGAACCCGAGGAAATTAAACGCAAGATCACCATTTCCAGCGCCTTCCACCATTACCATTGGAAAAAACACACAGTCTACCTGGCCGACACCCCCGGGGACGACAACTTTCTGGCGGATGCCCGAGCCGCCCTCCACGTGGGGGACGGGGCGGTGGTGGTGGTCGACGCGGTGGACGGCGTCAAGGTGGGCACTGAAAAGGTCTGGCAGACCGCCAACCACTATCAATTGCCCCGCTTGCTCTTTATCAATAAGCTGGACCGGGAACGGGCCGACTTGGCCACGGCAATCAAGAGTATTAAGGATATCCTGGAAGTGCAGGCCGTGCCCCTCCAGCTTCCCATCGGCAAGGAGGCCGGCTTTAAGGGGGTGGTGGACCTCATCAATCTGAAGGCCTATACCGGGGCCCCGACCGGCTCACAGGCGGGCGGGCCCATCCCCGATGAGTTGCAGGACGAAGTCGCGGAGCTGCGGGGCGATCTGATGAATTACGCCGCCGAAAGCGACGACGCCTTGATCGAAAAATTCCTGGAAGAAGGGGAGCTCACCCCGGAGGAGATTTACCGCGGCCTGAAGCTGGGGGTCCTCAAGGGGGCCTTCGTCCCGGTGTTGTGCGGCGCGGCGGCCGCCAACCTGGGCCCCAGCCTGCTGTTGGACGCCATTAACCTCTTCCTTCCCGCCCCGGAGGAGAGAGGCGCGATCACGGGCAGCAAACCCGGCGCCGATGCCAGGGTGAATCTTTCGCCGGACCCGGACGGCCCCCTGGCGGCCCAGGTCTTCAAGACGGTGGCCGACCCTTACGCCGGCCGCCTCTCCATCTTCCGGATCTACTGCGGCACCATGAGGGCCGACTCTACCGTGTTCAACGTGAACCGGGCCGTCCCGGAAAGATACGGCCAGCTCTTCCTGCTGGAAGGCAAGGGCCAGAAGGCGGTGACCAGCCTCGGTCCCGGGGCCTTCGCCGCGGTGGCCAAGCTCAAGGAGACGGTGACCGGCGACACCCTGGCCACCGAGGCCAACCCCATCCTGCTGCCGCCCCTGATGCCTTCCCAGACCATGGTCACCTTTGCGGTGGAGCCCAAGAAGCAGGGGGAGGAGGACAAGGTCTTCTCCTCCTTCTTCAAGTTGATCGAAGAGGATCCCTCCCTGTCCCTCAGCCGCAACGCCGAAACCAAGGAGATCCTCCTGTCCGGGGTGGGCGCGGTGCACATCGAGGCCACCGCCGAAAAGCTGAAGCGCAAATTCGGGGTGGAGGTCAACCTCAAGCCGCCCAAGGTCCCCTACCGGGAGACCATCAAGGGCACCGTCAGGGTTCAGGGTAAATACAAACGCCAGTCCGGGGGCCGGGGCCAATACGGCGACACCTGGATCGAGCTGCAACCTCTGCCCCGGGGCTCAGGCTTCGAATTCGTGGACAAGATCGTGGGAGGCGCCATCCCCAGGCAGTACATTCCCTCGGTGGAAAAGGGCATCACCGAGGCCAAGCAGGAAGGCATCCTGGCCGGCTTTCCGGCGGTGGACTTCCGGGTTACCCTCTATGACGGCTCCTTCCACGAAGTGGACTCCTCCGACATGGCCTTCAAGATCGCCGGCTCCATGGGCTTTAAGAAGGGCTGCGAGCAGGCCCAGCCCACCCTGCTGGAGCCCATCATGAAGATGAGCGTGACCGTGCCGGAAGATAATATGGGGGACATCATCGGCGACCTCAACGGCCGCCGGGGGCGGGTCCTGGGGGTGGAGGCCCAGGGCCGGCTGCAGGTGATCACAGCCCACGTCCCCATGGCGGAGGTGCTCCTCTACGCCCCGGACCTGATCTCCAAAACCGGCGGCCGGGGCAGCTATACCGTGGAGTTCGACCACTACGAGGAGGTGCCGCCGCACCTGGCGGAAAAGGTCATCGCCGAGGCCAGGGCCGAGAGGGAGAAGGAGTAGGGAAAGTCTGATTGCTTTGGGGGAGGGAGCCAGGGGCTTTTTGTAAGTGGCCCCTGCCCCCTCCCCCAAACCCCCTCCCCCAACCCCATATATTTTTGAAAGTGGCACAGGCGTCCCGCCTGTGCTTTAATTTCCTGGTTCCCCGGCTTAGCTTGGAAACCAGGGGGAGACCATCCCCGGCGTCCTGGCGTCTTTGCCTGAGATAAAACCATGAGATCCCCCCGCATCGCCCCAGGCCGGATTGTCGCCGTCTCCCTTAGCGACCGCAAAGGGGTAGTAAAACACAACGTGCCGGCGGCCCGCCTGCTGGCGGAGCACGGCCTGGAAGGCGACGCCCACGCCGAAGGCGGCTGCCGCCAGGTGAGCCTGCTGTCCCTTGCCAGCATCCACAAGATGGTGGCCATGGGCGCCGCGGTCGCCCCGGGGGATTTTGCCGAAAACCTGACGGTGGACGGCCTGGAAGTGATGTCCCTGCCGGTGGGGACCCGCCTCCAGGTGGGTACGCAGGCGCTGCTGGAGATCACCCAGATCGGCAAGGCCTGCCATAAAGGCTGCGCCATCCGGGAGCAGGTGGGGGACTGCGTCATGCCCCGGGAAGGGGTCTTCGCCCGGGTGCTGAAGGAAGGTCTGGTGAAGCCGGGGGATCTCATCGAGGTGTTTTTATAAAATGTTCCGGGTCCCAGCCTAGTTGCGCCACCGCGGCTCTATCCGGAATAGGGGGATCTCATCGAGGTGTCTTACAAGATGTTCCGGGTAGGGATTCTGACGGTCAGCGATAAGGGGCACGCCGGGGAGCGCCACGACGCCTCCGGGCCGGAGCTGGCCCGGTTGCTGCCGGCCGCAGATTTCCAGGTGGCCGCCACCGCCGTGGTCCCCGACGAGCTGGAGGCCATCACCGCCCAACTGCTGGCCTGGTGCGACCGGGAACGGCTGGACCTGATCCTCACCACCGGCGGCACCGGCCTGAGCCCCCGGGACCTCACCCCGGAGGCCACCCTGGCGGTGGCCCAGCGGCAGGTGCCGGGCCTGCCCGAGGCCATGCGGGCCGCCGGCCTGGCCCAGACCCCCCACGCCATGCTCTCCCGGGGGGTGGCGGTGCTCCGGGGCTGCACCCTGATCGTCAACCTCCCCGGCAGCCCCAAGGGGGCCCGGGAAAACCTGGCCGCCATCCTTCCCGCCCTGCCCCACGCCCTGGAGAAACTTGGCGGCAGCCCGGCGGAGTGCGGCGCCACTTAAGGACGGTTTTCGGTTTTCGGAAACAATATATATAAGAGCAGGCCGAAGGAATGCCCCCGGGGCAGTTTCAACCCGCCCCTGGGTTGGGTGGAACTGTTAAGGTGCTTCCGCAAGCAAATTCAGTTACCCACAGCGGGAACTTTTAAGGTTAGGCCGGGGAGGAGAGGCACCCAAAATCTCTTTTGGACAGCAGCAGCAAAGGCTGCTCAGATGATCTCAGGTATTTATCAGGGCGTCAAAATCTCCACAAAAATCGTCTTTGTGGGTTATGGGCCAGGAGATGATATCCGGCGGCTTTCTCCCCCATAACGGCCTGGGAGCATAGCGATGGCATTCCCCAAATCCTTCGCCAAAGCCTTCTTTGGATCTCTAAAATTTACACCTATCGCATTGCATGAGCTAGTCCCTTTTCTGGTGCTTCCGAAAACCGCAAACCGAAAACCGTCCCTCGGCGCGCCCGGGGTCAAAAGCGGGCGGGCCTTAGGGTAGTGATAAGGCGGAAGCCAGCCGCTGACCGCTGCTCACGGCAGCGGAGGATTATCCTCCACGCCCCCCGGTTTCTCCGGGGTGGCAATGACACAGGAGGAGCGAATCTTCTCCCGGATGGCGGCGATGGCCAGGTAATTCTTCTCTTTGAGTTCCTTCAAGTCCTTGGCCTTTTGCACCGCCTCACTCACTTCAGGGGCCACCAGGGGATTAGCCTCCCCCCGCTCCAGGGCCTGAAAGGTCTTTTCGCCCAGGAGGCGGGTGGCTTTCCTGATCTTTTGCTGCTGCCAGCAGGCCAGGGTATAGCGGCCCAGGATCCGGGCCCGCCGGGCGGTGTTCGCCGTGAAGGTCCAAAGGTTGCACCAGCAACCGGTGCAAATGGCTCGGGCCGGATTATCTTTAGATTCAGTGCTCATCGGTTCCTCCTTGGTGATACCGGGGGCAAGAACTTCGGGACTGAGTTAGGGGTGCAGGGCCCCAGCCTTCATCGCTCCCCGGATCATTCTCACTCATATCAATATAGGACCGGCTTAAGAGATTGCAATCGGCAAAGAGTCAAAATGGCAGCCCGGCTGAGGTGGCGGCGGAGCGGGCGATTTGGCGGCCGTTGCCAGTTGGTCTTTGCCAATAAGCCGAAAGCAGATAGCTTAAGCTAGTCCTCCAGGGTGGTCTCCAGGGTCTTGAGGATGGCGGGCAGGTGGCTCCCGGGCCAGAAGAGGCGTCGGCAACCGCGGCACTCGAAGAACTGGTCATGGTAGTGGAAGACGTGCTCCGGCACCCGGCCCTGGGCCTGCTCCCGGGGGATGGGGCTGAGCCTCTGGTTGCAGCGGCTGCAGCGGCTCAGGGGCTTGAGCTGCCGGGGGGCGATCTTAAGAAGGGACAGCACTTCCTGGAGTTGGGCCTCGGGGGAGACGGCCCTGATGAACAGCAGGTCCGGGCGCTCCAGTTGTTTCAGGGGCTCCTGGCGGGTCAGGATAAAGGTGTCCACGTCCGGCGGCGGCAGGGAGCCGGGGCCATGGGGCGCCAGGCGGCGGCAGTCGGCGTCGAAGCCGCAAAACCGCAGCCACTTGGCCAGGCCGCCCAGGGGCTGGTCCACCAGGAATTTCATGGCCCCGCAAACCCTCCCGGAAGTCAGCTTGGCCGCGACGCAGGTTTTTGGTTTTTTTGGTTTTTTGTAAGTGCCTGCGGCTACATTTTCCCCAAGAATAAAATCCTGATGGGGCGGCCGTTCCTGGCCGCCCAGCCGAAGGCGATCACTACAGCCTGCCCAACAAACATAAAACAGGACGTCGACCGTCTCTTAAGGGAGTTGAACCACCGCTACCCCGGGAGGCGGCGCCAGGGTCAGATCAGCCGGACTCAAGGGCGGGTTGAGGCGCAGTTCCTTATAGGCCAGGCGCAATTCCATCTTGGGGGTTTCGGTTTGGAGGATGATCTGGCCGGGCAAATCCGGCCCCGCCTCGCCGAAGTCCGCCAGCTTCAGGGTGAAACGCGGCTGGCTTTGGCCCAGGAAGTATTCCTCCTGCACCGGGTAAAGACCCTGGCCCGCCACCCAAAGGCGCTCCTGAAGCCTGTCGCCCTGGCGCCATTCCAGCAGGTACCGGCCGGTAGCGGTGTCGTAATCAAACCGGGCCGGGGGGCCCGGGCTCAGGGGCAGGGCCCCCGCCAGCAGCGGCACTACCTGGGACAGGGGTACCGCCGGGGGGATAAAGACCGCCAGATTTCGGGGGGTGGCCGGGCCGAGGAAAAGCTTCCCCTCATGGGGGGACAATACCTGGACCCGGCTGCCGTCGGTGGCAAAGCCCAAGAGGGTGCGTCCCAGGAGATCCAGGATGTCCACCCGGAGGCTCTCCGGGCGGCGGGCCTTGATCAGGATGGTGCCGGAGTAGTTGCGCTCCGGGCTCAGGAAGGTGATGCGGCCCCGGGCCTGTAAAGATTCCAGGGCCTGTTGCCGGTTATGGAGCCGGGCCAGGACTTCCTCGGCGGGCAGGACGGCGGGCGGCGGCGCCGGGGGCAGGGCGCGGCAGCCCGCCAGGCCCAGCCAGGCCAGGAGCGCCAGCACTACCAGCCGGGCCATCCCGCCGGGTTTCATAGGACCGATCCCTGCAGCAAATGCTCCAGGTTGTCGATTTTCTTGCGCAGTTCCCCGGGATTGGCATCCTCCTGCCCCAGGGCCCGGCGGTAGAGTCGCAGCGCCTCCCGGTTGCGCTGCAGGCGCAAGTAGACGTCGGCCAGATGTTCAGTCACGGTGCCATCCTGGGGCATTAGACGATGGGCCCGTTCCAGTTCCACCAGGGCCTTGTCCAATTGCCCCTTCTTGTAATAGACCCATCCCAGGCTGTCGATGATCTGGCCGCTGTCGGGCTTGGCTTGCAGGGCGGCCCGGATTAATCGTTCCGCCTCATCCAGGTTGACTCCTTGCTCGGCATAAGTGTAGCCCAGAAAATTCTGGGCGTCGGGGTTACCCGGGTTAATCTCCAGGACCTTTTTAATATAGATGATGCTTTCGTTCCGCTCCTGCTTCTTTTCGTAGAGCATCGCCAGCCGGAAATAGATTTCCTCGGGGCGCTCCACCTTGTCCAGCCCTTGCTTGAGGACCTCGATGGCCCGGTCCCAAAGGCCTTCCTCTTCATAAAAGTAGTCACTGGTGAGATAGACCTCCTCCCGGTCCGGGGCCAGTTTCCGGAGGTCCTCCAGGATTTGGCGAGACCGCTCCTTGTCCCCCTGGTGATACTGCAGGTAGGCCATGCGAAGGCGGGCCAGGACGAATTGCTCCGACTCGCGGCCCACCAATTGATATTCCCGGAGGGCTCCGCGGTTATCGCCCTTTTCCTCCAGGGCCAGGGCAATATAATAATGGGCCCGATCCTGGAAACGGGGATTGGCCAGCAGAGGCCGAAATTCCTTGATGGCGTCGTCCGGGAGTTTCTGTTCCAGGAAGATAACCCCGACATTGAAGCGGGCTGCGGGGTTGTTTTTCTCAAATCCCTTGACCGTGGCGAAGGCCTTCTGGGCCTCGCCGTAGCGATTGAGGATCAGAAGCAGGCGGCCGATGTTGGCCCAGGCCCGGGGGTTGTTGGGCTGGGAGCGCAAGACCCGGCGGTACATGGCCAGGGCCCGGTTGAACTGTTTTTCCCTTTCCAGGATCGACGCCAGATCGAAAATAGCCGGCACGAACTGGGGGTCCAGGCTCAGGGTCTTGTTGAGTTCCTGTTTCGCCTCCCCCAGGTGGCCGGTTGCCATGAAGAAGCGGCCAAGGTAATAATGGCCCACCACCGATTCCGGCTCCAGGCGCAGGATCTCCTGGATGGTGCGGATGGCCTGGGGAAAGCGGCCCTGCTGGGCATAGAGGGTGGCCAGGAACAGACGGGCTTCCCGGTTTTCCGGGTCCAATACCAGGATATGTTCGTACCCCCGGATGGCCTCATCCAATTGGTTGAGGCCCACGTGCAGGCCGGCCAGCAGGAAATAGGCCTCCTGTTGTTGGGGATCCAGCTTCAGGGCCTTTTCCACGTGAGCCAGGGCCTTTTTGACGTCCCCCTGGCGCTGATAAAGGGAAGCCAGCTCCAGTTCCAGGCGGGCCGATCCGGGGTCTTGTTTGAGGGCTTCCTCGTAATCCCGGATGGCCCCGGGTTCATCTTCCGCCAGCAGCATTTGTTGGGCCTGGAGATAGTGGTAATAGGCCAGGCCCTTGGGGGTTTCCTGGTCCTCCGGGGAGGCTGCTCCCAGGCCCAGGGCAAGGCTGGCGCAGCCGCTCAAGCTCAAGGCCAGCCAGAGGCTCAGGATCGCCAGCCCGGCCCTGGCCCTAAAAGTTCGTCTGCGTTGGACCATACAGGTTTGACCAGTGGCTATCGATGCCGCCAAACTACCTCCCCCCAGACCCCGGGGTCAATCACCCAGGGGATTGCGGTAATCTTCCCAATCGGAGATTTCTGACTTGAGGAATTGCCGCAGTCTTTTAATCAACCGCTCTTCGATCTGGCGCACCCGTTCCCGGGAGATCCGATGCCGGGCGCCGATCTCCTGCAAGGTCAGGGGCTTCTCCGCCAGCAGGCGCAAGTCCAGGATATCCAGCTCTTTGTCGTTGAGTTCCAGGCGGAACTGGGAGAGCTTTTGGCGGAACAGGTCTTTCAGCTCCGCCTGGGCCAGGATCTCCTCCACCTGGGGCTCCGAAGCAGGGAGGAAGTTCTTGTGGTACTCGTCGGAGCCTTCCTTCAGGGGAGCGTCCAAAGAAAGCTCCCAGCCTCCCAGGCGTTGGTCCATTTCGATAACCTCTTCCTCCCGTACCTTGAGGGCGTCGGCCAGTAGCTTGGGACCGGGCTCGAAGCCCAGGGCCCGGAGCTTTTCCTTCTCCCGTTTCAGGTTGTAAAAGAGCTTGCGTTGCGACTGGGTAGTGCCGATCTTCACCAGCTTCCAGTTGTCCATGATGAATTTAAGGATATAGGCCTTGATCCAGAAAGAGGCGTAATAAGAGAGCTTAATGCCGCGGTAGGGATCGAACTTCTTGATGGCGTGCATCAGGCCGATGTTGCCTTCCTGAATCAGGTCCAGGAGGTTCTTCATCCAATATTGTTGAAACTCCAGGGCAATCTTGATCACCAGGCGGAGGTTGCTGGTGATTAAGTGGGAGCCGGCCTCCGGGTCCCCGGTCTCGCGAAACCGGCTGCTCAAGGCCTTTTCCTCCCCCGGGGTCAGGAGGGCAAAGCGGTTCGCCTCCCTGATGTAACGCTGCACCAGGTCGAGATCCGCGGGGATGGGAAGGTCCGCCTCCGGCTCTTCCTTCTCCTCTATTTCCGGGGCTACCTCCGGTTCCAGGATCTCCGTCAGCTCTTCCGGACACTCAGAAATTTCCAGTTCGTACTGGTCGCTCACTGTTGGCTTCCCGGATCGAGGAAAGGCCGCCCGTTACCAGGCGAGCCTTACGGGGATCCCGCGCTTCTGGAGATATTGCTTGATTTCTTTGATGGTGTAATTCTCGTAATGGACCATGGAGGCAATGAGGACCGCGTCGGCCCGGCCCTGGGTCAAGACTGCATAGAGATGCTCCGGGGTGCCGGCCCCGCCGGAGGCGATGACCGGGATGGACACGGCCTGGGAAATCATCCCTGTCAGGGCCAGTTCATATCCGGCCTGGGTACCGTCGGCATCGATGGAATTGAGGCAAATCTCCCCGGCGCCCAGGCGTTCGCCTTCCTTTGCCCACCACAGGGCGTCGAGGCCAGTGGGGGTGCGGCCCCCATGGATCACCATCTCGTAGCCCGAAGGGATGGCCTCCGAGGCCCCCACCTTTTTGACATCCATCCCCAAAACGACGCACTGGCTGCCGAAGGCCCGGGCCCCCTGGCTGATGAGGTGGGAATTCTGAATGGCGGCGGTGTTGACGCTCACCTTTTCCGCCCCGGCCAGGAGCACGGCCCGCATGTCGTTGAGGTTGCGGATGCCGCCGCCCACCGAGAAGGGAATGAAAATCTCGGCGGCCACCCGGCGCACCACCTCGATCATAATCTCCCGGCGGTCGCTGGAGGCGGTAATATCATAAAATACCAGCTCGTCGGCTCCGGCTTCGTAATAGAGCCGGGCCATGGCCACCGGATCGCCGACGTCCACGTTGTTGCGGAACTTGATGCCTTTGGTGGTGCGGCCATCCCTGACATCCAGGCAGGGAATGATCCTTTTACTCAGCATCGGCGCCGTCCCAGGCCAGGAAATTTTCCAGGATTTTCAGCCCAAAACGGCCGCTTTTTTCCGGGTGAAACTGGGTAGCCACCAGCGAGCGCCAGCCCAGGACGCTGGGAAAGGGGAGAGCGTACTCGGTAACCCCCAGAACCATGGCCTTCTCTGCCGGCTCCGGATAGTAACTGTGGACAAAGTAATATTCGGCCTCCTCCGGCAACCCTTGAAACACCGGATGCGGCTTAAGGAAGCGGACGCGGTTCCAGCCCATGTGGGGAATCTTCAACCCTGGCTGCCCGGGCAGCACCCGGGTGCGGCCCGGGAGCAACCCCAGACAGGGGGTCTCGTTTTCCTGGCTGTATTCCAGGATGATCTGGGCTCCCAGGCAGATGCCCAGGATGGGAGTGCCTTTCCGGAAGCTCTCCTGCAAGGCCCGGTCCAGGCCCAGCTCCCGCAGGGTAGCCATGGCCTTACCGGCCGCTCCCACCCCGGGAAACACCACCCGGTCGGCGGCCGCCACCTCGGCGGCATCCTGGGTCACCCGGCCATCCACCCCCAGGGCCTGGAAGGAGTTGACCACGCTGGTGAGATTGCCCGCCTGATAATCGATGATAACCAAAAATGATCCGTTACCTTATCTTAAAAATTTAACCAATCCGCAGCCCTGAGTCAATAAGCTTATCCGCCAGGCCAAAATTCCTCCAAAGATAAGTTTAACACCTTCAGCCAGATTTGTCATGGCCCTGAACCAAATCCATCCGGGCCGCAGTAGTGTCAGGCAAGGTTTTTGCTAAGCGGCAGGCAGTAGAGATCTGTTTGAACTTAGGCATTCCTGACAGCTGACCATTTCCTCTAATTTGCCAGCTTTTTCCCTCTCCCCCCCTTGGGGGGAAAGGGCAGGGTGAGGGGGGTATGGACGGCCGGCGAAGCCACCCCCTCACCCTATCCTCTCCCCTCGCCGGTAGGTGGGGCGGGCCTCCGTGCCCGCCAACCAGGGCAGGCAGGGACGCCTGCCCCACCCGAAACCCCGCCCCTACGGGGGGGAGAGGGGGTTTGGTGAGCATCGGTATAATATGTTGCTAGCGTTGAAATTACAATGGTATAGAGTTTAACTGCCAGATAGTGTAAGCGTCTCCATGCAATTTTGTTATCGGACACTACTGCCGGGCCGGAGGTTTCCAGGCCCCCTCCTCCTCACCCTGGCAATCCCCCCGCAGGTGTGTTATCTTAGCCGGTAAAATTTCCTGATGAGGCGAGAGCCATGAAACTGCTCACTGCTGCCGAGATGCGGGAGTTGGATCGGCGAGCCATTGCCGAGGTGGGGATCCACTCCCTGGTTTTGATGGAGAATGCCGGGCGCTCCACCTATCAGGTGCTCCGGCTGGAATTTCCCGAGCTATCCGGGGAGGTAGCGGTGCTGGCCGGCCGGGGCAACAACGGCGGCGACGGCTTCGTGGTGGCTCGCTACCTGGCCAACGCCGGGATCCCGGTGGCCGTTTTCTTGCTGAGCCGGCGGGACCAGGTGGGGGGCGACGCCCGGGTGAACCTGGAGATCCTGGCCCACCAGGGGCTGGAGGTGGTGGAGGTCCTGGAGGAATCCCATCTCCAGGCGGCCCTTGACCGCCTGGCCCGGGCCGGCCTTATCGTCGACGCCCTCCTGGGCACCGGCCTCAACTCCCCGGTGACCGGCCTGCTGGCCCGCCTCATCCACCAGGTCAATCACCTTAAGCGGCAGGTCCTGGCGGTGGATCTCCCCAGCGGCTTGTCCGCCGACACCGGGGAGGTGCTGGGGGTGGCGGTCAAGGCGGACGTCACCGTGACCTACGGCTGGCCGAAAATCGGCCAGATCGTGGCCCCGGGGCGGGACTACGTGGGCCGCCTGTGGCGGGTGGACCTCAGCATCCCGCCGGACCTGGCCCGGGAGGCGAAGGTTTCGATGGCCGAGGCCCGGGAACTGCGGGGACTGCTGCCTCCCCGCCCCTGGGACAGCCACAAGGGGACCTTTGGCCATCTCCTGGTGCTGGCCGGCTCGGAGGGCAAGACCGGGGCGGCAGCCCTGGCCTGCCGGGGAGGGCTCCGGGCCGGCGCCGGCCTGGTGACCTTAGGGGTCGCCCAGGGCCTCAACGACATTATGGAGGTGAAGATCACCGAGGCCATGACCCTGCCCCTGCCCCAGGCTGAAGGGGCCAGGGCCCTGGGGCGCCAGGCCCTGGAGCCCATTGAGGCCTTTGCCAGGGGTTGCGCCGCCCTGGTCCTGGGGCCGGGTCTGGGAACCCACCCGGAGACCCGGGAATTGGTGCGGACCCTGGTGCAACGGTTGGATCGCCCCATGGTGGTGGACGCCGACGGGATCAACGCCCTCGCCGGGGACCCCCCTGGTCTGCCACTAACAAAAAAAACCAAAAAAACCAAAAACCTGGGGGCCGCCGGCCCTCGCATTCTCACCCCTCATCCCGGGGAACTGGCCCGCCTGTTGGGCTGCTCCACGCAGGAGGTGCAGTCCCGGCGGCTGGCGCTGGCCCGGGAGACCGCCGGCCAATACGGGGCGGTGCTGGTCCTCAAGGGGGCCCAGACCCTGGTGGCCGCCCCGGACGGCCGCCTCAGCCTTAACCCCACCGGCAACCCGGCCCTGGCCAGCGGCGGTACCGGCGACGTCCTCACCGGCCTCATCGGCGGTTTCCTGGCCCAGGGGCTCTCTGCCTGGGATGCAGCCCGCCTGGGGGTCTACCTCCACGGCCTCAGCGCCGACTGGTTCGCCGCCCGACACGGACCCCGGGGCCTGGTGGCCGGAGATCTGCTTTCGCTGTTCCCCGAGGTGTTGGGCCAATTCGTCCGGGGCGTTATCCCCCTCGTTGAGGAAGGCATATGCTACAAGCGCGTGATATCATGACGCAACCGGTGCTCACCGTCTCCCCGCAGACCCTGGTGAGCGATCTGGCCAAGACCCTGGTGGGTAAGAATATCAGCGGAGTGCCAGTGGTGGACGCCGACGGCCGCCTGGTGGGCATCGTCACCCAGAGCGACCTGGTGGAGCGGGCCCAGGAATTGGAGTTGCCTCCGGCCCTTAATATCCTGGACTTCCACCTCTATCTGCAGGTCCCGTCCCATCTGTTCCGCAAGCTGGAGAAGATGCTGGGCGCCACCGTGGGCGACATCATGAGCCCCAAGCCGGTGACCGTCTCCCCGGACACCCCGGTGCCCCGGCTCGCCGCTCTGATGGACAGGCAGAAGGTGCACACCCTGCCGGTGCTGGAGGCGGGAAAGATCGTGGGGATTATCGGCAAGATGGACCTGGTCCGGGCCCTGGCCCGGGAGTGGGCCGATGAGGGGGCCGGTGAGGCCCCTTGAGTATGTGACAAACTCACCCCGGGAGACCAGGAGCCTGGCGGCCCGCTTGGCAGCCCGGCTGGCCCCGGGGGATATCATCGCCCTGAATGGTGAACTGGGCAGCGGTAAGACCGAGTTCGTCCATGGCCTGGCCCAGGGCCTGGGGGTGCCGGCCTCGGTGGCGGTGGCCTCCCCCAGCTTCACCCTGGTCCATGAGTACCCCGGCCGGGCGCTGCTGGTACACCTGGACCTGTATCGCCTGGAGGACCTCCCCGCCGAGCTGCTGCCGGACCTGGAGGAGTATCTCTCCGGGGAGCTGGTGCTGGCGGTGGAATGGGCCCAGCGCCTGGCCGGGCTGCTTCCCCGGGACTACCTGGAAGTGCGGCTGGCCATCCTAAACGAGAGCCAGCGGCAACTCACCTTCCTGGGCCACGGCCGCCGGGGGCGGGAATTGTTGGAGAATCTGAAACAGAAAACCGAAAGCAGAAAACGGAAAACTGCCCCCTAGGAGAGCCCGATGGCCAAAATCAGCGCCCGGCGCCGCTCGCTGTTGGAAAATCCTGAAGAGGTCTTAAACCTGGCCCAACGCCTGCTGGAGCAGGGGAAACTCCGCTGGAAGTGGCTGGCCCTGGGTCTGGCGCTGGTTTCGCTGTCCCTGGCCGCCTGGGCCATCCACGCCGGCATTAAGGGGCGCCAGGAAAAGCAGGCGGCCGCCGCCCTGGCACAGCTGCGTCCCAGGCTGACCGGAGAGGCCGGGTCCGAGGCCGCCCAGGCCCTGGAGCGGGTGGTCCGGGACTACCCCGGCAGCCGCGGGGCTCGGGAGGCCCAGTTGCTGCGGGCCAATCTCCTGTACCACCTGAAAAATTACCCCGAGGCCGCCAAGGCCTACGCATCCCTGCTCCATAGCGGCGACCCCGCCTGGGATGCCTTGCTCAACGAAAGCCTCAGTTACTGCTACGAGGGGCTGGGCGACTATAAAAAGGCGGCGGCAGCCTTGAAGGCCGCACATTCGCAGCTCCCCGGGCCCTTAAGCAGCGAGCTCAGCCAGCGCCTGGCCTTACTCCTGGAGCAGGCCGGCGACTATCCGGCGGCCGCGGTTTACTGGAAAATGCTCCTGGATCAACCCGGCTCGCCACTGCTGGTTCCCTACCTGAAGGAAAGGCTGAGGGCCGACGAGGCCCGGGGGAAGAAATAGCCGTACCCCATCTCTCTTCACTTCTTGGTCGCCAGCCTGGCCTTTACCATCTCGAGGTTCAATTGCACCAGGGGCGCCAGCTCCTGGTCGCCGTAAACCTCCTCGGCAGGGCGGAAGGCCAGGCAGAGGTCCTCCGCGCCTCACACCCGGTTCACCTTCACCCGGTAGCCCCGGGCCCGGGGCAGGGCCTTCTCCAGGTAGTTCAGGGCCTCCCCATACTTCTGCTCCTTCGCCAAGACGGCCGCGAGATTGTTCAGGACCAGGGGGTTATTGGGGTCCTGCTTCAGAAGCCTTTCGAAGATGGACTTGGCCTGGTCCAGCTTGCCCGCCTCCAGAAGATCATAGCTCGAAACTAGCATCTGCTGGATCTTGGCCTGGTCAACCTGCCCCAGGGCAGAAGTGGTCCAGGCCAGCAGCAGGCTCACCAGGAGCGGCAGGACGGTTAGCCGGGGAAGCCTCATCTCTCTCCCTCACTTTCACGGGGACGTTCTTTAAAAATAAGGGGCTGAGTACCACTGTCAATCTCCCCAGCCCCAAGCGCCGGCTTCCAGCCTTTGCCGAAAACCGCAAACCCCCAAAAAAAGGCCCCGGGAAGGGGCCAAAAGGGGGCGGCAGTATAAAGAACAGCTATCAGCTATCGGCTGTCAGCTATCAGCTAAAGGCAAAAAGCTGAAAGCTGACCGCTGAAAGCTGAGAGCTAAAAAAGCGTTTACCTCGGGCCTTTGCCAGGGATGGGAGTTGCTGTCATCATCCCATGGACCATCTCGCTGTTCATCTTGATTAAGGGTCCCAGATCCTGATTGCCCGTTTTTCCAGAGACCGGGCTGAAGGCCATGCAGATGCTGCCCACGCGGCACACCCGGTTGGCCTCAACCATGTAGCCTTGGGCCTTGGGGAGGGCCTGTTTCAAATAGGTATCGGCCTTATCGAATTTTTTCATGCCGACCATCACCGCGGCCAGGTTATTCAGGGCCAGAGGGTTGCCGGGGTCCTTGGCCAGGACCCGATCCAACAGTTTCTGGGCCTGGGCGTATTTTCCTTGAGAGATCAGGGTATAGCTGTCACTCAAGGCCTTGCCCACGTCCAATTCCATGGCGGCCAAGGCTATCCCCGCCCCGCACAGGGCCAGGACCAGCACCAGGCAAATGACTTTAATCTGCGTCCTTTTCATATGGCTCTCCCCTAAGGTTAAAATAACAAATTTGGTAAGTGTGACCCGCCCTCACACCGCATGATAATTACTGTTGTCCGCTTGTCAAATACTATCCCCGGATATTTCGGGACTGATGGCGGATTTTTCGGCAGCTCGCCCCTGGCGGCCCGAATTCCCCTGGGGCCAGCGAAGGGGTAACCCGGAGAAGTGGATTATCTAAGGGGTTAGCAAACAGGTCCGGCGCCCCGGAAATCAGTCCCGCAGGCGGGGGTCAATGGCCTCCCGGATGCCTTCGCCCAGGAGGTTGTAGCTCATCACCGTCACCAGGATCGCCAGGCCGGGAAAGACCGAGAGCCACCAGGCGATCTCGATATTGTCCTTGCCCATGGTGAGCATGTTGCCCCAACTGGGGGTGGGGGGCTGCACCCCCAGGCCCAGGAAGCTCAGGGAGCTCTCCACCAGGATGGCCCCGGCCACCCCCAGGGTGGCGGAGACCATCACCGGGGTCAGGGCGTTGGGCAGCAGGTGCCGCCAGATGAGGCGGGCGTCCGAGGCTCCCAGGGCCCTGGCCGCCACCACGAATTCCCGCTCCCGCAGGGAGAGAAACTCCGCCCGTACCAGCCGCGCCACCCCCATCCAACTGGTGAGGCCGATGACCGCCATGATGTTCCAGATGCTGGGCCCCAGCACCGCGATCACCGCCAGGATCAGGAAGATCGTGGGGAAACAGAGCATCAGGTCCACCAGGCGCATGAGGATCTGGTCCAGCACCCCGCCGTAGTAACCCGCCAGGGC
This sequence comes from uncultured delta proteobacterium, assembly GCA_963834795.1. Taxonomy (GTDB): domain Bacteria; phylum Desulfobacterota; class Desulfobaccia; order Desulfobaccales; family 0-14-0-80-60-11; genus JAPLJC01. Next base: position 207,652 of record CAWIDL010000021.1, on the reverse strand, counting down.
CCCCACCAGCAAGCCGATCAGGGTGGCGATCCCCACCGCCACAAAGCCCACCAGCAGCGAGACCCGGGCGCCGAAGATGATGCGGCTCAAGACATCCCGGCCCAGGGTGTCGGTGCCCAGCAGGTGGGCCGGGCTGGGCGGCATGAGCACCTGCTTCAGGTCAATAAAGTCGGGGTCGTAGGGGGCCAGCCAGCGGGCCAGCAGGGCCACGGCAAACAGGCCCAGGACCAGGGCCAGGCCGCTTATGGCCAGGCGGTTGCGCCAGAGACGAACCCAGGATTCGCTGATTCTCATGATCATCCCATCCTGATCCGCGGGTCCGCCAGTCCGTAAGCCAGGTCCGCCAGCAGGTTGCCCAGCAGGGTGAGGAAGGCCACGATGACCAGCTCTCCCATCACCACCGGATAATCCCGGGCCATCACCGCCCACCAAAGCAACTGCCCCATGCCGGGAATGGCGAAGATGGTCTCGAAGATGACGCTGCCGCCAATGAGGCCCGGCAGGCTGAACCCCAATATGGTGATCACCGGCAGCAAGGCATTGCGCAGGGCGTGCTTGAAGATGACCACCCGCTCCGGCAGCCCTTTGGCCCGGGCGGTGGTGATGTAGTCCTGGCCAAGCACCTCCAGCATGCTGCCCCGCATGTAGCGGGACACGCCGGCCAGGCCCAGGAAGGCGGACCCCAGCACCGGCAGGGTGACGTGGGCCCCCAGGTCCCTAAACTTTTCCCAGAAGGAAAGATGGGAGAAGCCCAGGGAGGTGAGGCCGGAGATGGGCAGCCAGTCCAGGTAGACCCCGAAGAACAGCATCAGCAGCAAGGCCAGCCAGAAGGAAGGCATGGCGAAGCCGAAAAAGACCAACAGGGTGGTGCCTTTGTCGAACCAGGAATGGGCCCGCTGGGCGGCCAGCACCCCCAAGGGCAAGGCCACCGCCAAAATGATCAGCAGGCTCAGGAGATTGAGACCCAGGGTAACGCCGATGCGCTCCCGGATCTTGTCCCACACCGGACGCCGATCCGGGGAGAAGGAGCGGCCGAAGTCCAGGCGGCTGATGCGTTTGAGCCATTCCCAGTACTGCACCTGCAAGGGCTGGTCCAGACCGTAGAGCTCCCGCAGGCGCTTCTGGGCCTCTACCGACGCCTTGGGGTTCATGGTGGTCTGCAACTCCGTGGGGGTGCCCGGGGCCAGGTGGATCACCAGGAAGGAGACCAGGGTGATGCCCAGGAGCATGGGAATAATCAACAGTAGTCTTTTGCTGAGATAGAGCCACATATCTGAGTTTCGAGTTGTAGGGGCGGACCCATGTGTTCGCCCTTAGTTTCGAGTTGTAGGGGCGGCAGTGGCACAGGCTTCCAGCCTGTGATTGAGTCGCCCAGTTTCGAGTTTTGAGTTTGGGGAATTCCGCCATGGCGGCCATCCCCCCTCACTCAGGATAATTAGCCCAATGGGGCCGGGGCCGGGGGCGGCGCGCCGCCGCTTCAGGACTTGCGCCAATCGCTTAAAAGTTAGCGCATTTGCGCCGCTGATGCAAGGAGAATGACCGGGGCGGCCGGACATCTCCCCAGTCCGTAGGGGCGGGTTTTAAACCCGCCCCTGCACGGCGAAGAACCCTGCCAGCGCGGCTGCCATCTCCTCCAGTTGATCCGGATGAAACCAGTTGATCTCCGGGTCAGCCCGGAACCAGGTGAGTTGGCGCTTGGCGTAGCGCCGGGTGTCCACCTCAAGTGCGGCGATGGACTCCTCCCAGGACCGCTCCCCCTGGAGGTATTGGCGCAAGTGCCGGTAGCCCAGGGACTGCAAGGGCTTCAGGTCCGGGGGATAACGCCGCAGCAGCTCCTCCACCTCCTGAAGAAATCCCTGGGCCAGCATGGTCTCCAGGCGCAGGGCGATCCTTGACTTGAGTTCCTCCCGGGGAAGTCTGAGGCCTAGCTTCAGGATGCGGTAGGGGCAGTGCCGGAAGCGATGGGCCTGGAAAAGTTCCCAGAGGGGCCGCCCGCTGGCCTCCATAACCTCCAGGGCCCGGAGGATCCGGTAGCGGTCGTGGGGGTGCAGGCGGCCCGCGGTGATCGGGTCCAGGGCCGCCAGGCGCCGGTGCAGGAGGAGGGGCCCCAGATCGGTAAGCTCCCTCTTCAGGCGCAGCCGGATTTCCCCCCGGGGCGAGCCCTCCTCAAAGAGGCCGTAGAGAAGGGCCTTGAGATAGAGGCCGCTGCCCCCCACCACCAGGGGCGGTATGCCTCGTGCGTGGAGGGCGGCCAGCACGGCCCGGCCCTCCCGGGAGTAGCGGGCCGCGTCATAAGGTTCCGGGGGGGCGGCCACGTCCACCAGGTGATGGGGCACAAGGAGGCGTTCCGCCGGGCTGGGCTTGGCGGTGCCGATATTAAGCTCGCGGTAGACCTGGAGGGAGTCGGCGTTGACGATCTCCGCCCCCAGCCTGCGGGCACATTCCAGGGCGATGGCGGTCTTGCCCACCGCAGTGGGGCCCAGCAACACCGCCACCGGAGGATAATTTTTATTATTATTTCTCGACCTGGTCATGAGCCTAAATTATATCAATGTATGTGATCAAGAAGTAGGTGATCTATAGCAGTGATCTTGATAAGGCTCCGGGCCTTCGGTTACCAATTGCATATTTTTGGTGGCACAGGCATCTCGCCTGTGCAAAGAACCTGTGCCACCAGGCAGGATGGCCCCGCCTACCTGTCCTTGAGGTTATGGCTGGCGGGTAGGGCCTGGGCTACTTATTAATGGGAGTATTATGTTATCACTTATTTATCCCCTCTCCCCCGATGGGGGACGACACCGGGTGAGGGGGAATTTAATCTCTTTTCCGCTCCCATTAATACATGCTTATAACGCATGTGTCCGCCCCCATGAAAAGGTTCCAACCGAAAGCCGGAAACCGCATCATTTGGGGCGGCGGAAGCTCTGGTGGATGTCGCCGTAGGGGATCAGGCGCCACAGCGGGCGGCCGTGGGGGCAGTGGGAGGATACCGGGATTTCATCCAATTGGGCCAGCAATGCCTGCACGGCCTCCTCTTTCAAGGGGTCTCCCGCCTTGAGGGCCCCCCGGCAGGCCATGAACTGGCAGGCCTGCTCCCGGATCGCCTGGGGCGAGGCGCCGCCCTTCAAGGGGGACAAGACCTCCACCGCCTCGGCCACCACCGCCTCCAGGTCGGCGTGGCTGAGAAAGGCCGGGACCGCAGTGATCAGAAAGCTGGCCCCACCAAAGTCCGAGAGGCCCAGGCCCGCCTGGGCCAGGACCTCCAGGTGCTCCCGGACCCAATCGGCCTGGGCGGCGGGAACCTCCACCACCTTGGGGAAGAGCAGCGCCTGGCGGGCGGCCCCCGGGCCCCTGGCCTTCAGGGATTCATAGAGAACGCGTTCGTGGGCCGCGTGCTGGTCGATGAGGACCAGGCCCTCCGGGGACTGGGCCAGGATATAGGTGTTCTTCAACTGGCCGATGACCCTGAGGTCCTGGAAGCGCCAGGAGCGGGGGGCCGGGGACGGCGTCGCCCCCGGCGCCGGCGCCGGCGGCGGGGGCCAGGGGGTCGCCGATCCCCAGGGGGTCGGGGACGACTCCAGGAGTGAGGCCTCGGCCGCCCGCGGGAAGTCGGGTTGCAAGGTCACCCGGTATCCGGGAGCCGCCCCGGAGAGTGGCCCCAAGGCCTGACGCAGGGCCGCCAGCAGGAGGGCGTAGATCCGGCCCGGATCTTGAAAACGCACCTCGGCCTTGGCCGGGTGGACGTTGACGTCCAAATCCGGGGCGGGGAGCGTCAGGTGGAGCACCGCCGCCGGATGGCGCCCCCGGGGCAGCAGGCCGGCGAACACCTCTTTCAGGACCGCCCCCAGAATGCGGTCCTGTACCACCCGGCGGTTCACCAGGAAGACCTGGAAGCGGGAGCTGGCCAGGGAAAAATCCGGGTCGCTGATTAGCCCGCTGACCTGCACGGCGCTGGTCCCGAGGGACACCGGCAGCATCCGCGCCGCCACCTCGGCGCCATAGAGGGCCGCCACCCGGGCTGGCAGCTCCTGGGGGCCCGCGGCGGTTAGCAGCACCCTGGTTGGCGTCTTCAGGGTGAAATGGACCTCCGGATACCCCAGGGCCAGGTGGCGCACCACCTCCACGATGTAGGCCTGCTCTCCTTCTTTGCTCTTCAGGAACTTGCGCCGGGCCGGGGTATTGAAAAAGAGATCCGCGACCTCCACCTGGGTGCCGCCGGCGCCGGCCCAGGGAGAGGATTCTTGCATTTCCCCGGCCAGGGTCACCAGCCGGAAGCCGGGGGACGCCCCCGAAGGGCAGGTGACCAGGGTCAACCGGCTCACCGCGGCGATGCTGGGCAGGGCCTCGCCCCGGAACCCCAGGGTGGTGATGTTGAGGAGGTCGGCCTCATCCCTGAGCTTGCTGGTGGCGTGGCGCTCCAGGCTCAGGAGGGCCTCCTCCGGGGTCATGCCCCAGCCGTCGTCCACCACCCGCAGGCGCCGGCACCCCCCCTCCTCGATCTCCACCACCAGGGTCCGGGCCCCGGCGTCCAGGGAGTTTTCCACCAGCTCCTTGACCACCGCGGCGGGGCGCAGGATGACCTCCCCCGCGGCAATCTGGGCCGCCACCTGGGGCGACAGAATCCGGATGGCCCGCGGTCTTTTTACCTCTTGCCTTGGCCCAGTCACTGGTTTATCATTTCTCCTTGAGGAGGGCTGTGACCCGGTTCTTCTTTACCCGCCCCGCCGGCCATCAAGACGGCCTTCTTCTGGCCCGCGGGGCATTTTCTTGAGTTATAGTTCCCAGTTCCCAGTTCTCAGTAACTTCTCCGACTCTGGAAACTGGGAACTGGGAACTGGCAACTTTTCTTACTAATATACCAAAAAATCGCAGCAGAAGGGAGCCTCGCATGGGCCGGGAACGACCAGCATCAGCCCCCTTGCCGTCCCGGGAGGAACTGCTCCTGAAGGCGGCCAAGGAGATCGTGGTCAAGTTCATCGAGGTGGGCCGGGTCTCCCCCGCCTCCTTTAGCGACACCTTTAACCTGGTCATCGACACCTTGCGCCAATCCCTTAAGGATTAAGCCAGGCTGCCACAGGAAACAGAGAGATGATGCGCCGCAGCGGCGGGCGGGCTCGGGACCGGCTCCGGCCGGTGAGCCTCACCCCGGGTTACCTCGATTTTGCCGAAGGCTCCTGCCTGATTACCTGGGGCCGCACCCGGGTGTTGTGCGCCGCCACGGTGCTGGAGACGGTGCCGCCCTTTTGTCAAGCCCGCGGCGGGGGCTGGGTCACCGCCGAATACGCCATGCTGCCCCGGGCGTCCCACGGCCGCCAGGAGCGGGAGTCCCGCCGGGGTCAACTGGGGGGCCGGACCCAGGAGATCAGCCGCCTCATCGGGCGTTCGCTCAGGGCCGCGGTGGACCTGAAGGCCCTGGGACCCCGCACCGTCATCCTGGACTGCGACGTCCTGCAGGCCGACGGCGGCACCCGCACCGCCAGCATCACCGGGGCCTTCGTGGCCCTGAACCTGGCCCTGGAAGGGTTGCGGCGCCAGGGCCTGCTGGCGGCCCTGCCCATCTCCGAGCAGGTAGCCGCGGTGAGCGCCGGCGCCTGCCGGGGTCAACTGTTGCTGGACCTGGACTATGAAGAGGATTCCCAGGCCGCGGTGGACGCCAACTTCGTGGGCACCGGCAAGGGCGAGCTCATCGAGGTGCAACTGACCGGCGAGGGGGGGCCCTTTCATGCCAACCAGCTCCCGCAGATGTTGGCCCTGGCCCAGGAGGGCCTTAAGGAGCTGTTTCACCTCCAGGAGGAGGCCCTGCGCCCATGGCTGCCCCTGTCCTGGTGATGGCCTCGCGCTCGCCCGGCAAGATCCGGGAGCTGCGGCAAATCCTGGCAGACCTGGAGCTGCGCCTGTTGGGGTTGGACGATTTCCCGGGACTGCCGGAGATCGCTGAAGAGGGATCAAGCTTCGCGGCGAACGCCGAGACCAAGGCCCGAGAAGTGGTCCGGCTCACGGGGCTTCCGGCCCTGGCGGACGACTCCGGTTTGGAGGTGGCGGCCCTGGGGGGCCGCCCCGGAGTCCATTCGGCCCGCTACGCCCAGGACCGCACCCGGCCGGGGGGCCACGGCGACGCCGACAACTGGGGCAAACTCCTTGAGGAGATGCGGGAGATTCCCTGGGAGCAGCGCCAGGCCCGGTTCGTCTGCGAAATCGCCCTGGCCCTGCCGGACGGCCGCCTCTTCCGGACCCGGGGGGAGTGCCCCGGCCACATCTCGCTTTCGCCCCGGGGGACCCAGGGTTTCGGCTACGACCCGGTCTTCTGGGTGGAGGAGTATGGGGCCACCATGGCCCAACTGGGCCCGGAGGTGAAAAACCGCATCAGCCACCGGGCCCGGGCCCTAACCGCCTTGCGGGAGATATTGGCCACCCTCAAAGAGGAGTTGGCCCGATTCAGTGAGAGTCGGGACGTAGCGCAGCCTGGTTAGCGCGCCTGCTTTGGGAGCAGGAAGCCGGCGGTTCGAATCCGCCCGTCCCGACCAGTTCTAAACGGAATTACCTTAGGTTAGCAAAGGCAGGGATTTCCCCCCCCGTTTACTTTGGGGCTAATGTTTACCATTTCTTTACCGCCCGCCAGGCTATTGAGCAGGTTTAGCGGGCCTTTCAGTTCCCCTGGGGATAGATGGCCATAGCGCCTGGTCATTTTCAGGTCCGCCTGGCCCAAAAGCTCCCGAACCATCCCGCCAGGTTCAGCAGCCCGCCAGCAGTGGCGCCCGCGGCCGCGCTCTGCAAACTCTTTTCTCAATAATCCTTCTCTCAGAACCCGTTTCCGGAAAATTAATCAAATATTAACCAAACCAAAATTCTATTTTTACGAACTCAGGGTAACATCGGTACATTCCCTTTCCCCTGCAGAAACGGCTGGGCTGATGGAGATCCCTTAATTCAGGGGGTGCATAATTCGCCCAGCCGTTCCCTCTAATGGCAGAAGGGACTAGCTAAAATCGTCCACCTGCGGGAAAGACGCAGTTCCAGGTGATCTGCAACAATATCCGCAGACATCCAGGAATGAAAGCGGCGGGTACTCTCCTGCAAGCCTTGCGGGGGAACGATCCAAAGTGCTCTATTAGCATCCATATGAGCGGGAAGGGAGAGCGCATTTATGGATACCCAAGCTTGCCCCAGATGTGATGGCGCCGAAGTAATCACCGAACCATGTCCGCTATGTCAGGGACAGGCGGAGAAGTACCTGGGCGGCTGCCCGCTCTGCGAGGGGGGTGGTTGGCTGGAAACCGAGTGTCCCTAATGTAACGGCGCCGGGAGAATGAGCCGAGGAGATTGAGCCAACATGGAAGAAATACTGATCAGCGTGGGAATGACCATCATCATGTATGCCTTCATGATTTTGGTTTGCAAGAAAGGCTGGTAACGGCCTGATCACGAAATGAATTATTAATCTTCCTGAAGTCGAAATTACCGAAGGTCAGCGCGGCAACTGAAAATGGAGAATTCCTTGGAGAGAAAAGAATTTGTGGCCATGTTTATGGAAAGCCCCTTCTACTTCGATCTGCGGCCCCGAGAGCGGCTTTTGCTGGTGCAGCAATACCATCACCGATTTTCCCTAAAAGTTAGGGCAGGCAATCCGGCCCGGCCGATAAAGGCGGCCTCGGACCGGCCGGAGGAAGAGATACCGGTAAAGTGACCACCCTCTTTAAAGGAGGTTCTTCCGGCTTTTCCGTCAGTTTTAAGATTTTAAAAAAAGAGAATCCGGCCGGAGGCTGGGGCGTCGCGGCCATCATCCCATCTCGGAACGAAATCTTAGTTACTGAGGCAATTGGCTACCAGGTGGCGAAGCCCGGGCCAGCCGAAGGGCTTGAAGTCATACCCCTCATCTTTGACCAGGTAGGCGCCGATGGGGGACCTGACCTCGGGTCCGGGACGCAAAATGACCACCGCAATCTCCCGATTCAGCTCCCGGACCGCCTTCAGGAAGGGGCGGGTATCGGTCCAACCATTGCTCAAGCAGGTGATGACCAGACGGAAATTGCCGGCGCGCAAGGACTGAAAGGCTTCCCGCGTTTCGCAAGTGGTCATGACCCGGTGGCCCGCTTCCGTTAAGAACCGGGCCAGGGGCGGAAAAATTTGGGAGCCATCACTGATTAATAAAATGTCGCCGTGATGCATGACTTTTCCTCCTGAATTCCAGGAGAGAGCCATCTCTCTCCTGAGGTTTTTCCAGGTGAGCCGGGGCCGTGGCCCTGCCAATTATCCAATCCCGGAGTCGACCGCTGCTGACCCGGACAGGCATAACTTTAAAAGGCCTTGGTTAATATTGATTTAAGGTCGCGTTAATTATTAATTAATTTTTCTCGGGCTGTGGGGGGGGTGAATCGAGGCGAAGGCGGATTACCAGGTCATTGATGGAACCAGCGACCCTGGTTTAGGAAAGATTGGTAATCTATCTGGCCGGTTGCCGGTTGTCGGCCCTTTCCTCATACATCTTCCAGGAGGCCTGGAAGGCCGCTTCAAAGGAGCGCTGCTTGACGTGATTCCGAGCCGCCCGCCCCATCTCTCTTAACCTATCCGGGTCGGCCAACAACAGATTGATGGCATTGCAGAGCCCTTCTTCATCATTCCCCGGAACGATGACGCCGGTTTCACCATTGATGACGTTCTCTTGCGGTCCCCCGGAATCGGTGACCACGACCGGGAGGCCTGAAGCCTGCGCTTCCAGGACCACATTGCCGAAGGTATCGGTGGTGCTGGGGAAGACAAACAGGTCACAGGAGGCGTAGACCTCGGCCAGTTCCTCCCCCGCCAAATAGCCGGTAAAGGCGCAAGAGGGGCCCGCCATCACCTGGCGCATCTCTGTCAGATAGGGTCCGTCTCCCACGACGATCAATTTGAGCTCCGGGTGGCTGTGTAACAGGGTCTTGAAGACCGTGGCCAGGAGCGGCAAATTCTTCTCCCTGGATATCCGGCCCACATAAAGGAGCTTCAAGCCCTCCTTGATCTGATAGCACTTTTCCAATACGCCGTTGCGTTTGGCCGGATGGAACCGCTCGACATCCACTCCCCGGGGATAGAGGCGGATCTTGCGCGGGTCGATGCCTTTCTGGTGCAATTCTTCGGCGGTGCTGCCGGAGGGCGCAAAGACGAGATCCATCTGATTGTAAAACCAGATGATGTACTTCCACATCATCTCCTCCATGGCGGCATCACCCGTTAAATATTGAGCATATTGGGGCAGGGCGGTGTGATAAGTGCCCCAGATCGGCAGGCGCAGCAGGCGGGCCACCCCTAAGGCCGTAAGTCCCATGGGGCCCGGAGTGGCGGTCTTGATATGGGTAAAATTCTGTTCATAACAATAGTTGAGGATTTCGAGCAAAGGTGGATGGAACAGTTTCTGTTCGGGGTATTCCGGTAAATGAAAGACCCCGATGGGAACAAAATTGCGAATCCCTGGCAGTTGCGGCCGGACTTCGGAATCACAGGTGATAATGGTGTATCTCTTATTGGCGCTGACCGCGGCCTTCACCTGGCGCCGGAGAGTGAGTCCCACCCCGTTGATCTCATAAAAGGTGTCGGTAAAGTGCGCCAGGTTGAGTCGGTTCTTCCCATCCCCAGTGCTCGCAGAGGCGCGCTCTGAAAAACTGCGAAGGATTTCCGATCCGAGGCTCCGGTCCTTGGAGAAGGAAGAGAAGGCCGCCAGGTAAGGAGTCAACCCCAGATAAATTATCCCGGAAGAGGTAAGGGAATTAATCAAATCAAAGAGATTGGCTCCCGTCACCGCCTGGCGGAAATGTTCGTGAAACTGCTTCAAGATGGTGGTGGAGATGTCATTGAGTATCTGGAACCACTGCATCCCGGGCCGGTTTGGCGATTTCTGCGGAGCCTTGATGGTTTCATTGACGATTAGAGACAAGAGTGGGTCAGTTTGGCTGCTTTTCGAAGAACTCTTGAAAAAATATTTAATCTTGTCCCGATAGTATTGAAACCTGGTGGGCAAATTTTTAGGGTCTAAGTCTGTCTGCAAAAATCTTTCGAAAAAATTGATGAAAATGCTGGAATCGGCATACTTACCCAGGTCGTATTTCTTTTTATAGAACTGGTAGGCGATACTATAAAGATTGTAACCCAGGGTTAAGGGCGTGCAGGCCTGCCCCTGGGGCTTAGCCTGGCCGACATTGAGGCCGTGAAAGAAATGCTTTAAGGATATAGCCCCCTCCACTTGGGTAAACATCCGGGCAATGTTGAGAGAACTATGGTCATCGGAACCGCCGGTAAGATTCTTCTGCCAGGGGTTATGAATGCAGGGCGCGATCCCATACTTATCGGCCAATGCGCCTAGGTCTCCCGGGGTAAGTTGGGACAACAAGGCCTTGAGCCAATCGTTCAACCGGGTATCCCGAGCCCCGTTCAGTTCGAAATTTTTGAAGAGCAGCAGAAATTTTTCGAAATGGACCGGGGTCAAGCGATCGTTGACGGACCAGAAGGGATGGGCCAGGACGTGGGAAATATGATTTTCTTGCAGATATTGCGCCAGGTCAAAGATATTTTCCCTGGCCTCCTGCAGGTCTTGATGCTGTTTCTCATTAATATCGTAAACCAAGACGTGGGCCTTGCAGCGATCCTCCGGGAAATAGGTGGTCACTTCCTCGCTGATAAAGGTGTCGGGGAGGCCGGCGATTTCCAGGCAGCCGTCAATGACGTTGTGGTCCGTAATGGTTACCAGGGACATGCCTCGCTTTTTGGCAAGGCGGTATAGGGTCCGGGGCTCCGTATAACACTCCTGGCAGCCCAACTTTTGCAAGACCCATTGGGAGGGTCGCGTGGAGTATTTGGAGTGGACGTGCAGATCGATCTTCATAGTTCCCCCCTTTCTTTCAAGGATTAAGCGATTAAGACGGTCTCTCCGGCCCGGACCTTATCCCCCGGCTGGACCATGATGCTCATCTCGGGCAGGAGCGGCGCCACCAGGTCCACTTGGGAGCCGATGCGGATCATGCCGAAGACTTCACCCTTAGTGACCTGCTCTCCCGGGTTAACATAACTATCAATGCCCTTCACACTCTTCCCGGCGATTTGCACGACATAGTAGGAGAGCGCCTCTCCCTTAAATCTGCCCTCCACATTGGTCACCAATCGTTCATTGTGGATTATGTGTCTGGAATTCTCATAAAAGGGCGCCCGTTTCAGCAGGGTCCGCCAATGCATGGGAGCCATGCAAAAATTCTTCACCTTGGCGGGGTGGTGCCGGATAAAGTTGACCTTCCCGGGAAGCGGGGCCCGGTTGTAGTGGACGTTGAAGGGGCTCATAAAGATGCCGATCAGGATTTTGGGAGAGTCCAGGTCTTCCCGGACGATGTCGGTGAGGGTCGCCGGCAGCCCCTGCTTGATCATTATTACCTCTTGCTGGGGCGCCACCTTGGTGACATAGACTACGGTGCCATCGGCGGGACTGACCATGCTCTCTCCCGGCGGCGGGACCCGCGGGGGATTGCGAAAAAACCAGACGTAGCGCCAGTATAGATACCCCGTAAGTATGGCCAGCAGGAGAGATATGGTTAGCCCGGTCAATGGAGTCTCTTCCAGGCGGAGGGGTCCAAGACGCGGACCAGGGCGACGCCCGAGGAAAAGGGAAAATCGATTACCTCAAAAGATTCCTCCTCCTTCTTGATGAATTTCAACCATTTCTTCACCCCCGCATGCTTTACCAATTCCCGGAGGTAAATGTTGGTGTCGTGCAGAAAGATATAGGTATTCCTATGCGACTGCTCCAAGACCTTGATGAAATCGTATTTCACGTCTTTGTAGGCATGGCTGCCGTCAATGAAGGCCAGATTTATGGGAGGTAATTTTAGCTCCTGGAAACTGGGGAAAAACTCATCGCTCCGCATCTTATAATGAGTGACCAGGTTTTCTACGCCGAAGCGCCCGAAATGGGCTTTAACATAAGACTCATCGGTCCAGACGCCCCGTCCGCCCACGGTCATGAGGGGCCCATTCTTTAATAAAGAATAGGCCGGATCGACAAAACTTAACCTGCCCCGGCCGTTGTCCTTTAGACCCAAGGCCAGACAGACGACGCTGAAGCCATATCCTGATCCTATCACTAAGATATGATCCGGTCTTAAGGCCCTAACTATCCCATAATAAATAAAGCCGAACCCTATGTTCAGTTCCCTGGTCTTTTCGTTGTGGCCAAAAGGCTTGGCAACTTTTAGGATATCCTTGAGAAGATCAATGCTTAAGCTAAAATCTCCCATCACCGGAACCTCCTAAATTATTTTGAAATGATGTAATAAGTAAAGACTGTTAAATCCTGGGTGCAAATTGCGCAATTACTATCACTTTTATATTAATATCGTATTTCAATTAGGTTATTTTTTAGTTAATTGTAACTTGTGGCAAAAATACCCCAGGTAGGCTTAGTGCCCGAGTGGAAAGCTTGCTTATAATTAAGTCTCTTTGCGGGGATGATCAAGGGAGAGTTGGGTGGGGTGACCGCTTAAATCAAAAGCAAGGGGAAATAGGGGAGAGGGCGAAGAGCCGTAAAAGTTAATCTGAATTCACTAGAGCTTCATCCGGCAGGCCGCTCAGGATCACCTCACGGACAATTTCTGCCGCTTCCTGGCGCGAGGCCTCCAGGCAGTCTTGCCCTTGTGGAGTAAGCTCATAATATTTGCGCGCCCGCCCCTTGAAGATCCTGATGTGACAGCGCATGAGGTTGGCCTTTTCCATGCTATGGAGCAAAGGGTACAGGCTTCCGGGGCTGATTGCGTAGCCCAGGCCGTGGAAATACTTACTCAGCCGGCCGCCGTAGACCGGCCCCAGATTCGCCTGGTGCAGGACGATGAGTTTCACCATACCCTGCCAGAAGCCCTGGGAGATTTGTCTTTGGAAATCCATATATCGAATACTGATATATATCTGTTAGGAAATTATTAAGGTCTCATTGATTTTTGGTTAAATAATCACTATGTTAAATTTTCAAATTGCTGCCTTGGAAAAGGAGGAAGGCCATGGCCGTTTTGGATAAAGGTCTGAAGGGCGCAGTTCCCAGCATTCTGGTGGTGTTAGGGGTGGCCCTGGCGGCCCCCATCGTTCTTCCCGCCGTGGCGGCGGTGTCTCGCCCCCTGGCCAAGACCCTGATCAGGGGCTATCTGACCTTGTCGGATATGGCCAAGGAGTTCGCGGCCGAGGCCGGGGAGCAGATCAGCGACCTGATGGCCGAGGTCCAGTCCGAACGCGAGGCAACCGCAACAGCCGAGGCGGTAGCCGCAACAGCCGAGGCGGTAGCCACATCCAAAGTTAAACCAGGCAGTTGACCCTTCTCGGAGCAGAGAATGGAACTCGAGGGCCTCAAAGTCGTCCATGCCCTGCGGGGGCGGGTGCGTCTCAAGGCCGCCAAGATTAAGGGAAACCCGGCCCTGGCCCGCCAGGCCCAGGAAAAGCTCGCCAAGGTGCCGGGCATCCGGCAGGTCGAGGCTAAACCCGGCACCGGGAGCCTCTTGATCCATTACGACCTGGACCATTTATTCTCCACGGCCTCCCTGGAAATCCTGTCGGAGACCTTGGGGGAACTCTTTCCTGAGATCGAAGTCCTCACCCTGGCCGCCTGGTTGGCCTCCCTGGCGGAGAATCCCGGCGCCGGGACCGGCCCGGCAATTGCCGCCGGCTTGACCGGTTCCTTGCAGGCCGCCAATACTCAGCTGGCCAAACTTACCGGGGGGCTGGACCTGAAACTCCTGGTGCCGCTCACCCTGATCTTCTTCGGCTTAAGCAGGCTTTGGGCCGCCGAGAAGGTCACTTTCCCTTCCTGGTCCGACTATCTCTGGTTTGGCTTTGCCAGCTTTATCATGCTGAACCGCGGCCTGGTGGAAGGCAGTAGCGGGACCGCGGCGGCAAGAAAAGCCTGATTTGCTCAGGTTAAGTTTTTTATGGAAGGATTACCGGCAGGACCTGAACGAGGCTAAAGACTAGGTGAGAGCCCAGGGAAAGGGCTATTTTCTGGTGTCGTTCCAGGAGGCGGCGCTCAGGTCTGGCATATTCGCAGAAAAATGGAGGAAAAAGCCCTCCCGGCGCCATCTGAACTCTGCCAACCCTGAAGGCGCCTCAGGGATATTCGAGATATGCGGCGCCACAGTCCCGGCATTTCACCTCCATCAACCAATAGCGTCCCCAAAAACCCAGGACCGCCCCGATAATCAGGCTGATAACATACCACATGATCCCCCTCCTTCGGGGCTGCTCAAATCAGGCCGCCGACCAACCGGCTCAGGGCGACCTCCATCAAGGTGGCGGCCACGACGGCGGTTACTTTTTCCACCACCCCCTGCGGAGAAGATTGGGGGCTCACCATGACGCTAACCGTCGAAGCGGCTTGAGACAGATACCCCAAATCTTTCAAGGATAAGATGATGTTCCACTGGTCGATGCGGTGGGGATTGTAAAGGACCAGCACGTTGCCGGTGGTAGGATTGGCGGAAACGGATTCTATACCGGTAAATTGCTGCAGGTGCTGCTCAAGTTCCTGGGCCTTGTCGGCCGCCCCTTTAATCTTGGGAATCTTGATCCGCAGCCTCCCTGCCAGGGCGTGTACGTATGCGGAATCCACATGCATGGCAACCCTCCGATTTAATCAAGCTGTTTTGATCTGAATTGTTTCCCATGAAAGTTATGATTTAATATTTTTAATGTTAAAATTTGGTTAATTTTGTCTAATGCCTTAGACTATCAGGAAAATATCATTCATCCGCCCATCTTCTCTTCCGGGAAAAACCCTTCCCAAAATATCCGGTATATGGCCAACTAGCAGCGAATGACTCAGTAGCTGCCAGAGGGGGCAAATGAAAAAAATCTATATTTTGGATACCAACGTTTTATTGCACGATCCGGAATCCTTATTTGCTTTCGAAGACAACTCCATAGTTTTGCCGCTTTCAGTGATTGAGGAATTAGACCGCACCAAGAGGAGGGGGGATGAGGTGGGCAGAAATGCCCGGGACGCCTCCAGAAAGTTGGATGAATTGAGGTTGACGGGTCGTCTGGCGGAAGGGGTCAAACTCCCGGGAGGCGGCTCCATCCGCATTGAATTAAACGGCATTAAAACTTACGACCTGTTGAACGGGGTCGATTTGAACATCGTTGACAATAGAATCCTGGCCCTGGCCTATTATCTAAAGAACAGTGAAAATAGCCCGCTGGTTTTGGTTACCAAGGATTTAAATCTGAGGATAAAAGCAGATGTTTTGGGGATTCCGACTGAAGATTTTTATAGCGATAAAGTGGATTATTGTAAGTTATATAAGGGAGTTCAGGAATCAATTCTTTCTCAGGCCGAAATAGACCGGTTTTATCAAGAAGGGTCGGTTGACTCCAGCCAGGATAATCTTCATCCCAACCAATTCTGTATCATCAAGTCTCGTGAAACTCCATCCATTTCAGCCCTGGCCAGATACTGTGATAATAAAATCCATAGGCTCACTTATGACGGCAAGACGGCTTATGGCATCAAAGCACTGAATAAGGAACAGAGATTTGCCCTGGAACTGCTGCTGGATGATCACATCAAGATCGTTACTTTAGTCGGCAAGGCCGGGACCGGTAAGACCATCCTGGCGTTGGCTGCCGGCCTGGAAAGAGTTTTTGAGGATAACGGCAAATTTAACCGCCTGCTCATCACCAGGCCAATTGTGCCCTTGGGCAACGATCTGGGCTATCTTCCCGGGGATAAAGAAGACAAGATCCGCCCCTGGATGCAGCCCATATATGATAATTTGGAGTATCCCCTTTTAACCGGGGCCTCTAAAATTTTGTCCGCCACTTGTACGCCATGGCCCCTGTAGATATTGCCACGACCCTGCTTCAAGATTGTCTGAAGCAAGAGATGGTAGTTAGTACTGATGGGGGCCACAGGACCCAAATCCCCGTTTATGGCCCCTTACGCTTAACTCTTTTCAATCGCTACACGAAGGTCCTCCACTATTTCTTTATTAGGAGGATTCAGGTCTTTGACAACGCTATAGCACTCCCATGCAGAATCCAGGTCCCCGAGAGCTGCATAGGCCAGCCCTGAATAATAGACTGCCGTGCAGTATGCTGCTTGACCCGCTTGGTCCTCTGGGCCCCGCTGAGAACTGGTCACATTATATAATGTGGCTATTGCTTTTTCTGGTTTCCCATCCTTGAAATACCGAACCCCTTCCCGCAGCCAATGCTTTCGCATCGCTGCTTGGCCTTTTTTTGGCCATATGGTCATTAGAATGCGCACACACATCGGTTGGTCCATTTTATTGACCTCCTTTCCTGGTCCTTATTATCTGAGATTATGCGGCAGCCTGGGCCACCGCGGTCAAAAAACGGTTTTGTGGAGTCATCTCCCCGAGTTTAACCCCGAGAAGCATCCTCTTTTGCAGCCGAATTGTCGGGTGACAGCAATGATAGCATAAATTTCAATGAATTTGTCAACCAATCTGCCGGATATAGTAATTTTTCCAGAAATTTTGGCATACCAAACCATCAGAACCCAGACACCTCACTGCGATGGAGCTTAAGGACCCCAGGCCAGCACTGATCGCTAGTGGCGTGCCAGAGGAAAGGCGGAGGCCACATGGACATACCATCTCCGGGCATGATAAGAAACCCTGGCGCCCACTTTGATTAATCGCTTGATCAGCCACTCTATGGACCGTTTAACTTCTTCACCCCAAACATAGAACTGCCGGATCATATGCAGAAGGTTGTAGGCCAAAACCCCCATCTTCAGCCTGGCCTGGTTGGCCTCGAACCGTTGGCAGCTGGTCTTATCCCACCGCAAAGTGTTTTTGCCTTCCTTGATTCGGTTTTCCACATCGCCCCGCCCATTGTAGACCTTGATCACCTGGGCGGCTGGCAATCTGGAGTTGGTGACCACAAAACCGATCCGGGGGAACAACTCGCCCCGGTGCCACTCTATCTTGGCCACCACCCGGCGGGACTTGCTCCAGCTCTTCGCCTGGTACTGCAAATCAACCATCTTGACTTGCACCCCGGACTTAGGGGGACGGCCCACGGGCCGGTTAAGGTGGGACTCGATCAAACCCATCAGGATTCTATTGGCCGGTAATCGAATGAAGTACGTGATCCGCTTATCTTCGCAATACTCGTAGATCTCCGGGTTGGCAAAGGCAGCATCGCCACGCAGCCAAAAGAGCTTGAACCGAGGGCGGTAACGCTCCACCAAGCGGGTGATAAAATCCAGAGCGCCATCGGCTGAGTGAACCTTGCCCGGTCTCAGCTTTGCCCCAAGACAATCTCCGTCACTGCTAAAGCAAAACAGGGGGTGAAAGCAGTTCTTGCCAAAATGACCGTTGTAGGCCACACACTCTTGCTTGCCATGCACAGCGTCCTCGGTAGAATCCAAGTCGATAATCAGCCGCCGCTTATTCTTCCTGCGCAACAGGGCATCAGTTGAACGGGTCAAAGCCGCATCCAGAGCCGCTAACCCAAATGCATTACCAAGAACGTCATTCTCCGATCTGGAGAGCATAGATTGGCTGGCCCCTACCTTATGGTCTTTACCAATCGCCAGCCTGAGAGCTGGATCTATGCGGAGAAAATCTGCGTCGTGGCAATCTTCATAACCGGCAGCTATCTGGTAAACCCTTTGACGAACCATCTGGACCAAGGCATGTTTCGTATGAGCAGGTGATCTCAAGTCTTCCAGGCAGTCTCTCATGGGGTCAATGATGCTGAAGCGCTCATCTAGTTCTCTCAATAGGATAAAGCCGGTGTCGGATGAGATCTGGGCGCCTTGGAAATCTATCATGATGGCCCGGTTAAAATCCGGCCGAATCATCTCTTTTTGGCTTTCACCATTAGCGAGCACCTTTTAACCCCCCGCTATGCTAATTATCCCCCCTTATATCAAGTAGTTGTCCATAAATCCATCAAATTGTGCCGCATAATACAGGAGTATCTCTGTAACGAGCATATCCGGCCCAACGGCTCCACCGAGTATTTGCTCAGCAGCGGCAAGATTGAATTGGAGGCCCTAACCTATATTCGGGGCCGCAGCATCCCTCGCCAGTTCATTATTTGCGATGAAAGCCAGAATCTCAGCCCCCAGGTGATCAAGACCATCCTTACCCGGGTGGGCCGGGGCAGCAAGATCGTCTTCACCGGAGACCCGGAACAGATCGACCACCCGTATCTGGACGCCTCTTCCAATGGCTTGAGTTATTTGGTGGAAAGGATTAAAGACGAGAATATCTCCGGCCATATAACCCTGATAAAGGGGGAAAGGTCCGGCGTCGCTGAATTGGGGGCCAGATTGTTATAAATAAGCAGGTGGAAAATCAAGGTTCACTTTCCCACTTTGGCTTTTCAGTGGAAGTGAGCTCCCACCAGCATCGTCTCCCGATATATATCGTCGCCCCATCGTTGTAGGCCTTGCATTTGTCATTATATTTTTAATACAATAAGCCATTTTGGGGTTTAAACCATTTTTTTCTCTATCTCACGGGTGACGGCTCTCCTAAAAGGGGGAAGAACTTGGAGGACCTCGAGATCATCGTATCCCGGCCGGGCCAGCTCAGTCTGGCCATAACCCGGGTTAAGGGCAATGAAGTCCTGGCGCGGGAGTTGCAGGACCGCTTGGGGGCTATCAGAGGGATTCTCCGGGTGGAAGCGGACGCCGTCCAGGGACTGGTGTCCATCGACTATGACAGACAGCGGTTATCCTCCCTGAGTTTTCTGTTGCAATTGAAGGAGACCTTTTCCTCCCTATTTCCTGAAGTCAGCGCCACCAAACTGGCTGCCTCGATAAGTCGCAGTCTTTGAAACCCTTCCTTTAAGCCGCCATGGAGGGGGGCCAGGCCGGCTCATCGCCGGAATGGCATCACAGACCTGGAAATGTATCTTTAAATTACTATCTTGTAGTTAACCAAAATTTTTGGAGGTCCATATGTCCCCCCAGGAAACCAAAGAGAGCAAGGGTATTGGGGAAATGCTGGGCGAAGCCGGCGCCACCGTGAAAGACGGCCTCGTCGGCAGCCTCAAGGGGCTAAGCGAGATTGAAGCCCAAATCGTCAGTTTGGCGAGAAACACCGTGACCGACGTCCTGAAGGGCACCGGCAGCGTGGCCAACGAGACCATCAATATCAGCAAGGACGTCTTTAAAGGGGCGCTGAAGGCCACCGAAGAGGTGGGCGCCGGCCTGCTGGTGACCACCAAGGATGTGGCCAAGGGCATTCTCCTGGGCGTCACCGACTTGGGCGGAGATGCCGAAAAGGCCGCCGCCCAACTGGCCAAAGGCGCGGTCAAAGGGGCCGCGGAAGTCGGCGGAGACGTGGCCCAGGTGGCCAAAAGCGCGGTAACCGGCGTCATCGAGGCCACTTCCGAGATCGGCGGCAATGTGGGCGGGGCCGCCAAGGCGGCGGTGGGCGGCGCCATCGACGCCGCCGGCAGCCTGGGTCAGTCGGCGGTCAAGGCCGTCAGCGACATCCTGATGGGTGCGGTCTCTGGCATCAAGGACGTAGCTTGCGCCGCCTGGCCGAAATCCAAGGCGGGGTCCCCCACGGCCTCCAAGCCGGCTCCCGAAGCCCCTCCGGAAAAGAAGACGAAGGGATAAGCATAGCCGCAGTATCCCTATTAGCTAAACAGAGTCGAATAGGCAAGGTTATCCGGCCCCAATGGTCGAGGCGATACATACCGCGGTGGCGGGCAGGGCGAGGTTTAAGGTTGAGGGCCTGTACCGCTCGAAATCCCTGGAGAAGCTGCTGGAGTCGCGACTGGCGCGGCTGCAGGATATTTCCCTGGCCTCGGCCAATGCCCTCACCGGCAATGTTCTGGTCTGCTACAATTCGGATAACAATCCCCAAACCATTGCGGCCTTAATTGAAGGGATCGTCTCCGATTGCCTGAGCCAACCTCAGCCGGGCTCTTCATTTCCTGTCCCCAGTAAAGCCGGGGCTGCCACCGGGCCGGAAGATCAGGCCACCGTCTTAGACAGATTCAAAGGTCTCTTTGCCTATCCGGCAGAGCAGCCGGCGCAACCCTGGCACCGGCTGGAAGCCGAGGCGGTGTTGGCCGAATGGCAGACCTCCAGGGAAATGGGGTTGTCCCTCAAGGCCGTCCAGAGAAACCGCCAGAAATACGGCGCCAATCTCTTGCCGGAAGCCGAGCCCCGGTCCGGCTGGGGAATCTTCCTGGATCAGTTTAAATCGCTCCCGGTAGCCCTCCTGGGCGCGGCCGCCGGTCTTTCCGTCGTCATTGGAGGGCTGGCCGACGCCGTGTTGATTTCCGGCGTAGTGATCGTCAATGCCTTCATCGGCTATAAAACCGAAAGCGAATCCGAAAAAACCATTCGCTCCCTGCAAACCCTGGTGCGGCCTGCCGCCCTGGTCTTACGGGAAGGACGGCTGAGCGAAATTCCCTCCGAAGAAGTGACCCCGGGAGACCTCCTGGTACTGCGCCCCGGCAGCTATGTGGCCGCCGATGCGCGCCTGATAGAGGCCAGCCACCTGTCCGTGGATGAGTCGGCCCTGACCGGGGAAAGCCTGCCTGTGACTAAAAATACCCGGGCCCTGGAACGGGATCATATCCCCTTGGGAGACCGGATCAACCTGGTCTTCATGGGCACCCTGGTGACTGGCGGCGAAGGTATGGCGGTGGTGGTGGCCACCGGGATTTATACCGAAATCGGCCTGATCCAGTCTCTGATCGGCGAAGCCGCCAGCCCGGAAACCCCTCTGGAGAGGCAGCTCGGCCAGTTGGGGAATCAACTGGTCCTCCTCTGTTGCGGTGTCTGCGGGGTGGTGTTTGTCATGGGGTTCATGTGGGGCTTCGGTTGGTTGGAGATGCTGCGCACCTCCATCTGCCTGGCGGCGGCGGCGGTGCCGGAAGGGCTGCCCACCGTGGCCACCACCACCCTGGCCATGGGTATCCGGGACATGCGCAAACACTATGTCTTGATCCGCCATCTCAACGCGGTGGAGACCCTGGGTTCGGTGCAGACCGTCTGTCTGGATAAGACCGGGACCATCACCCGCAACCAGATGTCCGTGCTCCAAATCTTTGCCTGCATGAAGACTATCAAGGTGGCGGACGGGCAATTCCTGGGGCCCGATGGGCCGATTCCCCCCTTCGCCTGTGAGGAATTGGAGCAGCTCCTAAAGGTCTCGGTGCTGTGCAACGAAATCGAAATCTATCAGGAAGGCGGGGATTATGTACTCCGGGGGACCCCCACGGAGGGCGCCCTGGTGCACCTGGCCATCCTGGTGGGTCTCGACGTCGCCGAGCTGAGGAGGCGCTATCCCCTAATAAAAATCAATCACCGTTCGGAAAACCGCCTGTTTATGGGCACGTTGCATGATGATCCGCCCGCCGGAAGGCTTTTTGCCCTCAAAGGCAGCCCCCTGGAAGTTCTGGCCCGGTGTTCCTGGCATCTCCAGGATGGCCGGAAATTGCCGCTTACCGATGCAGACCGGCAGCGCCTCGAGGCTAAGAACGAGGAGATGGCGGGGGACGCCCTGCGGGTCCTGGGGCTGGCCTATGCCCTGGGTCCGGATGAGTCCGTGTTTGAGGAACTCGATGACCTGGTCTGGCTGGGCATGGTGGGCATGGCCGATCCCATCCGCGAGGGGGTGGGCGAGGCGATTCGGGCCTTCCATCGGGCGGGGATCGAGACGGTGATGATCACCGGCGACCAGAGTCCCACCGCCTATGCCATCGGCAAGGAACTGGAGCTGAGCCGGGGGGGCCCCTTGGAAATCCTGGACGCCACCCACCTGGCGGAGATCGAGCCGGAGGTCTTGCGGGCCCTGGTCAAGAGGGCCCAGGTCTTTGCCCGGGTCAGCCCGTCCCATAAGCTTGAGATCGTCCAGGCCTTGCAGGCGGCCGGCAAGGTGGTGGCCATGACCGGCGACGGCATCAACGACGGCCCGGCCCTCAAGGCGGCGGACGTGGGCATCGCCATGGGCCGCACCGGCACCGATATCGCCCGGGAAGTGGCGGACGTGGTCCTGGAGAAGGATAATCTCGATACCTTGATCCTCGCCATCCGGGACGGCCGCACCATCTATATCAACATCCGAAAGTCGGTGCATTTCTTCCTGGCCACCAATCTCAGCGAAATCATGTTGACCTTTGTGGCCATGGCCGTCGGCCTGGGGTCTCCCCTGACCGCGGCCCAGCTTCTGTGGATCAACCTGATTTCCGATATCTTTCCCGGGTTGGCCCTGGCGATGGAAGCGCCGGAGCCCGATATCCTGGAGCGCCCGCCCCGCGATCCCGCCCGGCCGATCTTCACCGGCGGCGACTTTAAGAGGATGGCCTTCGAGTCCGGGGCCATCACCACCGGGGCTTTGGGGGCCTATGGCTATGGCCTGATGCGCTACGGCCTGGGGGCTCAAACCAGCACCTTGGCCTTTCACAGCCTCACCACCGGGCAGCTCCTGCACGCCATCAGTTGCCGTTCGGAAACCCACGGCCTCTTTAGCTCGGGGAAATTGCCTCCCAACCACTACCTGACCCTGGCCGTGGGGGGCTCGCTGGCGGTGCAATTCTTGACCCTGGCGGTCCCCGGACTGAGAAGTCTGCTGGGCCTGGCCCCGGTGGGCCTGCTGGACGGCCTGGTGATTTCCGGCAGCGCCCTGCTGCCCCTGGTGGTGAACGAAGCCACCAAGAAACCGCCGGCGGATGGCGTAAACGAAGTCCCGGAGCCGGCCCTGGAGTGAGCCGCAGCAGGTTTTTGGTTTTTTTGGTTAAGGGACGCAAGATATGAAAAATGACTTTATCTTCATGTCGGAGTCGGTAACCGAGGGGCATCCGGATAAGATCTGCGATCAGATCAGCGATGCCATCGTGGATCATTTCCTGGCGCAAGACCCCCAGGCCCATGTGCGGGCCGAATGTGGCGTGGCCACTTCCATCCTGTTCATTGCCGCCCGGTTTGTCTCTGAAATTAAAGTCGATATCCCCGGTGTGGCCCGCAAGTTCCTCGGCCAGCTCGGCTATGTGAAACCTGACTTTGACGCCCCCACCTGTAGCATTTTAACCAGCCTGCAAGAATATCCGCCGGATGCGGATCTCTTTTTCAATGAGAACCAACTGACGGAAGAGCAAGTGGAAAACATCCATGTGAGGCAGCAGGCCACAGTCTTCGGTTTTGCCTGCCGCCAGACCGCGGCCTTGATGCCCCTGCCCATTTGGTTGGCGCACCAACTGGCCCGGCAAATCGTCACCGCCCGGATTCAGAATCATGTGCCCTATCTGTCGCCGGACGGCAAGACCCAGATAGGGGTGGAGTATAGAAACCGCCGGCCCTTCCGGATTCATAGCGTTACGGTCATCGCCGGCAGCTCCAACGCCGCGTGCCGTGAGATACCCGATGAGCGATTGCACCACGATATCCGGGAAGCGGTGATCAAACCGGCCTTCGCCGATGAAGAGCTTAAACCGGATGACCAAACCCTGATCTTTGTCAATCCGATGAAACACCTCATTTTAGGCGGCCCGGGGGTGCATTCCGGGCTCACGGGCCGCAAAACCGCCGTTGACACCTATGGCGAATATGCCCGGACCAGCGGCAACGCCTTGAGCGGCAAGGACCCCGTGCACATCGATCGGGTGGGGGCTTATGCGGCGCGCTATGCCGCCAAGAATGTGGTGGCGGCCGGACTGGCGGAGGAATGCGAGGTCCAGTTAAGCTATTCCATCGGCTTTTCCCGACCGGTCAGTCTTCAGGTGGAAACCTTCGGCACCGGCAAGTTCCCGGATGAGGAACTGGCCAACCTGCTGGAGCGGCACTTCGATTTTCGCCTGGCCGCCATCCTGCGGGATTTCAACCTGAGGCACCTTCCCGCCCTGAATAAAGGACGCTTTTACCGGAAGCTGGCGGCCTATGGCCAGGTGGGGCGCCTCGACCTTAACTTGCCTTGGGAAGTTACCGACAAGGCCGAGATGCTCAAGGAACGTTAAGTGCAAATACTGCATCTGGCGACCATCTTGTTACTGTCATTATCCAGTAATCTTGACAATATCGGAGTGGGCGTTTCTTACGGAATCAGGAAGATTAACATTCCCTTTACCTCCAACCTGCTCATTGCCTCAGTAACCTCATGCGGCACCCTTTTGTCAGTACTCCTCGGTCAGAGCATCTATCTGTTCATAAGCCCTGAAATGGCCGGTTTATTGGGGGGAGGCATCATAATCGCCGCCGGGATCTGGGTAATCTTCCAGGAGAAAGTCCTGCACCGGGGCCAAGAGCCCCAGGAAGAGACACGACTGGTTGCTGAAACCGGTCTCCCCAGATTTGGTTTTCGTCAAATAGTCTCGATTCTCGACAACCCGATTATTGCCGACTGGGATTTCTCCGGGCATATCGACCTGAGGGAAGCCACCGCATTATCCCTGGGCCTGACTATAAATAATATCCCCAATGGCGTCGGGGCGGGGATGTTGGGCCTAAGTCCCATTTTATTAACGATTTCCGTCTTCTGGTTCAGCATCATGACGATCTGGATTGGCATATCAGGCGGTCAATTCGGATTTCACCGGCTGGGCAAGTTAACCGGGGTGATCTCCGGCTTGATCCTCATTTTCGTTGGCGTCTGCGAAATTTTCTTTTGACGCCGGCCGAGCAGAGCTTGCCTGAACGAGGCTTGCGGAGAAAACTTCCATGGAAAAAACCAAGGTCCTCTTCCTCTGCACCCATAATGCCGCCCGGAGCCAGATGGCCGAGGCCTTCCTGAAAAAGCTCGCCGGCGATCGCTTTGAGGTGTTCAGCGCCGGCTATGAACTGAAGGAAATCGATCCCCAGGCCCAAAAAGTGATGGCGGAAGCGGGCCTTGATCTCAGTGAGCAGCGGTCCAAGAGCCTCAAAGAATTCATGGGCAAAATGACCGTTGACTATTTAATCATTGTTTGTGAGAAGACAGAGGAAAATTGTCCCATAACCTTCCCCGGCTTCAGGTATCGGATGTACTGGCCCTTCGAAGATCCGGTGGCCTTTGTCGGCTCGGAAGAAGCAAAGCTGGCAAAATTTCGGGAAGTGCGGGATCAGATAGCGGCGCGGATAAAGTTGTGGTTACGTGAAAGCGAGTTGGATTGATATAATTTTCTCAAGGTATCAAGGTGGTGGCGTTTATTATTAGATAATGAGGATATATGGCCCACGAAAGCATTTTAGTGGTTGAAGATGACGAAGACATCCTGGAACTCCTCAAATACAACCTGGCCAAGGAGGGGTACCGGGTAACCGCAGTCACTACGGGGGAGGAAGGATTGCGCCTCGCCCACTCGACCACGCCGGACCTGATCTTGCTGGATCTGATGCTCCCGGGAGTGGACGGACTGGAGGTCTGCCGGAGTCTCAAGATGGACGCCAAGACCCGGCTGGCGCCGATTATTATGCTCACCGCCAAAGGAGAAGAGGCGGACATCGTCACCGGTCTGGAGTTGGGAGCGGAGGACTACATCACCAAGCCTTTCAGTACCAGGGTCTTGCTGGCCCGGATCCGGACGGTGCTGCGCCGCCGCCGCACCGCGCCGCCGGGTGAAGACGCGCTTCTCAAGATCCATGACCTGGTCATCGACCCCGGCCGCCACGAGGTTTTGGTCCAGGGGCAGCCTGTTGACCTGACGGCCACCGAGTTTCGCCTCCTCCATCTGCTGGCTCGCCGCCCGGGCTGGGTCCTCACCCGGGCTCATATTGTCGAGGGCATTCACGGCGATGATTATCCGGTGACGGACCGGGCGGTGGATGTGAAAATCGTGGCGCTGCGCAAGAAACTGGGCCCCGCCGCCCAGTATGTCGAAACCGTCCGGGGGGTGGGCTATCGCTTCAAGGGGTAACCGTGAGAGACTTTACCCGGGATTTTCGGCCATTTCAGCCGCAGCCATTTCCCCCGGATAAGAACATAACCCAGGAGCAGGGCGACGATTAGCCCGCTGGCCCATCGACAGTGGGCGCCAATCCTTTCTACTAAGAGGCCCGCCTCCTGACCCAAGAAATATCCCAACAAAATATAGACCAGGGACCAGGCCAGGACCCCCAAATAAGCAAACCGGGTAAAGTCTGCTAGCGGGAATTTGGTGATCCCGGCGGCGATGGCGACCCAGTGCCTTACCCCCGGGAGAAAGTATCCCAGGCATAATCTCCAGCCGCCGCCACGCCGGAGCCACTCCTGCAGGCTCTTAAACTTGTCACGCCTGAGGCGGAAAAAAGCCCCGGACTCCCCGATTAACCTGGCGCCTGCTGCTCTTCCCACCCAATAATCCAAAGTTATGCCCAGGACGGCGCCCGAGACGGCCACAGCCATCGCAGGTATCAGCCTCAATTCTCCCCGAAGCGCCAGATAGCCGGTAAAGGTCAATAATAATTCATCTGGGATGGGAATGCCGAAGGCCCCCGGCAGCAGTAAGAGAAATATTGCCAGATAGCCATAATTGGTGACCAAATAAGTTACGAATTCCATAATTAATCAAGAAAGATTAAGAGTGGTTTCATCTCCAATCGATCATTTACAGCCGGCGCCGAGACCTTTTCGTGACCATAATAACCGGGAAATATTAATGGGAGCATTATGATTTAGAAGCTGTCAGCAATCAGCAATCAGCTAAAGGCAATCAGCTAAGGGTACAAGAAAGTGCTATCTTTCTATTTTTCCCCTCTCAGCCGTTGGGGCGGCGTTATCTAGTGTTTTATTTATCCCCTCTCCCCCGATGGGGGAGAGGGTTGGGGTGAGGGGGAATTTAATGTCGCTTACGCTCCCATTAATCATTCTACATCATCGTCCGCGTTAAGCAGGCTCTCCTTTAAAAATAATTGTTAAATAATAGCCGAGTTTTGTTAGGTTATATTTAATGATTGGTTATTTTTATGTTTGGAGAAATAAGGCGGGGTGGGAAATAATTCAGGGGCGCCTAATTATACTTTCCTATAATTCACAATAAAATTTCAGTTTCTTGACCATGGCGCTCAAAAAATGTTTTTAGTCTGCAACAGTTGCAGAGAGACTTCTCCTTCGACACTATTAACCTATCTTCAGACCAGGATTAGCAGCAAAGATTTCAGTTGCCCCGGGGCGTGCGGTCAGGTATGCTCAGAAACAGGAAAATACAGGTTTTTCAGCAACGTGACGGCGGTTTTGTCCCTCTCGGGCCTTGTGGGGGACCATACGGGGGCCTTTTCGGGGCCAGAGGAACCAGCCCGCGACCGGTCACCGGTCCAAAAACCCCCGAAATGGCGAAACCGTCGCATAATTCCGGCTGATATCGAAAGGATAATCCGTTGAAAGTTGCATTTATCGGACTGGGCACCATGGGAGGGCCGATGGCCTTGAACGTCATGAAGGCCGGCCACGATCTGATTGTTCATAACCGCACGCGCCACAAGGAAGAACTGTTGGCCGCTCACGGCGCCAAACGTGCCGCCTCGCCGCGAGAAGCCGCGCTCGAGGCGGAAGTGATCATAACCTCCCTCAGTGATACTCCGGATGTGGAGGAAGTCGTTCTGGGAAACAACGGCATCATTCATGGGGCCCGACCGGGCTCGGTGGTGGTGGATATGTCCACCATCAGCCCGGATGCCACTCGTAAGATTGAGCAGGTTTTGAGAGCAAAGGGCATAAAGATGATCGACGCTCCTGTATCCGGCGGCTCCGAGGGCGCCAAACAAGGTACCCTTGCCATCATGGTGGGCGGTGATCCCGAAGATGTGGAAAGGGTTATGCCCGTGCTGACAGCCATCGGTACCAAGATCACACATGTGGGACCCATCGGAGCAGGCCAACTCACCAAGGCAATCAACCAAACCATTATCGCCGGGGTGTATCTCAGCGTTGCCGAAGGTATGGTCCTGGGTCTCAAGGCAGGTTTGGACATGGACAAGGTGGTCGCGGCTATTGGTGAGGGCGCGGCAGGCTCCTGGGTGCTTACTTACCGCTCCAAAAACATGATTAACAACAACTACCCCTTGGGTTTTCGGGTCAGGCTTCACCATAAGGACCTGGGGATCGCACTGGAGACAGCGAAAAAGCTCGGTGTGACCATGCCGGTGGCAGCCCTGATGGACCAAATCGAGACCGGTATTGTCGCCAGAGGTTACGGTGACGAGGACGTCTCGGCTGTGGCCCGCAGCATAAGGGAACAGTCCGGTATTGACTGAACGACGTATGTGAAGTGATTCTCCAACGAGGAGGCCATTGCCTGGTGCAATGAACTCGTTTAATCCGAGATTATGCGGCAGGCTTGGCCACATGGTAGTCCCAACGGGACTTTTTCCTGTAAAAACTGGCATCTACATGCCTAATAATTTCAAGGGCTTGGACAGAAGGCCTTTCGACATCTGAGTCAAAACTGGCGAAAATTTCGCCATGTATTCTTGCCGGTTTGATTTCAAATTTGAGAGTTTGGATCAAGTAAAAGCTCATTTGCAGCCCTGGGGATTTCAACCCAGGGCTTTTCATTTTAAGAGATTTCCATATTCGAATTATATACAAAGATCTCAGGAGAGCGGATATTGGCAAGTTCTAGAAACTTTCGTGTCCCAGATTTTCGCTTTACCTTTGTCAAACCATCTCTGGCTTGACTTGAACCCTATCCTAACTTAAAACCTGGTATAACTGCTGGTAGCAGGTTACAGAAAAATCTCCCAGAAATGAGAACTCATGGACAGACATCAGATCACCTACAGGGAAAAGCTGGCGGAACACCTGATCAAACAACTCACCAGGCGGCGGCTGGAGGCTAGCTACGCCCCTACCGCGGCCCAGGCTCGGGACGAAATCCTGGCCATGATTCCCGCCGGGGCCACCGTCAGCCGGGGCGGTTCCATGTCGGTGGTGGAGATGGGCCTTTGGGAGGCCCTGGCCCACAAACCCGGGGTGGAGGTGATTGACCCTTTCCTCCCGGGTTTGGCCCCGGAGGTAGCGCAAGAGCGGCGCCGCCAGTCGCTCTTGGCCGACTTTTTTCTCACCAGTACCAACGCCTTGACCCTGGACGGCAAACTTGTGAACCTGGACGGGATGGGCAACCGGGTGGCGGCCATGTGTTTCGGACCCAAAAAGGTCATCCTGGCGGTGGGTCTCAACAAGGTGGCCCCGGACCTGGAAACCGCCATGGCCCGGGTGAAACACCACGCCGCCCCCATCAACGCCATCCGCCTTAGCCGAGCCACCCCCTGTGTCGAAACGGGCCTATGCTCGGACTGCAAGAGCCCCGAGCGGATTTGCTATATGTGGTCCATCATCGAAGGGCACATGCTGGAAAACCGTATCCATGTAAAGCTGGTGGGCGAAGATCTGGGCTACTGATTTTTCTCGGCCCATACCCCGGCCTTGCGCTGACGGATGGCGGGTCGACATACGAGAGCGCCGCCATGCCAATCTGGCTGAGGGCAAGGCCATGGTTGATAAATGCCCATCTTGGTTTAAACCATGTCCCCCCAAAAATTAACCGGAATTATATTCATTTAGTTTTATTTTTCAGCTTCAAGGGGAGCAACATAGGAAAGATGGAGGGATGCGTTATGAAGGTCATGGCAGTTAACGGCAGCCCAAGAAAGAGATGGAATACGGCTACCCTGATAGGGAAAGCCCTTAAAGGAGCCGCCTCTAAGGGGGCTGAAACCGAACTCATCCATTTATATGATCTGAAATTTACCGGATGCACGAGCTGCTTTGCTTGTAAGATCAGAGGCGGCAAAAGTTATGGCAGGTGTGCCGTCAAGGATGATCTGCGCCCGATCTTTAAAAAAATTGAGGCGGTCGATGCCTTAATTTTGGGCTCCCCCATCTATTTCGGCAATGTGTCGGGAGAGATGCGCTCGTTTATGGAGCGTTTGCTGTTTCCCTATTTTACCTATACGGACCCGCCGCAGTCGCTTTTCCCCAAAAAAATTCCTACGGGATTTATTTATACGATGAATGTCACAGAAGAGCAGATGAAAGAATGGGGTTATCAGCAGTTCTTTGATAATAATCAAAGGCTGTTGCAGATGGTGTTCGGGGCTTCGGAGTCACTCTGCAGTTTTGATACTTATCAGTTTAAGGATTATAGCAAAGTGGTGGCGGACCGCTTTGATCCAGAGAAGAAGACCAGGAGGCGCCAGGAGGTCTTTCCTAAGGATTGTGAGAAGGCCCTATCCCTGGGGATGAGATTTGTCTAAATACATGGATGGATAAAGGCGCGGTAGTTCCCGAAATTCAACATATCCGAACCATATCTGAAATTTTTTGGAGATTGAGGATAATTTCTTTTTTGGCAAGCTAGTACGCATAGACCTTCCTATTATACCCCGGATTACTTATGTGCGCTGGTCTGAATAGCCATGGCTGAGAAAGAAAAAAATATATCTTCCATTTATGGAAACATTGGAAAATTTGTCGTTGAGTTTGAGCAAGTTTGCCAAACGATGGAGAGTGGGATTAGGTCCATCCTTACAATGGAAGGGCTCAAGAGTGACCGAGTTCAAGAAATCTTGTTAGCTGACTTGACAGCTGAACCTCTAAGGGCTTTGTTTCATAGCTTATGTTATGAGCACCTGAAACCAGATGCCGAAACCGCTAAAATAATCGATTATGTATTTTCGACTTTTCAAAAATTGATTCCAGATAGAAATAACCTGCTACATGTAAAATGGTTTTTAATTGAGCAAGAACTGGAAGGAAGGAAACAAGCAATTGCTCTTGGTCAAAAGCTGCATAAAAAGAAAACTGGATCAGCTACTAAACAGTTAAAATACGACATTGATACCTTTGAAAACCTTGTTCTGCAAGCTCGTTTGTCTCTGTCCAATATGTCAAAGTTAACTAATTGCATTGCGGGTTGTTATCCAATAGCAAAGAATTTTATGACTATTAAAAAAGGCGAATATGAACCCATCAAGGGGCTATGTATCATGTGATTCTTAATATCCATGACATCAGAGGACGGAAGGGAGACGGCTACCGTGATGGCAACAAGTGACCATAGCGAAGAACTGTTTGAGATTGCCGAGAGGCTCGGGGACCTGTCGCAGAAGGCCACCGCTCCCGAAGTAAAAGAACCGTTGGAGCGTCTGGAGGAGGCAGCTGCTAGCGTTAGGAAGGCCTGGAGTGGCTCCTGCCTCGGATATCATGCCCGAATCTACTACAAGGATCTCAAGCCGCCCCCGCCGCAGGCCCATTTCAGCCCAGAATGGGGGATGAAGGGCGTATGGCCAGTCGTAGCAACAGAGGGTGAGTGGGTCGAGTACGATCCCGACGATATCGAGAGGACGATATACGAAATCGCAGGGAACCCGGACCTGGGACCGGCCCGACACCTGGCGTCCAGTGCAGAAAGCTCGTTCCAGAGTAGCAAGCCGGATATACTATCCATTTTGACTACGGCTCTGGCTGAACGAGAGGACCCCTTCATCACGTCTCTCAGGGAGCAGGTAGAACAGGCAGCTATCCAGTCAAAAGATCAAGTGCTTCATCAGTTATTGCCTTCTAGACCGTTGATGTCGAGAGACTCCATGGCTGTAACACAAGGTCTTCAGGTGCCGCCCCACCTTTTAGTCCTCTCTGAGGTCACCACCCTCAGGCAAGCACCAGCCGCCTGCAGTCGCTTGGCTCAGCTCGCACAGAAGGCCGGTTCGCACCTCGCTCGGCAACAGAGACGATCCAAACGTTCACGGGAGATAGGCACGAACGTCTTTATCGGACACGGACGTTCCCCGATCTGGCGGGAGCTGAAAGACTTCGTCCAGGACCGATTGCGCTTGCCCTGGGACGAGTTCAATCGAGTGCCTGTCGCTGGGCTAACGAATATTGCACGTCTTTCTGAGATGCTTGATGCCGCGGCTATTGCTTTTTTGATCATGACTGGGGAGGATGAGCAAGCTGACGGGAAGCATCATGCGCGAATGAATGTTGTTCACGAGGCAGGCCTGTTTCAAGGACGTCTTGGATTTTCAAGAGCTATCATACTACTGGAGGAAGGTTGCGAGGAGTTCAGCAATATCGAGGGCCTGGGGCAGATTCGCTTCCCCAAGGGAGACATAAAAGCAGTTTTCGAAGAAGTTCGTCGTGTGCTAGAGCGAGAGGAACTTATTGAAGCCAAATAGGTTTGGCGATGCCTCGAACCGTTTTGAAATGGTAGTTATAGAAATTTAGATCATATCTCGTATTTTCACCGCTCCTACGATGAGAGCCGATCATGGCAAGTGATCGCTAATTATGGAAGAGGTTGGTAAGGCCAATTCTCAAAAAAGATACCTTGCCATTCAAAATTTGTGCTATCATGCCCTCCACAAGACAATTTGGCCACAAAAAGAGGAATCTTCTCGGGGTTAACCTCGGGAAGAACGGTTCGCGCTGGGTGGCGTGTTTGGGAGAAATATGATGTTGGAAAAGAGACAGCTGACAGAGGTATTTAAAACCGTGGGTTTACCGCCTTATACCTACGTCAAGCCCTCCTATTACGGAGAGGTACGCGCCGACATTGAGCAGCCGGGCAAACATCTCCTGATCGAAGGTCCCTCTGGAATAGGCAAGACTTGCATAGTCTACAAAGTCTTTGAAGAACTGGGTTGGCAAAAAGACCTTGACTACAATTACATTAGTTGCCGCGATGACGATGCTGAGAACCAGATTAACCTTTTTTTTGAAACCACCAGTTGTAGCACCCGGCCAGCCCCTCCAATAATTGTTGTTGATGATTTTCATCTCATTACAACCCAAAAACGAGCAGAAATTGGAGCAAGCCTCAAGCGCTTAAGCGATCGTGCTTTTGAGCAGGCGTCGCCGCCGAAAACCATTTTAATTGGGATTCCAACAACTGGATTATCGTTACTTTCTGATGCCTATGACCTCGGACCCAGGCTTGGAAACTATCGCTTCCCAAAAGCCAAGGACAGAGAAATCGACCGCCTGATTGATGCAGGGGAACAAGCTCTAAATATTATATTCGAAGACCGTGATATCTTGCTGAGTGAGAGTGCGGGAAACTTTTGGCTTGCTCAATATATCTGCAACAAGATCTGTTCTTCGCAAGAAGTATTTGAGACCCAAGAAGATGTAAAGATATTAACATTCGATCTTCTATCAATACGGCAGCGTTTGATGACCGAGCTTTTGCAGCGGTACATGCCCATCGCAAGGACTTTCGCCAAGGGCAAGAAATGGCGGCCTGGCGGAAATAAACCTTATCTCGAGGTACTGCTAGCAGTATGCCGGATACCCGACTCAGTTGTAACTTACGATAAGATATTAAACATGGTTCCAGATCGTCGGAAGCCAGGAATCAAAGCAATACGTCCTCGCATTGCCGAAGTGATTTTCGATCCCCTGAAGCAAGTTGATCTCAGAAAGCAGATTGCTTTCGATCCCGAAGGTGGCTTCTCTATCGAAGATCCGCTCTTTCGGTATTTCCTATCTTACCTCGAGTCGAAGGATCTTTACCGAGACCTAGGCATCGAAAATGAGAGCGTAGAACGCTCAAAAGTTTTCTCCTACGATGTAGGATTCTCATTCGCTGGAGAGGCAAGGCAGATTGTTGAGGCTGTCAACTCAGAGCTCAAGTCCGAAGATGTTGTAACGTTTTATGACTACGATCAGCAGGCTTTCTTGCTTGCTTTAGATTTGGAACAAACGTTAGGACGCATCTATGCTGAATCATGCCGATACTATCTCGCCTTTCTTGACCAAAACTACCGGGACAAGGTATGGACCAAATACGAAAAGGACATTATGACCCAATCAGGTCGTAAAGAGCACATAATCCCTGTCATCCTTGATGACAAAGGAGCCGAAGGATTGGTCGGTATTTCAAGCACGATTGGCAGTATTGACCTTCGAGAGCAATGGGGTGATATCCAGAAGACAAAGGTTATCACAAAAGATATAATGAATGCTCTTCGGAATCGTTGTGTGCTACCGCTTCTTGAAAAACTGGATGCGCTAACCGATGTTTTATAATTGTGTTTTCGGCTAATGATACTGCCCAACAAAGTGCTGCACCGGGCTTCTCAATGCGTGGCCGGGCAGTTAACTTGACGATAAAGATAACTGCTATGAATGGGAACTTATCAAGACCCTGAAAACCTCCCCTATCCAGATCATATCCGCAATTTTTCCCGCCCCAATGATAGGGAGATGAAGTATTTCTTATGCAGGCTCAATCCTCCCAGGCCAAGCTTTACTCAGAACATGACCGAAGTGGAGTCCAAAGTCATGGGAGACCAGGTAGCCTACTGGGCAGATCTGGCTGACAGGGAGCGCTATGAGGAAAAGGAGAGTCGGTTCAAGGAACTCATTCGGCAAAGGGGTCTAAAAATAACGGATGAGCCTGTCTTTGCCAGGTACAATCCACCTTTCATGCCCTGGTTCCTGCTCCGACGAGGTGCTGATCCCGGTGGCGCGTTAGACAGGATATGGCTCTGAATGGGTCTCACTGGGGTATCTGATGACGACCAAACCTGTGCTGGTTGCTGGGTCAACTGGATATGTAGGGGGCCGACTGGTACCCAAACTTCTGGGATCGGGTTACCGGGTGCGGGCTCTGGGGAGATCGATAGCCAAGTTGAAAGCCCGACCTTGGGCCAACTATCCACTGGCGGAGTTGGCCGCGGCTGATGTACTGGATTATGAATCTTTACGAAAAGCGATGGAAGGCTGTCGGGCGGCCTTTTATTTGGTCCATTCCATGGGGGCCGACTCCAAGGGGTTTACCGAGACTGACCGCACGGCGGCCCAAAATATGGTACGCGCTGCGGCCGGGGCCGGACTGGAACATATCATTTACTTGGGCGGATTAGGTAGCACGGAGGACCCCCTCCTGAGCAAGCATCTCCGCTCCCGACATGAAGTGGCCCAAATCCTGCAATCCGGTCCGGTGCCGGTCACCTTCCTTCGGGCCGCGATGATTCTGGGTTCGGGAAGCGCTTCCTTTGAAATTCTGCGCTATCTGGTGGACCGCCTGCCGGTCATGCTAACCCCCCGCTGGGTTCACAACCCGGTGCAACCCATTGCCATCCGCAATGTGCTCAATTATCTGCAAGGCTGCCTGGAACATGAAGAAACCCGAGGGCAAACCTTCGACATCGGCGGCCCGGAGGTGGTGACCTACCGGCACTTATTCGACATTTATGCAGAAGAAGCCCATCTTCTTCGCCGACTCATCATCCCGGTGCCAGTCCTGACTCCCACCCTGAGCTCTTACTGGATCCACCTGATCACCCCGGTCCCGGCGAGCATCGCCAGGCCCCTGGCCGAGGGGCTTCGTAACCCTGTAGTTTGCAAGGACAATCGCATCCGGGCCATTATTCCCCAAGAGCTTTTGGATTGCCGCCAAACCATCCGGCTGGCGCTGGAACGGCTGAAGCAGCAGCAAATCGACACCTGTTGGATGGATGCCGGAGGCGCCATTCCCCCGGAATGGACCTACTGTGGCGATACCACTTATGCCGGCGGCACCATTCTGGAGTGCGGCTACTCTGTCCAGATACAAGCTACTCCCGAAGACGTCTGGCAGCCCATCATCAGGATGGGCGGAGAGACCGGCTACTATTTCGGCAACTATTTGTGGCGGCTGCGGGGCTGGATAGACCGGCTCCTGGGCGGCATCGGTTTTAGAGGTGGCCGGCGCCATCCCCAGGAACTCCGGCCGGGAGACGCCCTGGATTTCTGGCGGGTCCTGGAGGTGGAACCGCCACGTCGCCTCTTATTGCTGGCCGAAATGAAACTGCCTGGGGAGGCAGTCCTGGAGTTTCACCTCACCCCGCAAGGAGACGGCAAGGTGGAACTTAAACAAACCGCGAGATTTTTACCCCGGGGCTTGGCAGGCATAGTTTACTGGTATAGCCTGGTTCCCTTCCACCACTGGGTTTATCGGGGCATGTTAGAAGCCATCGCCGGAGCGGCGGGGAAGCCCATAGTGAAAGGCCCGGAGCTATTTTAGCATTAATCATCCGACTTAGGATCACCCTGGTCGATGGCAGCCCCATACGAGGGAAGGATTGTTTTCTCGCCAGCCAGAGAGAGGCGGCGAAACGGGAACAGGAGGAACAGCGCCGGGAGGCTGAGGGCGGTTAAAGCGGTTCGGGCGCTCCTGAACGCCTAACCTGAAAAGAAGGGCCGGTGGTAATGAAACCCACCGGCCTTTTGTTTGTAATAATCTTGAATCCTCCACCAAAGCCCCAATTCGCTAGCCAAATCATATCTGGAATTTTTCCCCCACCACCGATAAGGGTAGCTCTTGGCAAGTAATCTTCTATTGGCATAGAGCCAGTCTAGTATATAGTTGCTTTAATTAGCGATATATGATAGGCTCTCGATTATGAGAGCGACTCAAATTCAATTGACGGATGATGACCGTAGGATTCTCGAATCCAGGATACGTAACAGTAAAACTGAACAGCGCCAGGTTCTGCGGGCTCGCATTATTTTGGCGGCGGCGCAGGGAGCAAAAACCAGCGGCATTGCCAAGGACTTGAAGGTTCGCCCCAACACCGTCAGCAAGTGGCGGACCCGCTTTGCCAGCGAAGGCCTGGCCGGTTTGGAAGATGCCCAAAGACCGGGGAAGCCCAGCAGCTACAGGCAGGACACGGAAAAACGGGTGCTGAGAAAACTGGACGAACCGCCTCCCGAAGGCTATGCCCGCTGGAACGGCAGGCTTCTGTCCGAAGCCTTGGGTGACGTTACCAAGCATCAGGTCTGGCGCATCCTGCGGCGCCATAACATCAGTCTTGAACGCCGCCGGAGCTGGTGCGTCAGCACCGATCCCGAGTTTGCCCGCAAGGCTGCGGACATTGTGGGACTTTACCTGGACCCGCCGGAGAACGCCGTGGTCATCTGTGTGGATGAAAAACCCCAGATTCAGGCCCTGGAAAGAGCGCAGGGATGGCTGAAACTTCCCAATGGCAAGACCTTGACGGGGTTCAGTCACGGTTACAAGCGGCATGGCACCACCACGTTATTTGCCGCCCTGGAAGTGACTACCGGTCAGGTAAAAGCCGGTCACTATAACCGACGGCGGCGGGTGGAATTTCTGGACTTCATGAACCAGATATTGGCTGACTATCCTGATCAGGAACTCCATGTGATTTTAGACAACCTCAATACCCATAAGCCCAAAAACGATATGTGGTTGAAGAGGCATCCCCAGGTTAAATTCCATTACACTCCAACTTCTGCCTCTTGGCTTAATCAAATCGAGGTTTGGTTCAGCATCCTCAGCCGCGGTGCCCTCAAAGGGGCTAATTTCACCTCCCCCCAACAAGTCAGGAAGGCTATCGATAAATTCGTCCAGGCTTACAATCCACAAGCCGCACCGTTTCAATGGCGGAAAAGGTATGTTTATCCCAAAGGCTTGGCTAATCGTATCTCTGATTTATGCAACTAAGTACTAGCTGCTTAAGGCGGGGAGGCGGTGACATTTCTCGCGCCACTCGAATCGGTTTGCTTATCTCTAACTTAATATTTGGACCAGTTTTTGGGGGGCAGGTCAGGCGCTGCTGGAGGTGGACGGAAAGGTGAAACGTTCGGGGGTCTCTGAAAATTATCTTTAGTAATTTAAGCAGGTTAAGGACGATTTTGGTAGTCCCAACGGGAATCGAACCCGTGTCTCCGCCGTGAGAGGGCGGTGTCCTTGGCCGCTAGACGATGGGACCGGATAGAGGTTTTTTATAACCAAAGGCCGGAGTGCTGTCAAGAGAGGCGGTGGCGGCCCGCCGGGTCCGGCGGGGCCGGCGGGGGCCCCCCGCCGGCGGCCGGGGGAGCTCCCGGCTCACCCCAGGCGGCGGCCCGTTCCAGGTCCTCCGGGGTGTTGAGGTTGAAGAAGCTGCGACCCTCAGGGTCCAGCCGCATTACCTCCTCCGGCGGTATGACCTCAGGGCGGCATTCCGACAGAAAGAGGCTGGCCCGTCGCTGGCTCTTAAGAAAGGCAGTCAAGGACGGCAGCAGGCGCACGTGGTAAAGCCCCGGGAAGGGCTCCAGACCACTGGCGGATCGACAGACCACCGCCGGCCGGGAGGTTCCGGCCAGCCTGGCCGTTAATCCCGCCAGCAACTCCGGGGACAGGAAGGGGTTGTCCACCGCGGCGGCCAGCACCCAGGGAGTCCGGGCGTAGAACAGGGCGGTGCGCAGGCCGCCCGCCGGCCCCTGGAAGGGCCATAAATCCGTGACCAGGGGCAGCCCCAGGGCCAGATGGGGCCCGGGGTGGTTGGTGATCAGCCAGCAATCGCCCCCCACCGGCGCCAGGGCCTCGGCCACCCAGCGGGTCAAGGGTTTCCCCCGCAGCAACAGGGAAGCCTTATCCTGTCCCAGGCGGCTGCTGAAGCCCCCGGCCAGAATGGCCCCGGTCACTCGGGGAGGATTCTCCGTCCCGGGGGTCAGGCTCTCGTTCCTTGCCATACCCCAGCTGCCCCTTTGCCAACGTTAACCATGCCGTGACTTCAATAAAGCGTATCTTAACCCAAGATACCAGGGTGCGTCTTTCACACACCAAATTCCCGCGTGGGGCGGGCGTCCCGCCCGCCTACGGTAAGGCCCCCAGAAAAAATGGCGGGCGAGACGCCTGCCCCACCGGCGTGGCGCGGAAGACGCGCCCTACGTCCCTGCATCGGCTGGGAAGCCAGGCGGTGCGCCAGCGCCTTTCAGTTTTTGCCGTGGCTGCGAGTATCCGCCTTACCCTGGCCGCTCCCGGAGTCGCCTGCCGGCCCCGGCAGACCCAGATGGGTCAGGATAAAGACGCCAATGGCCTCCAGCTCTTCGGGCGGGAAGACGGGCAGCTCCGCCGCCAATGGCGCCGGGCCCACCATGGCGATCACCTGGGGAGAGGGGGCCGGGTTCTCTTTGGCGGACGCAGGCAGCACCGCGATCTTGGGGAACGGCCCGGATTTATAACCTTCCACCAGGATCAGGTCCGCCTCCCGGCTCAAGGCCGCCAAAATCTCGGAGAGGGGGGGCTCGCCGGGGACCTGGCGGCTGACCTGGAGCAGACCCGGAGCCGCCAGGGCCACCACCCGGGCCCCGGCCCGGCGAAAGCGCCAGGTGTCCTTGTCCCGGTCTCCCAGGTCGCGATGGTGGGTATGTTTCAGCACCGCCACCCTGAGGCCCCGACGGGCAAACCACTCCAGCAAACGGCAGATGAGCTCGGTCTTGCCAGAGCCCGAAGGTCCCACAATGGCGAGGGCTTTGGCCATGGAGGGCAGAGGCTTAGGGAGAATTCCGGGAAGTCATGATTCCGGAGTAAATTGCTCCAGGATCTTTTCTTTCTTGACGTTCCGGTTGAGGTAGACGGCGCAGCGGGCGCAGGGACCGTTGCACAGGGTGTCCTGGTATTCCCGCACTTCGTAGCAAAGGCGCCAGGGAAGCTGGAAGGCCGGGCATTTCTCTTTCTGCTGACAGTCAAAGATGTTCCAGCAGGGCGCCAGCACCATCAGGTTGCGCAGGCAGGCCAGGGTGAAACCCCGATCATGGATCAGGCTGTTGATCTGGTTGATCTGGGTGACGTCGAACGGTGAATAGAGGCGGTTGTTGGTGTTCTTTTCCCGCAAGGGCTTGAGGAACCCTTCTTTTTCATATTCCCGAATACGTTTTTGAGAAAGGTTCACCGACCGGGAGACCTCATTAATGAGAAACAGGTCTGCGCCACCCTCTCCAGCTCTGATCCGTTTGTTCTTTCCCCGGGGCATATGACATCCATTCTATAAGAAAAATAGTATAAACAACCTTTACCTTAGAACAATCCCATATACAAGTAAAAACTGAGCCCTTGAGAAAAAATCTGTAAACCTTGCCTTTAGATTTTCGCAGAGGTCCCTCAGCGGGGATATTGAAATCTTCTTGCTCAAGCTGGTAGCCGGCGACCTTCAACCTCCCCGACGGATCGCAACGGAGAGGCCGGTCCCCGCCTGGAGCCGGACCGCGGCGCTGTCCCCGGCGCAGGCGATCTCCAGGTAACCGTGACTGCCCACCAGGGCCAGCAGCTCCCCCGGGGGGGCCTCCCCGTAGGTGCGCCCCAGGCGGGTCAGGGTGCGCCGCCCCACCTGCAATTGAAATTTATTTTCTGCTCCCTGCAGCCAGGCGTGCAAGACGCCGGCGGCAATATTGCTCACCAGGTTACCGAAGCGGTCCACATGGATAATTTCGCCCCGGATCAGCGCCGCGGTGACAGACGGCTCCGGCCAGGGGAGCCGCACCGGGTCGGTGAGGGGAGGCCCCAGACGCCCCAGCTCCAGGCCCAGGGAAAGGTGCGCCGCCACCGGGGCGAACAGGTCCCGGCCATGGAAGGTTGGGGATACTTGGGGAAGAAAATAATCGGGGTTTTCCAGGGAGACCATCTTAAGCTCCGGCTGCCCG
This sequence comes from uncultured delta proteobacterium, assembly GCA_963834795.1. Taxonomy (GTDB): domain Bacteria; phylum Desulfobacterota; class Desulfobaccia; order Desulfobaccales; family 0-14-0-80-60-11; genus JAPLJC01. Next base: position 167,357 of record CAWIDL010000021.1, on the reverse strand, counting down.
GCAAAGATAAGATGAAACAGGCCGTTGTCCGGCCCCACCCAGAACTGCCTCCGCCCGTACGCCGCCAGCCCCCGGCGGCCGGTGCCCACCCCAGGGTCCACCACCGCCAGGTGAATGGTCCCCGGTGGGAAATAGGCCGCCGCCCCCGCCAGGACAAAGGCCCCGGAGCGGATATCCTGAGGCGGCACTGCGTGGGTCAGGTCCACCAGCACCGCCTGGGGGTTGAGGCCCAGGATCACCCCCTTCAGGCAGGCCGCATACTCGTCCCGGACCCCAAAATCGCTGAGCAGGGTGATGATGGCCCGGGCCCCGGCTTGTCTGGGCATTGCCTCACCTGGTTTTAAGTTTGCGGATCCGGCCAGTTAACCCGGAGCCACTTCCAAATGGATACCTTCGCGGGCTTGCAGGTGTTTAATGATCTGAAACAGGTTGTCCGCCCGTGGGTTTCCCTTTGGGCCAAACATGCGCATCAGACTCTTGGCCGGTATGTGGGTAGCTTCGGCCAAACGTCCAAAACCAACAGCCGCGTTGATATAATCGCGCAAAATGGATTTGCCGGTTTCCACGTCACCGGCAAGCATGGTGTCAATGCCCTCTTTGAGCAGGGCTTTGCGAAACTCGGCGTCCTTCTGGGCGCGTTCCAGCAAGGTTGCGCGAAATTCTCTGGTAACGGCCATGGCGTCACCTCCCATCATTTCCGCCTCTTGTAATCCTGCCAGCAAGACAACGCCGCCGAAATGTCGGCTTGCTGCCTTTTCTTCGAACCTCCGCCGAGCAAGATAATGAGCGCTTCCCCGTCCTTACCAAAGTAGACCCGATAACCGGGACCAAAATTAATCTTACACTCATAGACGCCGCCGCCGATCCCTTCGACTCTTGAAAAGTTCCCTTGCTCTAAACGGTAAAGAGCCGTGGCTACCTTGGCGGCGGCTATAGCGTGCAGACCATCAAACCAGTGAGCAAAGGGTGACCCGCCCCTCTCGTCTAAATATTCCCAAACGGTTATCGTCATATGCTACAGTAACATATACGTTACCGTTGTCAACTGATTTTTATATTTTATAATTTTGTCTAGAGTTTTGGATTTTGTAGGTCGAGTAAACCCGCGCCCTGACAGGTGCAGGGTTTTTACCAATAGATAATTTGTTATGTTTTGTCTTAGTCGGATTGTTAGGCCGCGCCACTACACTTTGACTGCGCCATCGAGTTTTCTATGAACAAATGAAATGAAGCTCATGATGTCCAGTGCGTCTAGTTCAGACATGGGCCATGAGATTTTCGGCGAATGGGCAACCGGGTTTCGAATTGCGCCAAACAGGCCAACCAGAAGATTTGAAAAACCTCTCTGTTCGCTTTTCTCAGTCTCTGTTTTAAGTGAGCCAAGCGTGAGAATTGGCGCTTTGCCGGAGAATGCCGCGTTGACTAGTTCTGCACCGTCCGTGCCCAAGCCAGACATGTCTCTAATGCGCTGCGCCATACCTTTTGTGGCTTCTAGGACAGCATGAAAATAGTTCTCTTCAAGCAGTTCAGCACGACAGTATTTAAGAACCTCTGGATGGACATTTCGGCTTTCAAGGGCAGCTTGGAGACGTCCTGCACGCGCACGAGCGCCTGCTAGTGTTGTTTCTTTACTCGATCTCACGACCTTCCCGTCTTCTCTGACTCCGAAGCCGGAAAACGCAAGAACGACATTAAGCTCACTTCGTCGCCAGTCGAAAGCAGCCTTATCGCGAGCGTAGCTGACCGGATTCATTGCTCGATTAATCAACATGATCAGATGATTGCCGAGCTGGTGCTTGTTTTGAGCTTCGGCTAGCGCATTGAAAAGACGCTTCCATTTTGTTAATCCGGGCGAAACGTCTTCAACCTTTATTTCCTGAAGAAGTCGTTCAATCTGAGAACCGGTAAGCCCGCGCTCAGTGTCGGCTAGCACTGGGCATGCTGCTTCAAGATGTTGAGAATCAAAAGGCTCGATTCGTCCCATTATTGCAGTCTTGTACGGATTTCAGTGATAGCTTCAATAAGCTGATCAAAAGTAATAGCGTCGAACTGACTATTTCTTGCCGGTTCGTTTGCGCTCCACTGTTCGGGCGCAATAAATGCATTCTCAAGGCTAACCAGACATACTCGAAGCCAAGAATCAAGAGGTGGTTTATGTGACGAATTGATATTCCAAGCAAGTGCGCTTATAGCGTAGGCAAAATACATCTTTTTCAAATATCCTAACGATTTCTTCACTAACTCGAGATGCTCCAAGATGAGGTCTGCAATTTCGCTTCTGATCTTTTGGATGTCGCTTCCTTTATTGAGTTTTTGAAGAATAGAATCTACGCGGTTTTGAAGTTTCTCAAGAACCGATTCTACGTCTTGCATGGGATTATCCCTCCTTTACTATATAATAGTATCCATTTTTCTTACATAACGCAAAATCAGGGCGACCCAGCGGGTCGCCCCTACAACTCGAAACTCAAAGGCTACTGCTGCGAAAATTCCATTTCCACCCTTCTGGTGTCGTCCGACTCGTCTCTGCTGACGCGGAAACCCAGCTTTTTCACCAACTCCAGCATGGGCAGGTTTGCGGCCAGGACCTCACCCCACAAGAGATTTACCCTATTTTCCCGGGCAATTTCCAGGACTCGCTCAATCAATTTCTGCCCTAGGCCTTTGCCCTGCCAGGGGTCGGCCACAATCACCGCAAACTCTGCGGTGTGCCGCTCCGGGGTCATGACCAGCCGGCCCACCCCCATCATGGTCTCCGGCCCGGGTGGCTGGCCGAAGGCAGCCAGGCCGATCTCCCGGTCATAATCGTTTTGGGTGAAGCGGATCAACATCTGATGGGTCCACTTCTTGATCAGGTGAAAATACCGGAAATAGATGGTATCGTCCGAACAGTTGTCCAGCAATTCCGTCACCAGGGGCTCATCCTCGGGCCGCATGGGACGCAGCAACACCGGGGTGCCGTCTTCGAGGAGCCAATCGCTCTCATACTGGTTGGGATAGGGGCTGATAATCAGATGGCGGGGCGCCGGCAGGCTGCTGGGTTCGATGACCAGGCGGGCGTCCACCGCCACCGGTTGTCCGGCGGCGATGAGTAAGGGGTTGATATCCAACTCCACGATCTCCGGAAAATCGGTCACCAACTGGGAGAGCCGCACCAGGATTTCCTCCACCGCCTCCAGGTTGGCGGGGGGAATATTGCGGAAACCCTGGAGCAGCCGGTAAACCTGGGTCCTCTCCATCAGCCTCCGGGCCAGCAGCAGGTTTAAGGGCGGCAGGTCCACCGCGGTGTCCCGTAAGACCTCGGTGAGCACCCCGCCCAGCCCGAACAGGATGATGGGACCGAAGTCTGGATCCCGTTTGCTGCCGAGGATCAGTTCCAGGTCTCCTTTGAGCACCTGGGCCTGCACCGTCACCCCGTAGAGCCTGGCCTCGGGCAGCGCCTCCCGGGCCTTCCCGGTAATCTCCTCATAGGCCGCCAGCACATCGGCCTCGCTGTGCAGGTGGACCCGCACCCCGTCCACCTCGGATTTGTGGGAGATATCCGGGGAGTGGACCTTCAGGACCACCGGGAAGCCCATGGTCTTGGCGGCCCTGACTGCGGCCGCGGCCGAAGAAGCTGCCACCGTGTGGTTCACCGGGATGCCGTAAGCCGACAGGATGGCCTTGGATTCGATTTCGGTGAGAACCTTTACCTCCCGCTTGAAACACTCGTCGATGAGGGTCTTGGCCTGTTTGCTGTTGACCGTAAGGTCGTGGGGCAGGCGGGGCGGCGTCTCCTGCAGAAGCTCCAGATTCCGGGAATAGGTGTACATCCGCATAAAGTTGTCAACCGCCTCCTCCGGGGTGGGGAAGGTGGGGATACCGGCTTGGATCAGGATGCTGACCCCTTCGGCCACCTGCCGGCCCCCCATCCAGACGGCGATCACCGGCTTGGCGCGGCTGGTGACCTCCGCCAGGGCCCGGGCCACCGCAGTGGGGTCGGTCATGGCCTGGGGCGACAGGATGACCACCAGTCCCTGAAGCTCCGGCGCCTCCAGGCAGACCTGCACCGCCTTCAGGTAATGCTCCGGCCGGGCGTCCCCTAAGAGATCGATGGGGTTGGCGTGGCTCCACATGGGGGGCAAGAACTGATTCAGGGCTTGCAGGGTGGCGTCGCTCAAGGCGGGGGGCTCCAGGTGCCATTTACTGAAGGCGTCCACCGCCATCACCCCGGGCCCGCCGGCGTTGGTGATTACGGCCAGCCTGCCGCCGGCGGGGCGCGGCATCTTCCCCAGGGTTTCGGCGCAGTCAAAGAGTTGGGAGATGGTGTCCACCCGGATGATGCCGGCCCGCCGGAAGGCGGCATTGTAGGTTTCGTCCTGCCCCGCCAGGGCGCCGGTGTGGGAGGCGGCGGCCTTGGCGGCCGCCCGGCTGCGTCCTGATTTAACCACGATGATGGGTTTAACCCGGGAAACGGAGCGGGCGGCGCTCATAAATTTGCGGTGCCGGACCAGGTTTTCCATGTAAATGATGATGCTGCTGGCCTTCTCCTCATTGCCCAGATAGTCGATCATGTCGGCGAAGTCGATGTCCGCCATGGAGCCGACACTGACAAAGTGGCTGAAGCCCATATTCTCCACCGCGGCCCAGTCCAGGATAGCGCTGCAGATGGCGCCGCTCTGGGAGAGCAAGGCCAGGCTGCCGGGGGCGGCTTCGATCCCGGCAAAGCTGGCGTTGAGCCGCTGGGACGGGCAGAGGATCCCCAGGCAATTGGGCCCCAGGTAGCGCACCCCGCTCTGCTCCGCCGCGGCCTTGATCTCCGCTTCGATCTCGGCGCCCTCCACTCCGGTTTCCTTGCCGCCGGCGGAGATGATGATGGCCCCGGGCACCTGGGCCGGGCCGCACTCTTTAAGGATGGCCGGCGCCCCCTTGATGGGCACGGCGATGATGGCCAGGTCGATGGGGGCCTGCACCGCGGCAAGGGAGGCGTAGGTCTTAAGAGCCAGGATTTCCTCATGTTTTGGGTTGATGGGATAGATCTTCCCGGGGAACCCGCCCTTCTTGAGATTATTCACCAGGGTGAAGCCGATGCTCGCCTCCCTGGGGCTGGCCCCCACCACCGCCACCGCTTGCGGCTTGAAGAAGTGATCCAGGAAAGGTTCCCTCACGTTCCATCCTTCCGGCCGCTCCGGACCTGGGGCGGCAATGACTCGGCATAGATTTCCACCGCGTGGCGCACCGCCACCCGGGCCCCCGCCTGGGAGAGCATGTCGGTAAGCTGCAGCATGCAGGCCGGGCAGCCGCTGGCCACCACGGCGCAGCCGGAGTCGAGGATATGATCCCGCTTGCGCCGGCCGATGCTGGCGGAGATTTCATAGTGCTGCAGGTTGAAGCTGCCGCCCATGCCACAGCACCAATCCGCTTCGGCCATCTCCTTGAGACGGTAGCGGGGATTGGCCCGGATCAGGGCCCGGGGCTGGGCCGCCACCCCCAGGGACTTCTTCAAGTGGCAGGGGTCGTGGTAGGTGATGTCGATGGGTTCGGCCGCCGGCTTGGGCAGCGCCGGCCCCAGGTCCAGCCGCTCCACCAGGAACTGGCTGATGTCCAGGGTCTTTTCGGCCAGGGCGGCGACCTTCTCCCGGTCGGCGGCGGCGAAATCCTGGGTCATCACCGGCCAGAGCTTTTTGATGGTGGCGGCGCAGGTGGCGCAGGCGGTCACCAGGTAATCGAAGGGCTCCCCGGCGAACTGTCCCAGCGAGTGGCGCACCAGGGCCGCGAAGGTCTCGGGATCGCCGCCGGCCAGGGCGGGAATGCCGCAGCAACCCTGTTCCGGCGGCGCCAGCACCCCCACCCCGTGGTGCGTCAGGGCCTTGAGGGTCGCGTCCGCCACCTCGGGGAAGAGCTTGTCGATCAGGCAGCCCACAAAAAAGGCGACCTTCAGGCCCGCGGCGCCAGGCCCGGTATCCACCCGGCCCACCTGGCGGTGCCAGGGCACCGGGGCCAGGGGTTTGAGATGCCGATCCCTGAGCAACGGCGACATGACGCGGGCGCAGGAGGAACCCAGGAGGTCGTCCACCGGCTTGATGAAGATCCCCTGGAACCTGGCCCCCCAGCCCAGGATGCGGTTAAAGGTCCCCGGTTTGGCCAACAGCCCTCGAAAGACCGCCTTTTTCCAGGGCGAGAGACCCAGATAACCCGCCAGGATGGCCCGGGCCTTGATGAAGATGTCCAGCACCTTGACGCCGCTGGGACAGTTGGCGGCGCAGGAGCCGCACAGCAGACAGCGGCTCAGGTGGTCCTGGACCGCCCCGGGGTTTTGCAGGATCTCCTTGAGGAGGCCGTCCAGCAGGGCCAGCTTGCCCCGGGCCACGTCCGCTTCCCGGCCGGTTTCGGCGAACAACGGGCAGACCGCCTGGCAGAGGCCGCAGCGCATGCAGACCACCAACTGGTCTTCCAATTCCTTCATCAGCCGGGTCAGCGCCCGCAGGCGGGACATGGTTAAATCTCCTTAAAGCAGCTTTCAGCCTTCAGCTATCAGCCGTCAACAAAGAAGCTTAAGCCACAGACAGATCTGATAGGATAATGGCCCAATCATCCGACGATATCTCTGTGGGGACAAAAACCGTGGTACCTGTGATGTTTATGCGGTAGCCAAGGCTGCCGCAGCCAAAAAATGGACTTGATGAACCTCTACCCCCGACTGCCAACTGCCAACTGCTAATAAGCTAATAAGCTAATAAGCTGAAAGCTGAACGCTGAAAGCTGACAGCTTCCTCACTCCCCGATGCTCTGCCCGGGGTTCAAGATATTCTTCGGGTCCAGGGCTGCCTTGATTCGCTTGGAATAATAGATGGTGCCGCGGCCCACTTCCTTTTCCAGGAAGCGGGACTTGGCCTTGCCGATGCCGTGCTCCCCGGAGAGGGTGCCGCCCAGGGCCAGGGCGGCGTCGAAGATGGCCGCCACCGCGGCCTCCACCCGGTGCCATTCCTCCTGGTTGCGGCGGTCCGTGAGGATGGTGGGGTGGAGGTTGCCGTCGCCGGCGTGGCCGAAGGTGCCGATGGGCAGCTTAAATTTCCGGCCGATCTCTTCGATGGCCCGGATCATGGCAGGGACCTGGCTGCGGGGCACGGTAGCGTCCTCCAGGACCACGGTGGGTTTCAGTTTGGCCAGGGCCGAAAGGGCCGCCCGGCGGGCGCTCCAGACCCGGTCCCGCTCCGCCGCGTCCCGGGCGGTGTGCACCTGGGTCGCCCCGAGCTTCCGGCAGAGGGCCTCCACCTTCTCGGCCTCCTCCGCCACCACCGCGGGGTGGCCGTCCACCTCGATGAGGAGCAGGGCGGCGGCGTCCACCGGCAGCCCGACGTGGCTGTAATCCTCCACGCTGCGGATGGTGAAGTTGTCCAGAAATTCCAGGGTGGCCGGCACGATGCGGTGGGCGATGATGGCCGCCACCGTCTCCGAGGCCTGGCCCACCTGGTCGAAAGCGGCCAGCATGGCCCGCCGGGCCTGGGGCAGGGGAATCAGCTTCAGGATGATCTCGGAGATCACCCCCAGGGTGCCCTCGGAGCCCACCAAGAGGCCGGTGAGGTTGTAGCCGGTGACGCACTTCACCGTGCGGGAGCCGGTCTTGACGAGGTCGCCGGAGGCCGCGAAAAACTCCAGGCCCATGACGTAGTCCAGGGTGACCCCATACTTCAGGCCCCGCAGCCCCCCGGCGTTTTCCGCCACGTTGCCCCCCAGGGTGGAGACCGCCATGGAGCCCGGGTCCGGCGGATAGAAGAGGCCCTTGGCCTCCACCGCCGCGGCCAGCCTGGCGGTGACCACCCCCGGCTGCACCACCGCGTACAGGTCCGGTTCGTTGATCTCCAGGATCTGGTTGAGGGCGTTGGTCAGGACCACCACCCCCCCCGGGTGGGGGATGGTGCCGCCGCTGAGATTGGTGCCGGCCCCCCGCACCGTCAAGGGCAGACCGTGGTCGTTGCAGAGGCGCACCACCCGGCCCAGGGCCTCGCGAGATCGGGGCCGCACCACCAGGGCGGGGAGCACCGGCTCCAGGACCGCGGCGTCATAGGCATAGGTGAGCCGGTCGGCTTCGCTCACCATGACCTGCTCCCGGCCCAGGATCTGCTGCAATTCTTTAATCAGGCCTTGGCTGATCATTTCCCCTCCGGGACCAACGGCGTCTCAGGGACGGTTCGGGTTTTCCCCTCTGAGTTTACCAAAGGTTAAGAGTTCGGCAGATGGTAATACCATTTTACTCACAGACCGGATCTTCCGGCCATATCCCCATTGGTCAGTCGATAGCTTATAAAAAACCCGAAAAGGACTTTTTCTATACCGAAGTTTTTCCGCTACGGCCGCCGCCCCCTTATGAAACCTGGCGATTCCGGACAAAATCCAGGACAAAGCTGATGTGCCGTTTCATGGACTGGTAGGCGCCTTCCGGGTCGTGGTCTTTAATGGCCTCATAAATCTCCCGGTGCTGCCGGACGATGATGGGCAGGCTGGCGGGTTCCTCCCAGAGGGCCCGCAGGTTCTCCTTGATGCCGTGGTGCAGCAGGTTGTAAAAATTCTTCATGATATAGACCTGTACCGGGTTCTTGGTGGCAAAGGCCAGGGCCATGTGAAAGGAGACGTCGTTGTCAATCCCCAGGCGGCCGGCGGCGTTCTCCGCCTGCATGGCCGCCAGGGCCTTCTCCATCACCTGCAGGTCCTCGGCGGTGGCCCGCTGGGCCGCCAGGAGCGCCGCCTGGCCCTCCAGGCCCATGCGCACTTCCAGCAGTTCCTCCAGGGTGGCGTCATGGCCCTCGATCACCGCGGCCAGGGGGTTGTGTTCCCTCTGGGCGTTGAGGGAGCGCACAAAGGTGCCCGCCCCTTGCTGGTGCTCCAGCAACCCCATGGTCACCAGCCTTCTGATGGCCTCCCGCACCGTGGGCCGGCTCACGCCCAGGGCCTGGGCCAGCTCCCGCTCCGGCATGAGTTGGTCCCCCGGCTTGAGTTGCCCCCGGAAGACCAGGTCCCGGATCTGCTCAAAGGCCTGGTCCGAGACCCGTCTGGCCTTAATGGGCTTGAGTAAGATGTTCATGGCCCCCCTAAGGCATTTTACCCCCAAAAATTTTTCCTTGACAATTTATTACCGTTTTTTTAAGATCATGTCAAGTGGTCTGACCAATTCATTTGCATGGATAAATCTGCCGCTTTTTTTTGCAATTGGTCAGCTTGCTCGCCCAGAGGCGCTGCTTTTTCAGACCATACCGGATCAGGGGAGCTAATCATGGCCGCGAAGAAACTGGTCGCCACCCTAAAGGAGAAGGCCGAAGCGGTCCAGGTGGTGGTCACCCAGGTGTCCAGCCTCCAGGCCGCCTTTGCCTACGCCATCAGGATCACCAAGGAGCAAGGCGGCGCCGCCATTGCCGCTCCCGGCTGGGACGCCGAGAGCCGGGCTGCCCTTAAGGCCGACTGCCAACGGGCCGGTTTGGAGTTGCTGGGGGAGAATCTGCGGGAGCGGGCCGGCGCCATCCATACCGGTCTCACCCGGGCTGATTGGGGCATCGCCGACACCGGCACCCTGGTGCTGGACTCCAGCTCCGAGGATCTCCGCCTGGCCACCATGCTCTCCGAAATCCACATTGCGGTCCTGCCCCTCTCCCGTCTGCGGGCCACCGCCACTGACCTGGAAGAAGAGATGAACCGCCTGATGCAGTCCCCCCCCAATTATCTGGCCTTCATCACCGGCGCTTCCCGCACCGCCGACATCGAGCGGGTGCTGACCCTGGGGGTGCACGGCCCCCTGGAACTGCACCTCTTGCTGCTCAAGGATTAATTGTCATGATCGATACCGCCCAAGACCTGGAGGAATACCGGAAACGCCTGCGGCAGGCCCTGGATAACCAGTTTCTGCGCGCCGCCCAGGCCGCCTTCTTCGCCGCCTACCCGGAAGGCCGGGCCCGGGCCCTGAGCGGGGTGGATTTCGAGGCCCTCCGGGAGGAAATCGCCCGGGGCAAAGACCAGGCGCTGCCCCGCCTGGAAGAGCTTTATGAGGCTTTCAAGGCCAGGGCCGAGGCCGCCGGGGTCAGGGTGCACCTGGCCGGGACCGCCCGGGAGGCCAACGAGATCATCTGTGGCATCGCCAAAGACCGCGGGGTGAAGAAGATCGTCAAATCCAAGTCCATGACTGCGGAGGAGACCTTCCTCAACGACCACCTGGAACAGGAAGGCCTGACCGTGGTGGAAACCGACCTGGGCGAATGGATCATCCAGCTCAGGCACGAAGGTCCCTCCCACATGGTCTTGCCGGCCATCCATCTCTCCCGCGGGCAAGTGGCGGAGTTATTCTCCCGGGTAACCGGGGATTCCCTTGACCCAGAGGACATCGGCAAGATGGTGAAGGTGGCCCGGCGGGAGCTGCGCAAGGAGTTCCTTTCCGCCGGGATGGGCATCAGCGGCGCCAACTTCGCCATTGCCGCCAGCGGCACCCTGGGAATCATTTCCAATGAGGGCAACGCCCGCCTCACCACCACCCTGCCACCCATCCATGTAGCCCTGGTGGGCCTGGATAAACTGGTGCCGGACCTGGCCAGCGCCTTGCGCATCTTGAAGGTTCTGCCCAAGAACGCCACCGGCCAGGTGATCACCTCCTATGTCACCTGGATCACCGGGATCACCGAGTGCCGCCCCGGCCCGGGGGGCCGCAAAGAGATGCACGTGGTCTTCCTGGACAACGGCCGCCTGGCCCTGGCTCAGGATCCGATCTTTTCCGAGGTCCTGCGCTGCATCCGCTGCGGCGCCTGCGCCAATGTCTGTCCCGTCTATTCGCTGGTGGGCGGCCACAATTACGGGCATGTCTATATCGGCGCCATCGGCTTGATTCTCACCTATTTTTACCACGGCCGCCAAAACGACCGGGCCATCGTGCAGAACTGCCTCAACTGTCTGGCCTGCAAAGCGGTGTGTCCGGTAGGCATCAATCTCCCCCTGATCATCAAAGAAGTCCATGGGGAAATCCTGGCCGAAGAGGGGGAGAGGCCGCTAAAGAACCGGCTGCTGCGGAGGGTCCTGAAGAACCGCCGTCTCTTCCATTTCCTCCTGCGCCGCGCCTCCCTGGCGCAGCGGCCTTTTGCCCGGAAAGGATTTATCCGCCATCTCCCCTTTTTCTTTGGCAAAGAACATGATTTCCGCAGCCTGCCAACGGTGGTCGCCACTCCCTTGCGGGACCGCTGGCCGCGGCTGGTCGGCAAAGGGGCGGCTCAACCCCGGACCCGGGTCGCCTTGTTCGGCGGGTGTCTGGTCGATTTTGTCTATCCTGAACAGGGCGAGGCCCTGGTCAAGCTGCTGAGAGACCGCCAGGTCCGGGTGGACTACCCCCTGGAGCAGACCTGCTGCGGCCTACCGGCCAAATGCATGGGTGAGCTGGATCTGGCCCGGGAAGTGGCCATCCAGAACCTGCGGGCCCTGGACCCGGCGGATTACGATCAGATCCTGACCCTCTGCGCCTCCTGCGGCTCGCATATCAAGGGCGCCTATCCCCTCCTCCTGGCCCGGGAACCGGGAGTGGGGGTCAAGGCGCGCCAATTGGCGGCAAAGTTGATGGATTTCAGCTCCTTCCTGACCGAAGTCCTCAAGGTTAGCCCGGAAGAGTTCCTGGCCCGGAACCGGAAAGTGGCCTACCACGCCCCCTGCCACCTGTGCCGGGGTCTCAAGGTGACCCGGCCTCCCCGGGAACTCCTGAAGATCGCGGGTTACCAGTACCTGCCCGCCCAGAATGAAGAGGTTTGCTGCGGCATGGGCGGCACCTTTTCCGTGGATTTTCCGGAAATCTCCGCAGAGCTGCTGAAGAACAAGCTGGACGCAGTGGCAGCCACCGGCGCCGACCTCCTGGTGAGCGACTGCCCCGGCTGCGTCCTGCAGCTCCGCGGCGGACTTGAGAAGCGGGGCGGGAAGATCAAGGTCCAGCACATCGCCGAGGTGGTGGCCGAGGCAGCCAAATCCACCACCTGATGGCGGAACCGCCTGGTAAGACCACCTTTCCCTGGCCCAGGGGAACAGGAGGTGATTAACCCCTGACTTCCCAAACACCTTACTCTTCTGGCCGGATTTTTTTTGCGAATCGCATGAGTTCCATCCTGGGCCTGGCCTTCACCGCCACCGGCGCCCTGTTCCCCATCTTCTCTCCCATCCTGGGCTGGCTCGGCGTCTTTCTCACCGGTTCCGACACCTCCTCCAACGCCCTGTTCGCCGCCTTGCAAAAGACCACCGCCCAGCAAATCGGGGTGGACCCCACCCTCATGGTGGCGGCCAACTCCAGCGGCGGCGTGGTCGGGAAGATGATTTCACCCCAGTCCATCGCGGTGGCCACCGCGGCCACCGGCATGGTGGGGGAAGAAGGCTCCATCTTCCGGTTTGCCTTGAAGCACAGCGTTGCCATGGTGCTGATCATCTCTCTCATCACCCTGCTCCAGGCCTATGTCCTGAAATTCATGCTGCCGTAAGCCGGCAGTTATTATTGGGAGCATTATGGGGTCTCTTATTTGTCCCCTCTCCCCCCGCCGTAGGGGCGGGGTTTCCCCGCCCGGGCGGCGAGATGCCGCCCCTACCGGCGAGGGGAGAGGGGAAGGGTGAGGGGGAAGGTAATCTATTTTCCGCTCCCATTAATAAGATGCACCAGTGACGGGCGCGGTCCGCCACTTTTTTCAGCCCTCGGGCATTTTGTCCCTCTAATGATTTGCCAAGGCCCGCCTCCATGGGTTAATAATCCTTCATGAACAACTACACCTCGCCGGATAAAGCACACCTGGCCCTGGTGATTATCGACACCCAGCAGGATTTTGTCATCCCGGGCGCCCCGGGGTTCATCCCCGGAACCTTGGAGGCCCTGCCCCGGATGTCCCGGCTGGTCGAGAGATTCAGGCAAAAGGGACTCCCCATCGTCCACGTGGTGCGGTTGTACCTCGAAGACGGCTCCAACGTCGATCTGTGTCGCCGGGCCGCGATGGCACAAGGATTAAAAATGGTGGTCCCCGGAAGCGCAGGCGCCGAAATCATGGAGGAATTGAAGCCTTTTCCCCAGGTGCGCCTGGACGCGCCCTTACTATTATCAGGCAGGCTCCAGGCCAGCGGACCCAGGGAATGGTTCATGTATAAGCCCAGGTGGGGCGCCTTTTATCAGACGCCTTTAGAGCAGCACCTGCGGGACCTGGGGGTCAACACCCTGGCGCTGTGCGGCTGCAACTTTCCCAATTGCCCCCGGACCACCATCTATGAAGCCAGCGAACGGGATTTTAAGATTATCTTGGTGCAGGACGCGGTCTCCGGCGTCTATGAAGCGGCGCTCCGGGAAATGCAGAATATCGGCGTAAGCTTGATGACTGCCGGGGAATGCCTGGCCTGGCTGGACTGACCGCCCCAGGCAATAAAGGTAAAAGTTAAAAGGTAAAAGGTAAAATAAAAGAAAAAAAACAGGGTCTTGCCTTTTTACTTTTGCCTTTTGCCTTAGCTCATCTAGGGCGGGTGCTGCCCCTGAGCACCTGGATTCTTTGTTAACCTTAGCCTTAGCCAAAGTGCCGTATTGCATTTAAAGATACCAGGGGATTTGGTTGCATCGGTATAATATTGATATCGTTGAAATTACAATGGTCTAGAGTTAAACTGTGAGATAGTTTAAGTTTCGTCATGCAATTTTGTTGCCGGACACTGCTGGTGGCACGGGCGTCTCGCCTGTGCGGGCCTTGGGCTCAAATTGTAGGGTGCGTCTTACGCACCTATAAAATAAGGCTTGTGGTGCGTAAGACGCACCCTACAACTTTCCGTTGGCCCAAGGTGGGCCAATTCGCTGCCGGACCGTCTTAAGCGGGGAGGAAAAGAGGGGGGCATCTCATCGCGACCCCATCCATCTCACTGCGCCTGTAGCTCAGAGGATAGAGCAACGGACTTCTAATCCGTGGGTCGCAGGTTCGAATCCTGCCAGGCGCGCCAGTAATTTCAAGGGCTTAGTTGAAATTGGTTAACCCGGCTTTTTTGCGGTGTGCACATAGTGTGCATGATTTCCCTTTCAAGGCCAAAAATTAACCGGGGGAGACAGCTTCACCCGGCCACAAAATCAGTTTTGAGGATTACCCTCTGCGAAAGTTGCTAAAGTTGCGAAACTTCCCTGGCCAGCCTTGCCGCTCCCCATAGTGTGAAGGTGATAGACAAGGGGGGCGTCTCAGTCACCCTTCCTGGCGCTTCTCATGCGGCCGTTTTTCTTGGCAGGGCGATAATCCTATCTCAGAGGTCCTCGATTTCCCAGTTCTCCCCCGTCCAGGTGGGGAATTTTAAGCGATTGGCCCCGGGGCAAGGGTAGGCTAAGGGGTGGGCCTTTCCGTTCAATGCAGGACTTCTAAGAGGGTCGTTTGAGGGGAAGCGAGCCCCCAAAGGTAAACGGAGATGAGAGGGGCATTGGGATAGGGTGCCTGGTGCGTTCCTTCCTTGGGTCCGCGTTGCCGTCCACCACCTGCCTCTGTGGTGCACCAGCACCCCCGGCCGGTTGCTCCGGCCCCGCCCGATCCTGGCCTGAAGGATTTTCGGCCCTGGAACCCATAACCCTAGTGGGACTCCTACCGCCCCCCTATAGTCAATGCTTTGTCCGCCAAATTTTTCATAATTTCTTTTTTCAGCCCCCCCCAGTTATGGGTCTGGCCCAAAAATTTTATGAGCAAAATATAGCAGGCTGGCGGGGCCTTCCTGCGGCGATTTAAACATTTCACAGCCCCCCCCATTTCCGCCTTGATTGCCCCTTTGCGGGCCGTGGCGGGGCTGTGAGTGGCCCTGTGCGCCGTAGATTTATCTTTCCGAAGGGAGGTTTGGGGGCGCATTTCAGGGTGCCGGTGCTCGCGGCGGGCGAGGTCGGCCAGGAGCAGAGCCACGTCATCCCGTGCCGATTCCTCAATGCTTGCTGCTTCTGGCGTCAGCACCGTCCGGTTCCGCACCTCTGGCTTTGGTCTGAATCCGGGAACCTCGGGCTGGGACTCCCTCTCCCCGGGGAAATATGATCGCCCCTGAGATTTTTCAATTTTTCGAGAAAATTGCCAAATCCGAATTACATTTGCAAAGGCTTTTCAATATATAAATCATATGGAAAGATTAGCGGAAGGGCGTATAGTGGCAAGCTAATGCACATCGGCCCCCATCTTATGTACCTGGATTTGATTCCTTGCAGTTCCACCCAGAAAGAGAACCACGAATAGTCGGCGGGCTTGGATTATTTACGAAAATGAATACTGGGGGGCTTGGCTACTTGGTTTTGACCATAGGAGTGATCTGTTGCTTAACAGTGATGGAATATTTACTTGCTGAGGTGGGATATGTAATTCTTGGAGAAAATTGATTTTAACGGCGATTAGCCGCCCAGTTGGAAGTGGGCGAGGGCGAGATCAGGCAAGGCGGCCTCGAGAACTTCGATCCCCAGGCCTGGGCCGGGAAGGGGCAGGGCCACTCCTCCGGGTCCGAAAATGACGCTCTGGGCCACCGGCTCCCGGGCAAACAGGAAAGGCGAGAAGGAGCCTTCCAAATAGGCCGGCGCCGGGGCACAGACGGCGAAGTGGCGGCCGGCGGCGGAAAGGATGCTGGTTTCTCCCACGTGGCAGCCCAGCTGGCAACGCAGCCCGGCCGCCGCGGCCATCCGCCTGATCCGGGCGGCGGCCCCGGGGCCGCCGCATTTGGACAGGCGGATATTAAAGATCTGGCAGGCCTTGAGGTCGATCAATCTTTGGGCGTCCCCTTCGTGGCACAATGACTCATCGGCGATGACGGGCAGCCCGGCCTCGGCGCTCACCGCCCGCAGGCCTTCCAGATCATCCTTGGCCACTGGTTGCTCCACGGCGCTGATCCGGTAAGGTTGCATCTCCCGGAGGCGCTGGACGGCCTCGGTGGCGCTCCAGGCACAGTTGGCGTCCACCCGGATATCGACCTGCCAACCCAGGATCTCCCGGGCCAGCCTGAGGTTTTCCAGGTCTTCGGGGCTCCCCACCTTCAGCTTCAGAAAAGACATCTGCAGTTTTTTCGCCAGGTACAGGAATTGAGCCATCTTCTCCGGCGTCCCCATGGGGATCACCGCGCTGTAGATCAGGGGGGCGTCTCCTTTGGGTCCGAGGAAGGCTTGC
Source organism: uncultured delta proteobacterium (assembly GCA_963834795.1). GTDB lineage: Bacteria > Desulfobacterota > Desulfobaccia > Desulfobaccales > 0-14-0-80-60-11 > JAPLJC01. The sequence continues at coordinate 151,245 of CAWIDL010000021.1, read as the reverse complement.
AGAGGCAGGTCCCAGGCCTGGCCGGCGGCATCCAGCAGCGCGGTTTCCAGGGCGCAAAAGGCCCCGGGATGCCGCTCCCCGGCTGTTTGGCGAAACAGCTCTGTCAACGCCTCCAGAAGCTGCGAGGGTGAAGCGAACTCCTTCCCTACAATGGCAGGGGCCAGGGTCCCCGTCAGGAAGGCGAGGCTGGACGGGAGGGTTTCTCCGGTGACGAAGCTCCGGGGAACCCCTTCCCCATACCCCGGCTGGGGGCTGTCGGCGGTCACTTTGACCACCAGGTTTTCGGACCCGTGGTGGGTGACCAGGTTATGCCTGATCGGGTAGAGAAATGCCAATTCTAGGTGCCAAATATCCAGCTTTCGGACGATCATGCCCCACCCCCGGGTCAATGTTGATCAGTTTACCAAACTTCTTCCATTGATACCATTGCTCCGGATGGGCCTTCACCGAACCATCCAGGATCATGAGACACCTTTGGCTGATAGACATATTTACCGGAGCGGCGCCATTGTCCAGCGCGGTGAGGTGACAGGTATATTGTTGCCCCCCATCTCGTTTCACCATGGCGGCGACCACCGGGGCGCCGGAGCGCTTGCTCAAAATGTCCAAGGTGCGGTCCCCCGTAAGTCGGCGATCGAGAAAGGAGGTTCCCTGGTTCGGGTCCGGTCGCCATTCATCGAATTCATCGCACTCGGTGATGAGGATCCTCCCCGCTTTGAGGGCCTTTACCGCGGCGAGGAAGCTGTTCCCTTGATCCGCGTCGATCAGGTGCAAGCCGATCCATTCGGCCCGGCGACCCAGGGCTTCCCGGAGTCGGTTGGTCTGGAAGCGGCAGATCATGGAGGTGGGGAAGCCGTGTACCGCCAGGGTGCCCGGCAGTAATTCCACCGCTCCGAAATGACCGGTTACCAGAATGGCGCCCTTGCTGGCCGCCAGGGTTTCCTTTAGCTTTTGCTCACCTTGGAAACATACCTGGGTCCTGAAGAAATCCAGTAACTTAGGAAAGTTGGAATATCCGACGAAGAGTTTTTCATGATAATGGTCGAAGATCCCCCCAAAGGCCCCTTTGGTCTTCTGGTGGACCTCCTCGGAGGATATCCTGCCGTGGAGAACGTGGCGGATGGTCTTGGCGATCAGGGCCTTATCCCGCCAGTTCAGCAGGTAGTAAAAGCGGCCCATGCAGGCGATGTACCACCGGGAAAGGAAGAAGGGCAGAAACCGGAAAAGAAAATTGTTGAACTTCATCTGGAGGAACTTGCTTAAGGTCAGTTTCCCCAAAACAAAATGCCAAGACCTGAAAGAAGACATAGTGCCATCCTCCTGGAACTGGCCAATCGGCCAAAGAACCAAATAATAGCCGGGAGAAACCGGGGTACTCCTGAGCTTAGCCCAGGAGAAGCGAGAGCCCCGCTTTAAACCATCCGATCTCTCTTGTCAGTAGGGTAAAAAATCCCCAATCTGATGAAAATAATAGCATCCTGGGGTCTAAGGCAATTGGGAAAAGGCTGGGAAAGCCTTGGAATAAACCTGATTTTTATCTCGGGGAATCCCTGATATTTTAATCTGTACTTTTCGGACTGGTAGGGCCAACCCAGCAACGGAATCGCTCTCGAGGTGCCCTCTGTGTTCCTCCCCAGAGGCCGCTTTTCTTAAGACGCTATCTTGCGCGAGGTGGCAAGCCTCTGGCCATGGTCGCCTCGTCTAAACGGAGTGTTCGCAACCGGACCGTTGGCCATGGCAACGCTTATTATCGGGTGATTAAAGCGGCAGCTGAAGATTGAAATTGTTGAGTTCTGCTATTGTCCGAATACTTATCAGAGGATGAAAATTACCAGATATCCTTCTCATCTCTGCAATTTTTCCCATTCCACCGATAAGTCCCATTCGTGGCGAGTAATTCGCTCTTCTTTTCCTTTAGTCCATTATCATCGGGCGGTGATGGCCTGGGGTTCATAGTCCCACGCCATACCAAAAACTCCGAACCAAGGCGGTGTTATGTTCAAAACCTGCGGGGAAAGATATAATTTGATGGAAATTTGTGCTATCCTGGCTCCCACAAGATGATTTGGCCGAAAGAAGAGAGACCTTTTTAGAATTGTTCCCTGGACGCAAGGTCCCACAACCATGTTTTGAGCACGGTGACCAAGGTTGCCATATAATCTCCTTTTATGAAAGATCATGGCCATCAAGCGCCGGGCCTGTGGCTATAGAAACAAAGAGCATTTCAAAACCGCCATCTATTTCTTTTGCGGGGGACTCAGCCTCTACCCACGCTAAACCCGGAAGGACCTTGAAATTTTGGCAATTTTTAAAAAGTTTTGAAAGTAGCAAGATAGTGCGCCACGAGCGCGCTTGGTGTTATAGGGAAGGCGTGCGCAACTGCGCGAGAGATGGGGGCAGACCCCCCGGAGCCGGCTTGCAGGAGCAGGCTCCAAACCACCTTAAGCTGCGCTGGTAAAGAGCCAGGGTGGTGCGCGTTAAGGGAAAGTCATGGCTAAAGACCGTGGCAGGTGAGGTTCAGGGAGACGAGCACCAGCGAACCACTGATGAGGTGTCGAAACACTAAAGACGACGTCAAAACTGGAGGCTATCTTGACTCCAGGACAAACCCAGGGGGAACCTGCTTACTGCCTGGGTGGCGTCCGGCATAAAGGTAGCGTGAACCTGAACCAGGCTCTTGTGCGGAACGTGGGAACCTGTCGTCCCGATGTGAAGGGAGAAACTCAAGTGGAGGACCCATGAGAGTGAGAGTACCGAGGCGGGGCACAGGGGCGGAACAACCCGTAGTAGCGAGGAAGTCCCGTAATGGGGATGGAGCGAAGGGGTTGTATCGATCAGCCTTATTTGGTGGCCAACCAGCAATGGGAGGAGCCATTGGGTAAGGCAAGGCCAGGTAATTGCGGCTGGTCGATAGGAGCCGTATGAGCCGAGAGGCTCATGTACGGATCTGTGAGGGCGTGGGGGTGAGATTCCCCCACGCTACTCGACTTCGCTATCTTGGCTTATCTTTTAAAATAGCTAAATACCCGCTCCACCAGATAATAAGGTTGAGAGCAGAGTCGATGCCTCCAGGCGACGTAGTAGGTTTATTTCTCCTCGCCTTTCATTTCTTATCATTATCAATCGGTGCTATTCGGGTTATTAGGCTGGAAATCAGATCTGGACTGATCTTCTCTGGCGTCTAAAAACTGCGGAGAGAGGTTTTGGGAAAGTTTTGTGATATCATGCTTCTCACAAGTCGGGTTAATTTCGCAAGGAGGATGGTTGCGAAGTTCGAAAAATAGTTCAGATCACCTAAGTTAAGGCAGCCAGCGTCTGGTTGCCGCCGACTATCAGTTAGTGAGGAGTTTTACAGCTATGCGGGCTTTGTTGGTATGTCCCGAATTTCCCCTTTCCTTTTGGAGTTTCCAGAAATCTTGCCGGCTCCTGGGTGCTAAAACGGTTAATCCACCCTTGGGTTTGCTTACGGTGGCAGCCTTGCTGCCCTCGGAATGGGAACTGCGTCTGGCGGATCTCAACACCAGAAGCCTGACCGAACAAGATTGGCAGTGGGCCGATCTGATCTTGATATCGGCCATGTACATTCAAAGGGCGGGCTTGTTGGCCCTGGTGAGAGAAGCCAAGCGCCGCGGCAAAACCGTCGTAGCCGGAGGACCCCATCCCACTTCCCTCCCTGAGGCCGTCCTGGAGGCGGGATGTGATTTTGTGGTGCGGGGCGAGGGCGAGAATACGATTCCTTTGCTTCTGGAGGCGATGAGACACGGAAAGACCGGGATAATCGAAAACCGCGAAAAGCCGGACCTGACGACCTCACCGATCCCGCGGTTTGATCTGTTGCAACTGAAAGATTACGTCACCTTTACGATTCAGACTTCCCGGGGATGCCCGTTTGACTGCGAATTTTGCGATGTGGTGAACCTTTTCGGACGCACGCCCCGTTACAAGACCCCGAAGCAGGTCATCGCCGAACTGGAGACCCTCCACCGGCTAGGGGCCAGGGGATCCGCGTTCATTTGCGATGATAACTTCATCGGCAGTAAGAAGCACGCCCGGGCCTTCCTGCAAGAACTCACCCCCTGGTTGAGGAGTCGGGGTGAACCCTACAGGTTCTTGACGCAGGCCTCGGTGAACCTGGGGCAGGATCCGGAAATGATCGACCTCATGACCGCGGCCAACCTGAGGGAAGTTTTTATCGGGATCGAGTCTCCGGATGAGAATGTACTGCAAACCAGCCACAAATATCACAACATCAAGAACCCGCTCCTAGAATCGCTGTACACCCTCAAGAAGAATGGCATGGAGGTTATTGGCAGTTTCATCATCGGTCTGGACGGGGAAACGAAAGGGGCCGGCGAACGCATCTGCGCCTTTATAGAACAGACTGACATCCCCGTGGCCATGCTTGGGGTCCTGCAGGCCTCGCCGCATACCAGCCTGTGGCATCGATTGGAGAAAGAAGGGCGGCTGCGCCTGGATGTGGGAGATGACGCGGGTACCTTCTCAGCCTTGAACTACGAACCTGACCGACCGGAAGCCGAGATCATGCAGGAATACGTCGAGGCCTGGGACTACCTGTACGAACCATCCCGTTACCTGGCGAGGGCCTACCGCTATTATCTGGCCATGCGGCCGGTTCGCCGGGCCCAGGCGGTCGCCGCAGGGGGCGCCTTGCCAAAGGACCGCGTCCCCGACCAGGGACTGACTTGGCGCCGGATATTAATCGAAATTAAGGCGTTTTTTAAAATCCTCTGGTGGCAAGGGTTGCGGCCGTCGTACCGGCGTCAGGTCTGGACCCAGTTGCTCGGGATGTGGAGACAAAACCCGACACGGTTCAAGCAATATTTCGTGACCTGCGTTGAGGGAGAGGACCTTTTCGACATGAGAGAGATAGTGCGGGAAAAGGCCACGGCCATCATCAAGGAACGGCAGCTAGAGGTTCCCGCGGCGCTCCAGGGCAGGTTATCGGAAACCCCCTTGGAACTCTCTTCCTCCAGCGCTATCCAGGATAAATGATAGTGAATGCCTGGGCCAGGGTTACGCTGCTTTTTCAAGCCCTGCTAATCTTTTTCATTACCGATGCGGTCGAAAGACGATTTTTTGCTAAAACTTTCGAGAAACAGTTTCTCTTCTACTTTCTGCAGCCGGCCTTGCGCGGCTTCTATTTTTTCCACCACCTCCGAGAGTTCCATTAGTTTAGCGTTTAATTCTTTTAGTTTGGCTTTCGCTTTCAGAAGTTCCTCTTTTGCTTGTGCTATTTCCTTTTTGGCTTCCTGTTCGTTCATTTCACTCTCCTTTGATCCGGCGCCGTAGGCTGCCGCGATCTGTTAGGCTGTTCCCCTGGCACTAATAGTCGAAGTCAGTCTGATAACTAGGCAACGCGCAGTTGCGCCAGCGATGCACGGGCGCCACCACCGCTTATGTCCGGAACAATTTTTAATTCAAGCGCCGTTACACCGTCGAGATCGAGGTTGTAGTCTTCGACCTGGCGCGCTGCGTCCGGCGGACTGAAATTGTACTGCTGGCGCACAATCTCTCGGTACGACTGACCGCCGTCTGGTGACCACCGTAAAACGAACTCTTGGGTGCGCTCCAGTTCACCTTCAGAGAACACCAGGTGGATCCGTTTGAGTCTCAGCGGCTCAGCAAACAGGAGGCGGATCGTTTGCTCCCCAGGCTGCGCGGCCCGCCAACCCGAGCCAATACCCGAAATCAGTGCCGATTCAATCGGGTAGTCGGCATCTTCGGAGGTGATTTCGACCTGTGCCAAGTGTTCAAGGTCTAGCCAGCCCGGCTCGGCGGCTGAGACATCACGAGGGCCATGACCGATAATGCGCTTGCGCATAGAGTACTCCTTATTCCTCTCTTAACTTAATAATTTAACTTATATATTGAGTAAATTCTATTTTTTTCGCCTAAGTCCCTGGACGAGTGCTTTATGGAATAATCCCCCAATTATTTTAGGGGCTCAATGGGAGACCGCAAGGGGCTGCAGGCGTTTATTTTAATTAGCTTGACATTGAGCAATTTTCTTGTAGAATGTATGCAGTTTAGCATGTCAGACTGAAAGCCGGGCCATGAGTCCTGGACAATGATCGGATGGGTTGCTAAGTCTCCCGGCCGATTTTTTTTGCCTGACTGCTGTGCGCCCTGCTTTTTTGGCGGGTATATCTTTGCAGTATCAAAGAAAGAGGTTTCATAATGAAAGAAACTGGTACGGTAAAATGGTTTAATGATTCCAAGGGTTTTGGCTTCATCTGCCGGGATAACGGCCCCGATGTCTTCGTGCATCACAGCGCCATCCAGGGCGAGGGCTTCCGCTCCTTGAGTGAAGACCAGGCAGTGGAGTTTGAGGTAGTCAAGGGTCCCAAGGGCGATCAGGCCCAAAACGTAGTGAAACTTTAGGCGGTAACCCCTGATGATCGGAACTCCGGCGGTCTCTGAATCCTGGAGTTCCGGCATTTTGAGCTTAGAGAGGTAGAATTTGGCACGAAACCGTTATGGCTGGCAAAAGCGCGCCAAAGAGATAGCCCGAAAAGAGAAGAACGACGAAAAAATGCAACATTCGCCACGGCAAAACCACTACCTCGCCGGCGGAGGAAATGCCCGAGGCCGCTGCAGAGGGAACTTAAAAAGCCTGGACGAAATGACTCCGCTTGCAGAAGGCCTGGTAAGTGAGATCGGTGAGGAGAGATCATGAGTAAAAGATTATCCGTGGGCAACCTCCCCCATCAAATGACCGTAGAACAGTTGCAGACCCTTTTTTCTGAGGCCGGCCTGGTAGCCTCAGCCAGGATTATCACTTATCTGCACAACGGACAGACCTGTGGTTTCGGCTTTGTGTCTATGGAAACCCAAGAGGGGGGCCAAAAGGCCATTTCCATGTTCAGTGGCCGGCTGGTAGGCGGGCGACTCCTGGTAGTCAAGGAAGATTGGCCGCAGTCAAAATGCTCCTTTGGCCGCCGCAGCCGTAACTGCCGGTGATCGCTTGTGTCGAAGGTGATAGTTCGGAAAGGGGACCGCTAGCGTCAATATCAGACATCCATGGGGTGACCAAAGATTTACTCAGAGGCAATTTAACTGCCCAGACGTACAGAGATATTGAATATTTAATATAAAAGGAAATAATACTATGGCAAGATTCAAACCCCAGTCTGAAGTAATGAAATATTTTGATTATCGGATGGCTATAATACAGGTGAGAGTTGGAGAGAACAATGAGGAGGCTTGGCAGAGCCACCTAATAGGAACCCCAGATGATATTTATGCGACCATCAGGGTTTTTAACTCCTAATTCACCAAAGAAAGATATTATGGAAACGCAATTTCTAATATAACATGAAAATTAGCTTGCAATCACCTCAGCTAGAGATCCATCGACAGGCCCGCCGACAAAAGGATAGGAGACCGTAAATGATACTCAAAGACGTTAAGGCGATCTTCTCGGAATTTGACGCTTATTGTGAGGCGCTGGATAGAAACGGCTGTATCAGCTATCCGGTCACCATCACCTGGACCGAGACGGGGCGCCATTACGGCAAGCCCGTGGTGGTGATTCTTGGCGAGACCCGGGAGGCCGGCAACCTACCTCTCGGTGAATTGCAGGTGCCATCGGAAATTTTGCACGAGGTGAGACAAGTTGGATATGGCGCTCAACCTCTCAGTGTGGGGGAAATCAAGGAATATTGGCGAGAGGCTAGGCGGTTGAGTGTCAAAAACCATTGGCACCCCGAGGCCCGGCTGGTGCAATATTAAATCGATCATCCCAACTTATCAAACTTAGACAGACTATTTCCCAAAGTAGGCCCATCAGAGAGCAGCTGCCGCAGATGTCCTCCGCCTTTGCACAACCTTGGTTCCATCCGGAATGAGGGCCTGGTTGCACCAGCTGCGAGCAGGCCAAGGGCCTTTGGAACCGTAGAATGTCAGGCGAATCAGAATAAGGCACCGGAAAGACAGTTTAAAGGGGAGACACTGGCAAATCGGGGAACTCTGAGATAGAGGATTATGACCCGGCCAGGGAAACGCCTGTTTGAGGGAAGCCACGGCACTTCCCTGGAAATGCGTCCTGGGTTGCGCATCGCGCCCCATTTCGCTAGGCATTTGACATCTAAGAGGGTTATCCCACTGGTCTGGTCCATCATGACCAACCGGGACTCAAGGCCATAGATGTCGGGGAAGCCGTTGGCGTATGTATCATTTTTCCAGGCGTAAGCCCTGTAGAGATCAGGAAAAGTCTGGGTCTGTAGAAAAGCATTTAAATCTTGCGTGAGGGTTTCGTTCAATGCGTTTGAGAGGGAAGGTCGCCGGTCAAAGGTAATGACATGGGTTGAGCGGGTCCGGTCCTGCCAGCCGGGCTCCCGGGTCCCCTGCCGGTAGCTCTTGGTGCCCCATATTTTCGCGGCCCCAAAAGCCATCCCCCCGGACGGGACTCCTACCCCCCTTGTGTTAATGGCTATGAATGCACCAGACAGCCATCCGAGCAAAAATCCATAACAAACCGAAGACACGCCCTTAAAGTGTTCACCGCCGTTATAGAACCAAGCGATGCCAAGCACGACCGCGATTATGATAATGACACCGATAATATACCCTCGGAGAGTATTCATTTTCTATTTCATGGTAATCTTGAAACCCTGGGGGACAATATTCAACTGCACCCCCTGCTGCACCGTTTGGAGATTAATAATAACGCCGCTCTCAAAAAGGTATCGTCCATGCCATTGAGTTATTATTACCCAGTGCAATAAATAGCTTAACTTATTTAGGGACATAGGCTATAGATATTGCCTGCAAAAAGTCGATGCTCGCTCCATATCGTCATCTGCGCAAGAACATCTTCGCCAATTAGCCGTTAAAGCGGTATTGGCCGGTAAAAAGCAAAAGGAAGTTGCCCAGCTCTTTGGAGTTACGCCGCAAACCATCTGCGGATGGGTTAAAGCGTATCGCCTTCAGGGTCCAGGAGCGCTCAAATCGAAACGGAAAGGCCGTCCGAAAGGAGGAAAGCTCCAGCCTTGGCAGGCTGCACAAATTGCCAAGACGGTCATTGATCATCATCCGGAGCAACTAAAATTGCCCTTTTACCTCTGGACCCGGGAAGCGGTGGGGCTCCTCATTAAACGCCGCTTTGGTTTACAGTTGTCAGTCTGGACCGTAGGGCGCTATCTCAAACGCTGGGGCTTTACCCCGCAAAAACCGGCGCGCTGGGCCTGGGAACAAAATCCGGAGCAGGTCCAGCAATGGCTGGAGAAAGAGTATCCCAGTATTCGCCGCCAGGCACAGAGGGAGAAGGCCCAAATATACTGGGGTGATGAAATGGGGCTGCGGTCAGACCATGCCGTGGGACGCTCTTATGGCCTTAAAGGTCAGACGCCCGTGATCTTGGCCACTGGACAGCGCTTCGGCTGCAACATCATTTCTGCCATTACCAACCATGGGCGCTTAAACTTCATGGTTTTCAAAGAGCGCTTTACTACCCAAATTTTCTTAGAGTTTCTCCGACGCTTGCTTCGTCAAAGTGATCGCCGGCTATATCTCATCGTCGACTGTCACCCGGTCCACCGCTCCCTCAAGGTGAAAAACTGGGTAAAAGAAAATGAGGAGCGACTTCGGTTAGTTTTTCTTCCCAGCTATAGTCCGGAGATCAACCCGGACGAATTGCTCAATCAAGATGTCAAAAGCAATCCCCTGGGTCGGCAACGCCCAGCTAATCAACCGGAGTTGATGGGCAAGGTCAGAAGCTATCTCCGGAGTCGCCAATGCAAACCGGACATAGTCGCCAACTATTTCCAGGGAAAACACGTACAGTATGCAGCATAAAAAGTTAATCAGTTAAATGCTCTGAGTAATATGTGGGGATATTTAGCCATGGCGCAAAGATTTTCGAGAAAATCGACGATAAGGGCGCAGTAAAAATTGAGCTGCGGAAGAGGGAACTTATCGGGAAGGACAGGTTAACCAAAGATATTGCCTTGTATTCCGCGGGCGTCCCCTTCGGCGACCGGGCATCCATAAAAGTGTCGGGACTAGAGCAATCCAGGGACCGGGGCGGCCTCAATATGGTGGTTCTTGACGGAGACGGGGCTGTTCTGGCGTCCACCATTTTTGATGCAAAGACCGGTAGTAAGATAAATTTGTGCACCAGAGTGGTCTCGCCTGGAAATCTGGTGAAAAAGCCGCCGCCGTTTTCTGCCCAACCCTCCAATTTAACAGAATAAAATTTTTATGGGCCTGGGCCCAGGGGCGCGGTGTGGTCCTGGACTTCTCCCCGGCCGGGGAAACCGCGCCTGATTGCCTTATGAGGCGCCTTGGTTTGATGGGGAGTTACTCGGTAAGGGATTTCAGCCGATTGGTAATATTGTGGATCAGGTTTTGGGGGGCAGGTCACAGATGCATACGTTAAATCTTTCTCGAAGAGTAATGGGGTGACCTGCCCCCAGCCCGTCGGCACCCAGTGCATACGGGGCAGGCCGAGCACGTCCCATCATCATGCCCTGAAATTTTTACCGGCCAATCCTTGCGGCCCCCGCTTCCCCTCAGGCCGTAGGGCCTCCTTCTTGTTGTTAAAAACTTATGTTCTGGGACGTCTGACCCGGCAATAGGCCGTTATGATTCTTGCCAACAGCGTAAAGTGGATCTGGGATTCCTTACAAAAGGCTGACGAAAAGATGGTGAAAGTGTTTTGGACTGAGGAATCTCCTTGAAGGCGCTTCATATTTTCTCTTGAATGGTGCTGGGATTCAACCCTCATTTCCAGAATGAGTGCAGATTGCCGATTATTTCCCGAATTGAATTTTATCAAAAAATTCCTTAAATTATAACTTTTTTTTTGATAATTCAATTCCATTACTCCCTTCGGTCTAATATTTATGGTATATTTACAATTAAACTCATTGCGGGCGCCCGTTAGCGGCGGGGGATTTTGACCAGCCCTGGGAATTGTAGGCAAAGATCAAGGCCACCTCGGTGTGCTTGCCATAAGGAACAACTGGCTCCCCGCTGACAAGCTGCAGAAGGTCGCCTCAAGCATTCCTGTGGCCAGGGTCAACTTGATATCGGCCTGGATGAGGACGGCCAGCGTGCCGCCGGGAGGTTCCATGTATACAGACATGCAGCGTAACCCCGAAGAATGCTTGCGGATGCTGCGCTGGGATGTGGTCGACATGGCCCAGAGGTCCGGGCATGTGGCCTCCGCACTGTCATGTATCGATATGATAGCCGCCGTATACTTCGGAGCCCTGAACATTTCTCCGGCTAAGTATCAGGCCGAGGATCGAGACCGCTTCATTCTCTCCAAGGGACACGCAGCCATGGCCCATTACGCCGTGCTGGCCCGGGCCGGCTTCTTCGATCCGGCCTTGTTGCAGCGCTACTGCGAGAGCACGTGCTGCCTGGCCGAACATCCCATGCCCGGGGAGTTGCCCGGAGTGGAACTGGCCGCGGGCAGCCTCGGGCACGGATTGTCCTTCGGCGTGGGGCTGGCTTATGGCTTGCGGCTCAAGTCATTGCCGGCCAGGGTTTTCGTGCTGTTGGGTGACGGCGAATGCGATGAAGGCTCGGTGTGGGAAGCGGCCGCCGCGGCCAAGGCCCATGGGCTGGACAATCTTACCGCTCTGGTGGACTGGAATGGCTATCAGGCCTGCGGCCGCTGCGAGGACATCTCGCCGGGACTGTCTTTACCTTCCATATGGTCCGGCTTCGGGTGGGAAACCGAAATACAGGCAGGCCACAATTTTCAGGCTCTGGTGGACAGCTTTGCCAGGGCCAACGCCCCCGGCCAGCCGCGGGTGGTCCTCTGCCGAACCATTAAAGGAGGCGGCGTCAACTTTATGGAGGGTGATCTGGAGTGGCATTACCGCCCGGTCAGGGGTGCCGACCGAGAACGCGCCCGGCGGAGTCTGTTACGTGCGTGATGCCTTCTTCGCCGCGCTCTTCGACCTCTTCGAGGCGGACCGGCGGGTAGTCTTTCTTACCGGTGATCTGGGATATAAGCTTTTTGATCGCCTCAAAGCCTGCGACCCCAAGAGGGTCATCAACGTCGGCGTGCGGGAAGGTCTGATGATTGGTTGCGCGGCCGGGCTGGCCCATGCCGGACATCTCCCGTTTGCTTACTCCATCGCCCCCTTCGTGACCCTGCGTTGTCTGGAACAGATCAAGATCAGCCTTTCCTACAATCGCAGCCGCGTGATTGTGGTCGGGGTCGGCGGCGGCTATTGTTATGGGCACAATGGCCCCACCCATTTCGGGCTGGAAGACCTGGCCCTTATGAGCGCCATTCCGGACATGACCGTATGGACCCCGGCCGATCCTTTGGAGGTCCAAGCTTGCGTCCGCGCGGCTCCTGATCTCACCGGCCCTGCCTATCTGAGGCTTGGCCGGAATGGCGAGCCGGTGTTGCGCGATCCCAGGGAGACTATTTCACCCTGGCGGGCCTTCGTTCGCCCCAACCGCCGGGAAGGAGTCATAATCACCAATGGCTTTTTATTGAGCGAAGTCTTGCGGGCCGTGGAAACCATTCAAACCGAGGGCGTGGCGCCTGCGGTGGTCCATTTTCCCACTACCGAACCCTTAGATGCCGAGACCCTTGCCGAAATCCTGGCGGGGGGCATCCCCGTAGTCACCGCCGAGGAGCACATTCAATCCGGCGGGCTGGGGCAAAGGATTGCCCTGTTTATCGCCGAACACGGTCTGGGCAACCCCATGCGCTGTTTGTGTGCTCCCCTCGGCTATCCCAAGACCTGCCTGAACCGCAGCGAGCTCTTAACTTTTGCCGGGTTGGATGCGCCTGCCATCGCCAGCGCCTTTCTCGATTTGTGGTTGCGCCAGCGGGGAGTCTCATGAGCGCACTTGCCCTCGGTGGACAACAAACTGAGTGCCTTCATCAGCTAGAATGCGGACAAAGCATGACTCAAAGAGGATTTTGTCCGCATGCGACAAAGTAGGAAAACCGGCTCACTTGTGGCAAACGAAAAATTGATGGCGCAATGGGCACATCTTCTTCCTCCTTGCGAATCATAAGACCACTCTCTTTAATAAGATGACGTAACGCGGTATGTTGGCGGAGGAATCGACCTTCTTCTAATCGGTAATACAACTTAACAAGAAAAGAATCGTCAGATCGAGGCGCCACCGGATCATATATGACAATCTTAGTGTGAGGAAGTATAATTCGTTGCACATCAGCTAACAAATTACGAACTACCGCATCATCCACATGATGGAATATCCCTGCGAATAAAATATAGTCAAATGTTTCTCCGCAGTTGCGAAGATCGGCCAATGAAACATTCAAGAAGCGCCAACCCTTACAGTCGGCAAAACGCGAAATGGCAACTTCTAGGACAACGCGATCAATGTCCACCCCCGTGAATTGAACATCTGGAAAGCGCCGGAACGCATCGGAAACATTGCCCACAGAGCATCCGACTTCAAGGATACGTTTTTCTCCTTTCCATGCGCGTACAGCAAGTCTCTGCTTGTCAACTGTTCCTCCAATGGTCTTCTGAAAAAGGAGCCAAAGGCGAGGGAATCGGCTTTGAGTAAAGTATCGCATGTGAATTACATTATCGCTCTTGCGTATTTATAAAGTCTATGAAAAAATTACGGGTAGTCATGGATGCCGTGCTGGCCTGTCCGGAAAGCGACCGGCTGATCAGGACGTTGCGTGTCATCGTCCTGGCGGCAAAGGTCAGCTTCTCCCCGAATGAGTTGCAATCAATGCTCTACCTCCGGAAAAAAGCTCCACCCAATGCAGTGATTATGTCCAATAAATACCGCACCGCCTCTTTTTACCGTTCAGCGGCATTGCCGGAAGGGCCGATTTTCTTGAGTTTGGAGCCAATGTAATGGATAAGTTCGCCATGAGACTTAACCCTGAGGATAACCGTCTCGCTATCATTAATACCTTGTGGACCACCACAAATCCAGCAGTTTTCAGCAGCACTATTTCAAAAACCAAGGCTACTTTGCTTGTCGAATATGCCGAAATACCCTAAAAAATCTCACCTTCGGCCAGTCTGCGGCGCTGGTGGCAAGGGCCGGCCAGCCAGGTGACCATCTGGCAGATATCCGGGCGGTGACCCGTCCTGGCCAGGGGGGGGTCCAGAATATTCTCAGGGCCCAATACTTACCAAAATGCGGCAGAAATGTCTCGTTTTTGAGGAAGCGCAATGGAACAGACAGAAGTGGAACCTATTGAACTGGCCAGTAAATTACCCGGCCCAGTGCTAGTCCTGGGAGCTAGTGGATTCATAGGGTCCAATCTTTTCCGCCTCCTCCAAAACTCGAGCGACGTAGTCTACGGCACCGCTTCCGTCATGCCTGCCTGGCGGTTGGAGGGGAGCCCTGCCGACAACATAATGGTGGGGGACCTGCTCCAACGGGACAATCTAGAGCGGTTGCTTGACAAGGTTCGGCCGCAGACCGTCTTTAACTGCCTGGCCTACGGCGCCTACTCCTTTCAGAACGATAGCAGCCTGATTTACAGCACCAACTTCAACCTCACCGTGCGCCTGGTAGAGCTTCTTCTCCAACGAAGGTCAGTCCGCTATATTCATTCGGGCTCTTCTTCGGAGTACGGGGTCAACGCTTACCGACCCACCGAAGAGGCAACTCCCACCCCCAATAGTAACTACGCCGTCTCCAAGTCAGCCACTTCAGCTTTGCTGTATTTCGCCGGCAAGCACCGTGGGCTGGCCTGCGCCAATCTCCGGCTCTACTCGGTTTATGGCCCCTATGAGGATCCATCTCGCCTGATTCCCACCCTAATCACCGAGGGCTTGCAAGGGAGACTGCCTGCTCTGGTGAACCCGGCGATATCCAGGGACTTCATTTACGTGGATGACGTTTGCCGGGCCTTTTTGCTGGCCGCCTTGAACCTGGAGCCCTCGGATTACGGCCTCTCCTTCAACATCTGCAGCGGCCACAAGACTACTATTCGTGATATTGCCAACCTGTCCCGGGAGATTTTCCAAATAGAGCCAGAGCCGATCTTTGAAACCATGCCGGACCGCATGTGGGACGTGCCGAACTGGGAGGGCAATCCTGAAAAGGCCCGGGAACGGCTGGGGTTCGAATCTCAGGTCCCCTTACGCCAGGGCCTGGAACGGACCATTGGCTGGTTCCGCTCCCTGGAAAGCCCCATCCAATACAGCCGGTACAGCAAACAGACCGATTTGGACACCACCCATAGCGTCTCCGTGGTAGTCGCCTCCTACAAGGACGGTCAGGCGATTCCCATCATATATGAGCGACTGACCGCGGAGTTCATGAAACTGGGAATTGACTATGAGATCATCTTCGTAAACGATAACAGCCCGGACGACTCCGAAGAAGTTATCCGCAGACTGAGTCACCGGGACCATCGGGTTATTGGTGTGAGCCACTCACGCAACTTCGGCTCCCAGGCTGCCTTCCGGAGTGGCATGGAACTGGCTAGCAAGAACTCCTGCGTGCTTATGGACGGCGATCTGCAGGACCCTCCTGAAATCATCGGGCAATTCGTGGAAAAGTGGCGCCAGGGCTACGAAGTGGTTTACGGACGCAGGGTGCAACGCGAGGCTCCCTGGTACATGCAGTTGGCTTACAAGGCCTTCTACTGGGTGTTCGACCGGTTTTCCTATATAGACATACCCAGGGATGCTGGCGATTTCTCCCTGATTGACAAGCGAGTGGTCCAACACCTTCTCAGCTTTCCGGAGAGAGACATGTTTCTCAGGGGACTGCGGGCCTTCGTGGGCTTCAAGCAGGAGGGAGTGAACTATATACGACCGGAAAGGATGTTCGGGCGTTCTACTAATAGCCTTTGGAAGAACTTCCAATGGGCCAAAAAGGGCATCTTTTCCTTCAGTCAGGCTCCCCTGAACTTTCTGACCTTCATGGGGTTATTGCTTTTCGGCCTGTCCGCGTTGACGGCAACTGCCTCCGTTATCATAAGGCTGTGGTTCCCGCACTCAGCCCCCCGGGGAATCACTTTGGTTACTTTGTTGATTATCCTATTCGGCTCGCTCAATTTGCTGGCCGTCAGCCTGGTGGGAGAGTATGTGGGCAAAATCATGGACGAGACCAAAGGGCGGCCTCTTTTCATCAGAAGGGCCTTTATTAAAGGCGGCCGTATCCGCGAAGCCCTGGATATGGAGGGCTCCCGGCTCCCGCCCAGACCATGAATGGGCTCAACCTGACAAAAGGAGGTCAGAAGAATTTTTTTAGATTTCTATATAAGCCTCTCTAATCATTTGTGCATTGCGCCGGAGGGAAAAACCGTTGTCAGTTGAAAAGGAAACCATTTTACGCTACAACCGCGATCTCCAAGAAATGGAGGGCTACATTTATACTGGCACCAATTCCAGTTTGAGCATGCACCTGTTCAATAAACGCGCTTCTATGGCCCTATACCGGTTGATTAAGACCAGATGTCAATCATTGCTGGATGTGGGCTGTGGCGACGGCACCTTCACTGTGGAGTTGGCGGAATATCTCGGGGTGTCCGAAGCCGTGGGGGTGGAGCCTTCTGAGGGCTGGCAACTGGCGCAGAAAAAGTTCGCGGATCAGTACCCGCGGATCAGCTTTCGACAAGGTAGTGCCTATCGCCTCCCTTATCCACTAGGGCACTTCGATCTGGCTGTCATGCGGGGGGTGCTTCACCATTTGGACCAGCCTGTCCAGGGTCTGGGTGAGATGGCCCGGGTGGCCCGCTACGTTCTATTATTGGAGCCCAATGGGTATAATCCTTTACTGAAGCTGATCGAAAAGTTGTCTCCTTATCATCGGGCCCACAATGAGAAATCTTTCTCTCCTGCCCAGATACGTTATTGGTTGAACAAGGTGGGGTGCCAGGTGATGGAGGACAGCTTTGCCAGTCTGGTCCCCCTTTTTTGCCCAGACCGGGCTGCCCAGTTTTTGGATTGGCTCAGTCCCAAGTGGGAGTCTTTGCCATTGCTGAACAAGCTGTCCTGCGGTCTGTTCTGTGTGATGGCACGCAGCACCTCTTCGGTGGCCTGATGCTTTCCGGATGAAGGAAGGGGAAAAACCCTTGCGCTTGCTTTTGATAAACCCGGGCTTCAATTATCATACGCCCTATCTCCAGGTAACCGAACCATTGGGCGTCCTTTATCTCGCCGCTTTCGGACGGCGATATTCCCAACATGAATTCGTAGTTCTGGACTGCTTAGACAGCAAACAGGTAACTAAGACGGCTGCCGGCGGATATTGGTACGGTCTTGACCACCATGAAATGGTTTCCTGGGCCCGCGAAGTGCAACCTGACCTTATCGGCTTGACCTGTATGTTTAGCCGAAAAAAAGACGACCTCCTGACCGCTGCAAAGGCTCTGCGTGATGGTCTGCCAAATGTTCCGCTGGTTGCGGGGGGAACCCACGCCTCACTGTTTCCCTCCGAGGACTTGGCGACCAGACTTTTTGATTACTGCGTCATCGGCGAAGGGGAAAGGACCCTGGTCGCCCTGGCCGATGCACTGGAAGGCCGAGGAAGGCTCGCAGAAATCGACGGCCTTGGTTTCCGGGAAAATGGACGGGTGCACATTAACCCAAAGCAGCATTTTATCAAGGACCTGGACAGCATTCCTTTTCCAGCCCGGGACCTGATTAACTACGATGGATACCTCTCCAGAAAAAGCGTTATTCACTGTTTAGGGCTCAAACGTGCGGCTTCGGTACTTACCAGCCGCTCCTGCCCCAACCGCTGCAATTTTTGCAGCATGCACCGCATACACGGGCCCCGCTGGCGGGCCCGAACGCCCCAGGATGTGGTGGCCGAATTGATCCATCTAAAGAACGCCTATGACGTCCAGGAGTTCTTCGTGATGGATGACAACTTCACTCTCAACAAGAAAAGGGTGCTGGAGTTCTGTCAACTGCTCAAAGAGGCCAAATTGAGCCTGCGCTGGAATACCCCCAACGGAATCGCGATCAACACTCTCGATTACGAAGTTCTGCAGGCTATGCAGGACGCCGGATGCGTCAGCATCTGCATTGCCATCGAAAGCGGAGACGAAGACCTCCGCAACCGGGTAATCGGTAAACGCCTAAGCAACCAAAAGATCGAGGAAGTCACCAGAATGGCCGCGGACCTGGGTCTTTTTACCACCGCTTTTTATATCATTGGGATGCCAGGCGAAACCGAGGATAGATTCCAAAGGACCCTGGACCAGCTACGCCAGCTCCCCCTGAATGGGGTAGCGGCAGCCTTTGCCAATCCGCTGCCCGGCACCAAGCTTTACGATGATTGCCTGGCGAACCATTGGACCATCCTGCAGGATGACGATCCTAAGCAGAACGCCTTCTACAAGCCCTACATTGTTACTGTTGACTTCGATGAACCAGCGCTACTGAGGAGGGAGAAGCAGTTTTACCGAACCTTCGTGAGGGCCAAACTCTTAAGAATTTTTAAAGATACCTTGCTCTTTCGTAATAAATTGCTCTACCCGCCCTTTTTGCTGCGCATACTAAAGGATCGCCTCTGCAGACAATAGGCGGTCTAGCGTCCTGCCAACTTTTTGGCCTCAGACGCCTGTGGGCGAATCAAGGGAGAACATGGGATGCTCACCGTGAAGTGCCATCTTTGCGGCACTGATGACTACCAGGTGCTATTCCCCGGCAACAGTCGGCAGCTGACGCTGCGGGCGGAGCACATCGCCGCCCGAGAAGGTGGTATTACTCAACAATATCGCCACAACTGGGTTCGCTGCAACCACTGCGGCCTGGTATATGTCAACCCTATCCCCGACCCCAATGAACTTGAGGCCCTATATCGGGAAAGTGACCAAGGCGGCTACGACCGGGAAATCGATAATGTAGTCCATACTTACTCCAAATATCTGAGTCGTTACCTGAAGCTTTTGCCCAAACGTGGCCTGGCGCTTGACGTAGGCGCCGGCAGCGGGTTCTTTCTCCAGGCCATGTTGCGCCTGGGCTTTCGGAAGGTGGTGGGCTTTGAGCCCAGTTCTTCAACCTATCAAAAGGCATCCCCGGAGATCAAGCCACACATCATCAATGGGCCCTTTTCTGAGGACGCCATATCGCCCGGCAGCGTGGACCTGATAACCTGCTTCCAGACACTGGAGCATCTGCCCAATCCTGGAGAGACCCTGGCCAAGTTCGCCGGGTTGCTGCGACCCGGAGGGATAGTAATGGTCGTGGCCCACAACTTTGCTTCCTTGGGAGTGAGGCTCCTCGGAGTCCGCCACCCCATCGTCAATGCCGGACACCTAGTCCTCTTCGATCCGCTGACCATCAGAGGATTATTCGCCCGTCGTTTTGATGTGATAGACGTTTTCAAGGTCGTTAACCGCTACTCTTTGCACTACTGGCTTTCGCTGCTGCCCGTGAATGAACGCTTGAAAAGGGGGATGAGAAAGGCGGTCTCTACTTTAGGCCTCTCCCACGTCACCTTAGACCTCAGCCTGGGCAACATGGCCATTGTGGCTAGAAAGGTGGAAAACTGACCATGGCCGCCGACCGCAAGTGTGTCTTGATAACAGGATGCGGCCGCGGTTTGGGGAAGGAACTTCTCAAGGTTTTTGCCAAACTGGGTTACCAGATTGTGGGCCTGGATCTGGCCTATGAACCGGAGTTGGCCAGGTGTTATCCGCAGGCGGACTTGCGCCTCTTGGACCTCTCTGACCAGCTCAAAGTCAAAGAGTTGGTGTCATCTTTGATTAAGAATGGCCCACTGCCTGACTTGGTGGTGTTTAGCGCGGCAGTGCATGCCGAGGATAATCCCGCCTTTATTGATTGGGAAAGTTTTCAAAAGACCCTTGCGGTGAATATGGATAGCGTTTTTCTCATGCTGGCCCTTTTAATGCCGGCCCTGCAAAAACCTTGCACCTTTATCTTCTGCAGTAGCGGGGTGATTATTTTCCCCAACCCTTCCTACCTGGGCTACTTTGTCAGCAAACTGGCGGTCAATAAGGTCTTTGACCTCTTTGCCTACCGCTACGCCCGCCGAGAGTTCCGCTTCAAGTCAGTGATCTTGGGTCCTCTGAAATCCGAGATGCTGGATAGGAGTACCCCTCCAAAGGGCCTAGCCAAGGTGCTGCGCAAACTTACCACCGGCAATTTTCAAGAGGTTGCCGCCAAAATAGTAGCGTTTGCCGAGAGCCCCAAGCGCCGATTATATTATCGAAGATCCTCCGCCGTGGTCCTATGGGGAGCCAGGGTGGTGCAGCGTTTGCTCCCCCAGCGCTTCAGTCTGTACTAGATACGGGTGGGCCTGATTGGCCTTAGTCAGACTCTGAACCACCCGCTCTCTGGCATGTCGGCGGCGGGTTGGAATTAGCCGGCGTAACGGTAACCGCCTTCGTCAATACTTACTCACTACGATATTGGCTGCGCTTGGCGCTGTTACCGCCCGGCTTCAAATCTATCGTGTCTGGCTTAATGGCGACGATAGGGGTGGACAATGCTAAGATAGGGATGAACGTCGTTAATCTCATTACTACAGGTTTAAAAAATGCATGACCTGCCGAGGCGATTTGTAACCATAATTGCTGACTACATTCCAGGAAAGTCTGCCGCTAATAGCTTTTCCCAGCTCTTGCCTCCTGATTCGGCATTATGCCGGAAAGCGGGGGTTTTTTATAGCTGCGGCCAGCGGCCATAAAACCATGAGTGTTTTTAAGAGGTGCAATATGGTGAGCAAGGATGAACTGCAAGCCCTGGTGAATGGAAAATCGGGATAGATATTCATCTATATATTCACTAAACCAAAAAAAAAGAGGGGTTGCCAAAATCGGCCACCCTTTGTTTTTACTGGCGCGCCTGGAGGGATTCGAACTGCACCGGCACATTGAGCAGGTCCTTGAGGGCGTGGCGGACCTGCCCCTGGGCTTCAGGCGGCACGAACAGATCAAGACCCCGCCTCCTCCGGCCCGCATGATCTTCCCGCCGATGGCTGATGACAGCCATGGGTTATGGTATTGTGCGGACGGGCGTGGTGGTCTGAGAGCCGTAAGCCACATCCGGGCGGCTCGGGTCCATTCGGCCTCCGATGATGCCGCCCGCCAGCCAAAGCACCAGGAAAAACAGGAAGGTGGAATTCACCCGGCAAATGAGACTCGCCCAGTCAAGCCAGTGGTTGACAAATCGGAACTCCACAGTTTGCCCCCCCGGCGGGAGGAGCACAGCCTTGTAAGCATAGTTGGCCCGGTATACCGGAATGCTCCTGCCATCCACGCTGGCAGTCCAATTAGGATGCCAGGTATCTGCATAGTATAGCCAAACTGGCTCCGTTGACGCTTGCTCTAACTCCAACTGGAGAAAATTGGCTCCATAGGCTTTGACCCGATAAGGCAGCCGGATGCTGGCATCACCCCCGCCGCCATCACCGGAGCAATTCTCTTTCGGCGGCATTTGGCCTGGAGAAAGGGCCAATAGGGGCACCCCGGCCTGGTACTCGGGCGCCTTCATCATGGGGAGAATAGCTTCCACATCTGGGGAATAGCAAGCCCGAGAGTAAAACTGGATCTTGGGCCGACTCACCCCTGAAACCGCCCGTCGAACCGGATTGTCCTCCGATCCGAAAAAAGCCTCGAACTGCTGGTTCTCTTTTTGCCGCTCCAGAATGCGCAGCTTTTCCCGGTATAATTCCGCAAAAACAAAGGCATCGGTCCAACTGTACCACGCCAGGCCCTTGAAACGTTGAAGCATGGGCAGCACTTCAGCATAGCGTGACCCTGCACCGGGATAATCGTAACTTCGTTGGGCCACAAAGGGCATGGGGGTGAACCGCCACAAGGCATAACCTTCCGCTTCCAGCTTATACGCCCGGGTAGTGAAGAGCATGTAGCGAAACGCCGTGACGTCGGCGGTCTGCATGACCGCGAGCAACACCATAAACCAGATTCCCCACCACCGGCGGTAAGCGGCCCAGGCCATGACGCCGAGAATTGATAGAAGGATGATGTAACTGAGGCGGATTTGCTGGGGGATTATGGGAAGGCGGTCCGGGATGCCTCTGAACCAATGCGGCCTGAGGGCTAAGACTTCCCAAAAAGAATATCAGGCAGACAACCAGCACCATACATCCCACCCACCGGCGAGCTTGCGTACCCTCACTTCTAACCGCCAGAGCATCAAAACCGAATCCGGCCCAAAAGCACAAAAACGCCGTAGCCAGGGGGGCTACATAGGCTATGTGCCGGTAGAATTTCATCCCCGGGAAAATGAGCCAGGCCAGGGTGCTGACCACTCCCTCTGGCCCCAGAGAAAACAAAAAGATCGTCAGGGTCACCGCCATAAAGACGAAGAGGCGGCGACTGGGAATAGTAAGGGCCAGAGCGGCGCAGGCCAACACCAGGAAACCCCGGTAGGGAATGATATCCGGGGTGAATACGTTAAGACCGATAAACATCTCCAGATACTTGCGGATACCCAGGAAATCAGCATAGGTATTGAAGACCTTGAAGGGAACCGTACCGTCCGGATTGCGTCCCATAGGCTCAACGTAGATGTGACCCACGTCGTGCAGGGAGCAATAGAAAAGGGCCGCGGCAAGAAGACCCAAGCAGGCCGCGACCATCAGATCCCTCCGCCTCCACTTCCAGGTATCGATGATCTCGCGAATTTCTCGCGGGTATAGGATCAAATAAGCAGTAAAATAGACGACAATTACTAAGAGCTGAATGATACTGCAATAGGGAGCGACATTGATGGATGTAAATAAGCAGAGGTCGCCTGCTAAAAAAATACGCCATCGCGAATTATTTTCCAACCCCGTATGAATCAAATATAACGTCAAAGGGAGAGCGTGGTAAATGAAAAGATTAAAATGGTATTGCTCCAACCAAATTGAGGAAATGGTGATACTTATGGCCACAAAATAGACGGTCAGGGGATGTCGGTATAACCTGCGGCCCAGAAGCCAGACCCCTGTGAGCAATACCACTTCGGCGAAAAGAATGTGAAGATAGTAATAAGGCAGAAAATTTGTCACCAGCCCTTGACTGTTTAAGAATGGGGCGACATTCATGAAAAAGAACAAGGGAATGGAGGAAAGTCCTGTGAGGGAGAAAAAGCCCGTGGTTCCATGGACATCATACGGACACCACTTGGCGAACCATTCTCCCTGAACAATCGCATTCATCTGGAAATATTGCATGGTCATATGCCACCAAGTATCGTGGCCCGGCGGCACCAAACGGGTCCACAGGAGGTAGCAGATAAACAAAGATACCTCCAGGAGGCACAGGAGAAACAACCAGCGACCAACGGATCGGTCCTGGTGTTCCGATGGCTTCAGAAGAAATGTCTCGACTGGCTCAAGTGGTTCGTGTCGAGTTTCGCAAGCGCGTGGAGATGCTGGGATCATGTAATACAGACTTTTCTCGAAAGACTTTTCATTGCGCATTAACCGCGACCCTCTTGTTTGCGCGGCGGCTGCATGCGTTTGTTAGGCTACGTCGCGTCGCTCTGGATCACTTTGCTTTTCTGTAGCCAATCGCTTCGCAGACCCTCGCGGTCCGTTCGGCTCCCGCAGAGTCTACTACCACGACCGTGTTCCTATTTTCGGTCAGGTCGAGTATACCCTGGATAACTCGCCCGCCCGTCATGAGTGGCTGGTGCCCGGTTCGGGAAAAGAGGCAGTGAAGGTCTTGCCCTGGGTCCATACCTTGATCGCCAATATCAAAGGCAATATCCGTGGCGTCCATCACGGCGTCAGCCAAAAGCATCTGCCCCGCTACCTGGCGGAATTCTGCTACCGTTTCAACCGCCGCTTTTGGGAACCGCAAATGTTCAACCGGATGCTGCATGCTTGCCTGAACTCTTCAACCATCACTTTCTCAGAGCTAAGGGCATAAGCGATTTGGTCAATATTGATAATTGGCGCTTTTACGGTTATGGCCTATTTTGGCCCCATGGTGGTTGGCCTTGCCTTGGCATTCTATGCCATATTAGGGTCATTTACGATCAGTGCATTCGAATCAGCAAAAGGCATGACGGCAGGGACTATCGGAAAGTGCAACCTTTCACTCTCCTGCTTTACCCTGTCAAGATTCCTCAAGTACTGAGGACTCTGAAGAGACAGGGCTCCGAATTTGAAGTCGGCGAGAATCATGCCATTGTAACCTGCATTTTTTGCTCGCGTCATGATTTCGATGAGTCTATCGACATCGTCCTGATTTGCGAGATTCCGCTGCATGTATATCCATCGGTTTCGAAAAGTACTGCTTGCTGTCTCACCGGCGAATGCAGGCGTACTGCTGATCGAACTCAAATGTAACGCAACAAAAAAAATCCAGAATGCCGCTGATACGGACCAGACACTAATACATCCCGGCATAGTCCGTACTCCTAAATCAAAAGGCGCCTACCCAGGAAAGAGAGCTTACGAGTGAGGAAAAAGCTACCCCTAGGCTTCATACATTACCAATCGGGGCAGCTATCCGCGGCGAAATTCAAAGGGCATTGCTAGACTCTGCTGTCGGATCTCAGATATCCGTTTCCAATTAGGTAGGCAATAATCTGAGCTGATAATTCTTCCGGTTGGCCCCTCCCGGCATTCACAATAAGTTCGGGGTTCACCGGAGGCTCATAAGGATCATCGATCCCGGTGAATCCTTTTAATTCCCCACCGCGAGCTTTCTTGTAAAGGCCCTTGGGGTCCCGCGCTTCGCAAACCTCCGGAGGAGTGTCAACAAATATCTCAATAAAGTGAAGTCCTGCATCCCGGTGGATATCTCAGGCAAGGTCACGCCCCCTGTGGTAGGGGGAAATAAAGCTGGTCAAGGTTATCACCCCGGCATCGGCGAAAAGTTTGGCAACCTCGCCTATCCGCCTGATATTCTCTTCTCGATCTTCCGCCGAAAATCCCAAGTTGTTGTTCAACCCGTGGCGCACATTGTCGCCATCGAGGACATACGCCAGGTATCCAAGGCTGATAAGCTTATGTTCAAGGGCGAAAGCAGTTGTGCTTTTACCTGAGGAGGGAAGTCCAGTAAACCAGATTGTGAAGCCTTTCTGTCCGAGGAGCCGTTTCTCGTTCTTTACGGTCAACATGAGTACTGTGCCAAGTGATATTAGTCTCTTTAATCTCGGTCATCGGTTTCTCCGATTCTCTGCATGATCAGTTACCACAGGAGCTTTATTGACTTCATTAACCGAGATTATGCAGCAGCCTTGGCCACCGCAATCCAAAAAAGGTGGTCCTTCCGGGTTTAGCGTGGGTAGAGGCTGAGTCCCCCGCAAAAGAAATAGATGGCGGTTTTGAAATGTTCTTTGTTTCTATAGCCACAGGCCCGGCGCTTGATGCCCATGATCTTGCTGTTCAGCCCTTCGGCCACGGCGTTCGTCACCCGGTGGCGGCAATAAGTCAGGATGTTGTTAAGGTGAGTCTGTATCATGACGGCCACCTTGCGAATCGGCTCCAGGCGTGAGTGTGCGGCCCAGGCGAACCATTTCTTAAAGAACCGCCGGGCCCAACCCTCCTGGGAATAGTCCCACAAGGAGCGCAGGCTCTCTTTGATGGCCCAAGCCCGGCCCACCTTGAGATTCAGCTCTTTGAGGGTCTCCAAGGTGGGGCGATGCTTATCCGGGAGATTCTCCTCACTGTAGAGCCAGAGATATTTGGTGCCTTTTAAGGTGTCGTCACCAGCGGCGGAGAGCCGGCGATGTTCCTGCCGGCGCACCTTATCCACTGCCTTAACCATATGGTTCATGATGTGGAAACGATCAAAGACGATTTTGCCGCCGGCGTCCGGCACACACTTGATGGTGGCTTGTATATAAGGAGTCCACATATCCATGGCGATTGCTTTGATGGCCGTCAACTGCTCGGGGCTCAGGCTTTGCCAGAAGGCTTCCAGGCTCTCCGAGCGTCGATCTTCGGCCACATGCTCCACCGTGGCATTTTCCAAGTCGCAGACCACGGTCATGTATTTATGCCCTTTTTTAAATGCCTTTTCATCCACCCCGATTACCGGCAGTGGCCGTTGCCGCTTCCGGGCCAAGCCCCGCCGCACGGCCCGCTGCACGACGCCCCAGACTTCGTCCCAACTCAGCCGCAAGAGGCGGCAGGCGCCCAGGACCGTGGCGCATTGTTGGAGGACGTCAATAACGAAGCGTTACATGAGGATGGTAAACCGTGACCGGGCTTCCGCCCAAGGGACTGCCACCTGCAACACCCCATGCTCCGGGCATTCCACCCGGGGAATCCGGGCATAAAGGTGGGTCTGGAATTGGCAGGTGTCCAAATGCCGCCAAGCTCTCTCTTCGGCGTGATCCCGACAGGGGAGTTCCTGCCCGCATTTCGGACAGGGCCACTTGGCCCCGCCAGGATGCTCAAGCCATATATCCACACGGTTTCCGGCAACTTGCAAATCCACCCTTTTTACAAACCAAGTCTTTTCCAAACCCAAAATGCGTTGGTAAAGGTCGGTGTCCCGCATCTGAATCCCCTCCTCGGGGATTCTTTATACAGCACCTATCCACCCACGACAAATCCGGAAGGACCAAAAAGGTTTTTTGGACGTCTTGCTCGGGAAAAATCCCCCAAAGTTTCTGTTCTTGAAGCCGAATCCTCTCGTCGACGCAATGATAGCACAAGTTTGCTTGAAAAAGTAATTTTTTCAAAAATTTTCGCATACCACACCCCAGAACCAAGATACCTCACTGCGATGGAGCTTAAGGACCCCAGGCCAGCACCGCCCTGTAATGGTGAGCCAGGGGAAAAGCGGAGGCCACATGTACGTACCACCTCCATGGGGGCGATGATTCTGAAGCGGTCATCAATCTCTCGCAGCAGGAGAAAACCGGTGTCTGAAGTGATTTGAGCACCCTGAAAATCGATCCTGATAGCCCGGTTAAAATGCGGCCAAACCACCTCTTTCCGACTTTCACCATTGATGAGCATCCTGGACCCCCTGAAATTTTCTATTATTCATCCTTATATCATATAGTTATGCTTATTTCAGACAATTCTTGCGGCATAATCCAGGTTTGATAGGAGTGGGCATTGTCGATGAAATCGTTCTAAAAATCACTAATCTGACCTGAGAAGGTTGAATCTTCCGGAGACATTTTTGGTTAGGGATGCCAGCTCGGGGCCGGAGGTTTGCCGTTCGAATCGCCCGGCATCCGGCAAGGAGGCCTTTTCCGGCCTCTACCGCCCGGGCTTGCCTTCTTAAAGAGGCTAAAGGATGGTTTCCGGGACGATCATCCAATCAACCGCCCAATAGCCCGATTTCATTCGCCTCAAGCGGACCGCGCCGCCCATCTGGAAATTTATTACACTGTTCTCTTTATTCCCAGTTATGAGTAGGGCGGCCAAATTGGCCAGCTGGGGGAGATGTCCCACCAACAGGGTATCCTCATCCAGTTTGGCGATCCGGTCCGCCCAGATCTCAGGATCATCCAGAGGCGCCAGCCCCTGGGCTTCCGAGATTCCGGCCGGCGGCTGTAAATGCTTGGCCAGGACCCGGGCGGTGCTTTGGGCCCTGGTCTTGCCGCTATGACATATCTGCCTGACCTGTACATTAAGCCTTTTCAAGTGGTGAGCCACACTTTCAATGTCCAAGCGGCCCTTTTCCGTGAGATCCCTCGCCGCATCTTCTTCCTCGCTCCTGGCTTCGGCATGCTGCACCAGATAAAGAAGCATGGTAAGCCTCCTCCGATTTTCTTCTCAGTAAGATAATAACTTTGGCCTCCTTGGACATGCAACCTCCAGGCATGATGAAAGACCCTGGCCAACCACCGGGGCGAGCCGGGAGGCCCTTCCCGTAATTACCTTGACCTTTCCGGAAGTTATGACATAAATAAAGGAGGCTGGATACATCATCTAAAATGGCTGCCAGGACTGGACCCGTCGCCGGACATGTGCTTGCGCCCCTGCCTTTGCTAGTTGCCGGCTGCCTGCCTTTCTGGGCCGGCAGCCTGCTCTCCGAGGTTTCGGGATATCCCCTGCGCCCCGGGGTGCTGCTGGCCGGCACCCTGGGGGTGGTGGCTCTGGTCCTGGCCGCCTTCTCCGGCCGGGAGAGCTTTGCCCCCGGGGCCGGGCGCTATCCTGCCTGGCGGCTGGACCTTTTCCAGGGGCCCCAGGGCCTGGTGGCCTATGCCTGCTTGGGGACGGCGGCCTTGCTGGGGCTGCTCCTGCAGTTCTGCTACCGTACCGGCGACCTGACCATCCCCCTGGGAGCCTTGGGGATTTTGGGAGGCTATTTTTCCTTTGCCCGGCCCCTCTGCTGGTACCGGCGGGGTCTGGGGGAAGTCGCCGGCGCCCTGTGCTTCGGGCTGCTGCCGGTGGCCACCGGGTTTTATCTGCAATGCGGCCACCTGGTGACCGAGGTGCTGCTGTATGGCCTGCCCCTCACCTGGGCCGGATTTAATCTTTTTCTCGGTTACGGCTTCCCTGACATAAAAGGCAAAAAAGACAAAAAAGACAAAAAAGCTCCCCAGGGGGAGGCCGCGGCGGCCCCCGGCCTGGCGGCCCGCCTGGGACCAGTGCCGGCGGCCTTGCTCTACACCGCCGGCAACCTGCTGGTCATCCTGGGGCTGCTGGCCATTTTCTTCTTCCCGGCCTCGCCCCTACCCTGGCGGGCCGGTCTTTGGCCCTTACTGCTCCTGGCGGCGCTCAACCAGGAGATGCTCAAACGGCGGGCTTACCGGGAAGAGAGCCGGCTGCGGTGGCTGTGCCGCCTCAGCCTGGCCTTGCACCTGGGGATGGGTGCGGTCTTTAACCTGATGTTGTGGCAGCGGCTGTAATAAAAAGACAGTTTTCGTTTTCCGGTTTCCGGTTTTCGGTTGGGAGAGGGCGGCGCCGGGGGCAAGCCTAGGCTACCGAGCCAGAGGCCGGATTTGGCGCGTGAGAAGTGAGATGATGGGTGATCGGCGGAGAACCAGGGGCTCTCATTGGGGGCGCAGGCTGTTGGCCATTTGCCTCATCCTGGCCCTGATCCCTGCCTGCAGTCCGGCCCAGGCTTACATCCCCCTGGCCTACGCCTTCACCGGCATGTGCGTCGCCCTCCTGATGTCGCCGACCCTCACCGCCGCGGTGGTGGGTTTGGTGGTGGGCGGCCTCCTGGGCGCCGCGGTCTATAATAATTCTCTCAAGCACCAGATTCAGGACCGACAACGGGGTGAGCCGGGGCCACTCCCGGGAACCGGGGGTCGGGAAACATCCCAGGGGTGTCTTGCAAAAATAAGGGTGGCATGAGCAGGAGCTGCCTTTACCCGCCTTTTCTAGCGGGGGTAGTCGCTCATGAGCCCTTGGCTCACCCGTAAATCATGAAAATGCAACGCCGCCGCCCTGGCGGCGCGGGAACCGGCTACCCTAGGGTGGGTATCCCACATACTCAGGAACATTTCCAAGCAGTAATTCATGAGCCTTTAGCTCACCCGAAACGATGAAAAATTTGCAACTTTTCGGAACAGTCGCTCATGAGCCTTCAGCTCACCCGTAAATTATGAGAAGACCGGTGGGGCGGGCGTCTCGCCCGCCACTCAGTCCGCACAGGCGAGACGCCTGTGCCACCAATTCTTCACAACTTTTCAAGGCAGAGGGGATTATGGATACCTTCTGGAAAGTCCTCCAAAGTCCCCCTTTTCCAAGGGGACGTTAAGCGCCCCCG
The DNA here is from genome assembly GCA_963834795.1 of uncultured delta proteobacterium. Classification (GTDB taxonomy): domain Bacteria; phylum Desulfobacterota; class Desulfobaccia; order Desulfobaccales; family 0-14-0-80-60-11; genus JAPLJC01. Next base: position 121,673 of record CAWIDL010000021.1, on the reverse strand, counting down.
ATAATTAATGATGCACTAAATTAGTGAGCACTGACCTTTGCCTTTAAACATAAGTGGGGCCGATTCCCAAATGAAACCAAATATCCATAAAGAACCAGGCGGAGGCCCGGAGGGTCCTCTGGCCGTGGTGTTGCAGGCCCTGCGTCTCGCTGCGGAGCCCCTCTCGGGGGAGGTTCTGGCGGCCCGGCTAGGTTTAAGCCGGGCCGCGGTGTGGAAGCGCATCAACCGCCTCAAGGCCCGGGGCTATGCCATCGCAGGCTCCCCCCGCCGGGGCTACCGCCTGCTGGCGGCCACCGACAAGTTGCTGCCGGAAGAGATTCTCCTGGGGCTTAAGGCCAGGCGCCTGTGCGGACCGGTGCACCACTTCGAAGAGGTAGCCTCCACCAACGATCTGGCCAAGGAATTGGCGTCCCGAGGCGCCCCGGAAGGCACCCTGGTGGTGGCGGAAGCCCAAAGCCGGGGGCGGGGCCGCCTGGGCCGCCAGTGGAATTCCCCTCCGGGGACAGGGCTCTACGTCTCCTTGATCCTCAGACCGCCGCTGCCGCCCACGGAGATGCCCCAGATCACCCTGACTACCGCGGTGGCGGTGGCCCGGGCCCTGAAACGGGTCACCGGGGTGGCCCCGGACATCAAATGGCCCAATGACCTGCTGCTGGCCGGCAAGAAACTGGGGGGCATCCTCACGGAGATGGAGACCGAAAGCGATCAGATCCGGTACCTGGTGGTGGGCCTGGGGCTTAATGTCGGCAACCGGGCCTTTCCGGAAGAGCTGGCCGCTATGGCCACTTCCCTGGCCCTGGGCCTCGGGCGGCCCTTACCAAAAAATTCCCGGCTGGCGATCCTTAAGGCCTGGCTGGAGGAGTTTGAAGATCTTTACGAACGCTTTTTGGCCCGGGAGTTTACCGGGATTCTCGAGGAATGGCGCAGCCTGACGGTGACCCTGGGGCAGCGGGTCACGGTGCGCCAGGGGCCGCTGGCCATCCACGGCCTGGCCCTGGAGGTGGCCCCGGACGGGGCCCTGCTGCTGGAGACGGATTCAGGGGAAGTGGTCCGGGTGACCTCCGGGGAGATCGCAGGCTAAGCGGCTAGCCTCTGCCCCCGGCCCTCCCCCTGGGCGGCGCGGGCGGAGCGGAAATAATACCAAAAGGGGGCGGCTCTCAGACCTGCCCCCGCCTCTCGGAAGCCGCCGTTAAGTGGACGGCCTCTATTTCTTCTTCTTCTCCTTGAGTTCCTCGACCTCGGACTTCAAGCGTTCCACTTCCGCTTTATATTGCTCCACTTCGGCCTCGCCCATCTTGGGAGGCTCGTAAGCCGGGGTCTCGCCCTTCTTGAAAAACTTATCCTTGGTCTCCTCAAAACCCAGATAGACGGCCAGGGCGCCGCCCAAAAGGAGCAAGAGGGGGATGCCTCCTTTCAAGAGGTCAAAGAAATGATGCCACCACAACCCAAGGCCGATCAATCCCAAAGCCACCGCGACCAGTCCGCCCACCAAAGCCGTCATGCCCAACCTCCTTACAATTAATGGAATTTTCGGCGCGCCGCCGCACTATATCTAGCTTAACCCATATTTTGGAATAGTTATCAGAAAGGGAAAAATTTATCAAGGAGGAAATGGGGGCAAACAAACGGTCATTGAAGAAAATTTCAATAAAATGGAAAGGTTATATTAATGGAGCGGTTGACAAAAATCCCCCGCAACATATAATATGGCCAATATCCCATTGGGAAATGTGAGAGATCCCTCATGGCTGAGATGGATTATTATCAGATATTGGGTGTTGGCCGGGAAGCCTCTGCGGAAGAAATCAAGAAGGTGTACCGCAAGCTGGCCATGAAGTATCACCCGGACAAAGCCAAGGGGGACAAGAAGCTTGCGGAAGAAAAATTCAAGCAGATCAGCGAAGCCTACGCGGTGCTGAGCAATCCCGAAAAGCGGCAGCAATACGACCAGTTCGGCTCCCAGGCCTTCCGGGAAAGATTCAGTCGGGAAGATATCTTCAAGGGCGCCGATTTCAGCGAAATGTTCGACTTCGGCCTCTCCGAGGGCCTCTGGAGCCGCCTCTTCGGGGGTACGGGAGGGGGAGGCGGAGGGGGGGGAGGACGTTTCGGCCGCCAGCCCCGCACCCGGGTCTTCAGGTACGGCGGCCCGGAAGGCTTTGGGGCCCAGGCCCAGCCCCCGCCGCCCAAGGGTGAGGACCTGCAGGTGGAGCTGCCCATCACCCTGCACGAGATGGCCTTCGGCACCGAGAAGCTGGTGGCCATGCCTCACGGCGGCCAGGTGGAGAAGATCGCGGTGAAGATTCCCCCCGGCGCCCTGCCGGGCAAGAGGCTGCGGGTCAGCGGCAAAGGCGGGCCCGGCCCCATGGGCGGGCCCCCCGGTGACCTCTACGTCAGGCTGCGGGAGCTGGAACATCCGGTATTTAAACGGGAGGGCTACGACCTCTACGTGGACCGCCGCATCAAGTTCACCGAGGCCATCCTGGGCACCAAGGTGACGGTGCCCACCCTGGATGGCAAGACCATGAGCCTCAAGGTGCCGCCGGGAACCCAGAGCCACACCAAGATGCGCCTCAAGAATTATGGCCTCCCCCAGGCCAGCGGCAAGACCCGGGGAGACCAGTTGGTGCGGATCATCGTCGAGACCCCCGCCGATCTGAGCAAAAAACAGAAGGCCCTGGTGGAGGAGATGGTCAAGGAAGGGTTGTAGCAGCAGTCAGATATTTTTTTAGCTGTCAGTGGTCAGCTTTCAGCTTTCAGTTTTTGGATTTTTGGGTTTTTGCTTTGCTTTTAAGTTATTGCCTTCATTTGTGGGAATACCCAGCCTGTCTCAGCCGACCTTGAAACTTGCCACTTGCTGATAGCTGACAGCTACTAATAACGGGAGGCTCACATGGCGATAGAACTGGCCCCCAAGGTTTACTGGGTGGGCGCCATTGACTGGGATCTCCGGGAGTTTCACGGCTATCTCACCGAAAAGGGCTCCACTTACAATGCCTTCCTGATTCTGGACGACCAGATCACCCTGATTGACACGGTAAAAAAGGAATTCGTCCCGGAGATGCTGGCCCGGGTGGCGGAGGTGGTGGACCCGGAAAAGATTTCCTATATCGTCTCCAACCACGTGGAGATGGACCATTCCGGGGGCCTGCCCGAGGTGGTGGCCAGGGTCAAGCCGGAAAAGCTCTTCTGCTCCTCCATGGGCAAGGCGGGGTTGAGCCGTCATTACCGGGGCGAATGGCCTTTTGTCGAAGTGAAAACCGGCCAGGAAATCTCCCTGGGGCAACGCACCCTCCTCTTTCTGGAGACCCCCATGCTCCACTGGCCGGACTCCATGATGACCTACCTTAAAGAGGAGCAGATTCTCTTCTCCAGCGACGCCTTCGGGGCCCACTTCGCCTCGGAGGAACGCTTCGACCAGCAGACCCCGGATTTCCCGGCCTATCTCCACCAGGTGCAGAAATACTACGCCAATATCCTGATGCCCTTCGGTAGCCTGATCCTCAAGCTGTTCCAGCGCCTCCAGCAAATGGACCTGGAGTTCAGGCTGATCGCCCCGGACCATGGCTTGCTCCTCAGGTCCCCGGAGCCGATCCTGGCGGCTTACCGGAAATGGGGGGCAGGGGAAGCGGAGCCCCACCGGGCCCTGGTGGTTTACGACACCATGTGGGGCAGCACCGAGATGCTGGCCCAGGCATTGGCCGAAGGCTTGCGGGAGGCCGGGGCCGAGACCGTCAGCTGCCATTTGCGCCGCGTCCATTACAGCGACGTCATTCCCGAGGTTCTGGACGCCGGCCTGCTCCTGTTGGGCTCCCCCACCCTCAACAACACCATCTTCCCTTCCATGGGCGAATTCCTCACCTATCTCAAGGGGCTGCGGCCCCAGAACAAGGCGGCGGCCTGCTTCGGCTCCTACGGCTGGAGCGGCCAGGCGGTGGCCGAGATGAACCAGCTCCTCGAGGCCATGAAGATCAGGCTGGCCCATGAAGGCTTCTCGTGCAAATATATCCCCACCCCTGAGGAGCTGGCGGAGCTCCGGGCCCTGGGAACGCGCCTGGCCCGGGAAAATCTGAAATTGTGAGATATGCTAAAGGCCCCAACGAAATCTCAAAATACCAAAGGCCAGGATTTCCTCCATAATTGGTGCAGGTGGCGCAGTCGGCGTCTCTCGCACCAATAATGGCGCGGAAGAGGCGCCCTGGCTGGCTCTTTTCGGAGCTGCAAGGTATTTGGCCGGGAGAATTTGCCATGGTAATCCCGGGTTTTTCAGCAAGGGGGTCTTGTCAGAGACCGAAGTGACGGATTAATCAACTACGTCAAAGAGAAAGGAATCATCCCCATGGCCAGTGAAATTTTGAAGTTAACCGCGGAGATTATTGCTTCACATGCGTCAATGACTGAACTCACCACGACGGAATTGGTGAAGGAAATTAAAGAAGTTTATAGCGCCTTATCTTCCTTGGCAGGTGAGGTTGTGGTCCCTGTCCCGGAAAGCGCCATGGCCCGGTCCGCCGGATCACTTTACCAAAAACCTCGATCGCGGAAGATGTTGGAATCTCTGGAGGCAAAGGCGGTTGAAGAGGAAGCAGGACCGGTTTTAGGGGATCCGGATTATCTGGAATTTATGGCAGACAGGGAGGGTTGAGAGGCAGAAATGTAGGGAGGTCGAATAATGCTAATGGCGGGATGCGCTTCGCTTTCCCGCCCTACGGGCTTCTCTCCCAGGCTGCTGCATGAACTTTTCGGAACAGAAGGTTGAGCAGACCATTGGCGAGATCTGCCTTTTTTTTAAATGATGCCGCCGCCGACTTCCGCTACCTGCTGGCCCGGGGCTACCCGCGCCCGGCGGCCCTGGCCCTGGTGGGCAACCGCCATGATCTTTCCCTCACCGCCCGGCAGCTCCTGCACCGGGGGGTCTTCGCCCCGGCCGAGGCCGCGGGCCGCCGGGCCAGGCTTAGGCTGCTGAAGCAGGTGGCCGGCCGCCCCCTGGGGCTGGACGGCCACAATGTCCTCATCACCCTGGAATGTGCCTTGCGGAAGCTGCCCCTGGTGGCTGCGGACGACGGCTTCATCCGGGACGTGGGCCAGGTTTCGCGGAGCTTCAAGCCCTCCCTGGAGACCGACCGGGTCCTGGCCCTGGTGCTGGATTACCTGGCGGCGCAGCCCTGGCTGGAGCCGGTGGCCGTCTTCTATGACGCCCCTCTGAGCTTGAGCGGCGAGCTGGCCCGGCGCACCGCGGAACTGGCGGCGGCCCGGGGGCTAAAGCTGACGGCCGCCGCAGTGCCGGTGCCGGAGCGGGAATTGCAAGGTTTTCCCGGCCCCATCGCCAGCAGCGACACCGCCCTGATCGAGGCCCAGCCCCTGGTGGTGGACCTGGCTGGGGAGATCATTCGCCGGGAGCTGGGCCTGCGGCCCATCGAGCTGGACACCCCCGGCCCGGAGGAGTAAATGCTTTTCTCGTATTTAGCCTGAAGCGCCGGAGGGTTCTTAATCCGGCTCATGCGGCCCGGTTACCGGAGGACGCAAGTAAAGGGGAAGTCAGGTGGGGGTTCACGTTTATTTAGATATATGATCTACCTATCAAAACCAATATATTTGGTGAGTAAGTAGGTGATTCATAGCAGTAACCTTGCATTTGGATAAAGGCGAATAACCGGAAGTTCCAGAAAGACATGGCTCAGGTCCTGGTGGACACCTGGCCGCAAACTGAACGGTACTACGGGCTGGCAGCTAAAATGCAGGACAAGGTGAGTAAGTCCGGATTAGACTAAATGGAGTGCACGGTTAATCAGCCATGCCTGGTTTTTAGGAGTTGTAATATCAGGGAAATTTTTTTGAGGGAACGCCTGAGAAATAGCCAAACCATGGGGTTGTGTTTTATGAGCCGCAGGAGGTCGAGCAGGCTGCCCCAGCGCAGTAAGAGCTTTCTTAAATAAAACTTATAAATTTCCTGAGCCTGTTTTGCCAGGGCGATTTGGTCGGCCTGGCCGGGAAAGTCAGAGATAGTGCGGCTGTCGGCCTCCTTAAGGGTGAGAGGCTCTCCGGAGCCCACCAATTCATTCCATAGTTGCGAGCCCGGGTGAACTTTAAGATTGCCAATATTGATAAGGTGGGGTTGGGCTTCTCTCAGAAAGTCCTTAGTATTCTCCAGGTCGACCCGGGTTTCTCCCGGCCCTCCGATGAGGAGCCAAGCGTAGACCAGGAAATGATGCTTTTTAGCCCGCCGCATCCCTTGGGCCACGGCATGAGCCGAGCCGGGTTTGTGGTAGCGCCGCCGCTGGGGATCGGAGCCGCTTTCCACTCCTACGAAGAAAAGGTCGAATCCTGCCTGGCGCATGAGCTTCATGGTCGAATCGGGAAGATGTTCTATGAACCCTTCGAAGGCAAAGCGCATCTGGAGGTCATCCTGGATAATCAGGCGGCACAGGTGCTCGATGCGGGAGGCGTTGACGGTCAGGTTCTCATCCGTAAACACAGCCACCTTGTAGCCCAGCCGAGACAACTGACGCAATTCCTGGAGCACGTTTTCGGGGCTCCGGGGCCGCCACCTGGATAGTTCGTCGGGTATGCGGGTGCAAAAGGTGCAATGACCCGGGCAGCCCCGGGAGGAAAGAACGCTGGTCACCGGAACGCTGATGGACATTTGCCAATAGCCCCATTGTGCGTAATACCCCTGGTAATCAGAAATAGTGTGGTCCGGAAAGGGCAAGGCGTCCAGATCCCGGACGACCTGAGGCTGTCCCTGGATAATTTTTCCCCGGTCTCGATAAGATAGTCCAGGCGCTCCGGTCAGGCTTTGGTTCTTTTGCAGGGTTCGGCAGAGTTCCGGAAAAGATTCTTCCCCCTCTCCCCGGAGCACCAGATCTACTTCAGGAACTTCCCGGAGCAAGAGACGGTCATACAGGGTGGCATGCTGACCGCCCAGGATGGTCGTCACGGTGGGCTGGGCTTGCTTTACCATTTTCAAAAGTTTGAGGCCACGGTTGATGTTGGTGCTCATGACTGACAGACCAAAGATATCGGGTTGGTGGGCCAGTACCCGAGCCGCGGCCTCCTCGGCGTAAAGACCTTCCGCGAAGGCATCAACGATTTTGATTTTGTCTCCAAGTTTTTTTTGGGCGGCCGTGGCGACATAAATCAGCCCGAGAGGCGGAGGCATTCCGAGACCACATTTAGAACCATCCGCCGGAGGAGTTGCGAGAACAATTTTCACGCGTTTTAACCTCAACCGAGATTATGCGGCAACCTCGGCCACCGCAGTCCAAAAAGGTTTTGGGGGCCTTTCTCCCCGGGTTTAACCCCGAATAAGGTTCCTCTGTTTGTACCCAAATTGTCTTGTCAGAGGTATGATAGCACAAATTTAGGCGAAACATTACCTTTCCCCAGATTTTGACCATACCCGACCATCAGCGACCGGATATCTCCTATGTGCAAAGTCAAGTTCCAAAGGTGCCGCGGTATTGTTTTTGAATCCAAACCAGTCTCCTATTCGTGGTTCCCCACTCAGGTGGGACAACAATTAAGTAATCCGGGGATATAGGGGAGACCTATGCGTACTATCTTGCCAGGATCGGCACCTATCAATGGGGTGGGAAAAATTGCAGATATGTAATAGGTATGTCTGATGATTAACCGGGCCGGGGCGGTCCCCCGGCCCTTGCTGGTGTGCCGTCGCAGACCTACCCTGGAAAAGACCCAAAACTTGAAGCGCCTCCAGGACACCAGGCAGATGTCCAGGTTCGCCGGGCTGGCCGTGTCCCATAACGACGACGACTGGCTGCCGGAGGCGGAGCCCTGGGAGAAATCCGCGAAGCCGGCCAGGGAAAAGGAGGCCCTGGGGTCTACCTCTCCGGCCACCCCCTGGGCGCCTAGCGCAGCCTGCTCAAGAACCCTGAAAACCTGGACCGGAGCCGCAGGGAAGCTGATCGCCTGGAAGAAGCCCTAAACCTCAATCAGCCTCTGGCCCTGGCCTGCTACCTGAAGGAGGACCTGCGCCGGTTCTGGGAACAGCCCGGCAAAGCCGCAGCGGCTGTCCCAATAATCTTAATCAATCGAAATTTGGGTTGGTCGAGATTCCGAAAGGACAAAACAGGTTGGGTCAGCAACCCTTACCCATTTAATCAAAACTAGAATAGCCCCGATAATCGGCGGCCACAGGCAGCCCTAGAAAATCCCCTCTCCCTACCCGCTTCTAGGGCGGGCTGTGCCCGCCGCCTTAACCGGCGCTCCCCAACCCAAAAAGAAAACTCAAAGCTACCCTTCCGACATTGTCAGATTATAGGCGAGATTATCCTGCTTGACGGTGAAGTCGACGTTTTCCACCGCCATGCCTTCCGGCAGCTGCCACCCGGAGTTTTCATCCAGCTACCCCTCCCACCCCGCGCCTGCCCTGGGATGCCTTTATTACCAGCGATTGGTGTGCACCCGGGACGCGTCATAAGGGTGCGGCATCTTCCTCTCCGCCGGGTACCCGATGGGAATGATGTTCAAGGGGATGACCTGTTCCGGCAGATTCAGCAGCTTTTGCACCTTGGAAATCCGGTCCTGGTACGGATAAATCGCGGTCCATACCGCCCCCAGCCCCAGTGCATTGGCCGCGATGAGGATGTTCTCGCTGGCCACCGCCCCATCCAGCAGCCAAAACCCCTGCCCCTTATTCTTCTCTTTGGCCTGATTGCCGCACACCAGGATGGCCACCGTGGCCTTCTTGAGCTGAAAGCTCTTGGGCTTGGGGTTGAAATTATGAATTTCGTCCAGGATTTTGCGGTCATTAATCACCACAAACTCTATGGACCGCTCATCCATGGCCGACGGCGCGCTCAATCCGGCTTCCAGCAACAGCTTGATCGTCTCTTCGGAAACCGGGTGTGGCGTATAGTCCCGGATACTGCGCCGGGTCAGGATGGCGGTGATGGCATCGGGAGTTCCCGCCGGGACTTTGATTTCCAGCGGCGCCCCCTGGGCCGCGGCGCCCGCCGCCGGTTTTTCCTCCGCCCAACTCCGGGGGGTCGTGAGCCCATGCTGCCACATGAGGGCCAGGAGGCCTAAACCGATGACACCGATGCCCGGAAATAACCTCTTGCGAACTTTCATCCCATCTCCTCCTTTGATCCTGCCTTGACCCTAATAAGCCGAGATTATGTGGCCGCCTTGGGCGCCGCAGTCGAAAAATGGTTTTGGGGACCTATTGGCTTCGGTGGGAATCTCCGAAAGGCGCCATTCCTTAACCAACTCCTCTCAACGATGGCATAGTAGCATAAATTTCGCGGTAAAATAATTTTTTCCTGAATTTTGGGTACAACACACTCTTAGAACCCGGACACCTCTTTGCAGTGGAGCTTAAAGAGCCCAACCCAGCACCGCCCGGTAATGGTGAGCCAGGGAAAAAGCTGAGGGCAGTTTTCTAAGGTCACGTGCGATGATGACTTGCCACCATAGCCCCTTATCAATGGGGTGGGAAAAATTGCAGATATGAAATAGAGATGTCTGATGATTAACCGGGCCGGGGCGCTCCCCCGGCCCTTGCTGGTGTGCCGTCGCAGACCTGCCCTGGGAAAGACCCAAAACTGGCTCTTCATGAGACTAGGTACGCTTTAGTCGGATGAACCTATTAAAATAAATCAGGGATTCCCCGAGGTAAAAATCAGGTTTATACCGATTGTGGTCGACAGATAACCGACTTATAAAAGGATTAACAGTAAAATGCATATGATTGAAAAACGATAACTACGCTTAACGGGAACCAAATTCGGATTTTCAACCGGGAAGCTTGGCCCACTAGCCGGCAGGCCCCATTATGAAAACCTGGTTATATGCTGGAATCGCCTCTTTGGTATTGCTGGCGGGTTGCGGTGGCGGCCTAAAGGGAAACCTGGTCCAAGATAATCCCTGCCAGGCCCCATCCTTGTCTGATAACGATACCATAATGACTGAAGAATTATGGGGGCGTCAAATCAAATTCGATGTGCCCATCCAAATTAATAAGCAGGTCAAGGCTTACCTGGTCTATTTTTCCACAAAACGCAAAGAGATCATCCAGCGCCAACTGGCCCGCTCCACCCGTTATCTCCCGATGATTAAGGAAGTTTTTCAGGAGTATGGCCTGCCGGAAGACCTGGCATACCTGGCCATGATAGAAAGCGGTTTTAATCCCGAGGCCCAATCTCCCGCTGGCGCCTGCGGCATGTGGCAGTTTATCAAAGGCACCGGGGTTCGTTATGGATTGGTAATTGACGGCTGCATCGATGAGCGCCGGGACCCGGTGAAATCCACCCGTGCCGCAGCCCGATACCTTGTGGACTTGTACAAGCAGTTTGGCTCCTGGTATCTGGCCGCCGCGAGCTACAATTGTGGTGAGAGGCGAGTTCAGAAGGAGTTGAACAAGGGCATTCACGAGAATTTCTGGGAACTCTCTGCTGATAAGTGCCTACCTACTGAGACTAAAAACTATGTGCCCCAGATGATCGCGGCCACTATCATCGCCAAGAATCCGGAGAAATTCGGATTCAAAGACGTTCCGTATCAACAACCCGCTACTAATTTGGCAGTGGCAGCGCTTACTGATGAGACTGTAGCAGCCGGGAAAGGAAATCAAGGTTTGGCCCCCGGACCCGTCCACTCTCAAACGATAAGGGCCGCTTCCTATTCTCCAAGCAAGAGCCAACCATATTATGCGGCGGCATCCGTTACCCGCAAGCCTAACCAAAACTCTGACAACAAGATCAAGCTGGCAAAGAAACAAACGCCCCCAGCGATCTATGCCAAGAGTTGCAATTCTAATTCCCGTAATGCAGCAAACGGTAATTCGACCCCCTATGCGGCTTCAATATTCGGCAGTATTGGTTCTCCTAAAAAAGACATTGCCCGGGAAAATAAATCTAATATGCAGACAATCACCATGAAAAGGAAAACAAATGACAGGAAAGTCGTGGACCGTAAAAGTAAGAAACAGAGCCATGCCTTATTTGCCCTGAAGAGAGAGCCTAAAAACGGGAAGGCCAAAACTTTCAAGAGAAATAGTTCCCCAGCCGGCAGCAATACTGCCAGCATAGTCAGGACCAAACCTAAGACCTTTCTACTTTCCGAGGCCCGTTGACAGGATAATAATGCCGCCCTGGCAACCTGTTTAGAGGTCTATCTCCCATTGCACTCCTGCGAATGCTGCTTCCGTTAATAACTGACTACACAGGCCAGGGGCCAGGCTACCAGGTCCAGGCAGCCTGGGCGTCCCGCCTGGGTATTCAATTCAGGGGTGCGAAACTTGAGTTATTATGTGGAGTTATTTAGAAACCGGAATGATTATTGTTTCCAACTTCGGTGAAACATGTAGTTTGGTCTTCAACGACTTTGCTGCAACTTCCGCCTCTCGTTTGGACGAAAACGGTCCCGCGATCACCTGGTATCCCTTCTTTTTTCCCGGAGTCCTGCGAATGAAACCTTGTTCGCCTTGCTTCCTAAGCTTGTCCAGCATTTTTTCGGCACTCCGGAAATTAGGAAAGGCGCCCACCGAGAGACCATATTGTCTTTCTTCTTCCAGGGGCGCCAAAGGTTGTTCTTTTGCTGTAGGGGGACTGATGGCTGTCTTCGGGGGAGTTGTCCCAGAAATACCAACTCCTTCCCCAGGCGGGGCGGGGGGGTGTTCCAGAGGAGGCGCAATCGGGGCCGCCAAGGGCGGAGGTGTGCCCGGCGCTTCGGAAACGCCAGGTAATGTCTGTGGCTTTACTTCTAATTTACCCGTTGGAACTGGAGCGGGCCTGCTGCCCAAAAAATGATATAGGATCAGCAAGAGGAGAATTAATAAACCTAACAGCAAAGCTCCCAGTCCTAACCCTTTAAAAACCCTCTTGTTCAAAACGCTCCCAACCTTTTAACCGGAGATTATGCGGCAACCCTGGCCATACAGTTAAAAAATGGTTTTGGGGCCCTCTTTGCTTCGATGAGCATCTCCCCAAGGCGCCATTCCTTAAGCCGACTCTTCTTAATGGCATAGTACCATAAATTTCGCGGTAACCATAATTTTTTCCTGAATTTTGGGTAACATACCCTTAGAGCCCGGACGCCTCTTTGCTGTGGAGCTTAAGGACCCCAAGCCAGCACTGATCGGTAGCGGTGGGATGGGGGAAAAGCGAGGGCCACGGACGCTTGTCCGTGGCGCCTTCGGGAAAATTTCAATGTATTTTGCAGCGGTCTCAGGTTATAATTTAATAATAATATGTATATCAAACAACTCGACCACCTGGTGTTGACAGTTAAGAATATCCGAGAAACAGTCTGTTTCTATGTGTCGGTGCTCGGAATGGAAAGGGAAATTTTCGGAGATGGAAGGGTGGCACTGAAGTTTGGGCGCCAAAAGATCAATCTTCATGAAGCAGGGAAAGAGTTGGAACCTAAAGCGCACAATCCGGTGCCGGGGTCGGCGGACCTGTGCTTTGTCACAGATACTGAGCTCAGTGTGGCGATGGAACACGTAAAGAGTAGGGGTGTGGACATAATAGACGGGCCGGTGCGCCGTCCGGGCGCCAATGGTCCCCTCCTTTCTTTTTATTTCAGAGACCCCGATTTAAACCTTATCGAGATCTCAAGTTATCAGAATATCACCTAAAACTTGCTTTGGGAAAACGGGGGAGACATGGAGCTTGAAAATCGAGCTAGTGGATGCCGCCAGGCTTTGGGGTGCGGATTATTTCGGCATTGCCGACTTGTCCCCTGCCCGCGACACCATCCTCGAGCAAGGCGGGACAGAAATCGCGGCATATCCACGCGCCATTTCGATTGGGATCGGCCTGCTTCATCCAATAGTAGACCAGTTATCGCCACGACCCGAACGCGCCGCCGCAATCAGTTATCGATCCCACTGTTACGACATAATCAATTCACGCCTTGACCAAATAACTTCCCGTTTAGGAAGTGTCTTACAGCATAAGGGGTACAAAGCTTACCCTGTGGCGGCGTCCAGGCGAGTGGATAAGGACCGTATCTGCGCAATTTTTTCTCACAAATTGAGTGCCCACCTGGCTGGATTGGGATGGATAGGGAAGAACTGTCTTTTGATTACTCCGGACATGGGACCTCGAGCGCGGTGGGGGACCGTCCTAACCGATGCACCCCTGAAAGCGACGGGGCAATCGATTGGCGAACGTTGTGGGGACTGTCGGGAGTGTGTCGACATCTGTCCAGTCAAGGCTTTCACAGGGCAACCATTTCGAGCCGGAGAACCGCGAGCAGTTCGTTTTGATGCAACTAAATGTGATCGGTACTTTGCCAAAATGCGGGAGAGAGATGCCGAAACCGAGGTGTGCGGATTGTGTTTGTATGTATGCCCTTATGGAAGACGCTAAGATCTTGAAGGTAGAACCAACCTAGTCAGCAGGAATTGGTGACCGAATATTGCTGGGGGGCGGTCTGGACCAGACCGGGCCTCAGCCGCAAGGCCCGCAGCCTGATCAACCTGGCCATGCTCACGGCCTTGAACCGGCCCCCTGAAGTGCAACTGCACCTGCGAGGCGCCTTGCACAACGGCTGCACCAAAGAAGAAATCATGGGAGTTTTGTTGCAGACCGCCATCTACTGCGGGGTGCCGGCCGCGGTGGATAGCTTCTGCCTGGCCCGGAAATTTTTCAGCGAAAGCGAAGTCTCGAGGCTATTGCCAAACCTGATTTCACTGTCATCCTGGCCGAAGTGAAGGATCTCAAGTCCATAAAAATACGAGATTCTTCGCTTCGCTCAGAATGACATTTTTGGGGCAAAAATGGGTGGTGGACCTGGCTGGGGAGATTATCCGACAGGAGCTGGGCCTGCGGCCCATCGAACTGCACGCCCCCAGCCAGGAGGAGTGAATGCTTTTCTCGTATTCGCCTGAAGTGCCGGAGGATTCTTAATCCGGCTCATGCGGCCTGGTTTCCGGAGGACGCCAATAAGGGGGAAGTTAGGTGGGGGCTTACATTTATTTAGCTATATGATTTACTTATCAAAACCAATATATTTGGCGAGTAAGCAGGTGATCTATAGCAGTGAGTTTGCAGCGCGCGATTTTTGTTATCTAGATGATGTGTAAATTTACTGGTCCCAATTTTTTGCCGTAGGGCGGGAAAGCCAAGTGCATCGCGGCTTCAGTAGTCGTAGGGCGGGAAAGTGAAACGCATCCCGCCTTGAGCAATTGGGTAAGGCCTAACATATGCCGCAATATATTCGCGCCTTTGTCCCTGGCGGCACGTTTTTCTTCACAGTCACGCTGCTGGAACGCCGCCGGAAACTCTTGACCGAAAACATTGACAACCTTCGGGAGGTATTCGAGGTGGCCCACCGACGCCGGCCATTTACCATCGAGGCCATCGTTATTTTGCCCGATCACCTGCATTGCATCTGGACTTTGCCTTCCGGGGATGCGGATTTCTCCACACGCTGGCATGATATCAAAGCACGATTTGCAGCACAAATTTCCAGAGGGGAAAGACTTTCACCACGGCGTTTGCAGAAGGGAGAACGGGGCATTTGGCAGCGACGCTTTTGGGAACATGTCATCCGTGATGAGGGTGACTATGAGCGTCATGTAGATTACATCCACTACAATCCGGTAAAGCATGGTCATGTTACGAGAGTCGCTGATTGGCCGTATTCAAGCTTTCATCGATTTGTGGAACGCGGCATTTATAACCTTGAATGGGCGGCAGATGATAACGTTCGAAGTCTAGAAATGGAATAATGCTCAAGGCGGGATGCGCTTCGCTTTCCCGCCCTACGGGCTCAAGGCTTAGGTGTAAGCGTAAAGAGTTCTATATCGAATGCCGTTACTGATAACATAGATAGTTGAGGTTTAAAAGCTAATGCTCCTCCCCCATTGCCGGCAATTTTAATCTTCTTTAATGGAGTAAGTTTGTCATTTATTATTTTTCCCATCCACAGGAGTCCTTCTTGAGTGCTGGCGAAATAATAGATATCATTTCCGGATGAAGCAAGTTGAACGCTGAAGTTAAAAACTTGGTTAAGATTAGAGTCACTTGTCAAATTTAGGCTATCCAGCGTTACGATCTGATTTGTCCCCACTTTATATAGCCAGAGATTTTTGTCATCGGTTCCTACAGAACAGTTAACCAGAGCTAAGTAGTCCTTACAGATTGACATGGCATTGATGCCGCGTTGAGCCATAGGATTATACCTCATGCGTTTCAGAATGACCCCATGAGGTACACTGATAATACAAATATCTCCATCTTCTGAACCAGTAATTATGGTTCCGTTTTCCCATGGAACAATGCTCCGGATATTCCATAGTTTCCATGGGCTCGGAATGGGATTAGCTGACCGTACGGAGATGGTCCGATGCAACTGCAGGTTTGGTCCCTCTTTTCGCCATATATTTATATACCCCTCCGAATGGCCCGTGACCAGCCATTGCTTACCGTCCGATGCCAATATTGAGGCACTATTGGCAGTTCCGCACCTTGAGCTGTATCGTTTAAAGTAAGATAAGCGGTATTTTGAATTATTACTTCTCCAAACCGCCAGGGATCTGTCATTATTGGATGTAATAAAGGTGGTTCGGGAAAAAGGACAAACCATCTCAACCGGCCAGCCTGAAGGCAACATTAGAGCTTGAGTCAGTATAGGGCCGGATTCTGTGGATGACGGACATCTGAATATTGTTAAAGTTCCATCCCAGCGAGCTATCAGAAATCGGTCGCCATCCAGCCAAGACAGGACCTGAGCCCGATTGTAAGTTTTTCCACTTGGGATGAGGTCTGCAACTGTTTGAGCCCTGGCAAGGGCCGTGAATGCACTTAAACATATAATGACTAGTAATGAAGTAACTAAACGAAAAGATCTTTTCATAAAGCACCTCAAACTCTGACCAAAAAGACAATATTTATCCGAGATTATGCAGCAGCCTTGGCCACCTCAATCCAGAAAAGGTTTTTGGGACCTCTTGCCCTGCGGAAAATCCCCCAAAGTTTCTGTTCTTGCCCCCGAATCCTCTTATCGACGGCATGATAGCACAAGTTTCGCTGAATAAAGTAATTTTTATCAGGTTTTGGACAATACCGGTCGAGAGAAGTGAGCCGGAAGAACAGATACCTTGCCACAATAGCCCCTTAGCAATGGGGTGAAAAAATTGCAGATATGAAATGGATATGTCTGATGATTAACCGGGCCGGGGGCGGTCCCCCGGCCCTTGCTGGTGTGCCGTCGCAGACCTGCACGGCCTCGACCGCCGCCTGGAAGACGCCGGCCGCTTTGAACTTCACGGCCTGGCGCTCCGGAAGAACCCTCCTCTCCCCGGAGGCTCCGAAGTTATTTCGCACTTTGCCCCCAGGCCTGGCTCGCATTCTCCCCTTGCCCCGGCCCGAGGCTTCGCGGTATGATAGGGGCAAGCGCTAAGACATTCCCTCTCTCCATAAAATTTGCTATAATTTTATCTAGTTTAAACCAGCAGCGCGATTCGGGAATATGTTTAAGATATCCTGGCCCAAAAAACTCCCCCTCCCTGAGAGGGGAGGGGGTTGGGGGGAGGGTGGTAACATATTTAAGACAAGAAAAAAATAATCACCCCCACCCCGACCCTCCCCCCTCTCAGGGGGAGGGGATAAAAGCAATTTCCCGTCGCCGTAGGTGAGGCAGTAGTTGTTCATGGATGTTTAGCTTGCGAAATTATTAGAAAAAATGAGCGCAGGCTAAAGCCTGCGGCGGCTGCCTAAACCCCAGATATTTTTTTAAAATATTCTGAAACACTACTTAACTAGAAGACCGGGAGACCATGCCCCAATCCGAGTTCGTCCATCTCCACGTGCACACCGCCTTCAGTCTGCTGGACGGCGCCATCCGCATCCCGGACCTGTTGGCCCAGGCCCAGGCCTATGAGATGCCGGCAGTGGCCATCACCGACCACGGCGCCCTGTTCGGGGTCCTGGATTTCTACCAGAAGGCCAGGGCCGCGGGCATCAAGCCGATCCTGGGGTGCGAGCTCTACGTGGCCCCGGGCTCCCGGCAGGACCGCAAGGGCAAGGGAGAATACCATCACCTGGTGGTGCTGGCTGAGAACCTGCAGGGTTATCAGAACCTCATCCGCCTGGTGACCCGGGCTTATCTGGAGGGCTTCCACTACCGCCCCCGGGTGGATCAGGAACTCCTGCAGGAGTTGGGCGGCGGCCTGATTGCCCTGTCCGCCTGCCTCCAGGGCAAGGTGGCCCAGCGTTTGCTGCAAGATGACCCCCGGGGCGCCGAAGCCGCCGCCCGGGAATACGCCGAGCTCTTCCCGGGGCGCTTTTACCTGGAGGTCCAGGCCAACGAATTGCCGGAGCAGCTCAAGGTGAACCAGGCCCTTTTGGAGCTGGCGCCTCGCTGGGGAATTCCGTTAGTGGCCACCAATGACGTCCATTATCTGCGCCCCGAAGACGCCCGGGCCCAGGACGCCCTGCTGTGCATTCAGACGGGGAAGACGGTGAACAGCCCCGGCCGCATAATGAAATTTCAGACCGACCAGCTCTATTTCAAAAGCGCCGCGGAGATGGCCCGGGCCATCCCCCACCCCGGGGCCCTGGCCGCCGCGGGGGAGATCGCGGCCCGCTGCGACCTCACCCTGGACCTGGGCCACTATCGCTTCCCGGTGTACCCGGCGGCCCACGGCCAGAGCATGGAGTCTCTCCTGAGCCAGCGGGCCCGGGAGGGTCTCCAGGCCCGCCTGGCGGCGGCGCCGGCGGACCAGCGGCGGCAGCCGGAGGAGGCCTATTGGCAGCGCCTGCAATTCGAGACCGATATCCTGGTGAAGATGGGCTTTGCCGGCTATTTCCTGGTGGTGGCCGACATCATCTCCTATGCCCGGCATCAGCAGATCCCCGTGGGCCCGGGCCGGGGCTCCGCGGCCGGCAGCCTGGCGGCCTACTCCCTGGGGATCACCGACCTGGACCCACTGGCCTACGGGTTATTCTTCGAGCGCTTCCTCAACCCGGAGCGCATGAGCCCGCCTGATATCGACGTGGACTTCTGTTACGAGCGCCGGGGGGAGATCATCGATTACGTCTCCCGGACTTACGGCTGGCAAAACGTGGCCCAGATCACCACCTTCGGCAGCCTGAAGACCCGTCAGGTGATCCGGGACGTGGGCCGGGCCCTGGAAGTGCCTTACCCGGAAGTGGACCGGATCGCCAAGCTGGTGCCGGAGAGACTGAACATCACCCTGGAGGCGGCCCTGCAAATGGAGCCGCGTCTCCGGGAGCTGCGGGACACCAACCCCACGGTCCGGGAAGTCCTGGCCATCGCCGCGGTCCTGGAGGGCTTGCCCCGGCACGCCTCCACCCATGCCTCGGCGGTGGTCATCGCCGACCGCCCCCTGATCGACTACCTTCCTCTTTACAAAGGCAACAAAGGGGAACTGGTCACCCAGTTCGACATGAAGGGGGTGGAGAAGGTGGGGCTGGTGAAATTCGACTTCCTGGGACTGCGCACCCTGACGGTCATCGACCAGGCGGTCGGCCTCATCCAACGACATCATCAGGCGGATTTTGACATCCACACCATCCCCCTGGACGATGCCGCCACCTTCCAGCTACTCCAGGCGGCCAACACCGCTGGGGTCTTCCAGCTGGAGAGCGCCGGGATGCGGGCCCTGATGGTGCGCCTGCGGCCCTCGGTCTTTGAGGACATCATCGCCCTGGTGGCCCTTTACCGGCCGGGCCCCATGGAAAGCGGCATGCACGACGACTATGTGCGCCGCAAACACGGGGAGGCCAGGGTGGATTATTTTTTACCCCAACTGGAACCCATCCTCAAAGAGACCTATGGGGTCATCCTCTACCAGGAACAGGTGATGCAAATCGCCGCGGCGGTCTCCGGTTTCTCTCTGGCGGAGGCGGATCTCCTGCGCCGGGCCATGGGTAAAAAGGACCCGGCGGTGATGGAGGCCCAGCGGCACCGCTTCCTTTCCGGGGCCGAGGGGCATGGCATCCCCAAGGCCAGGGCGAAGGAACTCTTCAATCTGATCGAAAAGTTTGCCGGTTACGGTTTCAACAAGTCCCACAGCGCCGCCTACGCCCTGGTGGCCTACCAGACCGCCTATCTCAAGGCCCACTACCCCCTGGAGTTTTTGGCGGCGGTCCTAAACAGCGAAATCAACAATACCGCGGCCCTGGCCAGGCATATCATGGAGGCCCGGGATCAGGGGATCGAGCTGCTGCCGCCGGACATCAACAAGAGTTCCCGGGATTTCACGGTGGCGGGGGACAAGGTGCGCTACGGCCTGGCCGGGGTGAAAAACGTGGGCCTGGGGGCCATCCAGGAGATCCTGGAAGCCCGGGGACCGGGCCGGTTCGAGAGTTTCCGGGACTTCCTGGAAAGGATCAGCTTAAACAAGGTGAACCGCAAGGTGCTGGAATCTTTGATCCAGGCCGGGGCCTTCGACGCCTTGCAGCCCCGGCGTTCCCGCCTCATGGCCGGCCTGGACCAAGCCCTGGAAAAGACCCAAAACTTGAAGCGCCTCCAGGACACCAAGCAGATGTCCATGTTCGCCGGGCTGGCCGTGTCCCATAACGACGACGACTGGCTGCCGGAGGCGGAGCCCTGGGAGAAATCCGCGAAGCTGGCCAGGGAAAAGGAGGCCCTGGGGGTCTACCTCTCCGGCCATCCCCTGGACGCTTATCGCAGCCTGCTCAAGATCCGGGCCAGGGTCACCACCGCCGACCTGGCCGAAATCCCCGATTCCCAGGAAGTAATCCTGGGGGTGGTGGTCACCTCTCTGAAGGAAAAGGTGGGCAAGAAAGGTGGCCGCCTGGCCATCCTGACGGTGGAGGACCTGGCCGGCAGCGTGGAAGTCCTGGTCTTCGGCGAGGTTTATGACCGGGCCGCCCCATGGCTGCAACAACCCAGCCTCCCCCTCTGGCTGAAGGGTGCGGTGATCCAGGAAGAACAAGGTCCCAAACTGCGGGCCCTGGAGATCGCCCCCCTGGAGACCGCCCTGGCCCAATGGCCGGAAAGGCTGGACCTCCGGGTCCAGGCCGCCAGCGTCACCCCGGAGCAGCTGCTCAAACTCAAGGAGGTCCTGGGCCGCCACCCCGGGCCGGTGCCGGCCTTCCTGCACTTCCTGGACCCGAGGGAGGAGGCGGTCCTGGCCTTGCCCCTTGACCTGGGCCTCGCCCCCTCCGCCGAGCTGGCAGAGGAAGTCAACCGCCTGTTGGGCTATCCGGCCCTCAGCCTCTAATACCAGGTTAACCTCAAAGATAGAGGTTTACCCCGGAGCAACCAGCCGTCGCGGCCCCAGATCGCCTCCAGGTCCCCAGGAGGATAGGTTGGGGGCGAATTTTTTTTGAAAAAATCTTGGCCGGCGATTGTCAATGAGAAAATTAATGAATAAAGTAAGTGGAAGGCCGCGACGGTGATTCTCGATTTTCGCAAGCTGGGCTTCCCCTTACCAACCCTGCTGTCTGTGGCGCTCGTTTGCCGGCCCGTGATCTGTACAAACTTGTGAGCATAAATTCGGAAAAATTAACAAAAATGTAAGTTGCCCTCTCGGTAACCTTTTGATTTTACTTTTAAATAAATCTGGTATAAAAATTGCTGTCAGTTTTCTAAATAACCTTTAATTTCAGGGGAGGACTAACGTGCACTGCCAGAGTTGCCAGACAGTGGAAGATGTTTTCCGAGTCGTCCGGGATAAGGAAGTTAGCTTTATCCAGATCTGGTTCTCGGACATTTTGGGAGTGTTGAAGAGTTTTTCTATCCGCCCTTCAGAGCTGGAAGAGGCGATGACCGAAGGCATGGGGTTCGACGGTTCCTCGATCGAGGGCTTTGCCCGCATTGAAGAGAGCGACATGATCGCCAAGCCCGACCCCACCACCTTCCAGATTCTGCCCTGGCGGCCGGAGGAGAGGCCGGTGGCCCGGATGTTCTGCGACATCCTGCAACCCGACGGCTCCCCCTATCCCGGCGACCCCCGTTATGCCCTGAAACGCATGCTGGCCAAGGCGGCGGAGAAAGGCTACACTTATTACGTCGGGCCGGAATTGGAATACTTTTACTTCCGGGACAGCACCTGCACCGAGACCCTGGACGCCGGCGGTTATTTCGACGCCCCGCCCCTGGACGTGGCCAACGATCTGCGGCGCCACACCATCTTCGCCCTGGAGAGCATGGGCGTCCGCATCGAGTACAGCCACCACGAAGTGGCCGCCTCCCAGCATGAAATTGACATGCGCTTCGACGAAGGCATGGCCATGGCCGACAAGACCATGACCTTGCGGGCCACGGTGAAGTCCATCGCCATGGTTAATGGCTTCTATGCCACCTTCATGCCCAAGCCCATTTTCGGGATCAACGGCAGCGGCATGCACACCCACCAGTCCCTCTTCAAGGGCAAGAAAAACGCCTTATATGATGCCAATGACAAGTATCACCTGTCGGCCGAGGGCAAGAGTTACATCGCCGGGTTGCTGAGGCACGCCCGGGAAATCACCGGCATCTGCAGCCAGTGGGTGAACTCCTACAAGCGCCTGGTGCCGGGCTACGAGGCCCCGGTGTACATCTCCTGGGCCCGGCGCAACCGCTCCGCCCTGGTGCGGGTGCCCATGTATAAACCCGGCAAAGAGGCGGCCACCCGCTGCGAATACCGCGCCCCGGACCCGGCCTGCAACCCCTACCTGGCCTTTGCGGTGATGCTGGCCGCCGGTCTCAAGGGCATCGAAGGCAAGTACCCCTTGCCGGAGCCGGTGGAATTGGACATCTACCACCTCTCCGAGTCCGAACGGAAGCGCCATGGGATCAAGGAACTGCCCGGCAGCCTCGCCGAGGCGGTGTACGAGGTGGAAAAGAGCGCCCTGGTGAAGGAAGCCCTGGGAGCACACATCCATAGCAAGTTCCTGGCAAACAAGAAGATAGAGTGGGACGCCTACCGGATGCACGTAAGCGCCTACGAGCTCGAGCGCTACCTGCCCATCTTGTAAAGTAAAGGGCAGCCACCGTTTAATGACGGCTTACCACGCAGGCCGGGGAATCTCCCGGCCTGCGTTATTTTCTGGTTCCCAAGCTCCTGCTTGGGAACCCATTTTAAGGCAAAGCTCCTGCTTGGCGCAGAAGACGGCTCATCCTAAGGGCAAGCTGGCTCTCGCCAGGCGGAGCCTGGCGCCAAGGGTGCGTTCCCAAGCTAAAGCTTGGGAACGAGAGAAAAAAATCCCCCTCCCTGGCCGCTCCCAGGGCGGGCTGCGCCCGCCGCCTTAACCAGCGTCCCCCCTGAATTCCCGCTCACCAGGCCCCCGGGTGGGTCTGCGTCACCAGCGTCTCCCCAAGGAGAAAGGTTTGTCGCCCTCGGGCTGCCTGGGCCTGCTTCGTTAAGCCGTTTCATTTAAAATTGGCCTGTCCCATCTATCTGGCCATTCTTCGGGGGGGATATTTTCTGGTTCCCAAGCTCCTGCTTGGAAACCCATTTCAATGCAAAGCTTCTGCTTGGCGCAGAAGACGGCTCATCCTAAGGGCAAGCTGGCTCTCGCCAGGCGGAGCCTGGCGCCAGGGGTGCGTTCCCAGGCTAAAGCTTGGGAACGAGAGAAAAAGGGCAACCCGATCACAGGCTGGAAGCCTGTGCCTTGCGCCCCTTCGGCCTTTTCTTGGGGTTGGCCAGGGCAACCGGGTTATCTGTTTCAAAATTAAACTTTTAATTGCCTTAGTCCCTCGGTCCTTGATAAATTTTAGCAATTCCAGGAAGAGAAAAATCCTTTATGAAAAAAGCCACCTACAAGATCCGGCGCCTAATCATCCTGGCCTTTCTGTTCAGCGTCCTGGCAGTGCTGATCTTCGCGGGATTCAGCTTCCAGGTGCACCGGGAAATCGGCCATCGCTTGCGGCTGCTGGAACTCACCGGCGACCTGTTTCAGAGCCTGCTGGAGACCCGCCGCTTTGAAAAGAATTTCTTCCTTTACCATCAACCTGCCAGCATCCAGGAGGCCGGGAATTATACCCGGCATGTGGTTGAGCTTTACTTGAGCCATGAAGCGGAGATCCTACGGTTGAAGAAAAACCCCCAGGCGCCGGAGTTTTATAGAATCCTCACCCGGTATCAAGAAGTTTTGGCCAAGATCGAAACGGATCTCCAAGGGCCTGCGGCCGGCAATCGCAATTTTGCCGCAGAAGAAGAAGAAATGCGAAACCTGGGGCAGAAGCTGCTGAACATTACCGAAAGGTGGGAGAAGGATGAAAGGCTCGAGATCGACCGCTTGTTCAAGCGCGCCATGGGGCTGTTCGTCGGCTCGGTTTCAGTCTTCCTGGCCCTGGGCATCTTGGTGGCCTTCTATCTTACCCGCATGCTGGTGCGGCCCCTCTTCCAGATGCAGCAAGCCATGGACAAGATAGCCCATGGTGATTTCACCCCTATTTCTCAACCGGAGTCCTCCGCGGAAGAATTCTCGGCCCTGTTCCGGGCCTTCAATCGGATGACCCACGAACTGCAAGTGCATCAGGAACAACTGGTGCAATCGCGGAAGATCGCCGCGGTGGGCACCCTCACCTCGGGCATCGCCCACGAACTCAATAATCCCATCAACAATATCGTGCTCACCGCCGAAGTTCTTAAAGAGGACTTCCGGGAGCTGAGTCAGGAAGAGGCCCTGGGGTTGATCCAGGATATACTGGGGCAGGCGGAGCGCGCCGCGGAGATCGTCAAGGGCCTCCTGGATTTTTCCCGGTCGGAGCACCCCGAGTTCGAGCCCCTGGACATCGCCGGGGTCATCCAGGATACCCTGAAGCTGGTGCGCAACCAGTTGTCGCTCTCCGGCATCCAAGCGGAACTGGACCTGCCCCAGGACCTGCCCCGGGTGCAGGGGAACCGCAAGAGCCTGCAGCAAGTCTTTCTAAACCTCTTCATCAACGCCGTCCAGGCCATGCTGGACGGAGGCAGCCTCACCGTCCGGGCCTATCCCACCCCGGACGGCCAATGGCTGAAAGTGCAGGTGATGGATACCGGCATGGGAATCGCGGCCGGGGACCTGCCCCGGATCTTTGACCCCTTCTACACCACCAAGCAGGTGGGCCGGGGCACGGGCCTGGGCCTTTCCGTGTCTTACGGCATCGTGGAAAAACATGGGGGCCATATTGAGGTGGAGAGCGAAAAGGGCAAGGGATCGACCTTCAGCGTGGTGCTGCCGGTGGGCCGGGAGTGAGCAGGCCGCCGGGCGCGGCGCCCGGGGGTGGCCGCGGCTGCGGTTTCGAGACGGCTTCCAGGAGCTCTTGGTGCTTACCGCTCACTAGAAGAGGACTAGATGAATATCGCGGTGGTGGACGACGAAATCATAGTCCAGCAGAGGCTGAAAGCAGCCTTGGAAAAAGAGGGGCACCCGGGGAGGCCCGGGTCAACGGTCTGGAGTGCGAACCCCCTGACTTGCAGAGCTTGCGCCGGCAATTTGAAGGAGAGATTTTGCTGGTCCGGGGGCAGGGAGAAGTGGCGCGTCTCACGGATAATTCCGGGCAACGACAAAGAAGGGAGAACTAGGCATGTCCTGGAGTCTTTATCTACCAGTGGCCGGCAACAGCATCAACATCCTGCTGCTTTTCGGATTGGGGGGCGCGGTGGGCTTCCTCTCGGGCGTCTTCGGGGTGGGTGGCGGCTTTCTCATGACCCCGCTGTTGATCATGGCCGGCATTCCCTCCACGGTGGCCGCGGCCTCGGATTCCAACCAGATCGTGGCGGCCTCCACCTCCGGTGCTTACGCGCATTACCGCCTGGGAAACGTGGACTTCAAGATGGGGCTCTTCCTGCTCATCGGCGGGGTCATCGGCGGCACCCTGGGGGTCCAGCTCATCAAGGTGCTGCGCTCCATGGGGAACGCCGACTTCGTCATCAAAATCACCTACGTGGTGATGCTGGGGGTGATTGGCGGCTACATGTTCATGGAAAGCCTCCAGGCCCTCCGCAAGAAGCCGGCGCCGGAAGGCAGGCGGCCTGAGCCCGCCAAGGTTTCCCGGTACAACCGCTTCATCCAATCCCTGCCGTACCAGATGAGATTCGACAAGTCCGGGGTGACCCTGTCGGCCCTGCTGCCCCTCATTCTGGGGATCTTCGTGGGCATCCTGGCGGCCATCATGGGGGTGGGCGGCGGTTTCATCATGGTGCCGGTGATGGTCTACATGCTGCGCATGCCCATGCACGTGGTAGTGGGCACCAGCCTGTTCCAGATCCTCTTCACCTGTATCAACGTCACCATCATGCAGGCTATTACCAATTTTACCGTGGACCTGGTGCTGGCCATTATTTTGCTGCTGGGTTCCACCCTGGGGGCCCAGTTCGGGGTGCGCCTGAGCCGCCGGCTGAAGGCCGACCAATTAAAAATTCTGCTGGCCTCCATCGTCCTCATCGTCATGGTGCAAATGCTGGCCAGCCTCATCATTCCACCCCATCTGATGCTGGCGCACAAGGGCGGGCACTGAGATGAGGGCCAGGGGTTATTTCGGGCAAAGGTTGGTGGCGGTCCCGGGGTTGCTGCTGATTTTGAGCTTGCCTTCCCTGGTCTGGGGGGCCTCCCTGGATCTTAAGGTCTTTCCCTCCCAGGTGGAAATCGGGGCCTTCTTCCGGGGCCAGCGGGTGACGGTGGCGGCCATGATCCCCCAGGGGGCCGAGGCGGTCATGGAAGTGGTGGGCCAGGCCGGGGACGAGCACCTGATGCGTAAGGGGCGCAGGGGCGGGCTGTGGCTGAACGTGGGCGAGATCGAGTTCCATGGCGCCCCCTCCCTATACATGGCCATGAGTACCGACCCCAAACTCCTGGAAGCCGCCGCGGCGGCAGAACCTTGGGGCTACCCGGCCCTGAAGACGCGGGTGACCATGTCGGGCCTGGTCCAAGACCCTGAGCGGAATGAATTCTTCGAGCAGTTCCTGAAGATGAAGGAGAGTGAGGGGCTTTACACCACCTTTCAAGAGCCTATCAAGAAATCCCCGGTCGCCGGCGGCCTGGTTCCCGTGAAGGGCGAGTTTCAGCTGCCCACCAACGTCAGGCCGGGCAGCTACGAAGTCTGCCTCTCGGTGATTCAGGAAGGGCGGATAACCGCCAAGAATTGCGGGGAGCTCAAGGTGACGATGGTGGGCTTCCCGGCCATGATTGCCACTTTGGCGTATCAGCACGGCGCCATCTATGGTATTTTTGCGGTGGTTATCGCCATCGTCACCGGCTTTGCCATAGGCTTTATCTTCAAGGGCGGCGGCGGGCATTAGTTAGCCCCAGGGGGGGCGGACCCTGATAAATCTTGATCTTAAAAGCTGGCTCGGATGACGCCGGGTGGAATGGGAAAACAGCAAAATGAGAAAGCTTCACGGTTTGGCCCCGTTTCCCTGTTCGCCTGTTCCACTGGGGAATTAAGTTGATGTGGCGATTTCTCAAGGACCTCCGGAATTCTTTAACAAGGGTGGTGAAGCCCGGCTTGGACCTGGTGGGCTTTCCGGAGCTCTTTGAGCAATTCCAAATTCTGCTTGAGGACCACCAGCAGGTTATGGAGCTGATTGCCGACCTGGGGGAGAAATCCGGGGGGGAATTCATCTTCGACCGCAAGTACCTGATCGACACCACCAACGAGATGCAAAACCTGATCCTGCACATGGTCAAGGGGGTCAACCTCATCAGCTCCAACCGCTACCTGGAGCTGTATTCCACCATCGACCGGATCTTTATCCCCCTGGAAACAGAGCTGCGGGGCCGTTTGAACCTGTCCCGGGATATGCCTTACGTGGTTTCCCTCAAAGAAGCGACCCCGGATCGCCCTGAACTCGTCGGGGGCAAGGCCAATGCCTTGAGCATCATCATGCAAAACCTCTCCCTGCCGGTGCCTTCGGGCTTTGTCATCACCACCCGCGCCTGGCGCCGCTTCCTGGAGGACAACCATCTGGAAGAGCGGATTCACGGCTGGTTGGAAGCCTGGGCCGCGGGGGAGCGCGACGAAACCGAGAGCGCCAGGCAGCTCCAGTACGGCATCCTGGCGGGGGTGGTGCCCCAGGAAGTGGCCGGGGAGATCCGGCGCCAGGCGGAAAAGGGAGGCGGTTCCTGGGCGGTGCGCAGCAGCGCCTACGGGGAGGACGGCGAGATCACCTTTGCCGGCCTGCACCAGAGCTTCCTCAACGTTCCGGCCAAGGGCCTCCTCCAGGCCTTTAAGCAGGTGCTGGCCAGCCTTTATTCGCCTGAAGCCCTGGTGTACCGGCAGGCGATGAGGATGCTGGGGGAGGAGGCGGCCATGGCGGTGCTGGCTCAGGAGATGGTCGCCAGCCAGGTGAGCGGGGTGATGCACACCCTGGATGTCAGTGGCTCGGAGCCGGACTGCCTGGTGATTTACGCCTCTTGGGGTCTGGGGCGCACCGTGGTGGAGGGCAGGGGTCCGGTAGACCGCTATGTGGTAGAGCGGGACTATCCCCACCGCCTACGGCGCCAGGAGATCGCCCGGAAGGAGACCCTGAGCCGGCCCGCGGCCGGTGGGGGCGAGGAGGTGGCGCCGGTGGCGAAGGATGCGCAAGAGCAGGCCAGCCTCTCCGAGGAAACCCTCCACACCCTGGTGGGCTGGGCCTTGAGCCTGGAGCGCTACTTCAAACGGCCCCAGGAGATCGAGTGGGCCCTGGACGAGGCGGGCCACTGCTGGCTCCTGCAGTCCCGAGGATTGCAGATTTCCAAGACCACCGCCCCGGTTGGGCAGGATATTTGCGAAACCTGTGCTTTTTATCCGATACTCATTGAAAAAACCGGGGTGGTGGTCCATGCCGGGGTGGGCTCCGGGCCGGTCTGCCTGGTGCAGTCGGATGAGGGCATGAACCGCTTCCCGGAGGGGGCGGTCCTGGTGACCAAATATACCGCGCCCTGGCTGGCCCGTATCGTGCCCAAGGCCGCGGCCATCGTGGCGGAGCGGGGCTCGGCGGCGGGTCATTTGGCCACCATCGCCCGGGAATTCCGGGTCCCTACCCTGGTGGGAGTGGAGCGGGCCAGCGAAATTCTGGCGGAAGGCATGAAGGTGACGGTGGACACCAAGCAACGGATCATTTATGCCGGCCGGGTCAAGGAACTGCTGCAGTATGAACTGATGCAGGCTATGGCCTTCGAAGACGCCCCGGAGTTCCGGCTTTTGAGGCGTCTGCTGACCCGCATCGCGCCCCTCTATTTGAGCGATCCCCAGGACCAGGATTTCACCCCGGAGGGCTGTAGAACCGTCCACGACGTGATCAGATTCATTCATGAAAAGGCGGTGGCGGAATTGATGGACCTGCCCCGCTTCGTCAAGCGCTTCAAAGGGGTGCAGATTTGGACCCTGGTTTCGGATATACCCCTGGGCCTCAAAGTCATTGATCTGGGCGGAGGGGTCGAAGCAAAGCCTCGCGGCGCCAAGTTATTTCCGGAACAGATCAGGTCGCTCCCTCTGCAGGCCCTGTGGGAGGGCCTCTCCGAACCGGGGGTCTGGAGCACCCAGCCGGTGCCGGTGGACTTTAAAGGGATGATGTCCAGTCTCACCAAGACCATGGCCGCGACTCCCGGGGCCGGCCCGGCGGCGGCATTCAACCTGGCGGTGATCAACGAGACCTACTTGAACCTGCACCTGCACCTGGGCTACCACTTCAACCTCATAGACGCCAGGATGGATCCCGAACCCCATCGCAACCACATCTATTTTCGCTTTGTGGGAGGGGTTACGGATTTGACCCGGCGGTCCCGCCGCTCCCAGTTGCTGGCTAAGATTCTCTCCCGGTACCACTTCAAGGTGGACATCAAGGGAGACCTGGTAGTGGCCAAAGTGCTGCACCTGCCCCAGGAGGACGTTAAGGAGCGCCTCAAGGTCGTGGGAAGGCTTATCGGGTTCACCCGGCAACTGGACATTCAGTTGCGCCACGACGAAGATATCCCGGAATTTGCGGAGGCCTTCTTGCAGCAAATGCTAAGGTCGGATACCCCTGATACAGGAGGAAAATATGAGTCCGGATAAGCTGAGGATCATGGTGCTGGACGATGAGCCCATCGTCTGCAAGCGGTTAAAGCCGGCCTTGGAGAAGCTTGGTTACGAAGTGGACGCCTTTACCCAGAGCCCCGAGGCTATGCGTCAGATTCAGCGGATCAGCTACGACATCATCATCACCGATCTCAAGATGAAGGAGATCGACGGCATGCAGTTTCTGAGCGAGGCCAAGAAACGCCATCCCGACACGGAAGTCATCGTGATCACCGGCTTCGCCACCATGGAAACCGCCAAACAGTCCCTTCAAAAGGGGGTGTTCGATTTCATCGCCAAGCCCTTTAAATTGAGCGAGATTCAGGAGGTGGTGAACCGGGCCGCCGCCAAGATTCGGGGGAGCGCGGCTTAGAAGGTTGAGAACCGCCAGCCGCCTCGGCTGTTCCCGGGCAGGGGAGGGCGCCTGCCCCAGATAAGCAACATACTAATTTGAAAGGATACTGAAGATATGATTAAGACTCTGGTAGCCATCGAAGTGGATCTGGCCTCCAGCCTTGCCATCCGCTACGCCTGTCAATTGAGCAGCTTAATCGAGCTGGAGCTGTACCCCGTCTATGTGAAAGAGCCGCCGCCCGAGGTGCCGGCCACCGGCACCGGCTGGGTGCGGCACACCTGGGAGCGGGAAATCCTGGAGATGGGCAAGGAAGAGATTCAGGAGATGCTGGCCGGCGAGAAGGAGTCCTGCCCCCAACTGCAGGCACCCCGTGTGCTCTATGGGGATCGGCAATATGAGCTGCTCAAGATCATGGAACACGAGCCCTTCGACTTGTACGTGGAAGGGGCGCCTTACCCCTTCACCCCGGCCAACATCCAGCGGCGGCTCAATGCCAGGTTTTATCAGCGAGTTGGGACGCCCCTCATCTGGCTCCGGATCCTGAGGAGAATCAACCAGGTGCTGGCGCCCTGCTTCGACCCGGCCGGCGCCCGGTCTGCGATCCAGAGCTTACAAAAAATCTGGGCGGGCTGTTCCACCCCCCTGCACTTTTGTCTGGCGCCCGGGGCTGGGGATGCGGTGCAGCAGGAGGTTTTGCAGGGGCGGGAGACCCTGCAGGCGGCCGGCTGCCAAACGCTCCTGCGGGATGATTGCCCCATGGCCGGCGGCGGTCCGGCCCCGGAGGCCATGAAGGACTACGGCCTGGTGGTGGTGGCCCTGGAGCGGGCCGTCAAGAAGGACAGCCCCAGGCTGCAATGGCTGGCCCAGGTGAAGGCGCCCTTGATGCTGGTGTTGTATTAACCGCTAGTGTTGCGCTTCGTAAATAGTATGGCATTAAATCAAGAAAACCTAAGTTCCAAGAGTATTAAAGTCCCCCTTTGGAAAAGGGGGATTTAGGGGGATTTCAGGAGGTTATTTTAAATCCCCCCTGCCCCCCTTTTTCAAAGGGGGGGTTAAAAAACCGTAGTTTGAAATGTTATAGCAATTATAAAGCATTACACTAGAAGCTATTGCAAAACCCCGGTCTGTCCTAAAATGTCATTCTGAGCGAAGCGAAGAATCTCGTATTTTTAGTGACTTGAGATCCTTCACTTCGTTCAGGATGACAGTGAAATGGGATTTTCCAATAGCTTCTAGTATCGTGTTTCGGGAATATGTTTATATATCTTGGCCCTAAAACTCCCCCTCCCTGAGAGGGGAGGGGGTTGGGGGGGAGGGTGATAACATTTTAAAATAACAGAAAAATAATCACCCCCACCCGGTGTCGACCCCTCAAGGGGGCGGGGATAAAGGGATTTCTTTTTTCAAGGTTTTTCTGAAACACTACTTAGGTCTTCCGACTGGGAAGGGGTCTCCAAAGGCCATCAAAGGAAAATGCCTCCGGAATGGCGAACACCTGGGGCGCGTTGCGCCCCCTGAAACAACCGGGCTCGAAAAGGGCCAGGTTAAATGGATTTGGCTATGACCGACGACGAAAGCAAAAATATTTCAGCTCTGGCCGGGGAAGATCTCATCAAGGCCATGGAGGAATGGGCCGACCGGCGGGAACATCTGGCCGAAGACCGCACCAAACTGGCCCAATTCCGCACCAAGCTGGCGGAGGAACGGACCGCTCTGGCCCACCGCCGTACCAAATTGGCGGAAAAGCGCACCGAACTGGCCAGCGGTCGCACGGAGTTGGCCGACAAACGCACCGAACTGGCCAATAAACGCACCAGGTTGGCCGGGGACCGGACCCGGTTAGCCGAGAAGCGGACCGAGCTGGCCGAGGGCCGCACGGAGTTGGCCAACCGGCGCACCAAACTATCCGACAAACGCACCGAACTGGCCGAGAAGCGCACCGAGCTGGCCCAGGGCCGCACGGAGTTGGCCAACCGACGCACCGAACTGGCCGGGAACCGCACCGAACTGGCTGAGAAGCGGACAAACCTGGCGGAGGAGCGCAACGTCCTGGCCCAGAGCCGCACCGATTGGGCCCAGAGCCGCACCGAATGGGCAGAGATGCGCAATAAGCTCGCCGAAGTCCGCACCCGCATGAGTGGGGGCCGCACCAGTCTGGCCCAGGCGCGCACCAATCTCTCCCAATATCGCACCATCCTGGCCAAGCAGCGCACGGAACTCTCTTATTTAAGAACCGGCCTGACCTTGATCGCCATTGGCACTATCTTCACCCGCATGTTCGGTTTGGGCTACTGGTCCATCATCGATGCGATCATCACCCTGGCGGGCCTTGCCAGCATCGCCATGGCCATCAAACTGTTTCTCAAATCCTACAGAGAGGAAAAAAAGCTGTTGCCCCAACTGGAAAAGGAGATGGCCCCGGAGGCGGTGGAGAAGCGGCTGGAAGAGGCCATTCAGTCCCACCGTTTCAGTGCTTTTTAGCCGGCCTGATTTCGGTCGGGGTGGTCAAGATGCAGCCGCCTCGCCCTTCAGGGCGGGGAACCATGGGATCTCTATTATTTATTAACGGAAGCATGAAAGGGGTTCCATCTTTATCCCCTCTCCCCCATTGGGGGAGAGGGTAAGGGTGAGGGGGAATTTAATCTCTTTTCCGCTCCCATTAATATTCTGTCTCATGAGAGGGTCTTGCAAAAGTCCGGTTAAACCGGTTAAGGCGTCTTTTCCCCCTCCCCACGGGGGGAGGGGGTTAGGGGGAGGGGGGCGTCAGTCGTTGGTAACTATTGGATCAAACATATTTATTTTCGCCACCCCCACCCGGTGTCGCCCCCTCGAGGGGGAGGGAACAAGTCAATAACGTTGATTTCGCCATTGATATGACTTTTGCAAGAGGCTCATGAGACTTCCTCATTTCCCCAAGATGACGATTAGACAAAGAATCATCGTGTCGGCCGTGATCCAGGCGATCATGATCTGTGTCATCGGCTTGTTCGTCTATTTTTCATTTGAAGATGTTTTATCAAAATTACGGTCCATAGAAAGAATAGATGATATCAATATTGCCCTTCTGGAGATGCGCAAGGCGGAGAAGAATTACTTCTTATATAACGACATTAATGCCTTGAAAGAATCGGCCAAGCTGGGTGAGGAAGAATATCATATTATTTTGTCATCAAAATCCTTTATGGGGCCGATCTTGCGCGGTCCGGGCCGGAAGAACTATGATCGCTTACTGGATATCCTCAAGGAATACCGCTCCCTGGTGAATAACCTCGTGGACGGCAAGGCGGCTCCCCGGGATTTCGGGGAGGAGCTGAGGAGCCGGGGGCAGGAGTTAACCCTGGTATCCGAGGGGCTTCTCAAACTGGAGAGGGAAAATGTCAGCCGCACCATAAATAACAACGTCTTAATGCTGATAGCCGCCCTGGGAATTATTTTTATTATTCAGTTAATCCTCTGGAAATACTTTTTCAGGCTGATTATCGAAGAAATGAATATCATGGCGCGCATGATTAAAATAGTGTCGGAAGGGCGGTTCCAGGAGGTGGCGGTGAAAACCATCTCACCCCAAAATGAAATCGAAATAGCCATTAAGGCCATCTCAGACATGGCCGGGCAACTGGCGAAGCGTGAAGAAGAGATGCTGCAAGCCGGGAAGCTGGCCTCCCTGGGGGTCATGATCTCCGGCGTCGCCCATGAGCTGGGCAATCCCCTGAACAATATCTCCTTGATGGCTCAGACCTACCTCAGCATCTATGATATGCTGGGGGATGAAGAGAAAAAGATCTATATGGGGGATATTTATAACCAGACGGAGCGGATTCACAAGATCGTTGAAAAGCTGTTGGATTTCTCCCGCCAAAAGAAACAAGAGCTTAAGGAGGCGGACTTAAAGGATATCATCCACGTCAGCCTCCTCCTGGTGGGCAACCAATTGAAACTGGCCGGGGTAAACCAGCACGTGGTCCTGGCCCAGGACCTGCCCCCCGTTTACGTGGACGCCTCCCAAATCGAGCAGGTTCTGGTCAATCTGTTTATTAACGCCATTCAAGCCATGCCCAAGGGCGGAGACTTGTTCATCAGCGCCGGTCACGACTCAGAGACCGGCAATCTCATCCTGGAGGTCAGGGACACCGGGACCGGCATTCCCCAAGAGATTTTGCCCAACATTTTCGATCCCTTCTTCTCCACCAAAGGCACCAAGGGCACTGGTTTGGGCCTTTCCGTGAGCTACGGAATCATCCGGGAGCATCATGGCGATATTTTCGTGGAAAGCGAAGAGGGCAAAGGGACCAGATTCATCATCAAGTTACCCTCACTAACCGGATAAGGGGGCGGAAGATGGCAAAAAAGATTCTCGTGGTGGACGATGAGAAGATCGTATGCGACATGGCCAAAGTCATTTTGCAAAACGAAGGCTATGAGGTGGAGACCTTCACCGACAGCCAACTGGCCCTGGAAGCCCTCCAGCATACGCCCTATGATCTCGTGGTCACCGATTTAATGATGGAACAGATCAGCGGCATGGATATCCTGCGGGAAGTGAACCGTCTTTATCCGAACACCAAGGTGATCATGTTGACCGCCTACGCCACCCTGGACGCCACCATCGAGGCCATCCGGGAACGCATCTTCGACTTTTTTCCCAAGCCGGTGAAGATCGAGGAATTGAAAAAGTCGGTAAAAAAGGCCCTGGGAGATTGAGGAGCCACCGGGAGGTCCTGAGCGACGAGGCCCTCTCACCTGGTGCGCCCCACCACCCCGCCGGTCCTAATTTACCGGGACGAAAAGGTCTTTTCTCCCTCCCCCTGAGAGGGGGGAGGGCTGGGGTGGGGGTGATTAGAAACTGTTTTCGGTTTTCAGTTTTGGAGATTTAAGGGTAATGCTGTTCATTTAAGCACCAGGAGCTGATGCGAAGTGATTTCTTTTGTCATTCTGAGGGAGCCGAGGCGACCGAAGAATCTCTAAATACGAGATGCTTCGCTTCGCGATGCATGACAAAAAAATGTAGGGTGGGCTCGAGCCCACCAATTCCTGAGCGACGAGGCCCTCTCACCCGGTGCGCCCCTACAAAAGATTCTTCTGCTTTTGACGGCAACTTGGTATTAAATGGAATAATGCTCAAGGCGGGATGCGCTTCGCTTTCCCGCCCTACGGGCTGTTCATTTAAGCACCAGGAGCTGATGCGAAGTGATTTCTTTTGTCATTCTGAGGGAGCCGAGGCGACCGAAGAATCTCTAAATACGAGATACGGAGCGAAGCGATGCATGACAAAAAAATGTAGGGTGGGCTCGAGCCCACCAATTCCTTAGAAAAGAACCGCTTAAGTGAACCGTATGGACTTAAGGGAAAGAGCAAGGGCGGCTACGGCCGGTCCCGGCCAACCGCTAACTTAACTAAAACGCAGGCCCGGGAAAGGTCCCAAGCCTGCGTTTTGTCTTTTCCTGGGCTCTGGTGCGGTAAATTCCCCTAGATAAAAAAGAAGGCGGCCCCAGGCAGCCTTTGAGTATTTGCCTTTATTGGCGCCCCCGCCGAGACTCGAACTCGGGACACAAGGATTAGGAATCCTTTGCTCTGTCCATTTCTGAGCTACGGGGGCGCAGGGCCACGAGGTTGCCTCTAGAATAAGGTGCGTTTGCAGTTGGCGCCTGAGACGCGCCCCACTTGATGCGGTCGGCGCCTGAAACCCGCCCTCATCAAGGGTAAAGTCCCACTGGTGAGAATAATATGCCAGGTTCGCCCGGGGCGCAAGGGGGAGCGAGAAGGCGGTTTTCTGTTTCCGGTTGTCTGTTTTTTGCCTCTGCCAAGGGGCCTTTGACTTTGATTTTGCCTCTCACTGAAAACCGAAAACCGAAAACCGTTTCTAATCACCCCCACCCCAGCCCTCCCCCCTCTCAGGGGGAGGGAGAAAAGACCATAATCCCCAGCAAGGCGTAGGGCGCGTCTTACGCGCCATTTCGAGGTGCGTGAGACGCACCCTACGGGAAAATGATAATCCTGGGGCGGTACACCAAAAAGATCAAAAATTAACCGGAAAGCCCGCCAATCCCAGCCATTATTGGTGCGTGAGACGCACCCTACGGGAAAATAATAATCCTGGGGCGGTACCCCAAAAAGATCAAAAATTAACCGGAAAGGCCCGCCAATCCCAGCCGAAGCCCTCAGGCCTCCGGTTGTTGAAAGATGCCGGGGGGCATGGTATGATTCACCGACTCCGGGGAGCGGGTGAGACAACGGATGGGTATGGCCAGGCGCTGGGTCAAAATCTGCGGGGTTCTCCCCATCTTGCTTTGGGCCGGGCTGGCCGGCGCCGCAGAAATGGATCTGTTCAAGGCCGAGCGCTTCCAGGGGGGCCCCTGGCGTATCCGGGCCGAGAGTCTCACCTATGATGCCGCCAACCACCTCTATGTCGCCCGGGGGCGGGTGGAGATCAGCCAGGCCGACCGGCGCATCACCGCGGACCAGGCGCAGGTGGACGAAGTCACCAAGGTGGCGACCCTCACCGGCAACGTGGTCATGGTTATGGAGGAAGACGTCTTCACCGGCACGAAGGGCCACTTCAACCTGGCCACCCGCAGCGGCGAGTTGCAGGACGGCCGCCTCTTCTTGAAGAGGAACCATTTCCGGGTGGCTGGCAAACTCATCCGCCGCACCGGGGACAACACCTATTTTGCCGAAGAGGCCACGGTGACCACCTGCGACGCCGACCGTCCGGTATGGAGCTTCTCGGTTCGGCAGTTGTCGGTGTTGCTGGAAGGTTATGCCACCGGCAAGGGCTCCACATTTAACCTGGGGGGGGCGCCGGTCCTCCATCTGCCTTTTGCGGTGCTGCCGGTGATGAATGAGCGGCAGAGCGGCTTTCTGCTGCCGTCCTTCCTGCAGCACAAGGCCGGCGGCACCGTAATAGAACTCCCCTTTTATTGGGCCATAAGCAACAACGCTGACGCCACTCTGTATCAGACAATGCTTTCCAACCGGGGCTACATGCAGGGGGTCGAGTTCCGCCGCCAGGGGCACGACGACGCGGCCGCCAATTTCCGCTTTTTCTATCTGGATGACGGCAAACCCCAGGAGCCCACCGACCACCGCTATTGGGTATCGGGGATGGTAAACCAACCGCTGCCCGAGGACTGGAAGCTGCGCTTGACGGTGGACCGGGTGAGCGACTTCAACTACCTCAGTGACTTCAACTTCGGCTACATGGGCCTGAACCGCTATTCCCGGGACCTGCTGGACACTTTCGGCCGGAATCTGGAGCAGCAGGAGGTTAGCACCCGGGTCTCCACCTTCCAACTGAGCCGCAATTTCTCCTGGGCCAACTTCACCGCCTACGGCAGCTATTACGAAAGGCTTAACCCGGCCGACCCCAGCGTCTGGCACCGGCTCCCCGGGATGTCCCTGACTTCCCTGCCCTTGCCGGTGGCCAATTTGCCCTTAGTGGCCAATTTGCCCTTATATTTCGGGATGAATGGCAGCTATGACTATTTTTTGCAGCACCAAGGCCTGAACGGCGACCGCCTGGATCTCCATCCGCAGTTCTCGCTCCAGGGGCAGCCGTTGCCGGCATTGGCCTTCAGTTCCGAGGCAGGATTCCGGGAGACCATTTTCCGCGTCGACCAAAGTGTCTCGGATAGCCCACCGGAAGGGTTCCTGAACCGGCAGGTATTCGATTCCCGGGTGGGCCTGTCCAGCGCCTGGGACCGGGATTATGGCCGGGATGATGGGGCCAGCAATTACTTCCGGCACATTATCCGGCCGGAATTGACCTACTGGAATATCAGCAACTATAACCCGCAGCGCTACCCCGGCTTTGACCTCAACGACGTGGGCTGGACGGTCCGCGCCAACCGCAACCTGCCGGTACGGGATGGGGACGAACCCATCGGCGGCGTCAATGCCTTGACCTACGGCCTCTCCAACAGCATCCTCTGGCGGAGCCTCAACAAGGAGGGACAGGCCAACGTCAAAGACCTGGTCTGGTTTCGCCTGAGCCAGAGCAGCTTTTTTAACAAGGATTCCATGGGTCTGGACGGCACCCCCCAGCGCCATCATCCCTTTTCCGACTTTCTGGGGGAGACGGAGGTTTATCCCAGCCGGCAGGTCACCCTGGGTCTAGACCTGGCAGTCACACCCTACCAGGGCGGTTTCGAGCAAGCCAATGTTAAAATGACCCTCCTGGACGCCAACCGGCAGAACTTCTTCAGTGTGAATTATGTTTTCCTCGAAGACTTCGCCAAACAGATAAACGTCCAAACCTATTTGAATCTGATGCAATCCGTAAAGACCTGGCTCACCTACGGGCATACCTTTCAGACCAATAAACAATTGGAAAACAATTACGGGCTGATTTTTCAGCGCCAGTGTTGGGGGGTGGCCCTCTCCTTTACCGACCGCCCGGACGACAAGCGGGTGTCGGCCGTCGTATTCATTCCCGGCCTGGGAGAGAAGATGAATCACTCCCCGGTGCACTTCTCGGGAACCAAAGGCAAAGAGGAGGCCCCCGATTACTTTTAAGGAGAGGTCTGCGGCCCCGGGAGCGGCGGCGCTACATTTTCATGATTTACGGGTGAGCCAAGGGCTCATGAGCGACTGTTCAGAAATATGCAATTCTTCCACCCCTCAGAGGGCCAGGCGGGGGGCCAGGGGGCCGCAACCCCTGATTCCGAGGTTTTTCGTATTTTTCGTATTTTTTGTAAGGGGAGTTTTTTTCGACTCATTCCGGATTAAATCGGTTCCGACACCGACCGCCTGAGAATTCCCAAGGAGGTAGACCCTAATGAAATTGGCCATCATCGGGGCAGGCTATGTCGGTCTGGTGACCGGGGCCTGCTTTGCCGAAATGGGTAACGACGTCATTTTGGTGGACGCCGAGGTCACCAAGGTGGAGGCCCTGGAGCAGGGGAGTATCCCCATTTACGAGCCGGGGCTGGAGGACTATGTCAAGCGCAATGTCCGGGACAACCGCCTGAGGTTCACTACCGACCTGGCCACTGCGGTGCAGCAGAGCCTGGTCTGCTTCATCGCGGTGGGCACCCCCCAGGACCGGGACGGCTCGGCCGACCTGTCCATGGTCCTGCAGGTGGCCCGGGAGATCGGCCGCCACATGAACGGCTACAAGGTGATCGTGGAGAAATCCACGGTGCCGGTGGGCACCGCGGTCCAGGTGCGCCAGGTCATCCAGGAGGAGCTGGCCGCCAGGGGCGAGGTCCTGGAATTTGACGTGGTCTCCAACCCGGAATTCCTCAAGGAAGGCACCGCCCTGGACGACTTCATGAAGCCGGACCGGGTGGTGGTGGGCTGCGACGACGTCCGGGTGGGGGAGTTGATGAAGGAGCTTTATGGACCCTTCGTGCGCACCAACGCCCCCATCATCATCATGGACGTGGTTTCCGCCGAACTCACCAAGTACGCCGCCAACGCCTTTTTGGCCACCAAGATCTCCTTCATCAACGAAATGGCCAACATCTGCAGCCGCACCGGGGCCGATATCAAAATGATCCGCCAGGGCATCGGCTCCGACCGCCGCATCGGCCCCCTCTTCCTGTTCCCGGGCCTGGGCTATGGCGGTTCCTGTTTTCCCAAGGACATGCAGGCCCTGATCCACACCGCCAGGTCCCGGGGCTACGCCCCCCGCATCCTGGAAGCCGCGGAGGCCATCAACCAGGATCAGCGGCGGATCTTTGTTGAACGCATCGCGGATTATTACCACGGCGACCTGAAGGGGCGGGTCTTTGCTCTGTGGGGCCTCTCCTTTAAACCTCAGACCGACGACATTCGGGAGGCCCCGGCCCTCGCCCTCATTGCCAGCCTGGCGGCAGCCGGGGCGCGCCTTCAGGCCCACGACCCCGAGGCCATCGCGGCCACCCGCCAATACCTGGGAAACCAGCAGGCCGTCAGTTTTGCCGCCTCCAGCTACGAGGCCCTGGAGGGGGCCGATGCCCTCATCATCTGTACCGAATGGGCTAGGTTCCGGGAGCCGGACTTCGACCGGATCAAATCCCTGCTGAAGGCCCCGGTGATTTTCGACGGCCGTAACCTTTACCAGGCCGATAAGATGGCCAAGCTGGGGTTCAGGTACTTTTACGTCGGCCAGCCGGTGAACGGCCAATAAGCCAGGCGTTCCCGGGGGAATACCCGCAGTAGTGTCCGGCCAGGTTTGGCATTTCGGTTTCTCGTTCCCAAACTCCCGCTTGGGAACGTTCGGTTTTCGGTGGCGCAGGCGTCTCGCCTGCGTAAGCGCAGGCTAAAGCCTGCGGCTACCCAAATAGGATTATCTATCCTGCATCTTGACCTACGGCCTGCTTGGGCCATATATTACGAAGCAAGGAGCGGAGCCGGCAGTGTTCCGGAGCAAGTCAGGCGGCGGTAGCGAAGATTTGGGTATCGGGGAGGAGTTGCGGCGCCTGGACCTCTCCGGCTTCTCCGCCCTGCGGGTCCTGGTGGCCGGGGATTTCATGCTGGATGAGTACCTCTGGGGGCGGGTTTCGCGCATCTCCCCGGAGGCGCCGGTGGCGGTGGTGGACGTGGAGCGGGAAACCCGCACCCTGGGTGGCGCCGGCAACGTGGTCAACAACCTGGTGGCCCTGGGGGCCCAGGCGGAAGTCCTGGGATTGGTGGGCGACGACCATCCCGGCAGCCTGTTGCGCCGGGAGCTTAGTCGGCTGGGAGTGGACGACGCCGGCCTCTTCGCCGACCCGCAGCGGCGTACCTCCCGCAAGACCCGGGTCATGGGCAACACCCAGCAGGTGGTGCGCATCGACCGGGAATCCCGCAGCCTGGCCGGCCCGGATTTCCTGGCGGCGGCCGCCAGCTTTCTCCAGGACCGCCTGCCCCGGCTCTCCGCCATCGTCCTGTCCGATTACGCCAAGGGGGCCCTCACCGCCCCATTGCTGCAGGAGGTCATCAGACGGGGGCGCAGTCAGGGGGTGCCAGTGGTGGTGGACCCCAAGGGGCCGGATTTCTCCAGTTACGCCGGGGCCACGGTCATCACCCCTAACCGCAAGGAAGCGGAACTGGCCGCCGGCCACTCCCTGTCCCGCTGGGAGGAACTGGTCCGGACCGGGGCCGGACTCCGGGAGGACCTGGGCCTGGACCATCTGCTGATTACCCTGGGGGCCGAGGGCATGCTCCTCTTCCCCCGGCAAGGCCCAGAGCTGCACATCCCCACCCGGGCCCA
The DNA here is from genome assembly GCA_963834795.1 of uncultured delta proteobacterium. Taxonomy (GTDB): domain Bacteria; phylum Desulfobacterota; class Desulfobaccia; order Desulfobaccales; family 0-14-0-80-60-11; genus JAPLJC01. The sequence goes on along the minus strand of CAWIDL010000021.1, from coordinate 81,234 downwards.
GGAGGTCTTCGACGTCTCCGGGGCCGGGGACACGGTGGCCGCGGTCGTAGCCCTGGGGCTGGCCTGCTGGGGCAGTCCTGTGCTGGCCGCCACCGTGGCCAACATCGCCGCCGGCGTGGTGGTGGGCAAGGTGGGCACCGCCCCCATCTTCCGGGCGGAGCTGGAGCGGGAGCTGGGACGCCGGTCCGCCGGCCGGAGGATAAGATCCTGGGGTTGGCCGAATTGGGCCTCAAGGTGTCCCATCTCCAGGCCCAGGGTCGGAAGGTGGTCTTCACCAACGGCTGCTTCGACCTGCTCCACGCCGGCCACATCAAGTTCCTGGAGGATTCCCGGCGCCTGGGAGACCTCCTGGTGGTGGCCCTGGACAGCGACGCCTCGGTGCGTCTGGTGAAAGGGGAGGGCCGCCCGGTCATCGGCGAAGCTCAACGCTTGCGCATCCTGGCGGCCCTGGAAGCCGTAGACTACGTCACCCTGTTTGAAAGCTCCCGGCTGCCGGAAATCCTGGCCGGCCTCAAACCGGACATCCTTACCAAGGGGAGCAATTACCCGGAGGCCCAGGTGGCCGGGCGGGAGATCGTCCAGGCCTACGGCGGGGAGGTCCGGCTCCTCCCGGTCACCGAACCCGTATCGGTCTCGAACCTCATCCAGCGCATCAAAAACGGCCAGGGAGGCTCGTAGCGGAAATTAGTCCACCGGCCTGGCCGCGGTCAGCAGCCGCGACGGCGCCCGGGAGACATAGGCTGACAGGGACGCCCACCCAGTAGTAAACTTTCTTCCCTTACCGGGTCCAGTAAACCCGCACGAACCGGCTGGGTTCACTCCAGCGGAAGCTCAGGTCGCCTGAGTAGGCCTTGAAGATGGTGCGGCCCAGGTGTTGGGCCAGCTTCTCGGTGGTGGTCTCCACTACCAGCTTACTGTCCGCCTCCGGAATCATCTGGACAATGCGGTCAGCGAAGCTGCGCTTCCCCACCTTGCCGGCTTCCTTTTCCAGCAGCTTGACGATCTCCTCCTGGTGCTGGACCCAAAACTCACCGCTCAGGGTGAGGTAGCCTTCCACGTAATGGTCCTTGATCTTGCGGCAGGTGGGACAGACCACCTGCCGCACCTTGCCGGCGCCCGCCAGTTTGTCGTAAAGGTTCCCATCAAAGAACCAGCGCTTGCTCTGGTAGACCCCGTGGCAGTCCTGGCACACCGCCGCCTGCTGGCCAGCCGCCAGCTCGTAGGGGTCGTTGACCCGGCCGGCATGACCGAACTTCTTGCCTTTTTCTCCACTCCATTTGCGTTCTTTATATCTTTCCATCAGAGATCGCCTCTCTTGGTGGCGCCCCTGGTCCCGGGGCGGGGATGAACCATCTGGAACCGGTCGCCATCCAAGTGATTTTCCCGAAGGGACGCACCCCCGGTGGATTCTCCTTTTAAGGCAACCGTGATTTTCTGGTAAAATCGCCGATTCGTAATTCAGCTGAAAAGCTTGCTTAAAAGTTAATGCCTAATTTTTCATTTTCTACTTGTCCGGCTGAATTATTCCGGCAGTTGGAGGAATCGGCAGGTTTTACGCCGGGGAAGGGAAGACTGGGGAAGGGGCTGGGACAGGAGCACCGGTGTCTTGCCGGTGTCCCCCGAGCCTCCCCCCGGAATCCTCCCTTTCTCTCTAAAAATCCACGTACTCGCCGCGACTCAGGCCTCGCAGGTGGCAGGTGTCGTTGAGTGACACGATCTGCCAGGTGCCGCCCGTCCAATGGAAGCGGTTGATGGCGGTGGTGTCCTGGCCGATGCGCCAGAAGTTCGAGTTATCCAGGCCGATGAAGGCGGCGATGAGGACCTTGTTCACCGCGCGGTGGGCTGCCAGCAGGACGGTTTGGTCCGGGTGGCGGGCCACCACCCCGGCCACCGCGGCCAGCCCCCGTTGCTTCACCTCTTCCAGGGTTTCACCCTGGGGAAAGCGCACGGTGTGGGGGGCGGTCTCCCAGCGATGGTAGAGGTCGGCGTATTTCACCTTGACCTCCGTCAGGGGCAGGCCTTCCCAATCTCCGTAGCAGAGATCGCTCAGTCCCGGCAAATCTTCCACCCGCAGGCCGTGGTGCCGGGCGATGGCCTCGCCGGTGTCCCGGGCCCGGGACAGGGGGGAGCAGTAGGCGGCCTGGATGGCCTCTCCCTTGAGCCATTCCCCCGCCAGCCGGGCTTCTTCCCGGCCGGTGTCGTTCAGGGGGATGTCCCGGGAGCCGCGAAAGATCCTATCCTTGTTCCAGGGGGTCTGGCCGTGGCGCACCAGGATGATCCGGGTCATGTTCCCTCCGCCTATGAAAAATATGAAAAATTATGAAAAACGGGGCCAAATTTGGAAAATTGGCCCCGTAAGGATTCGCTCTGGAAGGTGAGCGCTCAGGTGAGTTCCCAGTTGAGTTCGAAGGTGTTGTCGTAAAGGGTGTACAGAAACCCCATCATCCTGCCCACCCCCGGCATGACCCCTTCCTGGACCCTCCAGAAATTGAGATAGACGGCCGGGATCATGCGGGACTCCCCGGTTTTGGGGTCGGGGTCGACGTTCTGCCAAACCTCTTTCTTCTCCATGACGCGCCATTTGGTGCCGTATTTCCTGCTGCGCACCACCTGCCCTACTTCGGGGAGCTTCTGCTGCCGGATGATTTCTTCAAAGTCTTTCATAGGTCACCTCCAGGGGGAGAATGCTTAGGGCTTGCCATGAAAATAAGCATGGTTTTTTAAGTTTCAAGGGTGGATTTCCTTCTTTTCGCCCTTGTTAAATCTTTCCTAAACTCAGGGTAGGGACTTTTCAACCCGGGCCTTCAATTCCAATAAAGTGCCTTCACCCCGGGAGATTTCGGTTAATCTTTGCTCCATTTCTCCGGCCCGCCGCGCCGCCGCCTGGGCGCTGCTCTGCTTCAGAGCCCTGGCCCGCTCCAGCGCCTGACGAATGCTTTGGGTGGTGTCATCGATCCTGGAGAGCCAGTCTTTCCGAAAATCCCGGGTCAATTCCTGGAGTCGCTGCTGGAAATCGTAACGCAGGCGGCCGCAATGCTTATCCACCAATTCAGCCACGTTTTCCAGAAGCTTTTTGAGCAGCAGGCCCGTGGTAAGGGCCCGGGGGAGCAAGGAAGCCACGGTCATTTGCAGGATTTCCAGGCCCACCGGTTCTTCTTTAAATTTGAACCCGAAGTGGCTCTTTTCAGTGAAGGTTTCCTCCGCCGCGAAACCCCGCAGGGAAAAGTCAAAGATCCGGGCGGTCAATTGCGTCAGGCGCTCCAGGATGCCGTTAATCCGGGCGGCGAACTCCTGCTGGGTGTCGGCCAGCGACAGCGCCAGTTTCTCAACTTCGCGGCGCCGCCAATCCAGGAAGACATCCCGCAACGCCGCGAACAGGTATCCTTCCATCTCCTTCCGCAGGTCGAGGGCCAGGCGGCTTTTCCGGTGGAACTCGGCCTCCACTTCCCGGCGCAGCTGGGCGTCGGTTTCCCGCTTAAAGGCTTCCAGGTCGCGGTTCAACTCCTCCAATAGCCCTTTGACTCGCCCATCCAACAGGAAGAGGGACATCTCCCGTTCCTTCTCCAGTCCCTGCAATTCCTGGTTGAAGCGGGCGATTTTCTCCTCCAGCTCTTTCAGAGGGATGGCGCCGGCCTGGCGTTCCACCTTGAGGGCCAGGGTGGAGTCATTCAGGGCTTTCAGGGCCCCGTTGATACAGGAAATCAGCAATACCCGGCCCTTTTCCTGATAAAGAAACCGGCGCAGGTAATCTTCAAATTGGGGGAGGAGACTGGCAGTCAACATTGCGGAGCCGCCATTGGCCTTGCCTTCCAGGCCCAGCTTGGCGGAGAGCGGAAAGATCATCAGCCTTTGGCCTGCCAGGTTGCCGCGCAGGACCTCCGCGGTAAAGTCCAGGGCCTCTTGCCGCTCAGCCTCAGCCACATAGTCGATCTTATTCAGAACGAAGAATAGCTTGTGGGCATATTCCCGGATATCCTTCAAGAAATCCTCTTCAGCGGCGGACAGGGGCGGGTCCACGGTAACCACGAAGACGGCGGCGTCCACCTGGGGGAGATAATTATAAGCGACTTCAGAGTTGTGACTATAGACCGAGCCCACCCCCGGGGTGTCGATGATGCGCACCCCGTCCCGGAGATAATCTGAGGGATAGGCGATCTCCACCTCCCGCACCCCTTTATGGTTCCTGGGATTGCCCTTCTCGGTGATATAAGCCGCCAATTCCCCCTGGGTAATAACGGTGCGTTGGCCGTTTTGAAAATGGACGAGGATCTCCAGGCGTTCGCCGTAACCCAGGATGGTAACCACCGAAGTGAGGGGGATGATGGACGTGGGCAGCACGGCCTCACCCATCAAGGCGTTGATCAGGGTGCTTTTCCCCCGTTTAAAGGCGCCCAGGATCACCAGATTGAAGCGGTTTTCCCGCAACTTGTCCAGCAGCTGCGCCAGGCGCGGCTCCCTCACTTCAGGTAGCGCGGCCAGTCGGCGCAGCTCCCCTTCCAGGTCTTCTTTCAGTTCCCGGTAAACTCCCATAACTTCTCCCGGTTATGAGGGGCAAAAAAAACTTCTGCCCCTTAAAATGAGCAGAAGTCATCAGCCCACGGGCCACCGCGAACAATTAAGGCGGACTTCATCGCCCTCGTAGCTTAAATTATTTCTCCAAAAGAGCCTTGATGTCAACTTTAAAAGAGAGGATTTGTGAATTATGGCACATTTTCCTTGACCAAGCCGGGGACCGGGGTTAAGTTATCCAGGGCGATGGAGTCCGCCGGGGCGAGGATAATCTGCCCGAAATGTGATGACACTGATGGCTCCTGATTTCACCTTTGGTGAGATCAGGAGCTTTTTTTTATGGGCTGCGGCTGCACCGGTTTCGGGAGGACCATAGTGGACAAGTCTGGCACGCCGCACTGTCCTTTAAACGGGTGAGAATGCCTTTGATAAGAGGCGAAAAAGCCATGACCACGATGACTTGAATTACATTAAATATAATCTTACAGTGTTAATTCAGCGGATGATTTAAGTTATGAGGCCCCGCAATGATGCAAAGGGCTGCAAGGATGTCTGCATAATGCCGGTAGGATCTATTCCAAACCTTAGTGAGGCACACCACAGCAGAATCAGGATAACGCTCACCCTTCTCGATGAGGCCCTGGTTAAATTCGAGGAGTGGGCCCAGGGGCGGGAAGTGCACTCCATCCTTTACCATGAAACCAATAACCTTGATCCCGAAAGGCGTGCCTTATTACTAGCCGATATTGCCGCCATCCGTGGCATCATCCAGGAACTAAAAGATGATCTGCACCTTAAGGAAAGTTCTCAGGACATAACCAAAACCATACAGGGGCACTGTTATATTCTCTGGGTGGACGTCATGGAAATGACCGGCAAATATCTAAGAGGTTTTGGCGAACCAGCGCCGGAATTGGTTAATTACCTGGACCCCAAGGCCTATCGAATCCTCCAATATTTAGATCACCTCAAGGCCTTACTGACCAAAGCAGGCTCTTCAGGCTGATTCCGGGGCTGAATCCGACTGGGGGGGCGTCTTTCAAAAGCTCAAGGCAATGATCCCGGACTTGGACCCGGGGTCAGCTATTCCCCATGAAATAGCTACCCAGGACGCCACCCAGGGCTTCAAGGCCGCTGAAACCGAAGCCATTACCCGGCGCCGCATCGCCAAAAGGGTGCGGGATGAGGCCAAGGTGGAAGAGCCCGAAGACAGGGCCGCCATCGGCGGCAAGGAGTTTGTCCCGCCCGACATTCTTTAACTGCCTGCATTTCGCTCCTGGCGGAATCAAAAAGGTGGACTTATCTTGAGTTATGCGGATGGAAGCGCCCATCCCAGTTAAAGGAGGTTTGAGAGCAAACGTGAGGTTCTACTGCCGGGCGGACCCGCGTCCGCCTATCCTCTGAACAAAGAAAGGAGCAAGCATGAGTGATAAAATCGTGTCCGTCCGGGCCCTGGAAATCCTGGATTCCCGGGGCAACCCGACACTGCGGGCTTATGTAACCCTGGACCGCGGGATCACTGCCACCGCGTCTGTGCCATCCGGCGCCTCCACCGGCGAGAACGAAGCCGTGGAGTTGCGGGATGGGGACAAGAAACGCTATGGCGGCAAGGGCGTGCTGCAAGCCGTGGACAACGTCAACACGGTCATCGCTTCTCATCTCGTCGGCCATGACCCCGTTCGCCAGGGTGAAATCGACCGCCTCATGATCGACCTGGACGGCACCCCCAATAAAGGCAACCTGGGGGCCAATGCCATCTTGGGGGTGTCCATGGCGGTGGCCCGGGCCGCGGCTATCTCCGCCCGGTTGCCACTCTATCAATATCTGGGAGGCCCTGGAGCCGGACGCTTACCCATGCCCCAGATGAACGTGATCAACGGCGGCAAGCACGCCGACAACAGCATCGACTTCCAGGAATTTATGATTGTGCCCATCGGGGCTCCAACTTTCACTGAAGCTCTGCGGTACTGCTCCGAGACCTTTCATAGCTTGAAGGCCATTCTCAAGAAAAAGGGCTATGCCACCAACGTGGGCGACGAAGGCGGGTTCGCCCCTGATCTCCAGAGCAATGAGGAAGCTTGCGAGGTGATTCTGGAGGGTATCTCCGCCGCGGGATACCAGCCGGGCAAGGACCTGGCCATCGCCCTGGACCCCGCGGCCAGTTCCTTCTACGAGGAAGGGGTCTATAACCTCAGCAAATCCAAGCAGGGACAGAAGATCAGCGCCGAGATGGTTAACCTTTATGAAGTCTGGGTTGGAAAATACCCCATCGTTTCCATCGAAGACGGCCTGGCGGAAAATGACTGGCAGGGGTTCAAAGAGCTTACCGCGGCTCTCGGGGATCGGATCCAAATCGTGGGGGATGACAACTACGTGACCAACACTCGGTTCATCGCCCGGGGGATCGCCGAAAAATCCACCAACGCCGTACTCATCAAGCTCAACCAGATCGGCACCGTCACCGAGACCATGGAGGCCATCCATCTATGCCGGCAGGCAGGCTGGGGCTTCGTTATTTCCCATCGATCCGGGGAGACGGAAGACCCCTTTATCGCCGACTTCGCCGTAGCCATGGGCGGGGGCCAACTCAAGACCGGTTCGGTGTGCCGCAGCGAGCGCATCGCCAAGTATAACCGGCTGCTGGAGATTGAGGTGGAACTGGGAGGCGCGGCCATTTTTGCCAACCCATTGCAGAAGAGTTGATGAAAGAGATTTAGCTTGGCAATCTTTATTTCCGGGCTAATACCTCACTTCCCGGCAGTGGCCAAAAGCGATACACGGCTGATATGGAAGAAGGTATGGCAACTCCGCTCGACGAGGTTCACCGCCTCATCCGCAAGTTGGAATCTTTATGTAGCGGAGAGGAAGCGGTTGAATTCCTGGTGGGATTGGGTCCGGTAGCTATTGGGCCATTAAGCGATTTTCTGCTGGAAGGCAAGCCCAGCAAGGTATTCCAGCCCCGCCTGGGGGCGGTGAAGGCACTGGCCCGCCTGGGGGCCAGGGAGGTTCTGATCGCCTACCTGTTCCGGGAAAAAGAAATTGCCGACCCGGAGGAGCGCTTTGGCGAAGAGGCGGTGGAAAGCGCCGCCGCCCGGTTCCTCGCGGCCTGGCGGGATGAAGATATATACCAATTACTCCTGAAGCTCTCAGAACATGGCCTGCTCAATGGCCTGATTGATGCCCTGGCGGAATTCAAGGCCTTGGAGGCCATCCCTTATTTCGAGCGCGCCCTTGAGGACGACTTTTACCGATCCGCGGCAGAAAATGCTTTCCTGAAGCTGGGCCCCATGGCTTGCGAGGCCTTGTCGCGTTCAGTAGTGACTCCCAGTCCAAGTTCGACCATGGAGACTCCGGGCAGTATGAAACGCCGACGGAGTGCGGTCCAACTTTTGGCCGGTATTGAAATTTCCGCGGCCCATTGGCAAACCTTGCGCGGTCTGCTCTATGAGCCGGATGCGGTGCTCGTCATAGAAGCTTCGAAGCTGGGGATAAGGTTCGCTTCGGGAGAGGACCGAAGGCTGATGGCACACCGGGTGATCGGGTGTCTGTCTTCGAACTCATGGCGCCTGCGGAAAGATATCGAGGACATCCTCGTCGCAGTAAAGTGTGAGGCCGCCTGTGAGATCGAAGAGGAGATCGCCCGACGCCTGGAGCAGCCGGAAGACCTCCGCGCGCAGGATACGCGCCTGCGAGCCCTGCTCAGGGTGAAGCGCCGATGGCAGCAGGCTTGCGTCCCCTGCCAGGCAACAGGGGGGTTGGATTAGCATGGCCCTCAGACCCTGCATCTATCGGAAACAGCGCCCGGTTGAAGATGGTTGGCCATTCCGTTTTTTTTCCGGGTAAGCCGCGATCCTGGCAGGCTGCCGCCCTGACTGCAACTGCCTTGGGATGGAAACCGCCAGGCTAAACCGAGCTAGGGATAATCCGGATGCGGATGGGCTTCTTGACAAACCCCCGCCAACTTCATATAAAAAATGGGACTCATCCACTGGGGGATCGTCTAACGGCAGGACTGCAGACTCTGGATCTGCCTATCCAGGTTCGAATCCTGGTCCCCCAGCCAGCAGCAGACATCACTCCCCGGTAGCTCAGCTGGTAGAGCGGGTGGCTGTTAACCACTTGGTCGGCGGTTCGAGTCCGTCCCGGGGAGCCAGAAAAATTAAAACCCCTTGATAATTCAAGGGGTTTTTTAAATTGCTCATATATTTCGGGTCAATCAACCGTCATTTCTTGTTCCCAACCCATTTCCGGAGTTTGGTGAAGTTATCGGCCTCGTTTCCCCAAGTCGAGACATACCAAACCTCATCGAGATGGGGGTGAAGACCATCGGGAAACGCCCCCAGGATTGCAGCACGCATTTTATTGGGGCTCAAAAGACCTTCAATCAGAAGGATAGTGGTTAATCCACGCCTTTTATAAGGAATAAGTTTTTCTATTTTTTCTTTGGAGGTCAAGTGCTCACGGATTCTTAACGGGAGCGAATCATTATTTCCAGGCACGCGACGTATAAAAAAGATACCTGGGGTAGCATTACTCAACTTTTCTACTCTAAATTGAAATGGAATACCTGGAACGTTGTCTAAAGTGTATTCACCATCGGCTAATTGATCGGATTCTTTAGTGATCCAAGTCTTAAACGCGTTTCGAATCGACTGCCAATCCTGCCCTTTTTGAATGTCATAAAAACCTGAACTAATGTTCAACTCATATGGAGGAGCAGGTAATTCTTGCTCAAGGCCAGACATGGCCTGCCTGAACCAATCATCTTGGGTTTTTTGTTTTTGAAAGGTGGAAATAAAGGTGTGTTCGATAGCGAATTGTCCGGCAATCGCGTCAATGTCTTTTGACTGGGGATTTTCTGTGTCAGGTCGGCGATCAATGCGAAGACCCGGGTATCCATTATCACCAAGATACGCAATAAAAGCCTCTACAACTTCATCATCTTTCATAATATTGTCAACTTATTGGCTTAAAAGGTAAGATGCGAACCCTCGCTCGGCCGGGATCAAGCGTTATTATGGCACCTTTTTCCAGTTCGCTGCGGAATCGTTTCAGGGAAGCGATAACCAGGTTCCCAATGGCTTCCGGGAGAATATTTTGTGTGCGAACCTGGATTACACTCGGGCCTTCTCCTTGGGTAGCCGCCAGCAGGGCTGAGAAATCGAGGTCATGGGTAAAGACTACATAGCCGTTATCCCTGGCCCATGCCATGATCTTCTGGTCACTGGCAGTAGGCGCGCCCACCTGGGACCAGTGAAGCGCCTCCCAGCCCGCTTTGGCAAATATCTCCACCCACCGGGGCGGCAAATTCATGTCAATCAAAATCCTCATTACGAAGCTATCGGGACTTCCCTTTCTTCCGCCCTCCAAGCGGCATACGACAAGGCTTGAAGCACATCCTCCCGTTCTAGATAAGGATATTCCTTAAGCACTTCGTCAACCGTTTTGCCGGAAGCGACCAATCCCACAATCGTCCCCACCGTCACCCGCATTCCACGTATGCAAGGTTTACCACCCATGACCTCGGGATTAAAGGTTATGCGAGTCAGATTATGCATTTTCGCCTCCTGTGCAAGTAGTCAATCCTATTATACATTAATAGGGCCTTCTTGGGGAAACATACCGAAAAGTATAAATATTTCCTCGAAATGGGTCAGCAATTCGGTTCGAAATGAGTCCACGAAGGGGAGCCAGAAAAAACAAGGGGTTAGCCCTTATAGAGCCAATCCCTTTTTCCTTTGGTGTCCATATTGGTGCCTAGGTCTACCGATTTCCTCCTGCCAGGGCCTTCAACTCATCCTTGCTCACGGTATTTTACCGCTGGAAGACACTCAAGGTCCGATGGCCGCTTGCTGCCATGATCCTAAAGTAGTGCCTTGCCTCCGCCAGTATTTATGGCAGTATGTCGCAGACCGTGAAAGGTGAAATCTTCAATCCTTGCCTGCTTGCAGGCGGTGGCAAAGCTCCGCTTCATATCCGCCATGGACCGCCCTTTGTAAGTGAAGACCGGGGCTTGAGGGAAACCCCGGGGCCTAGCCTTAAACACCTCCACCAATTCCCGATAATAAAATTTCATTGACAGATAATTCATAATTATAGATTATGGCTGGGAACACCGCCGGGGCTGGGTACCGCGCATGTTTTTTGTTAAAACCTTTGCCGATTCTTGTCAAGGTTTATTGGATACTCCTGTGGCGGTCCCTTACCGGGGCCGGATATGGGGGGTTTTTTATTGGGGTGCTATGGCGATTTTCCGGATTAATTGCTGACCCTAACAAAATAAACAAAACAAAATAAACAAATTTTTCCAATTCTTTCCAACGCGGTGATCCTGGCGGCCGCCCCCGTGACGTCCGGGGTGCCTCCGGGGCCAGGGGCGGCTCAGATGGTTTATACCCCGTTGTCAGGGAAGGCCCCGGGCCTGGGGTCGAAGTCCCGGCCACCGTGGTCCGGGGTATTTCAGGCACAATATCCCAAGGAGGAGGTGAGGACGTCGGCCTAATAAAATTCGTCATATTTTCAGCCAGTTGAACCACAGCAGGACCTAAAGGCGATCGACGGCGGTCCCGCCATCGCCCTGGCCGGTAAACCCTGCCATCAAGGGTGGGGCTTTGATGGTCCCCCGGGGCGGGGTTCGATAACCGCCGGGGGCGTCTCCCAGAGATGATGGTCCCGGCCGGCAGGGTCCCGGGAAAATTTTCTGCAACGGGTAATCCCTTCTTTGCTAAGAGGAGAGGAAAAAATGGAAGAATTATGGGCGCAAAGATGGAAAGCGCTGTGGTTCGTCGCCCTCCTGGGTTTTATCTTTTCGGCCAACTATACCAACCACGGTCCCTTGATCCCCACCCTGGTCAAGCAGCTGGAGATCACCTTCGCGATGGCGGGGTTTCTGACTACCGCCATTTTCCTGACCCATGGGGCCTTGCAGATCCCGGGAGGGGCGCTGGCAGATAAATTCGGGTCCAAGAAACTGATCAATGTCGCGCTCCTGATCATCACCGCCGGCAATGTCATCATCGGGCTATCCAATTCCTATCATGCCATTCTGGTATTGAAGTTCATCATCGGCATCGGTACCGGCACCTGTTTTATCTCCGGGGCGCGTTACGTCACCACCTTCTTTCTCGGCAAGGAAATCCAGCGGGCCCAGGGGGTTTACGGCGGGTCGATCCTCTTAGGGTCTGGGTTTGTGATTTACGGCATCCCGCAACTCCTGCCGCTGGTGGGCTGGCACAATATCTTCATGGTCACCGGCGGCATGGCGGGGGTGCTGTTAGTCCTGTGGTACCTCTTTGCCCCGGATACGCCCCGGGCGGTGACCACCCCTAAAATCGACTGGTCCAGCGTTTTCGGCAGTCGCAATATCTGGCTGCTCTCCCTGGCGCAGCTGGCCACTTTTGGCGAGATCATTGCCTGCGGCGTCTGGGTTAATACGCTGTTGATCAAGAGCATCCACCTGCCTCCCAAGGTTGCCGGCATGATCGGCTCCATCGTCTTGCTCCTGGGGATCTTCTCTCGTCCGCTGGGCGGTTTCATCCTGGGCCACAAATTTATGACGACCAAAAAGCTGCTGGCGGCCTCCTGTGCCGGGCTGGCGCTGGGATTCATTTGGATGGGGTTGTCGTCCACCATGGGCGTGGCCCTGCTTGCCATTATCTTTACCGGCATTATGGCAGGATTGCCCTTCGCCGGGATCTTTAACGCCGCCCGGGACAACTGTCCGGATTGTCCCGGGGTGGCCATGGGGTTTGTCAATACCTGGGGAGCCATTGGGGTCATGGTATTTCCGCCCATTATCGGACGCCTGGTGGATGTCACCGGGACGTTTATCAGCGGCTTTTTTGTCATGGGGGCGGTGGCCTTCATCGCCGCCTTGGGCTGTTTGGCCCTGACCCGCGCCGACATCTATATGATTCCGGAAACCAAGCCCATCGACCAGCCGGACTGATGGCGGGTTTGGCAAGATTACCGGCTCGCCTTAGCCGCCCTGGATGCGGCAGAAAAGGGAGATCATGGACGCTCCTCAGGTCCAGTACCGGGAAAAGCTGGCGGAACATTTGATCAAGCGCCTGACCAAGCGGCGGATGGAGGCCAGCTATGCCCCCACCGCGGCTGCGGCCCGGGAAGAGATCATCAATATGATTCCGGCGGGGGCCACGGTCAGCCGGTGCGGCTCCATGTCCCTGGTGGAAATGGGGTTGTGGGAGGCCCTGGCCCAAAAACCCGGGGTGACGGTGATTGATCCGTTTATTCCGGGGCTGACGCCGGAAGAGATCATGGCCCGACGGCTGCAGGGACTGACCGCCGACTATATGATCGCCAGTTCCAACGCCTTGACCCTGGACGGCCAACTGGTCAACCTGGATGCCACCGGCAACCGGGTGGCGGCCATGTGCTTCGGGCCCAAGAAGGTCATCCTGGTGGTGGGGATGAATAAGGTGACCCCCGATCTGGATACCGCCATGGCCCGGGTGAAACATTACGCCGCTCCCCTCAATGCCATGCGTTTGCATATGCCGACGCCATGCGGGGAAACCGGGGTGTGTCAGGATTGTAAAAGCCCCCAGCGCATCTGCAACATGTGGTTAATTATCGAAGGCCATATGTTGGAAAATCGGATTCACGTCAAACTGGTGGGTGAGGATTTGGGTTATTGAGGTTCTCCGGGAGTAAGTCGCCGCCACTGCAGTTGGCGGCGCCGATTGGGGACTGGCGGCCCAGCGGCCGCGCTCCCGGAAGATGAAACCGATTGAAAATGATGGAGGTGCCATGTTGATACTTCTCATTGACAAAGCTGAACAGTATGCGGAGCGACTGGCCATTGTCGCCTCGGAAGGTAGTTTTTCCTACCGACAACTCCTTGAGGCGTCCGGTAGGGTGGCGGCCTGGCTCTTAAATGGCGCCGCGGATTTAAAGGAGAAGCCGGTGGCTTTTCTGGCGCCGCCGGGGTTTCAGTACGTGGCGCTGCAATGGGGGATCTGGCGCGCCGGCGGGATTGCGGTGCCGCTGTCTCTTTTCTATCCGCGGCCGGAATTGGAATACATGCTTGAGGACACTACGCCCGCGGCGGTGGTGGCGCATCCGGATTTGGCCGATCGGGTGGAGCCCATTGCCACGGAACGCCGGCTGAGATTCGGCCTGAGCCTCGAAGCGCTGGACCATCCCCCAGGTTTCCTGCCAGTGGTGGATCCCTCGCGGCGGGCGATGATCCTTTACACCAGCGGCACCACGGGCAAGCCCAAGGGGGTAGTGACGACCCATGAGAACATTGCCGCACAGATTGCCAGTCTGGTCGAGGCCTGGGGATGGACCCCGGATGACCGGATCCTGGAAGTCTTGCCGTTGCATCATATCCACGGGATTGTGAACGTGATCGCCTGCGCTCTCTGGGTAGGGGCGGTATGCGAGGTCTTTCCCGCATTCAATGCCCAGAAGGTCTGGGACCGCATCGCCCAGGGCGGTCTGACCCTGTTCATGGCCGTACCCACCATTTACGTCAAGCTCATCGAAGCCTGGGAGAAGGCGTCTCCTGCGGACCAGAAACGGATGTCCGAGGGTTGCCGCCGGATGCGGCTCATGGTATCGGGTTCCGCGGCCCTGCCGGTTCCTGTCTTGGAGAGGTGGAAGGAGATCTCCGGACAGGTCCTCCTGGAGAGGTACGGGATGACCGAGATTGGCATGGGCCTTTCCAACTCCCTGCATGGGAAGCGATTTCCCGGATGCGTCGGAGCTCCCTTGCCGGGTGTGGAGGCGCGGCTGATGGAGCTGGGTGCGCCGGCGCCTGCCGGAACTCCGGGAGAGATCGAAATCCGGGGCCCGGCGGTCTTCCTGGAGTATTGGGGCAAGCCGGAGGAAACGAAGAAATCTTTCCGGGATGGCTGGTTCCTGACCGGCGACGTGGCCGTGGAGGAAAACGGCATCTATCGCATTCTCGGGCGCAGCAGCGTGGATATTATCAAGACCGGTGGCTACAAGGTCTCCGCCCTGGAAATCGAGGCGACCCTCCTGACCCACCCGGATATCAACGAAGTCGCGGTGGTGGGAGTGGAGGACCCGGTTTGGGGCGAGCGGGTGGTCGCTGCCCTGGTGCTGCGGGTTGGCGCCAACCTGGATACCAAATCACTCAGGGCCTGGGGTAAGGAGCGGCTCGCCACGTATAAGGTTCCCCAAGATGTTATCATACTTCAGGAATTACCCAGGAATGCCATGGGCAAGGTTTCCAAACCTGACTTGAAAAAAATTATTCAGGGGGCGCAAGGGTAACACGCCCCCCCGGGTTCCCTCTCCCAGAATAGCAGACCAAGCCAGTTAGAAAATTTTTTTCCAGGTATTTCCCCCTCTCCTCTGCACGCAGACGGCGGACGCGGGAGAGATCCAATACCTTGATGTCGCTTAACGGTTGCTGATTCGCGGGCCTGCGCTTAAACCCGGGTGGCTGATTTTGGCTCGGCGGCGCGGTAGGCCATGGTTTGGGAAAGACCGGCGGCGGCTTTAAGGACGCTGAGGGCCTTCAGCACTGCATTGGGTGGGGTGGGTTTTTGTTTCATAATAGGTAACGCCGTTTCTTAATTTGATTAATGAGGAAATAGCCTCCCGCTGTCAAGAAAATCTTTGGCACTCCAGGTCCCATGGTTTTATTAACTAAGGGTAATGGCTTTCTCAGGACAGATTTCCTGGCAGCAAAAGCAGGTGATGCAGGTATCGGGGTCCACCTGGGGCAGGTTGTCACACATGGACAAAGCCGATACCGGGCATTGCTCGATGCATGTGCCACAGCCGGTGCACCAATCCGGATTAGCCTGGGGGCGCAGGAGCGTACGATCGTGGATGAGCGCCTGGATGGTCTCGTTGTGAAACACTGCTTCACCGCTTAACGGCGGCAGCTTGAAATCGGGCAGCTGTTTCAACTCCCCCATGATCTCAATGTGACTCAGGTCGTAGTCCCCCAAGCCCGCTTCCCTGGCCTTTCGCAGGAATAGCAACTGCCCCGGTTCACAACCCATCATCGTGGCCATGACGGCATCCAGGGCCACCGCATTGTCAGAGGCCAGGATCAGACCGATGTCCCTCAAGTCGGGGGAAGCCGGACCATTTCCCTCCATACCGACTACCGCGTCCACCAGAAAAAAGTCGGGGACCCGCAGCCGGAACACCTCGACGATCACCTCGTGGAAGCGTTCGGGGTTGCCAGCCGCCTTGTGAAGCTTGGCCTTTTGGGCGCCGGGCAAAAAACCGTAACTGTTTTTGATGGCCCCCGTCATGACCGTCAGGCCATGGGTTTTGAATTTCGGCAGACTGATGATGATATCGGCATCACGGACAATCCGGGACAGGCTCACCGTGGGCATGAAATCAGGATTGAAGTCAACCTGGAGGGAATTGTTGCCGATGTTCTGGTAATAACCCTTAGCTGCTTCCATCAGGCCGGTCTTTTGAAAGCTCTCCTCGTTGGCTCCATAATTAAACAGACCAGGATTGTCGCCGACTACAATGGCGGCGGGCCCCATGGTTTCCACCTTTTCCACCACGGCGCGCAGCACCGCAGGATGGGTGACGATGCCTTCACCGGCTTCCGAGATCCGCAGCACATTGGGATTGATCAACACACTTTTCCCACGGATTTCCAGGGGGAAAAGTTCAAAAGCGCGGTCCACTGCTTGACGGACATTCTCATAGGTAGCAGGATGGATCATGACTTTTGACATAGTTTTCCCTTTATAGCGCCTATTTTGGAGTACTTGGTAATCATAACATGCCTGTCCTGGCATAGCATCCATGCCCCAGCAACCCCCAAATCCATTTGAACGACTGCCGTTTTTCACATAACCTGAGTCGGCCTAAGACAGCCGCCCGGGGGCTGTCCTGTTGATCCCTCAAAACCACAAAAAAAAACAGCCGAGGGCGGCTGTTCTTCATCTTTTCTGGTTCCCAAGCTCCTGCTTGGGAACCCATTTTAATGCAAAGCTCCTGCTTTGCTCAGAAGCCGCAATCCTTAGGGCAAACTGGCTCTCGCCAAGCGGAGCTTGGCACCAAGGGTGCGTTCCCAAGCTGGAGCTTGGAAACGAGAGAAAAGTGGAAAACAGGCTTGGATCACCAAACCCGTCCCAATTTGATCAAAACCGGCAAACAGAAAACTCGAAACTCGAAACTGGGCGACCCAGCGGGTCGCCCCTACAACTACCCTTCCGACATCGTCAGATTATAGGCGAGATTATCCAGCTTGACGGTGAAGTCGACGTTTTCCACCGCCATGCCTTCCGGCAGCTGCAACTGGATGGGGGCGAAATTGAGGATGGCCTTGACGCCCGCGGCGATGAGCGGCAGGGCCGCCATTTGCGCCTTGGCCGCGGGGGTGGCCAGCACCCCGATCTCCACCCCTTTTTCCCTGATCACCGTCTCCAGGTCGTCCATGTGATGGATGATCTGGCCGCTGGGCACCCGGCGGCCCACCTTGGCCGGGTCCACGTCAAAGACCGCCACGAATTCGTAACCCTGGCGGATGAAGTTTTGATGGGCCAACAGGGCGGAGCCCAGGTTGCCGATGCCCAACAGGGCCATCTTCCAGGTCTTATTCAGGCCCAGGATGCGCTTAATTTCGAAGAGCAACTCCCTGACAAAATAACCCACTCCGCGGATGCCAAACTCCCCGAAGTAAGCCAGGTCTTTGCGGATCTGAGCCGGATTGATGCCGCATTTTTGGGCCAGCTTGTCCGAGGCGATAATCTTCACCCCCTCCTGAGACAAGGCTTCAAGGTACCTGGAATAGATAGATAGGCGGGTGATGGTCGCTGTGGGAATCTTGGAAAATTTCATGGCCGCGCGCATTATCCTTGGTGGTTCGGTCCTACCGCACTTGTGTATAAAGGGACAATAGTCGAGGTAAATAAAGGGGGGGCCGCAGGCCCCCCTGATGGCAAAAAAGATTAGAGATGCATTCCCAAGGCCGCGGCGATGGGTTTGGCCATGGGGTAGGCGTACAGAATGATCAGGGCCACCACCAGGGCGTAAATACAAAGGGATTCGATCATGGCCAGACCGATGAGCATGGTCACGGTGATTTTCCCGGAAGCCTCGGGGTTGCGGGCAATGCCTTCCACCGAGCTCTTCACTGCCAGGCCCTGCCCGATGCCGGTACCGAAGGCGGCGATGCCGATGCCGAAGCCGGCGGCCAACACCGCATAGCTGAAAAAGGTGCCCAAACCGGGGGCCGAGGCGCCGCCGGCTTCAGCCGCCATGGCCAGAGAGGCCCACAGCAAGGTGACCAGCATGCTCAAGCCAACTACCAGGGATTTTCTCATTGACTAAAACCTCCTCAAAGATGTTGGATATATGAAGATTGGCCTTCTTCCAGATTTTAGTGGTACCGGCTTGCAGCCGGCGCTGATGCCGGTTTTTGGTTTTTTTTATTAGGGCCTGAGGCTGCCTTATGAGAATGATAGCCAGCCCCTTTCACTACACCTTCTTTCAACCGAAAACCGAAAACCGAAAACCGCCTTAATGGGCGTGCTCCATGGCCCCGGCGAAGTACATCATGGACAGCAGGGTGAAGACGAAGGCTTGCACCACGCTGGTGAAGACCGCCAGGAACATCATGGGCAATGGGGCCAGGAACATGCCGGCCAGGAACAGCAAGATGGTCAGCACCAGGTCCTCTCCCATGATATTGCCGAAGAGACGCAAAGTCAGGGACAGCACCCGGGCGAAATGGCCGACGATCTCGATGATGAAAAACAACGGCGCCAGGGCCGGAATAGGCCCCAAAAAGTGCTTGATGTATTTGGCCCCGTGATACTTGACCCCCAGGTAATGGGTATAGATGAAGGTGCACAGGGCCAGGGCCAGGGTGGTATTGACATTCGCCGTGGGAGAATAGAACCCCGGGATCAGGCCGATGAGGTTGCAGAGCATGATGAACAGGAAGAAGGAGGCGATGAACGGGAAGAAGGCCCGGCCCTCTTCACCGGTGACGTCCACCATGAATTCTTCCAGGCCGCTCACCACCAGCTCAAAGACGTTC
Source organism: uncultured delta proteobacterium (assembly GCA_963834795.1). Classification (GTDB taxonomy): domain Bacteria; phylum Desulfobacterota; class Desulfobaccia; order Desulfobaccales; family 0-14-0-80-60-11; genus JAPLJC01. The sequence continues at coordinate 62,708 of CAWIDL010000021.1, read as the reverse complement.
TGGGCGCCCTTGGGCACCAGGCTTATCCGGCGGCCGGCCAGCCAGCCCAATCCCAGCAGGATAAGCGCGGCCAACACGGCATAACTGACATGCGGGGGAATATGTAAGCCGAACTTCTCAAAGAATAGATCAAGAAAGAGAATCGGATGTTCCATGGGACCTGTTTGCCTCCTTCTTAAGCTTAAACACCTCGATGATGGCGGCCAGGATCAGGGTCAAGACCACGGTGGACAGGCCCAGCACCAGACCGAAGATGTTCACCCAGCCGTGACTGACCAACAAATAGATAACCAGCAACAGGGCGAAGAAGCGCAACAACTGCCGGGCCGCAAAAAAGGCCCGGGCCCGCCCCTTGGCCTCTTCGGGGCTGCCGGCCGCCGCCCTTTCCAGCATGCCTATCAGCGCCTGATGCAGCAGGTGGAAGTTGATAACCGCCACCAGGCCGCCCGCCAGGATCCCCAGGGCGAACTCTTGCCCCTGCCAGATGAAGCCGGCCACTACCAGCACGGCCAAGACCAGCCAGTTGGCTATCTTCAGCCGTCGCGGGGTCAGGATCTCCATGGGAACTTATTTATATTTTTGCCCCAGGAGGTAGACTTGCCGGAAGCCGGCGATAATCCCCACGATGAGCCCGAGGATGAAAAAAATACTGCTGTTAAAGACCTTGGACAGCCAGTAACCGACGACACCGCCGATAAGGATGGAGATGACCAGGACCAGGCCGATGGTGCTGGCCCGGTAACCCCCTTGAAACAGTTCTTTTAAAAACTTTTTGGTATCTTCCTTCAAAGGCGCCCTTCCCCGGAGTCCAGGCGGGAGAAAATGATTCTTTTCACATGTGCCTTCGTATCATACCACTGAAAGTTAGTCAATTGATTTTTGGGGCCCGGCTGGAAGAAAAATCACTAGCCAAAAGAATAGAAATATTTGATAGTTATCTTTATGGGTGATTACTGGAGGGGCTTCCGGGACCGGGGCCGGGCCGGAAACTTGTGCATTATTTCCTTAAGTCTTGGCGCCCCTGATTTCCTGGCCACCCTGGTAGACCGGCAGTTCGATGACGAAGGTGGTGCCGGCCGGGCCGGTGCGTTCCACGTAAATCCGGCCCAGGTGTTTCTGAATGATGCCGTAGCTGATGGACAGCCCCAGGCCCACTCCCTGGCCTACCTCCTTGGTGGTGAAGAAGGGATCGAAAAGCCGGCTGAGATAGTTGGCCGGGATGCCGGGGCCGTTGTCCTCAAAGCTGAGGCGCACCGTCCCCTCTTCCCGGGTCAGTGCGGTGTTGACCAGCAGCCGTCCTTCTCCCTTCATGGACTCGCCGCTGTTCATCAGGAGATTGATGAAAACCTGTTCCAGCTTGTTCTTGTCTCCCAGGACCAGAGGCAGTTGCGGGTCGAATCTCTGCACCAGGTTGATGTTTTGGAACAGCAGATGATCGGCTACCAGGGAAAAGACTTCCTCCAGGACGGTGTTGAGGTTCAGTGGGGTCATCTTGGAGGGCATGTGCCGGGAGAACTCCAGCAGCCCCTGGATGATCTCCTTGCAGCGGGTGGCCTCCCGGACGATCTTCTCCACCTGGTCCCGCTCCGGCTTCCCCGGTTCCAGGTCCTCCAGCAAGAGGTAGGCGTAAACCAGGATGCCCCCCAAGGGATTATTGATTTCGTGGGCCACCCCGGCGGCCAGTTGGCCCAGAGCCGCCAGCTTCTCAGTGCGGCTCAGGTGCTCCTCCAGGTGCTTTTTGTGGGTGATATCCCGGATATGGGTCTGGATGGCGGGCAAGCCTTCATAAGTGGTGGGAAAAGAAACCCCCTCCAGGTCGAAATTGCGGCCGTCGCCCTTCAAGGCCTTCATCTCAAAGATGCGGGGGCGAGGCGTCCCCCGCTCCATCTGCCCCAGCCAGCGGGACACCGCCTGGCGGTAGCTGAGATCCACAAACTCCAGCAGGGAGCGCCCCAGCATCTGGGAGGGCTCCTGGTAGTCGAACATCTCCAGGCAGGCCAGGTTGACATAGAGCAGCTTCATGTCCCGGTGCAGGGCGATACCGTCCAGGGAAGTCTCCACCAGGCGCCGGAATTTTTCCTCCGAATCCTTCAACTCCCGGGATAATTGCTCCCGTTCGGTCATGTCCAGGATGGCCTGCACCGCCCCCTGGATGCGACCTTCCTCGTCATAGATGGGCGAGGCGGTGTGGTACAGGTAACGCTCCCGGCCCCGGAAATTGGGGAAATACTCATAAGCCTCATAGGCCCCCGGCAGGTTGGGGGACGGTTTCAGGTTCTTGTCCCCGAAGAACTTCTCCAGGGCCTTGATGTTTTGCTCCACCACCAGAGAGGCCATGCTGGGGCGTTCATGGGTGTAAAAGGGCAGCCAGTAGCGGTAGCTGCCCACCATCTCGCGGCGGGAAAAGCCGGTCAGCTCTTCGCAGGCCCGGTTCCAGTAAATGATGCGGTGGCTCCGATCAATGACGAAGGTGGGCACCGGCATGCCCTCCAGGATGCCTTCGGTAGTCTTCTTCTCCCGCAGGATTTCCCATTCCCCCCGTTTGCGTTGGGTGATATCTTTAAAAATCCCCTCATAGCCGGTGATCCGCCCATCCTGATCCCGGCGCACGATGCCGGTAAGCAGGGTGTGCACCACCCTGCCGCCCTGGGTGCTGAGGGTCAACTCCATATCCCGGATATAGCCCTTCACCTCCACCTGGAGCTGAAAGCGTTCCCAATCCCGGGGGTTGTGAAAGATCTCCCGGACGTGGGAGAGGTCCAGGGCCTCGCCCTTGGAGGGGAATTTCAGGAGTTCCACCCCGGCGGGATTGAGGTCCAACAGGCGGCCTTCCCGGTCGGTGACGAAGATCATGTCCTTGGAGCCTTCGAAGATGCGCCGGTAAAGGTGCTCGGAGCGCCGCAGCTCATGATACAGGCGGGCGTTTTCGATGGCCAGGCCGATCTGGTTGCCCAGGGTACTGAGGAAGTAGCGTTTGCGCCGGGAACTGCGGAAGGGCCTGACAGACTCCGCCGCCAGGTTGAGGAAGCCGGTGACCTCCTCGCGATACTTCAAGGGGATGCTCGCCAGGGACCGGAAACGGGGATCCTGCCGGATCAGCTCGGTAAAGGAGGAGGTATGCAGCCGCGGGTCTTGGCGCACGTCCTCGATGATCAGGGGCTGGCCGGCCTGGGAGATGTTGGAGCCCACCACCGCCTCCAGGCCGTTCCGGGCGATATTCACCAGGTATTCGCCGGGGAAACCCCGGGAGGCCGCATAGCTGAGGAGTTGCCGCTTGCGGCTCCACAGGAGCAGGAGCCCGGCGTCGATCTGAAAGAAATCGAGGACCGCGGCCAGGACCTTGTCCATGATCTCCTGCAAGTCCAGGCTATGGGCGCTGATGGTGGCTATGGTGTTGATAAGATAGAATTCCCGCCGGTGCTCATCCTCCCGGGACTTCTGCGGACCCTGGGCCGCCGCCTCCACGGCCGCTTGCTCTGGCATGGCCTGACTCCTGAAAGATGGTTTTTCAGGGAGGGTGCTGGGGGCCGCTGCCCGCAGCTTACCAAACCCCCGGAAACCCAACCCCCATAAGGGGAAGGGAAAATTGTCGGGGCGCTGCTTACCGTGCCCCATACGTTCCTGGCGGCGCAGGCAAGAGGCTCGCCTGTGCCGGCGCAGCCAAACCTCACGCCTACAATATACCAGAATTAGGGCGGGCAAAAAACGGGGGGAGGATCAAACGTGGTCCGATGGCTGCCGGTGGCAAATGCCCTCAACCTAGATACCTCAGGCGGGTAAAAACTGCGGGGCCAGGCCGGGCCACAAGCGGGCGGTGCGGCAGCGGCTGGCGGTGACGATGGCCCTGAGCTGCGAAAGGGCGGTTTCCAGATTATCGTTGATTACCAGGTAATCGTACCAGGAGACTTCCTTAACCTCAGCGCGGCCCCGTTCCAACCGCCAGGCTATTTCCGCCGGCTCCATCTTGCCCCGCAACTGCAGCCGAAGCTCCAACTGTTCCCAACTGGGAGGCAGGATAAAGATGAAAGTCCCCTGGGGAAATTCCCGCTTCAGGGCCCGGGCCCCCCGGGGCTCGATGTCGAAGACCACATCCGCTCCGGAGTCCAGGGTCTCCTGCACCCGCTGGCGGGAGGTGCCGTAGCCGTAGCCATACTGTTCCACCCATTCCGCCAGGTCGCCCCGGTCCCGAAGGCGGGCAAACTCCTCCGGGGTGACGAAGAAATAGTCCTTTCCTTCCACCTCGCCGGTACGGGGGGGGCGGGTGGTGAAGGAAATGGAGAAGCCCAACCGGGGATCGCCGGCCAGCAGCTCTTTCAGCAGGGTGGTTTTCCCCGTTCCGGAAGGGGCGCTGATGATGAAGACTTCTCCGGGCACTCAGTCGGCCTTTTCCAGGTCCTGGCGCGCCGCGAGGGTGTGACTGCCGTTCAGGCGCAGGGAAAGGGTATCAGCATGGACCGCCGAAAGAATGACGTGATTGCTGTCGGTGATGATAATGGAGCGGGTCTTGCGGCCCTGGGTGGCGTCGATGAGGCGATCGGCCCGGGTGGCCTTTTCCCGCAGGCGTTTCATGGGCGCCGAGCCCGGCATCACCACCGCCACTACCCGGTGGGAGACCACGGTGTTGCCAAAACCGATGTTGATCAACCTGCCTTCCATAATTTCTCCCCTGCGGTGAGCTCATTCGATATTCTGCACCTGCTCCCGGAGGCGCTCCAGGTAGCCTTTGATCTCCAGCACCGCTTGCGTAACCAGGAGATCGCCGGCTTTGGAGCCGATGGTGTTGGCCTCCCGCAGCATCTCCTGAACTAAGAATTCCTGTTTCCGGCCCACCGGCCCCCGGGCCGCCAGGGTTTCCTCAAATTGGGCCAGATGGCTCTCCAGGCGGGCCAACTCCTCGGACAGGTCCCGGCGCTCGGCCAGGAGAATCACCTCCTGGGCCAGCCGGGCTTCGTCCACCCCAGTTTCGCCCCCCAGCTCCGCCAGCCGGGCCGAAAGCTTCTCTCGCCAAAGCTGGGGCAGTAGTGGGGCCTGCCCCCGGATGCGTTCCAGCTCTCCGCCGATGGCACCCAGGCTCTTAGCCAGGTCGGCGGCCAGGGCCTGCCCTTCGGTGAGGCGCATCTGGTCCAGGTCCTCCAGCGCCCCGTTCACCGCCCTTTCGACCGTCTCCCAGGTCTCCTCCAGGGTCAGCTCCTGGGTCTCCTTGATAAGGAACAGGTCCGAGAAGTGCAGGAGATCCTCCAGATGCAGAGGCTCCTTCAGGCCGCCCGCCGCCCGTACCTCTTCCAGCATGGCCGCGGTCTGCCGGGCCAGGGTCTGGTCCACCTTCAGGGTCAGCGCCTTTTCCCCGGTGCTCTCCCAGGTGAGCTGCATCTCCACCCGGCCCCGGGGAATGCGGCCCTTGATAAGCTTCCGGAGCCGGTCCTCCAGGCCCCAGAGGCGCTTGGGGAGATTCAAGGAGAGCTCCAGGAAGCGGTGGTTGAGGCTCCTAAATTCCACCACCCACTTCTGGCTGGGACCCTCGGCCTCCCCCCGGCCATATGCGGTCATGCTCCTGATCATCAGCCGCCCATCAATTTAAGTTGCCACAGATATTTTTTCCGCACCAGGAGCAATAATTCCGGCAGCGGGCCCCGGGCGTAATCGGGATAGGTCCAGGCCAGGGGTTGAAAGGTCCCCTGAGCGTAGATCAGGGTGAGGTCGCCGTAAATGCCGCAACCGAGATAGAGCCGGTGAGAGAAGTTTTTTCCGGTGGCCAGGACCAGCCGTTCCCTGGTCAGGTACCCCGGGTCCAGGTTGACCAGCCGGCGGCCATCCAGGCTGAACCTCTCTTCGATACCGTTGGTAAAGACCTTCCACTGCGCCAGTTGGGCCGGATCGCCCAGATGGAGGAAAGCGACCAGGAGTCGCCCCAGACCGGGGCCCATCTCCGGGGTATAATATTCGGTGGCAGTGAAGGGCCACCAAGGGCCCACCAGGTCCGGCGGTCCCCAATAGTGGCTCAGGCGCTCCACCACGGCCGGACCCAAATCTTGCCGGGCCAGAATTATGCTGACCACCGGTTTCACCGGCAGCGGCGGACCCGGCCGGCTCATTCCCCCTCCTCGGAAACGGTGTTAATTTTAAGCCAGGGATTAGCGGAAGGCAAGGGAAAATTATGTGAAATCACGCACAATTACTGTCCTGCCAGGGTGTAGAAGAAAGAAGATTTAAGATCAACCGCGGTGAACCTCAAAAACAGGCGCGCCAGGGCCTCTCCTTATGCTTGCAAGCCGTAGGGGCGGGTTTAAAACCCGCCCCTACGCAATCTGGGGGGATTGTTTTTTTTGCAGGGGTCTCTATTGCTTAAACGGGGTCCAGGGCGGATAATTTAAGAAAAATCCGGCGGAACCATCCGGCCGTTAGATTCGGCTCTCACTTATGGCGCTTCAGGTCTGCGAAACCTTTTTCAGTCTCATGGGTGAGTCCACCCGGGCCGGCCTGCCGGCCTTCTTCATCCGCCTCCGCGGCTGCAATCTGCGTTGCCGCTACTGCGACACCACCTATGCCTATGAAGGGGGGCGGGAGATGGAGGTGGCGGACCTTCTGAAGGCCGCCAGGGGATGCCTCTTACAAAATATACAAAATACCCGGCTGGTGCTGGTGACCGGCGGCGAGCCCTTGTTGCAGGAGGAGACCTTGCCGCTGTTGGCGGCCCTGGCGGATGCCGGCTGGGAAGTCTGTCTGGAGACCAACGGTTCCCGCCCCATCGCCCCGGTGGATGTCCGGGCACATCGCATCCTGGACCTGAAATGTCCGGGCAGCGGCATGGCCGGGGAGAATTACTGGCCGAATCTGGAATCCCTGACCCCCCGGGACGAAGTCAAATTTGTCGTGAGCGATCGCCGCGATTTTCTTTGGGCACTGGAGGTGATTCGGGACCACGGCTTGTGCGGCCGGCTCCCCCTGCTGATTTCTCCGGTGTGCGGCCAGGTTCCGGCTCCGGAGGCCGCGGCCTGGATCCTGGAGAGCCGGCTGCCCCTGCGGCTCAATCTGCAACTGCACAAATACCTCTGGGGGCCGGAGGCGCGGGGCAAATGAAAGGCGGCCCCGCAGCACCTCTGCTATCACAGCCAAGCAGGAGCTTGGCAAGACACACGGCGTTCCCAAGCAGGAGCCTGGGAACGAGAGGAAAAATCTAGTCTATCCAGTCTCGGCTTTTAATCCCCCTCCCCACGGGGGGAGGGGGCTAGGGGGAGGGGGGCATAAGCCCTTTTAAAACTACTGGATAATACAAAATATTTTTGCCACCCCCAACCGGTGTCGCCCCCTCAAGGGGGAGGGAACTATGCCAGCATCTTCGATTTCGTCGTTATCTAGTTTTTACAAGAGGCCCATATGGCACCCGGTAAAAATTTTTCAGGGCAGAGCGCTTCTGTTAAGTTACCGGAAACCGGAAACCGGAAGCCGAAAACCGCCCCCCTGGCCGTGGTCCTGCTGAGCGGCGGGCTGGACAGTTGCGTGGTCGCGGCGATGGCCCGGCAGAACTTCGAGTTGGCCCTGTTCCACGCCAACTACGGCCAGCGCAGCGTAGCCCGAGAGCTGACGGCCTTCCGGGCCCAGGCCGCCTTCTTCCGGGCGTCCCGGGTATTGGAGGCCGACCTTCTTTACCTGGGAGTTATGGGCGGCTCCAGCCTCACGGATGCCAGCCGGCCAATCCCCCTGGGCGAGGAGCCTCCGGGGATTCCCTCTACTTATGTCCCCTTCCGCAACACCAATTTGCTGGCGGCGGCGGTGGCCTGGGCCGAGGTCTTGGGGGCCGAGGCGGTCTTCATCGGCGCCAACATCCTGGATAATCCCGGCTACCCCGACTGCCGGCCGGAGTATTATGAGGCCTTCAACCGCCTGGTCGAATTGGGCACCCGCCCGGAAACCCACATCCGCATTCACACTCCCCTGATCCGGCTGGACAAGGCCGGCATCATCCGCCTGGGTTTTAAGCTGGGGGCGCCACTGGCGCTCACCTGGTCCTGTTACCAGGCCGGGGAGGCGGCCTGCGGCCAATGCTCCTCCTGCCGGCTGCGCCTCCAAGGATTTGCCGCCGCGGGTCTGGCCGACCCCATCCCCTATAAAAGATAGTTTTCGGTTTTCGGTAAAAACCCCGGCGGGATCTGCGGTCTTGTTTTCCGCATACCTGAAAATTGGAGTTTTTTCCATCCGGGAATAGGACCGGGACTGAAATTCTGTTACCCGGTCAATTGAAAGCGAAAAAAGAAAACCGCTTGACTCCCTTGCATCGCGGATAAATGGAATTAGTTTTTAACCAGCCGGACCTCACGGCAGCCGCGGGAGGTTCGGGCCGGCGGCACAGGCCGGACCAAATCTAACGGGAGGCATAGCTATGTCCACCAGTACCAAGGTCGCCAGGGTATCCCACATCATCGCGGAATCTCCCAAAGGTTTTGATGACGCGGTGCAAGTCGGCTTCGACCGGGCCTCCAAGACTTTGCGGGGCATTACCGGCCTGCGGATCGCGGAGCAGCGGGTCTCCGTCATAGACAACCAGATCAATACCTATCGGGTGAAGCTGGAGGTGATCTTCATCCTGGATTAGGGTATCCCGGTCCACCCTAGAGGCTGGTGCCCAATCCATGAAGGAGGAGAATTTATGACCCGTGTCGCCAGAGTCAGCGAAGCCATCGCCGAGTCTCCGGTCAGCTTCGAAGATGCTCTCCAGGTGGGCTTTAAGCGGGCCACCGAGACCTTAAGGGGAATAACCGGCCTGCGGCTGATAGAAAAGCGGATTTCGGTCAAGGATAATAAAATCGCCACCTATCGGGTGAAATTTGAGGTGATCTTTATCCTCGAGTGATGCTACGGCTGGATGGCTCTTACGGGGAGGGGGGCGGCCAGATTCTCCGCACCTCCCTATCCTTGTCGGCCATGCTGGGGGCGCCGCTGCGCCTTGAGCAGATCCGGGCCGGCCGCCCCCGGCCCGGGTTGAGGCCCCAGCACCTCACCGCGGTGCGGGCCCTGGCCCGAATCACCCGGGCTGAAGTGACCGGTGTGGAGCTGCACAGCCGGGAGTTGACCTTCAAGCCCCGGCCCCCCCAACCGGGTCATTATCTAGTCGACGTGGCGGAGAAGTCCGGCAGCGCCGGTTCCGTCACCCTCATCGCCCAGGCCCTCCTGCCTCCACTCCTCATCGCCGGGCCTTCCACCCTGATTCTCCGGGGCGGCACCCACGTGCCCTGGAGCCCCACGGCCCATTATCTGATCCAGGTCTTTCTCCCGGCCCTGGCCCGGTTGGGGGCGCAGGTGAGCATGACCCTGGAAGGCTGGGGTTGGTATCCCCGGGGCGGCGGCGAGGTGCGCCTGGCTATTAAATCGGGCCAGGCGCTTACCGGGGTGGATTGGCGAAACCCGCCGGACCCCTCCGATTTCCGGGCCATCTCCGCCGCTTCCCGCCTTCCGGAGCACGTCTCCCGGCGCCAGGCAGCCCGCCTCCGGGAGCGCCTGGGGCAGGAGTTGCCGGTGGAGCAGGTGGCGGCCTTCGGTCTGGACCCCGGCAGCCTGGTATTCCTCTGGGGGCCCCGGGCCGGTTTCGACGCCCTGGGGGCCCGGGGTAAACCCGCCGAGCAGGTGGCGGATGAAGCGGCCGGCGCCTATCTCACCTTTCGGCAGCGCCGCGGGGCGGTGGACCCGCACCTGGCGGACCAGATCGTCTTATATCTGGCCCAGGCCCAGGGGCCTTCCACCCTGATCACTTCGGAGATCACCTCACATCTGCTCACCAACCTCTGGGTCATCGAGCAATTTCTGGGACCCACCTTTCAGATGAAGGGCAACCTGGGGGAACGGGGGGAGATTTTTTGTCAGGGGAAAGGATAAAACCTACGAGTTGACTTGGTTGAATGTTCCACGGTGCGTCGAAGGCCACTGTTCCTTCAGTCCCAGGCCCAGCAGCAAGGCGGCGCTGGGGGTGAGGTGCAGCAGCAGCCGGTCCAGGGAGGCTCGGACGTAGCTGGGGAACTCCGCCGGGGAAGTAGGGGCCACGGCGTAGGCCAGGAGGATGGCCAGGAGGTTGCCCCCGAGGAAGAGGAGCAGGAAGAGGGCAGGGGAGGTCCAGAGGCGCCGGCCCACGGCGATGACCGCCAGTAGCACCGCCGGCCAGAGGAGGCCGAAGAAGTAAGGCTGGATCAGGGCCGCCGCCAGGTAAGCGGAGGCCTGGGCCAACTGCTGCGGATAAATATTCTGGATATGGTCGGCGCCGACTTCAAGATGTTGCTGGCTGATAAAGAGGCGCCAGGGGAGATAGCCCAGGGCCAGCCCTGCCAGGGGGAGGCTCAGGCTGAAAAGGCGGCGCCAGGTCCCGGGGGGACGCAGCCAGGCCAGGGTCAGGACCGCGGCCAGGATCACCGTGGCGGCCAGGGGCGGGCCTTCGTATTTGCACCAGGCCATACCGGCCAGAAAAAGGGCGGCCAGGGAGAGGCTCCCCCGGGGCGCCTGACCCGCCAGCCACAGGTAAACCAGGCCGGTGGCCCCCAGGGTGAAATAGGCCAGGGGCAGGTCGGCGTAAGCGATGTAAAGATGAACCACGAACACCGTGCCGTTCAGGGCCAGGAAGGCGGTGAGCCCCAGGGCCAGGCGCCGGCTCAGACCCAGGCGCCGGGCCAGGGAATAGAGCAGTCCCAGCAGCAGCGCCCCCCAGAGGGGGAAAAGCCCCTGCGCCAGGTGGTCGTTGACCTGGCCCAGACAGTAATAAAGATAGCTCAACAGTAAGGGGACCAGGTTGGGATAGTAGTTGTGGGCGTCGATACAAGTGAGGTCCAGGCCGCGGCTGATATAAAAGACCTTGGCCTTGCAGCCCCAGGTGGCGATGGCGTCCCAGGCCCACATGGGGTAAAGGGTGGCCCTGAGGAAGGCATACAGGAACAGCGTCGCCAGCAGTCCGGCGAAGAGCCAGTCCCACCCCTGGAGGCCGGGACGCCGGGGCCAGGCCAGCGCCCTTAGGTCCCCGGAGAGGGCCCGGCGGCCCCGGGGAGTGAGGAGCAGGGCCGCGGCCAGTCCCAGGGACGGTCCCAAGATCAACCCCAAACCGAAGGGCAGGCCCCGCCAGGTGAGGGCCAGCATCCACAGGGTCAGGAAGACCGCGCCGATCCCGAAACTCAGGACCAGCCGCTCCAGGACCCGGAACTCCCGGGGCTGGGGGAGCAACGCCGCCAGCAGCCCAGATCCCAAGCAGCAGAGGGCCGCCAGGCCTCCCAGCAGCCGCAGCAGACTCAAGGCCGCCTCAATCATAGAAGCCCCAGTGAAAGCGAAGGTGGTCCACCCGATAGACCCGGCCGGGGCCTTGGATCTTAAGTGGCAGCACCGCCTGAGAGCGGACGGCCGCCTGGACCCCCGGTCCGGGGGGCTTTTGTTGGTCCCGCACGATTAAATAAGCAGCCTGCTCCTCATGCAAGGTGTGAAAAAGAAAGGCCGCCGGCGATTCCGGGGACACCAGGATGTGGTGCCGGGGAGCCAGATAGTAACGGACCTCGATCTCTTTGCCGGACTCATAATTATCCACAAAGACGTAAGCGGCGTCGGGGGGGATAACGGCGGACAAGGATGCGGACCACAGGTACAAGGGGTCTTCCTGGCGGACGGCGGCGCCCACCTCCCCTAAGCCGATCCTCCGGGCCAGGTCCCGAGCCTCCGGGGCGAAATGCCAGGCCAGCCAGATGAGTTGGGCGCCCCAAAGCACATAGAGCGCCCTGGTCAGGCAGAATTTCCAATTTCTTGACATGGTTGGAGGAAACGGCTCAATAACCAAAAGATCTGGAAGTTTCGCCAACCTTCCAGCCTCCTTTTCCTGGTTAACCCCAGCCGGTTAATCCCAGAAGTGGAAGCGAATAATGTGATAGAGCGCCGCGATGCCGTCCCTCCAGGTGATCTTCTTGCCATGGGCGTAATCGCGGCCGTGGTACTGGATGGGAACTTCGTAGATGCGCCAACCCCCCTTGGCGATCTTGGCGGTGAGTTCCGGCTCCACCCCGAAACGGTTGCTCTTAATGCGAAGGCCTTTGAGGACCTCCGCCTTGAAGACCTTGTAGCCCACCTCCATGTCGGAGAGATTCAGATTGGTGAACATGTTGGACAGGGTGGTGACCAGGCGGTTGCCCAGGTAATGCCAGAAAAACAGCACGCGGTGGGGCTGGCCGCCCACCATGCGGGTACCGTAAACCACGTCCGCCAGGTCGTGCTGGATGGGCTCCAACAGGGCCGGATAATCCGCCGGGCGGTATTCCAGGTCGGCGTCCTGGATGATGACCACGTCCCCGCTCACCTGTTCAAAGCCGGTGCGCAGGGCCGCGCCCTTCCCCTGGTTTTGCCGGTGGTGGAAAACCTTGACGTTTTCGTACTCCGCCGCCAGGCGGGCGAGAAGCTCCCGGGAGCCGTCCACCGAGGCGTCGTCCACCGCGATGATCTCTTTAGCGTAGGGGGCCAGCTGCACCAGCCGGAAGATTTCCTCCAGGGTGCCTTTTTCGTTGTAAACCGGGATGACGATGCTCAGATTCATGCGGCGTATCCTCTAAAAATAATCAATGGGGAGTTAGGCTGGAGGCGCACCTATATTTAGATATATGATTTGCTTATCAAAACCAATTTATGCAATCAGTAAGTAGGTGATTTATAGCAGATAATGAGTATGCAAACTTGTTCTTTATTAAACAAACAGCAGGGCAGTCTTGAAGCCCTGCCTCAAAATAAAAATAGTTGTAAACCTATTTTATTTATAATATTGTGTCTTCTTGCAAATGTGCCCAGCATTCAATAATGAATGCCTAACATTAACATGGGACAAAGTTCACCAACCATCCTGGCAAGCAAAGTTAAGCTAATGTCTCGAAACTAGATTTACAGTTGACCATAATGGCTAATCATTATTAATGAAATAAAAAATTCAACCTTACTAAAGTTTTTCCTTTCCTTTTGGTCTGATTGCATCAATTATCTGATTTTTCAACTCTTTCTTCTTGTCATCTATAAACTCTTTTTCTTTATTAATTCGTTTTAGCCATTCTTTAGCATGAACCTCTAATTCGAAATAAACTAGTTCATCATCGTATAGTTTTCTCCTCTTTTCTATAAATGGAGTACAAAATTTATAGCATTCGGTCATTATAAGGGACATATAATCATAACAGATCTCTGGATCAATAATTTTATTTTTCATATTTATACAAAAAGATTCTAAGATATTGCATATACTTTCGATAATTAACTCAAAATCTTTCAGTTTATCGCCTTCCAGTGATTCGGCGAGTTTAGTATAGGGGTTGCATTTATCTGAGAACTCTAAGCCATACTCTTTCTTTAATTTTTGGACCTTATTAGGAAACTCCCCATATGATAGATCCATTAAAACTTCCTGAGTTGTTTTTCTGCGATTCCATTCGTGGTTTTCTGATATTTGTTTACGAAATAATTCGGCTTGCTTTTTAATATAAAATGCAGTAATACCAATAACCAGCAAAGATAATATGTTGACGGCCAACGAGATAAGTTTAATGTTGTCGTGATACGTCATTGCTGCCTCCTGTATCTCTTAAGCATTAGTTATTGTAACTGATAAAAGCAAAATCATCCTGAAGCCATAACGTTGGATCCAATACATTTGTACACTTCATTTCATACAAAAATGATAACTATCAGCTTCCATTTATATATAAATTTATATCCATAATACTCTACACCTAAAGACCCATCAACTCTAAACCCTGCTTAAAGGTAATGTCTGTAGGAATTTCTGCCAAATTGATGGGATCAAGATCATGCTTAAGTTCATCATCAATTTTACAATAAATATCCATAAATGATAAAACACCCTCGTAGTCCCCTTCACCTTGAAAGCGCAAGATGCGTTCGGATAGTATATGTACAGCTTCTCTTATTTTCCCAAAAACAACGCGGTACAACCCTGTTTCTGGCTCTCGCAAAACCGCACCAAAGTTTTTAAAAAAGTTGAGATGAATCAGGTTGGCACGACTGTGAGCATTACACATTCCTAGTCGTATTGAACGTAATATACTAGCTAAAAACGTAACATAGTTGTCGAGTAGGTTAACTTCGATTAACTCACCCCATTCGCTTAGTTTTTCCAGCAAGTACAGGCTCAAAATATCAGCTTTACATTCTTCAATTGGGGAATCTATATCTTTTAAAGATGTATGAACCGCTAATTTATTAGTAATTGTATGCTTAATACCAAGACCATGTGAAACTTCATGAAAGATAATATTGTAGAAAAATGCATAATTTGTAATATGTATACGCTGATCTTTTGCTATTATCTTATTAGCAAATGGCAATAAAATCTTATTAAATTTCGCATTCATTACGTTTTTGAAATACAATCGCCGTGAACCCTTTGCAACCTGAACATCCTCATCGTTAGGCAGGTTAAGTGCTATGAATTTGGCCCCGGAATTGGCCTCACCGCTACAATAGATAAGATCGTAGACATTCAAATCGCTACTTGAACCAGCTCCTTCAAGTTTATAAGAATTGGGCATAGGAAGATTTTGTTGTAAGTGTGATAGGAGATCAACATATCGATCAAGGTTCTTAGTCGCTTGCCAATCCTTGACCATAATAAAAGCCTCATAGGAAGACTTATAACCGAAAAGCTGATCCTCGTAAGTCTCGATTGGTCCAATTACAATATCAATCGTGTTTTCCTTCATGTCCATCCAAGCTAGATCACTAAGTTGGTAATTATCTGTTAAAAGGGCTTCAGACCGCATTGTTAGAAAACGTTTTAGGTTTTCATCATCACTTAGGTTAGCAGCTTCTTTCAACTTATTGGAAGCTAACCTTACTTGACTTTGGAAAAATACATGGTAAGGAATGGCAACAAGTTGTTCATTGTCCTTCCTGAGCACCATCGAGTATTGCCCCTTGAGTTCAGGGCTTATTGTTGCTGCGGCTTCGAATTCTGTTTTTGTCATGTCTGATGGATAGAAGTTCGCTCCAAGTGGTTTCGATCCAGCACCATTGATAAACGGCTGGTTGTTACGTAGGCGATCCCAGGGCCCAAAGTTCATCTGTACGTAACGCCTTATCAGGGGATCTTCAATTGACGCAAGCAACGTCTCCTTTTCTCCATAAGCTTGCACCCAAAAAATTTCTTCCATTACTTGTGCCGCTTCGATAAGCAATGAAATCATCTTACGCTCGTTTTCGGTTAGTATGCTAATATCTTTCTTAAGACTCACAGCAGCATACTGCTTACATAGGCTTTGTATCTTCATTGTCATGAATCAACTTACATCAGTTAAAAAGATAGTTCCAGTTCTTGTAAAACCCTCTTATTATATATTTATCTTGGGTCCAGCTTTTGGCGTTCTTTTTAGTCTATTTGAATTAAATATTCCCTAAAAACCAAGATTATATTGCAGCACTGGCCACTGCAGTTTAATAATGGTTCTTTAGACCTCGTAGCCCGAGGAAAATCGACGAATGTTTCTGTTCTTGAAGCCAACTCCTCTCGTGGACGCAACTATAACAAAAATTTTTTTGAAAGGATACTTTTTTTTATGAATTTTGGGCATATCTCCTATGTGCAAAGTCAAGTTGGCAAAGTGCTCCAGTATTCTTTTAGAATCCAAGCCAGTCTCCTATTCGTGGTTCCCCGCTAAGGTGGGGCCGCAGGTAAATAATCCATGAAAAAGGTCGATGCGCACTAGCTTGCCACAATAGACCCTTATGAGTGGGGCGCTAAAAATTGTGGATATGATTTGGATATGACAAGTTTTTGACACCTTGATAAGTTTCCAGTCATAGTAGTGATCATTAATCGGGTCTCAGACGTACGGCCTCTTTTAAGGCTGTTAGGGCATCGTTATCACGACCGAGAAAAATATATGCCCATGCCAGTTGACTGTATGCAAAAAAATCCTCATATTCTCTTCGTTAGGCTGCAGCAGGGTCCTCTTGGATTAAGATCCCTTGGGCCCCGTCTAAATGGTACAGTCGATCAACGGCGAGTGCCGGATGGCGCTCATGGGTTAGAATTAAAATGGTTGCGGTACTTTTGCAAGCGTTGATGACCTCGGCAAGGAGTTTGCGTGCCCTGTCGTCGAGGTTTGACCATGGTTCATCTAGAATCATGATCGGCGACTCTCTCAATAGCAGCCTGGCAATGCAAATCCGCTGCCTCTCACCGGTGCTAGCACCTATGCCACGCGGGTCCATTACTGTTTCAATGCCCTGAGGCAAACGCGCCAAAAAGTCCTTTAACTGGGCGCGTTCAAGGGCCTGCAAAATCTGTCGGTCACTCGCGTCCGGCTGAGCGATGAGGAGGTTGTCTCTCAGCGTCTCCTGGAAAATAAAGTGATTTTGGGTGACAACCCCAACTTTCCTCCGAAGCTCAGTGCGTGAAATCCGCCGGATGTCGATCCCGCCGATGGAGATGACTCCTTCCTCGGGTGCATAAAGGCGTAGGAGCAAATTGATGAGAGTGGATTTACCGCTTCCACTTTCGCCACCAATGACGGTGACGGAATTTCCTGGAATAAGCAGGTGCGCCCGGTTGTAGAGCCGCCGCCCTCCCGGGTAACCGAATGTCAGACTGGATAACTCGATGGCGACGGATTGGCTTGGCAGAGTTACCGTGGGGTGGCTATCTTCTGCCTCAGGGGCTTCAGCTAGAAATCCGGCCAGATGTTGAATCCCGGTGAATTCGGTCTGCACGTTGGCCACCAACCTGGTGAGTTGGGTGACCGACATCTGCAATAGGCTGGCGTAAAAGAAAAAAAGCAAAAAAGGATCGAGACGCAACTTACCTCTGGCGATCAGGTAATAGGCCATGGCCACCAACCCTAAGCCGCCCAGTTGGGTGAGAAGCTCAATACCGGGGGAAAACACCGAGAGCACCGCCCCGGCTCGCACAGAAAGCTTCTTCAGTCCGGTGGTGTGCCTCTGGAAATGTGCTGCTTGCTGCCCCTCGGCAGCCAGTACCTTGACTGTGTCGATTCCCTGAATTGTTTCGTCGAAGACCCGCTGTATTTCGCTCCACGTGGCCCGCTGAGCCCTCGCATAAACACCCATAATTCGGTTGAGGACGGTCACGAGGATCGCGGTGATGCCCACGATGCCAAGGGCCGCCATGGTAAGCGAGGCTGGGCAGAAATAGAAGAGGACGACCGTCACCGCCATCGCGGTGATGAGTTCGCGCCCGACCCCTGGAAGAAAATCAGCGAAGAACCGCTGGGCTTGCGCAATATCGCTGGAGAACTTGGTGAAAAATTCGCCGGCGGATTGCTTCTGGAAATAGGTCAAGGGCAGGTGGCTTGCCTTATCGAAAAAATCGGTTTGAAGCTGCTTGAGCAGGTTGAAAGAAAAGACGGTGCCAATATACCCGCTAATCCCTTGCAGCACTGCGATGGCAAGGAAGATAAGGGTCAGTTGCTGGAGCAAGGGCAGCCCCGAGGTCCAAAGATTGGCGTATTGGCCATTGATGGCAAGGCTTACCAGCTGTTGATAGTAGCGCGGCTGCAGCGCGATGAGCACCCCGCAGCCGAGCTGCACGAAAACTAATAGCGTCAGAGGGAAGCGGTAGCGTGAGATGATGCCAGTAATCCAGGGTCTCATGGCTCTGGGTAGGCTTGGGACTTTCTTTGCAGAGCTGCCAGAGCTCGATGGATTCTTGCAAATATGAGCTGATAATCTTTGCAGAAAGGGTCCTTTGCCATATGGTCATGACAAAACACCAAGGCGTTGAGGGGGCACCCGCCGTGGCAGATTGACCAGTACATACAGGTGTGGCAGGATGAAAGCGTCTCTGCGCGCCGGCGAATATCTTCGCAAAAAGGTAAAGCTACCAATTCCTGGATTTCACTGTCGTGGATATTCCCTAAGGGGTGGGTCTCAAACCGGCTGCACAGCACGGCATCCCCAGAGGGTTTCACTCCGAGGTGCGACCCGGCACAGGTGCCTTGCTGCTGACATTCGTAAGGCACACCACCAAGAATTGCCTCCAGGTAAAGGTCCAGAGGCGACACTGTGACCCGCTGGCCATCCGTACTGGCCCATTCGTCGAATAAGCGGCAAAGAAATGAGCCATATTCCCCTGGCTGAAGCAAGTATGGTGCAGAGGTCTCTGGGTTGCGCCCCGGAACCATCGGGTTAACGCGGAAACCGTACCCTAGGCCCTGAAAGTACCGGTAGATTGCCTTCTCCTGACCCAGGCTCCGCCGGATAACGACCGCGTTGAACCCCGCTGACACGCCCTGTTCTTCCAAAAGGCGAACTTTCTCCAAAACCGCCGCGTGGCTTCCCTGCCCATCTGCACCGATTCGCATCGAGTCGTGCAAGACTTGGGGGCCGTCGAGGCTAATACCAATCTGGAACTCGTGGTCATGGAAAAAGGCACAAAAGTAATAATCGAGGAGCAGGCTGTTGGTCTGGAGATAATGATGGAATCTCAGGTCCGAGGAAAGCCCGTCAAGAATTTTCATCGCGTCCCTGAAGAACCCGAGGCCCGCCAGGAGGGGTTCTCCCCCATGCCAGAGGATATGGATTTCCCTGAACCCATGTCGCTCGGCATAGCGGGCCGTTTTTTCCAAGGCCGTCTGCAGCGTATGCCGGCTCATGACGCCGGCCCCGGCACCGTCCGAATAGCAATATCGGCACCTTAGATTGCAGCGCTTCACCGGCTCCAGGATAAGGGTGAAGGCGTCGTTGGCATCAACCGGCATTGGCGAGCTCCCGCCGGACGACTTCCCGCAGGTGGTGACGGAAAGCTCTCAGCCCCTCACAGAAGTACGTCTCCCCGCGGACCTCATCCCAAGCGGGAGGGAGGACGGCGTCGGCCCAGCGGTTGTCAGGCAGTCCCTCTGACCGGGCGCGGAGCAGCATCGCGTTGTATTTCATGCAGGTGAAACACCCGCCGCCACACTGCCGGCCCCATTCACAGCCTCCACAGGCCATATATTTCCCGGACCGCCGAATCCTCTGCTTAATCTTTTCCCACAGGACGCCCTTGTTCGTCAAAATGGCCGCCAGGGAATCCTGGTGGATATCTCCCAGGGCCGTCTTCTCATCATTCACCCACTGGTCACAGCTGAACACCCTGCCATTGGGGGCGAAAATAAGGCGCCGGAAGTCGCACCGTTTCTTGTGGAATGGGTCGCCCCGATCGATTTCCGGCTGCAGGACCATCTTGAGTTCTTGCCGCAACTCTTTGAAATCCACCTGCCTCTCCTGGTCCCAGAACCAAAGATCAAACAATTCGATCAGAAACCGTCCCACTTCTTCCGGCAGAGGGGCAAGGTCTGACAACCCTGCAACCTCGCCGGCCTCCGAAATCAGGTCCAGCCAGCGCACATCATAGATATCCAGCTGGACCTCTGCTCTCAAGGCCTTGAAGAATTCAAACAGGTCGAAAGCGTGGTCGATGCTCGCCCGGGTAACCACGGCAATCACTGCCACGCGGTCTACCATGGCGCGACCACGGTAACATTCAATGCCGCGCAGGGCGGCATCAAAAGATCCGGACCGCGACCCGTGAAAACACCGGTACCGATCGTGAATCTCCTTGGGCCCATCGAGGCTGAAGCCCACCTGAAATTGATATTCGGCGAGCAATCGAGCCATATCATCGCTCATGAGGGTCCCGTTGGTCTGAATCCGGTTTTCAAAAGAAAGCTCGGGATACTGAGCCTCGAAGCCGATGATGGCGCGAAAAAAATCGAGGCCCGCCAGGAGGGGCTCACCGCCGTGCCAGTAGATCTGAATTACCTTGGTGAGAGGATCAATGGTCAGATTATGGGCGATGACGCGGCGTAGAATCGTCTCAACCGTCGAGAGGCCGATAATACCCCCGGAATGCTCCTGGAAGCAATACCCGCACGCCAGGTTGCAGTTCCGAGTTACCTGGATTTGGGGCACCACCGGTAGATGTTTTTCCCAATCGGGACCGTATGATTGTATGGGAGAGAGATTTTTCACCATGGGAATGAAAAGGAATGTGAGGCACTGGACGTATTCACCAGTTTTGAAAAGTCTAACGCCAGGTGATGTGCGTGATCAAAATACTGAACGACGAGAAGTCATTTCAAAACCGCATTCTGACGTCAACTTGAATCATCCAAGGGGGTTTAAGTTTGCAAATAAATACCCCCTTTTCTAAAGGGGGGGGGTATGGGGGGATTATCTAATAGCTTGACAATCCCCCTAAATCCCCCCTTAGGAAAGGGGCGCTTCAAATCTCCGTATCCCAACCTTTAAGTGGGTGAGAACACGTATTTACCGCCTAAGACAAGTTGAGAAATAGGTTCTCATATCACGTCCACCAGTTGAGCCAGTTTTGCCAGTTTTGCCAGTCGTGCCAGTGGCGCCGGGCCCAGTTGCCCCAGTTGCCCCAGAACGGGAATGCTACCCGCCTCTTCTTTTCCTGGCGGATCTCCTCCAGGAGTTCACAGAGGACCTTGTTCTTAACTTTTGTATCTTGACTTTTTCCAGCCATGGTGTCCTCCTCAGTGTACCGGCAGACACATATCTTGGCGCCAGCGTTCCATGGCCATCAGATACTTGCCTTGTTGTATCGGGCTCATTTGGGCCATTTCCTCGTTCAGCTCATTCCGAAAAGAATTAAACAATTTAAGCTGCGCGGCAATGAAGCCGTCTACCAGACCCTTGACCTTCGCCTCGTCAGGGCTGGGCGCGGCTAACGCGGCCTGCAAATCCTCCTTAGATTTCTTCAAGCCGGCGATGATTGCTTGGCGCTCTGTATTACACTTTTCTTCCTCTCCTAAAAGCGCCTTTTCTTTATCCGGGCCAATCTTCAATTCTTTGAGCGTCTTGGCTTTATATGCACAGAGTTTTTTCCCCAAATCCTCATTCACCTGACCCAAGGCGGGGATCACCAGCAGAAAGCTCAAGATGGTGGAGAGTGCCCCGAGCTTGAAAATGAGCTTACCTTTCATTTTATCCTCCTTTTGAAAAGATGCTGGGCATATAGCTGCTGCACTTAGCGTGCTTGAACGGTTGCTGGTGGCAGTGGCTCTGCTTTATCCTGACGCCCTGCCTTGCCTTTACCCCGCAGCAAATCCTTGCGGTCCGTCTGTTCCCTTCCACGTGGGATATATTTAAAGCACAACTTGGTAAAGCTGTCAAGGAAATTATGGAAATATGTCAATAGCACATGAGGGGAATAGGCTTACATTACCCGAAGCTAATGAGACTTTTACACGAGAGTGATATAAACTTGAGACCGTTGCAAAAGGGTTAATTTCCGGCGTTTCTTTTGTTGGAGAGGCGCCGCTATGAAGTTCAAGTTAACGATTCTGAGTACTGATAAAGAATTCACCTCGAAATTCTAAAGGTTTGATGGTTCTTTTCTCTTGTTTGGAGCCTCGGTTCCAGGTTAAGCGGCGTTAGCCCATGAGCAGGCCGGACTTCGCAGCTTTAAGAGGGTGACCCAGCGTTTGAGATTCACCACCAGGGCCACCCTGATATTACAACATATTAAGCTGTTTTACCATGAAAAATTGACCAGATTTTAGCAACTTTTTACTGACCTGCCCCCCAAAAACTGATCCACGAGTTATGTTAGAGTAGTGGATCGAAGGGAGGCAGGGAGATGAGCAGGAGGCGTTACATACCGGAGCAGATCATCGGGAAGCTGCGGGAAGCAGAGGTAGCCCTGGCACAGGGGGGGACGGCGGCCCAGGTATGCCGTACCCTGGGGATTGGCGAACAGACCTTCTATCGCTGGCGCCGGGAGTACGGTGGTTTAAAGGTTGAACAGGCCAAACGGCTCAAGGTCCTGGAGCAAGAGAATACCCGGCTGAGACGGGCGGTGGCGGATCTCACCCTGGATAAACTGATTCTCCAGGAGGCGGTAAGGGGAAACTTCTAAGCCCGAGCCGTCGCCGGCAATGCATCGAGGATATCCGGAAGGCTCTTCCGGTGTCGGAACGCCGGGTCTGCGGGGTGCTTGGGCAACCGCGGGCGACCCAGCGTTACCGAGCCACCGAGCCTGATGACGAGGTGGGGCTGACCGCTGCCATCATTGGCTATGCCACCAGGTATGGACGATACGGCTATCGCCGCATCTTGGCGATGCTACGAGGTGACGGCTGGGTAGTGAACCACAAGCGAATGGAACGAATCCGGCGACAGGAAGGGCTGAAGGTGCCCCAAAAGCAGCCAAAGCGGGGGCAGGTCAATAGAGGCATGAGAAATTACAATCTGGGCGGTGATTTTGATGATTTCGGTGGCCATGGAAATTCTCCTTTCTCTTTGACATAGTGGATAAAAGTATGTAACTTATTTGCCATAAGGTTCATCTTGTCAAGGATTTTGTGAATAATAATCAATGTCAGGAGGTCAAAGAGATGCAGATGAAGATTCATCTTTCCGGAATGGCGGTAGTGGCTGCCATGTTGATGATCTTAGCGGGCGGATGTGCATCATCGTCAACCTCACAACCCGCAGAAACGAGCCATATGAAGAGTGCCGTGGGAACTTCAGACGAGTTGTCTCCACTTGCACCAGCCGAAGCCAAAAATATACGAAAAGTCGGCAATCAGTGGATGTGCGACATGAATGGCCAAGTTAGGGTATATAATTCTGCCTCCGGTCAATGGGAACCGCAGAAGAAATGACAACACCAGGGATAAGAGGATTGCTTGGAACCTCTTATCCCGGATTATGCGGCGAAAATTGATGAAACCTTCGCCAACCGTTTGCTACAAGGAAGTATACCTATCAAAAAGGGGTATGGCTCTGCCCATTGGCATAACAAGAAGGCAAGAACACCAAAAGGACGATCACCATGGCTGAATTGTTTGAATGCACTTCTATCAACGGTATGAGGCTGGCCAACCGATTCGTACGATCTGCGACTTGGGAGGGTTTGGCGGACAAGGATGGCGCCGTTACCCCCAGACTCATTGAGATGATGGTCGAGCTGGCTAGAGGAGAAGTTGGATTGATCATCAGCGGTCACACCTTCGTCAGTCCCGAGGGCCAAGCCGGTCCTGGACAGCTGGCTGCCTACGCTGATCGTTTCCTGCCCGGGCTTCGGGGTATGGTCAGGGCGGTGCATGCAGCCGGAGGAAAGATCGCTCTGCAGCTGGCTCACGGAGGATGTAGGGCGAATTCCGAGTTGAGCGGCTTGGAGTCTATCGGGCCGTCCGCAGTCGAGAAAAACGGCCGGCCCACCTGCCGTCCGGCGGGTAGGGAGGATATTGCGAACGTCGTATTCGCCTTCGCTCAGGCCGCATACCGAGCGAAACAGGCAGGCTTCGACGCGGTACAGATCCATGCTGCCCATGGCTTTCTGCTCAGCCAGTTCCTCGCGCCCGCGTTCAATAAGAGGACAGACGAATATGGAGGCGAACTCAAGAACCGGGCGCGGCTTCTTCTCAAAGTAGTACGGAGCGTCCGCGAGGCGGTAGGACCAGAATATCCAGTTCTCATCAAAATCAACTCCGAGGATTTCTTGGATGAGGGTATGACGTGCCCAGAGGCCGTAGAGGTCTCGGGTATGCTCGAGAAGGCATCCATCGATGCAATTGAGTTCTCTGGCGGGACGATGAACTCCCCCGAAAAGTTCCTGCCAGTGCGCCCAGGCAGGCTGAAGACCCCAAAGCAAGAGGTCTATTACCGGAAAGCTGCGAGGCTCTATAAGCAGAAAGTCACAATTCCGCTAATTCTGGTGGGCGGCATACGCTCCTTCGGGGTGGCCGAGGGGTTAGTCCGGGATGGAACGGCCGACTACATTTCCATGAGCCGGCCACTGATTTGCGAGCCAGGGCTCGTCAAGCGCTGGCGGGAGGGTGACCGCCGCAAAGCGGAATGTGTTTCAGACAATGCATGTTTCGCCCCTGCATTCGATGGTAGGGGCATTTACTGCGTGACCATGGATCAGAAGCGGAGCAAGACCAGCTTATAATTGGCTTCCAATACAGAAAGCTCTTTAGAGCATATTCTCTGGACTGCCGTTCGCGGTGGTGAATCTATCAATATCGTTACTCAGACTCGATCCTGGTGTGGGGGTGAAGCTTGGCGGCGGTATATCCTGGTATCCAGGCTTGAGCACCGGCAGGGGGACCAGATCCTGAGGCAGATGACCACCTGGTTTAGGCGCTATTCCACAATGGTGACCGCGCAGCCCTTGGCTTTCTGGACTACCTTGTTGGTAACGCTCCCCAGGAGTAGCGCCTTGGCCGTTCCCTGGCCGCGGCGGCCCATGACGATGGTGTCGAAGCCCCCCGTTTCGGCTTCATTAAGGATATCTTCTGCCACATCGTAATATTTGGGTTTGAACTTGTCGGTCACCGCGTCTTTGGGAATCCCCGCCTTGTTAAGGCGACTATGGGCTTTTTTCACAAGGCTTTGCCACTGCTTCTCTTGCTCTGCTTCCCAGTTGGCCACCAGGCGCTGCAAGGATCTTTTTTCTTTATCGCTCACAACAATATGACCATGATCCCAGAACCCCGGAGGCAGACCCGGCAGGATATGAAGCAGAGTGACCCCAACCCCAGGAGTCTTACCAAAGGTTTTGGCGACGTATTCCACCGCGCCCCAGGCCCCTTCCGAACTATCCAGCGCAATCAGCATCTTGTTGGCCATGACTACCCCCTTTCCCATAAATTTTCGGCATCTTAATCATTTCTCCCGGCAAATGTCCACCAAACCAGCCGGGCGGGCAACAAGAGCTGCCCGCTCTTCCAGGATGCGCGCCCCCGCCGGTGGGCTAACCTCCGTTAACTTAGTAGTGTCTGGCAACAAAATGGCGAGGGGAAGATTACACTATCTCGCAGTTAAACGCTAGACCATTGTAATTTCAACGATATCAACATATTATATCGATGCAACTAAATCCCCTCTCCCCTGCGAGGGGAGAGGGTTAGGGTGAGGGGTGGCTTCATCGGCCGTTTCATACCCCCCCCTCACCCTGCCCTCTCCCCCCAAGGGGGGAGAGGGAAATAGCTTGCAAATTTCATGAATTTATTAGCTAGTGGGCATGTCTAAGTTCAAACAAATGCCTAATGCCTGCCTCACAGCAAAAACCCTGCCGGATACTACTGCCGTTAACTAGGTTTCCGAGGAGATGCTATATCTTCGAAATCGGCGAGTAACTCAGCGACCCGCTTTTTTTATCTTTTTTTATCTTTTTTTGTCTTATTTTATCTTTTTTGCCAGGGTCGGCGCCGGAGGATTTTTCTTTTAGCCGCCGATGCTGACCATGGCCCGGCCGCGGAAGAGGTCGCCGGACACTCCGGTTTTGGCCTTAAACTTTTTCATCGCCATGGCTTCCTGGAACAGGCGGCCCAAGGCCCGATCATCGGCCCCCCGGCGCAAGGGGCCCTTGACATCGACCTCTGGGGCCGCGAACAGGCAAGGCTGGAGATGGCCGGCGGCGGTGAGGCGCAGGCGGTTGCAGTTGGGGCAGTGGTGCTCGCTCACGGAGCTGATGAAGCCCAACTCTCCCTGGAATCCTGCGATGCGGAAGGTCCTGGCCGGGCCGGCGGTGGCGGGCCGGTCCACCGGCGCCATGGAGCCCAGCCCTCGCAGGCGGCGGCGCACCTGGGCCATGGGCAAGAAATGGCTTTGCCAGCACTCTCTGCTTACCGTGGGCATGAATTCGATGAACCTTACCTGAAAGGGATGGTCCCGGGTCAGCAAGGCGAACTCCAACAATTCATCGTCGTTGGCGCCCTTGAGCACCACGCAGTTGATCTTCAAGGGGCTGAATCCCAGGGCCGCCGCGGCCTGGATGCCCGCCAACACCTGCGGCAGGTGGTCCCCCCCGGTGAGGCGCCGATAGCGCTCCCGGCGCAGGGTGTCCAGGCTCAGGTTGAGGTGGCGCAGCCCGGCGGCGTACAACTCCGGGGCCAGCTCCGTAAGCAGCACCCCATTGGTGGTCAGGCAGACCTCTTCGAGCCCCGGAACCTGGCCCAGGTTCCGGATGAACTCCACCACTCCCCGGCGCACCAGGGGTTCGCCCCCGGTGACCCGAACCTTGCGGATGCCCACTCCGGCAGCCACTCCGGCCAGGTGGAGCAGCTCCTCGTAACGCAGGATTTCCGGGGCCGGCAGCTTCTGCCACCCCCCCCAGGGAGTGCAGTAAAAACAGCGGAGATTGCAACGGTCAGTGATGGAAACCCGCAGGTAATTGATATCGCAAAGCAAAATTCTTCCACCTTTGGACCGGGAATTTTTGTTTTTTTGTTAGGGAGACAGGAGACGGGG
The DNA here is from genome assembly GCA_963834795.1 of uncultured delta proteobacterium. Classification (GTDB taxonomy): domain Bacteria; phylum Desulfobacterota; class Desulfobaccia; order Desulfobaccales; family 0-14-0-80-60-11; genus JAPLJC01. The sequence continues at coordinate 36,479 of CAWIDL010000021.1, read as the reverse complement.
AATTTTATTTAACTCCGGTCCCTTACCAGATCCCCCTTCTCCGGTCCTCCGACTCCCAGTTACAAAAAAACAAAAAAAACAAAAAAATTCACTCCACCCGAAATTGCACCTCTTTCTGGTCCGAGGCGTAGCCGGTGCTGACCCTGGTCTTCAGGGTGTAGATCCCGGGCACGGCATTGTCCGGCACGGTGAAGTCCACCTCCTGATTCCAGGTGCCGTTAAGGCGGCGGGAGCCGATGTCCTTGGTTTCTCCCAGGGGCTTGCCCTGGAAACTGATCTCCCGGGAGACGGTCACCGGGATGGCGACCTGCTCCGGGGTGAGGACGGTATAAGTGGTGGCCAGCACCACGGTCTGGCCGCGGCCGATCCTGGCCGGTCGCACTTCCACCTGGTCCAGGCGCAACACGCAGCCGCCGCTGGGACAAGAGTTTCCCTGGGAGATCAGCTGCTCCCGGTCCAGGCGGTTGCTTTCCCGGGACTCACCGAAATTCCCCCAGCGATAATCGCCCAGGAAAGACTGACCCCAGGTTTCCGAAAGGCCCATGGTTATCCCGAGCAACACGATCAGGCCCAGCCAGGCAGGGGATGGACGGCGAGTTGTTTGCATAAAGCGCTCCCGATCTTTGGTGGGGTATGGCGGCCGCTTAACTCCAGAAGCCTAAGATATATTTTAAGGCATCAGTAGAGAAAAGCGAAGCGGGTTTTTGCGGTTTGGAAAAGTCCCGTTGGCGCTACCGCGCCGCGCCAGGATGGCGCAGGTTAGAGCTTGCGGCTACGGCTAAGGAAGATACCGCCGGGCCCCTTTATAAGAGGCGCGCCAAACTTCGGCGTCCAGGCGGCTGACGAAAACCCCCCGGGGGGAGGCGTGCAGGAAGCGGCCTTCCCCCAGGTAGAGGCCATTGTGGCAAACTTCCTCGGCGGCGAAGGACGGCAGGATGTTGGCCAGGTAAAAGTCCCGGCCCTGGGGTTGTTGGCAGTAGCGGTCGAAGAAGACCACGTCACCGAAGCGCAATTCTCCGGGCCCCACCGGCCGCCCGGTCTCATACTGCTGGGCCACGGTGCGAGGCAGCTTCACCCCAGCCCTCTGGAGCAGGGCCTGGACCAACCCGGAGCAGTCCACCCCCTCGGGGGTGGTGCCCCCGGCATGGTAAGGGGCGCCGTAGAAATCGCCCAGGGCCCGCTCCAGGGCGACCTCCTGGGGGCTGCGGCGCGCCTGGGGCAGGGGCGCCTGGGGCGGCGCCGCCGCAGGCGGCAGGGGGGCCTCGGCGCAGCCCGCCAGGAAAATCGCCAACCCCAGAACGATGGCAACCGCGCCCCAAGTTTTCCCGGCCATCCGGGATCTCCCCCTTAAAAAAAACTTCAGCACGGGTTTAAGATGGTGTTCTTTGGTCCTTGGGATGTTTATTTTAGCTGGATTATACCACACCCGCCCAGCAGCAAGGAGAATTTTCCACCCGGCATCCGGCCCGGTCCGGAGATGGCGCTCGAGGGTCCGCCCCTGGCCCCTTCCGGTTTTCGGAGGCTCCGCAGGAAGGCTCAACCTAGGAATTTTACGCGCCTTATTTAGTGGTAATTAGGAATTTCCTGATTCCATCCTGGATAAGTTCTGAATTTAATAGGTCTAAAGGCGAGACCTGGCCGGCATCTGGCCTGGGAAGGGGAGGGGAAAAGCCCGGTTTGATCGGCAAGAACCGTCAGCCAGGGGATGGTGGAGGGATAGCGAAGGGTGTGATTTCCGATCAGGGTTATAGGGCGGCCTGTGGCCGCCGAACCTCAGGCGGCGTGCAGGGCACGCCCTAAATCAGGGGGGACACCTGGGTCCGCCCCATCCCCAAGATGCAGGGCGGGCCCTGCTCGCCTTCATTCCGTTTCCAGGCTACGCTGAGGCACGCGGCTACGGACCTTGGCGCCGGGGGTCCTCCCGGAAAAATCACTTCGCCTCCATCTCTATCCGGGGGAAGAGGGGCGGGCCGGGTTTCAGGGAGACCCTGGAAGGAAGGAGGCCCCACTCCAGTGCCTGGGGCAGGGGCTGGTCCCGCAGACCCAGGCCCAGGTGTTCGCTCATCTTGAGGGCGCTTCCGGGCATCACTGGCTGTAGTAAGGCGGCGATCAAGCGCAGGGATTCCAGCAGGTGGTAGAGCACTGTGTCCAGTCTTTGGACATCTGCGGGTGAAGATCGTTTGGCCAATTCCCATGGGGCGTTGTCTACAATATATCGGTTCAGAATGCGGATGAAATCCCATAAGTCGGCTAAAGCTCGTGGAAATTCCAAGGCTTCAAAATTTTCTAAAAAAGAAGGTCCAATAATCATGGCCGAGTTTTGGATGTTATAATCTCGGCCTGCCATCTCCCCCGGCACCGGCACTTTGCCTTCACAGTATTTGAAGGCCATCCCCAGGGTGCGGGCCAGGAGGTTGCCCAGGTCGTTGGCCAGGTCGGCGTTGATGCGGCTGACCAGGGCCTCCTGGCTGAAGTGGGCGTCCAGGCCGAAGACCATCTCCCGGAGAAAGAAATAACGCACCTGGTCCACGCCGTATCGGGCCGCCAGGGCCCGGGGCTCCACCACGTTGCCCAGGCTCTTGGACATCTTGCCGGCGTCCAACTGCCAGTAGCCGTGGACGTTGAGATGCTGGAAGGGCGGGAGATCCAGGGAGGCCAGCATGGTCGGCCAGTAGATGGCGTGGGGCTTGAGGATGTCCTTGGCGATGAGGTGCTGGCCCGGCCAGAAATTCGGGTATTTCTGGAATGGGTCGGCTTCTCCCTGGTGGTAGCCCAAGCCCGTAAGGTAGTTGAGGAGGGCGTCGAACCAGACGTAGGTGACGTAACGCTCATCGAAGGGGAGGGTGATCCCCCATTCCAGGCGGCTCTTGGGCCGGGAGATGCACAAATCCTCCAGGGGCTCCCGCAAGAAGGCCAGCACCTCATTACGGTAGCGCTCCGGCTGGATCCAGCCGGGGTGGTCGTGGAGATAGTCCAGAAGCCAGCCCTGGTATTTGCTCATGCGGAAGAAGTAGTTCTCTTCCTTGAGGTAGGTGGGTTTGACCCGGTGGTCCGGGCAGAGGCCGTCCACCAGGTCCCGCTCCAGATAGAAGGCTTCACAATCGTAGCAATAAAGGCCGCCGTACTCCCCAAAGTAGATGTCGCCGCGCTCGTGGACCCGGCTGAGGACCTCCTGGACCACCCGCACGTGGTCGGGGTCGGTGGTGCGGATGAAACGATCGTAGCTGATGTCCAATTCGTCCCAAGTCTGGCGGAACTGGGCGCTGATGCGATCCACAAACTCCTTAACCGGCAGGCCGGCCCGGCGAGCCGCCTCTACCACCTTGTCGCCGTGCTCGTCGGTGCCGGTCTGGAAGCGGGTCTCCACCCCCAGGAGGCGATGAAACCGGGCCAGGGCATCGGCCACTACCGTGGTATAGGCATGGCCCAGGTGGGGCTCGGCGTTGACGTAATAGATGGGAGTGGTGAGGTAGTAGCTCATAGTGGCCAGTGTTCACAGGACAGTGGTTAGTGGCCGGGGCCAGTAGCTCTCGGAATTTCCTGAATACTGACCATGAACCACTAATCACTGACCACTGTCTTTATTTTCCTTCCAGATGTTTGAGGCGCTCCAGGGCCTGTTGCATCCGGGTCCCTTCTTTTGCGGGGTCGCCGCCCTTCAGAAATTGCCGGTAGGCGGCCATGGCCTCGTATTTATGATCCAGCTTTTCCAGGGCTCGGCCCCGGAGGAATTGGGCCCGGGCGAAACCGGCATCGAGTTCCTGGGCCGTGTCCGCGTCTTTGAGGGCCTTTTCAGCCTGGCCCAGCTGCAGATGGGCCAGCCCCCGCTTAAAGAGGATCTCCGGAGTCTTGGGGTGGAGCTGCAAGGCCCGGTCGTAGTCCGCCAGGGCCTCTTTTCCCTTGCCCAGATCCAGGTAAGTGTTGCCGCGGTTGTATAGGATCTGCCAGTCCCTGGGGGCGTATTTCAAGGCCTGGGTATAGTCTGCCAGGGCCTTGTCATAGACGCCGTTGCGGCTGTAGGCCAGGGCCCGGTTATATAAGGCTTCGGAAGAAGTTGGGGCCAATTCCAGGGCCTTATCAAAATCGGCCACCGCTTCCACCGGCTGGTCCAGCCTCAGGCGGGCCACGCCCCGATTGAGGTAGGCCTCCACCAGGTCCGGGTTGAGCTTCAGGGCCTCAGTAAACTTATCAATGGCGGCGGCGGGATTGCCTTGGTTCAGGGCCGCCACCCCCTCCGCAAAGGCGCTGGGGACGGCATCCGGCTGCTCGGCGGCCAGAACGGTTCCCAGCAGCAGGCCTGTAAAAGAAAGAACGATCGAAAAGCAAATTAGAATTTTTCTCATGACTCTCCTGTAGGGTGGCCCCTGCCCACCATATATTAATGCTCAGGCGGGACGGCGGTGCTGACGGATTAGGTTTCAGCTGGGCTCATGCCCCCGGCTCGAGGCCGCCGCCACAAATTCCTCGTGGCTGCAAGACGGGTTGATACCCTGGCAGGCGCCTTTGGCGTGTTCCAGTTCGTCAGCCTCCATAAGCAGTGCCGGGAGAAAGGGCCACTGGCGGCAGATGAAGGGCTTCACCGGGTGCACCCGGCAGTTGTTGCCCTCCAGCAGGAAGATGCAAACCTCGTTGGCCACCGTCAGGCGAGGCCCGGTAAGGGAGGCTTCTACGAAGTTGCGGCGGAATTCCTCTACCGACATGGACAGGTGCGCCGCCATGGCCTCCACTTCCTGGGGGCGCACATGGATGCCACCCCGGCCGGCGCAGCAATCGCCGCATTGGCGGCAGTGGAACACGGGAGATTTATCGGTATGGTCCATGCGGTGTGCTTCACATCTTCTTTCAAATTCACGCGGTTGCCCAGTACGCCAACCCGGTGCGCAGGGCGCGCCCTGCCTCCCCTGGCCCCGGATCCCCCCGCCTTTATGGATTTTTCAAGGGCGGCTGGCCGGTGGATTCCACGACGCTTCGCCACAGGGGAGAATTGAGTTCCATCTCCTGGCGCCCGCCCGCCGAGGCCTGGATGGGAATGTGTACGTAGTGGCCGTGCCAGCGGCTCACCAGCATACCGGTCTTGCCGGCCATGCCGGCGTGCACCGCGTTTTGGCCCAGAAAGCCGCAGTAGATGCGGTCATTATAGTTGGCCGGCATGCTGCGGATCAAGTAGCTGGGGTCAATGTATTTGAGGTTCACTTCCATTTTTTTCTGCAGGAAGTATTCCGTGATCCTCTCCTGGAGGAAAAGTCCGATATCTCCCGGTTTGATGTTCCCCGAAGGGTCCCGAATCAGGTCTTGCTCCCGGAAAAATTTCTGGCCGGCGCCTTCCCCTACCAGGATCAGGGCATGTTGCCGCTCCTGGAGTCGCCGTTCCAGTTCTACCAACAGGCCGTACTCCCCGTCGATATCAAAATCCGCTTCTGGAATCAGGACGAAGTTGACCTCCCGCAGGGCCAGGGTGGCGTTGGCCGCGATGAACCCCGAGTAGCGGCCCATGAGCTTCACCAGGCCGATGCCGTTGGGGGATCCCACCGCTTCGGTATGGGCCGCCATGATGGAGCTGGTGGCCTGTTCCACAGCGGTGTCGAACCCGAAGGAACGGCTCACCAGGGGGATGTCGTTGTCAATGGTTTTGGGAATGACGATGACGCTGATGCGCAGTTCCCGCCGGGTAATCTCCTGGTAGATGTCGTAGGCGGCCCGCAGGGTGCCGTCGCCGCCGATGAGAAAGAGGATGCGAAGGTCGATGCGCTCCAGGGCGTCGGCGATCTCGCCGGTGTCCTGGGGGCCCCGGGAGGTGCCCAGGATGGTGCCCCCGAAGGTGTGGATGTTGGCCACCGCCTCCGGGTTGAGTTCCTGCAGCTCATGGCCGTAATGGGGGATGAATCCCCGGAGGCCGTACCGTACCCCGTAGATGTGGCGCACCCCGTAAAGGAAATGGAGCTCCAGGACGATGGCCCGGATGACGTCGTTGGTGCCGGGGCACAGGCCGCCGCAGGTGGCGATGGCGCAGTGCACCTTGGAGGGGTCGAAATAGATCCTTTCCCGGGGGCCGGCCATTTCAAAGGCCTGAGGCTCTTCCCCCGGCCCCAGGCTCCTCAAGTAATCGAAGGTGTCGTCGATCAGGATTTTATCGGCATCCTGGATAAAGGTCTTCGGCACGCATCGCCCATCCCGGGTGCACATGGGGGCGCGGGATATGGGGGAATTTACCCTGCACTCCCCGATTACGGGAATTTGGACTTCGATGGGATCGTTGGTCATCGGGATTACCAGGTTTCGCTCATGGCTTCCAGTTCGTCTTTGAGTTCCCGGGTCATCAGTTTTTTAATGGCTTCCTTGGGGGCCAGGCCTTCATAGAGAATCTTGTAGATGGCGGTCACCAGGGGCACTTCCACTCCCAGCCTCTCCGCCAGCAGGTGCGCCGCCCGGGAGGCCTTGACTCCTTCCGCCACCATGGTCATGGCTCCCAGGATTTGCTCCAGGGCCTGGCCCTGCCCCAGCTTGAAACCCACCTGGAAATTGCGACTCTGGATCCCGGTACAGGTAAGGATCAGGTCCCCCACTCCGGCCAATCCAGCTAAGGTCAGGGGATTGGCCCCCAGGCGGACTCCCAGGCGGGTCATCTCCGCCAGCCCCCGGGTGATCAGGGCGGCCCGGGGATTGTCTCCCAAGCCCATGCCCCCCAGGATGCCGGCGCCGATGGCGAAGATATTCTTCAGGGCGCCCGCCAGTTCCACCCCGGTAACGTCCCGGCCGGTATAAATCCGGAAGTAGGGAGTGGAGCAGAGCTTCTGGAAGAACTGGGCCACCTCCCGCTGCCGGGAGGCGATGGTCGCCGCGGTGGGCTGCCGCTGGGCCACCTCCCTGGCGAAGCTGGGGCCGGAGAGCACCGCGTAATGGATCTCCGGACCCAGTTCCTCCCGGGTCACCCCCTCCATGGTGAGCAGGGAATCCATCTCCATGCCCTTGGTGGCGCTCAGGAGCATCCCGCCGGAGGGGAACCAGGGTTTCAAGGCTCGCAGCACCTCCCGGAAGGCGTGGGAGGGAACCGCCATCAGCACCAGGGTGGCGTCTTGCAAGACCGCGGGCAGCGCCCGGCTGAAGGCAATGTTCGAGGCGAGGCGGACCCCGGGCAGAAAGGCATGGTTGCGCCGGTTCCGCTGCAGGTCTTCATAGACCTCCTCTTCCCGAACCCAGAGGTGGACGCTCAGACCCTTGTCCGCCAGGAGGTTGGCCAGGGTGGTGCCCCAACTGCCGGCCCCCACCACCGCCACGGTCCTGGCCTCAGGAGAGTCCAAGGTCGGGCTCGGGTTCGGCTTCGCCGTCATCGCTCTGTTCCGCCACCTTGGCCAGGGAGACCACCCGCTCTTCCGCTTCGGCGTCCATCAGTTTCACGCCCTGGGTGACCCGGCCGATGAGAGAAATTCCCCGGGCCTTCAGACGCAGGATCTTGCCCCCGTCGGTGACCAGCATGATTTCGTCGTCTTCGTTCACTTGCAGGATGCCCATCACCAGGCCGGTGCGCTTGGTGACGTTGAGCCCCCGCACCCCCTGGCCGCCCCGGTGGTGTTGGGGGTATTTCCTTGGATCGGTGCGCTTGCCGAAGCCGCGCTCCGTCACCGTCAGGATGGTTCCCTGGGGGTGCAGCACCTCCATCCCCACCACCTCGTCATCCGGGGCCACCCCTATGCCCTTCACCCCTCGGGCAGAGCGGCCCATATCCCGAACCTCCCCCGCGGGGAAGCGGATGATCTTGCCCTGGCGGCTTCCCAGAAGGATGCTTTGCCCCGGTTCGCTCAGGGCGGCGCCCACCATTTCGTCCCCGGCATCCAGGGAAAGGGCGATGATGCCGCCGCTTCGAGGCCGCTGAAAATTCATCAGGTCCGTCTTCTTCACCACTCCCTGCCGGGTGGCCATCACCAAAGAGATCCCGGGCAGGAACTCCTTGACCGGCAGGATGGTAGCCACTTTTTCGTCCGGCCCCAACTGTACCAGATTGACGATGGCCTTGCCCTGGGCCGAAGGCGAGCCAACCGGAATCTCATGCACCCGGAGCCAGAAGATCCGGCCTTTATTGGTAAACACCAGGAAGTAGGTGTGGGTGGAGGCGATGTAGAGTTGGGAGACGAAATCATTTTCCCGGGTAGCCATGCCGGTGCGCCCCTTGCCGCCCCGGCGCTGGCTGCGGTAGATGGTCAGGGGGGTGCGCTTGATGTAGTTCCGGTGGCTGAAGGTCACCACCATCTCTTCGTCGGCGATCAGGTCTTCCGCGGTGAACTCCTGGGCCTCGGGGACGATCTCGGTGCGCCGGCCGTCGCCATAGCGTTCCTTAATCTCCTTCAGTTCCTGGGCGATGAGGGCCTGCACCTGGGCCTCCTCGGCCAGGATCTGCCGGAAGCGGGCGATGGCGGCCTCCACCTCCCGGGCCTCATCTATGATCTTCTGGCGCTCCAGGCCGGTGAGGCGCTGCAACCGCATGTCCAGGATGGCCTGGGCCTGGATCTCGGAGAGGGCGTAGCGGCTGCGCATCTCCTCATGGCTGGCAATCTTGGGGGCCTCGGTGACGAACATCCCGGCCATGAGATGTTCCTTGGCCTCGGCCGGGGTGGCCGCGGCCCGGATCAGGGCGATGACCTGATCCAGGAAATCCAGGGCGGTGAGCAGGCCGTCCAGGATGTGTTTTCGGGCCTCGGCCTGCTTCAGCTCGTAGCGAGTGCGCCGCAGGATCACTTCCCGGCGGTGTTCCAGGAAATGGTGCAGCAGGTCCTTGAGGCCCAGGAGTTCCGGCCGGTTGTGGACGATGGCCACCAGGTTGATGCCGAAGGTGACTTGCATCTGGGTGTTGAGATAGAGCTGGTTCAGGATGACCTCGGCCTGCTCGTCCTTCTTGAGCTGGATGGTCACCCGCATGCCCTCCCGGTCCGATTCGTCCCTGAGCTCGGAGATGCCCTCGATCTTTTTTTCCTTTACCAACTCGGCGATGCGCTCGACCAGGCGGGCCTTGTTCACCTGGTAGGGCAGCTCCCGGATCACCAGGGTCTCCCGGCCGGCCTTGTGCTCCACCGACACCTTGGCCCGCAGGCGGATGAGGCCGCGACCGCTGCGGTAGGCTTCGGCGATGCCTTCGGCCCCGTAAATGAAGCCGCCGGTGGGGAAGTCCGGCCCCGGCACGATGGCCATGAGCTCCGTAAGGGTGATGTCCGGGTTATGCAGGACGGCCAGCAGGGCATCGCAGACTTCCTCCAGGCTGTGGGGCGGGATGTTGGTGGCCATGCCCACGGCGATGCCCGCGGAGCCGTTGATCAACAGGTTGGGGAGGCGGCTGGGCAGCACCAGGGGCTCTTTCATGGAGCCGTCGTAGTTGCCGACGAAATCCACCGTATCTTTGTCCAGGTCCTGGAGGAGTTCGTGGGCCAGACGGGTGAGCCGCACCTCGGTGTAACGCATGGCCGCGGGGGAGTCGCCGTCGATGGAGCCGAAGTTGCCCTGACCGTCCACCAGGGGGTAGCGCAGGGAGAAGTCCTGAGCCATGCGGACGATGGCGTCATAGACCGCGGTGTCGCCGTGGGGGTGGTACTTACCGATGACGTCGCCGACGATGCGGGCGCTCTTGCGATAGGGCCGGTTCCAATCGTTGCCGCCCTCGGACATGGCGAAGAGGATGCGGCGGTGCACCGGCTTGAGACCGTCCCGCACGTCCGGCAGGGCCCGGCCGATGATGACGCTCAGGGCGTATTCGAGATACGATTTGCGTATCTCATCCTCGATATTGATGGGTACGGCGCGGGTTTCCATAGTGAATAGGCCTGGTTGTTTATTATCCATTATTTTCCACCGCCGATGAACGCCGATGGACGCAGATTAAAAGTTATTCACAATGCGCCTGATTTCAGTCTTGGGCTTGCCGAACTTTACCAGCAAGCATACGCAAAGACCGGTTGCCTTCAAGTAATTTAAACATTGACTCATATGGACTTCATCAAGAGCTTTCGCTGCTTTCAGTTCAATAATAACCTTCTCTTCAATTAACAAATCAGCAGCAAATTCTCCTATTATGGCACCATCGTATTTAACTTGTATGCCATACTGCTGTTGTGCCTTCAATCCACTTTTTCTGAGTTCGATGGCCAGGGCATTTTCATAGACTTTTTCCAAAAAGCCGCTTCCCAGGGTGTTGCTAACTCTATAAATGCAGCCGATGATTTTTTCCGTGACGCCATCCAAGTCCTGTCGGCGTTTGTGGATTTCATCAGCGTTCATCGGCGTTCATCGGCGGTTTATGGATTAATCGTCGTCTGATAAACAAACTTCCCGTTCTCCACCTTGATCACCGTCACCCCCTTGATGGGGTTGTGGTCCGGGCCCATGGTGATGGAGCCGGTGACCCCCGGGAAATTCTTGGTTTCCGCCAGGGTCTGGGCGATCTTGGCGCCGTCCAGGTCCCCCGCCTTATTGATGGCCGCGGCCAGCAGGAAGTAGCTCTCGCCGCCCAAGGCTGCAAAGGCGTCCAGTTGCTTATGGTAGGTCTGTTCATAGGCCGCCAGGAAACGGCGCCCCAGCTCGCTGCTGATCCCCTGGCGGTGGAACAGGGCGGTGAAATACATGCCGTTGACCGCCGGACCGCCGATGCTGATGAGTTCCGGAACCTGGGCCCCGTCGCCGGTGAGCACCGGGGTCTGCACCCCCAGGTCCTTGAGCTGCTTGGCCAACAAGGCGTCTTCGGCATAGTAGTTGGGGGCGTAGATCAGATCCGGATTCTGGCCCTTCAGGGCGGAAATCTGGGCGCTGAAATCCTGGTCGCCGGTTTGTATGTAGCTGGTGGAGACGATTTCGCCCCCCCGGCGTTTAAACTCCTGGATGAAAAAATTGGCCAGGCCCACGCAATAATCCTGGGCCTGGTCGATGAGCACCGCCACCCGCCGGGCTTGCAGATTCTCCCAGGCGAAGCGGGCCGCCACCTTGCCCTGGAGGTTGTCCACGTAGGCGGCCCGGAAGGCGAAGCGTTTGCCCTGGGTCACCAGGGGGCTGGTGGCCGTGGGGCTGAGGTCGGGGATGCCAGCCCGCTCGGCGATGGGGACCCCGGCCAGGGTGTCGCTGCTGATGACTTCACCGAGGATGGCTACCACCTTGTCTCTTTCGATGAGGCGGCTCACGGCGTTGGCCGCTTCGATGCGGTCGCTGCGGGTGTCCAGCAGCACCAGCTCCACCGGCTGGCCCAGCAGTTGGGGCTGCATCTGGTGCGCCGTCTGCACCCCTTCCCAGACCATCTGGCCCATGGCCGCCGCCGCCCCGGTCATGGGTAAATAGAGGCCAAGCTTCACCGCCGCCCCTGCGGGCCGCGCCAGCAGCAGCAGCAATAGCTGGAATATTAAGAAAACCTTCTTTATGGCCGGAACTCCTGCTAACTGAGACGCTGGGGGGAAGGAATAGGCCAGGGGAAAAAAAGAAACAACCCGAAAATGGAGCGGCAACCATAGGCCTTAGCCCCTTTCGGCCATTTTCCCCCGATAATATTGTCCCCAATCCTTAACAGACGTATAATACCATAAAAATCCCCTGATCGGAAAGGATTTCCGGTTGGGGACCGCGAGGTGGGTCATGGAATTGAAGCTGGTCAAGCTGATTATCCCCGAAGGGGCCAATATTATCCTGGGTCAGAGCCACTTCATCAAAACCGTGGAGGACCTCTATGAGATCCTGGTGGGCGCCGTGCCGGGGGCCAAGTTCGGCCTGGCCTTTTGCGAATCTTCCGGAGAATGCCTCATCCGGGCCGAGGGCAACGAACCCATCCTGACCGCGGCGGCCACCAGAAACGCCGGCCTTCTGGCCGCGGGCCACACCTTCAACATCCTCCTGCAGGGCGCCTTTCCCATCAACGTTCTCAACGCCGTCAAGATGTGCCCGGAAGTCTGCCGCATCTTTTGCGCCACCGCCAACCCGCTGGAAGTCATCCTGGTGGAAACCGCCCAGGGCCGAGGCATTCTGGGGGTGGTGGACGGCCTCTCCCCCAAGGGGTTGGAGGACGACGACGGCCGTGCCTGGCGCTATAAGATCTTGAGGGAATTCGGGTATAAGAAGTGAGCGTTTTTAATCAGGGGTGGCCCAGGGCCCCCGGCATGGAAGCCTGGGCCCCTGACGAAAAAGATGAAAAGTGAATACCGGAATTGCCAGTGAAAGCAGCCATTTTAGCGGCGGGGTGGGGGACCAGGCTTAGGCCGCTCACCGACTCAGTACCCAAGACCCTGATCCCCGTCCTGAACCGGCCCCTGTTGGGGCTGTTACTGGAACGGATGGAAGATGACGGCTTCTTGCAGGTGGCGGTGAATGCTCATCATCTGGGGGAGCAGGTGCTGCAGTTTCTGGCCCGGCCTTGGGGGTTTCACCTCAGCGTCAGCCGGGAGTCGGAGCTGTTGGGAACCGGCGGCGGCCTGCAAAGATTGGCGGAAATTTTGCGGGGTGGGCCGTTTCTGGCGGTCAACGGCGACATCCTCACCGACCTGGACCTGAAAACCGTTTACCACAGCCACCGGCAGGAGGCGGTGGCCACCCTGGTGTTGCATGACTGGCCCCCTTATAATAATGTTTGGGTGGCTGAGGGGTCGGTAGCCGGCGTGCGGGAGCCGCCTGCGGGCGGCGCCGCCGGGCCCCCCCTGGCCTACACCGGGGTCCAGGTGGTAGGCCCGGGGATGTTGCGCTATCTTCCCGCCGGCAGACCGGGCAACCTGGTGGACGCCTGGCGGGCGGCGTTGGCCGCGGGTGAGAGGCTGGCGGCGCTGGTGATGGCCGGCCACTTTTGGCAGGACCTGGGCACCCCGGCTGCCTATCTCACGGCTCACCGCCGACTCCTCCAAGGGGAAGCCCCCAAATTGGGCCCTTATTTCGGGCCCCTGGCCGATCCCTTCCTCGGGCCCGGCGGGGTTATCGAGGCGGGCGCCCAATTCGGCGCTGGCGTCTGTTTGGGAACCCGGGTTAGAATAGGAGCTGGCGCCGCCCTGCGGAACACGGTGGTGTGGGATTGGGCCACCATTGACCCGGGGGTGGCGCTGGAGGATTGCATCGTGGCCTCCGGGGTGCGGGTGCATCGTAGTGCCCGGGGGGAGGTGCTGGTTTGAAAGTCCCCCGCTTTCCCATTTCTTGAGGGAGAACTACAGTTATTAACGGAAGCATGAAAGGGGTTCCATCTTTATCCCCTCTCCCCCAATGGGGGAGAGGGCAAGGGTGAGGGGGAATTTAATCTCTTTTCCGCTCCCATTAATAAGGAGATGTTTCCAGATGATCACCCACATTGTCCTGTTTAAACTGGTGCATGCTAATGAGGAAACTATGGAAGCGGCCAGGACGGCCCTGGCCGGGCTTAAGGGGCAGATTCCACAACTGCGCCATCTAGAGATAGGGGTCAATATCGTCCACACAGACCGCTCGTACGATTTGGCCCTGGTGGCCAAGTTCGACTCCCTGGAAGATTTGCAAACCTACCAGAACCATCCGCTCCATGTAGAGGTGGTCAAATATTTGCAAGAAAACCGCCGGTCCAGCGTTACCGTGGATTATGAAACCCCCTGACCCCGGGAGAAAGGGAGCCCATGGCGGATATTCTTTGGACCCCCAGGCTGCAAGCCGCGGCGGCCGGCTTGGGCGCCTCCCTGCGGGGGGCCCAACCCCTGGCCGGGGATGGCTCCGACCGTCGCTTTTTCCGGCTGCTGGGCTCCCCCACGGTGATCCTCTTGCACCATCCCCAGCCACCGGGCCTGAAGTTAAATGAAAATGATTCCTACTTCCACCTGGGTCGGCACCTCAGAAGGCAAGGGGTGCCGGTGCCGGAGATTTATGAATACTGCCGGGAAGAGGGCTGGATGCTGCTGGAGGACCTGGGAGACACCCATCTGGCGGCGGCCATCCCCCTGGAAAGGGGGGGAGAGCAGTCGGAGTACTGGTACCGGCAGGCCCTGGAGATCCTGGTGAACTTGCAGGTGCGCGGCAAGGAGGGCTTCGATCCGGCCTGGTGCTTCGATACCGCGATGATGCACCGGCCTTTCTTGTGGGAACGGGAATGCGGCTATTTCGTCCGGGCTTTTTTGCAAGGCTACGCGGGCCTGAAGCTGGAAATGAATAATCTGGCTCCGGACTTTGAGCGCCTCCTCACCCGGGCCCTCACTCCGACCCCCAACTTCTTCCTGCACCGGGACTTCCATTCCCGCAACCTGATGATCAAGAACGGCCGTATCCGGGTCATCGATTTCCAGGGTGGGCGTCTCGGCCCCCTGGGCTATGACCTGGCGGCCCTCCTCATTGACCCCTACATGAACCTGGTGCCACTCTGGCAGGAAGAACTGCTGGCCGCTTATCTGGACCTGCTCGAGGAGCGGCTCCCAGCCCTTGACCGCCAGGCCTTCAGCGAGCAGTATTGGCACCTGGCCCTGTGCCGCAACTTGCAGATCCTGGGGGCCTTCGGATACCTCACCCGGGTGAGGCGGAAGGCCGGTTTCTCCCGCTATATTCCCCCGGCCCTGGCCGGACTGCGCCGGCGATTGGCGGAACGCCCCGGTGAATTTCCCCTGTTGGAGCAGGCGATCGCCCACCTGGGCTGAGGTTCATCAAAAAGCGTAGCCTTATAGGGCGCAAAATTCGGCGGGCACAGCCCGCCCTATGGGTTCTGAAGCCATGAGCGCGCAGCGAACGTGATTCAACGTCGGCATGCACCACGAACTGTCGGTTCTATAAAACCACGCATATAAAGCTATCGCGATGCTGACGTTAACTCCCTCAAAACGGACAAAATGAAAAGCACAGAAGTGAATTCTCATATAAAGCGAAGGATCTCGTATTTGCTTGTAAATTATGAGATTCTTCGGTCGCTTCGCTCCCTCAGAATGACAGGTGAAGGGACTTTCGCGGAGGTCTCAAGACATATTATCTTCTTGTTTTTTGCCATCTTCAAAAAAATGGATTCCGGAAATCCCCCCACCAAAGCCGCGGGCGCTATCAAGATCATATCGATAACTTATTGGTATTTTTAATAAGGTCACGATAATGGCAAGTGATCCGCTATACTCACTTCTCCTTTCCTACCAGCCTGACCAATCCCAGGAAATCGGCGACCTACACCCTTGCCCGCCGAGATTGGAATGATTATATAATTTTAATTCCCGAAGAATTTTCACCCGAAACGAACCTTGGAATCTGATACCAATTAAGAACAAGGTTTAAATATGGCTCTGATTTATTATTTACCAGATAAAATAGAATTTGAAGCGAACGAAGGTGAGACTATTTTGATGGCAGCGCTCCGAGCCGGCATAATGCATGCTCACCTCTGTGGTGGAAGTGCACGGTGCTCCACCTGCCGGGTCATTATTCTCGAGGGTTTAGAGAATTGTACGCCCCGTAATGCCGAAGAACAAGCCATTGCTAATATGTTGCAGTTTGACCAGAAGGTTCGGCTCGCTTGCCAGACAGTCGTCACGGGAAATGTAAAACTTCGACGACTGGTAACCGATATTCTTGAAGATGTGGAAGTAACCAGCCTCTATATTGAGGGAGTTGATCCTTGTTCCATCGGGGTCGAGAAGTATATCCTGATTCTATTTTCAGATATCCGAGGATTCACCCCATTTGCCGAAAACCTGCTTCCTTACGATGTCATTCATACCCTGAACCTGTACTTCCAAAAAGTCGGTGAAGTGATTGGCCGCCATGGTGGGGTTATAAACAATTACATGGGTGATGGTTTCATGGCGCTCTTTGAAGCTGATGACCCGAATGAGGGCGCCTTACGGGCTGTCAGAGCCGGACTGGAGCTGATCGACGCAGTCCAGGAGCTTAAGCCTTACCTCGAGGAACTCTATAATAAGAGTTTTAAGATCCGGGTAGGTCTACACTATGGACAGGTGGTGGCGGGCAAGCTCGGGTCGCCAGGTAATAAAAAGATGACGGTCATCGGTGATACGGTGAACCTCGCCAGCCGCATAGAGGCCGCAAACAAGCAAGCCGGCACCCAATTCCTGATCTCCGAAGATACCTATGCTCTGGTAAAGGCGCAGGTTAAGGTAGGCCAACGCGTCTGTCTTACCCTTCCCGGTAAAAGCGGTGAATACAATCTTTATGAAATTGTCGGATTAATTAACTCGAACTCCTGAATCAAAAAGAGAAAACTCAAGATCACTGCTATTAATGCGCTCTCCAAGAGGTTCCAAAAGACGATCTGGCCAAAAAAGAGAAACCTTTTCCGGATTGAACTCGGGAAGGAGGTCCAAAAACCATTTTTTAACCGCGGTGGCCAGGTCTGCCGCATAATCTTTAGATCAAGAAAGGGAGGTGAAGCGTGAGCGCACTGACAATTTCTTTGATCGCCTTTGCCTGCATCTTCGGTGGCACGCTGCTCGGTATGTTTCTTCGCACTATTCTGCCCGGGCATCATTTGAGTGATGAGTCAAAGGATGCCGTGAAGCTGGGGACCGGTATGATCGCGACGATGGCTGCTCTGGTCCTTGCCCTGCTGATCGCCTCGGCAAAGGGTAATTTTGACACGATGAGCAGTGAGCTCAGGCAGGCTAGCTCGCGGGTCATACTGCTCGACCGCGTCATGGCCAATTATGGACCGGAGACGAATGAAGCCCGCGATCTGCTGCGCCGCAGCATCGCCTCCACGATCAAACGGATATGGCCGGAAGACAAGATCGGGCAAGCGGTTGCTGAGTCCACTGAGGGGAGGGTCGATATCGAAGCTATCCAGGACAAACTCCGCCAACTATCCGCACGGAACGACGCCCAGCGCTGGCTTCAGTCCCGGGCCTTGGAGATCAGCGGTGAGATTGCCGAAGGGCGCTGGCTCCTCATCGAGCAGTTAGGGCAGCGCTCGCTCCCGATGCCGTTCTTTGTGCTGATGGTCTTCTGGCTCACCATCATCTTCGCCAGCTTTGGCCTGTTCTCCCCCCGCAACGCAACGGTAATTACCGTTTTGCTCATCTGCGCCTTGTCGGCCGCGGGCTCACTCTTTCTGATCATAGAGTTGGACACCCCGTACCAAGGGCTGATAAAGGTCTCCAGTGCCTCGCTGCGCAACGCCCTCGCGCATCTCGGTCAGTAGATCCTCCTGACTCTGCCTCAAATTTTTGTATAGCCGACTTCGTCTAAGCGGATCATATGCGCAATTTTTCTTCGATTGGAGATAAGCAATGAGTTTGGCAAGATAGTGCGCCACGAGCGCGCTTGGTATTATAGGGAAAGGCGTGCGCAACTGCGCGAGCCCGTAGGGCGGGAAAGCGTAGCGCATCCCGCCTTTAGCATTATCTCATCTCTATATCTCGAACGTTATCATCTGCCGCCCATTCTTACGTTATATAAATGTCGCATTCCACGTATCGGTGAAAGCTTAAATAGGTTTCGGTCAAGAGTTTCCGGCGGCGTTCCAGCAGAGTGACCGTGAAGAAGAACGTGCCGCCAGGAACAAAGGCGCGAATATATTGCGGCATAAGTCCGGGCTTAACCCAATTGCCGAAGGCGGGATGCGTTTCACTTTCCCGCCCTATGGCAAAAAATAGAGCCCGTAGGGCGGGAAAGCGTAGCGCATCCCGCCTTTAGCATTATCTCATCTCTATATTTCGAACGTTATCATCTGCCGCCCATTCTTACGTTATATAAATGTCGCATTCCACGTATCGGTGAAAGCTTAAATAGGTTTCGGTCAAGAGTTTCCGGCGGCGTTCCAGCAGAGTGACCGTGAAGAAGAACGTGCCGCCAGGAACAAAGGCGCGAATATATTGCGGCATAAGTCCGGGCTTAACCCAATTGCCGAAGGCGGGATGCGTTTCACTTTCCCGCCCTACGGCTACTCAAGGCGGGATGCGTTTCACTTTCCCGCCCTACGGCTACTCAAGGCGGGATGCGTTTCACTTTCCCGCCCTACGGCAAAAAATAGAGCCCGTAGGGCGGGAAAGCGTAGCGCATCCCGCCTTTAGCATTATCTCATCTCTATATTTCGAACGTTATCATCTGCCGCCCATTCTTACGTTATATAAATGTCGCATTCCACGTATCGGTGAAAGCTTAAATAGGTTTCGGTCAAGAGTTTCCGGCGGCGTTCCAGCAGAGTGACCGTGAAGAAGAACGTGCCGCCAGGAACAAAGGCGCGAATATCTTGCGGCATACGTTAGGCCTTACCCAATTGCCGAAGGCGGGATGCGTTTCACTTTCCCGCCCTACGGCTAATGAAGGCGGGATGCGTTTCACTTTCCCGCCCTATGGCAAAAAATAGAGCCCGTAGGGCGGGAAAGCGTAGCGCATCCCGCCTTGAGCATTATCTCATCTCTATATTTCGAACGTTATCATCTGCCGCCCATTCTTACGTTATATAAATGTCGCATTCCACGTATCGGTGAAAGCTTAAATAGGTTTCGGTCAAGAGTTTCCGGCGGCGTTCCAGCAGAGTGACCGTGAAGAAGAACGTGCCGCCAGGAACAAAGGCGCGAATATATTGCGGCATAAGTCCGGGCTTAACCCAATTGCCGAAGGCGGGATGCGTTTCACTTTCCCGCCCTATGGCAAAAAATAGGGACCAACAAGTTTACACAATATGTATATAACAAAAATCGCCCATTGCAAACTCACTGCTATGTATACGCCGTCTAAATCAAAATCATCGATATTCGATACAGGAATCATAGTTGTATCCTGGACCTTGCCGGCATTTTAAATTTTGTCTTCCAGGTCGAATTTAATCTGATTTGGTTTGATGATGGTCATTCCTATCTTTAAGGCTGAGGTTCATCAAAAATCGTAGTTAAACAGCACATCGCCACCGGTGTTGCGCAGGCCCATGGTGGAATCCGCGCTCAGGTATTTGTTTACCTTGTATTCCAGCCGCATCTGTTCGGTGTTGTCCCGGTAGAGGGGATTGGTTTTGTGTTCAAAGGTGACGCTGAGCTGCTTGGTCAGGGGCTTGTTCACCCCCACCGTTTGTTCCCCGCAGCGCATGCTGAGGTCACACACCAGGGGAGAATCTTCCCCAAAAATCTCTTTGAGCTTCTTGGTGGTGACCCCGCCCAAGGCCCCCAGGGCCTGCTGGCCCACGGTGTTGTATTCCTCCCGGCTGAGGGCAGCGGCCGGGCGTCCGTAAACCAGGTAAGAGAGCACATCCGCGGGAGGCAGTCCCGGGTTGCTGGAAAACTGCAGTGACGGTTTGTTGGCGGGGCCGGAGACATCCAGCATCAAGGTGACCTCGTCCATCTCGCTGGTGGCGCGGCCCGCCAGGGTCCCGGGCACCCCGGGTTTGCCGGAAAGGCTCACCGTCCCCTCGGCCACCTGAAAGGCATGCCCCTGGATGTCAATGCTGCCTTTTACGGCCCGCATCACCCCCGCCACCCCCAGCCGCTCCTGCCCCGGCGCCTTGCTGACTCTGAGGCTGCCTTTCAGGTCCACCTGGATATCCTTGTTTTTCACCCATACCTCTCCCGCGGATTGCAGGGTGAAGTCAACCTGCATGTTTCTCCAAAACGCCAGGGTGCGGGTAACTTGGGCCTCGGGCTCCGGCGGGGATGGTTGCACCAGGCGGATATCGGGATTGGGACCGGTCTGGAAAAAGCTGGTGGCAAAGGTGGCCTCGGAGACCAGGATCTGACCGGTAAGGCGGGCGTTGTTAAAGGGACCGCTGAGGGTCAGGGCGCCGTTCGCTTTCGCCTGGGAACCCTCCCGGCGTAGGGCCAGAAAATTAAGTAACTGGCCTCGCATTTCCAGGCGACCCGGGGAGAATCCCTGCAGGGTGAGATCCCCGCTGAGGCGCAAGGTGCCGCCGCTTTGCAGGAGGACCTCCGGGATGGTGATTCTGCTCCCCTGGAGCTGGGCAGCGCCAGGCAGCAGCCGGTAAGGCAGGCCGGCAAGGCGGAATTTGATCGACCCTTCCCCCCAGCGCACCTGGCCGGAAACCTGGGGGTGCTGGGGGGTGCCCTGCACCTGGGCCATGATGTCCAGGGAACCCTCGGCGGCCTGCACCTGGTGGCTAATGGCGGTGAGCATCGCCAGGTTGGTCTTTTCCCCCTTCAGCGTAAGGGACAGGTTTTGCTCCCCCCAAGAGCAGCGCCGGGGGCTGAGGGAGAGGCGCAAAGGAATCCGCCCGTCCCAAACCAGCCGCGCTCCCCCGGTCTTTTCCTCCAAGCTGCCACTCAGATATAGCAGGCCGCCCCGGTAATCGAAGGTGGTCTGCAAAGATTGAAAGGCGAATTCCCGCACCTGCCCCGGGCCCCAGTTGACCTTCCCCTGGATCAGGGGGGCTCCGGCCTCCCCGCCGATGGAGACCTGGCCGTCGATTTTCCCTTGCAAGGGAGGCCCCTTCATACTGAGGAGCCTGGCGGGGAAATGCCGCAGGTTCAGCAGGCCGGTCAGCCGCGTCCCCTGAGCCTCCAGCCTGGCGGTAAGCTCCCCGTCGTTGATTTTGAAGGCGGCAGCAGCCAGTTGCAGCCCCGGGAAGAGCCGCAACTGTACCGGGCTGGTGTTAGCGATGGTGTATTCGGGGGAGCTGAACCAAAGTCTCTGCAGCACCAGGGAAACGGGGCGGGTCCGCAAGTCGGCGGCGCCCAAAACTTCCGCCTTGGTCGCTCCGGGGGCGCCGGCGGTGAAGCTGAACCGCCAAAGGTTGGCCTCCCCGCGGGCGGAAAAGTTGGCCTGGGAGAAGACCGCCGCCGGGGTGCTCAGGTCAGCGCCCCGGAGTTCCAGGTCTCCCGTAGCGATGGGCCAGCCGGCGCCGCTGGCCTTGAAGCTGAAGGTTTTCAGGGAAAACTCTCCCAGGGCCAGGCTGCTGCCGCGGCCCTGCAGGGAGAAATGGGGGTCCTGCAAGGTGCCGCTGAGGGCGCCGGCCAATTCCAGGGGCCCCCCAACTGCCACCGGCAGGTAAGGCCGGATAGCCCCGGGGGCCAGGCTCCCCTTGAACTGGTAGGCGAGCCGGTCCCCCTCCTGGGAGCCGGAGAGCTGGGCGGCCAGCGGCCCCAGGCGAAAAGAGGCCTGGGTAATCTCCAGCCGCGGCTGCTGCCAGATGAGCCTGACCCGCAAATCCTCCAGGGGCTCGGAGCCCAAACGACCGCGGGCCTCCAGGTCGCCGGCCAGATTGAGGCCGGCCAGGGCTCGCCCCTCGGTCCAGTGGAAGGCGCCGCGGAACTTGCCGTTGAGGGCAGTCTCACCGGCCCTTTCCAGACCCAGGCGGGCCGGTTGCAAATTCTCCGCCTGGATTTGCAGGTTGCCTTTAAGATCTGAGAGCAACGGGCCGTCGGCGGCCAGGGTCAGCTTGCCGAAATTCCCCCGGACCAGCCCTTTCAGGTTCTGCTCCCGGGCGTTGCCGGCCAGGCTGATTTGCAACTGCTCTACGCTGATCCCATGACTCCGGAAGGCAGAGAGGTCCAGGGTCCCTTCCAGCCGCGCCGGGGGCCAGGAAGGACCGCGGCCTTTGAGGGCCAGCCCGGCGGCCATGGGGGAGAGGTCTTTGAGCTTTTCAGCCCACTGCCGGCTGAATGGTGAAAGCATCTCGGCCCCCAACCCCCCCAGTTTGGCATCCAGGTCATAGGACCACTCCCCGGCCTCACGGCTAAGGTTGGCTTTCAGATCAAAGGAAGCCTGCCGCACCTGGCCGGCGCCGGTCAATTGATACCTGGTCAGGCCCAGGAGGGCGAGGCGGAAGTTTCCCTTGATTTCCCAGTCTTGGGGCCATCCGGGCCGGAGCAGTTGCAGCAACGCCCCGGAACCGGGACCGAGATCAAAGGAGAACAGGCCTTCGTGCCGGGGACCCAGGACGCCTTCCCTCAGGCTGGCCAGGGACTGGCCCCCGCGCAGGACCTCCATGGAGTCGATGACCAACTGATCATGGGCGTAGGTGAAGCTCCCCCGGAGGGCGAAGCGGCCCAGGGGGGTGGCGGCGGCCAGGTCCAACCGGCGCACCCGGAACTCCTGCTCGGGCCTCCTGGGGTGAAGCACGGTAAGGCCCAGGCTCAGGTCCAGGTCCTCAAAACGCTGGCTGACGCCGGACCGGATCACCACCACCTGGCCGTGCTCCAGCAGAATCGCAGGGAATTCCAGGGACTGGAAAGGCGGTGGCGGACGCTTCTTCAAGATGGAGGCCAGCTCCCAACCGCCCCCCCGATCCTGCCGCAGGGTGAGCCGGGGCTGGTGAATAATCAGGCTGCCGATCACCGGTTGCAAGCGGAGTAAGGACCAGAGGGAGAAGCGCATCTCCACCTTGGGGGTGTGGAGGATCTCACCTTGGGGGCCGGTAAGGGTCACCTCGGTGAAGGTGAAGCCGGTGAGGGCGTGGCCCTGCACCGCCGCCACCTGGAGTTCGCCGTTGAGGCGGTCCTGGGCCAGGTTCACCAATTCCCAGCCGCCCCAACGCCAGAAGGCCTGGGACTTGAGGACCCCCCAGCCGGCCACACCCAGGAGCAGGATGACCGACAGGCCGATAAGCAAGACCCGTCGCATGGTATAATTATACCATAGTTATTTTGTCTTGGGTGTCTGCCTGCGGCAGTCTGCCGCTAGCCTCTTCCGAAAACAGAAAACCGACCTTAAAAAGCCTGGCCGATGGAGAAATTGATATGGTAGTTATCCTTGTGACCCGAGATGGGGTTCAGGGGAATCCCAATATCGACCCCCACCGGGCCGACGGGAGTCATGTAACGCAATCCCACCCCGGCGGCATATTTTAGCTGCCCCAGGTTGAAGTCGGGGATATTAAAGAAGACGTTGCCGAAATCCAAGAAGGTCACCCCCCGGATTTCCTTGTAAATGGGAATGCGGGCCTCCAGGCTCCCCTCCATCAGGGCCTCGCCCCCCAGGGGTTGCCCGGTGACGTTCCGGGGCCCCAGGTAATCCAGGCGATACCCCCGGACGCTATCGTAGCCGCCGGCAAAGAAGCGGTAGAAGATGGGAATCTGTTCGGTACCCTGGATGGGCTGGATGAAACCGAATCTGAGGCGCCCCGCCAGGATGAAGTCGGTGCCGTCCCACGGGGCATAGTAGTGGCGAGCCTCCACCACGTTGCGGATAAACTCCAGGTTGGATCCCAGGAAATTCGGGGCAAACTCCCCGGCCCAGGCCAGCAGTCCCCCCGGTGCGGGTCCACCGGATTATCCATGGTCTCCCGGCGCAGGCCCATGAGAAGCATGGAGGACCGGTAGAGCTCTTCGGTGCTGGTCTTGGTGAGGATGGCCAGGGTCTCATCGGGGATATCGAAGGGCCGGGCGAATTCCAAGCTGTGGCCCACATAGGCCCGGAGATTCCAGGGCAGGTCTCGTTCCAGGCGCTCCTGGGTAAAAAAGGACTTGTCGTTATACCCCGGGAGATAACGGAGGATATAGCCGCCCTGCAAGACCAAGTCGTAGCGGCTGGCCCAGAGTTGGGGATTGGTAAAGGTAGTCACCACCCGATCTTCGATGCTGGAGTACTTGCCTTCCAGGTCCAGAGTGCGGCCGCCTCCGTCGAGATTACGGAAGCGCAGGCCCAACCTGGCCCGGAACTGGTCTTCATCGCCGTACCCCACGCCCACTTTGAAGGAGTGCCGCTTCTTTTCCTTGACTACCACCTCCATGGGAATCCGGCGTTCCTTTTCCTTGCCGGTCTCCGGGTTGATGCTGACGGTTTGAAACAGGTCCAGACCGTAAAGCTTCCGCTGGCTTTCGTAAATCTTTTGGAAGGAAAAGACATCTCCGGGCTTGAAGGTGAGTTGCCGCAGGATCAGGTAGTCGGGGGTCTCGCCGTTGCCGGTGATCCTGATGTCGCCGAAATAGCCCAGGGTGCCGGCATTAACCGTGACCTCGATCCTGGCGGTATTTTTCTCTGGGTCCAGCAGGACCTTGCCCTCCACCGCGGTGTGGGGATAGCCGTGGTCCAGCAGATAGTCCAGGTACAGGCGCTTCAGGGCCTCGTAACCGTCCGCCGAGAAGCGGTCCCCGGGCTTCAGGGGCCACTGCCTTTTTAAGGAGGAGAGGTCCACCGGAGGGGTGGCGGGGGCCACCTGGACCTCCTCCGCGACTACCCGGACGTAGGGGCCTTCGGTGATATGCAGCGTAACCGTCACCTGGTGGTCTTTGCTTTCGATTTTGGGGACGATCTCGGTATGGTAAAAACCCTGGCCCTGGTAGTAGGCCTTTAAGCGCAGCAGGTCTCCTTCCAGTTCCTCCTCTTTAAAGGCAGGAGGCTTCTTCCATGGTAAGCGGATCAGAGGAGGGCGTGGCATGGTCATTTCGGCCAGGAGCTTTTTCTTGGGGACAATCATGGCCCCGATGATCTTCAAGGAGCGCAGCACTCGTCCTTGGGGTTCGGCGGCAGGCGGGGCCTCGGCTGCCCCGGCGCCCTTCTGGGGCGCCAGGAGCAGGACCAGACAAATCACGGCCAGCAGAGGCCTTCCCAGCCGCGGCCACCGGGTTTCGGGCCCCGGAGGCTGGGCCGGCGCCTGCCCCTGGTTATTTACCATGCCTCGATGCACCGTTCCGTCTCCGGGGTTAAATCCAGATATCGGCGGTGGCCCCTGGAATTGCCGGTGGGGAGCAGGTGGGATTGCCGGCCCCTCATCCCGACTTGGTTCCCCGGGGTGGGGCCATTTCCGGAAAGAGCGGCCGCGGTCGCGGCGGCCGGCGTAGGTCCGCAGCGGCTGCCGGCCGCGTCAGCAAGTCCGCCGGCAGCAGCCGCACCCAGGGAGAAAGCTCGCTGGGGCGTTGCCGGCCCCATAGGGTCCGCTGCCGGGCCCAGGTCAGGAAGATCTGGCGGGAGGCCCGGGTGAGACCCACGTAGAAGAGGCGGCGTTCCTCGTCCGGGTCGGCGGCCAGCTCCCCTGGCGGTTCCCAAGGGATGAGGCCCTCTTCGCAGCCGGCGATGAAGACGTAAGGGAACTCCAGCCCCTTGGCGGCGTGCAGGCTGAGGAGCTTCACCCGTTCCGCGGCCAAATCCAGGCCGTCCCAATCCGGGCCCACCCCCTCCCGGGGCTGCTGGCAGGGGATGCCGGCCTCCTGAAGGGTGCGCTCCAACTCCGGCCCCAAGGCATGGAGGCGATATAAGACCGCGATGTCCTTGAAGCCCGCCTTGGCTCCCGGGTCCTGATGCCGCAGACCCCGGTCCTCCAGAGCCAGATGGCTCATGCCGCCCACCAGGTTTTCGATTTCCCGGGCGATGGCCCGGGCCTCGGCCTCGGGATTGGCCGCCTCTATCAAGATCAAGGGACAGGTCCCGGACTGATGGGTGGTCATGGGCTGCGGGGGCTCGGGGCCGCTGGCCTTAAGCCGTTGCGCCGCCTGCAGGATGGGCTCCGGCAGGCGGTAGGTTTCCTCAAACCGGCATATCTGCGCCTGGGGCCAATCCTCCAAGAACCTGGAAAAATACCTGGGGGAAGCGCCCCGAAAGCCGTAAATCGCCTGGTCCGGATCGCCGATCACCATGATTTCGGCGCCGGGGCCGGCCAGCCACCGAAACATGCGGTACTGGGCTTCGTTGAGATCCTGATATTCATCCACCAGCAGGTGGCGGAAGCGGCGTCGCTGGGATTCCCGGACTCCCGGCTGCCGCTCCAGGAGCAGGGTGGGGCGGGCGATGAGGTCTTCATAGTCCCATAATTCCGCAGTTTCCAGGGCGGCTTCGTAGGAGCGGTAGGCCGCCAGATACCCGGGTTCCCTTACATCCTCCTCCCCCAGGTCCCGGGGATACTTCAGGGCCTGTTTCCAAGAGGTGATCTGCTTTTCCAGGGCGGCCAAGGGGAGATGGTGGTCCCGGGCCACCTGCCGCAAGAGGCGGCGGCGTTGCTCCTCCACCGCGACCTGACGCCCCCCGCCCCCCTCATCCAGCAAGAGTTGATGCCCCAGGGCATGAAAGGTCTTGATGGTGAGTCGCTCCAACCCCGGAAAATCCGGCAGCAGCCGCGTGAGGCGGTCCGCCATTTCCCCGGCTGCCTGCCGGGTGAAGGTAACCGCCAGGATCTCCTGGGACGGCACTCCCCGCCGGGATAACAGGTAGGCCAGGCGGTGGGTGAGGGCCCGGGTCTTGCCGCTGCCGGGGCCGGCGGCCACCACCAGGGCCGGCCCCATATAAGTGACGGCATGGCGCTGGGCCCGGTTCAGGGAGCCCAGCAGGGCATCATTTAGGAGAGGGTTTTCGGTTTTCGGTTTTCGGTTTTCGGTGGGTTCGGCGGCGGCTGGCCCTCGATCATAAACCGCCGCGGGTTCCCGGGCCGCAGGGGTGGCCGTGACTGCGGCGGAGAGGCTGAAAAAGGCCCCCTGGCCCTGCAACTGCCGGCGTTCCTCCGGGGTGAACAGACGAATCTCCCCATACTCTCCGTCGTAGCCCCCGGCAATGTGCACCTGGCCCCGGCGCATCTTGTCCACCGCCCGGGCCAGCAGGGGGCCACTCTCTCCCCCTTCCCGGGCCAGGTCCTCCAGGGGCAGCCGGCGCAGGATCCGCAGTTCCGGGCCCAGGGCCGCCAGCAGCCGGAAATAGCGCTGGCGCAGCTTCCGGCTGGCGGGGCCCACCTGCAGCACCTGGGCCAGGATCTCCGGCAGAGAGATCAGGGACTCGTATGGCCTGGCCCCGGGGTGAGAGGCTCCCGGGGGCCGGTCCGCCAGGTCCTCGACCCGGTGCAGCACCCCGAAAGTCAAAGGCTTGCCGCACCCGGGGCAGCGGCCCTGGAGGGCCACGGCCTCCTCCGGGTTGAGGCGCAGACCGCAATGACGGTGCCCGTCCAGATGATATTTGCCCTCCTCTGGAAAGAACTCCAGGGTACCGGCAAAACCCTCCCGAGTCCGCAAGGCCCGGCTCAGATCCGCGTAGGTGGGGGGCACCGTCAAGAGGTTGGCCTCCCGTCCCAACTTCTGGGGCGAATGGGCGTCGGAATTGGAAACCAGGGTGAAGCGGTCCAGGGCCCCCACCCGCCAGTTCATCGCCGGGTCGGAGGACAGCCCGGTTTCCAGGGCATGGATATGGGCCAGTCCGTCTTCAAAACACTCTTCCAAGGAATCGAAGCCGCTTTTGCTCCCCAGAACGGAGAACCAGGGGGTCCAGATGTGGGCCGGGATCACCAGGGAGCGGGAATCGATTGCCAGGACCAATTCCAGGAGGTATTTGGCATCCAGCCCCAGGATGGGGCGGCCATCCGCGGCCACGTTACCCAGGCGGGCCAGGCGCTCCGCTAGCTGCCGGGCCGCTTCCAGGCCGGGGAGCAGCAGCAGCAGATGGACCTTGCGCACCCGCCCTGCCTTTTTATAGATGGCGCTGACTTCCCCGGTGACCACGAAGCGGACCTGGGTGGCCTCCTGCCAGGCGGGGCCCCGGAGGTCTGGCTCGAGGGGCAGGGCTAGCTCCTCTTTAAGGACATAGGTCCCCTCCGCCACCGGCTCCAGCCGGGCGGCCATCTCTTTCAGCCACTGCGGATGAGTGCAGTCCCCAGTGCCCACCAGGTGCAGCCCTTTATACCGGGCCCAGAGGTCCAGATGCTCCAGGTCGGCCAGCCGGCCGGTGGCAATGGAATAGTGGGAGTGGAGGTGCAGGTCGGCGATAGTTTCCATGAACTTTTCAGTTTACCATAAATCCGAGGCTGATACCACCAACCTGCTTCCACCCGAGACCAGACCCCGGGGAAATCGGGGCTAGCCTCTGGACTTAGGTGAACCTGATGCTTAATTAAATTATTATGGTCACAGTGGGTCTCCGGGCCCTCATTGGGGGGGGCCAGGACGGGCTGATTCTTAGTCTTCCTGTTGACCTGATGGCCCTGGGGCTATCTCAGGAGGCCCTGGTGCGCAGCAGCCTTTGGAATTGGCTGGAAGCCGCCGCCAAGGAGGAACGCCGCATGAAAACCGTTGACCGGAAAACTTTGAAGCGTTGGTTGGGGCAGCAGAACCTCTTCCTGATGGATGTGCGCAGCCCTGTGGCCTGGAACTTAAGCATCGCCAAGATTGAGTATGCCCGCCGCTGTGAGGAGAATAGCCTTGCCTTAGTGGTCCAGACCCTGCCCAGGCAGCAAAAATTGGTCTTGTACTGTGAGGACGGCATGGCCAATTGTCCCGCGATGGCCAAAAAGCTGGAAAAGATGGGCTTTACCAACCTTTATCTCCTCAAAGGGGGCTTTCTGGCCTGGCAGGGGAAAGAATACCCCAAGGTGCCTAAGGAAGTGGAAGAGCAAAGCGAAACCTCTGCAAACCTTTAAGGTGGAAAAGCCACGCGCGGCTGTCATACCTCATCCACCGTTTAGCCAAGGGGTGATTTTCATTCTGATAATTTTAGCGGCTACGGGCGCAGTGGATTTACCATTTTGCCAATTGTTTTCTCCGAAGGAGGTGGCCTGGGAAACCTGGGAGATGGGCTGGCAGTGAATTGTTGGCGCCGGCGCCTCTCTCTAAAGTTAAGAGACCAGGGATGACAGCAGTAAGCCCGATAAAGACTGAGAGAATATTGGAAGATGACGGCGTACCACTTGTGAATTTGCGTGGACAAGAGATTTTGGAGAGGTCGGCATAAGCATTACCGGCAAAAATGGCGATCTCGGTAGTTGACTGGGAAATTGCGGGGAGAGGGCGCCAAGGTTGTAGAAAAAGAAAAAAGTTGTAGAAAAAGAAAAAAGCCCCTCCCCAGAGGGGCTTCTGATACCGTACTTTTCCCCCGGATTACAGAGAAGCTTTGGACTTGGTCTCTGACCAGGCCGGTTCCACCCTCTCCTCGAAGTATGGTTGGAAGATATCCTCGTCCAGGCGGAGCATCAAGCCGCCGCACTGGGCGCACAGGGCCGTGTGATCATCAAGTCCGGCCACTCGTTGGTCCCGGCCCCCACAGTCGACACACTGGTAATCGTAGATCGGCATAATTAATCCCCCCCCTTATCAGGTTACCATTAATCACTGCAATAATTGTACCTTACTGTCAATATAATTAACTTCATGGCTAATTAATTAATTTCAAATAACAATTTGTCAACCCCTTGAGACGCAAAAATTCGGTCTTAATATTTTGCCAGGGCGGAGAAGGATAAATTGGCCTAATCCGTGGGTGAATTTTACCCATGGCTCGGAGGCAGAGAGGGTATGACCGAGATACCAGGGCCGCGGCGCACCAGATCGTCTGCATCCCAGTGCCCCCTTAGGGCCCGGGGCGCTCACCAACCTGATTACCGCGGCCATGGTTTCCTGATTATCGGTGGCGGCCAGGGCGGGCTTGGAGCACGAGAGGCCCCTGGCTATTTTGCTCAGCCCTTGCCCGCGGGGGGTTTTTTTTCTGGCTTCTGGGGCTCATCTGTCCTATATTTCCTCTTAAGAATCCGGCTGATCCGGCCGGATAAGAGGAGCCCCCCGAATTCACGGGGCCGCTCCAGGCTGACAGGAGGACAGCATGTCTGAACCGTTAGGATACTTCACCTTTGTGCTCCACTCCCACCTCCCGTATGTCATTGGCCACGGCCGCTGGCCCCACGGCATGGATTGGCTCAACGAAGCCACCGCGGAGTCCTACATCCCGCTGCTTCAGGTTTTCAACCGCCTGGCGGCCCAGGGCCTGACTTCCGGGGTGACCCTGGGAATCACCCCCATTTTGGCGGAGATGCTGGCCGCGGCGACCTTCCGCCAGGAGTTCGACGAATATCTGGACCGGAAGATCCAGGCGGCCCGGGAAGACCTGGGCACCTTTGAGAAGCTGGGTGAACGCCATTTCGCCTCCCTGGCCCGGATGTGGGAAGACCACTATCGGGGATTGCTGCGGGCCTACCAGGAGGATTTTGGTCAGGACCTCCTGAAGGCCTTTACCGGCCTCATGGACCAGGGAATCCTGGAAATTATCACCTCCGCCGCCACCCACGGGTATCTTCCCCTGCTGGGGCGGGACACTGCGGTGCAGGCCCAGGTGAAACAGGGGGTGGCCGCTTACCGCCGCCACTTTGGGCGGGACCCCAAGGGCTTCTGGCTGCCGGAATGCGCCTACCGGCCCCGCTACCGCTGGATCCCACCCCTGTCCGATCTGGCTACGGAGCCGGTGTTGCGCAAAGGGGTGGAGGAGTTCCTGTCGGAGAATGGCCTCGATTACTTCTTCATCGATTCCCACCTCCTCAAGGGAGGCCGGGCCATCGGGGTCTACAAGGATCGCTTCGAGGCGCTGGAGCGCCTCTGGGAGCGGTTCGCCTCCCAGTACCAGGAACGGCCGGAGGAAGAGGATAAATCCCCCTACCAGGTCTATCTGGTGAGTTCCGCCCCGGAGAGCAAGCGCCCTATGGCGGTCTTCACCCGGGACCCCAAGACCGGCCTCCAGGTGTGGAGCGGCGAATGGGGCTATCCCGGCGACGGCAATTATCTGGACTTCCACAAGAAACGCTATCCGGGGGGGCTGCGTTACTGGCAGGTAACCAGCGCCAAGGCCGATCTGGCGGACAAACAGCCCTACCACCCGGAGTGGACCACCCCCCGGATTCACGAACAGGCGGATCACTTCGTCGCCATGGTGGTGGACCTCCTGACGGAGTTTCGCCAGCAGCATGGCCGGCCGGGGATGGTGGTGGCCCCCTATGACACCGAGCTCATCGGCCATTGGTGGTTCGAGGGACCGGAGTGGGTCTACCAGGTGCTGAGCCGCTTCCAGGCCCACACCCAGGTGGGCCTCATCCCCGGCAGCCAGCTCCTGAAAGAGGCGGCCCCCCAGCACGTCATCTCCCTGCCGGAGGGCTCCTGGGGGGAAGGGGGCTACCACTGGATCTGGCTCAATGAGATGAACGACTGGACCTGGCGCCATATCTATCTGGCCGAACAGGAGATGGAAGACCTGGCCCGGCTTTATGCCGGGGCCTCCGACCCGCGCCTTATTGACCTCTTGAAGCAGTGTGGCCGCTCCCTTTTCCTCCTGGAGTCCTCGGACTGGCAGTTCCTCATCAGCACCTTCAGCGCCCGGGATTATGCAGAGCTGCGGGTGGTGACGCACCGCGACGACTTCAAGCGCCTGGCCGCCATGGTCCGGCGCTACGCGGCGGAGGGGGACCTGCCCCCGGAGGACTGGAATTATTTCTCCCTCTGCCGGGAGCGGGACGACATCTTCCCGGACCTGGATCCCGGGTGGTGGGCCGGGTTGCAGTACCCACCGGCCGAGATCGAATGAGGCGAGAGGATTAAGAGAAGTTAACCATTCTCCTTTCCCGGGGGGCGGTTTGCCGACCGCCCCCATTTTTTTTTGAGGGGATGGCTGGAAAGGGGATATAATATCCCCAGCAACCAAGGGGTGTGAAGATGTGTATCTTCTGCGGAGGCCAATGCGGCGGCGTCGGAGATTTTTTTATTTCCCTGGGCTTGCCGTTCCTGGCACTCTACTTTTTCAGGGTTAAACGGGCATTTTTAAAGATAACCAATCGCCTCGTCCCTCGGGGCTCCGTTGTCCTGGAAAAACCGCCGGAGGCCAATAACTGTAGCTGTTGCGGGGCGCCGCCAGGCGAGCGCCGGGGGCCGGCTGCCCCGGCGGTTGTCTTCCGGGCGCCGACCGCGCCTTCCCTGGAAACCCTTACGACCCTGAAGCTGGATGATCGGGAAATATCCCCGCAGAGGGGTAGGGAGCAGGAAGTCAGAGGCTGGCTGTTGTTTTTATGCATAAATCTGACCTTAATTATCCCATTTTCCTGTATTTACGAAGCCAGTTCCGCCTTGGGAATGTATTTTCCTGCCGCTAGCTCCATACAGGTATTCTTATTCAGACAGTCACTTTCATACCATCTGGGAGTCATTGCGGCGACGACATTTTTAGCCATATTCAGTTTCTATGCCGGGCTGAGCCTATGGCAGCTAAAACCCCAAGCCGTCAAGACTGTTAAGCTTTTCCTGATAACCCAATTGTTACTGATGATGCTTCTCATTGCCCTCCAGCCGTTTATGGTTTTTCCTCTGGGCGCTAATCCGACAAGTTTTAGAGATACCATCCCCAGGCTGATACCCTTTCTCTCCTATTTCAGTGTTTGGTATGCATATCTCAGTTTTTCCAGAAGAGTCCATCTCACCTATCAAATCCTGCCCGCGGAGCCTCCGGTCGGGCAGCCCGCCTGACCTGCAGGTTAAGCCCCAATGGAGACCTGAAGAGTCCCGGGGTTTAACCTTGAGGTCGGCTGGCCTTCCCCGGCCCGGCTCGTTTATCCTTTGTGGGGGTTTTGCTACAAAGGGGCCGGTTTTGTGGTTTTTTTGCAACTTTTTTTGCCAAGAGCGGCGGAGGGCTCTCGCCCGCGGTTCGGTCCTTTAGGAGATAACCTTCCTAAATCCCGGCAACTTGGCCGGGCACCGCGGCCCTGACCCCCCGACCTCGGCCGCTCCGGCATGGGGATTGCACCAGAGGAGTCGAGGGGGGAGTTATGATCTGGCAAAAGACCCTGGCCCAGCCTCTAAGTTTCAGCGGCATCGGCCTGCACTCCGGCAGGCGGGTGGAGGTGACCCTCTACCCGGCCTCCGCCAACCAGGGCGTGTCCTTTGTGCGCGCCGACCTGCCGGGCCGGCCGCAGATCCGGGCCCACTATTCCCGGGTGGTGTCCACCACCCGGGCCACCTCCCTGGGTGAGAATGGCACCACCCTGGGCACGGTGGAGCACCTGCTGGCGGCCCTGGGAGGTCTGGGGGTGGACAATGCCCGCGTCGAAGTGCGCGGCCCGGAGGTGCCTATCATGGACGGCAGCGCCGCCCCCTTTTCCCGGCTGATCGCCGAGGCCGGCCTCCGCTCCCTCGCCTGGCCCCGGTCTTATTTGATGGTGCGGGAAACTGTGGAATTGCGCCAGGGGGAGCAGTGGATGCGAGTGAGGCCCGGGGTGCCCCGCATCACCTACACCATCGACTTTGAGCATCCCCTCATCCGGCGGCAGCGCTACACCGTGCCGCTGCGCTCCGAGAGTTTTATGAGCGAAATCGCCCCGGCCCGCACCTTCGGATTCCTCAAGGAGGTCCAGTTCCTTCAGAATCGGGGCCTGGCCCGGGGCGGCTCCCTGGATAACGCCGTAGTCCTGGATGAGGGGGGAGTCTTGAACCCCGGGGGCTTAAGGTTTCCGGAAGAGTGCGTGCGCCATAAGATCCTGGACGCGATGGGGGACCTGGCCCTCCTGGGCCTGCCCCTCTTGGGCCACCTGGAAGTGGGCAAGGGCAGCCACGAACTGCACCTCAGTTTCCTGCAACTGCTCATGAGCCGGGAGAGCAACTGGCGCCTCTGGATTCCTTCGGGCCGCCAGGAGAGACAGCCCCCCTGGTGGCAAACGCCGCTCTGGGAAGAGGCCACGGCTTAAGAGACGGTTTTCGGTTTTGGGTTTTCGGTTTTCGGTGGGCAGGCCAAAGGGTCTGCCTTTTTTATTCATAATGGAGAGGCAGGGGCGGTCCCGGCCGCCATTTGGCCTGAGCAGCTTTGCCACGGACTGCTCCGGGCCACCAAAAACCTGCGCCTAGTCCAGGAGGCCCTGGGCCACGAGGGCCTGGCCACCACGCGGATTTATACCCTTATCGTAAACGAGGAACTGGAGGACGCCATGAAAAATTTTAGGAAGAGGAGGGAGTAAAGATGGTAATAGGTCTTCTTAGATATGGCCTGCTGAAACCAAGTTATGATAATCATATCAACACATTTGCTAGAGAGTAGCGTGTAGAATATAAATAGCAGTAACCTTCTATTGATGGTATGTGCATGAGGCCTCGGCTTTCCTTCGATGCACAGCTATCGAGCAGCATTGGCCTTGGGTTCTTGGGTCAATATTCAAAGATGGAAATGGTCACCATGGTCTTTGTATGCCTGAAATCTTGGGCAAAATCACTTTCTTGAAAATTTTTATGCTATAATTATTAATCCGTGAAAGGTTGACTTCAGAAAGAGGGTATTCTATCCTTTAACTCGGGATAAGAGGTCTTAAGCCAATCTGGAACATCGCTGTTAAGGCTACCGCATAATGTGATAATAATTTTTCCTGGTTTTAGGCCAATATAAACTATTATTATTATCTAAAAACAATTTCATAATAGCTATTTAGTTGTCAATATTAGACATTTTCAAATATCATTTAGGGAATATTAATCAAGTTAGCATACGGGGAACCAAATGCCTTTCACTGCCAAACTCGTGATGCTGTCTCCATGGTTACTATTTATTCTTATCAATGCAGTTTTTATAGGAACCTCGATACTGATATTATATATAATCAGACGGATCGCACACTATAAAATAAGGCAAAGCCATAACGATGTTATTGCATCTATTTTTAATAAAGCGGGTACTGTTTTTGGAATTATGCTAGCCTTTGTAGTGGTCATTTTGTGGCAGGACTATCACAGGGCGATGGATAGTGCCCTAAAGGAAGGAACCGAGGCGCTCGAGTTATATCGAGACCTTAGTTTGTATCCCAACCAAAAACAAGCCGACAGTGCTATCAAATCTCTTGTTCATTTTTCCAAATTAGTAATTGAAGATGAATATCCAGCAATGGCAAATATGGGGATGAGCCAAACAACCGAACACGCAATGAACAATCTCAGGAATGATATACATAATATTAACCCGCAAAAGCGTCAGGAACAGATTCTTTATGCTAAGATTTTGAATGATCTTGAAAATCTATCTAAATTAAGGCATGAGCGGTTGTCAGAGATGGAATCTAGTTTACCAGATATCGTATGGGCTGCATTAATCGTTGGTGCCTTTGTTGCAATTTTGTTTTCAACTTTACTTGGCGCTGAAAGATTTTGGTTACATGCATTACTAATATCTATGCTTGCAATAATATTAGCGACTGCTTTTTATTTAATAATAGAATTAGACTATCCATTTATGGGTGAATTATGTGCCAAACCAACTAGTTATATTAAAATGCTGAAGACAATTGCAATTAAGTAAGTAACGATCCCTTTGGCCAGCCAATAGCACGCCCACGCCCTGCCAGGACAGAACGTGGGCCTAAACCCCGAGCATCGCTCACTTGCCACAAAAGACCCTTATCAGGGGGGCGGGAAAAATTGCAGATATGAAATGGATAGTATGTCTGATGACTAATGGCATCTTGTCCGGAAAAAGCCCTTCCACGGCATGACAGGTATGCCGGAAGTCCTCCATTTTCTTTTGTTAGGTGGCTTGCTTTGGCTTCCGGGGATTGCAGGAGAAAATGGTGTGGGTAGCCGACTCAAGGGTCCAATGCTGTATCCGGTCGATCTTTAGGTAGCCGGTGTCCAAGCCTTCTGCCTTGGTTTTGATTTGCTCGGAGCGCACATTCTGGGCTTCGTCAATGATCGAGGGCCTGCCGGCTCTGTTTCAGTACGTCGCCGGCCTTGATTCATGGCAGGGATGGCAGGGCGGGTGGAAGAACCTGGATGCCACCGGGTGGGCGCCAGCCAACTAAGATCAGGTTATTCCTTTCGCCGGCCCCACAAGAAGACCGTGATCCCCAGGCCGACAAAGATCAGCAAGATGAGGGTGGAAAAGTTCTGGCGGAATTTCAACTCCTTGAAACCCTTACCAACCTGTTGGCTAAGAGCGTCCAGCTTCTTGGCGAACTCCGCGGTTCTAGCCTTCACCAGATTCACATCCACGCTATGAAACAGGGTCCTATACTCCGCCTGGGTCCGGAAAAGGGTCTCTTCCTCATCCTGGGTGTCTATCAATCCGGCCTTCAAGGTCTGTAGATTGCCATTGATCTCATTGATCTTCGCCTCGGTCAACAACAGGGCCGCCTTCATCTCCCGGGCGCGGTCATAAGTGTGGCAGATTCCACATAATTTGGGGTTGATAATCTCCAGGCTGGCCTTCTGGATATCATGGGAATGGTGGCAGAGGACACAATTGGGCCCCCTGCCGGTAGTCATCAAGGCCTTGCCGTGGCCGCTTTCCAGGTAGTTTTCCTTGATGCCCAAATGGCATTTCCCGCAGAATTCCGGAATCTCTTTGGGTTTCGGCACCCCCAGGAACCCGCTCTCCGGCGTCATGGACCTGGCGGCGTCCTTGGGGTCGCCGCCGTGGCAGTCCTGGCAGGAAACCCCGTTCCGGTAATGCCAGCTCTTGCGCCACTCCGCCGGAATCGCCTTATATTCGGGCTTCATCAAGTCAGAGTCGTGGCAGTCGATACAGACGGTTCGCTCAACCCTGGGTCTCTGG
Organism: uncultured delta proteobacterium; assembly: GCA_963834795.1. Taxonomy (GTDB): domain Bacteria; phylum Desulfobacterota; class Desulfobaccia; order Desulfobaccales; family 0-14-0-80-60-11; genus JAPLJC01. The sequence continues at coordinate 407 of CAWIDL010000021.1, read as the reverse complement.
GCCCACGGGGTCTTGGGGAACTCTTTCTGTAAAAACTCGGTCCAGGCCCCTTCGGAGACCGAAACCAGGCAAAGGAGGCAGATCACCGTGAGCAGGGAGCGCATCAGAGAGACCCCCAGATGGTGAGTACTATCCAGACCACGATGGTTCCCAAGAAGGTGGCCAGCAATACCGGCCTCTTCAAGATGTTGGTCTTCTCCGATTTATCCATAAGAGGCCAGAAAATAAAAACCACCACCAGGACCACTTGCAAGGCGATCCCCAGAAATCTATTGGGGATGAGTTTGAGCATTTCATAGGGAGCCAGAAAATACCATTCCGGCCTGATATGTTCGGGGGTATTGAGGGGATCGGCCGCAATACGGGCGTCGTGGGGAATGAATAAGGCCGACGCCATGGAAATTATG
>CAWIDL010000020.1:0-298740 GCA_963834795.1 uncultured delta proteobacterium | reverse complement strand
CCGGGCAGCCAGCTCCGCCTCCCGGCGGGCCAGTTCCTGCTGGGCCGCCTCCACTTCCGAAAGCAGACGGTAGGCCCGAAGCTCGTCCTGGTCGAGATAGCGCTCCGCCTGGGCCAGGATCTCCGGACTCAAACCCAGTTCCCGGGCGATCTTCAAGGCGTTGGAGGCGCCCACCACCCCGTAGGCCAAACGGTAGGTGGGGCGCCGGGTCTCTTCATTAAAGACCACCGCCACGTTCTCGAATCCCGTGGTGCGCCGGGCAAAGCCCTTGAGCAAGGGGAGGTGGGTGGTGGCGGCCCCGTAAGCGCCCCGCTGGTAAAAGGCCTGGAGCAGGGCCAGGGCCAGGGCCCCGCCTTCGGTGGGGTCGGTGGCCGTGCCCAACTCATCCATGAGGATCAAGGCCCGCTCCGGCAGGGAATCGAGCATTCCCAGGGCCTTTTGCAAATGGGCCGAAAAGGTGCTCAGGTCCTGTTGCAGGTCCTGGGGATCGCCGATGTCGGCAAAGACCTCCGTGAAGGGGCAAAACTCGCTGCCTTCGGCTACCGGGATGGGGATGCCGCTCTGGGCCATCAGGGCGAGGAGACCCAAGGTCTTCAGGGCCACGGTCTTGCCGCCGGCGTTGGCTCCGGAAATGATGAGCCAGCGTCTCGCCGGGGTCAGCGAAAGATCGATGGGCACCACCTTGGGGGCCCCGGGGGTCTCCCGCTGGCGCTGCACCAGCAAGGGGTGGCGGGCGAGCCTGAAATCCACGCCGCCGCGGCTCCGCCAGATTGGCTCCCGGCATCCAAAGTCCCGGGCAAAGAGCACCCTGGCCTGGATGGCGTCCGCTTCCGCTAAGGTTGCCAGGGTCTCCCGAATCTCTGACAAACAATCCCGCATCAGATCCGTCAGGCGGCGCAGGACTGCCTCCTCTTCCCGCTTTTCCCGGTTGTGCAGCAGGTTGAGGGCGTTGTTGTGCTCCACGATGGCCAGAGGCTCCAGGAACAGGGTGGCCTTGGTCTGGGACTGATCGTGGATGATCCCGGGAATGGCCCCCCGGTGGTCGGCCTTCAGGGGGATGACGTAGCGCCCGTGACGCTGGGAGATGATGGGGTTTTGCAAGGCCTCCTGGTATTCCGGACGGAAAAAGGTCTGCTTGATCAAGCGGTTGACTTGCTGGCGGGTATCCGTCAGTTCCTGGCGCACCTGAGCCAGGGCGGGACTGGCCTGGTCCAGGATGAAATTATTGGGGCTGATGCACTGTTGGATCGCGGACTTAAGGCGGGAGAGGTCCTTAAGCCCGGCCGCCAGCCGGGACAGGTGGGGAGCCAGGTCCGGCGCCAGGCCGAGATAATGGCGTAGATGCCCGGAGAGGCGCAATACCTGCAAAATCTCGGTGAAAGCCTCAGGGGGCAGGAGGCTGCCACGCACCGTGGCCTTGGCGAGCCAGGGGGCCAGGTGCGGGAAATCGGTTAGGGGCGCGGCTCCCTCCCGGTTCTCCAGTTCCTGCCATTCCCGGATCTGGTGAAATTTTATCCGAAGCTGGCCTAAGTCGGCCACGGGGGTGAGGCCCTCGAGAAAACCCCGGCCCAGGGGAGAGACCGCGTAGTGCTGCACGACCCGGATGAGCCCTGGAAACTCCAGGGCGCTCAAGGATTGCTCTGCCATAGCACTCCAGGTCTAAATGGATGGGAAGGGTTAAGAACTAAGGCGCCGCCGCGCCATCTCCTGGATCATCTTGCCGTCGGCCCGACCTGCCAGGCGGGCCATAACGGCCTTCATCACCCGGCCCAAGTCCTTGGGCCCCGATGCCCCCAATTCATCAATGATCCAGGTTACTTCAGCTTCGCACTCTTCGGTACTCAGTTGTTTGGGCAAAAAAGAGAGGAGGACGCTGAGCTCCTCCTCTTCTTTTTTGGTCAGGTCGGGCCGCCCGGCTTTGGCGTATTCGGCCATGGATTCCCGACGTTGTTTTGCCTGGGTGGCGACCACCGCGAGCAGTTCGTCTTCGGAAAGGCTGCGCTTCAACTCCACCTCCCGATAGCGAATGGCGCTTTTGAGCAGCCGCAAGGTGGACGCCGCCACCGGCTGTCGTCCTTTGAGCGCCTCTTTGAACGCCTGCTCCAGCCGCAGATAAAGGGAGGTCATGAACCCTCAATCTTCCGCAGCTTCTTCAAAGCCCGCTTCTTGGCCGCTAGGACCTTCTTCTTCCGTTTGATGCTGGGTTTTTCGTAATGTTCCCGTTTACGAATCTCAGAGAGAATCCCGGCCTTTTCGCATTGCTTCTTAAACCGCTTTAAGGCAACCTCGAAAGGTTCGTTGGGTTTTACCCTGACGCCGGGCATTCATAATCGCCTCCTCCCGTTGTCAGATAGCACCTATCGCTCATAACCTCCCCCCTTAACAGTCGCGTTTCCAGTAGTGACGAGGGCGATAAGGTGATAGTTCTGAACCGGATATGGTTTATCATCTGTGCCGAAACTGTCAAGGGTTTTTTTCTTCGGAAAATGTAGCATTGCACCCGCGAGCTACATAATCTATAAGTTAAGTAGAGGTAATGGTGGCCCCAGGGCGCCTCACGCTCTTGCAAAAAACCCCGGAGGCGCCGGCGGAAAAGCTCCGGAAAGGCCGTTTATGCACGCCAAAGCCATGAATTCCCTGATCCTGGCCGGTATCCTGCTGCTGGTGCTGGCCGGCTGCGTCACCGTCAAGGTGAACCTCTTCGAAGAGCCCAAGCCCCTGAAGGAGAAGACCATCTCCGGCTATGGCAGGGACAAGATCCTGCTCCTGGATATTTCCGGGATGATCGTGGAGGGCCCCCAGCGCGTCCTGGCCCTCTCCAAGGGGGTCACTTCCCCCAGCCGGGTGAAGGAAGAGCTGGAGAAGGCCGCCAAGGACGACCACATCAAGGCCGTGGTCCTGAGGATCAACTCCCCGGGAGGCACGGTGAGCGCCGCGGACGTAATTCTCCATGAATTGCAGAACTTCAAGGCGGAGCGCCGGGTGCCGCTGGTGGTCTGCATGGAGGGTCTGGCCGCCTCCGGCGCCTATTACGTGGCCCAGGCCGGGGACACCATCATGGCCTATCCCACCTGTATCACCGGGTCCATCGGGGTCATCGCCATGAAATTCAACCTCCGGGGGCTGATGGACAAGGTGGGGGTGGATACCGAGGTGGTGAAGACCGGGGCCTGGAAGGATTTCTGGTCGCCCTTCCGGCCGGCCACCCCCAAAGAAAAGGAGATGATGCAGCAAATCATCGAGGAATTTCACCGCAAATTTGTGACGGTGGTGGCCCAGGGCCGGAAAATGAGCCTCCAGGAGGTCCAAAAGGTGGCCGACGGCCGCATCTTCACCGCCCCCCAGGCCAGGGACCTGGGACTGCTGGATAAGATCGGCTATCTGGATGAAGCCCTGAAAGAGGCCCAGGAGAGGGCCGGGCTGAGCCGCGCCAAGGTGGTGCGCTACCAGCGCCCGGACAGCTACCGCCCCACTATCTATTCCCTGCTCCCCGAGTTGGAGGCGGCCGGTCCTCAGTTTCTCTATCTCTGGCTGGCCGGCGAGACCTGAGCAGGCTATAAATCGTATCTTAAACTAAGGGTGGCGTCTCATAATTAATAAAGACCATTAAATCGGAGGTTTTTTTGGGGAGTAACTTTGCAAGAAATTGGTCTGCTCCCAAAAGCTGGACCATTACAATTAATTTCATGCTTCGGCCGCCAAATCCGATAAGAACCGGTAGAGAGGAGGTCTTATCCAGGTATACGCCGCCTTCCGGATGTGGTACAATAAAAGGCCAGGCAGGAAACCTATGTTGGAAATCGGCGATTCATGAGTGATCACCCCAAAGACCGGGCCAACGACCCGTCCGGGCCCGGACAAGATGCCCCGGCCCCGGCTGATTCAGGGGACTGCCGCAACGGTCAGGCCCGCTTGCGCCGTCTGGCCCGGGGAATCCTCTACCGGACCCCGGAAGTCCGCCCGGAAAAGGTGGCGCGATTGAAAGAGGCCATCGCACAGGGCGCCTATGAGATCGATGCCGGCAAGCTGGCCGACATCATTATCGCCGAATTGATCCGGAAGCGCTGAGCAAAAATGCAGGGTGGGCACTGCCCACCATTAAAGGCGGCGATTACTACGGCCCGCCCCACCGATGCTTGCAAGGCCAAGCAGGAGCTTGGCAAGACAAAGGGCGTTCCCAAGCAGGAGCTTGGGAACGAGAGGATTAATTAGCTACACATAATTTTAGGTCCTGAGGCTTGTCTTGTCAGGGTTAAGTCCCCCTTTGAAAAAGGGAGATTTAGGGGTAATGCTGTTCATTTAAGCACCAGGAGCTGATGCGAAGTGATTTCTTTTGTCATTCTGAGGGAGCCGAGGCGACCGCAGAATCTCTAAATACGAGATGCGGAGCGAAGCGATGCATGACAAAAAAATGTAGGGTGGGCACTGCCCACCATTAAAGGCGGCGATTACTGCGGCCCGCCCCACCGATGCTTGCAAGGCCAAGCAGAAGCTTGGCAAGATAAAGGCCGTTCCCAAGCAGGAGCTTGGGAACGAGAGGAAAAATCAGTCACGTTCACTGGATAGTCATTTTCGAAACATACCACTAGTTTTTGCCGGCCAGGGCTCGCCCAGCCCTAATGAGCAGGGCCGCCGCCTCCTCCACCTCGGCCCGGGTGGTGGGCCGGCCCAGGCTGAAGCGCACCGCGCCCCGGGCTCTCTCCGGACTCACCCCCATGGCCGCCAGGACCGGGGAGACGGTTTCCCGGCCGGCGTGGCAGGCGGACCCCAGTGAGGCGGCCACCTCCGGGACCCTGGCCAGCAGTTCGCCCCCGCAAATCCCGGGAAAGGAGACGTTCAGGGTGTTGGGCAGGCGTTCGGTCTCCGGGCCGTTCAGGGCCAGGCCGGGGAAGCCGGCCCGGAGCCGAACCAAGAGCAGGTCCCGCAGGCCTTTAAGGTGGGCGGCGCCGGCCGCCGCTCCCTCCTCCCGGACCAGGCGGCAGGCCTCACCCAGGGCCACGATATAGGGAATATTTTCAGTGCCGGCCCGGCGCCCGCCTTCCTGGGAGGCGCCGTGGAGCAGAGGGGTGAGGGTGGGCTCCCGGCCCCGGCGCACGAACAGCGCCCCCACCCCCTTGGGGGCATAAAACTTATGCCCCGCCACGGTGAGAAAATCCACCGGCAGCTCACTCAAGTCCACCTTAACCTTGCCCACGCTTTGGGCGGCGTCGGTATGCAGCGGCGCCCCGGCCTCCCGGGCCACTGCGGCCAACTCGGTTAGGGGCTGGAGGGCCCCGGTCTCATTGTTGGCGTGCATAATGCTGATCAGGATGGTGTCGGGGCTTAAGGCCCGGCGCAGCTCATCCGGGTCCACCCGGCCCTGCCCGTCCACCGGCAGCACCGTCAGCGAAAAACCCCGGGACTCCAGAAACCGGCAGGGGGCCAGCACCGAGGGGTGTTCGCTGGCCGCGGTGATGATCCGGCCCGCCCCCCGGCCAAGGGCCACGCCCTTGAGGACCGTGTTGTTGGCTTCGGTGGCCCCGCTGGTAAAGACGATCTCCTCCGGGGCGCAGTTCAAGAGCGCCGCCACTTCCCGGCGGGCCTGGCGCAGGGCGTCGCTTGCCCTGAGCCCCAGAGGATAATCGCTACTCGGGTTGCCGAACTCCGGCCCCAGGAAGGGCTGCATGGCCCTGGCCACCTCCGGGGCCACCGGGGTGGTGGCGTTGTAGTCCAGATAAATCATGGCCTATCCTCCTGTTGGCTCGCTGCCCTCTTGGATTGACACCGCCTTCCAGCATTTGCTATTTTAACATGAAAAGGGCCTGCCCGGTGGGGAATCCTGGGACCGCTGGTGGCCGTTATCTCTCATGAGCCATACCTTGTCCCCCAATTTCTACCGCCTGGGCCGCTGGTTTTGCCGCCAGACCCTGGGGCGCTATTTCTCCCTTGAGGTCCGGGGCCTGAAAAACCTGCCGGCCCAGGGGCCGGTCATCATCTGCCCCAAGCACCAGCGCTGGGAGGACATCCCCCTCATCGGCATGGCCCTGCCGCCGCCGCTGCACTATATCGCCAAGGCGGAGCTTTTTCAGTATCCGGTAATCCGGGAACTGTTGGGGGCCTGGGGCGGGGTGCCCCTGGACCGGAACCGGCCCCGGGCCACCCTGTCCTCCTTCAAGCGCCTTGCGCCCCTGCTGCGAGAGCGGGCCCATGTCGTCCTCTTCCCCGAGGGCACCTATTTCCGGGGCGCGGTGGGGCCGGGCAAACACCGCCTCATCCAATTGCTCCTCAAGCTGCAAAACCGGGATGGCTTGGGGCTGCTGCCCTTCGTGCCCGTGGGGCTGGCTTACCTGCCCTAGCTCGCGGCTGCCGGGTGCAGGTCTCGCTGGGCCCGCCCCTGCGGGCCGCCCGACCGGGGCAGGCCTCACCTCTCACCTCCGGCCTCATGGAGCAGATCGCCCGCCTTTCCGGGTTTTAATCATCCCAAATCAGTAGTGTCCGGCAAGGGTTTTGCTATAGGGCAGGCAGTAGAAATCTGTTTGATCTTAGGCATGCCCACTAGCTAATCATTTCATGGAATTTACAAGCTTTTTCCCTCTCCCCCCTTGGGGGGGGAGAGGGCAGGGTGAGGGGGGTATGGACGACCGACGAAGCCACCCCTCACCCTAACTCTCTCCCCTCGCAGGGGAGAGGGGATTTGGTGAGCATCGGTATAATATGTTGATATCGTTGAAATTACAATGGCCTAGGGTTTAACGCGAGAAAGCATTGCCCTCAAGGGGGCAGGGAGACCACGCCCTTAAGAAAAATGCGGCCGCGGTGGTTTTCTTCCGCGCCCGGTCTGGATTTTCCTTTCCCCCGTGTTTAATTTGAAAACACCGAATTCTGGAGGGAGCGGTTTAGATCATGAGAGCGGGCTGGCAATTTCTCTCCCGGCGCTGGTGGTGGGTACATTTTCTGGGGTTTGGCCTGGTCTATGCCGCCGGACGCCTGACGGCCGCCTATTTTAAGGGGTGACGAGATGATGCGCTACTTCTCTTACGTCCTGTGGCCAAGATTGGGGTGGTTCATCCTCCACGCCACTGCCGTCGTCCTCTTGTTTCTCCTGGGCTATTCGATGAAATTTTAGGTTCACCCCAATGAAAACTCCACGTCATCTCCTCTGGGTAGCCCTGGTGGCCCTGGGATTGGGCGCCACCATGCTGCATCTGCGGATTCATCCCCCCAAATCGCTCACCTATCTCTGGCCCAACCTCTTTTCCTGGACCCACCTGGTGGTGGTGAGCCTGCTCTTTCTGTCCCGGCGGACCGCCCTGCTGGGGGTCATTCTCAACAGCTTCCTGGCCTATCTGGGGATCATCATGATGGCGGATTTCTCCATCAGCGCCACCCTGGCCGGGCAAGTTAAGGTCATGCCAGGAGTAAGTTTCTTCGGCTGGTTGTTGCAGACGACCTTCGCGGATATCGCCATCCTGGTGGGCGGCCTCATGGTGGGCCTGGCCCTGTACCAGGTGATGCTGACGGAGCATTGATTGTAGGATTTGGGGCTAAAGGTTTTTGTAGGGTTGCCTCTTAGGCGCCATTAATGGCGCGGACCCGCAAAGGGCCACCAAAAACTAGCGCCTGGTCCAGGAGGCCCTGGACCACGAGGACCTGGCCGCTGCCCGGATTTTTACCCATACGAGTGAACGCGGAACTGGAGGACGCCATGAAAAATTTTAGGAATGGGAGGGGGTAAGGATTGAATTTTCGCTGCTATGATGAGCATAACAGCACCCAAGAAGCCGGGTGGTGAAGTGCGGAGATATGGCAGAAACCTTTTATTGGCGCTATGTCCATGTGGCCTCCGCCTTTCCTCTGGCACACCACTACTGATCGGTGCTGGCCTGGGGTCCTTAGGCTTCCCAGCCAGTTACTAATCAGTGCATAAAATAGTTTGCATTATGGTCTTGAATGGATTATTATTTCGGCATGGAAAAGATCGAGGCCCGCTCCATTTCTGCTGCAGCCCAAGAAAGGCTTCGTCATTTGGCGGTTAAGGCCGTGCTGGCAGGTAAGAAGCAAGTAGAGGTGGCCAGACTCTTTGGCGTTACCCGCCATGCGGTGGGGAAATGGGTTAAGGCTTATCATAGTGCCGGTGCCAAAGGGCTTAAGGCAAAACCCAGAGGGCGGCCCAAAGGCGGATCGCTGCTGCCGTGGCAGGCTGCTCAAATTGCCAAGACGGTGGTGGACCATTACCCTGATCAGCTCAAATTGCCTTTTTACCTTTGGACTCGAGAGGCGGTCTCCTTGCTGATCAGACGCTGGTTTGGGATTCGGCTGTCGGTTTGGACAATAGGGCGCTATCTGTCTCGCTGGGGTTTTACCCCGCAGAAACCGGTGCGCCGAGCCTTTGAGCAAAAACCTGAAGAGGTCCGCCGGTGGCTGGAAGTGGAATACCCCAAGATTCGTAAGACCGCCAAACGGGAGAAGGCCCATATTTATTGGGGTGATGAAATGGGACTGAGATCCGACCATGCTGTAGGTCGTTCCTATGGCCTGCGGGGACAGACTCCCGTAATTGCCGGCACCGGCAGGCGGTTCGGTTGCAACATGATTTCGGCCATTACGAATCTGGGGCGTTTGAATTTCATGGTCTTCAAAGAGCGATTCGAGGCGGAGATTTTCCTGGAATTCCTCCGGCGCTTGGTGCGTCAAAGCAGCCGCAAGGTCTTTCTCATTGTTGATCGTCATCCGGTCCATCGCTCCAGAAAGGTAAAGAACTGGCTTGCAGAAAATGCTCAGCGAATACGCTTATTTTTTCTCCCTGGCTCTAGTCCCGAACTTAACCCCGACGAGATGCTGAACCAAGATGTCAAAAGCAATGCCGTGGGAAGAAAGCGCGCCGCCAATCTGGAGGAAATGCTCAAAACTGTTCGAAGCTTCCTCCGCCGGCGCCAACTCCAACCTCATATCGTGGCTCGATATTTCTCGGAAAAACATGACCGATACGCTACACCATAAATTGCAATCAATTTAATGCTCCGAGTAATAATTAGGAAACACTCCGCTATAACACCTAAGTTGTCAATATGTTATCAAAAAGAGGGATGACATACGGTCCTTCAGGCACCACGGCAATTTCGAAATCATCCTGAGCCTTCATACTTGCCATCACAGCCTCTGCCACCGATGGTACCGGCTCGACGTAAACATCTTTCAGTACTTGTTTATTGAGCCCCGTGGTGTATAACTGCACACGTCCCACTTTCAAGGCCTTCACCAGCATCTCAGTCTGCCATTCATCAATTAGCGCCTTTTCACGGGTTGCCAATGTAGACATGAAATGCTCAGGACCTATCTTGCATAGAAGACGCTGAGCCTCTACGAATTCACGGCTCCCCATCCCTTCGGAACACTCGCTGGCAATGATGATGTTTCCGCCTGGCTCCAGCACCTCTAGGACACCTACCATGCCCTTGATGGTTTGGTAATAAGTCTTATCAAGAGGATATCCGGCGCTGGTAGTGACAATGGTTTTAAAACGCCTGGGAATTCTGACTTCGGCATATTTCCTCATGAAGGCTACCGCCTCAAGGTGACTGGTCTCAATTTCACCAAAGTTGACAAAACCGATTCGTCTCTCGTCATCAATGACCACGTTCAGAGCTAAAATCCCCTTTAGCATCCGGACAATTTCCATCTGTTCATTGTGCAGAGGGTTCCCTTCGATGACACAGTTGACAGCCTTGCAATGCTCGAGGATATGAGCTGTATGAAGCTTCAGAATGGTATCTTGATAGGCCACGCCCGGTACGACGACTTTCCGCCCACCCGAATAACCTGCCATGAAGTGGGGTTCCACCAAACCGGTCGCAATCTTCAAGTCTGCCTCGACAAAGCGGCGATCGAGTGCGATGGGGATTCCACTGGAAGTCTTTCCCATCTCAACGTGGGCATGGTGATCCCGGGCAAAGTGGTTCTCCACGCGCATAGAGTTATAGATCTCGTCCGAACCAATGATTTCCTTCAGTTCCTTCCCTTCGTTGGGTCGGTGCAAACCCGTAGCAACGAGAATCAGGATATTATCCTTAGAAATGCCAGCGGCACAGAGGGCATCCAAAAGAGGCGGCAGGATAGTCCCATTCGGGACCGGTCTGGTCACATCGCAGATCAGAATGCAGACATTTTTTTTACCCCGACCAAGCTTGGCCAGGGGATCACTTTGTACCGGTGTTTCGATGGCTTTCTTCACCTCGGCGAACGGGTCCGCCAGGGGGATCATTGGATGTTTGCGAATCACGGTTACGCGAGCCTCATGAGGCAAATCGACTGTGATACCGTCCCGTCCGTAGAGGAGGTCAACTTTCATAGGCCAGTTTCCTCTCAAGTTAATGCCTTTTGGGCGTTTCAGGGCCCGGCGTCTGTGCCCTGGGGATAATCTGTCCTCAGGATATGCCAAGGTATGCCTTGCGAACCCCGTCATGGGACAGCAGGTCGTCACCTGTCCCTTCAAGAACAATCCGACCCGTCTGCAGCACGTAGGCGCGATCCGCGACTTGCAATGCTTCGTAGACATTCTGTTCAATGAGTAGCACCGTCAAGCCTTCGGACCGCAAGCGCAAAATCACATCAAAAACCTCGAGTCTTCTTTTCTTTGTGTCATCCATTGCAAGCCCTTGAGAACATCATAAACGAGAGTGCAGGCATTGGCAAAAAAAACCAGGTCGCAGCCTGCACTCGTTGGGTCGAAATAACCGCGGGGACTTCTCGGCAAACGAATAGTAAACTTTCACCGCAAAGGAGGCGAAGCCACACGGAGAGTTCTTTCAAAAGGATTGACCCTTTCCAAAACTTGGCGTTCTGCACGTCTGCTGAAATGAGCACCCACCAGTGAACGGTTGCCCTGATTCCACCGATTACATCCCCAGGTAGGCCTTGCGCACCATGTCGGATTGCAACAGCTCGCTGCCAGAGCCCTCCATGACGATGCGGCCAGTCTGCAACACGTAAGCCCTGTGGCAGACCTGCAAGGCCTCGAACACGTTCTGTTCGACCAGGAGCACGGTGACGCCATCGCCCGCTATATGTTCCACGGTACGGAAGATCTCGGTGACCAGCTTGGGCATGATGCCCATGGAGGGCTCGTCCAGCATGAGAAGATCGGGCCGGGACATGAGCCCTCGGGCAATCGCCACCTGCTGCTGCTCGCCGCCCGAAAGCGTTCCGGCACGCTGGTCGGCACGCTCTTTGAGCCAAGGGAACAACCGCAGGACTGTCTCAAAGCTTTCGGCAATCTGTTCCTTGGAGTTTACGGTGTAGGCTCCGAGCAGCAGGTTGTCCCACACCGACAGGCGCGGAAAAAGCCGCCGCCCGTCTGGCACCAGGGAGATCTTCTTCCTGACGATATCATAGGCAGGATGGCCGGAGATTACTTGGTCGTTCAGGCGGATCTCCCCCTTCAGCGGCTTTAGCAGGCCCATGATCGTCTTGAGCAGGGTAGTCTTGCCGGCCCCGTTCGAGCCGATCAGTGAAACGACCTCGCCGTGCTTGACTTCGAACGAGACATCCTGGATGGCCAAAAGCCCCTTGTAGCCAACGGACAAATTATTGATCGATAGCATCGTACCGATCTCCCAGGTAAGCTCGGATTACCTCGCGGTCTGCCACCACTTCTTTGGGTGAACCCTCTGCGATCTTGCGGCCGGAGTTGAGCACGATCACCCGGTCGGAAAGCTCCATTACCGCCTCCATGACATGCTCCACCACGACTATGGTGATCCCCCTTGCACGCACTTTGCGGATCAGCTCGATCATCTCCCTCAGTTCCACCGGCGTGAGCCCCGCCATGGACTCGTCCAGCATCAGCAACTCGGGCTCCATCGCAAGGGCCATGGACACTTCGAGCCGTTTCTTGTCGGAAACGCTCAGCGCCTGTGCGTTGTAGTTCCGCTTCGCCATCAGGCCCGTGAAGGCCAGCACCTCCTCGGCATTTACGCGCACGTCCCTCACGCGCACGTGCCGCAGGAAGCCGCCGGTCATGACGTTTTCAAGCACTGTCATGTCGCTGATCACCTGCGTGATCTGGAAGGTGCGCACGGCACCCAGCTTGCCGATCGTGTGCGGTTTCCTGTTGGTGATATCCAGGCCCTTGAAGAGCACCCGGCCCTTGTCCAGGCGGTGGAACCCCGTGATGCAATTGAACAGCGTACTCTTACCTGCGCCGTTGGGACCGATGATGCTTAAGATCTGTCCCCCGCGCACCTGGAAAGAGATATCCTCATTGGCCCGCAGCCCGCCAAAATATTTGCTGACGCCCTGCACGTCCAGCAATAGCGAAGCGTTCATTTCTCCCTCTGCTCCAGCTCGGTGATGGCCCCCCACACGCCGTTGGGCCGGTACATCGAGATGACGGTGATAAGGGCGCCGTAAATGATCATGTCAAACCCCGTGCCTTTGTAGCCCACCCATGCCCGGGAATACTCGGAGAACGGGATCAGGATGGCCGCCCCGACCACCGGCCCAAGCACCGTGTTCGCCCCGCCCAGCATAGCCACCAGCACTATTTGGACTGAAACCGCCAGGATCATCACGCTCGCCGGGTCAATATAGAGAATATACTGGGCATAGAAAGTCCCGGCCATCGAGGTGAGGAAGGCGCTGATCATGATTGCGTATAGGCGGTAGCGCACTACGTTTACCCCCAGCACCTGTGCGACTTCATGACTCTCTTTGATCGCCCGGAGGTAGTAACCCATCTTGGAAGTGGACACCAGGCGGCCAACCGCCAGGGCGAGCAGCAGGAAAGCCATTATGATGTAGCAGTAAGGCAGCTTGGTGGAATTGAAAATGAAGTTGGCCAGGGACCCTTTCCCCATGGGAATGGTAAGCCCCTCCGCCGCTCCCACCATTTCCCAGTTGTTGAAAGAAATCCGGACGATCTCTGCGAAGGCGATGCTGGCAATGGCGAAGTAATGGCCGCGCAGATTGGAGCATGGGTAACCGATGGCCGCGGCCGCGAGGGAGGAGATAATCCCGCCTGCCACCAGACCGATCCACGGGCTTACATTGAAGGTCATTAGCAGGAAGGAGGAGGTGTAGGCCCCGATCCCGAAAAAGGCCGCCTGTCCGAACGAGAACATGCCCGCATAGCCGCCCATGATGTTCCAGGCCACTCCGCACATGGCGAAGATGCAGGTGATGATCATGACATGTTGGCCAAACGGTACAATCAACAGCGGCAGGATGATAAACAGCGCCAGCACAGCGCCGCCCACGGTCAATTGTTTGCCGGTTATATCGCGCATCCCTACCACCCCATGAGTCCTTGCGGCCTGATCCAGACCGTGATCAGGTATATGAGGAAGACGATTGCCAGCTTGTAGGCCGGGTCAAAAATATATCCGCCCACCGTCTGGGCGACCCCCACAACGATACCGGCTATGAATGCCCCTTCGATGCTGCCGAACCCGCCCAGCGCCACGATGCAAAAGCAAATCAAACCGAAGGTCCCGCCTACGAAAGGATAAATGTAGTAATGGGTTGCGAGCAGCGCCCCGGCCACCCCCACCAAAGCAGACCCGATGCCGAAAGAAAGCGAGTTGATGCGCTCGGTGTTGATGCCCATGATCAACGCGGCTTCACGGTCCATTTCCACTGCCAGGATGGCCTTGCCAGTGCGGGTATGGCGCAGAAACCAGAAGAGCGCGAAGGAGGTAAGGATGCTGCCTATCGAGCTGACAACCTTGGGGACGCTGAGAATGATGCCGGAGATGTGCCAGGTGCCGGACAATAGCGTATGCCCGATCGAGCGGTAATCCGGGGTCCAGATAAAGGCGGCGAAGTTTGCCAGAAAGATGCTTATGCCAAAGGTCACCACCAGTTGCGCCAGAAGAGGCCCTGTCATCACCTTGCTGATGATGAAACGATAAATGAACATCCCCAGCAAGAAGAGGGCCGCCGCGTTGAGCGGTATCGAGAACAGTGGATCGACGCCCGCCAGCGTGTAGAGCCAGTAGGAGAGGAACATGCCGATCATCAGGAACTCGCCGTGCGCGAAGTTGATCACGTTCATCACACCCCAGATCAGGGTAAGGCCGATGGCCAACAGCGAATAAACCAGGCCGATGAGCACGCCGTCGATCAGTTGTTGCACTAACATTTCCATGTGCAAACTCCGGGGCTGGTGTGAGGACAGAGGACACAGCGCTAAGTGCAGAGGATGGAGGACGGATTTTCATCCTTCCGTCCTCCGTCATCCGCCATCCGCTTTACTTGCGGCCCTGCCAGGGCGGGAAAGGCCATACTAATTCTCGGCTGGCGGCGTCCCAGGGCCAGACCGTATAATAGTGCTGGTCCAGGATCTGCACCAGCATGGCCTTGGCGTAGATGTTCTGATGGGTCTTGGGATCGAACTTTATTCCCTCCCACGGGTAGATAAACTGGTCGCCCGGGATATCGGTTTGCCCGAGGGCCTCCACTATTGCTTCAGGGGCTGTGGACTTGGCCCGGTTGATAGCGTCGGCCAGCACGAAGGGCGCCGCGAAACTGCGGGCGGCGTTCTCGCCCATCTCGATCTGGTATTTCTGCTTGTAGAGATCGGCCACCTGTCCGACCAGCGGTTTTTTCTTTGCCAGGTCCAGAGCGAAGGTCGAGCGCACGAGGATATAGTCGCCGTCGGCCTTGACCGAGGGCAGGTAGTCGGACTCGATGTAACCGGACATGTTGATGAAGCCTTTGGGCACCACGTTCATTTCCTTGAAGGTCTTGGTAAAAAGAATGGCGTCGGTGATGTAGGCGGCGTGCATAATCACGTCCGGCTTGGCCGCGATGAGCTTGCCCACCTCACTAGTCACGTCGCTCGAGTTCGCCGGGTAAGCAATGTCTGCCACGACCTTATAGCCGAACTCCTTGGCGTATTGGCGTTCCTGCTTGCCCACATTGGCCCCGAACTCGGTGTTTTCGTAAAGCAGGCCAATGGTCTCGACCTTCTGGCCCGTCTTCTTCTCCAGGTCTTTGAGGAACTCGAACTCGTTGCGAGCCATGGTCCCATCATGGGGCGACACGCGGAAAAAGTATTTGAAGCCGCGCTCGGTCAAAGTGGGCGAGGAGGAGTCCGAACACACGTAGGGGATCTTCAACCGCTCGGCGGCCTGACTTGCGGTTTTGGTCACCGCGCTCTGGTAGGCGCCTATCAACGCCACAACCTTCTCCTGTGTGATCAGACGTTCCGCCTCCGCCAAGCCGTTCTTGGGGTCGCCTTGCGTGTCTGCATAAATGATTTGGATCTTGGCGCCTCCCAGGTTGGGGATCCCCTCCTCTTTAGCGAAGGGCAGGTTCAGGTCGTACTTGCCGTTGATGATCTGCACCGCCAGGTCGACGCCCCGTTTGTTTTCCATTCCCGTAGCGGCCAGGTTTCCGGTCAAGGGGTAAAGCGCGCCGATCTTGATTACCTTCTCCGGGGCGCGGCCGCAGCCGGCCCAGCACAGCGCCAGGGCCATGGCAAAAACTGCTGATACCATTAAAACCCGTCGCATTTTCATTTTCTTTCCTCCCGTTACGGGACCGCGGCTCTTCGAGCGCGGCCTCCATTGGATTGAAAGTTTGACACCACTCAGCACCTGGAAACCCTCCTGGCGCCGATCACACACTTTGGGGTGCCAATGAAAACAAGGCTGTATTCTAATCTTGAATATTTTGGGTGAGTTGGCTAAACCAACCATACTAGATCAGGCGCCGTTTTTCCACAAAAATTCCCACAGTTTTCTCCATTGTTGCATGAGGCTGCCTCAAAGAAACATGCAAAACTTGAGCTTCCTGATGCCAGCTCCTTGGTATTTCTTGCTAAAGAGCCGATCCAATCACCGCCCCGGCCGCTAGTATATAGTTGCTTTAATTAGCGATATATGATAGGCTCTCGATTATGAGAGCGACTCAAATTCAATTGACGGATGATGACCGTAGGATTCTCGAATCCAGGATACGTAACAGTAAAACTGAACAGCGCCAGGTTCTGCGGGCTCGCATTATTTTGGCGGCGGCGCAGGGAGCAAAAACCAGCGGCATTGCCAAGGACTTGAAGGTTCGCCCCAACACCGTCAGCAAGTGGCGGACCCGCTTTGCCAGCGAAGGCCTGGCCGGTTTGGAAGATGCCCAAAGACCGGGGAAGCCCAGCAGCTACAGGCAGGACACGGAAAAACGGGTGCTGAGAAAACTGGACGAACCGCCTCCCGAAGGCTATGCCCGCTGGAACGGCAGGCTTCTGTCCGAAGCCTTGGGTGACGTTACCAAGCATCAGGTCTGGCGCATCCTGCGGCGCCATAACATCAGTCTTGAACGCCGCCGGAGCTGGTGCGTCAGCACCGATCCCGAGTTTGCCCGCAAGGCTGCGGACATTGTGGGACTTTACCTGGACCCGCCGGAGAACGCCGTGGTCATCTGTGTGGATGAAAAACCCCAGATTCAGGCCCTGGAAAGAGCGCAGGGATGGCTGAAACTTCCCAATGGCAAGACCTTGACGGGGTTCAGTCACGGTTACAAGCGGCATGGCACCACCACGTTATTTGCCGCCCTGGAAGTGACTACCGGTCAGGTAAAAGCCGGTCACTATAACCGACGGCGGCGGGTGGAATTTCTGGACTTCATGAACCAGATATTGGCTGACTATCCTGATCAGGAACTCCATGTGATTTTAGACAACCTCAATACCCATAAGCCCAAAAACGATATGTGGTTGAAGAGGCATCCCCAGGTTAAATTCCATTACACTCCAACTTCTGCCTCTTGGCTTAATCAAATCGAGGTTTGGTTCAGCATCCTCAGCCGCGGTGCCCTCAAAGGGGCTAATTTCACCTCCCCCCAACAAGTCAGGAAGGCTATCGATAAATTCGTCCAGGCTTACAATCCACAAGCCGCACCGTTTCAATGGCGGAAAAGGTATGTTTATCCCAAAGGCTTGGCTAATCGTATCTCTGATTTATGCAACTAAGTACTAGCCGAATTCAGCCAGGAATGCCTCCTTCTGAAATGTTCGTTCATGCGCATGAAGCCAAGTAATTAGCCATGCTCATCACAGATAGAAATGCATGCCGGGCGTTTAAATAGGCGTTCAATCATTTCCGCCGCGTGATCAAGCAAAATCTTCACCATCGCCGCCTCAAGCCTTTGAACAACCTTGTCTTTCACAATATTCTCCATTGAGTCCTCTTTCTTTGTTAACCGGGATTATGCGGCAACCTTGGCCACCGTAGTCAAAAATTGGTTTTTGGGGCCTCATGGCCCGGGGAAAATCCCCCAAAAATTTTGTTCTTGAAGCCGCATCCTTTCGCCGACGGAATAATAGCACAACTTTACTTAAAAAAATAATTTTTCTCTGAATTTTGGGCATACCCTTCCCCTCAGAACCCAGATACCTCAATGCCGTGGAGCTTAAGGACCCCAGGTAAGCACCGCCCGGTAATGGTGAGCCAGAGGAAAGGCGGAGGCCACATGGACATACCATCTCCGGGCATGATAAGAAACCCTGGCGCCCTCTGCCTGGGCTAGCCCAGGTAGGGCAACACCTTCAAACTTCTCTTGACATAAAGGAGAAAATGAGTCAGAAAAGGAGTACCTAACCCACCACAATCAATAGAAAAACCAGGCTTTATTACGTACAGCTTGCCACAATGAGACTGTTGCTTAAAGTAAGAGTTGCTTGTGTTCCCTCTATGGAGCTTAACGGTTCATAGCGGGACGGTTATCGGCCTAGAATCCTGTAAAATTTGTCAATATCCGGTTGGGATGCTCCTTGGGACCCAGAATTCCAGAGATCCCTTGCCTTTCTTTAAAACCTTTACCCGGCTTACGCCGGTTGTGGAACGGTTCCGCCCGCCAGAGTGAGTTTAACCAGGCGCTTGAGGTTAAGCACAATGGCCACCATGAAGGACTGGATACTGACCTTGGCTAACCCCCAATAGCGAGCTTTGTTTAAGCCGTGGCGATTCTTACCTTCGGAAAATTTTCTTTCGATTTTGGGCCGCTCCCGGAGAGAATGCCGCGGGCGCCCAGGTCGTCGCTGGCGGCGAATGATGCCGGAAGTCACCCCCTCCGCGGCCAGGTGGGCGTGGTTGGGCTCGCTGTCATAGGCCTTATCGCCCGTGGCTTCCCCGGCGCGGCCATCTATCAGTGCAGGCAGTTGCGTGCCGTCGGGCACATTGCCGGGGGTGGTCTTGACCTGCACAATAAACTCCGAATCGGCATCCTCCACCTTATGGGCCTTATAGCCATAGAAAGACTTTTTCTTGCTCTTGCGGCCAAAACGGGCGTCCGGGTCCGGGGAGTGCCGGTCGACATAATGGCCGTCATCGTCCCCCTTATCCTTATGCTCCTTTTTCAAACGAAACAGATCGACCCGGGCGATGATATGGGTGGAGTCGATGATGTGGAGACGATCGGTAATGAAACCACGATTCCGGGCTTGCTCCACCACCTGATTGAACAGCGTCTCGAAACCCTCCGGCCCCAGGCGTTGCCGGAAGCGGCAGAGGACGGTGTGATCGGGCGGCAACTCCTCGGTGCTCAACCCCAGAAACCACTTGTAGACCAGGTTAAAGGCGGCTTGTTCCTCCATCTCGCGATCCGACAAATCATAGAGAAACTGCAAAAACACCATTTTGAACATCAATACCGGGTCCCAAGGGTCTCGGCCCCAATCGGCATAGAAGTCTTTGCAGTGCTCCTGGACAAACCGAAAATCCACCACTTGGGCCAGGTCTTTCAAAAAGTGGGGTCTTTGGGATAAAATCTGCTCATAAAGAAAATTGCCGAAAAAAGAACCGTTGGCTTTGCCTTTTTTGGTCATGGTCGCCCCTAAATATTATTTGCCATATATTACAATAAGTTATGGGGTTTGGCAACCATTTTTTAAGTAATTTTAAGCAAAATTTACGATTTATTTTGCAACAGTCTCACAATAGACCCTTATCAATGGGGTGGGAAAAATTGGAGATATGAAATAGATATGTCTGATGATTAACCGGGCCGGGGACGATCCCAGGCCCTTTTTTTTGCGCCTAACGATAGGGGTTGGGGGGGTGCGGAAAGGGCGGGGACCCTTGCAAAAAATGCAAAAAATGCAAAAAATACAGAAAATCCGGAAACTGTCTCCCGGGCCTCCCTTCTCTCATCTATAATTTTCCCCCGGCCTGCAAGGCGTACTTCAGGGCCAGGGCCTTTTCGGCCACGGCCATGGGGGTGGGCCCCAGGACGTAAACCAGAGCTTCCCGGCCCCAGGCGCCCTGACGGCAGATGAGGTCCGGGGGCGCCTCTCCGGGTTTCAACCCCAGGGCTGCCTGCATCTCCAGGGTCTCGCCGGTCCAGTCCTCATCTGCTTCCGGTTCCCGGCTGGGGCCGTCGCAGGAAGTCATCCGGAGGTGCAGGGAGGGGGCCAGTTCGGTCATCCCCTCCAGGTAGCGGATATTCATGGCGCTGCGCCATTCCGGGTGGCTGGCCATGGCAGTGAGGATGAGGGCGGCCAGGCGCCGGGGTGGGGAGCCGAAGGCCGGCGGGGCCGGGATGAGCACTCCCGCGGCGCTTTTTATCAGGCGGCCCGGGAAGGCGGCCACATCCCGGGAGCCCTCGGCATAGGGGGTGGCGAACGCCAGGTTGCTCATGACCTCGGGGATCAGGGGGCTGAGGTCTTCGGCCTGCAGGCGGGCGGCGGCGGCCTGCAGGTCTTGCAAGACCTGGAAGCGGCCCAGGTCCCGGGCCCAGGGGGCGTAGGGGTTCACCGGACCGGCTCCCCGGCCCAGGGGCAGACCGTGCTTCAGCGCCTGGAAGGTGAGGGTGCGGGCCTCGGTCACCGCCTCCGGGAGGGAGAGGCCCCGGGCCAGGCCGGCGGAGCAAGCGCTGGCCAGCACGCAGCCGCTGCCGTGGTGATTTGGGGCGGCCAGCCGGGCGCCGGCCAAGTGATAGCTGTGTTGGCCATCGGTGAGGACGTCCACCGGCGCACCTTTCAGGTGGCCACCCTTGGCCAGGACCCAGCGGGGGCCCAGGGCTTGCAGCCGCCGGGCCGCCTCTTCCAGGTCCTGGGGGGTCTTAATCTCCAGGCCGGTGAGGCGGGCGGCCTCCGGTGCATTGGGGGTCAGGAGGAAGGTCAGGGGGAAGAGCTCTTCCTGCATGGCGCTGATGCCGGCCTCTTCCAACAGGGGGAAGCCGCCGCCCGCGGCCAGTATCGGGTCCAGCACCACCGGCGCCGGACCCAACTTTTTTAAGGAAGCGGCCACGGTGGCGACGATGGCCGCGGTGGCCAGCATGCCCAGCTTCACCGCGTCCACCGGGAAGTCGCTGATGACCGCCTCCAGTTGGGCCGCCACCACCTCCGGGGCCACCGGATGCACCGCCCGGACCCCCTGGCTGTTCTGGATGGTCAAGGCGGTGGCCACCGTCAGCCCGTAAACCCCTGACAGGGTGGCCACCTTCAGATCTTGCTGCAGGCCGGCCCCTCCTCCCGGATCGGAACCGGCGATAATCAGGACGGTCTTCATGCTAGTCTCCATGATCCGAACTCCTAAGGTCCTGATTCACAGGCCGGAGGCCTGTGCCACTATCTCTCTTATGGAGGTCCCATAGGGCGGCCTGCGGCCGCCAAAAGTCGGCGGGCACAGCCCGCCCTAGGGGTTCGGACACAGGCTGGAAGCCTGTGCCACTAAAGGCGCTTTTATCGAAAGCTTTATCCTGCGCCGCACAGGCGAGACGCCTGTGCCACCAGAAAACAGAAAACAGATAACCGGAAACGTCCGGCGGCGTCCGCTCACGGCAACCCCGGCGGCGGCTACCTGGCGGCCTCCAGGCAGCACCCCAGGGCGCCGATGTATTGGGGGTATGGCGGCACTATCACCTGAAAAGAATCTTGTTCCTGAAGGAAATTGATTACCGCCCGGTTGCGGGCCACCCCGCCGACGCACACCAGGGTAGGACAGTGGTAGCGGCGCACCATCGACAAGGCCCGCCGGGCCACCGAGGCGTTGACGCCCGCGGCGATGCGGGCCGGCTCCACCCCCTCCAGCAGGTGTCCCACCAGTTCGCTTTCCCCGAAGATGGCGCAGGTCTGGGAAATCTCCACCGGGTCCCGCCGGGCTGCGGCGAATTGCGCTAAGGGCATCTTCAGGAAGCGGGCCATGTTCTCCAGGTAGCGGCCGGTGCCCGCGGCACAGCGGTCGTTGGAGAGGAAGTCGAACACCCGGCCGTCCCGGACGTAAAGCACCTTGGTGTCCTGGCCCCCCACCTCCAGGAGGATAAAATGGTCCAGGCCCGTTTCCTGCCTGGCTCCCAGAAAATGGGCCCGAATCTCGGTGATGGCCGGAAATATTTGCTGCAGGAGATTCTTGCCGTAGCCGGTGACCACCAGAGCGGCCGGCTCCGGGAGGCCCAGCCGCGGCCAATCGATGGACAGACGGCGCCTCCCCCGAAGGAGATAATTCCGGTAAAAGATGATGGCGTCCAGGCGGCGGCGCCTCCAAACTCCCCCCTGGTCCAGATAAACCAGCTTCACAAACCGGCTGCCGAAGTCCAGACCGCAGGCGGAAAGGCCAGGTTCGCGGGGGGAGAGCCGGGGAGCGAAGCTCCCTGACCTCCTGGCCCCCTCCCCCGGCAATTCATTAGGGCCGCAAGACATCGACAAAGGCCTCCAGGCGCATCCGGGTGCGGGAATCCAGGGAAGCGGGGCGGTCCCCCTCAATGGTAAGGATGGGCAGGTTGAGGCGCTCCCGGATGGTTTGGTCGAACATCTGGCGGAAGCAGAAGCTCTGGGTATAGTGCACCAGTCCGTCCAGGCGCCGGGTGCGCACCGCGGCCAAAAGGTCCGCCAGACGTCCGGCGATCTCGTAGGGATAGGTATAATGAAAGTATTGCCCAGCCAGGTCCGGGCCGGCATGGGGCATGCTGAACTGCCGGGGAAATTCGTGGAATACCACTCCGGCCCCCAATTCCTCCAGGTATTCCCACAGGTCGGTAAAGATGGGAGGGATGCCGGCAAAGCCCAAACGCACCGGGTAATCCCGGGGCCGGCGTTGTTCCGCCTGTTGCAGAAAAGCGCTGATCCTGAGTTCGAAGGCCGTAGGGTCCGAGGCAAAGTCGGTGCTGGCGATCAGAAGCTGAAAATTCTCCTTGCCGCTCACCCGGCCGGATTCCCAGGTGAGGCGGTCCAGGCGCTGCAGTTGGCGCCGCAAAGGCGCCAGCCTCTCCTGAACCTGGGCCACCCGAGCCTCGCTGGCGCCCAGGCGGTTCCTCAGGTTGCCGATCTCCCAGGCCAGTTGCTCCCGGTTCCGGGGATAAGGAAATTTGAAGTGGATCACCTGGCGGCCTTCAGCCTCCAGGATCTCCCCCAGGGCCTGGGTATAGGAGCAATCACCCTGGCAGGCGGCGATGACCGTGCGGATCTCCGGGTGGTGCTGCAAGGTGGCGTAGATTCCCTTGATCCAGGTACAGATGGTGCGGGGGAAGCCGGCGGCTTCGGCCTCGGCCGCCAGGGCCCGGGCCCCGGGGTCGGCGATGAACAGGTTATTCAGGTCCACCGGTGTCAGGCCGGCGGCCAGCACCACTTCCACCGGAATGGTAGTGGTGAAGCCCACCTTGGCGGCGGGAGGGGGCGGTTTAATGGAGGTCATGTTTATTTGCCGCGGCAACGGCAGGCCTGCTCAATATCCCCAGAGGCGGGTGAGCCGGTCCACATTTTGTAGTTCTGCTAGCTCTCAGCTTTCAGCGGTCAGCTTTCAGCTTTTTGCTGAATGAGGTTAACATTTTTTTAATAAGATCATATCTGCCAATCTCTCGGCCTTTGCCAAACGCTGAAGGCTGACAGCTATCACCCCCGGCTGCCGAAGATGGCGGTGCCCACCCGCACCAGGGTGGCCCCTTCTGCCACCGCCACCTCGAAATCCCCGGACATGCCCATGGACAGCTCCAGCAAGGGGTGCCCGCAGTACGCTTCCAGGCGGTCGCGCATCTCCCGTAAGGCCCGGAAATAGGGGCGCACCGCCTCGGGGTCGGCCAACCAGGGAGGCAGGGTCATCAAGCCCAGCACCCGCAAATGCGGCAACCGCCCGAACTCCCGGAGCAACCCCGGGACCGTTTCCGGAGCAGCCCCGGATTTGGAGGCTTCACCCGCCAGATTAACCTGGATGAGGATTTTTTGTATGCCTCCCATGGAGGCTGCTGCGGAATCTAAGGCCTGGGCCAGCTTCAGGCGGTCCACCCCGTGGATCACATCGAAGAGAGCCACCGCGGCTTTGGCCTTGTTGCTCTGTAAGTGTCCGATAAAATGCCAGCTAAGCGCCGGACCCAGGGCGGCGATCTTGGGCCGGGCCTCCTGGAGGTAATTTTCGCCAAACAGGAGCTGGCCCGCGGCCACAGCTGCCCGGATATGCTCCAGGGGCACCGTCTTGCTCACTGCCAACAGGCGCACCAGGGCCGGGTCCCGGCCGGCCCCGTGGGCCGCAGCCGCGATGCGGCCTCTCACCTCCTCCAGGTTCCGGGCGATGCGGCTCAAGGCTGGCTCATCTTCTCTTGGCAAATTTGGGTAAAAAATCCCTGATTTTTTGATTTTTGGCCTGCCCTGCCTTATACCTATCAATAATCAAAATATTTATTGGATTAGCAAGAATGCCGGAGGACGAAAATGCCCTTGAATGAAGCGGAGCTTAGCAGACCAAAGAGAGTCCTGGTTGCCATCACCTTGCTCTACGCTGCCCTGGGTATCGGGGTTACCCGAATTGTGTTAGATTTGTATGTGGCGTATCCCATAACCGGGCCTCCCTGGCTGATGACGATGGTTAACAAGACCGGGATTGCCTGGCTGCTGCCGATCGTTCTTCTCCTCTCGGCACTGGTAACTTTTACCTTATTACTGGTTTTAATTTACCTGATCGGCCAGGGAAAAGAATTGGGCCAGGATCTCCTTTCTGGTGCTCTGGTTAATAGGCATTCTCCTTTTCCTTTCGGCCATACCGCTTCGGAGATTCCTGGCGGCTCGTCCGATTTCCGGGATGTTCGCTCTCTTGCAATACGTATTGCAAGTCGTTGCCCTGGTCTTGCTTTTTCAGAATGAATCGAGCCGCTGGTTCCGGAAATCGGTTGATCCGGCCCAACCCGCGGATACCCCCTGACTCGTCCCTTGATTCGGTTTTCGGTTTTCGGTTTTTGGCTGAAAGCTGTCAGCTATTACCTATCTTTCCTCAATATCCCCTTCTTCCAGCCCGAATACCCGCAGGGTATTTTCCCAGGTGGCCCGGGCCGCCTCCTCCAGGGTGAGGTTCCGAACTTCCGCCAACTGTCGGGCCGTGGCGATCACGTAAGCGGGCTCATTACGCTGGCCCCGCCAGGGTTGTGGAGGCAGATAGGGGCAGTCGGTCTCCACCAGGAGCCGGTCCAGGGGCGCCATCTTGGCCACCTCCCGCAAGGGCCCGGCCTTGGGGTAGGTGAGGGTGCCGGAAAAAGAGAGGCTAAGCCCCAGGTCCAGGAAGGCCGCGGCCTCCTCCCGGCTCCCCCCGAAGCAATGCATGACCCCGCCCCAGAGGCGGCCCCGGTATTCCCGGAGAATCTTCAGAGTTACCTCCGTGGCCTCCCGGGTGTGGATGATCACCGGTTTTTTCAGGGCCTGAGCCAGTTCCAGTTGGCGGCGGAACCAGCGTTCCTGGGCCTCTGCCGGCGAGCGGCGGCGGTAGAAATCGAGGCCGATTTCGCCGATGGCCACCACCCGGGGCTGGACCGCCAGGGAGGCCAGGATTTCCAGATCCTTTTCGGTCATGGCTCCCGCCCCATGGGGGTGGACCCCCAGGGCTGCCACCACCCCGGGAAATTTCCCGGCGGTGCGCAGCACCAGGGGGGCGTCCCCCAAGCCGGTGGCCACGTTGATCAGCAGAGCCACCCCGGCTTCCCGGGCCCGGCGCACCACCTCGGTCTGGTCGGGCTGCAACTCTTCCAGGTCCAGGTGGGTGTGAGAGTCGGCCAACCGCAGGGGTATATGTTTTAAGCTTATGGACGAATCCTCCCTGCCATGGTAAAATACCTGATATTTACCAGGTCTGCAAGGAGCGGCAGGTGTCCACCTGGTTCTCCAGTCTTTTTTGGATTACGATCTGCTGGGTTTGCCTGTTGGCCCCTGCGAACCTGGGGGCAGCCGGCCTCACCCATACCTCGCCCCAATGGCAGACCTTGGGCCGGGGCCTCAGTTTCACCCGGGTGGAGGTTATCCGGGAGGGCGAGGACCGCGAGGTGGTGACCACCCTGGCGGTGGTGAAGATCGACCCGGCCAGTAACGCCTTCCGGGTCTTTCACCATGCCCCCCAGAGCATTACTGCCTGGCAGCAGGAACTGCAGGCCCCCATCGTCTTCAACGCCAGCTACTATGGACCCGGATACGAACCGGTGGGTCTGATCATCGCCGATGGCAAGGCCAGCGGGCCTGCTAATAACCGCCAGATGCGCGGCATGTTCGTGGCGGAACCCAAAGGTATCTCCCCGGATCTCCCCCGGGCCACTATCCTGGACCTCCTGGCCACCCCGATCAATCCCAAGAACCTGCCCTGGACCCAGGGGGTGCAATCCTTTCCCCTGCTCCTGGACTACAAAGGGAACATCCGGGTGCGGGACAGCGATAAAAAGTCCGACCGCACGGTGATCGCCACCGACCGGGTGGGTAATATCCTGGTCTTCAACACCTCCAACCGCTATTTCACCTTGCGGGAGATGGCCCAATTCCTCAAGGCCAGCAAATTCGAGATCGACTCCGCCATGAATCTGGATGGCGGTAGCGAAGCCCAACTGTTGATCAAGACCAAGGATTTTGAATATTTTTCCCCGCCAGCGTGGGAAAACCCCATCGGCAGCCTTCTAGACCGGATGAGCCCTTTTTTGCCCACCGTGGTGGGGGTATTCCCTCGTAAGGACTGATCTTCATGGCCGCTTACCTTATCCTCGGGGCGGGGAAATTCGGCTGCCTGGCCCTGGAAAGATTGGCCCGCCAGGATGCCGCGGCCACCTTTCTGGTGGTGGATCGCCGGCCGGAGGCCCTGGCCGCGGCCCTGGCCCTGGGTATACCTCGGGTGGCAGGGACGGCCGCGGAGGCCGCCACCTTTCTGGCCGGCAACCTCGGAGAAGATTCCCCCTGGGACTGGCTCATCCCCATGGTGCCGGTACACCTGGCCTGGGCCTGGCTGTTGGCCGGCCCCCTGCGGGGCTGGGAGCCGGCGGCGGCGCCGGCAAGCCTGGGAGATCTGGCGCCGGTGGCCTGGCGAGGCCCGGAGGGCCAGTGGTATTTGAGCCGGGCCGCCCATCGCTGCCCGGATGATTGCGTCGAGCCGGAGTCGCTCTGCCCGGTGAGCCGGGAACCTCGGAAGGTGTCCCTGTCCGCCGAGCTGGCGGCCGTGAGTTTGCCCGGCTTTGCCATCAAGGTGGTGGCCAGCCGGCAACTGGCTCCCGGAGTGGGTGGTTACCCGCCCCGGGCCTTGCTGGCCCTGGCCCGGGACCTGGCCGGCCAGGGCGGCCGGACCTTGATCGCCACCGCCTGCCGCTGCCACGGGGTGGTGCACGGGCTAAAAGTCCCCGCACCTGTAGGGCGGACCCAGGTGTCCGCCCCTCTCGGGAGAAAACGAAAGTGAAGAATTTTTTTATAGGTGGGCGGCAGCCTTCTATCAATTTTTGCATTTTTGGTAAGGCCAGGCCCAGGCTGGAAAGCCTGCGAGACCTATGAATTTATCCTGGCAATAGTGGTTAATAGCTGACAGCTTTCAGCTTTCAGCCAAAACAGAAAACAGTTGACCATGAGCGGCTTTGATCAATCCGGGGTTTTGGGCGCCTCGCCGCGAATGCGGGAGATCTTCCACCTGCTGGAGCTGGTGTCGCCCTCGGATGCCAACGTCCTGCTGTTGGGTGAGACCGGCACCGGCAAGGAGCTGGTGGCCCGGGCCATCCATCGCAACAGCCCCAGGGCCGCCGGGCCCTTCGTGGTGGTCAACTGCGCCGCTTTGCCCGAAACCCTGATGGAGTCCGAACTCTTCGGCCATGAACGGGGGGCCTTCACCGGGGCTGTCAGCCGCCAGGAGGGCCGTTTCCTCCTGGCCCACCGGGGCAGCCTGTTACTTGATGAGATCGGGGAGCTCAGCCTCACCACCCAGGCCAAAATTCTGCGGGTTCTCCAGACCAGGGAGTTTGAAGCCCTGGGGAGCACCCGCACCCTGAAGGTGGATGTCAGGATCATCGCGGCCACCAACCGCAACCTGGAAGCCAGGGTGCGGGATGGGCGTTTCCGGGACGATCTCTTTTATCGTCTCAACGTCTTTCCCATTGTCCTGCCCCCCTTAAGGGAGCGGATGGATGATCTGGCGCTTTTGGCCGATCATTTTCTGCGGACCTATGTAGCGAAAAACCGCAGGAAAATCAAGGCCATGTCCCCGGAGGTGCTCCAGGCCTTCCAGGATTATCCCTGGCCGGGAAATATCCGGGAGTTGGAGAACGTCATCGAAAGGGGGGTGATCGTCTGCCTGGGGAACACCCTGACCCGCCGGGACCTGCCGGACCACCTGCAGCATGCCGGCTGGGCCGTGCCCGACCGCATGGTGGAACCGGAGTTGCCGGAACTGGAGCGGCAGTTGATCAGCCGCACCCTGGAAAAGGTGGATGGCCAGCGGCAGGCGGCCGCGGAGATCCTGGGGATTTCCCTGGAGGAGTTGGAACTGAGGCTCCGCTCTTATGGACTGGGCAAATAGGGCAGGCTTTTCAGCCCGTGTCGGGACAGCCTTAAGTTAGCGTATAATTAATAACAAAACTCATATTAGGAATTTATCATGTTCTTTCCACCCCTGATCCTTCTGATGATGCTGGCCTTCTTCGTGGCGGCCCTGATCTTGCTGCCCTTCCTGCTGCTGGGGATGATCGGCGAGGCCTTTTTGCGGCTGGGGCTCCCCCCCGGCCTGATCTTCTGGCTGCTCATCTCCACCCTGGTGGGCAGCCTGGTGAACATTCCCATCTATCGCTTCGAGAGCCGGGAGGTGCTGGGAGATCAGGTCATCTCCTATTTCGGCATGCAGTTCCGGCCGCCCTCCCTGGGGCCTGGCCACCAAACGGTGCTGGCCGTCAACGTGGGCGGGGCCTTGATCCCTCTGGGCCTGTGTCTTTATCTCCTCCTCAGGATACCCTTCGGCTGGTATCTGCCGGTCCTGGTGGCCCTGGTGACCCTGGTGGTGAACCGCCTGGCCCGCCCGGTCAGGGGATTGGGAATCGCGGTGCCCGGACTTGTCCCGCCGCTGGTGGCGGCCCTGGGAGCCTATCTCCTTTGCCCTCCCTTCCTCCGGGCGCCCTGCGCCTACATCGCCAGTACCCTGGGGATTCTTATCGGCGCCGACCTCCTGAGATTGGGGGAGATCCCCAAGCTGGGGGCGCCGGTGGCCTCCATCGGGGGCGCCGGCACCTTCGACGCCATCTTCTTCGGGGGGATCGTCGCGGTATTGCTAAGCTAAGTAATCAGACTGGCCCAATCCGGAAAAGTGCGTTATAGTTTTGCTTAAGAAATTTTCTTGATTTTTGGGAGGTTAATTTATGGGGCAACTATCCAGCCATGAGCAACCGCGGTTTACTGGGGCCCTCTCCGGGCTGAGGGCCCCGGTGCGGCATCGCTGGGCGCCGGTTCTGCTGGTCCTGTTCATCCCTTTGCTCCTGGGGTGGTCCTGGAAGGATGCCAGCGGCGTCACCATCAACCCCAGCTTCGTACAGCGGATCCAGGACGGCAAGACCACCAAACAGGAAGTCCTCCTCTATTTTGGCGATCCCAAGGAGATCGAGCGCACCTCCGAGGGTCTGGTTTACAAGTACTTCAGCTATAAGGACGCCCCGGCCCTGCCTTATCGACCTGAGACGCGCGAGCCCCAGGAGCAGTCCAAATCCTTGTATTTGCTTGAGGACAGCAAGCAGGTAAAGAAACCGGTGGTAAAGACCGAGGGCAAAATCCTGCGCAGCAGCCTGGTGATCCGCTTCAAAGCCGATGGCGAAACCGTGATGAGCCACGAATATCAGGAATTTTAGCGGGGTGGCCGGATGACGGTCTTCGCCGACCTGGCCCAGGCCCTATCCTGGGTTTTTGATTTACAGAAATTCGGCGTCAAGTTCGGCCTGTCCTCCACCCTGGACCTGCTGGCCCGGTTGGGCCTTTCCTACCAGGAGGGCCGCTATCTTCACATTGCCGGCACCAACGGTAAGGGCTCGGTGGCGGCCATCCTCAGCGCCGTCCTCACCCGGGCCGGATACCCCGCGGGCCTCTTCACTTCCCCGCATCTGGTGAGTTTCCAGGAGCGCCTGCGCCTGCGAGACCGGGAAATCACCGCAGACCGCCTGCTGTCCCTGATCAACCGGGTGCGAGCCGTGGTGGACCAGGGCGAGCCTCCCACCTTTTTCGAATTCGCCACCGCCATGGCCTTTCTCTATTTCCTGGAGGAAAAGGCGGACCCCATCATCCTGGAAACCGGTATGGGGGGGCGGCTGGACGCCACTAACATCGTACAGCCGCTCCTGTCGGTGATCACCAACATCTCCCGGGACCATCAGGACTACCTGGGGCGGGGCCTGTTGGCCATCGCCGCCGAGAAGGCGGGCATCATCAAAGAAAAGACGCCCTTAATTACCTATGCCCGGCAACCCTCGGTTCTGGAACTCTTCCGCCGCCGCTGCCGGGAACTGGAGGCGCCGTTGTATCTGGGGGGGGTGGACTTCCGGACTCGGGGGGCTTCCGGGGGGCGCTTTGGCTACCAGGGGATGAACCGGGTCATGGCGGATCTCACCTTGAGCCTGCGGGGACGCCACCAGTACCGCAATGCCGCGGTGTCCCTGGCGGTCTTGGAGCTTTTGGAGCAGCGCGGCTGGGCCATCGGCGAGACCGCCATCCGGGAAGGCCTGGCGAATACCCGCTGGCCGGGGCGCCTGGAACAGGTAGCCCAGGACCGCCGCATCCTTCTGGACGGGGCCCACAACCCCGCCGCCGCCCTGAGCCTGGCCCAGGCCTTGAAACAGAAACAAAAACCTTCCCGGGGCAACGGCCGGCTGTTTCTGGTGATGGGCATCATGGCCGACAAGGATGTGGACGCCATTCTGGCCCACCTTTTACCTCTGGCCCATTTGGTGATCTTTACCCAACCCCGGTACTTCCGGGCCGCAGCCACCACGGACCTGGCCCGGCGGGCCCAAGCCTACGCTCTGGAGGTGATCCAGGTCCCCCGGGTGAGTGAGGCCATCCGCCGGGCCCAGGCCCTGGCTGGTCCCCGGGACCGCATCGTCATCACTGGCTCCCTCTTCACCGTGGGGGAGGCGAAGGAGTATTTTCAAAGTTTCGAGTCTTGAGTTTCAAGTGTAAGGGCGGCAGTGGCACAGGCTTCCAGCCTGTGATGGGGCCGCCCGTGCAGGGTGGGCACTGCCCACCCTAGCGTAGGGCCGCGTCTCAGGCGCCATGCGCGTGGGGCGGGAGACTCACGCCAGCAATCGAATTTAAAGTTCAAAGTTCAAGGTTCAAAGTTCAAGGTTAAAATATCGCAATCATGTACCGATAGTTCTTGTTTTCGAAACTCGAAACTCAAAGGTCCTTATGCAAATCTTCGTTTCCGGGTCCCTGGCCTACGACCGGATCATGGATTTTCCCGGCCGTTTCGCGGATCACATCCTGCCGGAGAAGATCCATATCCTGAACGTCTGTTTCATGGTGAATGGCCTCAGAGAGCGTTTCGGCGGCACCGCCGGCAACATCGCCTATAATCTGGCCTTGCTGGGGGAAAAGCCGGTCATCCTGGCGACCGTGGGCAAGGATTTCGCGCCCTACCGGGAGTGGCTGGCCCGGCTGGGCCTGACCCTGACGGGGATCAAGGAGATCCCCGGGGAATACACCGCCGGGGCTTACATCACCACGGACCTCTCCGACAACCAGATTACCGGGTTCAATCCCGGGGCCATGAAACACCTCTCAGATTACCGTTTCGATGGGGTGGACGCGGCCACCGCTTACGCCATCGTGGCCCCGGGCGGCCTGGAAGACATGCTGGTTTATACCCGGGCCTACCAGGCCACGGGGCTGCCCTATATCTTCGACCCCGGCCAGAGCATCCCCGCCTGGGAGGGCGGCCGGCTCCGGGAGATGGCCGCCGGGGCCCAGGCCCTCATCGTCAACGACTACGAGTTGGAGATGTTGCGGCAAAAGACCGGCCTTAAGGATCAGGAGCTTCTGGAGTTAACGCCCACGCTGATCGTCACCCGGGGCGAGGAAGGCTCATATCTCTGCACCGCCGCCAGCCGGCGAATGGTGCCCGCGGTTCGCCCCAGCCAGGTCCAGGACCCCACCGGGGCCGGGGACGCTTACCGGGCCGGTCTTCTCAAGGGGCTGGTTCTGGGGCTCTCCTGGGAGGAGTCAACCTGTCTGGGGGCGGTCCTGGCCAGCTTTTGCGTGGAGCAGCAAGGCACCCAGGAACACCGGCTGGAAATCTCCCAGTTCTGGGAGCGTTACCGGGAGAACTTCGGGCCGCCGCCGCCGGCGGCGTAGGGGCGACAGTGGCACAGGCTTCCAGCCTGTGATTGGGTCGCCAGGTTGGGGGAGGGGGCCAGGGCCAACGGCCACTTACAATCCCTCCCCCAAACCCCCACCCCCAACCCGTAAATGTAGGGGCGACCCGTTGGGTCGCCCCTATGTTTCTTAACTATCGATAGATGATTGATGTTTTACCGACATAAAGCAATATCTTCAGCTCAATTCCTTTAAGGCCCGGGCCGCGAACCCCAGGCTGGCGTCCAGTGCCAGGGCCTGTTTCAGGACGTAGGCCGCCTCTTGGCGGTGGCCCAGGCGCTGCAAATTGATGCCCAGGTTGGCGTAGTCGATGGCCGAGCCGGGGTCCAGTTCGATTACCTTCTCGAAGCATGCCACCGCCTGTTGATATTCCTCCAGCTTGAAGAAGCAGAATCCCAGGAAATGGTGGGCCTCCTTCAGATTGGGGTCCAGCTCCAGGGCCTGCCGGAAGGCGGCGGCGGCGGTGCGGTAGTCGCCCAGGTCCTTATGGCAGTTGCCCAGGTGCACGTGGATGCTGGGAACTTCGTGAGCCGGGGGATTCAGGGTTAAGGTCTTTTGGAAATGGTCCAGGGCGTCGCCCGAGCTGCCCAGGTTGGCCAGGGCCAGGCCCAGGAAGAAGTTTACTTCGAAGCGCTCCGGAAAGGTCTGGTTTAGCTGCTGCAAGGCCAGCAGGCCATCCATGGGCTCGGCATAGAGGGCCGCGGTCTTGGCCAGGTGGAAGATGACGTTGGTGTTGCGGGTGCGGTCCAGAAAGTGGGTGCCCGGGATAAGGACGTAGACCGCGGGGATGCCGATCCGGGGATGGGTGACGTCCACCGCCAGGACCTCCAGGTGAAGGCGGGCCAGGGTCTCCAGGCAGTTGCCGATCTCCACCTTAAGGTTGTCGTCGGCCAGGTTGGGCAGGCTGTCCAGGGGGACCAGCGGGCCGGGGGCCATGAGATAGGCGGCCTCCTCCAGGGACTCGTATTTGGGCAGGGTAGGGTTGTAGGAGGTGCGCCGGTGAAAATCCCCCGCCAGTTGGGCCACCTCGGTTAAGGCCCGGATCAGGGACTTGGTGGGGTCGGTGGTGGTGCCGGCGGCGAAGACGATTTCACTGGATCCGGGGAAGGTGGCGGGATCGTAAGCCAGGGCCGCCACCGTGGGGATGCCGGTATCCATCGAGAAATCTCTAAGGTAAACTTTGATGCCGTTTCTGGAGAATTTCTCCAGCAACTCCCGGGCCGCGGGGTCGGTCACCGACTCCGGGTCGATGGCCGGGGTGGGCCGGCTCTCCTGGGTGAGGACCGTGCCCACGTGGCGCTCCACCACCTCGCACAGGGCCTGGAGCACCGCCTCCTCGTAACCATTGCCGGCCGCCGGGCCGTTGTACTCCTCGATGAGGTAGAACCAGTAGAGAGGCAGATAGACCGGGGCCCCGGTGCTGAGGTTGGTGGCCGGGACGAAATGGAGGGGCCAGTCCTGGTAGAGGGCCGCGGCGGCCTCAACGTCCGGGGAATCGTCGAACAGGGAGCGGGCCAGGTAAGAGAAGGGCAGGGCCTGACCCTCCAGGTCCCGGGCCCGGCCATAGTGCTTCGGTCCTTCCTCGATAAAGGTGAAGAAGCTGAAGCGCTCCACCAGTTCCATGAGGGCGCTGGCCTCGGACTGCACCGGGGTGGCGCCTTTGCCCATCTGTTTCTGGGTGGGCACCACCCGCCGGGCATCGGCTCCCAGGAGGCTGATGAAGACCGGGATGTTCAGGCGCCCGGAATCGATGCGCATGGTCTCCGCCAGGATCTCCAGATCCAGGCCGGCCAGGCGCTCCCGTACCCGGCGGATGGTCTCCTCCGGGGTCATGAGCTTGTCCTGGTCGTAGGTGTAGCCTTTAAAGGCGTCGGTGAGTGGCAAGATCGGCAACATGAGTCATAATCTCCTGGCTCAGATTATGACCTTGGGAGTGATTTTTTGCAAACGCCAGGGCTCCTAAGGTGGAACCGCCTTCCTCAGCGGTTCCTGAGGGGGCGGGGTGGCCGGCGAGAGGGATGGAAATCGATACTAATTTGAATAAGTACCTAATTATCCCCAAAAAATAGGTTTCTCATCTATTAAGATAAACTGGTGGCACAGGTTTTCAACAGATAACTTGGTGGCACAGATTTTCAATCTGTGCATGCATCAACCCTCATTTTCATAAAGCCAGGGGGCATTATTCTAGAATAATGGCCAGGCTTGCCTTCACCGGGTTGTTTTAGTAACCGGCCTCATTTGCCTAATCTGGATGGAGGGAGGAGACGACCGGGGCCGTCAGGCTGCGGCGGTCCCGGTCCGGTGGGCAAATTTCTATTGCATGGTAATCTTGAAACCCTTGGGCCCGATGTTCAACTCCACCCCCTGCTGCACCGCATACAGATTGATAATAACCCCGCCCTGGTTCTGCAGGGTCAGACCGGCGCTGCCTCCGGCCAGGGCGATGCCTGCCCCTGCGGCCGCATAGTTGCCGGCAAACTGGGAAACATCGCTCAAGTTGTAGACGTTGCCCACCGCGCTGATGGAGGCAATACCGACGGCGCCCACGCTGAGACCGTCAATCTTGAAGACATAGCTGTTGCCATTGAACCTCAAAACGCCACTCCCCGAGCTGAAGCCGATACCCACGCCCACGCTGGTCATATCAATAGATACCGTACCGACCGCGTAGTAAGGTCCCTGGGCGCTTCCAGGTGTGACCGCCACCAAAAGCAGCACCACCATCGCCAGACTGAACAGAATCCTCTTTGTGCGCATCATCTACCGTCCTTTCTTGGGAAAAATTATATGATCTCGTGATTCTAAATTAAGGGCCTGCCGCACAAAGTCAAGCTCGCTATTCCCTCAGTCCAGATTTTTGGAAAGGCGGTTTCCGAGGCCTCAGCAAAAATTAATCAGATAAGTATTCAATTTAATGATAGATATTTATATGGATATATCCTTTGCGACAATCTTTTGACATCCTTAATTTAATGGTTAACCGAAATGATGCCACAACCGGGGGCGCCGCATTCCCAAAACGATTTTGGCGACCTGTCTTTCCGGGGTTTGACCCCGGAAACCTTCCTCTTTTTGTAGCCAAATTGCCCATGTCCTTTGCCAGCTTGAGGGCCTTTAGCCTGCGTATCCGGCTCACGATAATCAGTGGCTATTGCGGCCGGGAAGGCGGGCGCCGAGGCCCGCCCTAACCATGACCTATATCCTATGATTGAATTGAAATTAGCAGAAAACCTTAAATCTCCGGGGTGGGCACGTCCTTCCAGGCCGTACCCTTTGCCACCGGTCTGATATGGACGATTTTCCCGGTTTTGGTGTCCAGATCGATATAGCCCACGGGCGTCCTGACCATGTCCCAGGCAAACAGGCTGCTTCCCGAGATATGCCCCGACTCGTGGTGATCGATCTCCACCAGGATGACCCGCCGGAAGGTGCAGAGGTTGCAATCCAGGTAAGCAATGTCGAACTCCACCGGGCAGTGATGCCGCCGGGCCACCGCCGGGTCCACCCCGTGCTCGGCCGCCATCTGGGCCGTTGGGGGCCTGCGGAGATGTTCGAAGGGGTTTAAGACCCAATCAGTGATCAGCGCTAGGGTATGGTGCTGTTTAAAGAGATGGGAGTGACCGCCGGTATCGGCGATCATCCCCTGCATCACATAATCGGGAATCATCAAATAGCCCAGATAATCATTCAGGAGATTAGGAAATATTCGCATTGCCCGATTGCTTTATGTGTCCTGAACCCGCCCCAAAAGGGGGAACCTATCAACACCTTTTACTATACCTTCGCCCAGGTGGGCGGCACCACCATCGACTGGCTGGATCCAGCTTCTTTCAAGTATCAATTCACCTGGAAAGCGAACTGAAAGATGGCGCCAAGAGTGGCCAAGCCAAGAATTAGCCAATAGATCAACCGGAATAATGGCGGGGTTCCTGGCAGAGATGTCAAGAAACCCTGTTTATTGGTTAGTCTTGCCATTCCCGGCCGGTATTTCCATTCAATCATTCATTTTACCTATTGCCCAAAGGCAAAACCTGAGGTAAGCTGACACTATGGCTTAATCTCTTGAGCGGGGGTAGGGTACATTGACTTCTGTATACATGGGGTGTTTCCCTCCTAACAGCTTGTCCAGGGGAAATGCCCCTTTTTTATCCCCTTAAAATTCACCCAATCTTTTTTATACCACTATATAATAAATTATGACGTCCACATTGAAAGTCCATAGTCTTTTAAATCCAATTTTACGAACTTTTTATGTCTTGGTGGAAAAAGGAAGCTTCAGTAAGACTGCAGAAGAACTTTGTATTACCCAACCTGCAGTATCTATACATATTAAATCATTAGAAGAATATTATGGAATTGGACTCTTTGACAAAGTAGATAAAAGATTTGTTTTAACGGAGGCAGGTAAAATACTTTA
This sequence comes from uncultured delta proteobacterium, assembly GCA_963834795.1. Lineage (GTDB taxonomy): Bacteria > Desulfobacterota > Desulfobaccia > Desulfobaccales > 0-14-0-80-60-11 > JAPLJC01. The sequence continues at coordinate 262,795 of CAWIDL010000020.1, read as the reverse complement.
TCATTATGCAGAGAGATTTTTTAATTTAATGGATGAAACCAAGAGGTCGCTCAGTGGGTTTGCCGACCTTCAACGTGGCAGTTTATCTTTAGGTGCCAGCAGCAATATAGGCGTTTATATTCTACCCTGTTTACTCGGCGAGTTTAAAAATAAATTTCCTAAGATAGTTATCCAGGTCTCCATAGGTAATACAAAAACAATTGAACAGAAAATATTAAATAACGAACTTGACGTCGGTTTAGTAGAAGCACCAATCCGTGGTTCAGAGATAGTTATAGAGCCTTGGAGGGATGAGAGACTAATTGTAGTAACTTCACCTTCACATCCTTTTGCGAAGCTTAAGAAGATCAAACCTTCTCAATTGATAGATGAGCCATTTATAGTTGGTGAAGGTGGGTCAGGCACAGGTCGGGTGTTGGCAGAGAAATTGCCTTCTATTGCAAATAATTTGAAGGTCTTTCTGGAACTGGGAAGTACAGAAGCGGTTAAGAGGGCAGTCGAAGAAGGCCTTGGAATCTCAATTGTTGGAGAAAGTACGGTTTGTCGAGAGCTCAAAAGTGGCAGCTTGAAGGAAATTCAAATTGAGGGGGTTGAGCTGAAGAAACAATTTAATTTAGTTTATTTGAAAGGAAAAATATTTACGCCGACCGTGAGAGAATTCATAAATTGTATTCATAAGTGTAAATGTTAGCCTTTAGAAGGCATCCAAAAAATAGAGAAAGTTAAATATGACTCATAAAAAGCCCCTTGTCTATTACACTTTTAAGGTACCATCAGAAGGACCTGATTTACTTAAGCCTTTCTGTGAGGTGATCGAGAGTGAAAGTTATGAACGCCCTTCAAAGGAAGATATTATTCTGGGTGCCAGGGATGCCTTTGCCTTATGTTGCTCTGTATCTGATCTCATAGATGAGGGAATTATTATCTCCTGCCCACAATTGAGAATTATTGCAGTATTTGCCAGAGGATACGATAATATTGATGTAGATGCAGCAACAAGGAGGGGCATTTGGGTTGCACAAGTAACTGAATTATTGACAGAGCCAACCGCAGACCTGACCTGGGCGCTTCTATTGGCTGTTGCACGTAAACTTATCCCTGCCGATTCTTTCGTACGCTCTGGAAAGTTTGTAGGCTGGAGGCATCCTACACCTTTTTGGGGCAGCACTGTCTTTGGAAAAACTCTGGGCATTCTCGGAATGGGAGATTTAGGAAAGGCTATTGCGCGTCGTGCCTCAGGATTCAATATGACAATACTTTACTATCAAAGGCATCGCCTTGAGGTTGAGAGTGAGAAAAGGTTGAATTTGATATACCTACCACGAGATGAAATATTCAGGCAATCTGACTTCGTATGCATTGCTATCCCTTTGGCTAAGGAAACATTCCATCAGATATCCGCTAAAGAACTTAGTTTAATGAAGCCTTCGGCTTATGTTATCAATACGGCACGTGGCGCAGTGGTTGATGAGGAATCAATTGCAAGAGCGCTCAAGAAGAAGAGAATTGCCGGTTATGCTGCTGATGTATTCGAAATGGAAGATAAACAATTCTCTTTTTGTCCTTCCTCTATTAACCAATATCTTATTGATCAACCAGGTTACACTGTTTTGGCCCCCCATCTTGGCGCTGCGATCTTAGAAACGCGAATCGGAATCGCAAAAATGCAGGCTCTCAACGTTTTACAAGCTCTTAAAGGAGAAATACCTTCAGGAGCAGTTAATGACGTTCCTTTAAAACCAGCAGTGATAACAGGATAATTATCGAGTTTTTACATACCAAATGTGATTTCTGTATCTTGCCTGAGCTAGTTCTTGCCAAAATAACCGTTGTAAGCAATGCCTTCTTGCTTGCCATGCCCGGGGTCCTCAGTTGAATCCAACTCAATAATAAGCCGCCGCTTGTTTTTCCTTTTCCACAGGGCATCCGTGGACCCGTTTCAGAGTAGCATCCAAAGCCTCTAACCCCAAGACTTTCCCCAGAACCTCATTCTCCAACCCGGAGAATTGACTGTCCAGCCTCAGCTTTCTTTTCCCAATGGCCAGACTGAGACCAGGTCTATGCGAAGAAGATTGGGATCGTTACCATCTTCATACTCGGCGGCCATCTGGTAAACTATTTGACGAATGATCTGAATTGAGGAATGCTTTGTATGATGCGGTGGCCCTAAGTCCTCCTGCCAGTATCCCACGGGAGCGATGATTCTGCAACGGTCGTATATCTCCAACTATAAAATATATTTATATTATTTAAAATATTATTAATTTGACTTATATTATTTTAGAATATATTTTGTTAACAACGCTGGGTTACCGGAGTTATAAAAAATTACTAAAAAGGTGAAATAAAATGAAAGAAGGAAAGGTTGTCATGACTGGTGGGACAGGTTTTCTCCTGTCTTATGTTGCTGAGAGATTGGCCGAAACAGGGAGGGAATTAGTCTTATTTGATAATAATGAGCAACATTCATTGCCTGAGTATACAAAAGAGCTTCTCGCGAAGCGGAAGAATGTAAAATATGTCCAGGGTGATACCCGGGATAAAGCCGCGGTGGATGCTGTTATCGACAATGTCACGGAAATTGTCTATCATTTTGCAGCTCTTATGGGGACCGCTTCTCGTTTTAGAGAATGGCAAATCCCCACCGTGGAAGTAAATGTTATCGGCACGATAAATGTTTTGGAGGCCTCTCTAAAGGCCGGAGTAAAGTACTTTATCCATCCCCCTCGACCACCCCTTGCCGTCTGGTTGACTCCATACATCATCAGTAAAACCGCACAGACCCTATTTACCCAGATGTACAGCGTCGTTTTTGGACTTCCCACCATTGGTCACAATATTCAAAATGCCTACGGCCCCAGAGAGCGCGCCATACTCAACCCGAACCCTTTTAAACCTCACGAGGGCAGGAAATTTATGGCCTCGAGCATCACTGCTGCCCTTAAAAATGAACCTGTAATCGTCTTTGGAGATGGAGAACAATCTTCAGACTTTGTCTATATTGACGACGTGGTCGAGGCACTCTTGACTCTAAAGGAATCTGCCAAAGGCCAGGTTTTGGATATCGGCACAGGAATATCTACACCGGTAAAAAAGGTTGCCGAGATGATCATCGGGCTAACCAACAGCAAATCGCAGATAGAATATCTGCCCCTGAGGACCGGCGAAGTTAAGTTACATACCAAGGCTGATCTTACCAACGCCAAAAAATACCTCGGTTGGGAACCAAAAACAAGTCTCGAAGAAGGGTTGAGAAAGACTATCCCTTATTATGCCAGGCTTTTGGGAGTGAAGTCTCCGGTATGAGGTCCGCCTCCCAGAAGGCGGTGGGAGCATAGCGACCCCCGCCTGAGGGGAGGACCCCCGGCCCCAAGGCTCCTTGAGGAGTGGCGCATCCCAAGCCCTGGCAGGGCCATTCCCTTTTTTGGAGCACCGCAAGGTGTTTAGCAATGGAGGTGAAGAAAAATGACAGCCAAAGAAGCTGTAAGAGCTTTAAAATGGCCTGAATTTGAGGGATTGGGGTTAACACCAGAGCAAGCGTTGGCTTACAACCGTTTCAGATTCTGGCGAATTGTAATAGCCAGCTCTATCTATTATAGTTTTTTTTATCTGGGGCGTCTGAATTGGGGAATATGTATGCCCTGGATAATAAAAGAATCAGGATTTACAAAAATGCAATGCGGAACGGTCGCTACAGGTCTGCTCTGGTCATATGCGATAGGGAGTTTTTTCGCCGGACGCTGGGGGGATAGATATGGACCGAGGATAATGCAGACGATTGGAGGAGTTGGGACTACTATCTTGAATATCCTCACTGCACTACAAAGCGGGTTTACAGGAATATTTACTATTTTTTCGGTTAATGGTTTTGTGCAGGGGCAGGTATATGCGCCAACAAATATGTTGATTTCCCAATGGTACCCCAAGAGCAGAAGAGGATTTGCCACCGGTATTTTTGGCACATCGATGGGCATTTCTTCACTGGTGGCTTGGGCAATAACAGGTTATACTGTAGCTAACTATGGTTGGAGAGCAGCGTTTATCTGGCCACTGCTCATTTTCACTATCCCCACAACAATCGCCGTCAGGTTTTTGGTAAAAAATAAGCCGGAAGATGCTGGCTTTCCACCATATAGAGAGAGGCTTGAAGCAAGCATTTCAGCCGAAGCGGAGAAGTTAACAGATGGTGACATAAAGGGTGTTAAGGCCTGGCTTATCTTATTTAAGAATTGGAAATTCATATCTATCTGCGTAGCCTCTTTTACCGTATATATCGGAAGATTCGGTCTGCTAACCTGGATACCGCTGTATTATGCCGATACTGCCGGGATTAAACTAAGTGCGGTGCCAATTATGACCTTTGCATTACCCTTTGGCATGATGTTCGGTCCTATAACCGCTGGATGGTTATCTGACAAATTCTTTAAGGCCAAAAGGTTTCAGATGATCTGCACCTATTTTATCGGATGTATAGTGGTTCTCTTCCTGATGGCTTTCATACCCATTAAGACGATGGGTCTTACAATTGCCATCGCTTTGCAAGTTCTCGCTGGTTTATTTGTGCTTGGAATCAACGGAGCGCTTTTTACGGCGGGTTGTGACTTTGGCGGCAGGAAAATGGCCGGAACTGCTGTGGGAACCCTTAACTTTTTTAACTACTTTGGTGCAGGAGTTCAAGGAGTATTGATTGGCGGCATCCTGACTGCAACCAAAGGAAACTGGACCATTGTGTTTGCATCTATCGCTGGAATGATGGTAGTTGGAACTATCCTGGCATTCTTAACCAAAGAATAATGTAGGAATCTATTATCTATATATCCTCAACTTCATAGAAAGGAGATGTATTATGTTTAAAAAGATACTTGTACCTTTGGACGGCTCGAAATTGGCCGAAAATGCCTTGGGTTGTTCCGAGATGATGGCTAAACGATTCGATGCTGAAGTAATCCTTTTCCATACCCTCAAATATGCTAGCGTCTATACGGACATAGAACAGCCCGGAGGTATCTGCACCGTTTGTGAACCGGATGAAAAACAGAAAGCCGTGGTGGAGGAATATCTCTCCAAATTGGCGGAAGAGTTAAATTCAAGGGGGTTAAAGGCTTCCTGGGCAACTTCCATGGGAGAGCGGGTGCCGGACCAGATAATTGATTACGCCAAAGAAAACGATGTTAATCTCATCATTATGTCCACCTGCGGCAGGTCCGGCCACGCCCCGGGAGTTCTGGGGACTGTAACTGACAAGGTGATAAGAGGAGGAAGCGAAACCGGGATTCTGATACTCTGTCCGAAAGCGGCTGGAAAACTGTGTCGGGTTTAGCCTCTTGATCCATTGCCTTCTTACCTGTTATCAAAAGTGAGGAATTTCCTGGGTTTTCAAAACCGGATGCTTTCAGCAGGCTGAAGGAGGTACCGCGGTCATTCTAAGTGAAGCTGCGGATTCTGTCACTGAAAACACAGGAAATTCCGAGTAACAAATTTTATTAATGAAAATAACCCTCGTATACCCTCCCTGGCAATTTTACTCTCCGAGTAAACTCCCCCCCTTAGGTATATCTTACCTGGCTTCTCAATTACAGCATAGCGGCTTTGATGAAGTTGATATCGTTGATTTGAATCTTGAAATATCCGATCCCCAGAATGTCTTTAAAAGATCTGTGCAGTTAGTGGAAAAGAGGAATGCAGATATATTAGGAATAACCTGTTGGACGGTTCATGTTCCATTCTGTATAGAATTTGTGAAGTTGTATAAAAAGAAATATCCGGATGTGAAGATCATTATGGGAGGAGTGCATGCTTCATCCCAACCAGAAGATATAATGAAATTATGTCCAGTGGACGTAATTGTGAAAGGGGAAGGAGAAGAAACCCTCATCGATTTACTCGGCGCTCTCAACAAAAATAAGGATCTGGGGGAAGTCCTTGGTATTTTCTATCGTAAGGATGGGGCAATTCATCAAACTCATGACAGGTCCCTAATTAAAAATCTGGATAATCTCCCTTTCCCTGCCTATGATTTACTTCCACACATAGAACAATACCAGCCCCTTAATCGCAAATATGCTTTTTCCCTTCTTGCAAGTAGAGGTTGCCCTTATCGATGTATTTTTTGTTCAGCCAATCGCTTATGGAAATTTCAAAGGAGAAGAAGTCCTGAAAACATCCTGGAGGAAATTAAGTGGCTCGCCAATAAATATGAGGTTGGGTTCATAAGATTCGAAGATGACACCCTCACAATTAACCGTGAGTGGGCAGTGGAATTATTTATCCTATTAAAAGAGTTATCCATAAACTTTGACTGCCTGACCAGGATTGATAAGGTTGATTCCGAGTTACTTAAAATGATGTTCGATGCTGGTTGCGAAGGAATCTATCACGGAATTGAGAGTGCATCGCCACGATTATGGAAACTGTTACAAAAAGATTTTCCCGCGTGGATGAATATCGAATATATTAAAGATTTGATTATAGAAGAAGTGAGTCTAGGCTTAAATCCTACCGTGTCCGCAATGATCGGTATCCCCACAGAAACAAAAAAAGAAATAAATCTAACGTTTGATTTGATGTGCGACCTGAAGAGGCTTGGAGCGAGAACCCAGCTTTGGATAATGACACCTTATCCCGACACAGATGCCGTTGAGCTGCATAAAAAAATTTTAATCAGGATAGACAGGTGGCGAGAACTTAAACAGTTCGATGTGTTTTCCATGGTCCCCCGTGAGGCGTATTCGCACCAGTTAAAGAAATACGGAGCATTAATTCCCGACAATTGGATGTTCAAAAATGAAATCACTGATTTTCAGGAAATGAAAGAGCTTTACCTGAACGGTGCAAGTCGGATATTGGGAGAATTAGAATTTGTCTAGCTCAAATCAGCTAAAAATTTTTGTAATGGATAATGAGTGTCAAAGGATGTTTAATCAAGCTTATGCAAAAGATCCCTATTATCTTCCATCAGACATAGTATTCCCCTCAAGTATTCAGGGTTTTTGCCTCTGTGATAAAAAAAGTAAGATTCCTGTCGCAGGCTTTTATTGTTTCCCTTACATTACAAATCGACGATGGAGAAAAAAAGGGATTCTCAGAATAACGAGGCCTCTTATACGTCAATGCGATGTGGAACTTAAAAAGAAAGCGGTTAATGTCTTGATGCAGGAAATCTATGAAATAGGGAGAAGGGCTGGAGTCAATACTATCGAAGTAGAACTTTACAAGGAAATCAATTCAAAAATATTTTTCCCTTCTGCCAGCAGTGCCATAAATACATATAACTCTGCAGATTGGACCCAAATATTCCATAGCTATGGATTTGCACGTAGCAAAGTATTTTCTTGTTTTGAATTGGATCTGGATGGATTCAATGTAGGTGATTATCAACCGATACATATTCGAAAACATATATCCAGTAATGAGAACGACAAGAAATTGTATTATAAGCTTTGGTCTCTAAGTGATAATTGTCCATATGATTTTGGAAATCACGGTTTTTGGTATTCTAATGTTTTTGGATGGCCTCGAGTCTGGTATTCAGAAGTCGCCTCTATTTTAAGCAAAGATGATTACATTCTATTTGCCGAAAAAGATGGGGAGATTGTTGGATTTATTCATTGGTGGCCTAACCTGTATCCATTACTAATAGATGGCGGCCGCAAGGCTATCTTGGGTAGAGAAAGTTCAATAGAAAAATCACTCGAAAAAATTGAAGAAGGAAAGATTTTTAAAATTATCATTACAAAGAAGGCGATAAATTATAAGGACTTGATTGAGAAGGCCTTGATAAACGAAGCCCTTAAGCTTATGAAGAACAAATTTAATTTTAAAAGATGTCAACTTGGGAACATTCCCATAGAGAATGAAGAGATACCACGTTTTATCCGACAAAATAAAGGGAAGAAGGTGCATGAAATATGGTTAATGCGTAGTAAATATCTTTCCAGGTTCAGATGAGACAGTGGGAGTCAAGGTACTGATCCTAGAGGTGACACGACTTGCCGTAAGAGACTTGGTCGTGGTTGCTTGAGGGTTAAGGATTTTATTGTCCCCTTCGGGGAATGGTAGAAAAACCCTCGCCTTCAGGCAAAGACTTTAGTAGGCTTGCGGTGCCATGGAAAACTACCGCAAGACCTCAGATCCCGTTTACGATCTGAAGTACCATCTGGTTTGGATCACCAAGGTCCTAAACATTTTTTGAAATGCCAGGAGACTAAGGCTTTCCTGTTGCATAATATTTGCTCCATTTAGCTAATTATTTTGGTAAATTATAGCTAATTTGGGGAGCATAAGCAATAAGCGTTTTCCTTAAATTTCCGGCGTGGGCACGTCCTTCCAGGCCGTACCCTTTGCCACCGGTCTGATATGGACGATTTTCGCGGTTTTGGTGTCCAGATCGATATAGCCCACGGGCGTCCTGACCATGTCCCAGGCAAACAGGCTGCTTCCCGAGATATGCCCCGACTCGTGGTGATCGATCTCCACCAGGATGACCCGCCGGAAGGTGCAGAGGTTGCAATCCAGGTAAGCAATGTCGAACTCCACCGGGCAGTGATGCCGCCGGGCCACCGCCGGGTCCACCCCGTGCTCGGCCGCCATCTGGGCCGTTGGGGGCCTGCGGAGATGTTCGAAGGGGTTTAAGACCCAATCAGTGATCAGCGCTATGGTATGGTGCTGTTTAAAGAGATGGGAGTGACCGCCGGTATCGGCGATCATCCCCTGCATCACATAATCGGGAATCATCAAATAGCCCAGATAATCCTTGTCACTCCTGAGGAAGGGAACTTCCCCGAGCGCCGCCGCATTTGAGATGGCGCGGATCGCCGGGCTGCTTAGGGGACTGTCTTCCGGCAGTATGGGCACCATCGTCAGGTTGTATCCGGTGGCTAGGGGCAGCGAGTCCAAAGTGATTGACCGCAGGAGAAAGCCGCTGCCCATCACCAGGACGACCAAAATTAACGGTACGACGACGGGTCTCAGGGAACCGGCAGGCAAGGCCAGGTTTGCCAGGGAAGCGAGCGGCTTCTCTATCAGCGGGGGCAGGAACATCCCGGTATGATCCCGGTATTCCCGGTAAGAATCTCCATATTGCCGCAACATCCGACGCTCCTCGTCCCGGGCCAGGAAGTAGTAGAGGACGAACATCAGCGACAGGCTGGCCAGGACGATGAAGCGGGGCCAGAGGATGGCCATGCCCAGCGCCCAGATCGCCAGACACAGGTATTGGGGATGCCGGATTTTTTTGTACAATCCTTTAGAGGCGACGCCCCAGTGAAAGATTTTACCCAGATAGACCTGAAGGGCGCAGATAGTAAACCCCAGCAAGCCGATTATAAAAAAAAGGGAGCCGGCGATGCGCACCGATTTCAGGAAGGCGGTCGGCGGCAGAATCATGTGGGGCAGAAAAAACATGGTGGCCCAACGGGTGGCGGCGTGCCGCCCAAGAAAATTGAATACGGGGCCAAAAACCGAATAGAAGAAGAAGGCGAAGGGACTGATCATGATCATCACTTCCAGGGCCATGATGAAGAAAACCGCGATGCCGCCGAAGGCGGCAATTCTTTTGGCCAACGAGGTTTGCCTCTCCATGTAGTCCTCCTGTATCCCGGGATTTTGAGGGAAAGAACCAATGCCCTTACATTATAATAAACCCTGAGACAGGCACATCCGCCGCTAATCAATCAGGGTAAGTTTTCCAGGCCAATTCAAACCGGGCGACCCAATCACCGGCTGGAAGCCTGTGCCACTGCCGCCCCTGCAGGGGATGGCGGATCATCCCTCCAGCCCGTCGGCCCCGTCCCCCAAATAGGCGTCTTTCAGGCGGGGGTGTTCCAGGAGCTCAGCCCCGGGGCCTTCCAGGACGACCCGGCCGGTCTCCAGGACGTAGCCGTAGCCCGCGATCTTCAGGGCGGCGACGGCGTTCTGCTCCACCAGGAGGATGGTGACCCCCTGCTGGTTGAGCCGGCGGACGATGTTGAAGACCTCCTTGACCAGCAGTGGGGCCAGGCCCAGGGAGGGCTCATCCAGGAGCAGCAACCGGGGCCGGGACATCAGGGCCCGGCCCAGGGCCAGCATCTGCTGCTCGCCGCCGCTCAGGGTGCCGGCGGGTTGGCTCTCGCGCTCCGCCAGGAGGGGAAACGTTCGATAAATCTCATCCAGGTCCCGCCCCCGGGACTCCCTTGAGGAAAACTCACGGCGGCTGTAGCCTCCCAGGAGGAGATTCTCGTGAACCGAAAGGTTGGCAAAAATCCGGCGGCCTTCGGGGACCACCGCCACCCCCCGGCGGACCACCTCATGAGGGGGCAGGCCCTGAAGGTCGCGGCCTTCCAGAAGGATGCGGCCTGCCTGGCGCGCCACCAATCCGGTGATGGCCTTGATGGTGGTGGTCTTGCCGGAGCCGTTGGCCCCCAGCAGGGCCACCAGGGCGCCCTGGGGGACGCTCAGACTGACACCATCCAGGGCCTGGATGGCGCCGTAGGCTACTTTGAGATTGAGGATTTCCAGCAACTTCCTTGCCTTAGCTGAATACTGATTAGGAATTGGTGCGCAGTGCGCACCCTACACGGCCCGGATTAAGGAATTGGGGGGCAGTGCCCATCCTACGTCGCTGACCTGACCCTATTCTGACCGCTATTTCCCCAAATAAGCGCGGATCACTTCCGGGTGCCGGCGGACCTCCGCCGGTTCGCCGGCGGCGATGGTGAGCCCGTGGTCCAGGACCAGCAGGCGCCGGCAAAGTTTCATGACCATCTGCAAATTATGTTCGATGACCAGCATGGTCAGGCGGTAACGCTCTTTGATCTCCTGGAGGAATTCCATCAAGTTCAGGGTTTCCTGGGGGTTGAGGCCCGCCGCCGGTTCATCCAGCAATAGGAAGCGGGGACCGGTGGCCAGGGCCCGGGCGATCTCCAGGCGCCGCTGGTGGCCGTAAGGGAGTTTGCCGGCGGGTTGGGCCGCGGCCTCTGCCAGGCCCACCTCCCGGAGGAGTTCCCGGGCCCGGGTCCGGTGCTCCCTTTCCTCGCCGCGGTAGCGGGGCAGGCGCAGGATCGCCTCGCCCCAGGAGGCGTGGCTTCGGCAATGAAACCCCACCAGGACGTTGTCCAGGACGCTGAGCTCCTGGAACAGGCGGATGTTTTGGAAGGTGCGGGCCACCCCCAAATAGGTGATCCGATGGGGCGGCAGCCTGGTGATCTCGGCCCCGTTCAGGGAGATGCGGCCGCTGCTGGGCTTCAAAAAGCCGCTGATCAGGTTGAAGACCGTGGTCTTACCGGCGCCGTTGGGGCCGATAAGACCATAGAGCGCACCTTCCGGAACCTCCAGACAAAAATCCTCCAGGGCCAGCAGACCGCCGAATCGCATGCCCAGGTTTTGGATATTCAGGAGCTTCATGGGCTAAGCAGCCATTTTCGGAGGCCCTCCAGGAGGTCCCAGGAAAATTCCCGGCGGCCCAACAGGCCCCGGCGGAAAAAAAGGATCACCAGCAGCAGGGCCAGGGAGAGCAGCACCAGGCGCAGCCCGGGGATGCCGGGAAAATTAAGGCCCCAGAGCCGGGTCGGCTCCTCCACCACCCGGAGCCATTCCCCGGCCAGGGTGAAGAAGACCGCGGCCACCACCGCCCCGGTAGTGGAGCCCAGGCCCCCCACCACAATGATGATGAGCAGGTTGAAGGTGAGGAAAAAGGTGAAGAGCGAGGGCGAAATGGTGGTGATCAGGTGGGCCAGGAGACCGCCTCCCACCCCGAGGAAAAAGGCGCTCAAGACAAAGGCCAGCATCAGATGGCGGAAGGAATCGACGCCCGTGGCCCGGGCTGCGATTTCGTCCTCCCGGACCGCCTGCATGGCCCGGCCGTAACTGGACGAGACCAGGGCCGCCACCACCGCCACCGTGGCCACCGCCACTCCCCAGGACCACCAGAGATTGGTGTAGGGGGCCAGGCCCTTGAGGCCCAAGGGGCCGTTGGTCAGCCCCTGGAGATTGTTGGCCAGTACCCGCACCACCTCCCCGAACCCCAGGGTGACGATGGCCAGATAATCCCCCCGCACCCGCAACACCGGGAAACCCGTGAGAAAGCCGAAACCCGCGGCCACCAGCCCCCCGGCCAGCAGGGCCGCCGGGAAGGGCAGGGTTAGCTGGCTCAAGGGGCCCCAAATGGGGGTGACCAGGAAGTTGAGGGTCTTCTCCGCCGGGGTCATGGTCAACAGCGCCGCGGTATAGGCGCCCAGGGTGATGAAGGCGTTGGGGCCGAGGTGCAACTGGCCGCACACCCCGTTGACCAGGTGATAACTTACCGCCAGGGTGATAAAGATGGCCACGTTGTTCAGCAACCGCAACTGGTATTCGTTGCCCCAGCGGCTCGCCGCCCCGAGCAGCAGGAATAGCACCGCGATGGCGCCTAAGTTTAAAAATGACTTGCGAATGGCAAAAATTCCTCCAGAGTTATTTGGGGGAGGGATTGTAAGTGGCCGACGGCCCGCTGGCGATCCTCCTCCCGCCCATCCCTCTACAATTTCTCTTCCCCCAGCGCCGGGGACTAGGGGCGGACACATGGCCCGCCCCTACAGGCGCTCATCCCTCTATAACTTCTCTTCCCCCAGAGCCTCTCCCAGCAGGCCAGTGGGGCGGACCAGCAGGAGGAGGATGAGCAGGGCGAAGGCCAGGGCGTCCCGGTAGCCGGCCCAACTGGGGAAGAGGGCGACGATCATGATCTCCAGCAAACCCAGGAGCAGGCCCCCCAGGACCGCGCCGGTGACGTTGCCGATGCCGCCCAGCACCGCAGCGATGAAGGCCTTGAGACCCGGCAGGATGCCTATGAAGGGGTTGACCTGGGGGTATTTCATGGCCCATAACACCCCGCCGACCCCGGCCAGCAGCGAGCCCAGCAGGAAGGTGAAGGCGATGATGCGATTGACGTCGATGCCCATGAGGCTGCTCATTTCCTGGTCCCGGGCGATGGCCCGCATGGCCCGGCCCGCCTGGGTGCGGTAGATGATCCCAAAGAGGCCCGCCAAGAAGCCCGCGGTGATCAGGGGAATCAGAAAACTGAGGCGGGGAATGTAAAGGCCACCCACAGAGACGGCGCCGCTGAAGGCCGCGGGAACCGGGAAAGGCTTGGCCCGGCCCCCGGCGATTACCAGGACCAGGTTCTCCAGTAAAAACGAGGCGGCGATGGCGGAGATCAGCAAAGAGATGCGGGGGGCCCGGCGCAGGGGCCGGTAAGCGCCCCGCTCCAGCAGCACCCCCAGGAGGCCGGTTGCCGCGATGGCCAGGGCGAAGGCCGCGGGCCAGGGCCAACTGAAGATCCCCACCCCCATGATCGCCGCGTAGGCGGACACCATCAGCAGGTCGCCGTGGGCGAAATTGATGAGGCGCAGGATGCCGTAGACCAGGGTGTAACCGATGGCGATCAGGGCATAGAGGCTGCCCAGGGACAGGCCGTTGATCAGTTGCTGCAGGAGGGTGATTAAATCCACAGCGGCATTATACTAAAAATTAAGAGGAGTTGGCCAGGAGAGCCTTGGCCCGGGTTTATTTAGGGTGACTTTTTGGGAGAAATTTCGTAAAAAGGCACGGATAGCTTTACGAACTTTGAACCTCTTCGCCTGAGGCCCCGGAGGCAGGCAGCCCCTCACCCGCGGCGGCGGGAGGGTTGCCGAAAGGTGCAAGTCCCCATGTATCGCGGCGTATGGCCCCCCATCCTGCTGATTGTCGTCCTGCTAAGCGGCGCGTGCGCCAAAGTGGGGCCGGATTATGTGCGGCCCGAGACCAAGGTTTCCCAAGACTGGCTGGAGGCGGGCGATCAGCGGCTAAGCCGCGAGCCCGCGGATTACCGCGCGTGGTGGCAGGCATTCAAGGACCCCGTCCTGGACCGGCTCATCGGGACCGCCTATCGGGAAAACCTGAACCTGCGGATTGCCGGGATGCGGGTCCTGGAGGCCCGGGCCCAACTGGGCGTGGCCGCCGGCAACCTCTATCCGCAAACCCAACAGGCCACCGGGTCGCTGGAGAAGATGCGCCTGAGCAGGAAGGGCCTGGAGGGCATTACTCCAGGCACCCCCCTTAACTTTGCGCAATCTAAACTAGGTCTGACGGCCAACTGGGAGATCGATTTTTGGGGAAAATTCCGGCGGGCCATTGAATCCGCCCAGTCCGGCTTGTTGGCCAGCGTCGCCAATTATGACAACGCCCTGGTGAGTCTCACTGCGGACGTGGCCAGCAACTATATCTCCATCCGCACCTTAGAAAAGCGCCTCGTCATCGCCCGGGAAAACGTCGAGACCCAAAGGGAGAGCCTGAAAATCGCCGAAGCCCGGTACGAAGGCGGCGCCACCTCGCAGCGCGACGTGGAACAGGCCAAGACCGTCTTGGCCAGCACCCAGGCGACCATTCCAGTACTGCAAACCCAACTGCGCCAGACCCAGGATGCCCTCAGCCTGCTTCTGGGAATGCCGCCGGAGCGGCTGACCGATCTAAGGCAAAATCAGGCGGTGATCCCGGCGCCGCCGCCGCAGGTGGCGATGGGCATCCCCCTGGACCTGCTGCGGCGGCGGCCGGATGTGCGGGCCGCCGAATACCAGGCCGCGGCCCAATGTGCCCAAATCGGCGTAGCCAAGGCCCAACTTTATCCCGCCTTTTCGCTGATCGGCAACTTCGGGTACCTGTCCACCAGCATGAATAACTTCAAGCTGGGGCAGATGTTCCAGTGGCCGAGCCGCACCGCCGACGCCGGCCCCACCTTGCAGTGGAACATCTTTAACTACGGGCAAATCACCAACAACGTGCGCTTCCAGGATGCCACGTTTCAGGAGTTGCTCATCGCTTATCAGAACTCCGTGCTCAACGCCCAGAAAGAAGTGGAGGATAATCTGATAGCCTTCTTGAGGGCCCAGGAGCAAGCCGGGTTTTTGGAGGAGGGCGCCACAGCCGCCGCTGATTCCCTGAAACTGGCGGTTGTTCAATATCGGGAGGGGATCACGGATTTCACCACCGTCCTCACCGCGCAACAGTCTCTGCTGAGCGCCCAGGATAATCTGGCCATCGCCCGCGGCAATATTTCCGGCAGCCTGGTAGGAGTTTACCGGGCCCTGGGTGGCGGTTGGGAAATCCGGGAAGGGCACGAATTTGTGCCTCCTGAGACCAGGGAAGCCATGGAGAGACGGACTAATTGGGGGAAATTGCTGACCCCGGCGGCCCAGACGCCCCCGACGCCGGAGCAGCAAAAAAGGTTGATTCGGGCCCCCGATTGGTAAACCAACAGGGCAGGCGCCCGGCACTTAAAGGCAGTTCAAAGTTCAAAGTTCAAAGTTGAACCCTGAACTAATGAGTCCCGGGAGGGATCACCATTTGGAGATCATGGCATGACTGCCGGTAAGCTCTGGTCTTTTCTGCGGGGGAAACCCCTGGCCGGGGTAGGGCTCGGCCTCCTCTTGACTCTCACCGCCTGCGGAGAGCGCAACGCCTACAAGCCGCCGCCGCCCCCCCAGGTCACGGTTGCCCGGCCGGAGCGCCGCCCGGTTACCGGTTACCTGGAATTCACCGGCAACACCCGGGCAATTAATACGGTGACCCTTAGGGGTCGGGTGCAGGGCTTTTTGGAAAAGGTCTTTTTCCAGGATGGCGACCGGGTGAAAAAAGGGCAGTTATTGTTCCTTATCCAGCCCAACACCTATGAGGACCAACTGAGGCAGGCCGTGGCGCAAATTCTGCAGCAAGAAGCCAATTACCGCTACGCCTTGATTCAAGTGGCCCGCTACACCAAGTTGGTGCAACAGAGGGCCGGGGCCCAATCGGACCTGGACAACTGGCGGTTCCAGCGGGACTCCAGCCGGGCCCAGGTAATGGGGGCGCAGGCCAATCGGGACCTGGCCGCGCTCAATCTGGGCTATACCAAGGTCACCGCGCCCTTCGACGGCCGCATCGACCGGCGCCTGGTGGACCCCGGCAACCTGGTGGGCGCCGGCGAATTCACCCCCCTGGCCCAGATCAATCAGATTGATCCCATCTATGTCTACTTCACCATCAATGAGGAGGACCTGCTGCGGGTCATGGGCCAGACGGGAAAATTGCCGGGAGAAGCGGGAAAAACTAAGGTCCCCTTATATTTCGGCCTCGCCAATGAAACCGGATATCCACACCGGGGTTACTTCGATTTCGCCGCCATCAGCGTGACCTCCACCACCGGCACCTTGCTGCTGCGCGGCGTCTTCCCCAATCCGGATTTCAAAATCCTGCCGGGATTGTATGCCCGGATTAAGGCCCCGCTAGTGGGTTCGGAGAAGGAATCCTGGCTGGTGCCGGAGACGGCCATCGGCTATGACCAGTTGGGCTCTTATGTCCTGGTGGTGGGTGAAAATAATGTGGTGGAACGCCGTTCGGTCAAGGTGGGAGCCCAGGTGGAAAGCCGCCGGGTGATTGACACCGGTTTGAGAGGCAATGAAGAGGTGATCACCAGCGGGCTGTTGCGGGCCATCCCCGGGAAACCGGTGACCCCTGCCCAGGAAACCCCGCCACCGGGTCCGGTAAAAGAAGGCGGTTCCTCGCCCCAGGGCAAGCCGGGAGTGAGCCCTAAATGATCTCCCGGTTTTTCATCGAACGGCCCATCTTCGCCAACGTCATCGCCTTCGTTACCATGATCGTGGGGATGGTCTGTTTCTACCTGTTGCCGGTGGCCCAATATCCCCCCATCGTGCCGCCCACCATCCAGGTGACCGCCACCTATCCCGGGGCCAGTGCCGAGGTGGTGGCCAACACCGTGGGGGTCCCCATCGAACAGGCGGTCAACGGGGTGGAAGGCTCCATCTATATGCAATCCACCAGCGCCAGCGATGGGAGCTACACCCTGACCATCACCTTTGAGGTGGGCACCAACCTCAATAACGCGGTGGCCCTGGTGCAGAATCAAGTGGCCGGAGCCAATGCCCAGCTCCCCACGGGCGTCCAAAGCCAGGGAGTTACGGTCAAGAAAGTCTCCACCGATATCATGCTGGTGGTCAGCCTCTATTCGGAAAAGGACCTTTTTGACGCATCCTTTCTTTCCAATTACGCGGTCATCAATCTGCAGAACCCCCTGGCCCGCCTTCCCGGGGTCGGCCTGGTCAGGGTGTTCGGCGCTGGACCTTACAGTATGCGGGTCTGGCTGGATCCCAATAAACTGCATGATTACAGCCTGACAACCTCGGACGTCATGGAGGCCATCCGCAACCAGAATGTCCAGGTGGTGGCCGGGAAGTTGGGCGGACCACCGTCGCCGGCCGGGGAACCCTTCCAGTTCACGGTCAACACCCTGGGACGCCTGAGCGACGTGCCCCAATTCGAAGATATCATCATCAAGAGCGACCGGACTGCAACCGCGCAAATAGTCCGTATCCGGGACGTGGCCCGGGTGGAGTTGAGCCAGCAAAGCTACAGCATTTTT
Source organism: uncultured delta proteobacterium (assembly GCA_963834795.1). Taxonomy (GTDB): domain Bacteria; phylum Desulfobacterota; class Desulfobaccia; order Desulfobaccales; family 0-14-0-80-60-11; genus JAPLJC01. Next base: position 245,394 of record CAWIDL010000020.1, on the reverse strand, counting down.
GCCGGGATGAGCGGCCATAAGGCGACCCAAATGCCGATTTTCGCCTTACCCGGAGCCAATGCCCTGGATACCGCCGCGAGGGTGCGCCAGGCCATGGCGGTTATGAGTAAAGATTTTCCGCCGGGCCTGACCTACACGACCCATTACGACACCACCAAGTTTGTGGAACAGGCCATTCACGATGTCTATATTACCCTGTTCGAGGCCGGTATCCTGGTGCTCATCGTCATCCTGGTGTTTCTCCAGAGTTGGCGGGCGGTCCTGGTCCCGGCCACCACCGTGCCGGTGACCATCATCGGCGCCTTTGCGGCCATGATGGCTCTGGGCTTCGGCATCAATTTGATGACCCTGTTCGCCTTGATCCTGGCCATCGGCATCGTGGTGGATGACGCCATCGTCATCGTGGAAAACTCTTCCTACCATATCGAGAGGGGCCTGCCCCCTAAAGAGGCGACCATCAAGGCCATGGGGGAGATGACCGGGCCGGTCATGGGCATCACCCTGGCCCTCACCGCGGTGTTTTTGCCGGCCGCCTTTCTGCCGGGGATTACCGGGCAGCTCTTCCGGCAATTCGCCCTGGTGATTGCCTCTACGGCCGTCATCAGCGCCCTCAACGCCCTCACCCTGAAACCGGCCCAATGCGCCCTGTGGTTGCGCCCCCACGTGGAGAAAAGACCCAACCTCTTTTACCGGGGCTTCAACCGGGTCTATGGAGTCATGGAGGGAGCCTATGTCAGCCTGATCTCCCGGATGGTGCAGCGCCCCCTGCAGATGCTGCTGGTGTTTCTGGTCATTATCGGGGTCGCCGGTTTGGGCTTTCTCTACCACCCCACCGGCTTTCTACCCACCGAGGACCAGGGCTATGCCTTCGTGATCGCCAAGCTCCCCGACGCCGCTTCCCAGCCCCGGGTGCAGGCGGCGGCGGAAGAAGTGAACGCCATCCTGAAGGATACCAAAGGTCTCAAGGCCTGGGTGACCATCGGCGGCTATTCCATCCTGGACGGCGCCAACCTCTCCAATTTCTTTAGCATGTTTATTGTCTATGATGACTGGAGCAAGCGCGGCGCCGCCTTGAGCCAGGATAAGATCCTCGCCGGTCTGCGCCACCGCTTGGCCGCCATTGAGGATGCCGCGGTATTCGTGACGGTGCCGCCTCCCATCCGGGGGCTGGGCCAGGCGGGCGGCTTCCAGATGATGATCGAGGACCGCCAGAGCTTGGGCCTGGAGGAATTGCAGAAGGCGACCCTGGAGGTCATGGCCGCCGGCAACTCCCAGTCCGGTTTGAGCAGCCTGAACACCACCTTTAGTGCCCGCACCCCCCAGCTCTACCTGGACCTGGACCGGACCAAGGCCCGGTCGCTGCAGATCCCCCTGAACGATGTCTTTGACACCCTGCAAGCCTACCTGGGTTCCTCCTTTGTAAATCTCTTTAACAAGTTCAACCAGGTCTTCCAGGTCTATGTCCAGGCCGATGCCCCCTACCGCCTGCAACCGGAGGATATTAACAATCTCTACGTCCGGAACGCCCCAGGGGAAATGGTGCCGATGGGCGCCTTTCTGAAAGTCAGGCGGACCCTCGGATCCGAACTGGTAACCCGTTTTAATCTCTATCCCGCCGCCCAAATCTTCGGCGCCGCGGCTCCCGGGTTCAGCACCGGGCAGGCCCTCAGCCTGATGGAGCAGACCGCCCAAAACACCTTGCCCCGGGGCATGGCCTACGATTGGACCGGCACCGCCTACCAGGAAAAGAAGGTGGGCTATCAGGCCTACTTCATCTATGCCCTCTCCATTACCCTGGTGTTCATGGTGCTGGCCGCCCTCTACGAGAGCTGGACCAGCCCCCTGGCCGTCATCCTGGTGGTGCCCATGGCCCTGGTGGGGGTGCTCCTGGCCCTCATGATCCGGAGTTTCCCGAATAATCTCTACACCCAGGTGGGGCTGGTGCTGATGATCGCCCTGGCCAGCAAGAACGCCATCCTCATCGTGGAATTCGCCCGGGACCTGCACGCCCAAGGCCTGTCCATCACCGACGCCGCGGTGGAAGCGACCCGGCGCCGTTTCCGCCCCATTATCATGACGTCCTTTGCCTTCATTTTAGGGGTGACGCCGTTATTGATCGCCGGGGGCGCCGGCGCCGCCAGCCAGCAGGCCATTGGCACCGTGGTCTTTGGCGGCATGCTCTCCTCGACCCTCCTGGCCATCCCCTTTGTGCCGGTCTTTTTCGTGATCATGGCGGGCCTCAGTGAGAGATGGGCCGGCCGCGGCTCCGCACCACCTCCCCAGAAGACCGGGAACCAGGGTTAAGGCCCGGGTGGCCAGGGCGAAAGCGAACCGCATTTGGTTTTAGCCGTGAGTTCGCCGAGTTTGGCAAGGGTCGGGGCTTGACATCGGGGATTACTATGATAAAAATAAAAAATGGTGAGCAGGTCAGACTGAAAGCAGGGCCGCAGATGCTGGTCTCTGAACGGACGGGGATACCGAGTCCCGCCGATTTTTTTTGCCTGACTACTGCGCCCCTGCTTTTTGGGCAGGTATATCTTCAGCAGTACCGGTAGGAGGTTTCAAGTGAAGGAAACTGGCAAAGTAAAATGGTTTAACGATTCCAAGGGTTATGGCTTCATCTCCCGGGACGGCGGCCCCGATGTCTTCGTGCATCACAGCGCCATCCTGGGTGAAGGCTTCCGCACCCTGGCCGAAGACCAGGAGGTGGAGTTCGAGGTGGTCCAGGGTCCCAAGGGCGCCCAGGCTCAAAACGTGAGCAAACTCTAGGCGGTTTCACGCCTGCATTGGCCGGGACTCCGGCGTTCTTCAGAGCACCGGAGTCCCGCCTTTATTAACCCAGCTCTTTATTTACAAAAGTTCAGTAAGGTCTTAGAATACGGCTGACCGAGTTATTCGTTTCCTGGCGGAGTGAGTGGGGGCCGGTTAGTAAATTTGATTATCAACTTGGCGAGGTAAAGACTTGGCACGAAATCGTTACGGTTGGGAAAAACGGGCCAAAGAGATGGCCCGCAAACAGAAAAACGACGAAAAGATGAAACGCCGCCAGGGCAAGGCCGGGGCGCCGGCCACGGAGGAAAATCCGGAGGCGGTTGACGATCTCAACCAAAATAGTTCGCCCGAGACCGAGCTGGCCAACCTCAGCCTCCGGCAAGACTCATAAGGAGAAGAAATGAGTGTCAAATTATATGTGGGCAACCTGCCCCACGCCATGACCGAAGCAGATCTGAATACCCTGTTTTCCGAGGCCGGCAACGTGGCCTCGGCCAAGATCATTACCGACCGGCAGACGGGTCAGCCCCGGGGCTTCGGGTTTGTCGAGATGGAAACCAAGGTGGAAGCCCAGAAGGCCATTTCCATGCTCAACGGCCGCACCGTGGAAGGGCGGCCCCTGACGGTCAATGAGGCCCGGCCTCAGCAGAAAAGCTCCTTTGGCGGCGGCCGCGGCGGCGGCCGCGGCGGCTACGGCGGGGGCGGCGGTTACCGCTAGAGGCGGCGATGATTGGCGGGGTGCAGTGCGCGCCCCTCATTAATAATTAAGAAATAACGTAGGGGCGACCCTTTGGGTCGCCCTTTTTGTGTGTGCCGAGCATGTACAGCAGCTTGGAGGTGAAAGTCCTCTACCCAACCTGATGGAGGTGAAGGGTTAGCGAAGCGCAAGGGCGTCGTCGTGAGGCGGGGTCTGAAGGAAGCGTGGAGCAAAGCCACGACCTGACGGACAGGAACCGGATACGAGGCAGGTTTGGCCGGACAAGCGGGCATATGATCGCGAAGTCCATATCCATCAAGGGCCAGGGCTGTAAATCCGGCAGGTGTGTGGCGAAGGCGGCGGTGCTTACCTCGGGAGGCTTGCAACGTGTCCCGGGTGCGGGACTGAGGGGGTCGTGAGGTCCCCTGACCGCGGTGCAGGAGTCAGCAGAGGCCATAGTAGGTGTAGGTTCACCGAAGGGCCGAACGGTATGGAGCGGCAAGTAGGAGGTATCTCTCATGGCGGCCAAGCAGCAGAAGAACCAGATGAAGCTGGCCTTCGCGGCAGAAGGTAGGGGTGAAGCCCCAAAGGCTGCCGGTGAAGGGACTGAAGCCGTCAAGGCGGGGTATGGCACTGAAAGCCCGGCGTCACCTGAATGTCTGATGGAGGAGGTATGTCAGCGAGATAATCTGGTGAGGGCGCTGAAGCGAGTCAAGGCCAACAAGGGCAGCCCGGGGATAGACGGTATGAGGGTAGAGGATCTGGCCGACTATCTTAAGGAGCACTGGCCCCGGATTCGGGAGCAGTTGTTGCAGGGCGCTTATCAGCCGCAGCCGGTCAAAAGGGTGAAGATCCCCAAACCGGGAGGTGGGGAACGCCTTTTGGGAATCCCCACGGTGCTGGACCGTTTTGTTCAGCAGGCGGTGATGGAGGTGCTGCAAAGCTCCTGGGACCGGACGTTCTCTGAGCACAGCTATGGCTTTCGCCCCGGACGGTCGGCACACCAGGCGGTGGCCCAGGCGCAGAGGCATATCGCCCAGGGCTACGGCTATGTGGTGGATATCGACCTGGAAAAGTTCTTTGACCGGGTGAACCATGATATCCTCATGGGCCTGGTGGCCCAGCGGGTGAAGGACAGGCGGGTGCTCAAGCTCCTGCGGGCGTTTCTCAATGCGGGAGTGCTGGAGAATGGCTTGGTAAGCCCAGCTGCGGAGGGGACGCCGCAAGGCGGGCCACTGTCGCCCCTGCTGTCCAACCTGATGTTGGACGTACTGGATCGGGAGTTGGAGAGACGCGGGCACCGCTTCGTGCGCTACGCCGACGACTGTAACATCTATGTGCGGAGCGTGCGGGCGGGTGAGCGGGTGATGGCGAGTGTGAGCCGGTTTTTGGAAAAGCGGCTCAAGCTCAAGGTGAACCAGGGGAAGAGTGCGGTAGCCCGCCCTGGGGAGCGCAAGTTCTTGGGTTTTAGCTTCACCTCTTCCAGTAAGCCCAAGAGACGGATAGCCCCCCAGTCCCTGGCACGCTTTAAGCTGCGAGTCCGCGAACTGACCCGCACTAGTCGCCACCTAACCCCGGCCCATCTGGTGAACCGTCTCAGACTATTTCTGATCGGCTGGCGGGGCTACTTTGGCTTTTGCGAAACTCCTTCGCTGCTGCGGCAACTTGACTCATGGCTCCGGCGTCGCCTCAGGATGATGGTCTGGCGGCAATGGAAGCGAGGCCGGAGCCGATTTGCGGCTTTACGTCGGCTCGGGGTGGGCCGTGATCTGGCGGCCCAAACGGCCGGCAGCGCCCACGGCCCGTGGCGGCTCAGCCGCAGCCCGGCCCTCAGCTTTGCCCTGCCCAACACCTATTTTATCTCGCTTGGCCTCCCGAGGTTAGCACCGGGGAGATAGCTTAACCATCCGAACCGCCGGGTACGGACCCGTACGCCCGGTGGTGTGACAGGGAAAGCCCGCGAGGGCCTACCTATGTCGATTGGCGAGCTGGTTAGCCGCAGTCCTTAGCCTGCGCCATTCAGGGGATGAGCACCCCCGCCCCGACCTCCCGGTAGCCGCCGGCGGTGATGGTGGCGAAGTAGAAGGGCGGCCCCACTTCCGCGGTGGCGGCGGCCATTTTCACCAGGAAATCCCGGCTCTCCTTAAGCAGTTCTTCCGGGGGCGCTCCCTGGCTCAAGGCCTTGGAAAGGCGCATCTCCATCCCCAGGTTCCGGGGCATGACCACCAGGTTGGACACCGGGAGGTTGCGGAGAGGTAATTCGTTTTCTTCGCTGCCCAAAAGGTGGAGCGAGTACCCCGGCATTCCATCCACCGCTCCCGCCAGGATGAAGTAGAGGCGGCGAAAACCCTCCGGTTCGGGCCCGTGGCGCGCCAGAAACCGCCGGTAACCCTGGGAGAGGAAACCCAGGGCGAAGTCCACCATGTCCTCCAGGTGGTCGAGGCCCCGCTGGCGCTCGATCTCCCGGCGCAGGGCCTGGGACAGGGGTAGGCTCACCCCGGCGCCGCCGCTCAGGATGGCCGCCCCCCTTCCCAGGGGCAACAGCTTCTTGACCCGGAAATATTCCGCCCGCCCCACCGCATCGAAACGGCTGGCCCGGCTGTCGGTGGCCAGGATCACCCCGTGCTCATTGAAGCCCGCCAGTGCCTGGGTCAATAGGTCGCTCTCCTGTATTGTCCTGGTCCTGCTCCGCCAGCGGCGCGGCCTCGGGGTTGTAAAAGATCCTAACCCCCGCCGGCGCCAGGTTGAAGGCCATCTCCCGCTTGAGCCGCAGGAGTTTGAGGTCGGGGGTCAGGTCATGCCAGGCCCGGGCCGGAGGCCCCAGGAATTCCGCCAGGTTGGCGAGCCTCACCGGGGCGCTTTTCAGGGTAGAGTTGATTATGGCCAGCACCCGCCCCGGCTGGCGCTCCCGGGATTTGAGGAGCAGCGCCACCGCTTCGCCCTGGGGGTTGGCCCGCACCATGGGACCTTCCTCCAGGAGCACCGGGCAGGATTTTTTCATCAGGTTCACCCCGGCGATGTAACTGCTTAGATCGTAGTTTATCCCCTCCCAATCCTGAGGCCGGGTCTTCACCACGTCCAGCCGCTTCCTGAAGCCATATTCATAACCGATGGGCATCATCAGGCCGGCGGAGAAAAAGGCGGCGAAGAGATACCGCTGCCGGGCCACCTCCGGGGCGCCGCCGCTTTCCGCGGCCAGCCGCTCGGTGTCGTGGCTCTCCGGGAAGCTCACCGAAGGGGCCAGGCGCCGGAACATCCGGTATTGCTCCAGGCACCAGTCTTCCTGGAAATCCCACCACTTGGAGCTGTTGTAGAAGAAGTCAAATCCCGCCGTCGCCAGTTGGGAGCATTCCTCCAGGCGGCAGCCCAGGGTCTCGCCGAAGAACTGCACCCGGGGCTCCAATTTCCGTGCCTTGGCGATGAGGCGGCCCCAGAAGTCTCCCGGAATCTTGTAAGCCGCGTCGGCCCTGAATCCCAGGAAACCGAGTTTCAGATATTTGGCCAGCACCGCCTCCCAGTATCGCAGCAGGCCCTCGGGGTCCGGGGGCGGCCAGTATTCCAGCTCCGCCAGATCGCCCCACACCGTGACCCGGGTGGCGTCAGCGGGGTCGATGGCCCCCGAGTGCTTAATGAACCCCTTCTCATCCTTGGCGTACCATTCGGGGTGCTCCAACACCAGGGGCGAGTCGATGGCGGTGTGGTTGATCACCAGGTCCAGCATCACCTTGAGGTTATGGCGGGATGCTTCTTGCAGGAAATGGCTCAGGGCCGCCTCCGCATCCTCCCCCGGTGCGGGAAAAAAGAGGGGGTTGAGGCTGAAATAGTCCTTGACCGCATACAGGCTGCCGCTTATCCCCGGGGTGTGGATGGGATTCAGGAAGATCCAGGTGAAACCCATGCGGCCGATGCGGTCCAGGTGCTTCTCCCACCGGGGAATCGGCCCCACCAGCAGGGGAAAGAGATTATAAATCAAGGTAGGTTCGGGCATGGGGAATCCTCCTGTCAGGAAACCTTTCAGGGAGGGGGGGGCAAAGCCCCCCGCCCCCCCCCTCAAATTATCGCTCCCGGTACTTGTTTAACCGCGCCGCCAGGCGGGCCGGGGCCGGGTCCCGGGCCATCTCCTCCAGGCTCCAGGGGAGGCGGCCGCGCCAGTTGGGATGCTCCATATCGGTGCCCGGGAAGTTTTGCTGCTCCGGCCAGCCGAAGACCTCCTCCAGGCGCACTTCCAGAAGGGCGGCGGAACTCTGGGCCAGGTACTCCAGGACCCCTTCCCTAACCTCAGCCGGAGCCGGACCCGCGGCCCGCGGCTCAACCTTGGGGTCGGGGTTTTCCGCCTCTTCGGCCAGCAGCCCCCGACTTTTCAGGGCCTCCATCAGCTCCAGGCGGTCGCGCTGCCGGGCCTCCGCCTCCGCCTCGGCCAGGCCTGCTTCGGGATAGAGGTTGGCCTGCCGCTTGTAGGCCAGGTCGTGGCCCTGCCAGAACCCCGTTAAGGTTGGCAGGTCGTGGGTGGTGACCGCGGCTACCGCCTGGGCCGGATAGGACTCCGGGGCCAGGAAGCGGCCTGCCGCATCCCGCTCAAAGTAAAAGACCCGGTAGGAAAAGACCCCCAGGCGCCCCAACTCCCGGCGCACCCGGGCCGTCATGGTGCCCAGGTCCTCGCCGATGATCAGGGTGCGGCGGCGCACGCTCTCCAGGGCCAGGACGGCCAGCAGTTCCCGGGCCGGATAATGGACGTAGGCCCCCTGGCCGGCCCCTCCCCGGAGGGAATCCACAGCAGCCGAAAGAGCCCCATGACGTGATCCAGGCGCAACATGCCGCCGGTCGGGGCGTTGGCCCGCAGGGTGTCGATGAACAGTCGGTAGCCCGATTCTCGCAGGGCCTGGGGAATTATCGGGGAGATGCCCCAATTCTGGCCCTTGGGGTTGAAGGCATCCGGCGGGGCGCCGATGGCTGCTCCCCTGGCAAACAACCCGGGGTGAGCCCAGGTGTCGAAGCCTCCGGCCGCGGCCCCCAGGGCCAGGTCCTGGTAAAGGGTGAAGGGGAGCCCCTGCCTGTGGGCCGCAGCTGATATCACCTCCTGCAACTGACCGGCCGCCAGCCATTGGGCATATTGGTGCAGGCGGATTTGCCGCGGCCGTTCCCGGGCCCAGGCGGCCGCCACCGGGTTGTCGGGGTGGCGATACTCTTCGGGCCAGCGGCGCCAGTCCCCTTGCTGAAAATGGTCCGCCAGGGCGGCAAACTCCCCGAACCTTTGCAGGATCGCGCCCCCCTGTCGCAGGAAGGCGGCGAACTCCTCGCCCCGGCGGGAGCCGGGGGCCTCCGGCGGGCCATGCCGCTCCCAAAAGGACTGGAACAGGAGTTCCAGGACCCGAAACTTCAGGCGAAAGACCTGGGAATAAGGGACCAGCGGCCCTTGCCGCAGGCGGGCCAGACTGGCCTGGAATTCCCGGTTGGCCAGCAGCTCCCGGGCCTCCGGGCAGAACTCCATTTCCGGGACCTGCTCCAGATCGAGGTAGAGAAAATTATGAAAAAGGCGGCTGGTGGGGGCATAGGGGCTGGGGTCGGCTGCCGGCAGCGGCGGTGGGGCGTGCAGGGGATTGACCCCCACGAAGGCGGCCCCCAGCGTGGCGGCCCAATCCAGCAGCGCCGTCAGGTCGCGAAAATCGCCGATGCCCCAGTTGCCGGCGCTCCTCAGGGCGTACAGGGGCAGGTTGAACCCCCAGAGGCGCCGGCCGCCCGCCAGGCAGTCGGGAAAATAGGCGTGGTCCGGGGCCACCAGCAGGCGGCTCCGCCCCGACTCCGCCCGGCCATCTGCCTCCACCCGCAGTTGCAGCTCATAATATCCCAGGGGCAGCTCCCGGGGGAGGCGCAGCTCCAGACGGTGCCGCACCCCGCCGGGCACGGCCCGGCTGGCCGCGGTGGCCGGGGAGGCGAATTCTTCCTGCCAATCCAATCCCTGGCCGGAGTCGCCCTCGCCCTGCACCGTTGCCTCGATCCTGAGAGGGGAAGGGAGGTTGACTGAGGGCGCCCAAAGAAAAAAATTCAGCCTTCCCGGGGAGGATGGCGCCAGGACCTGCACCGGCTCCAGGAAGCGGCCCCAGGGCCCCAGGCGGCGCCGGCTCGACTCTTGCCGGCGCCTCTCCGGTTCCTCCCAGGAAACGCCCATGGCGCTGAGCAGGGCCTGGATAGTGGATAGCGCAGTGGGGTGGCGGCCGCCGAAGTTGTCGCAGTATTCCGGCGCGATGCCGCACAGGCGGCCCAGGAACGCAATCTCCGCCGCTGACGCTTTATCAGTCATAAGGTCGCAATCAAACCGGTAGCCCAGGCGTCCCGCCTGTGCGAGCGCAGGCTGCAGGCTGCGGCTACCAAAGATAATACGGCATTATCGCATTTGCCAGGAAAATCGTTTGTTGCAGGGGCATGGTGCGCCGTGCCCCGTAACCAGCCCCAACGATTGATTACCCAATGGGAACAAACCTGTAGCATCCATAAAATATATTCAAAATCTGCAAATGTTAAGGGGAGTCCGCCAGAACCGGGCAAATTATCCGGAGATGGTTGAAATTAATAGAGATTTCAGGCGCGATGAGGGCCGCCCCTGGCGGCTGCTGGGTCGATCACACCGTTGACCATGTTGAAACGGCTGAGGGCGGTCCGGGACAGCATAGGGTCCAGGCGTAATTCCCTCGAAGATCTCATGCGGAATTCCAGATTGCAGGACATCGGTGCGCCAAGCGAAGGGCATTGCCTTATTCATTTTTGGGCTCTGTGGCTGTTACTTCCACCGCGGGGTCTTCTCCCTCATCCTCCTCGCCTGCTGTAGGCAAGGCAAGAATCTCCAAGGCTTCCGGCTCTGGCATTTTCTCCACTGAACGGAGCTTTCGCTCTATGGCCCGGCTCCGCACCCCGGTCTCTTCAATCGTCCGGCTCGCGGTGTGGAGCTGGCGTTTGACCTTGTCCAGGACCTCGCCGAACCTCCCGAATTCTGTCTTGATCGCTGCTAAGACCCTCCACACCTCTACGGCGCGCTGCTCTATGGCGAGGGTCTGGAATCCCATGCGCAGGCTACTCAGAAGCGCCGCCAACGTGGTGGGACCGGCCACTACCACCCGATACCGGTGCTGAAGGTCTTCGACAAAACCTGGCTGCCGCATCACCTCCGCATATAGCCCTTCCGTAGCCAGGAACATGATTCCAAAGTCGGTCGTGCTGGGTGGGTCTAGGTATTTATCGTGGATATCCTTTGCCGCGGACCGAACGGCCCGCGCCAGGGCGTCCATTGACACCTGAACCGCACTCGGATCGGCTTTCTCCGCGGCTTCCTGAAGGCGAAGGTAGTCCTCTTGAGGAAACTTCGAGTCAATAGGAAGCCAGACGCAGGTATCGGGATCATCCCTCGGGCCCGGCAGTCGCACCGCAAACTCCACACTCTCCGACGAGTCGGCCTTCACCCGGACGTTCTTCCCGAATTGCTCCGGTGTGAGGATTTGCTCCAGGATCGCGCCGAGCTGAACCTCGGCCCACGTGCCTCGCGCCTTCACGTTGGTCAGAACCCGCTTGAGGTCCCCCACGCCTGTCGCCAGATTCTGCATCTCCCCGAGCCCCTGGTGTACTGCCTCCAACCTGTCACTCACGAGTTTAAATGACTCTCCGAGCCGCTTTTCCAGAGTATCGTGCAGTTTCTCGTCCACCGTCTTGCGCATCTCGTCAAGCTTCTTCTCATTCCCCTCTTGAAGCTCTTTGACACGAGAATCAAAGGTGCCGCGGATGCGATCGAGGGCGCGCTGATTTGATTCGGTTAGTTCCCCCAAATGCCTGGTCATGCCTTCCAACTGTGCGTGCTGGAGCTTGCTCATGCCCTCCAAAGTCTTTGACAGGACCTCGTTAGTCGATTTCAGGCCGCCTGATACTTCTTCACGAAGCTCCCTGCCTGCATTCCGGGCTTCTTCCCGGCTCGCTCGCAACTCGTCGCGTAGATCCCTCCCGGCGGCCTCGGCAACCTTTGACCCCCGGACCAGGACTATGACGATCAGGACCAGGTTCACGACGGCGGCAGACAGGATTAGCCAAGGGAGAGCTTCATTCATGTTTGCTCCAAGCCACATAATCTGCATTAGATTCAAGTGGTGCTGCTGCTGGCGGGACCGCCGGGTTGATTCACATTTTTTCTCCGCGTCCTTTGCGTCTCTGGGGTGAATCTATCACCGGTGGGTCGATGACTTGGTCGAAGACCCTAAAAAACCGAAAACTGAAAACCGAATTTCACCTCTCCAGCAAGATCCCGGCGTAGCCCACGAAACTGTCCCCGGGCAGGATCTCGTAGCTGGTATAGTAGTCCCGGAGGACGGCCTTTTGGGCCCCCAGTTTTTTGGCGGCGGCCACCGCGGCGGCGGCCGCCCCGGCGCTGCAGGCGCTCCGGTCTTCCTGCGCCGCCCGCAGCAGGCCGGCCTCATCCAGCTTCAAAACCTCACTAAGGAAGCGCTGATCGTTGACCTCTCTGACCCATTTCACCGCTTCGGGACCGATCCCCTTGGGAGCCCAACCGTAGTTGGGGCCGTAGTGGGTCAGGTCGGTGGAGCCGAAGGCCAACAGGGAGAGGTTCAGCTCCCGGGCCACCGCCACCACCGCATCCCCCAGTTCCAGGGCCTTGGGGGAAGAGGGGGAACGCAGGGCCAGGACCTTGGCGTTGGGGAAAAAGTATTTCACCATGGGGAGCAGCACCTCAATGGTGTTGTCCCCGGGGTATTCTCCGGCCAGGGTGAGGCGCTGCTTTAAAGGCTGGTAGAATTCGGTGGCCAGGGGGATGGTCCCCAGGGGGGTCTCCCAGGCATCGTCGCTCACCAGCAGGGGAGGGGAGTCGCCGCCCAGGTGGCCTCCGAACACCACCACCACCTGGGGCTGGCTCGCCCGCGCGCTGAGGTGAAACACCCGGGCCGCGGCTTTGCCGGAGAAATACCAGCCGGCGTGGGGCACAATGCCGCCAAAGACCTGAGCGCCTGCAGGGAGCGGCGCCACCCCTGCCACAAATTGCTCGATTTCCGCCCGGCAGCCGCTGGCACTGCTGGGATACCAGCCCTCCGGCAGCATCCGTTCCCGGATTCCCATGATCGCCTCCTAAAATGCGGTTATCGGTTATTAACGGGAGCATGAAAGGGGTTCCAGCTTTATCCCCTCTCCCCCGATGGGGGACGACACCGGGTGAGGGGGAATTTAATCCCTTTTCCGCTCCCATTAATATCTGTTTTCCGTTTTCTGTGAAAGGCAAAATCAAAGTCGAAGGCCCTTAGCAGAGGCAGAAAACAGAATTGTAGGGTGGGCACCACCCACCGTGTAGGGTGCGCACTGCGCACCATTTAGTCGTATGGTGCGTCTCTCGCACGCTTCCGCATGGGGCGGATGTCCCGCCCGCCGACTAGCCTCCCGCCTTCGGCGAGGCCCTCAGGGGCCGGCGGCGGCTGCCGGCGACCCATCCGGAAACCCTCAAAAATTCAAGGTCTTGCCGCTCTAGTTAATCCGAGACGACCCCCTTTGTCAAGGTGCTCGCCGGCCGGTTTCCCGTGCCGGGTGGGCCCTGCCCGCGCGTGTAGGGTGGGCACTGCCCACCATTTAGTGGCACAGGCTTCCAGCCTGTGATCTGGTGGCCCGGGTGACTGGCCTGCGCCTGCGCTTCCAGGAGGAAGGCGGGGGGAGCAGGCCGGAACCAGGGGGGCATTTCTCCCCGCCGCCTGTTCCCGGAAGCCCTCAGAAGAACTTGAATGTTTGCCGTTGATATAATAAATTGGGCGGAGGATGCCTGGGTGGCGGAATGGGTAGACGCAAGGGACTTAAAATCCCTCGGAGTTAGCTCCGTGCCGGTTCGAGTCCGGCCCCAGGCACCAATAAAATCAAGGACTTCCGGTTCAAGAATTTTTACGCCGCGCGGCGGTGAGTAGGTCGGTGATCATGGCCATGGCCAGAAAAGAAACGATTACTTATTTCATGGTTATCTTCTTAGTCTGAGGTTATTTGCCAAGGGCCGCATTGGTCCTGGCTTCCTTCACTCAATCAAGACCAGAGCAAAGTAGTTCCAGCGGCCAAAGGTCTCTTTGCGGGTGTCGATGTCAAAGCCGTTGTGTCGGGCAGTCTTGAACACATCGATGCCGCAGGCCTCCATCATGGGCCTGATCCTGAGCTTGGTTAGCTCTCCCCTCTGAGGCCCAGCCTGAGCCTCTGCTGCTGCGGCCTGACTTCGTTGACGGCCAGGGGCCGCCCGTCCAGCGCGCGGCCGTTCAGCATGGAAATGGCCTGCTGTCCTTCCAATTTGGTTTCCATCTCTACGAAAGCGAAGCCCCGGAGGCCTCCTAATTGGTCGGCAGTGCCCATCCTACATATACTGAGAACAGAGCGTTCAGTTGTCCTTCAGTCATCTCGTGGGGCAGATTGCCTGTGTATCATTGAAATGTCCGGACAACTTCCAATTATCGGAATGGATCTTTCAGCTTAGACAGCCAGGTTCCGGGAGTTCAGTGGTTGCGGCCCTCCTGCTCCATGACTTCCTGGGCTGCTCGGGCAAGGTAAGAAGAACGACTTAAGCCCCGGCGTTTCGCCGCCGCGTCTACCAGGCGAAGGGTCTCCTCTGGCATGGTGATGTTAATTCTCTTCGCCTTACTATGGGCGTCGGGCGCTGAAATAACCAGGAAGGCCACCGCCTCAGCGTTCTCGGGATCGGCCACAATATCTTCCAGATTCGTAGGGGCCGGCAACCGTTCCCCATCTTCCCGCAGGCCTTCCAAATGAAGCAGCAGCGCCTCATATGCCCAATCCTTGGCCTCATCGATGGTTTTCCCGGCCGTGATGCAGCCGGGAAAGTCGGGGAAGGACACCCCGTAATCACTGGTAGGCTCTTTGTGTACCACGGCGATGTAATTGGGCATGGGTCCTCCTCCTATTTAAACCTGACGCCCGACTGCCGTTCAATGCTTCGCAGCGTCTTAGCGGGAATATCCTTTTCCGGATGCGGCACCGTCACTCGCCCGGGCTTCGCCGGGTGCTTTAATTGGACATGAGAGCCTCTTTGCCCTACCCGATACCAGCCATCCGCCTCCAGGCGACGGATGATCTCCCGACTTTCCATGTGTAATTATACACACTGTCAGGGGATATGTCAAGATAGCATACTTCATTAAAGAAGATTTTAGCGAAACCCGGACTTAAAATCCCTCGCAGTTCGCTCCGTGCCGGTTCGAGTCCGGCCCCAGGCACCAATAAAATCAAGGACTTCCGGGTCAAGAATTTTTACGCCGCGCGGCGGTGAGCAGGTCGGTGATTAGGGCCATGGCCAGAAAAGAAACAATTACTTATTTAATGGTTATCTTCTTAGCCTGATGTTATTAACGGAAGCATGAAAGGGGTTCCATCTTTATCCCCTCTCCCCCAATGGGGGAGAGGGTAAGGGTGAGGGGGAATTTAATCTCTTTTCCGCTCCCATTAATATTTGCCAAGGGCCGCATTGGTCCTGGCTTCCTTCACTCAATCAAGACCAGAGCAAAGTAGTTCCATCGGCCAAAGGTCTCTTTGCGGGTGTCGATGTCAAAGCCGTTGTGTCGGGCAGTCTTGAACACATCGATGCCGCAGGCCTCCATCATGGGCCTGATCTTGAGTTTGGTTGGCTCTCCCCTCTGAGGCCCAGCCTGAGCCTCTGCTGCTGCTGCGGGTCAGGCGCCGCCAGGACTTGGATCTGTCGGTTTGACTTCCGCCACCTTCGCAGGCTCCCCCGGAGCCTGGGTCTCCCGGGTGGGTCAGGTGGCTCCCGGAGCGGGACTCGGGCCTGATGGCGCACAGGCAGCCCCGCCGCCGGACGCCAGGGCCGTTAGGGCAAACGCCTTATAGTAACCCCGCTGGTAGGCTTCCCCTTCCAGTCTGACCGCGGCTTCCGTGAGGGTCTGGCCGTTGGGGCCGTTGAGAAGGATGGCCCTGGTATATTCCCCGAGGACCTTTTTGGTGCTTGCCGCATCCGGAGCCCAAGGAGGATGGCAGGGGTCTTTCTCGAAAAGATGGCAACCATACTGGCACTTCCATCGCACCCAGTCCGCCACCGCCACCGTTTCCGTGTCGATGATCTTGGCTTTCTCAGCCCCCAGTTCCAGGGCCCGCTGCAGAAGGTACTCCATCTTATCCTCCCGCCTTTCTGCTGCCGCAGTCGGCTTTATCCTCTCCCTAACGGCTGCCGCCGCAGGCTTGACGGCTCGGAACAACACCCCCCTGGTTACCGGAGAGCTGTTGAATCCGGTTTCCATTACCAGTTCCGACTCTTCAAAACCCGCCTGTTCCAATAGCGCCAGGAAAACCTTTCCCGGTATGGCTCCGCCTTCTCACCTGGCCCAATTCTCCACGCGAGCCTTGGTTTCCTTGGGCAATTCCCCGGCCAGCACCTGGTCGGCCAACAGGAACCGCCCTCCCGGTTTCAGGACCCGGAAGACTTCGCTTAGGGCTTTGACTTTATCCACCACCAGGTTGAAGACGCCATTGGAGATCACCATGTCAAAGCTGTTATCAGGGAAGGGCAACTGTTCCGCGGAGGATTCCTGGAAAGTGACGTTATCGACGCCCGCCAGGCGGGCATTCTCGCTCGCCCGGGCCAGCATCTCGGGAACCAGGTCGATCCCTGTCACTGCCCCGGAAGGCCCTACCAGCCTGGCGGCAATGATGGAATCGACCCCGGCGCCGCAACCGATGTCCAGGATCGCCTCGCCTTCGTGAATAGGACCCAAAATGAAAGGGTTGCCCACCCCACAGTAGGAAGCGGCCACAGCCTCCGGAAGGTCACGGACCATATCCGGAGCATAGTCCAGCGCCTCCAGCCCGGCCCGGCCGGTGGGGTACCGAAAGAGTCCTTCCGGGCTGGCGGCGGCCTTGAGGTATTTCTGCCGGATGCTCTCCTCGATCCGTTGCCTGTCCTGGCGGGTTAGCTCGTTTTCCACCCTGCGCTCCTTTTAACTCTGGATGTCCCTATTTCATCTGCTCAAATTCGTCTTTGGTGATCTCACCCCTGGCATACCTGTTTCTTTGGCAGGGCGGGTTCAGGCCGCCTGGCGCAATGCCGACAGGCATTATGGCCCCGGCAGAGAATGGGAATCGCCCCAACCATTTTTCAAGACGTGGAGATCCTCACGGCGCCGGAGCCGGTGAAAGAGGGCCATGGCGAAGGAGGTTTTGTAGTCATATCTGCGCAAAAATCAGCTTAATATGCCGGTGAGGTGAACCATTAACCCCATAATTGCCCCGCCAAGCACGAGCCATAAAGAATTTAAGCGAAAGCGCATGAGCAGAACGGCGCTGGCTATGGCCGCCAGCGCGGTGGGAAGATCAATGACCGCGTCCCGCCCCAGGCGCCAGGTAACCACAGTCATGAGTGCCAGGGAAGCGACAATAACGCCGTCCAGGAAGGCTCCGGCCACGGCTGACTTGCGTAATCGCGGGATAAGAGGGCTGCTGACTGCCACCAGGACAAATGACGGGAGAAAGATTCCGGCGGTGGCAATCAGGGCGCCCGGCAATCCGGCGAGCACAAAGCCGATAAAAGTGGCGGTGGTAAAGACCGGACCGGGGGTCACCTGCCCCACCGCAATGGCGTCCAACAACTGAGTGGTCGTGAGCCAATGCCAATGCGCCACGAGATCGGCCTGCAAAAAAGCCAGGAGCACATAGCCGCTCCCAAAGACTATGGAACCGACTTTGACGAAGAAGAGAAAGAGCGGTAGTAAACCGAACTCTACCCTGCTCGTGGAGGATAACCCCGAAGCGAAATAAGCTGCGGTCAGAAAAGCTCCGGCTGCTAGCAGCATAACCAGCAGCGCCCTCCGGTCTTGCAAACGATCCTGGATAATTCCCCGCCGCAATCCCGAGAGCAACCCGGCGCCGAAAAGCACTGCCAGTATGTTGATCCCCAGAAAATCCAAGACAACGGCAATAATGGCCAGCGCCCCGAGAAACTTGCTTTTTACCGCGGTGCGCCCCAACTGCCACAGCGCCTGCAAGATGATGGCGATTACCACCGGTTTGACCCCGTAAAGCAGCCAGGTGATCTGGGGAAGATTCCCGAACCGCACGTAGGCCCAGGCAAATCCTATGACGATAACCATGGCCGGAGCGATAAAGCAGACGCCGGCTAACAAAAGCCCGGCCCAACCTTTGCACAGGTAGCCGATGAAGATCGCCATCTCCGTCGAACTCGGGCCGGGGATCAGGTTGGCGGCCCCCAATAAATCCAGGAATTTCTCCCGGGGGACCCACTGCCGGCGCCGGACCACCTCGTCCTCCATCATGGCGATGTGGGCCGCAGGTCCGCCAAACGCGGTGGTTCCAAGACGCAAGAAAAACAGCGCTAATTCTCTTAAGTTTGTTTTTCCGGCGATTTCGGTTCGACCCCGATACGAATTCCCCGCCTCATCCATTTGGCTGTGTCCTTTGATGGCCGTGAGCGCCTACGCTCCTCTCGGAGGAGAACTTAAAGATTTCGATCCGGTCTCTAGTCGTTGCCCTTTGCCAAACTATCCAGTCCAGTAAAGGTCCAAGTAACCGAGCGTATGGTTGCCGCCTGCCAGGGTGTGGCCGCCCGAAAAGAGAATCTGAAAGTGGCTATTTGCGCGCCGGTAGTTGCAGTCATCATGACTGCACTAACCATCAGGACGCTCAACGCCACCGCAGCCGGATACTTATGGCCAGCCAGCTTGCAACCGCGGCTCAGAACCGGGAATTTCAGTGAAATGACGAGAATGATGGGCATCATCGAAGTCTCTTACCTGAATAACTGCTTATTGGCCTATAATAATCAGCCGTTATTCCGCCTGGCAGTAACTGCCCAGGCCACCGAATTGCTACCTGCCCCTCTTCCTCAAGTGAAGTGCATAAGGAGCGAGGCCCAAAGCAGCCCAATCAGGTAAGACAGCGCCACGTCACTGGGCCAGTGCGCCCCCAGGGCGACCCGAGCCACAAAGCCAAGAAGGAGAAGCGCCCCGCATACTGTCAACAGGACGGTGCGCAACGCGCCGGAACTCTTCATGGCGCCCAGAACTGCCAGAAAGCCGAAAGTGGCGGCATACCTCAGGGCAAAGAGTGAAGGGAAGCTAGAGCCCGTAAGTGGTCGAAAGACGCGCACCAGTTCCGGGGAAGGCCGCGGCCGGGCAATGACCGGGCCGAGCCAGGCGCCCAGGACCCACATCCCCACCAAGCTGAGGATGGAGAGAAGTGCGGCGCGCCAGCCGGCCAGGACCCAGGAAAGGGCAAAGACAAGGGCCAGGATAAGAAGGAGCCAAGGGAATTCGGCCGTCCGCGAGACTCCTTCGGCCCAATTCAGGTTTGTGGGTGCCAGGGATTGCACCCACCTTTCCACCGCCGCGTCCCCGGGGAAATAAGGATAGTATTTCGTGGTCAGGGTGACCAGGGCGGCGATAATGAACAACGCGATCCATGCTGCGTAGTTAGTACGCATGGTCCTTGCCTCCTTGGCAGGTTGCCTTATCATGCGCTGTTCGGACGCCTATTTTTAAAATAGCGTTCATTATGGCCGATTCAACATGGCGAAAATAATGTGAAGACCTTAATCCACGGGGAAGGCGCGGCTTCAAGTCCAGGGAGCGCTGAAGCGGATCGAGCACGCTGGATTGGTGACCAAAACGAAGCGGGGTAACAACCTGGTCTATTATAAAGCCGACCGAATGCACCCGGCCTTTGAGGATTTGAAGCGGGCTTTTCTCAAGACCTTAGCCCTTGGGAGGCGCTCCGGGAAGCCCTGGCCCCATTGGCGGAGATGGTGAAATTAGCCTTCATCTTCGGGTCCCTGGCCCAGGGGAAGGAAACTGCCCAAAGTGATATCGACCTTTTTCTGGTTGGAGAGCTATCCCTCCGGGAGACGACCAAGGTCTTGGGCTCAATTATGCCCGAGCTAGGGCGAGAATTTAATCAAGTAGTTTATCCCACCGACGAATTCCAGAATAAGGCCAGAGGAAATCACCATTTCATCACTGAAGTTATAAGCGGTCCCAAGATCTGGCTTATCGGCAATGAAGATGAACTTGCGAACCTGGCTGAATGAAGACCGGCTGCCGCGGCATAAAAAAGGCGGCCCGGAGGCCGCCTTAACCCTGGGTTTAGCGGTAACGGCCGCCGCCCCCGCCAAAGGAGCCTTTCTGCTGCGGCCTGGCTTCGTTGACGGCCAGGGGCCGCCCGTCCACCTCGCGGCCGTTGAGCATGGAAATGGCCTTCTGTCCTTCCAATTTGGTTTCCATCTCTACAAAAGCGAAGCCCCGGGGCTGGCCCGTCTGCCTATCAGTAATGATCTTGGCCGAGGCCACATGGCCGGCTTCTGAAAAAAGAACGTTCAATTGTTCTTCGGTCATCTGGTGGGGCAGGTTGCCCACGTATAATTTCATAGCCATTTCTTCTCCCTTATGAACCTGGCTGGAGGCTTGCTCCGGCAGGGTCGGTCTCATCCAGACTTTTTTTTAAGGATCCATCATCACCTCCGGCAGGTCCTCCGCCGGCGGGGTAATGGTTTTGCTCTGGCGACGTTTCATTTTTGCGTCGTTCTTCTCTTTGCGGGCCATCTCTTTAGCGCGCTTTTGCCAGCCGTAACGATTTTTAGCCAAGTTCAACCTCTCTAAGGGAGTGAAAGGCAAAAGTAATAAAGTAAAAAGGCAAAACGAAACTAAAAACTCTTGTTTTTTAACCTTTAGCCTTTAACCTTTAGCCTTTTGCCTTCCACTTTTGCCTTCCCCGTCAGGCGGTTCTGCCTAAATTTTTACCACGTTTTGGGCCTGGGGCCCCTTGGGACCTTGGGTTACTTCAAATTCCACGGCCTGTTCTTCCGACAGGGAGCGGAAGCCTTCGCCCTGGATGGCGGTGTGATGCACAAACACATCCGGACCGTTTTCCCGAGTGATAAAGCCGAAACCCTTGGAGTCGTTAAACCATTTTACCTTGCCAGTTTCCTTCATGGTGAAACCTCTTTCTTTGATACTGCCAGATATACCCGCCAAAAAAGCAGGGCGTACAGCAGTCAGCAAAAAAAAATCGGCGGGAATTAGCACCCCCGTCCGATTCTTGCCCAGGACTGGTGGCCCTGGTTTCAGTCTGACATGCTAAACTTTATAATTTTTACAGGAAAATTCCTCTCATGTCAAGCTATTAATGGGAGCTGTCGATAGCTGTCGCTAGCAAATGATATGACCGCAAATCATTGCACATGAATTAGTTATGCTAATTTCCATCATTTTCTGGGGGAATAATCCAGGATTACCTCCCTCTCTTTCATGACAGAAAGCCGCCCGCTGCTTAATTTTAAAACATTAACCTTAACCAAGGAGGCCGGACGATATGAAAGGGAAATTGACAGCTCTGGTGATGGCGATGGTCTTTCTGGCGGTGACCGCCGGTCTGGCCGCCAAGGTGCTTTTCAAGGACAAGTTCACCACCCTGGATCCCTCCTGACCAGGCGGCGGTCATTCGCGTTTGCACGGAAGCACAGGTAATAAAAAAGGGTTAACGCCCTATCGCTAACCCCTTGATAATTTTGGTGGAGCTGAGGGGATTTGAACCCCTGACCCCTTGAATGCCATTCAAGTGCTCTTCCAGCTGAGCTACAGCCCCACGCCCATGGTTTTTTCTTAACAAAAGGGGGCGGGCCTGTCAAGGGCCGGAAATCCGCAAAATTGCCGCCGGCCGGCGGTGAATTTTGATATAATTCCATAATGGAGGGAAAGCAGAGCCCATTGCCGGAGCGGCCCCTCAAGGTCGTGCACCTGCTGGCGAGCCTGCCGGTGGGGGGCGCCGAGGATCTGGTGGCGGCCATCGTCCGGGGCCTGCCTCCCCGGCGCTTTGCCCCCGAGGTGGCCTGTCTCGAGGCTCCCGGCCCGGTGGGGGCGGAGCTCGCCGCCGCCGGCTATCCGGTGCACTCCCTGGGCCTGGATCTCAAACACGCCTCCGCCTGGCGGCTGGCCGCGGCGGTGCGGCGCCTCCTGAAGGAAATTAGGCCGGACATCCTGCACACCCACCTGTACCACCCCAATCTCTATGGCCGGCTGGCCGCCCTGGGTCTGGGTTTGCCCGGGGTGGTGGCCGCGGTGCACAACTCCTATACCCGGGTAAAATTCCATCGGCGCCTGTGGAATCATCTCCTGGGCTGGGCCTCGGACCGGATTCTGGTGGGCAGCGCCCAGGTCTGGGAGGACGTGCGCCGCTATGACGCCGTGCCGGCCTCTCGCCTGCTGCTCCTGCCTTACGGGATCGACCTGGCGGAGCTGGAAACGGACCACAGCCCGGAGGAAGCCCGCGGCTTTCTTTCGGTTTCCGGGTTCGTCCTGGGCGCGGTGGGGCGCCTGGAGGAACAAAAAGGGCAGAAGAACCTCCTGGCGGCCATGGCTGGGGTGCGCCGGCAGATTCCCGAGGCGACCCTGATTTTGGTGGGTGATGGCCGCCAACGGCAAGCCCTGGAACGCCAGGCCCGGGAACTGGGGCTGGCCGACCGGGTTCGCTTCCTGGGAACCCGCCGGGACCTGGCCCTCATTTATCGGGCCCTGGACCTCTATGTGCAACCCTCCCTCTGGGAGGGGCTGCCCCTGGCCCTCCTCAAGGCCATGGGGGCCGGTTTGCCGGTCCTGGCCACCCGAGTGAGCGGCGTCATGGAGCTCATTGAGGATGGGGTCAATGGCCGGCTGGTGGCCCCCGCAGAGCCGGAGGCCCTGGGCCGGGTCCTGCTGGAGCTCTACCGGCGGCCGAAACTCCGGGCCCGTTTGGGAGCCGCGGCTCGCCTCACCATCCGGGAGCACTATTCCCTGGAGGCGATGCTGGCCGGGCTGGAGCGGCTTTATCTGGAACTTTGGCAGAAAAACAGCTATCAGCTATCAGCGGTCAGCAAAAACACAAAAGCCAAAAAGCCAATAGCCCTAAGCCAATAGCCAATAGCTGAAAGCTGACGGCTGACAGCTAATAATGAGGATTGTGGATGTCCCTTAGGCCGCTGCCGGCAACTTATACCATCCTGCACACCGAGTCCTCCCTGGGGTGGGGCGGCCAGGAGCGCCGCATCCTGGCGGAGGCCGAGGCCATGCAGCGGCGGGGGCACCGCCTGCTCCTGGCCTGTGACCCCCGGGGGGAGCTGTATCGGCGGGCCCGGGGGCGGGGGTTTCCCAGCTTTCCCCTAACCTGCGGCGGGATGCGCTCGCTGGGAGCCTGGCGACGGTTGCGGCGTCTGCTCCGGGAGCAAGCGATAGACATCTTGAATACCCATAGTTCCCTGGACTCCTGGATCGGCGCCCTGGCCTGGCGCAGTCTAAGGAATCGCCCCCATCTGGTGCGCACGCGCCATCTTTCCACCCGGGTGCAGAACAATCTCCCGACTCGCTGGCTATACCGGGCCCCCGGGGCCGTGATCAGCACCGGCGAAGTCACCCGCCAGATTTTGCGGCAGCGCCTGGGAGTCCCGGCCAGCCGGTTGTTTTCCATTCCGACGGGAGTCTCCCTGGAGGAATTTAGCCCCCGGGAAAAAGACCGGGAGCTGCTGGCCCGGCTGCAGATCCCGGAAGAGGCCTTGGTCTTGGGGACGGTGGCGGTGTTGCGCTCCTGGAAGGGCCATCTCTATCTACTGGAGGCCCTGGCGGACCTGGTCCGGGCCGGGGAGCCGGCCTATCTGTTGGTGGTGGGGGAGGGGCCCTACCGGGTGGTGATTGCCGAGAAGGTTCGGGAACTGGGCCTGGAGGCTTGGGTGCGCCTGGTAGGCTACCAGGATGAGGTGGCGCCCTGGCTGGCCCTGATGGACGCGGTGATCCTGGCCTCCTATGCCAATGAAGGGGTGCCCCAGTCCCTGCTCCAGGCCATGGCCATGGCCAAGGCGGTGGTGGGAAGCGCGGTGGGGGGCATCCCGGAGGTGGTGCTGCAAGACCAAACGGGTTTGCTAACGCCCCCCCGGGACGCCGCCGCCCTGACCCTGGCCCTGCGGCGGTTGCTGGCGGATGCGTGCCATCGCCGGGAACTGGGCCGGCGGGGCCGGGAACTGGTGGCGGCCAGGTTCTCCGTGGAACAGATGGCCGCCGCGGTGGAGGCGGTGTACCAGGGGCTGAGTCAGTGACCGGTAGGGGCGACCCTTGGGTCGCCCGGTAAACCGTGAGCGGTAACTAATTTTAATAATTAGCAAATTTTAATACACTATCTGGTCTTATAAAAAACTCGAAACTCGAAACTGGGCGACCCAGCGGGTCGCCCCTACAACTCGCAACTTAATGGAAAATCCCTGGGTCATTCCGGCTATGGCGAGCCTGGCTATCCTCTGGCTCGCCTCCCTGGCGGCCATGCGCTTCTGGACCAGGAGGCGGATGTTGACGGACTTCATGGCCCGGCCTGGCGGCTGCGAGCTGCCCCGGCCCAGCGGCCAGCGGCCCGAAGACCGGGCCGCCCTGGAAATTATCCGGAGCCGCCGCCACCGCTATCTCTGGAACCGCTGGCCCGAAACGGCCCTCTCCTTTTACGCCATTCAGGAGATGTCCCTGGAGATTATGAAGGAGATTGCTGGCGTCTATTACCCCCAGGAGGAGGAGCCGCAGCTCAAGGCCTCCCTGGCGGATCTGCTGGCTCTCCATAACCGGGTGGGAAGCCGGCTGGCGGCCTGGCTGGAGACCGCTCCCATCCGCACCTTTAAGGACCTGGAGCTGCAATCCATTATCCGTTACTATGGCGTTTATCAAAACGTGAGAAATCATCCGGTGAGCCGGTTCATTGTGCACCATCGGCTGCACCGGCTGGCCAGATGGAGCTGGGCGGCCTTCAATTATAACAGTCCGTTTTATTGGGGCCGGAGGGGGGCCTATGAATTGGCCCGGCGACTGCTGCTGGCCCGCATCGCCCAACTGGTGGGGGAAGAGGCCATGCTCCTCTATGGCCGGCGGGGCTAGGGTTCAGCCCCGCCCATCTTCCGAGCGCAGCTCAGGGCGCCGGGCGCAGGGCGCGTCTTAGGCGCCATGCCGGTGGGGCGGGCGGGACGCCCGCCTCACGCGGGAAGGTGGTGCAGGACTTAGGCGATGGGTCTCAAAAGGCCCAGGTATAACCGTGGCTCAACCCTTGATAACTAAACTGGCCAGCGTCCTGGCCGGCTTCTGGTACCGGCTGGACGCCCGGCACCGGCGCATCACCTTGCGAAACCTGGAGTTCGCCTACGGGCCGGGATTGGCCCCCGAATCCCGGGAACTTCTGGCCCGGGAGGTCTTCCGCCAGTTCGTCCTGTTTGGCTTCGAGGTCCTGGAACTGCTCCTGGCGCCCCTTGCCCGCATTCGCCGCAAGGTGATCATTGTGGGGCAGGAGCACGTAGAGGCGGCCCTGGCCCAGGGCCGGGGGCTGATTGCGGTTGCGGCCCACGCCGGCAACTGGGAATACACCATCATGGGCTATGGCCTTAAGTATGGGCCGGTGGCGGTGGTGGGCCGGGAGCTGGACCACCCCTGGGCTCGGAGGCTGGCCAGGTATTTGCGGCAGCGGGGCGGTAACCGGATGGTGGCCAAGCAGCGGGGCCTGAAGGAGATCCTGCGCCTCCTGAAACAGAACCAGTTCGTGGGGATCGTCATCGACCAGAACACCGCGGCGAAGGAAGGGTTACTGGTGGACTTTTTCGGTCATCCGGCCCGCACCAGTCCGGTAGCGGCCCTGCTGGCCCGGGCCCGCGGCGTGGCGGTATTGCCCTGCCTGTCCCGGCGGCTCCCCGGCGGGCGCCACCTGCTGGTGTTTTTTCCGGCCATCCCCATGGTGAAGACCGGGGAGGCCCAGGCGGACCTGATCCGGCACCTGGAACTCCAGAACCGGGCCATCGAGGCCTGGATCCGGGCCGATCCGGCCCAGTGGCTGTGGCTCCATCGGCGCTGGAAAAATCAGTTTCCGGAGATTTATGAAGAGGGCTATCAGCTTTCAGCAGAAACCGAAAAGTCAGCTCAAACCGGGTGCGCTTCCAAGAAAAAGGCGCGTAAGACGCGCCCGGCTTGCTAAGCCGGAATTCAGTTCCAGCGAACCAAAAACCGAAAACCGAAAACCTTCTTCAGCGGGGGAGAAATGAGTCAAGTCGACAAAACTTTTTTAGCGGCCTTCCAGGAACGGGTGGAGGCCCAGGGGATCAGCCGCCATTTCGGCCTGGAGCTGGAGGAGTTGGGCCCCGGGCGGGCCCGGGTGGGGATGAGCTGCCGCCCGGAGATGGCCAACATCCTGGGGATGGTGCACGGCACCGCGATCTTCGCCTTAATCGACGAGGCCTTCCAGGCCGCCTGCAACGCCCACGGCACGGTGGCGGTGGCCCTTAATATGAATCTCACCTTCCACGCCGCGCCCAAGATGGGGGAGCGCCTGACGGCCCGGACCCGGGAACTCCACGCCGGGCGGCGCACCGCCACCTATTTCATCGAAGTCACCGACCCCCGGGGGAGTCTGGTGGCCTCCTGCCAGGCCCTGGCCTACCGTAAGGAGCAGTCGCTGTCTTTGGGCGGCTCATAGGGTCAGGTCTCAGATTTTCCTTTAATAAAAAATGTCCTTCATCTTTAGGATTTTAAAATGTCGCCGCAAGCTTCAGCTTGCGAAAATCCTTAATAAAATGAGCGCAGACTAAAGCCTGCGGCTACAAGAACATGCAGGTATTTTTAAAGGTATTTCTGAAACACGACACCAGGAAACCGCATCTTTCCCGGGGACGGCGGCCCCTGCCGCCCGCTTAGGCAAAATCTCTGCCGGGCACTACTGCCGCAAACCGCCAACCGCCAACCGCCTTTTACCCCCCGGCTCGCAACTCGTTTACCCGGTTGCGCAGGCGGTTCACGAGCCCATTGTAAGAGGACTGGTGAATCACCTGGGCGAACTGGAAGCGGTAGTTGCTCACCATGCCGACGCCGTCGATGACCACGTCGTAAACCATCCAGTCGCCGGAGGCGGTTGTCAGGCGGTAAATCATGGGGATCCTGTCATTGGGTTGCACCACCACGGTACGCACCTCGGCGTAGCCATCTTCCAGATTCTGGCCGGTGTACTCGATCCGCAGGTGCTGGGCGTACCGCTCGATCTTACCAGCGTAAGAATACTCCAAAAGTTCACCAAAGAGGCTGACAAAGTCATCCCGCTGGACATTGCTGAGAGTATTCCAGGCGGCCCCCAAACTCCTTTTGGCCATCTCCCGGTAGTCGAAGTGCTGGTCCACGAGCTGTTTCGTCAACCGGCGCCGCTGCTGCTCTTGGGCCGGGCCGGCGTAGGCCGGATTATTCAGAATACCCAGCACCTGGTCAATGACCTCCTTCACCACCACCTGAGGTTCGGCCGCCGCCGCCGGGGCGGCCAGGGTTAGGAGGCTAATGAGGGCGAGCAGGGCAAAGGTCTGGTTCAGCAATCTGGGCACGAGCCACTCCTTTCCAGAACCGTCGGCGCCGCTGAAAACCGGGGGAACCGCGCCGCATGTCGGCGGGTCGCCTCTCCCGGCGCGACGGCGCCCCGGGTTAATTTAAGTCATTAGCGGGCAAAACTCAAGTGGCCGCGGGGGACTCCAGACCTTGCCGTGGATGCGGCCGCTTTCCCTGCACCGATGCGACATCTGTGCCACCGCAGAAAAAGGTCTTAGACGGACTCAGACCTTGCCGTGGATGAAGGTGCTGATCAATTCTTCCAGGTCGATGGTGCTCTCGGTGTCGTGGATAGTGCCCCCCGCAGAAATGAGCTTTTCCGAATTGCCTGGAGAGAGTTGGATAAACTTGTCGCCGATGATGCCTTTGGTGCGGACGGAAGCAATGGCATCGTCGTGCAGCTGAAGACCCGGCTTCAGCCTCAGGGTCACCACGGCCCGGTCTCCCGGCGTGAGTCGAATGGCTTCCACCCGGCCCACCTGCACCCCGGCCACTTCCACCGGGGCCCCTTGTCCGAGCCCTGAGACGTTGTCGAAATTGGCGACGACCCGGTAGCCGCCTCCCCAGACCTCCATCTTGCCCAGGTGGATAGCCAGGTATGCCAGGCAAACCAGACCCAACAGGACAAAGCCGCCCACCGCTAATTCCAGATTGCCCCTTCTCATAACCTCCGCCTATTCTTCCAGGAAATCGACTTCACCCTTGAGGAAACTCTGCACTACCGGGTCCGGGTAAGCCTGGATCTCCTCCGGTGTGCCGCAGGCCACAATGCGGCCTCGATGCAGCATGGCTACCTGGTCGGCAATGGTGAAGACCTCCGGGATGTCATGGGCCACCACCAGGGCGGTGTAGCCGCTCGCCCGGTGGGTATTTTCGATCAGGTGAAAGACCGTGTTGGTCATCGGGGGGTCCAACCCGGTAACCGGCTCATCGAAGAGGATGATCTCCGGTTCCTGGATCATGGCCCGGGCCAGGGCCACCCGTTTCTTCATGCCGCCGCTCAACTCATCGGGTAATTTGGTTTCCACCTCGGAGCTCAGGTGCATCTGCTCCAACCGCAGCCTCACCCGCCGGGCGATCTCGGCCTCCGGCAGGCGGGTCTTCTCCCGCAGGGGAAAGGCGATGTTTTCAAAGACGTTGAGGGAGTCGAACAAGGCGCCCCCCTGGAAGAGCACCGCAAAGTGCTCCTTGAAATCCTGCAGGTCGCGGCCCCGCAAGGTGGCGATGTCCACCTCGTCCACCAGAATACGGCCCCGGTCGGGTTTCAGCAAGCCGATGAGGTGTTTCAACAGCACACTCTTGCCCACCCCGCTCTTGCCGATGACCACGGTGATCCGGCCGGTGGGGATGGTGAGGTTGATGCCATCCAGCACCATTTGGCCATTGAAGGATTTGTACAGGTCGATGACTTGGATCATGGGGCTTTCAGCAGTCAGCTATCAGCTTGCACCAGGTTCATAGGTTCGAAACTCAAAACTCGAAACTCAAACCTCCGGTTTACATAAAGAAGGAGGTGAGGATATAGTCCCAGGCCAGGACCAGGACCGCGGACAGGACCACGGTCTGGTTGGTGGCCCGGCTGACGCCCTCGGCCCCGTGTTTGGTGTTGTATCCCTTGTAGCAAGCCACCAGGATGATGGTGAGGCCGAAGACCAGGGACTTGACGACGCCGCCGTTGATGTCCAGGGGCACCACGCTCTGGACCATGCTGGAGAAATAGGAGCCGGAGCTCACCCCCAGCAGGACCACGCCCACCAGATAGCCCCCCAGGATACCGGTGACGTCGAAGATGGCGGTGAGCAGGGGCACGGCGATCAGACCGGCCAGGAGCTTGGGCATCACCACGTATTGCATCGGGTTAACGGCCATGGTATCCAGGGCGTCCAACTGCTCGGTGATGCGCATGATGCCGATTTCCGCGGTGACCGCCGAGCCGGCCCGGGCGGAGACCATGATCCCGGTGAGCACCGGACCCATCTCCCGGATGAGGCTCAGGGCCACTATCGACCCCAGGGCCCCTTCCGAGCCGTATTTTTTCAAGGTATAGTAGCCTTGCAACGCCAGCACCATGCCGGTGAAGGCGGCGGTGAGCAGGATGATCAGGATCGACTTGACGCCGATGAGCTGAATTTCCTGCAAGAGGCGGCGGGGCCGGAAGGGCGGGACGAAGGCCAGGGCCAGGGCCTCCAGGAGAAAGAGCTGCATGGCTCCGGCCTCGCGCGCCAGCTCCAAGGTCCGGTAGCCTAAATACCGAATGAACTGGACCATGGGATACCGTTTATTTCTTAAATGAACGTATCATAAAAGGCAATTTTGAAAAGGTTATCAGGGTTTCAGGAAAACTCAAGCCCCTTCCGGAAAATTCGCCCTGCGGGACAAATGTATTGACGGCCAAACCGACTCTGATTAACATTAAAGCGGCAACCAGGGTCGCCCAGGCCTGGCCGCGGCGGTCTGCGGCAGGAGGGTAGAATGCCGGTTAGGGCCGCGATCCACGGGGCGGCCGTGCCAGGGTCAAGGGCGGCCTCCAAGCCGCGGTGGTGAACGCCACCCTTTGCCAATCGCCGCTCACAGGAGTTACCGGTGAAATACATCGATGAAGTGGAGATCAAGGAAAAGGCCGTCTTTATCCGGGTAGATTTCAACGTGCCCATGGACCAGAACCTCAACATCACCGACGACACCCGCATCCGGGCGGTGCTGCCCACCATCCATTATTGCCTGGAAGGCGACGCCAAGGTGATCCTGGCCTCCCATATGGGGCGCCCCAAAGGGAGCAGGAAGGAAGAATTGTCCCTGGCGCCGGTGGCCCGGCGCCTGGCCTACCGGCTGCATAAGCAGGTGGTCCTGTCCCCGGATTGCGTAGGGCCGGAGGTGAACAGGCAGAAGGCGGCGATGAAGCCCGGAGATGTGATCCTCCTGGAAAACCTGCGGTTTCATGAGGAAGAGGAAAAGAACGACCCCCGCTTCGCCCGGGATTTGATGCAGGGGGTGGACGTCTACGTGGACGACGCCTTTGCCGTGGCGCACCGGGCCCATGCCTCGGTGGAGGCGGTGACCAGATACGCCCCCATCTGCGTGGCCGGCTTCCTGATGCGGGATGAGGTCCACTATTTTCACAGGGCCATGGAGGACCCGGCCCGCCCCCTGGCGGCCCTCATCGGCGGCGCCAAGATCTCCAGCAAACTGACGGCCCTGAAAAATATGCTGAGAAACGTGGACAAACTCATCATCGGCGGGGCCATGGCCAACACCTTCCTCAAGGCCAAAGGTTATGAGGTGGGCCAATCCCTGGTGGAAGATTCCCTCCTGGAGGCCGCCGGCGAAATCATGGCCGCGGCCTTGAAAAAGAAGGTGAGATTCTATCTGCCGGTGGATTGCGTCGTCGCCGACAAATTGGCCAGGTCCGCGGAAACCAAGATCATCCCGGTGCAGGAGGTCCCCCAGAATTGGCTCATCGCGGACATCGGCCCGGCCACGGTGACCCTCTTCGGGGAGGCCCTGCAAAACGCCAAGACCATCATCTGGAACGGACCTATGGGGGCCTTCGAATACGACGCCTTCAGCCGCGGCACCATGGCCATGGTGCAAAAGGTGGCGGATTCCTATGCCTTAACCATCGTGGGTGGCGGCGACACCGACGTGGCCCTGCACAAGGCGGGGGAGAACCAGAAGTTCTCGTACGTCTCCACCGGGGGCGGCGCCTTCATCGAGCTGCTGGAGGGCAAGAAGCTGCCGGGGATTCAGGCCCTGGAAAAGTGGGCCAGGGAGCACCCCGATGTCTGAGCGCCGCCGTTTGATCACGGCCAACTGGAAGATGCACAAGACCCTGGAGGAGGCCAGGACCCTAGCCAGGGAAGTTCGCCTGGGGCTGCCCCCGGGGGCGCGGGCGGAGGTGGCCCTGGCCCCGCCCTTCACCGCCCTGGCCGCGGTGGCCTCCGAGTTGGCCGGCTCCGCCATCGGCCTGGCCGGGCAAGATACCTTCTGGGAGCGGCAAGGGCCCTTTACCGGGGCGGTCTCCCCGCTGATGCTCCGGGACGTGGGCTGCCGCTACGTCATCGTGGGGCATTCCGAGCGCCGCCAGTATTTCGGCGAGACCGATGAGACGGTCAACAAGAAACTCTTGGCGGTTACGGCTGCCGGGCTTATCCCCATCATGTGCATTGGCGAGAAAAGCGAGGAGCGCCAGGCGGGCCGGACCCTCGAGGTGGTGCGGGGCCAACTGTCCAGAGGTTTGGGCGGCCTCAGGCTCAGCGGCGAGCAGTTGGTCCTGGCCTATGAGCCGGTCTGGGCCATCGGCACCGGCCTCACCGCCACCCCGCAGCAAGCCCAGGAGGTGCACGCCTTTATCCGCGGCCTGTTGCGGGAGTCCCTGGGGGCCGCGGCCGCGGAGATCCGGGTGCTCTACGGCGGCAGCGTCACCCCGGACAACGCCGCCACCCTGCTGGCCGAGGTGGATATCGACGGGGCCCTGGTGGGCGGGGCGTC
The DNA here is from genome assembly GCA_963834795.1 of uncultured delta proteobacterium. Lineage (GTDB taxonomy): Bacteria > Desulfobacterota > Desulfobaccia > Desulfobaccales > 0-14-0-80-60-11 > JAPLJC01. Next base: position 214,047 of record CAWIDL010000020.1, on the reverse strand, counting down.
GCTTAAGGCCGATTCGTTCCTGGGCATCGCGGCCGCGGCCGGATAAGGACATAGCTATCAGCTATCAGCTAAAAGCTAAAAGCAAAAAGTAAAAACCCAAAACCCAAAAGCTGAAAGCTGAAGGCTGGTCTTCGGGCTTGCATCCCTCCGATAAGTCGTTTATATTAAAAAAGTTATGACTACCCTCGTCATCACCGTCCATATCATCGTCTGCCTGGCTTTGATCATCATCGTCCTGTTGCAGCACGGCAAGGGCGCCGGGATCGGCGCGGCCTTCGGCGGCTCCAGCCAGACGGTCTTCGGCTCCACCGGCGCCGCTCCCTTTCTGGCCAAAATGACCGCGGTAGCGGCCATTCTGTTCATGGTGACCTCTTTGGGACTCACCTTCATGGGGCGCCAGAAGGAGGCTTCGGTGATGCGCGGGGCCGGCCAGACGGCGCCCGCGGCTCCGGCCCACCCCTATGCGCCGCCTGCTCCCGCCACCCCGCCCGCTTCGAGGCCGCCGGGCAAATGAACCATCTTGTTTTAGTGCCGAAGTGGTGGAACCTGGTAGACACGCCATCTTGAGGGGGTGGTGGGGAATACCCGTGCGGGTTCAAATCCCGCCTTCGGCACCATTTGATTATATAGCAAATTTAAATAGTTAATTGGTTAAGGCAGCTTGGGTTTTAGCCATTCCGCCCAACATTGAGCCAATCCAGGTTGCCTTTTCAATTTTAAGATCCAGACAAGGCTTAATTCTGACATTACGATTTTTCCATATCTGCCGCGGCAGGAGTCAGTTAAAATTTGTTGTTGGGATATGCCATAATTATTTTTTAAAGGGACCTACGTGGTCCCTTTTTCTTTGAGCGAGATGAGCTTAGGAAGCTATCGCAAGATTTAACTATTAGCGACCGCCAAATGCGACCAGCGTGGGATATCCGCAATTTTTATTGGCTTGGGGATAATTGTCGCTCATGGCAGGATATTTTGCAGGAAGGCCGTTACAGCCGCCGTATGATCTTGCTAAATATATGAGGGCATTCTGTGTCTGAAAGGTCTTTGCGAAGCGCTATGTTTTTCGGTTTAGGTGGTGGTTTTCTCGCTGCCATAAGCAGGCTTAACATAGTAGATCTGGATTTATTTCACGAAATGGCCCTTATCCGGGAAGCTTTCAGGGTAGGCTTTTTACCGCGCGCCGATACTTTTTCATATGTTCCGACAATCAGCCCTGTCGTCCACCACGAATGGGGCACGGGCCTGATCTTATATCTCGTTACTGTTCAACTTGGTCTCGGCGCCGATGGATTAATGGTTCTTAAATACTTACTGGCGGCCTTCATTGCCCTGGGGTGCTTATTTTTCGCAACTCGCCAGGGTGCGAGTTATCCTGTTTTTTCCTTTTTAGGGTTGTTAGGGATAGCGATGGGGCTGGGCGGGTTCACAACCATCAGGGCGCAATGCTTCACCCTCTGTTTTCTAATTATTTTATTTTTCCTACTTGAAGAAGACCGGAGAGGCAAGGGCTGGGCGTTATGGGCGTGGCTGCCAGTATACCTGATCTGGCTCAACCTGCACGGCGGCTTCCTGGTTGGCGTTGGATTGCTGGCCGTTTATATAAGCGAACGGTTTTTCATGAACTTCCTTGCTGAAAAGAACTTTCTAAAATCGCTGAAGATGATGAAACGCCAGATATTGTTCTTGATGGCCACGGGTTTATTAACCCTGATCACTCCATATGGAACTGATTATTTCCCTTACATCTGGAACGCAGTCACCTTGGACCGCACGCCCTTTATTCCCGAATGGCGCCCCCTTTGGAAGATATCCTGGGCTGACCTGTTGGCGTGGATTTTTTCACTCGGTGTGGTCCTCTATTGCAAGACTCAAAAAAACCTGAGACAAATGCCGGGGCTCTTCATAATCGCGGCAACCGCCTGGGTTTCCTTCTGGCATTTTCGGCATTTATCGATATATGCTGTCGCCTGGATGTGCTACACTCCAGCCTATGTAGAGAAAACTTCTTTTGGCAACTTAATAAATAAGGTTTGCAAGCAAAACTCCAGGTTATTGGCTGTTATTTTTGTTATTATTGGGATATCGGGAACCCTCTATGCGGTGCGGAACCAATTCTGGCAGCTCCGTATCCCTACCACGGCAGAGGAAGGCAAGGAAACAGTGCTTGTTTATCCCGCAGGAGCCGTTAGCTATCTCAAAGACAACAAATTTTTCGGTAACCTCATGGTTCCTTTTGATGCGGGGGCGTACGTCTCCTGGAAACTATATCCGGAAGTCAAGGTAAGCATGGATAGCAGGTTTGAGGTTGCATATCCTGTTCAAGCTGTGAATGAAAACATAATGTTTTACGCTGCTCAAGAAGGTTGGCAGAAGACTCTTATTAAATATAAGACTGACGCGATATTGGTCCCCCGCTGGCGCAAGCTCGATCAAGTTATGGGCAAGGACGATGTTTGGACAAGCAACGGTAACTCACACAGATGGACCCGCGTCTATCAGGATGACGGATATTCCCTGTACCTGCGGTCAGACCTGGCAAAAAGATTCCCTATCACAGATATGCGGGGGAAACCCATCACCGCTCACTTCCCTTAAGGTACAATAGTCGGGAAATTATTCAAGCTCATGACAATTTTGGGCCCGGGTCCTGAGGCGCCCAAGGGTTGGTATTAATTGCCAGGGGGCGGCCCGGAGTAGGAGCCGCTCAGGTACGATGTAGCTTCTGCAAACAACAGAGACCTATCAGAGCCTGGGAAACAATTCCCAACAAATAATATATCAGGCCGAAGGCCAACATGGCGGCAGCCCGAACCCCTGGGGTTGGCAAGGGGACATACGGGCTGAAAACCAACACCAGAGCAGCTTGGGTGGTGCCCAAACCTGCGGGAGTGATGGGGAGGGCGCCGATGAACAGCACTACGGGCACAAATGCTACGCCCTCCGCCAGAGGGACGGGAATGCCCCAAAGACGCAAAGCCCCCCAGTAGGTGATGACTTGGAGCAGCACCTGGGGGAGCCTCCCGCCGGCCGCCCGCAAGTGACCCCAAAAACCAGCTTCCAATAATGGGGCCAGCAATTGATAACTTCGCAAGAAGCGGGGCCGCAACGAGATGGTGGCGAGATATACCGCTACCGCGCTCAGCAGTCCGTAGCCCAGGGGAGAGAGGTCAACGTTTTCCGATCCCGGATATCCACCCGCCAGGAACCCGAAGCTGGCCACGAACAGGAGTACCCCCAAGTTGACAATCATCAGGAACAGCACAGTACCTGCAGCCCGGAGGGCCGCAACCCCTGAGCGCTGAAGGTAAAGGCCAAAGGCCCCCTGCCCAAAAGCGTAGTTAAGGATACCCAGGATATAGGTAGCACCTCGAGCCAGAACAATTTGGGGAAATCGCTGTTTGAAGCCCGTGATAGCCAGAGCCACCGAAGTGGCATAGGCGTCTGCACATAAGACCAGGACCACCTGAAGGAAGGCATATACTCCCAATAAGAGCCATGGACCTGTCTCGATCGCAGTCAATAAGGCCTTTCGGGGAATCCGGGTGAATAAAAAGGCCAGGATGACCAGAGATAGCAGCCAAGGCCATAATTTGGCCCAGACCCCTCGGCGGGCCGGAACGGCGGGCTCAAGCCCAACGGAAGCTGACCCCGCAGGTTTAGGGAGAATCATGGAGCGGTTTAATGGGATGAAGCCCAAAGCGGGCCAGTTCTTCAGGCGTCAGCGCATGGACTGTTCCCAGCGTCTTTAATTTCGCCAATTGATCCCCGCTTAAGTACTCTGCGAATAAGATCTTTGGATGATTTCTTAGAAAGGGGTCGTTTCTGACCAGCAACTGAGCAAACCACACCTGAGCAGGATCAATGAGGGCAAAGGAGCAAGGCAAGGATTGAATATACTGGGCCGATCTGGCGAAAGGCCGGATAAAGCTCTCCACTTGCAGGCAACGGAGGGGAAATTGGACCAGCACCGCCAGCGCGGTGCCCAGCACCAAGAGCCCCCAGGCTTTTCTGAGACCTATCCTCTCTTTGAGGAAAAACCAGCCGGCCACTGCCACCAGGACCAGGTTTCCCAGGACTCCGTAAAAGAAACGGTACCCCCAGCCCAACACCTGATCTACGGGGAAGAAGAAGAAAAAGCCGAAGGTCAGCAGATAGCCAAAAATTAGAGTCTTAAAGAAAGGGGCCAATTTCTGCCAATAAATGAAGGCCAGGAGAACCGAGACCGTAAGCGCCAGGGACTGCCAGGCAAAGAGCATGGAGAGGTTCATCGGTTGAATCAAAAATTGGTAGAATCCAGGAAACTGGAAGGCGTTCAGCTCGGAGCTTCTAAGAAAAACCAGGCGGGTCCACCAAAGATACCATACTACGCAGCCGGCAGCGTAAACCGCACCGAAGTACAGGGTGAGGCGCCAGTTTCTCCGCCAGACCAGGGCCAGGAGAAAGGGTGTGACAAACTGAGCATGGACAAACGGGTTGTGGAGGCCCAGGGCAAAAAAACCGATCCAGGGAGCCACCAAGTATCCCAGCCGATCGCCGCGGCAATAGAAATAAAGCCAGGCCAGGTTAAAGCAGAGATGGGCGGGATAGGCGTAGGAGGTCATGGAGGTGACGAGAAACTGCGTGGAGGAAGCTAAAAGGATCACCGCAATAAATGGCGCCAGGGCCTCTTGGGGCCACAGCCGGCGGGCCACGGCGGCAATAAGCACGAGGCTCAATCCTCCCAGAGCCGGACCAGTCAAGGGTTCCACCCCCAGTGCCAGGAATCCGGTCCGTAGCAGGGAATATATCGGCAGGTAAGAACTGATCCAGGTCCCTTTCTGGGGGTCAAAAATTGCGAAAATCGGCGTCAAGGCCTTGCCGAACTCCCTCAATTGGGAGGGCAGGAGGGCCTTGACCTGGCCGGTCATAAAGATTTGCGCCTGAAACCGGGGCAGGAACTCGTCATTGCTAAGGGGAAAATTGTGTAATACCAGGGAGTTCCCTATCCAGGCAAGGAGCACCAGGGCCAGGACAATCACCCACAACCAGGGAAATCTGGCCAACTGGTCGCGGCTGAGGGGAGCCGGCCAAACCGAAAGGAGCCGATCCCCCAAAAGATACGGGCGTGCCAGCCACAAAGCCAGGAAAAGCAAAATGAACACCCAGGTCTCATTTCTGACATACAGGACATGGAAGGAGTTACCATAGAAATCGCGGCTCGCTAGGCCAGCCTGCCAGACGAACAGGCTAAAAAGCAAACCCACAGCAAAGATGGCCATCGCCAGGTTAAGGGCAAGCCTGAGGCCATCAGGGGCACTAGCGGGGTTACTTGGGTTCTGGGTCATGTTACTGGGCCTCAGGTCCTCGGAACCTGGCCAGAGCGTACAAGACATCTCCTCGCTCGGGCCAGTTTAATCGATAAAGTTGATAGAGCGCCCGGGCTGTCAGGAGGTGCCATTTTCCCATCGGACCCATGGGTGGCGTCATAGAAAGAGGGGCCCACAATCAATCTTTCCCGGTTAGATGTTGGATTAAGCCTAGGTACTTCATAGTCATACCTCTGCTGCTCCAATTCTTTTCCACGAGCATTCTAGCACGCCTGGCAAGTGAAGCCGCCAGTTCGGGTTCTCCCAGAACCCGCTCCAGAGCCGCAGAAAAAGCTCGGGGAGTGCGCTCCGCCGTGCAACCGGCACCTTCCTTTTCCAGCATGGTCGCAAAAGCCAGGTGGCGAGAGACGATCACCGGGACCCCGCTGGCCATGGCCTCTAGCACGGCAAGCGGAAAGCCTTCGCTCAGGGAAGGAAGCACAAAGGCGTCAGCCGTCTGATAGACCTGGTACATTTGGTCAGGTGGTACCACGGGGAGCCAGGTGAGATTATCCCGAGGTACCGGACGCAGTGGGCCGTCTCCCACCATGACAAAGTGCGGTCCTGAGATACAATTGACCACTTCTTGAAAGACCAATGAACCTTTCTTCTCTAAGAGTCGCCCCACAAAGAGTACCACTTGGCCAGCTTCCGGGAGCCCAAGGCGCAGGTGGGCCTGGCAACGCTCTTCAGGATTCGGCGGATGGAAGCGTCGGGTATCCACTCCCAAGGCGATGCTACTGGAAGTTTCCGGGCTCCGAAGCAGGCGCCGCCCGAACTCCTCAGCAGACGGAGTACAGAAAACCACGCAGGTAGCTGCATTTAGGACAGCGCGCCCCAGAGTTTGATAGGCTAAGCGGGCCAATATGTTCAGGAATAATGAGGAATACTCCACCGTGCCTATATGTTGGGAGAGCAAGACAGGTTTTTTAAGACGACGGGCCAAAATCATGGCAAGGGCACTGCCACAATAGAGACAATCGTGGATGTGGACTATGTCGGCCCACTTAACCATCTGTAACAAGGTAGGCAGGGCGGTTGGTCCCCAAATGGGCCAGGGGACCCCTAAGTGGCTTTCAAGCCAGTTTAAACACCCAATCCGTATGCGCCCATTCTCCGTCCCGCGGGCCTGGGGAGGAACGCGGCTGGCCATCCAGCGAACCTCGCAGCCTGCCTCTCGGTACTGGCGGAAGAGACTTTCAGCCATTAATTCGATGCCTCCAAGGTGGGGGGGCATATAATGGGTTACCATGCTGATCTTTATCGATAGTGGCATAGGAAATGGCGACAGGTTCATATTACTAGACCCTGGGGAGGTCTGGAACTCCACTTTCATTTGCGGGGGATATCCAGAATACTCAGAAAAAAACTTGAAAAAATTATTTGCACACCTATCATCATGAAGGTGACGGCGGGGATGACTTGTCGAAGACTCTCTGGATATGACATGGCCCCAAAGTTGGCCCCTTTCCAATAAAGAACGGCCATTATCAGTTTTGCCAGCCCCACCAGGGAGATTACCAGGCCCAGCAAAACTCCTCTTTCCAAAGAAAATAATTTATAGATATGGTCGATGGGGCTGGTGGTCTTAGGCAACAAGCCTTCGGAGATGGCGAAGACCCGGGTAAAGATACCGAAGAAGAGGATTTGCAGTCCCACCACCTGGCACATGGAGCATACCAGCATGGTATTGGTGTCAAAACCAAAAGGGCCCACCTTCCAGGGTCCCATCTGTAAGCGGGCGCCGAAGGCAGTCCCTACCAAGAGGAGCAAGACCCCGGGTACCAGAAAGAGCCAGGTAGGGCTGTAAAGCAGCATGAAACGCAGATGCCGCCAGCCGTCCCGCCAACTTCTCAGATGGGGAGGCCGGGAGCGCCCGTCCTTATAGAGGGTGATGGGGACTTCCCCGATGCGCAGGCCTTGCAAGGTGGCCTTGATGACCATCTCGGAGGCAAACTCCATGCCCGTAGTCCTGGGAGTAATCTGCCGGTAGGCTTTCCGGGTAAAGGCCCGCATGCCGCAATGGAAGTCGGTAACCCGGCTTTTAAAAAAAAGACGTCCGATCCCCGAGAGAGCCGGATTGCCGACCCAGCGATGCTTCCAGGGCATCGCCCCCTCCATGATCTTCCCGCCCCCCTTGGGAAGACGGCAACCCATTACCAAATCGTACCCAGCCTTCAACTTTTCTACGAAAGGAGCAATCTGGCCGAGGTCATAGCTGTCATCCGCGTCAGCCATAATGATCCATTTCCCTGTGGCCGCTTCGATCCCTCCCCGGAGAGCATTCCCATATCCCTTCTCGTTAACGTGCACTACCCGGGCTCCCAGATCCCTGGCTATTTCTAGGGAACCATCGGTGCTGCCATTATCCGCCACAATAATTTCCCCGTCAAGTTTGAGTGCTTCTATACTTTTCATGCCTTTCAAAATACAATTACCGAGGGTTTCGGCTTCATTTAAACAGGGTATAATAATGCTAAGATCTCGCATTATAACCTCTTAAGCACAGCCACATTGATATCCCCGGAAGATCATCAGCATGTTAGCACGATTTTTTTATCAGGGGGCAATTTTTTCATAAAGCCCGTCGAACCGGCGGTGGCCAAATACCCCATCAGTTTGAAACCTGAGGCCCCCCCCTGCCCGGACAGGGACCCGGCAACCCGCCCTTCTCCCCCCCACCTGGCCCCGTCCAGGCCCCGGTGTGCAGCGTGCGGTAACCGCTCGCCGCGTTCCCCCCACCGGCGCCGCCGCCATCCTGAGGATTTTTAGCCCCTGAAACCCAAACCCGGGGATAGGAGTCCCATCCCCCCCCTGTCAATAATAGGTCAGCCAGTGGGCCGCAATGGAAAATCTCTTTGATCGCAGCGCCGGAAGAGCGAATTTCGGATAATTCCTTGAGGTAGATATCCAGGGGATTCATCGGGCCTCACCCAAAAGTATTATGCCACGGGTAAGGGCCAAATGGTTGGATTTTTTTTGGAGGACCGGCATACGCCATAACCAGGTGATATTATAAAGCTTTATGTCTGGAAGTATTTTTTCAAGAAAATTTGTGCTAACCTAGGGTTAACGAGAGGATTCGGCTTCAAGAACAGAAACTTGGGGAGATTTTTTCCAGGCAAGAAGTCCCCAAGACCTATTTTGGATTGCGGCGGCCAGGGTTGCTGCATAATCTCGATTAATTATCTTAATATTTAATTTTTATGATCGATCCATCGGTTTCCGACAGTATTAACGTTTTGCGGAAGCGATCCTTGGCTGAAGGTGGCTTTGCGAATACCGATAACGGCGATTATCGAACTGATGCCACGGCCTGGGCAATACTATCTTTGAGTGCTTGCGGTTTAGACCCGGAAATTATTAGCCGGGCGCGCTCCCGGTTAGCTGCCGGTCAACTACCGGATGGGCGAGTCTGTATCTCTCCGTCCCATCCGGAAGTCTACTGGCCGACGCCGTTGGCCATCCTCGCCTGGTCCCAATCCCCACCTCATCAAGACAGTTTGGCCCGGGCGGTGGATTTTCTGCTGGGTCACTCCGGTATGGCTCTGCAGCAACAAGAGAAGTCACCTGACGCCAGCGACAGCACTCTTAAGGGTTGGCCTTGGGTAGCGGGTACCTATTCCTGGATTGACCCCACGGCGCTGGGGATTATCGCCCTAAAGGTTGCCGGCCAGAGTAACCATCCACGCATTGCGGAGGCCACGCGCCTGCTTCTGAACCGACAACTGCCGCATGGGGGATGGAATTATGGTAATACCATCTTGTTCGATAAGGAATTAAGACCAATGCCGGAGAATACCGGCATAGCGCTCGATGCCCTTAAGAGTTTGACTGCGAGGTCGAACCTGGAACTGAGTTTAGATTATCTCAAAGATGTGGTGAGAAGTTTGCGGACTCCCATTGCCTTGTCGTGGGGAATCTTGGGTTTGGGCGCCTGGGGCGAGCGACCGGTGGCCGCCCCAAGCTGGCTTTCCGAATGCTGGGGGTGGCAAGCGCGGTTTGGGGTTTATGACACAGCTTCCCTCTCTCTATTTATCCTGGCTTGCCGTTTATCTGGGGGAATTGAAAGTTTATACGGGCTGGCGCCATAAAGGGCTGCCTCGCAGAGAATAGGAAACTCATGGGTTTTACCCGCCGCGAATTCCTGGGAGCTTGTGTCGGGGGCGCCATTTTGGCGGCTTCCGGTCATTTCCTTTGGAGAAAGTTTTTAAGAAGCAGATGGCAGGCTGAGACTTTTATTGCCAAAGTCCCAGGCTATCAGGCTGACATTGCCACAGTGATTTGCGAAGGATTACGCCACCTGGGGATCTCTCCTAATGAAATCAAGGGCAAACGGATTTTATTGAAACCGAATCTCGTAGAGTCCAACCCCGCCAGCATCCAGATCAATACCCATCCCCTGGTGGTCCGCGGCGCCATCGAAGCCTTCCTCAAGTTCGGCGCCTCCCGGGTCATGGTCGCCGAGGGCCCGGGACATTGCCGAGATACCTTACGCGTGTTGGAGGAGTCCGGTTTAGCTGAAGTGCTATGGGAAGACCGGATTCCCTTTATTGATCTAAATTATCAGGATGCTTATAGCGTGCCGAATGTAGGAAAGTTTAGCAGTTTGACCAGTCTGACTTTCCCGGCAACTCTCCGTCAGGTGGACTTGATCGTCTCCCTGGCCAAGCTCAAAACCCATCATTGGGCGGGTATTACCCTTTCGATGAAAAATTTATTTGGTTTCATGCCCGGACTTTATTATGGGTGGCCCAAAAATGTTCTCCATTATGCCGGTATCGAGGAGGCCATCCTGGATATCACGGCGACTTTACGCCCTCACCTGGCTATCGTGGACGGGATCGTGGGCATGGAGGGAGATGGTCCCATTATGGGAGACCCTAAACCCGCGGGGGTGCTAGTCATGGGCCGCAATCTCCCGGCGGTGGACGCCACTTGTGCGCGGGTCATGAAGATCAACCCTTATAGAGTCGCTTATCTCAAGAGGGCTGAATTTGTCCTCGGTACGATTAATGAGGCCGATATTGTCCAGGTGGGGGAGCCCATTGCCGCAGTTGCTACTGAATTTAAATTATTAAATTACATTCCATCCCAAAAATCGTTACGAATGGGATTCTGGGGGAAATTCATATGACCCTAGGGCAGATTATTATTTGTTGTTCATGAGTTGCACTTAAACCATTAGCCGGCGGCTTTCGTTCAAATTGGGGCCGCTTAACTCACCTGTAACCCGCATGTTTACACAGTCATTAAGATGCAGCACACAGCCGCTCACTTTATATAAGCCCATCCAAGAAAACCTCTGATCGCGGTTGCCTCCCTGGGGATGCCACTTTAGACCTGCAAATGTAAGAAAAAGTTTAAGCATTTTGGCATCCTGCTGGAATGATAGGTCTGCTATTAAAACCATTTCCTAGTTGAGAGCTTTCACGTTTTCATGGGTTCTTGAAAGCACGGGGCAGTGGCCTTTTCCAATTTGTTATCAATGACGACCAGTAATTTAGCTCTACTACCCTATTTTCCTTAATTCCCCCAGCCCGAAAATGAATAGGATTTTAAGGAATTGGTGGGCAGTGCCCACCCTACACGGCCCGGACTAAGAAATTGGTGGGCTCGTGCCCACCCACACGGCCCGCCGGACTAAGGAATTGGTGCGCAGTGCGCACCCTACACGGCCCACCCTACGCGGGCAAGACCCTCTCCATTTCTTTATCGGATTACCGCATTCCCCTGTCCCAAATTCATGTTTATCGAAGGCAAATACCAGGGAAACCCCGATTTATCTTTTTCCTGCGATGACCCATATTACCATCCAGAACCAAGGAGCATCTGCCAATCCATCAGAGAGGGAGGGCCTGATCAAACAATTCGCTAACGGAAGCCGAGGCCAGAGACCGGAACTGAATTCACCATGCTAACTTTTCAGCCACTTCAAAATACCAAAAAGGAGAGAACCATGAAAAAGCTCGTAAATTTCTTCAAGGACGAATCCGGCGCCGCCATGGTGGAGTACGGCCTGCTGGTGGCCCTGATCGCGGTGGTGTGCATCCTCGCGGTGACCACTATTGGCACTAACCTGAGCGGTAAGTTCACCCAGGTCGCCACCGCCGTCGGCAGCGCTAGTTAATCTAGACCTCCAGGGGCCTAAACCCTGTAAGGAGGGCTGCTCAGGATGGAAAGAGGAACTGAATTCGCCATGTTAACTTTTAAGCCACTACATAAGGAGAGCACCTTGAAAAAGCTCGTAAATTTCTTCAAGGACGAATGCGGCGCCTCCATGGTGGAGTACGGCCTGCTGGTGGCCCTGATCGCGGTGGTGTGCATCCTCGCGGTGACCACTATTGGCACCAACCTGAGCACTCAGTTCACCCAGGTCGCCAGCGCCGTCGGCGCCGCTAGTTAATCTAGACCTCCAGGGGCCTGCACCCTGTAGGGGGGCTGCTCAGGGAGAGGTACTTTGGGGACCAACCTGAGCAGCAAGTTCAATAACGCTGCCACCCTAATCGGCGCCTGAGGCCGGTTGGGCTCTAACTCACCTGACGGGGGCCCCTGGGCCCCCCAATTCTTGCAGGAGGCGGCAAGAACCGGGCACTGAGCCATGATGAGGCCGGGGCCGGCCTACGAGCCGCCTGAGGATGGTTTGCTTGCATGAGAGGGGGCCTGAACCGAACCCTGAGGTGAGAGCCGCACAGGGCTTGGAAGCGAAGGGATAGCCGCGGTGGAGTTCGCAGTCACATCAACCATGAACAGTGAGTGAGCGTTATGGCAAACCTACCCAAGGGAATGACTTATATGGCCGTCGCGGTGGTGGCCGGTCTGTTGGCCACCTTTGGTATTCATCGTTATGTGGTCAATAAGACCCAGGTCACCCCGGCGCCCACCGGGATGGTGGCGGTAGCCACCGGCGACATCGCTCCCGGCACCGCCCTGGCCGCCGGTTCCCTCAAGCTGGTCTCCTGGCCCCAGGAGCTGATTCCGCCCCAGTGCGCCGCGGCCCTAAACCAGGTGGAGGGCCGGGTGGTCACCTTTCCCATTTCCACTGGGGAGCCCATCATGTTCAGCAAGCTGGCCCCGGTGGGGGCTGCCGCGGGCTTGAGCAGCCTGCTGGACGAGAGCAAGAGGGCCCTGACGGTCCGGGTCGATGACGTCACCGGAGTTGCCGGCTTCCTCCATCCCCGGGACCGGGTGGACATCCTGGCGGATATGAAGCTAAAAGGCGTGGATGAGAACTATTCCAAGGTCATCCTGCAAGACATCACGGTCCTGAGCATCGGCCAGATCTGGCAGCAAACGGGGGATGACAAGCCCACGGTGGTGAATGCCGTCACCCTGGAATTGACCCCGGAGCAGACCGAGATCCTGAATCTGGCCAGCAACGAAGGGAAGATTCGTCTGGCCCTGCGAGGCGGCGGCAATAAGGCCACCGTGGAAACCAGCGGGGTGGCCATCTCGAATCTGTTCGCCGGCATGATGAAACCGCCGCCGGCGCCCAAGCCTCAGAAGGAGGCGAAACCGGAGAAGTGGGTGGAGGTGATCAAGGGGTGTGAGCGCAGCAAGTTCACCCTCTAGCTGGATGTCAGTTAAGACGCGGCAATGAAGGAATTGGTGGGCAGTGCCCACCCTACATGGCAAAGCGCGATGGCCGACGTCGTGGGAGTGACCGGTGAAGTCTGATAGCTTGACCATTTCAGTGCTGTTCGGGAACGGAGTCCAGCATCCGGAAATCCAGGAGGCTGTGGAAAGCCTTCCCCAACTGAAATTGTTGGATCAGACTTGCGACCCGGAGCGTTATTGCCGCCAGCTCAACGGCAACGCCAGACCGGATGTGGTGCTGGTGGAGATGGATGGGCAGAGTCACGTGCCGGCTTGGCTGGAGCGTCTGCCCCAGGAGATGCCGCAGACCCCGGTGTTGTTGTGTTCCCATACCCTGGAACCGGAATTTCTGATCCGTATCATGCAGGTAGGGATCAGGGAGTTTCTGCCGCTGCCCCTGACCCCCGGCGATCTGGAAGCCGCGATCAGCCGGGTGTGGCAAACCAAAAAGCGGCAAAGCTCCGGGGATCCCCGCCTCGGGCAGGTGATCGTGGTCACCGGGCACAAGGGCGGGGCGGGGGCCACCACGGTGGCCGTCAACCTGGCGGTGGCCATGGCCGAGCTGACTCCGGAGCCTCTGGCCCTGGTGGACCTGGGCCTGCCCTTCCCGGACGTGGCGAATTTCCTGGACCTGGAGCCCTCCTATACCATTCTGGATTTGTGTCAGAATCTGAATGAGCTGGATCAGTCTTTCGTCCAGCGGGCGATGCAGCCTTTTGGGGATAACCTGTTTGTGCTCCATGGTTGTCCGGATTTTCGGGAGCAGGAAAACATCGAGATCGAGTCCCTGGGGAAAATCTTCTCGGTCTTGCGCCATCTTTACAAATACACCATAGTCGATCTGAGCCACTGGCTGGATGAGTTCTTTCTCCAGGTGATCCTGGAGGCCGACCTGGTGCTGATGCTCACCGGTCTCACCGTTCCGGATTTGCGCAACCTGAAGCGGTTGTGGCCGGCGTTTCTGGAAGATCAGCGGGAGCGGCAAAAAATCAAGCTGGTGATAAACCGTTTTGATCGGAGCAACGGTTTGGTGCTGCGGGATGTGGAACAGGTAGTGCAGCAGGAGGTGTTCGCCACCCTGTGCAGCGATTACCCGTTAATGATGGAGGCCTTGAACCGGGGAGCGCCTTTAAGGGTCAGCGGGCCGCGCTCCAAGCTGTGGCGCGACCTGAAGGCCCTGGCGGAACAGGTGAAGCTGGAGATGCCGGCGGAGATGGAACAGGCCGCGGTGAGCGCCGTCGCCGAGCCCAAGCGCAAGTTCTGGTTGTTTTAGAGGAGGTGAATGTGCATGAGTTGGCTGGGTTACAAGAGGGAAAACAGGGGTCTGGGGACGGCTAAGGCGAAGGGGCTGAGTGCGGTTTCGCCGCGGCTGGTCCAGGAAGATCGAGAACCACAGGCGGCGCCCCTCCCCAAGAAGGATGAGGTTCGGGAAATCCGGCTTTACCAGGTGAAGAAGCGGATTCACCACCTGCTGTTGGAGCGTCTGGACCTGAGCGCCCTGGAGGAATTGGAGGAAAGCGTTCGGGCCCGGGAAATCCGGCACGCCCTGGCGGTCCTTATGGAGGAGGAGGAAGAGCCCCTGAACCTGGCGGAAAAGACCCGCTTGAACCGGGAACTGGAGTTCGAGATCCTGGGTCTGGGCCCCCTGGAACCTCTGTTGGCCGACCCGACCATTTCGGATATCCTGGTAAACCGCTACAATCAGGTGTACGTCGAAAGGCGTGGCCGTCTGGAACTGGCGGATATCCGGTTCCAGGATGATGAGCACCTCTTGAAAATCATCAATAAGATCGTCAGTAACGTGGGGCGCCGCATCGATGAGTCCATCCCCATGGTGGATGCCCGGTTGCCCGACGGCTCCCGGGTCAACGCCATCATCCCGCCCCTGGCCCTGGACGGGCCCATACTTTGTATCCGGCGGTTTTCCGTGCAGCGCCCCACCCTGGAGGACCTGATTGAGAAAGGCAGCCTCACCGCGCAAATCGGGGAGGTCCTGAAGGCCGTGTCGGTGGCCAAACTGAACGTCCTCATCTCCGGCGGCACCGGGGCCGGCAAGACCACCTTGTTGAACATCCTCTCCGGCTTCATCCCGGCCAATGAGCGCATCATCACCGTCGAAGACTCTGCCGAACTCCAGTTGCAGCAGGAACACGTGTGCCGCCTGGAGACCCGTCCGCCTAACGTGGAAGGCAAGGGAGAGATAACCCAGCGGGACCTGGTGCGCAACTGCCTGCGGATGCGGCCGGATCGGATAGTGGTCGGCGAGGTGCGGGGCCCCGAGGTTATCGACATGCTCCAGGCCATGAACACCGGCCACGAGGGGTCCATGACCACCGTTCACGCCAATACTTCCCGGGATGCCCTGCTGCGGCTGGAGACCATGATTTCCCTCTCGGGCATCACCATCCAGGAAAGGGCCATGCGCCAGATGGTCTCTTCCTCCATCAACGTGGTCCTCCAGTTGGTGCGCCACAGCGACGGCTCCCGCCGCATGGTGTCCTTCTCGGAAATCACCGGGATGGAGAGTGGGGTGATCAGCATGCAGGATATCTTCGTCTTCGAACGCCACGGCATGAACCTGGAGGGGATGATCACGGGGCGTTATGTGGCCACCGGGGTGCGTCCCCGCTTCGCCGACCGTTGCCGGCTCTTCGGGGCGCCGCTCATGGACGGCATCTTCAAACCCCCCAGCGGGGGCCTGGATTAAGTATATGACGACTCCAACGGGAGAAGAGCGATGGATCGTTTGAGCCATTTGAACATGGGCGGCATGAATTTCATGTACGCCCTGGAACTCCTGGGGGTCTTTGTGGCGGCTTGTCTGCTGACCACCGTCATCCATCAGATGGTGATGGAGCCTTACCTGAAGCGGAGCCAGCTCAAGAAGCGGATGCGCAGGCAGAAGCGGGAGGAGGAGTTCCGGGCCAAGATCTTCAAGGCCTACCAGGAGTCCCGGGACCGGAATAGTCCGGTGACTTCATTGATGGGGCGGCTGACGGGCTGGGGCAGGGTGGACAACCTGGAGCGCCAGCTCATTCAGGCGGATCTCTATATCCCCCCCGGGGTCTTTATACTGGTGGTGGCCCTCATGGGGTCCGTGGGCTTTCTCTTGGGCGGCAGGTTTCTGGATGGTATCTGGATCTGGGTCGGGGCAGCGGTCATGGGTTGCCTGCCCATCTTTATCCTGCGCTGGAAAAAGCGGCGCAAGACCGCGCAATTCGAAAAGCAGATGCCGGAGGCCATGGAACTCCTGGCCCGATCCCTCCGGGCCGGCCACACCCTGCCGGCCACCATGGAGATGGTGGCCCAGGAGATTCAGCCGCCCCTGGGGAAGGAGATGCGCATCACCTATGAAGAGCAGCGTTTGGGACTGAGCGTCCCCCAGGCGCTGCGCCGCATGGGGGAACGGGTGGCCAGCCAGGACCTGGGCTACTTCGTCACCGCGGTCCTGGTCCAAAACGAGAGCGGGGGCAATCTGGCGGAGATTTTAGAAAACATCGGCTCCCTGATCCGGGAGCGCATGAAATTGAAGGGCAAGGTTCAATCCCTCACCGCCGAAGGCCGGTTTTCGGCGCTGATCCTGATGGGCTTGCCCGTGGTAACCTTCCTGGCGCTTTACGTCATGAAGCGGGATTATATCATGCTCTTGTTCACTGACCCCTTAGGCAAAAAGATGTTGGGCGCGATGATGGGCAGCATGGCTATCGGGGCGTGGGTGATGAAAAAGATGGTATCCATCAAGGTTTAGAGGAGGGGGCTCATGGAAGGGCTCGATTGGCTCATCTGGGGCGCCTGTTTTACCACCGGAACCTTTTTCGTTTATGGCATCCTGCATTACGCCGGGAACCGCCGGATGGTGCGGGACCGGTTCAAAAAGACCCCCGCCACCGCGGCCATGTCCCTTTATCAGCGGGGCGGCGGCGGCAGCCTGAAGAGACATTTCCTGGATTGGATCTCCTCCTTCGGCAAGTATGCCATGAAGGATAAGGAGGATACCTCCAAACTCCGGTTCTCCTTGATCCAGGCCGGTTATCGTCATCCCAAGGGTCCTACCATCTTTTTAGGGATCCGGGTCCTGGCACCCTTTCTCCTGGCCTTGCCGTATCTCTTAGCCAATGTCATGGGCGGCGTGATGGCTTCCGGCAATCTTATGGTTTGCCTGATGCTGGCCGGGACCGGTTTCTATTTACCGCCCTTTGTCCTGAAGGCCCTGATCGCCCGGCGCCAAGAGCGCCTCGACCTGGGCTTGCCGGACGTCCTGGATCTGCTCGTTGTCTGCGTGGAGGGCGGACTGTCGTTGCAGTCCGCCCTCCACCGGGTATCCGATGAGGTCCGCAACATCTCCGTGGAAATGCACCACGAACTGCACCTCACCAACGCCGAGCTGCGCACCGGGATTTCCCGGGAATTGGCGCTGAAGAACCTTGGGGAGCGCACCGGGGCTCAAACCGTCAAGTCCCTGGTGGGCATCATGATCCAATCCGATAAGATGGGTACCAGTATTGCTCAGGCGCTGCGGGTCCATTCCGATTTTCTCCGGGTGCAGCGGGCCCAGAAAGCCGAGGAAAAGGCTGGCAAGTTGCCGGTGAAGATCATGATCCCCTTGGTCCTGTTCATTTTCCCCGCGATCTTTATCATAGTCATGGGACCGGCGGTCATTACCACTATTCATGCTTTAAGCAAGACCAAGATTTTTTAGCGCTGAGGGGCTTGACGGGCCAGGGGAAACTGGTTGACTGAAGGCAATGATTGCTGATTAGCCGCGGAAAAAGGAAGATACCAGGTCCCTACCGTGGGGACCTTTTTTTTTGCGATTATGCAGGTTACAATTGTCAAGGAATAATTGCGTTTTTTTTCAGGGGAACCATGGCCATCAGAATCCTCCTTGCCGATGACCATCAGAACGTCCGCCAGGAATTGCGGGCCCTTTTGGACCAGGAACCGGACTTCCAGGTAGCGGCGGAAGTCGGCACCGGGGAATCGGCGCTGGGTTTGGCGAAGGAGGTTAATCCGGACGTGGTCATCCTGGACCTGGCCGGCGCCGATTTGCCTGGCCTGGAGGCGGTGCGGCGGATGGCGGCCGCCGCCCCCCTGGCCAAGGTGATCGGCCTGTCCCTGCACGGCGACCGCAGATTCGTAGCGGAGGTTCTCAAGGCCGGGGCCTTCGGCTACCTCCTCAAAGAGCGGGTCTTTGAAGAGTTGGCCGCGGCCATCCGAGTAGTCCAGGCCCGGAAGATTTTTCTCAGCCAAGGCATTCCCGATCTGGTCATTCAGGACTATTTATACCTGATACGGGATAGTGAAGCCCGTTTTCGCACGATTTTTGAAAAGTCTCCCCTGGGTATCGCCCTGTTGGACGAAAATTGGCGGATAGTGGCGAGCAATCCCGCCTTGCAGGAACTGCTAGGGTATGGTCAGGAGGAACTGCGCCAGCAAGAGTTCAGCGAATTCATCCTGAGCGGAGAGGCCGGCAGCTGCCAGGAGCTTTTCAAAGGACTGGCTGACGGGGTTCGCCAGGCCTGTCAAATAGAGGGTCACTATCGGCGGAAAAACGGCCAGTTGTCCTGGGGCCGCCTGTCGCTCTCGTTTTCCGTCGCCGGCGAGGTGCCGCTGGTCATCGCCATGCTGGAGGATATTAGCGAGCAGAAACAAGCGGAAGCCGAGATTCGCGACTACCGGGGGAAGCTCCGCTCCGTGGCCTTGCAGTTATCCCTGGCTGAAGAGCAGGAACGGCGGCGCCTGGCCACCGAGCTCCACGACCAGGTGGGACAGATCCTGGCCCTGGCGCAAATCAAACTGGGAGCCTTCCGGGAAGCGGCCCCCGCCGGCCTGAGCGGGGCCATGGAGGAGATCCGCCAACTCCTCGATCAGACTATCCGGTACACCAGATCCCTGACCTTCGAACTCAGCCCGCCCATCCTTTACGACCTGGGTTTTGAGGCCGCAGTGGAGTGGCTGGCGGAGCTAATCCAGGAGCGAAGCGGCATTCGCCTGCAGGTGACCGCGGATCGAAGCCCCAAGCCCCTGAACGATGATAGCCGGATTCTCCTCTTTCATCTGGTGCGCGAACTGCTGCTGAAGGTGGTCAAGGAGGGCAAGGCCAAAAATATTTTGGTTCTTATCAGGCGGAGCCTTGCGGAGGTGCAGGTAAGCATCGAAAATGACGGGGTCGGATGGGACCCGAGGGCCGGGTCGCCTCTGCTCTCTCCCAACGGCCTGGGGCTCTTCGGCATCCGGGAGCGTTTGCAGTACCTGGGCGGGCGTCTGGAGGTGGAATTTGAGCCGGGACATGGGAGCCGGTTGACTCTGGTGGCGCCGCTTAACTATTAGCCTCAAGGCCGGGGGGATGGGGGCATGGCTATCAAAGTTCTCATTGCCGAAGATCACCAGATCGTCCGCCAGGGACTGCGCACCTTGCTGGAAAGGGAACCGGACCTGGAGGTGGTGGGCGAAGCCGAGAATGGCCGGAGCACGGTGCGGCTGGCCCGGGAGAGCCATCCCGAAGTGATCATTATGGATGTGGCTATGCCAGATCTGAACGGCATCGAAGCTACCCGGCAAATCATCTCCGAAATGCCCAAGGTGAAGGTGATCGCCCTTTCCATGTACGCCGACCGGCGTTTTGTGGCCAATATGCTCAAAGCTGGGGCCTCCGGTTATCTCCTGAAGGATTGCGCCAGCGAGGAGTTGGTGCGGGCCATTCGGGTGGTGCTGGCCCACAAGACTTTCCTCAGCCCGGGGGTCGCCGACATCGTGGTGAAGGATTATGTGCAGGCGCCACTGGGCCCGGAGGCCTCGGTCTTCTCCATTCTCAGCAACCGTGAGCGAGAGGTGCTGCAGCTGATGGCCGAAGGCAAGTCCACCAATCAAATTGCCGAATGCCTCCACGTGAGCGTCAAGACCGTGGAAACCCACCGGCAGCAAATGATGCAAAAACTTAAGATGCACAGCGTGGCGGAACTCACCAAGTACGCCATCCGGGAGGGCCTCACCACTCTGTAAACCTGCAATTTTGATTTTTCAGTTTTCTTTCGAAGAGAATATTATTCAATGAGTTGCAAGTTTCACGTTTCCAAGCTCCGGTTTGGGAACGCTTTTTTTGGGGCCAGGCCCCCTGGTTTTAATCTTATGTCAGCCCGATTATGAAACAGACCAATAACTGGGGACGCCCCCGCCTTGACACCGGCCCGCTATTTCCTGGACAAGACCGCGCATCTCGGATAATATTCAACAATCATAATCACCTGCTTATGGGTGGGACCGGCGCTCGCTGCCAGGTTCCTCCCCTGATCACAGATCGAAGCTCCTCAAGGATTAATCGATGAAACGCACCCTGTTGCTCAACCCGCCGTCATTCCAGGATTTTGACGGCGGCGCCGGTTCGCGCTACCAGGCCACCCGGGAGGTCACCTCCTTTTGGTATCCCACCTGGCTCTGTTACCCGGCCGGACTCATTCCCGAGAGCCGGGTAGTGGACGCCCCGCCGGAGAACCTGACGGTGGCCCAGGTGGCATCCCTGGCCAGCGATTTCGAATTGGCGGTGCTCTTCACCACCAGCGCCTCTTTCCGGCACGATCTGAAAACGGTCAGCCGCCTCAAAGAGAAAAACCCGCAATTGCTGGTAGGCCTGGTGGGGCCCCAGGTGAGCATCCTGGCCCAGGAATCGTTGTCCGCCGGCCCCCAGGTGGATTTCGTGGCCCGCCGGGAATTCGACTATGCGGTGGCGGAGATCGCCCAGGGACGTCCCTGGCAGGAAATCCAGGGGGTCAGCTACCGGCAGGGCGATGCCATTCATCACAACCCGGATCGGCCCTACCTCGAGGACCTGGACGCCCTGCCCATGGTCACCGAAATCTATCACCGGGATCTGAAGATGGAAAACTATCAGATTCCCTACCTGCGTTACCCGTACGTCTCCTTTTATACCGGCCGGGGCTGCCCGAGCCATTGCGTTTACTGCCTCTGGCCCCAGACCTTCACCGGCCGGCGCTACCGGGTCAGGAGCGTGGCCAACGTGGTGGCGGAAGTGCGCCGCAGCCTGGAGTTGTTCCCCCAGGCCGCGGAGATCTTTTTCGACGATGATACCTTCACCGCCAACGGCGAACGGGCCCGCAGCCTGGGCCGGGAATTCCGCGGCCTTAACAAAAATTTTCTCTGGTCCACCACCGCCCGGGTCACCACTTCCTACGAGACCCTAAAGGCCATGAAGGAGGGGGGGCTGCGGCTGCTGGTGGTGGGTTTCGAGACCGGCGACCCCCAGGTCTTAAAAAACATTCGCAAGGGCGCCACCCTGGACCTGGGACGCCGCCTGGTCAAGTGGTGCCGGGAATTGGGCATTCAGGTGCACGGCACCTTCATGGTGGGCCTGCCGGGGGAAACCCGGGCCAGCCTGGAGGCCTCCATGCGATTTGCCTGTGAGCTGGACCCGGACACCATCCAGGTTTCCCTGGCCACTCCCTATCCGGGCACCGAGTTTTACGACTTTTGCCGGGAGCGGGGATACTTGCAGGACGAGGCCCGGGTGCACGGCCGGACGGGGTATCAACAGTGCGTGGTGGATTATCCGGGTCTGTCGGCGGCGGAGATTTTCGCGGCAGTGCCCAAGTTTTACCGCCGCTTTTACTTCCGCCCCAGCTACATGGGCCGGGCGGCCCTGGTGATGCTGCGGGATTCCGGGGAACGGCGGCGGCTGCTCAAGGAAGGCCGGCAGTTTTTAAGCTTCATGTTCCGGCGGCGCCAGTGCCCGGAGGTCGAGGTGGAGGCTGGGGATAGTTGTCGATAACGGCTAAGGAACCCTGAGCCGCATGGTGGACGTGGCCGCCTTGCTGGAGGGCCGCCATTGGGTGCGGGGGTAAAGGCCGCGGGGGAGGGGAGGGCGGCAGCAAGGGCCGGCGGCTGCGGGTCCCTGGCCTCCCCCTCTCGGGGGGGCTGCACCGGGCGCACCGTCATCTTCAGCGCGGATGATTTTGGCTTATCCGAGGCCGTGAACGGCGCGGTGACCCTGGCACACCGCCAGGGACTGCTCCGTTGCGCCAGCCTGATGGCGGCGGGGCCACAGGTGGAGGCGGCCGTCCGCCTGGCCCGGGAGCTTCCCGGCCTCTGCCTGGGGGTGCATCTCACCCTCATCAAAGGCCGGGCCGTTTCGTCCCCCGAAAAGATTCCTCATCTGGTGGACGCCCGGGGTCGTTTCGGCAACCAGCCGGTGGCGGTGGGATGGCGCTATTTTTTTTATCCGCGGCTCCTGCCGGAAATCCGCCGGGAATTGGCGGCCCAGATCGAGGCGGTGCTGCGGCTGGGCCTCTACCCCTGGTACCTGAACAGCCACCTCAACCTGCACATGCACCCGAGAATCTTTCCCCTGGTGGTGGAGCTGGCCCGGGAATACGCTATCCCCGCGGTGCGTCTGGTCCGGGAGGACTGGCGCACCACCCTGGCCCTGGCCCCGGACCATCCCTTTCCCAAGCTGGCGCAGGGGCTCATCTTCGCCCTGCTTTGCCGCCGGGCGCGGCGCCAGGCCCAGGCCGCGGGGCTCTTCTATAACGACCAGCTCTTTGGTCTGTTAAACCATGGCCGCATGACCGAAACTTATCTCCTGGACCTGATCCCCCGGCTGCAGGCGGGGGTCACCGAGATTTACAGCCATCCCGGGCTTTACGCCGACCCGGGACTGCCGGCTTACCGCCGCCGGCAAGAGCTGACCGCCCTTCTCAGTCCGCGGCTCAAGGAAGCCCTGGCCGCGGCGGCGGTGGAGGTGAGTGACTTCGAAAGATTGAGCAAGCGGATGAGAGATCTCTGCAAAAATCCAAGTAATTTAAGTAACTTCCCCGATTAATCCATATGTGACGCGGGTGCCCTCGCCGGTGGCTTGAGGGTGAAAGACAGCCGCGGACGGCCCTGACATAAAAACAAAACACCCACATTCGGATTTTCCCAGAGGTTTCTGATAAGCAGTACAGGCGTCTCGCCGGTGGCATGCTCCTAGCGCTTCCTTGACGCCCAGGCTGCGGATAATTAACTTAAAAAGAAATGTTGAGGAGGGCATGATCCGTGACCGAAAAGAGTACGCCCCGATGCGACGTGGATCCGGTGTGCAATATTGACCTGACCGCCATGCACGGCAAATTCGCATATGACTTTGAAGACGAAACCTACTGGTTCTGCTCGGAGCTTTGCCGGGACCAGTTCGCTGCCCAGCCGCAGAAATACGCGAAGAAAAAGAAGGGATAAAAAGACCTTGACCTGAGCTGGTATGTTTTCCTGGATTATGCCGCAGAAAAAGGGAGAGAATAGTATAACTAAATGAAATAACAGGTATAAATTAGCAAATCAGGGGGGCCTCGAGGCTCGCCCATGGTGAAGGTCAGAAAGAGGTGATCCGGCGGAATTTTAACCAGGCCATCATGATAGATTTCCAGGGGGGCAAGATCCATGCAGTTGACCAATTTGAGCGGCAAGGTGGCGGTGGTGACAGGGGCATCGAGCGGGATCGGCGAAGCCGCTTCCCGAGCCCTAGTGGCCGAGGGAGTACAGGTGATCCTGGCGGCCCGGTCAGTCGATCGTCTTAAGGGGCTGGCTCAGGAACTTGGCGAGTTGGCCCTGGTGTTACCCACGGATGTCGGCGACGAGGCTGCCGTGGAGCGCCTCTTTGCCGAAGTACAGCACCGCTTTGGTGGCCTTGACCTCCTCTTCAATAATGCCGGAATAGGTTATGGCGGTTCCTTTGTCGAAGGCAAAACCGAGGAATGGCGGGCCACTATCAATGTCAACCTCTATGGGGTGTTGTTTTGCACCCGTAAGGCCATTCCCCTGATGCGCGGCCGCCCGGGTGCGATGATCGCAACGGTTTCAAGCGTGGGCGGGCGCCATGGCATTGCCGGATTTGCCGTCTACAATGCGACCAAATTCGCGGTGGTCGGCCTGCACGATGCCCTGCGTAAGGAACTCGGCCCCGAGGGCATCCGGGTTTCGCTCATCGAGCCCGGGGCGGTTTACACCAATTGGGGTTACAACATTCCCAAAGGGGAGATGAAGGCCCGCCGCGACCAGCTCGCAGCTCTCAAGCCCGAGGACATTGCCAATGCCCTTGTCTATGCCTTCGCCCAGCCAGCCAACGTCAACCCCCAGGAGATTTTGATCATGCCGACCCGACAGACCTATCCATGAAAACTGGAGAGGGCCATCGCTCTCCTTTGCATCATAGTTACCTGCCAAAACCAGAGTCTTATCCCCAAAGCCTCAAAAGCTGCAGGTATGAGAGGGATCTTCCACCTTCCCCGTGATCAGTTCCAGGTTTTTCTGACCTGGGAGGGGGAAGCCTTCGGTGCGGGTGTCGAGAACCCTCACCTCATGGCTCATTCCTAATAAGGCTGAGGTGAGGTCCCGGCCCACTGCTCCCGCTCCACCGGCAACTAAGAATCTCATTGGACAGCGCCCTTCAGGAAAAAGACCGCTTCCCCGCGGGGGCAATCGCTTTCCCCAAATCAGGCCTGGAGACACGCTTCAAGATGAGCGCCCCCAAAGCCGCCAGCACGGCCAGGGCGGCGGCGCCGTAAAAGGTCAAGGTCCAGCCGACCCAAAGCATGAGGGAAGAAACGATAACTCCGCCGACGATACCGCCGACGCCCTTGGCACTGTAAACGAAGCCATAGTTGGTCGCCAAATAGGCGGTGCCGAAGCGGTCCGCGGTGATGGGCGGGAAAAAGGCAAAAATTGGCCCGAAGCTGAACATAGCCACCACGATCAACAGCACAAAGAAGATAGGGTTGCGCCCCAGGACCGGCAGCAAGGCCACGGCCGCGGCGCAAATGAGAAAGTCAATCACCATGGCATTCTCACGTCCCAGCTTGTCGGATAGAAAGCCCCACACCACACGCCCCAGGCCATTGCCGATGCTGTTCAGGGTAACGGCAAGGATAACAATATTGGCGGCTATGCCCAAATCTTTGGCGAAGGGCTTAGCCTGGGCCGTTACCATCAAATAACCGGAGGCCATGGCTACAAAGATTAAGTATATTAAGTAAAATTGGGGGCTCTTCAACATCTCCATGGGAGTGAGACCGCGCTCCTGTACCTTGGGAGCAGCAGACGGCGAGGCAGATACGCTGGCGGTTAGAGCCTCGGAAGGAAAATGGAGGACTTGCGCCACAATGAGGAGAATGACGCAGAAACCTATTCCCGTCCACAGAAAAGTGGTCCCATAACCGTAGCTTGCCAAGAGATACCCGAACAAGGGGATGAAGGGTGCCGCACCTGAACCGAAACCAGCCGCCATCACGCCGGAGGCCAATCCTCTTTTTTGGGGCCACCATTTGAGGGCGGTAGCTATGCCGCCGGTATAAACAAAACTGGCTCCTACGCCTGCCAGGCCATAGAAGCAATAGAGCGCAGACAACGACTTGACCGACCCCAAGGCCGACCAGCCGATGCCCACACAGAAGGCGGCCAGGGTGAAGAAGAGGCGGGTGCCGAACCGGTCTAACAGATAGCCGGTTAGCGGCGCCGAATAGGTCATAAAAACGATAAACAGGGTAAAGGCCAGTTGCACGGCCGGAAGGGACCACTTAAAGGTTTGCGTAAATGAGGGTACAAACAGCGTCCACGCATATTGGAGGCTTGAGATCATCATCATGCCAACTACCCCAGCCACCAACTGGATCCATGGTTTGCTGGTGAAAGACCTGTGAATCTTCTCAGATTCAGAATCAGCCTGGGCACTCATGAATTGATCCTCCCTACCGGGATCGCGGTGCAGGGTCGGTGAAGACCCTGCACCTGTTTTGACAAGCCGGTTCTCCTAAGTAGTCACCGGGGGAGCCGCCTCTACGGGTTTAGCGGTAGCCTTGACATTCGCGATCTTTTGATCCACGAAAGCCTGCATCTTGGCTATATGCTCTTTCTTGAGATGGGCAAAACGCCCCTGGTGCTTCATGTATTCGCCTACCGGCTTGTACTTTTTGGGGATATGGGTGTATTTGTATTCCCCGTCCTCCCACTCGTAGAGGGACCACATGCCGGTCTCCACCGCCAGCTTGCCCATCTCCATGGTGAGCTTCTCATCAAACTGCCAGCCCTTGGGGCAGGGAGTAAGCATGTGCATGAAGGTCGGGCCTTCCTGGTTCAGGGCCTTCCTCACCTTGTTCATCAGGTCCAGGGGATAAGCCACCGAGGTGGTCGACACATATTTCACCGCCGGATGCCCGCCGATAACCAGTTGCGGCGGGTCTTTGGGAAACAGGGTCTTTCCTTCCGGGATCATTTTGCCCGGAGGCGTGAAGGTCGTTCGGGCCCCATACGGCGTGGTGGGTGAGGTCTGAATCCCGGTATTGGCATAGGATTCATTGTCATAGCAGATAAACAGGACCTTGTGGCCGCGGTACATCAAGGCGGACATGGCCTGCAGGCCGATGTCCACCGAGCCGCCGTCACCGGCCATGACGATGATATTGGGGAAGGGTCCGTCATACTTACGCTTGCGGGCCATGATCTTATACGCCGCCTCGACTCCCGAGGCCACGGCGCCGCCGTTGGTGATCTGGGCGTGAATCCAGGAGACGGCATAAGGCGTGCACAGGTAGCTGGAATTGGCCACATACATACAGCCCGTGGGGCCGATAAATATCGTATCCCGCCCCGCGGCCTTGGCCACCAGCCGATAGTTTAGGGCGGGACCGCATCCGGCGCAGGTGCGGTGGCCCGGCACGTACATTTCTTCAACGGGCGCGCCGCGGAATGATTTGATCGGCTCAAAACTCTGAAACTTATAATCAAAAGGCTTCATGAATCGTCCTCCATGGTTAATCAAGAGAGTGGTTATTCTTCGAACCCAATCCAGCGGACATACCGGTCGGCCCTCTTGTCCTTGGCCATCTTGGAGAGCACCTTGGCCATATAATAGAAATCCTCAGACCAGATGGTTTCCCCGCCGAGACCGGCCATGAAAGAGGTGACTACGGGCCTTGCGTCCAGGTCATAGAGGGAAGCCCGGAGTTCGTGAATCAGGTTGCCGCCCCGCATGGCGCCACCGTAGGAAGTGCTCGTTTCTACGCTCCCCACCGCCTTGACATGACTCAAGGCTTCCGCAATCTCATGGGTCGGCCAGGGGCGCACCCAGCGCAGCCGGGCCATGCCCGCCTTCAGTCCGCTTTTCCGCAAGGCATCCACTGCCTTCCGGCAGGTATTGGCGTGGGCGCCCATAATGAAGAAGGCGATTTCGGCATCCTCCAGTCTGTATTTCTCCAGGAAGGGGTCATAGTTCCGCCCGAAGATCCGGTTGAAGTCCGCCACCGCCTCTTTAATGACTTTCGGGACCTCCAGAAAAGTCGCCGCCCTCTGCGCGTCCATGGGCGCACCCTGGTCGGGCCGGATCTGGGGACCGTGGGAGACCGGACAGGTCGTGCTTAACGGATGAGGGGCGCTATACGGCGGCAGGAATTCCTTCACCTGGGCCAGGTCGGCCACGATCACCTTGTCGGGAATGTGGGAGATAAAGTACCCGTCCTGGCAAACCGCCTGGGGCAGCATCACCCGAGGATCCTCGCCGATCCGAAACCCCATCAGGGTGTTATCGAATACCTCCTGGGGGCTGCAGGCCCAACCCATCAGCCAACCCTGGTCCCTAAAGGACAGGGCGTCGGTATGCTCGGAGCCGAAATCGCCGGGGGGGTCCAGGGTCCGGTCGGCGATCGCCATTTGCACCGGATATCTGCCGCCGGCTACCGGACTGTATAATTCAAAGGCATAGGTTACCCCAACCCCGGCGCTTCCGGTGTAGGCCCGCGCCCCGGCGGCGGAGGCCCCCAGCACCACGGAGAGCTGGGCATGCTCCCCTTCGCCGTGGATGAATTCCGCATCCAACTCGCCATTGGCGACCATCTTGGCAAGCTCCATCATGATCGCGGTATAGGGACGGATGGGAAAGGAACAGATCACTTCGACTTCTGCCAGCTTGGCCGCCTGAGCGGCGGCTGAACAGCCAGTTAAATTTCTTTCTTGAGGCATAATCGTTTCTCCTCCCCTAGAAGGGTTTTTCCAAACGGTGGACGCCGTCCTCAAAATCGAGCTCCGGCACCGGGGACAGGGCATCTACCGGGCACTGTTGGATGCAGACCTGACAGCCCTTGCAGAACTTCCAGTTCCACTCCATCAGGTCCTCTTTCTCATTGTAAGACCAGCAGGCATCCGGACAGTGGATATAG
Source organism: uncultured delta proteobacterium (assembly GCA_963834795.1). Lineage (GTDB taxonomy): Bacteria > Desulfobacterota > Desulfobaccia > Desulfobaccales > 0-14-0-80-60-11 > JAPLJC01. The sequence goes on along the minus strand of CAWIDL010000020.1, from coordinate 185,912 downwards.
CAGGTCAGGCAGCGGGTGCATAGTTCGTGGTCAATGACCGGCCGCACAATCCGCCAGTTTGACGTCACAAAAAGATCCTGTTGGTTTACGGGAGCAGGTGTAATTGCCCCGAAGGGTACTGCTCGGTCATGGGGAACGTTTATGGTTCCGAATTCTGGAAGCTTTTTAGACATAGCACAATGCTCCTTTTTGCATATGTTGTTCGAATTATTGGGTCTTTCATCCGCCCCAGGAATACTCGACGCGGGTCTTGCGAAACTTCCGCAGCTTCACTTCCGCGTAACCCTTTTCCATGCCGGAGACGTCCTTGACGATCTTGGCCAGGTCCTCTTTCTTGATCAGGCCGCTGATCTTGGCCATGGCGCCGACTATCGGCGCGGCGATCCCGGCGCCAATGCCCACCGCGTCAGTGCCGCCCTCGGAACCCGAAAAATCCACGGTCTTAACGCCCGAGATGCCGTCCGCGTCCACGGTGGCGACGGCCCCGAGCACGTCAGCGTTGGGAATGAACTGGAGCATGTAGTCAATCTCACGGGCGGTATTGATCAGCAGGAGACCACCCTCCGGCATCCCCCTCAACACATTGATCCCTTTGACGATGGTCGGCTCCGCGACAATGACTACGTCAGGATGGTCATTGGTGTAGACATACTTGTGCTCGATCTCTTCATCGCTGATCCTGACGTACTTGCGAGTCGTCACCAACACGCGGTCCGGGAGGTCCTCGTAATTATCAAAGGCCATCACGTGCTTGCCTTCCATTTCGGCCGCTTTGCCGATGGCGCCGGCAATATCGCGGCCCTCCTTGTCCATGGTTACTCCACGGGTCCAAATGGTTATTTCGGTAATTTTGGCCATACATCCCTCCTGATTATGTCATCAGTCAGACTGATGTTTTAAAAACTCTGCCATCTTGTTTTCCCGAGCCACTACCTGCACCTCCCACCTCCCTTCTTCCCTTTGAATAAGAGTTTTTCAATCTCCTGCAAATGACGGCGCATGGCCTCCCGCGCCCCTACGCAATCACCCATTTTAACCGCGTCCAGGATTATCTTGTGACCCCGAAGGGATTCCACCGCCCGCCGGTCACTCTGGAGAATCTCTTTCCGGGACTCAGCCAAAAGGTCAATCAGGGCATTCACCAGGCGGCTCATAACCCGATTCTTGGCTGACCGGGCCAGGGTCATATGGAAGGCCGTATCGAAGTCCACCGTGTTCGCCCCGGAGGCCAGGCTCTCTTCATGGGCCCTGACCATTTCTGCCAACTGTTTGACCTCTTCCGGACTGGCATACTCTGCCGCCAGCTGAGCAATGAAGGGTTCGATGATCTTGCGGATGTAAAAGATATCCTTGAGATCATCTTTCTCATAAAACAGGGCCGCGGACAAAGACTGGATCGAGACATCCTGGCCTGACGCCAGCACGTACGTGCCGTTGCCTTGCCGACTCTCCACCAGCCGCATCGATTCCAGGCAACGAATCGCTTCGCGCACCGTGGTGCGGGATACCTTGAAAACCTCGGTCAATTCTCTCTCGGAGGGCAGTTGGTCTTCCTTCTTCAGCTTGCCCTTTTGAATGAGATTGATGATCTGCTTGACCACATCCTGATAAGCCCTTTTCTTTTCCACCGCTTTTAACATCTCATGGTTCCCTCGTCCTTTGGACCTCACTGATGGCCGCCCTAAAATGACCCACCGACACCGAGAGCCCCGTTCTCCGGCTCTCCCCCGGCAAACTGATCACATCCCCGATTGCCAGGATGGCCGCTCTCTTGCAGATATACGCCAGGTCTGAACCGGCCATGCCTGCGGTTTCTTTGGCCAGTTCCTTCAGGTCCACCTCAGCACTCAAGGGCCTATCTTTGGTATGTACCTTAAGGATCTCAAGCCGGGCGGCCTCGTCAGGCACAGGAAAGGGAAGCACAAAATCGAGCCGGCCCGCCCGCATCAAAGCCGGGTCCAGCAGGTCCTCGCGGTTGGTGGCTCCCAAAATGATGACCTCCGAGAGGTCGCTGAGCGTATCAAGTTCGTTGAAGAACTGGCTGGCCACCCGCTCCGGGGCGCCCACTTCGCTGCCAGCGCCCCGCCGGGCCACCAGGGCATCGATCTCATCGAAAAACAGGATACACGGCGCGGATTGTTTGGCTTTTTTGAAGATCTCGTGCAGGGCCTTTTCCGATTCCCCCAACCATTTGGAGAACAGGATGGGAGCGCTGATGGGAATGAAATTCAAACCGGTTTTATTGGCCAGGGCCTTGGCCATGAGGGTCTTGCCGGTGCCGGAGGGTCCGGTGAACAAAATCCCCCTGGAAGGCGACAGCCGCCCTTCGTCGAACAGCTCCGGATATCTAGAGGGCCAGTCCACTACGGAAATGAGGGCCGCCTTGATCTCCTTGAGTCCCCCCACGTCCTCCCATCTGACCGTCGGCCTTTCCAAAAAAAACTCCCGGGTGGCCGAGGGTTCGATTTCCCGCAGGGCCGTCAGGAAGTCTTCCGAGGTGATCTGCAGGTTTTCCGAGGTATTCAGGAAGGCCTCGGGATTCCCGCCCCCGAGAACCTGAAGATATCGGCGGAACGCCACCATGCCCGCTTCCTTGCAGAGGGCCTGCAGGTCCGCTCCGACAAAACCATGGGTGACCTGGGCCAGACGTTCCAGGTTGACATCCGGGGCCAGCGGCATGCGCCGGCTGTGGATCTTCAAGATCGCCCGGCGTCCCTCGGCGTTGGGCACCGGGATGGTGATTTCCCGGTCAAAACGGCCGGGCCGCCGCAGGGCCGGATCCACCTTCTCCGGAATGTTGGTCGCCCCGATCACCACCACTTGGCCCCGGGGGACCATGCCGTCCATGAGGGCGAGCAGTTGGGCCACCACCCGTTTTTCCACGTCCCCCAGCACGTCAGCCCGTTTCGGGGCGATGGCGTCGATCTCATCGATAAAAATTACGCTGGGGGCCTGGCTGGCGGCCTCCTCAAAGATCTCCCGGAGCTTGGCCTCGCTTTCTCCGTAGAACTTATGGATAATCTCGGGACCGTTGACCTTGATGAAATGGAGTTTGACCTCGCTGGCGATGGCCCTGGCAATCAGGGTTTTGCCCGTTCCGGGAGAGCCATAGAGGAGCACGCCCTTGGGGACTTCGATCCCCAGTCTTTCAAAAACCTCGGCATAGCGCAGGGGAAGTTCCACCATCTCCCGCACCAGCCGGAGTTCTTTGTCCAGGCCGCCGATGTCTTCATAGGAGACCTGGGCGGCGCCGTTCACCTGATAATCGGGTTTCTGGAGAACAAAATTGGTCTGCGGGTTGATGATGACCGGGCCGGAAGGCGAGGTCGCCTCTACCCGGAAGAAACGGTCACGGCCGCCGAAAAGCGGGATGTTGATCTTGTCGCCTAGAAACACCGGGTATCCCTGGAGCACCTTGCCGAAATGTTCCAGTTCGGCTTCCTGGGGCAGGGGGCAATTGGCCTCCAAGAAATAGAGGATAACGGTGGTGGCGGTTTGGCGGGGAACCTTCCTGATCTGGACCGTGTCGCCCACTTTGACCTGGGCATTGGCCCGGATCAGCCCGTCGATTTGGATGTTCTGTTTTTCGTGGCCCTGGCCCAGGGCCCCGGTGACCCTGCCTGCCGTCTTTTTTTTGCCGGCGATTTCAATGAGATCTCCCAGGACGGCGCCCAGGGCCTGGATATCTTCAGGGTTCAGGCGAGCCCAACCCTTGCCGACATCACCGGTCAAAGCTTCGCTGACTTTTAATTCCATAACCACAATACTTTCTTAACATAAGGGTATGGAATAATTGACTTTATCCTGTGCCGGCCACCAGTCAATTCGAGGTTAGATGATAAAGCCGTCTGCTCATCTAATCATCATATGGTCTTACCAATTTATTACTGTCTGATTCTCCCCTTTGTCAAGAAAAATTTCTACGGTTCCCGATAATTCTTCAGCACAATCCTTACCCAGGGCCCCTGACGCCCTAAAACGGCAGGACAAGCTGAAGGCCTTAACCTCCGGAGGGGATAAATTTGCAGCTTGACGGGGGGAAAGTGCGGCTGGCGGCAGATGACCCCAAGACCGGGGTTACCCCGCCAAAGTTTTCACCAGGGAAACAAACCCGGCATCACCGTTTCTAGCCCAAGAACCAACCACTGCCGCCCTGATCTCAGTACCCCAAATCCTCGCCTACCAGTTTAACGTGAATCCGATTTTCAATAATGGGGCCCTCGATGATCGACTACATATTGCAGATTCTACTGGGACTTTTGCAGTTGTGGCAGATGCCGTCTTCCACGCAAGGGGTGGCCATCCCGGCCCGCATGGCGTTGATGGGAGCCGCATGGTTTTTAACCCGGGCCAGGGCGGATTCGAGATCGGGGGTCACCTTGTTCATGCCGGCCACCACGATAACCTTCTCCGGGCCAAAGCACAGGCCCGCCACCCGATTGCCGGTGGCATCCAGGTTCACCAGTTTCCCGTCCATGGTCAGGGCGTTGGTGCTGGTGATCATATAGTCCGCCAGCAAGCTTTGGCGCCGCAAGGCATAAACCTCTTCCGGCCTTAAACCCGGAAGAAAAGGATCTATCACCTCCACCCCGGGTTTTTGGGCCAGCGCCTGCCAGAGCCCCATCTCCACCAGCGACATGGAGCCGCAGCGGCCGACGGTAGCGCCCGCCGGAATCATGGCCACGATTTCTTCCCGGGCCTGGGCCGCGGTGGGCGCGAAGCTGGCCGCCATCCTTCTCTTGGTCAGGTGCTTGATCAGGTGTTCCGCCAGTTTTTCCCGATACTTGATTTGATGAGCGTCCATGGCTTCTCCTTGGTAAAAACCTGGTCCGCCCGGGCTACCACGCCAGCGCCGTAGCCGGGAACGCCGGAGATTTATTGCCCCTCGGGTCCGCCCCCGCCTCCAGCACCCGGTTATCGTTTCTGGCCACCGCGCAGATATAGCCCGCCGACCAATCCGGCGCCCATAAGACCTGGTGGCCGCGCCGGCTTAGCTCTTCGGCGGTTTCCCGGGCAACCCGCCCTTCCAGCCGCACCTGGCCGGGCGCGGCCGCATGCGGGTAAAAGGTGCCGGGAACGTGGTCGCACGTAATCTTGGGGGCTTCGATGGCCGCCTGCAAGGACATGCCGAATACCACCCGGTTCAAAAAAAATTGGCTGGTCCACTGGTCCTGTTGGTCCCCGCCCATGGTGCCGAAGGCCATCCAGGGCCGGCCCCGATGCCAGGCCAGGGAGGGACTCAGGGTGGTCCGGGGCCGCTTGCCCGGCGCCACCACGTTGGGGTGGCCCTCCACTAAGTAGAAGGTTTGCATTCGGGTCCCCAGCGCAAACCCCAACGAAGGCATCACTTCGTTGCCCGAAATCCAGCCGCCGCTGGGGGTGAGGGCCGCCATATTGCCATGCTTGTCCGCCACCGCCACGTGCACGGTCCCATGCCCCCAGTTCTTGGCTTGCCGGACTTCGGTCTTGGGCAGCAAGGCCCCGGGGAGCCATGGGTCTCCGGGGCGCAGCTTAAGATCTGCCCGATGCCCATCGATAAGCTGGCGGCGGAGGACATTATACTTTTCGCTTAAGAGCTCCTCTAAGGGCACCGAAACCTGCTCCGGGTCGCCGTAATACTGCTCGCGGTCCGCGTAGGCCAGCTTGGCGGCCTCCACCCACAGGTGAAGATAGTCCGGTGAGTTGTGGCCGAGAGCCGCCAGGTCAAAGCCGTCCAGGAGCCGTAAGAGTTGCAAAAAGACCGGGCCTTGGGACCAGGGGCCGCACTTGAAGACAGTGTGATCCTTGAAGTCCGCCCGGACGGGATCCTCAAAACGGGTGCCAAAGGAGGCGAAGTCCGAAAATTCCAGCAGGCCGTCCCGCTCTTGGACAAATGTGGCCATGGCCTCTGCCGCCTCACCCCGGTAGAACAGATCCAGGGCGGCGTTAAGCCCCGCAACCCGTTGACCTTTGGCCCGGGCGGCTGCCTTAAACGCCCCCAGCACCCCGGCCAGAGGAGCGTTGACCAATATCTGCCCCACCCGCGGCCCTGGGTCGTCCCCCCGTAAATAAATCGACGCCGACCCCGGCCACTCCCGGGCAAACCGCCGGCGATTGTCCTTCAGGCCGAATCCCGGCAGGTTGACCAGGCCTTCGTGCAACGGGAACCCCTCCCGCGCCAGGACATAGGCGGGCTCCACGATGTCCTCCAAAGGCATGGAACCGTACCGTTTCAGAACCTCCAGGAGGGCGCTGACCGCGGCCGGGACCCCGGCGGCCAGGACCCCCATGGGCGGGATGAGGTCCAGCCCTCGATCCCCATAGGCCTTAAGTGTTGCCTTGGCCGGCGCCATGGTATTGCCGTTGACGGCCACGGCCCGGTCCTCCGCGGCCACGTAAAGGAGCATTGGACATTCGCCCCCCAGGGTGAACATGTGGGGATTAACCACCGCTTCCACCAGGGCGGCGGCTACCGCGGCATCAAAGGCATTGCCCCCGGCCTTCAGAAGGTCCATGCCCGCCTGGGCCGAAAGGTAATGCTCCGAGGCGATGGCTCCCCTGGCGCCGAGAATCCTGCCCCCAAAAGAAGAACTCTGATGAGCCTCTCCGAGATCATGCATAGGCTTAAGATTATGCGCCAGGCTTGGCTGCCTTTGTCTAAAATCGCCTTTTGGGCTTCCCTTTGCTGTAGGATTGCGGCTAGATTTTGCTAAAGATAGGGCGACCGATCGGGTCGCCCCTGCCTTTTATGGGTTGGGCTCGGCCCCTCACCTCAGGGCGGCGATGGCTTCACCCCGGAGGCTGGCCCGCATGGCTTCGCTCTCCTGGGCCAGCCTCTCCAGGTCGGGTCCTTGGGTCAGATAGAGATTGAAGCGGCGGCCCTGGAGTCCCATGGTGATGGGTTCAATCATCTCCTCCGGCAGCACCAGGGCCCGGGATTTTCCCCGGCGCTCCGGGGAGGCCACTTCCAGCACGCCTTCTTTGCCCCAGAGGCGAAAGATGGCGGTCAGCAGCCCGATGGGCCAGGCGCTGTCCGACACTACCGCCACCTCGGCGGCGTTCAGGGCGAAGCGGTTGCCATTGAAGGAGATGGCCAGGCCGCCGCCGCCCCGCACCGCCTGGAAGGCTTGTACGTCGGTGATGCTGTCCCCCACGTAGATGGTGTCCGCCAGCCTTAAGCCGGTTCTGGCCAGGCTGTCGGCCACGATCCTGGCCTTTTCCGCCCCGCCCACCGGCGAGATCTCCCGATAGATGGCGCCGATCTCCATCCGGGGCAGGCGTTCCCGGAAGATTTGCTCCAGGCGGCCGATGGCCTCCTGGACCGGGGCGGGCAGCTCCGTGAGCGAGGCGGCTCCCGGGGGCAACTCGATGGCCGGGGCCCCCAGGATCTCCTCTTCCAGACGGCGCAATTCCGCGGTTTCCCCGGGCCCCAGCGGGTAGCGATCCAGGTCCAGTTCGGTGCAAAAGATGTGCTCCGGGTCAAACCCCAGCCTGCCTCCCACCGCCTCGGCAAAATGGCGGTAGCTGGTGCTGATCTCGAAGATGGGAAAGCCGAATCCGTGCAAGAAGCGGTAAGTCTCCTCCGCGCCGGGCATCAGCCCAAGGTTCCCGGCGGAGAACTCCCGGATAGCGGCGTTGCTGAGGCCGCGAGCCTTGAGAAACGGGAGGATGAGCTTCAGGGTGTCCCCGGCCTGGTACTCCGGTGGTTTGGCGATGTCCGCCAGGTAATCGCCATAACGGCTCAACTGGGTAAAAAACCGGTCACCAAAGGGCGGGAGAAACTCCCGGCAGAGTTCGAAGGCAATGTCATTGAAGGCCAGCGGTCCTTCGCAGCCCGTGACCACCTGAATCTGGAGCATAAATATTTCCTTAAAATTATTTAGCCATATATTTATTTAATTTCTTTCTTATAATTTCCATGCTTTCGATAAAATATTTGTGAAATAATTTTTTTGAATACCAATTTAAAAGAATTAGAAAAATAGCACAAAAACCAAAAGAAAGAAAAATGCCCCAATGATTAAGACCTCCAAGATCAGCTATCGTCATCGGCAATAATAAATATATTATTTGTAAGAAAAGGGAAAGAATTAATAAGATGAAGCCTATGTAAGTATAAACATATTCCTTAGAAAGAATATTAGCAATTTCTTCGTTAAAGCCAGTATGATTTAGCATAGAAGTTTTTGCAATGGTATCAGGCGAAAAACCAAGATTGACCCTTAATAAGTAATATGAGCCAGCAAACGTTAAAATTAGTGCTGTCATTTGTATGAAACTTCTAAACATTAATGGTTTTCCTCTTTATTCCATCTTTAAGGTGATCAAACCTAACGCCGCCTAGTCCCCGGCTGCTGGAAAGTCATCCGAAGCAGTCGCTCATGAGCCTGCGGCTCACCCATAATTCATGAAAATCCTTATGCCCCCCTCACCCCAACCCTCTCCCCCGTTGGGGGAGAGGGAGTAACTAGTTCACTTAATTAGCATTTACTGATCACTGATTACTGGCAACTGACAACTTTTCAAAACAGAACCTCTTTACCTCAATCGCGCGATGATCCTTTCCATAACCTCCCGGTCCGGGTAGCCCTGTCGTCCGGGGCCGCCCAACTTGTAAGCCGCGGCCGCCTCCGCCAGGCGCGCTGCCTGGGGCAGCGAGAGGCCGATAAGGAGGCCGGCCAGGTAGCCGGCGGCGAAGACGTCCCCGGCCCCCAGGGTGTCCACCGGGCGCCCCTTAAATTGCGCCGGGATATCCAGATAGCGCACCGGGGTGAGGAGCCTGGCGCCCCGGGGACCACGTTTGATGAGAACGACGGGCGGGGCCCAAACGGGATGCCGCTGAAGCTCACCCCCCAGGAGGGCCCACTCCGCCTCAGTCACCAGCAGGGTCTCCACCCGATCCAGCAACTCCTCCAGGGCGGTCCGGCCCCGGCGGGCGTAAAGTTCACCCGGGTCCAGGGTGAGGCGCGGACCGTCCTGAAGGCTCACGGCCACGAGCCGCTGCAGCTTCAAGGGAGCGTCGCCCACAAAAGAGGTAAGGTGGAGAAATCTGGCCTCTTGCAAGACCTCCCGGGGCAGATCTTTCTCCTCCAGCTGGTCATTGGTGTTGGGGGCCACCAGGATGGTGCGCTCGCCCTCCGGGTCCACCAGGATGTAGGCTCGGCCGCTGTCGCCTTGCTGCACCACGTGCTCGAGATTGACGCCCTGCAGACTATCTCTCAGAAAAGAGCCGTCCGCATCGGCTCCCAGGCGCCCCGCCAGGGCCACCGGAATTCCCAGGCGGGTCAGGGCATAGGCGGTGTTGGCCGCCTGTCCGCCTCCGAAGCGCCCGGCCGGCCGGGCAAATCGGGCCAGCAACTCTCGGAGCCGGTGCTCCTCCGCCCGGGACAGCGATTCCTCCCTACCGCGGGCCAGTCCAGTGCCCCAACGTTTAAGTAGGCCGGCCAGGTCATCAACCCGGAAGGTCAAATCGAGATTGATGGCCCCCAGACAAAATACCTCCGGCCGCATGCATGGGAAACTATCAGGATTTCCCCTGCTGGTCAAGGCGGGCGGACGGTGGGGGCTATCGGGGTGAGCCCCGGCAATCGGGCAGCCAGGTCCGGGATGAATAATTTTCCTGCCCCCGCCGGAAGAAGCCGGGAAGGCCTGGAATTTTCCATAAGAATTACTACAATGAATAGAAGGAGCTTGCCGAGGGAGAGCGATGCACCGCCTTATCAAGATCAGGATCATCCGCGACTTTGAGCAAATGGAGGAGCACTGGCGTTGCCAACCGGATGTCTGGTTCGGGTCCAGCCGGCCGCACCTCCACTTCCGCCCCGCGGCGGATTTCTATGAAACCGCCCAGGGACTGGTGCTGCGCCTGGAGGTGGCCGGAATTCAGCCCGAAAGCCTCTGCCTCTCTTTGGCCGGCCAGGAATTGGTGGTCGAGGGCCGGCGCCAACCGCCGCCGCCGGAGGGCATCCGGCGTTTTATCCACCTGGAGATGGGCTTCGGCGCCTTCGAGCGCTGCTTCCTCCTGCCCATCCCCGTTGACCTTCAGGGCGTCCGGGCCCGCTATCGGGATGGCATCCTGGAGGTCCACCTGCCCCGGAAGGCCCCACAGATTCGCCAGATTCCGGTGAAGCAGGCAGACCCGGAATAATTAATACGGAGGCCCCATGGCCAAAGAAGAACAGGAAATCCAAGCCCCGCTGCTGGGCGACCAGGAAATCCGCCCCAGCCCCCGGGTGCTGTCCATCCTTCCGATGCCCGATATGGTGCTTTTTCCCCGGATGATCCTGCCCCTGGTCCTGTGGGACGAGTCGTCCCAAAAGCTGGTGCAGGAAGCCCTCTTTCAGGACAAGATCATCGGGATTCTGGCTGGCCTGGGAGAGAAGGCCGAGGGCTTCGGCCCGGAAGACCTACCTCGGGTGGGCACCGCCGCCGCTATCTTGAAGATGCGGAAATCCGAGGACGACGCCCTCCGCCTGCTGGTCCAGGGGCTGTACCGCTTCCGGGTGGAGGACTGGGTGGGCTTTGAACCTTACCTCACCGCCCGGATAATCCCCATCTCGGAGGAATACGAACCCGACCTGGAGGTGGAGGCCCTGGTCTCCAACGTCAAGGGCCTCTTTTTGAAGATGATGGAGCTCTCCCCCTACCTGCCGGCGGAACTGGGTACCCTGGTCCGGGAGTTGGGCGACCCCCGGCTTCTGGCGGACATCACCGCCGGTAGCCTCAATATCTCCAAGGCCGAAAAGCAGGAACTGCTGGAGACTCTTGAGGTCAAGGAGCGCCTGCGCCGGGTGCTGAGTCTGATCAACCGGGAACTGGAGATCCTGGAACTGGGAAAAAAGATCCAGGCCCAGGTGAAGGTGGAGATGGACAAGGCTCAAAAGGAGTATTATCTCCGGGAGCATATTAAGGTCCTGCAAAAAGAGTTGGGGGAAGGGGAAGAAAAGGGCCAGGAGATCGAAGAGCTCCAGTTGCGCCTGGAAGAGGCGTGGCTCCCGCCCCACGCCATGAAGGAGGCGGAGCGGGAACTGACCCGGCTGAAGCGGACCCCGCCCACCTCCCCCGACCACCAGGTGATCCGCAATTATCTGGAGTGGATGATCGAACTGCCCTGGAGCAAGTCCACCGAAGACAATCTGGACCTGGCCCAGGCCAGGCAGATCCTGGATGAAGACCACTATGACCTGGAGAAGGTGAAGAAGCGCATCCTGGAATATCTGGCGGTGCGCCGGCTGAAGCCGGACATGAAGGGTCCCATCCTCTGTTTCGTGGGGCCGCCAGGGACCGGCAAGACCTCCCTGGGGCGCTCCATTGCCCGCTCCCTGGGGCGCAAGTTCATGCGCCTCTCCCTGGGGGGGATGCGGGACGAAGCCGAGATCCGGGGGCACCGCCGCACCTACGTGGGGGCCCTGCCCGGCCGCATCATCCAGAGCATGCGCCGGGCCGGCTCCAACAACCCGGTCTTCATGCTGGATGAAGTGGACAAGATCGGCGCCGATTTCCGCGGCGACCCCTCCTCGGCCCTCCTGGAGGTGCTGGATCCGGAACAGAATAACTCCTTCTCCGACCATTACCTGGACGTGGGTTTTGATCTCTCCAAAGTGATGTTCATCACCACCGCCAACCTGCTGGACCCCATTCCTCCCCCCCTGCGGGACCGCATGGAGGTCATGGAATTGGTGGGCTACACTGAGGAGGAGAAGTTGGGTATCGCCTTCTCCCACCTCATCCCCCGGCAGTTGGAGGCCCATGGTTTGACCGCGGCGCAACTGGAGATCAGCCCGATGGCCATCCGTTTGATCATCGCCTCCTACACCCGGGAGGCGGGGCTGCGCAACCTGGAGCGGGAGATCGCCGCCCTGTGCCGGGGTGCGGCCCGGGAGATCGCCGAGGGTAGCCGCAACTACGTGGCGATCAGTGAAGGGGAGGTCCCCGCCTATCTGGGGCCGCCCAAGTTCTTCCGGGAAGCGGCCCTGGACCACCCGGAGCCCGGAGTGGCCACCGGCCTGGCCTGGACCCCCTCCGGCGGCGATATCCTGTTCATCGAGGTCTTGCGGATGCCGGGCAGCGGCAGCCTCAAACTCACCGGGCAGTTGGGGGAGGTCATGAAGGAGTCGGCCACTGCGGCGCTCTCTTATATCCGGGCTCGGGCCCCCTTCCTGGGCATCGAGGAGGACTTCTTCGAGAAATCTGACCTCCACATCCATGTGCCCGCCGGGGCCATCCCCAAGGATGGGCCCTCCGCCGGATTGGCCATGCTGTGCGCCCTGGTCTCGCTTCTCTCGGCGCGGCCCCTTAAGAAGGACCTGGCCATGACCGGGGAGATCACCCTGCGGGGTGACGTCCTGCCGGTGGGCGGCATCAAGAACAAGGTGCTGGCGGCCCATCGGGCCGGCATCCGGGAAATCATCCTGCCGGCCCAGAACCAGGTGGACCTGGAGGAGATCCCATCCTCGGTGCGCCAGGAACTCAGCTTCCACCCGGTGGAGCGCCTGGACCAGGCCCTGGAGATCGCCTTTCCGCGGCGGCCAGGGGTTGGAGATGCAGGGTTAAGGGGCAGAAAACGTAAAACCAATTGAGACCCTTACGAAAATCGAGGTAAGGCAATCCTTTCCGGCAAGGTTTTTGCTGCGAGGCAGGCAGTAGAGATCTGTTCGAACCAAAAATGTGTTACCTATGTCCCCGAACGTTTATTACCCATCTCCCCGGTCCAAACAGGGGGGAGAGGGCAGGGTGAGGGGGGATAGACGCCGGCGAAGCCACCCTCACCAGGCCGGACCGCCGGCCGATAATTTCTTGATTCCGGAGGCAGATCTCATGGCCGTTTTTACCTGTGAAAAATGCGGCAGCAACGTGGAAACCCGCTGCAAACCCAAGAAGTGCAGCTCTTGCGGGGAGACCGGCGCCATGTGCAAGGTGGAGGCCGCCGCCCCTCCCAAGAAAGGGAAGAAATAAAGGGTTGGTGGCACAGGCGTCGGCCTGTGCCCGGCTCCCAGCCGGACCGCGGCGGGCCATACCCCGAGGAATGATTAAGTGGCTCGGGCTCTGGCTGGTTATTGACCCGGGCAGGAAGCCTGTGCCACTTTAGAACCGCCCTGCGGCTGTCCCACATTTCCTTAACCTTATCCGGCAAGTCTTCAGAGGGCGGGCCATGCCCGCCGGGCGGCCAGACGCCGCCCTCTATCTCTATTGTCGTGTTTCTGGAATATGTTTAATAGATATTGCCCCTAAAACTCCCCCTCCCTGAGAGGGGAGGGGGTTGGGGGGAGGGTGATAACGTTTTAAGATAACAAAAAAAAATAAATGCCCCTCTCAGGGGGAGGGGATAAAAGCAATTTCTTTTTTCAAGGTTTCACTAAAACGCTACCCTAGCTTTCTAACCGAAAACCGCATTATGATTTACGGCATCGGGGTTGATCTGGTCAAGTTGGCGCGCCTTTCCGCGGCCATCCGCCGCTATGGCGAGCGCTTCCTGAACCGCGTCTTCACTCCCCAGGAAATTGCCTATTGCCGGGGCAAGCGTTGGAGCGACTCCGGCTTTGCCCTGCGCTTTGCCGCCAAGGAGGCCTTCTCCAAGGCCCTGGGGGTGGGTCTGAGGCAGGGGGGCATCCGCTGGCGGGAGGTGGAGGTGGTCTCCAACTCCGCTGGCAAACCGGAGCTTAAGGTCAGCGGCCGGGCCGCCCAGCTCTGCCGGGAGGCCGGCGTTACCGGGATGCACCTCTCCCTCAGCGACGAAGACGGCCAGGGCCTGGCCGTGGTGATTTTGGAGAGGTGAGGGGCGAAGTCGATCCTCTGGTTGGAAAAGTTCAAAGTTCAAAGTTCAAAGTCAAGAGCAAGTGCAGTTATTAGCTTTTCATGTTTTTGGAGAGAGCCGGAGGCTCATGAGCGACTTTTCCGAAAAGCCTTCATGCAGGGTGCGCACTGCGCACCATAACTATGCGTAACTTTTCATGGTTCAGGGTAAGCCGAAGGCTCATGAGTGCCTCCGGTTTTCGGTTTTCGGTGGAAGCAAAAGGTAAAAATCAAAACCGAAAACCTCCTTTAAGTCTTTTTGCTTTACTTTTGACCTTGCCGGAAACCGAAAACCGAAAACCGGAAACCGGAGGTTGTCCCGAACCCCAAGATGACGCTCCCGATCCTGTTATTCTCCCTGGTGGCCGCATTGTTTCCCAGCGCGGCCGGGGCTGCGGAACCCTTTGCCAATCCCCAGCCGGGCCGCATCTTTAAATTTCCCGCCGACCACGGGGCCCACCCGGATTTCAAGACTGAGTGGTGGTACTGGGTGGGTCACCTGAAATCTCCGGAGGGCGAGGCCTTCGGCTACCAGATCACCTTCTTCCGGGCCGCCTTGCGCCGCCCAGATCCCCGGGCCCGCTCGGCCTGGTCCCTCAACACCGTCTATTTCGCCCATCTGGCCGTCACCGACCCGGCCCGGGGGCGCTTCCGGTTCCGGGAAAAGGTGGGCCGGGGCGCCCTGGGGCTTTCCGGCGCCACCGCGGGCCGCCTCCGGGTCTGGATCGACGACTGGCAGGCGCGGCAGGCAGGTGAAGGTTTTCATCTGCAGGCCGGGGACCAGGGGTTAGGGCTGGATCTGGTCCTCACTCCCCTGAAGCCCCCGGCCCTGCATGGCGAAGGAGGCTTCAGCCCCAAGGCGGCCCACTATGAGGCCGCCAGCTATTATTATTCTATTCCTCGCCTGGACAGCTTGGGGCATCTGTTTTTGGACGGCCGCACCTTAGAGGTTAGCGGGGCCGGCTGGATGGACCACGAATTTTTCAGCAGTTCCATGGCACCGGGCCAGGTGGGCTGGGATTGGTTCGCCATCCAGTTGGAGGACGGCGAAGAGGTGATGCTCTATCTCCTACGCCTGCGGGACGGCTCGCTGGACCCGGCTTCCGCGGGCACCCTGGTAGACCCCCAAGGACAGACGCGGCACCTGAAGCTGGACGACTTCCAGGTTAAGGCCAGCGGCGTTTGGAAGTCTCCCCACTCCGGGGCGGAATATCCGGCTGGCTGGCAGGTGCTCATCCCCGGGGCCGGCCTGGAACTCACCCTGACTCCTACCCTGGCGGACCAGGAGATCCGGGCCGGCGTCCCGGCGCGGGTGAGCTATTGGGAGGGCCAGGTGCAGGTCCAGGGCAGAGCCGGACCGCGGCCGCTCAGCGGCATGGGCTACGTGGAGCTCACCGGCTACGCCGGCGCCATGGAGGGAAGGTTTTAAAAGGGTAGGGGAGGGGCCGGGGGTGGCGGCTACCGCTTGCTCCACACCTGCCGGGCCGCGGCCGCGGCCGCCTCCAGGTCCTGGGGCCCGTGGGCCAGGGAAATGAACCAGGCCTCAAATTGGGAGGGCGGCAGGTAGATGCCGGCGGCCAGCATCCCCTGGAAGAACTGCCGGAATTTCTGCAAATCGGCCCTCCTGGCGTCCTCCAGATCGTGGACCGGCCCCCGGGTGAAGAACGGGGTGAGCAGGGAGCCCAGGCGGTTGACCGTGAGGTCCAGGTGCTGGCGAGCCGCGGCCCGGGCCAGTTCCTGGGCCAGCCAGGCGCCCTTTTCTTCCAACTGCTCATAGGTCCCAGGCTTTTGCAAGGTCTTCAGGGTGGCCAGCCCGGCGGCCACCGCCACCGGGTTGCCGGAGAGGGTCCCCGCCTGGTAGATGGGGCCGGCGGGGGCCATCTGGGACATGAGGTCCCGCCGGCCGCCGTAGGCCCCCACCGGCAAGCCGCCGCCAATGATCTTGCCCAGGCAGGTGAGGTCGGGGGTGACGCCATAGAGGGCCTGGGCCCCTCCCCAAGCCACCCGGAAGCCGGTGATCACCTCATCGAAGATTAAGATGATGTCTTCCTGGTGGCAAAGCTGCCGCAATCCCTCCAGAAACCCGGGTTTGGGGAGGACCACTCCCATGTTGCCGGGCACCGGCTCCACGATGACCGCGGCGATCTCCCCGGGATGGCGCCGCACCGCCGCCTTAACCGCCTTCAGATCGTTATAGGGGAGGGACAGGGTCAGGGCGGCGATCTCGTGAGGCACGCCGGGGCTGCCGGGAATTCCCTGGGTGAGCACCCCGCTGCCCGCGGACACTAAAAAGGAGTCGGCGTGGCCGTGGTAGCAGCCGTCAAACTTGATCAGCCGGGGGCGGCCGCTGGCGCCCCGGGCCAGGCGCAGGGCGCTCATGCAGGCTTCGGTTCCGGAGGTGACCAGGCGCACCATCTCCAGGGACGGCACCGCCTCCACCAGAAGCTTGGCCAGATCCACCTCTCCCGGGGTGGAGGCGCCAAAACCAAGACCTCGCGCCGCGGTCTCCTGCACCGCGGCCACCACCTCCGGGGCGGCATGCCCCAGGATCAGCGGCCCCCAGGAACCGATGAAGTCCAGGTAGGAATTGCCGTCCACGTCATAAACCCGGGCCCCCGCGCCCCGCACCAACAAGGGCGGCGGGGTCAAGCCCACCGCGCCCCAGCCCCGGACCGGGCTGTTTACTCCGCCGGGCATCAGAGAAAGCGCGGTTTGGAAAAGACGCTGCGATTCCACCAGGTTTGCCACGACCTCACTCCTAAGAATAACTCACCCGGTCTGCCGCGGCCCCCATGCAGGGCGCCCGGCTCAAGGCTTCCGGTCGGCGGCCAGGCGTTCCCTTACCTCTTCCCGGAAATAGCGCATGGTGGTCTTTTTGAGTTCGCTTTCGCTGAAGAGTACCTGGTAATCGCTGAGACCGGTTTCCCGGGCCATGCGGGCCGCGATCTCCAGGCATTCCTCCCGGGTGCGGCCATGGACCATGGTGTAAAGATTATAAGGCCAGGCCGGGGCTGGCCGGCGGGCGTAACAATGGGTCACCGCCCTCTGGGCCGCCATTTGCCGGCCGATGGGCCTAAGATCCGCCTCGGGCACCGTCCAGGCCACCAGGGCATTGGCCTCATAGCCTGATTTTTGATGCCGCAGGGTGGCCCCGAAGCGCCGGATGTAACCCTTGTCCATCAGGCCGCGGATGGCGGCCAACACCTCCTCCTCTTCTAGACCCAGTCGGCCCGCCAGGTTCAAAAAGGGACGGGGTTCGATTTCCAAGTCCCGCTGCAAGGCCAGGATCAGCCGTTTTTCCAAAGCCGATAACATGATGGAAAAGATACAATAATTTCCCGGCCTTGGCAAGTTCGGGGAAGGCGGCGCCTATAAGGGGTGTCCCGGGGTCTGGCCCTGGCTATTTCGGCGGTCAAATCCGCGGGGCGCCACGGCTTGAGGTTCAAGTAAAAAGGCAAAAGTAAAAAGGCAAAAGGCAAATCAAAGTCAAAGGCTCCTTAGCAGAGACCGAAAACCGTTTCTAATCACCCCCACCCCAACCCTCCCCCCTCTCAGGGGAGGGAGTAAAGACCTTAATCCCTCGGTAAGATAATCTTGGGAAAGTTTTCTGTTTTCTGTTTTTTGTCTCTGGTAAAGGGCCTTTGACTTTGATTTTGCCTTTCACCGAAAACCGAAAACCGAAAACCGGACTCTACCAGGTGGCCGGATCTCCCACCCGGATGCCGTTCCGCTCACAGAACCCGGCAGGCACCTCCAGGACGAAGGCCACCGGTTCCGGGGAGCGGTAACAGGCCTCTTGGTCCAGGGGGGAGACGTTTCGGGTGAGGCCCGCCACCCGGCCAGGCGCCAGCCAGATGAAGTCGAGGCCAAAGCGCATGTCCCGCATACAAAAATTCTGCACCTCCCGGCGGGGCAGGATGAACAGCATGCCCCGGCCTTCGGCGAGCTCCGGGCGGCGCCCCAGCCCCAAATAGAGTTTTTCCGGGGAGCTGACTACTTCCGCCTTTACCCTGACTTTGCCAAGGGTAACCCAGGTAAAGGGATTGCCGTACTCCGAAAGTATTCTCCCGGCCGATGTGTAAGATGGGAAGAAGAGGCCTGCCAGCACCAGGAACAGGAGGCTTAAGCGGATAAAGAGATATCTAATTTTCATGGCGTAGCCAGTTAGCCCTCAAAAGAAGGCGTCGATATCCCTCATTGCGGGCAGAACCCTGACTACCTGAATCCCGTCATCAATCGGTATCTAGAAAATCAGATATTAGCCAATAGGGAGGCTGCGCAAAGACGGCAGCAGCTTGTCACGGCTTCAGCCCATATTCGGGAATTGCGCTAGTGTGATGCTTCATAATTGCTATGTATGACACTTCAAACTACGGTTTTTTAACCCCCCTTTGAAAAAGGGGGGCAGGGGGGATTTAAAATAACCTCCTGAAATCCCCCTAAATCCTTCCAAAGGGGGATTTTAATACCCTTGGAACTTAGATTTTCTTGATTTAATGCATACTATTTACGAAGCACAACACTAGTGTCTGGCATAGTTCCTCAATCTTATCGAGGAACCGGTCGGCGGCGTCTGGATTGTCCTGGGCTATATACCACCAGATATCATCCAGGTCGGTTTCAGCCAGTGGGCGTTTAACAACCTGTGGCATCAGCGGTTCACTTTCTCCTGCTCTGCCGCAAGCCGTTTACGGCCCCGTGCCTTGATATCCCTAATATCCAAGGGCGTTGCCTCCCCGCTGTCCAAATCTTTCTTAATTTCTGCCCTCAACTCTTCAAGGCGCATGGCATGGAGACGGTCACGCTCTTCGAGAAGGCGCAGGGCTTCGCGTAGGACTTCGCTCGCGGAAACATAAAGCCCGCTGTCCACTTTCCTTTTGACCAATTCTTCAAGTTGTGGAGTGAGTGAAATGTTCATGGTGTTAGCTCCTATTACTAATAGGCCACCATAACATAAAATGTCAATCTTTGTTATAAAATGGCCGAGAAATCGACACGGCCTTAATTGACATTGACCCGCAAGCCTCCGCTTACCTGGAACGAGATTCGAGCGGACGAGCGCAGGCTTGAGGCAAGCAAAGCCGACCCCGCCAGATTCCAGCTTTTCTAAAACAGCGAAGGCAGGCGGAATAAACCTCGTTTAGGCAATTTTCCGTTTGCCGTCCCCGCCAATGGGCCTTTGACTTTGATTTAGCCTTGACTTTCAGGGAAAACGGTAAACGCTAAACGGGATTTCCGATTCCATGATGGCCCCGTATCCTCTTATATTGAAACGACAGAGGCCAGAGAATCCTCTTAGGTCCCGATTTCGGGCTTCGGGATTCCAGCAGGAAAGGGCAGGGGTCTAACCCGTCAATGGCCCATCAGGCCCAAGACACCGATGACGATCAGATAAATGGCGACGATAAAACTGAGCAACCGCGGCATAATCAGGATGAAAATGCCGGCTATCAAGGCCACAATGGGTGCCAAATGGGTCAGCGACAGCGTCATCATCTTTCCCTTTCTTCAAGAAATTATAGAGAAAAGCTCTCCGGCCTCCCTCAGGCATAATCGACTATCAGGTCGGCCTCCGCGCTGCAGCGGCTGCAGACCAGGGTGCGCTGCCGCTGCTTCCCGGGTTCCATTGGCGGCTCCTCAAGTTTACCCTGGGCTAAAGGGGCCGGCAAGTCCTCTCCCGGGCCTGGATTAACAATAAGAAGCCCGGCCCCGTTTGTAAAGCCCGGCTGGCCAGAAAATGAGATCTGGGCCGCAGCTTTTTGGAACTTGGAACCGGGAGTCCCCCATTTGGCTTTTCCCGGAGGCATCATTCGCTTATCCAGCCTGGTGGCGCGCCGCGCCGGCCAGGGTGGCACGCCACAAAAAAATCGCCGGTCCGGCAGCGCCGGCCCGGCGATCATATAGATAATCCTTCCAGATGGGGCTTAACGGGTAAGCCAGCGGTCGTTGCGCACCGTGAGGAAGGCGTAGGGCTGGACCCAGTTGAGGAAGAAAAAGGCAAAGTAGGAGTAGAGGATACCGTAAATGAATTCCATATCTCTTTCCTGATGGATGTAGTAGTACATCCATACCAGGGTGAAAACCCCCAGCCCGGCGAAGAATTTCACCATGACGATGGGGTAGATGAAAAAGGAAAGCAGCAGCATCCCCAGAAAGAGGTAGGTAAGCGGGAACTCGATCTGGGTGATGAAGAAGTCGACAATGGGCAGAAACCAGTGCTGTTTCCGGTAGTTGCTAAAGATAAACTTGAGCTGCACCCAGTTTTCCCGGAAGTTGCTGCGGTCCCAACGCAGATACATGCGGCACAGGCCCCGGTAAGTTTCCGGGACCACGGTGTGAACCAGGGCGCTGCGCTGGTAAACGGTGAAATATCCCTGGCGCAACACGAAATTGGTGAGGGCCCGATCTTCGCCGATGTTGGCGGGCAGTCCCATGAAGGTGTGCCGCCGCCATTTTCCCAGGATGGGTCTTAAGACCTGGGCCCGGTAGGCGGACAAGGCCCCCGGGGTGCAGGTGACGCAGCCGTACATGGACTGGGAGGCCCGCAAGAAGTCGAAGGCCAGGACGAAGCGCACTGCCAGCATCCGGGCCATGAGGCTGCGGGCCCGGTTGAAGACCTTGACGTTGCCCGCCACCGCCCCCACCTGGAGGTCCCGGAGCATGGGGGCGATCACCTGCCTCACCGTGTCGGGTCTGATGATGCTGTCGGAGTCGATGGTTACAAAGAATTGTCCCCGGCCCCGGGTGAAGCCGGCATAGAGCGCCTCTTTCTTGCCCCGGTTCTTGGGGAAGCGGATGGCCTTGATGAGCCTGGGGTGACGCTGCCGGGCCCGGTCGAGGTAAGTCCAGGTGTCGTCCGTGGAGCCGTCATCGATGCAGATGATCTCCAGGCGCTCCGCCGGGTAGTCCGAGGCGGCGGCGGCGTAAATGGCCTTTTCCACCATGGCCCCTTCATTATAAGCGGGAATGATGATGGTCACCCGGGGGAGCGGGCCGCTGGGCAGCGGGTAAGGTTTATAGCGCCACCAGAGGATGGTGCGCACTAATTGAAAGGCCAGATAGGCCAGGGTAAAGCCGGCCCCCAGGGCCATGAGGGGGGAACCGAAGCTCTTGCGGCTGAGGAGCTGCAGATAACCGTTGAAAGAGCCGACCTTGATGGCGGCCACCAAACAGACCGACAAGATTAAAGGGATCAGGATCTTGAGAAGCAAATCCAATGTCTGGATCCGCTGTTCTTCCTGGGACCGCCACTTTCCCTGGATCCAGGGGGCGGAGACGGTGACGCTGGGCATCTTGCTATCAACCTCGTTTGAGCAATCGAATACAAACCGCTATCTGTTATGCAAAGGGCTTGCCAAAAATTTAGGAAAAACCTGGTAAATAACTAATTGAATATACATATAAATTAAATCAGACCAAATTGTTCCCGGCTTGCGGCAGCCAAAATTTCTCTACTTGAGATTTGGTCCCGCAAACATGATAAATTTTTCTCAAAGTGATAATTGAGCTCGAGGAGGTTCAAGAAATTCCCGAACCGAATAGAGGTAAGAGAGAACCTGAGTCTGGGGCCCGAAGGGGCCCGGGTAAAATAATTTTTCCTGGAAAGGCGGAAGCCGTGAGCCCCCGGCGGGACCTGCGGGAGGGAAAGTTCTTAAAACCGCGGTTTTCCGGTGTTCACTTCTTCCTGATCTTGTGATAAATAGTTATCGAGCCTGGGCGGCTCACCCGGATTTCCACCACACAGGGAACGATATGAAAGACAAACAGGCGCCTCCCTCGGAGGAGGCAGGTGGGCTGAAACTGTGCGAATTGGGGCAGCCTTGCGTCGTCCCGGCCGGCACCCGCATCGTCAGCCAGGGGGAAACGCCGGAGTTCTTCTATATAATCCAGTCCGGCCGGTTGCAGGTCTTTCTGGAGACCGCGGACCACATCCGCACCCCCTTGGGGGAATTGGGCCCCGGCGCTTATTTCGGCGAAGTGGCCCTGGTTACCGGCCAACCCCGCAGCGCCTCGGTGGAATCCTTGGAAGAATCCAGCCTCATCAAGGTCTCCAAAGAGGAGTTCGACCGCCTCCTGGACCACAACCCGCAGCTAGCGCGCCACATCATCCAGCAGTTGTCCTCCTGGCTGATGAGCGGGGACCGTCGCCTGGAGCAAGAGGTGGTGCACCAGGTGAAGCTGCGGCAGATCTCCTGGTTCGACTATCTCCTCATGGTGGGCTTGAGCCTCTTCCTGGCCCTGGTGGTCAATATTTACAACGACAACGGGATTCCCCTGATTTACGGTTGGGGCGCAAAAAACGCGGTTCCCGAAATCGGCCTGGGCCAGGCCCTGGAAATGTACCAAAAAAACGAGGCCATCTTCGTAGACGCCCGGAAGAGCGCATTTTTTAGCCAGCAACATATCAAGGGCGCCATGAACCTGCCGGAGGTCCTGTTCGACCTGATGAATCCCATGTTTCAGTTCATGGTGGCGCAGACGGAGGGGGCCAAGGACAAGCCCTTCATCGTCTATGGCGGCTCCTTCAGCCGGCGGTTCGACGTGGAACTGGCCCGCCTGCTTAGGGGCAAGGGGACTGAGCGGGCGATGGTGCTGCGAGACTACCAGGGCTGGCGTAAGGTCTTTCCCCTGGAGGGGAAAGAATCCCAGGAAATCGCCAGCGCGCCGCTGGGTCTGCCGGGTTACCTCGAATGGCTGCCGGTGGGCATCTTCCTGCTTATTTTGATTCCTCCCATCCGCCGCAGCCCCTACCTTTCGGTGGCCTGCCGGCTGCTCCTGGGGGTTATCTTTATGTCCTACGCCCTGAGCAAGATTATGCGGCCGGCAGTCTTCGCCTTGAATGTGGTGGATTATGGGATGATGCCCCACTGGGGGGTGAACCTGTGGGCCCTGGCGCTGCCGTGGGCGGAGCTGGTGGTGGGAATGTTTCTCATCCTGGGTATCCGCACCAGGGCCGCGGCTACCCTGATCGCGGCCATGGACCTCATCTTCATCGTGGGTCTGGTCTATGCCATCTATCTTCATCTGCCCATCAACTGTGGCTGTGTCGGAGAAGTGGGGGAACCGGTGACCTGGTGGAAGGTTCTCAAGAATACCGGGATGCTGGTCATGACCATCCAAATTTTCCTCTACGATCGCTTCCTGGTTTTGGATCGGGGAGGCTTCATCTGGCGGAATAGTCCGATATGAACAAAAATTTTCTGAAGTTGGCCGCGGTCATTGGTCTGATCCTGGTGGGGCTGGCCTTTTCAGGTTGCGGGGAGTCGCGCTCCCGCTTCGCCGGCGCTTATCGCTCCGTGAACCCCATCGCCGAAAAAAATTACATCGATCTGGGCCTCGAAGCGAATGGCAAGGGGACCTGGACGGTGGCCGGAAAGACCACGGAGTTCACCTGGGTGGTGAACGGCGGCAAGGTCTGGATTTATCTCAAAACCGGGGCCATCATCATCTTTACCCCCAGCGAAGGTGGCAAAGAATTGTCGGCGGACATGACCGGCGAATGGCACCCCGGTTGTCCCCCCAATTCCTGTGTGGTCTTTAAACGGGTCTCGGAAGGAGGATAAGATTATTACCGGAGAGCAGATTTTCTGCCGGGCAGCGGGCCGCAGCCCGTATAACACAGCCCAGTTGCGGTTGTGGCGGTTTTGCCTGGTTTGCCTGATTTGTTGGCTGCCGTCAACGGGCTGGGGCGACTCCGGGGTAGAGGTGCGGCGTTTGGGCTTGAGCAAGGTCGGGGAAAACACCTTGTTGACCATCATTTTGGACCGGCCCGCCGAGCCCCGGATCTTTGCCGTCCAAACCCCGGGCAAACCCCAACTGGTGGTGGAATTTCCCCAGGCCCGGATGGGACGCCTCCCGACTCGCCTGGAGGGTGACGATCTCATCGTGGAGCAGGTGCAAACCCAGGCCACCGTGGGCGGAGTCCGCATCATCCTGGATTTGTATCCGGACCAGGCTTATAGTTATTGGCGCCGGAGCCAAGCCGGCGTCGGGGGTCAAACCCTCTACCTCCTGGGCCTTAAGCCTGGGACCTCGGCTCCCGGCCTGGCGCAGCTCCCGCCGCCGGCCCCCAGCCAACCAGAAAGCCCGCCGGTAACCACCAGGGAACCGGAATGGGAAACCCCACCACCGCCCACCTCAAATGATTACCAACAGGCGCCGTCCACCGGAAACGTGGTTCGCGGCAGTTTTGACGAGCTGAAGAGCCTGCTGGCCAAGGCCGGGGGGGTGCTGCAAAGCCTGGGAAACGACGGTTGGACCATCTCCGAATCCCATACCTATGATCGCCCGGGCCAGCGGTTCAGCCGGGACTTCGTCCTGGCCAACCCGAAGTACCCGGGACTGGCGGTGAAGATCCTCTACCTGCCCGCCGCTGCGCCGGGCACCCCCAATATCGGCATCATCGATTTAACCACGGATAATCTGCAGGATGAGACCGCTTCCAAGTACCAGGAGTTGCGCCATTGGGATTTCGCCAGGATTAAGAAGCACTACGAAGATATCGGCGATTTCTTCGAAGATGCCTTGAAACCCCTGAGGGTGAAGCTGCGGGAAGAAACCAGGGCCCTGGCCCTTAGGGATGCGGTGGTGTTTCAGAACTTCCTGAAGGCCGCCTCCCTCGGGAACCCCCAGATGGCCGACAAGGTCATGGCCCACGTGCGAGAGAAAGTGAACCCGAGGTTCGAAGGGGTGCAATATACCATTTCCGAAAACCCCCTGATCATTCTCAATCAGGTGGATTTTCTTTATGTGAAGGTCTTCTATCTGAATTCCCCATAAGGAGTTGGGCCGTGGCTAAGGAGATCACCATTTTCGGCAAACAGGCCTGACCCTACACCACCAAGGCCCGGGAGGCCAAAAGCGGAGAGGGTTTCACCGTCAACTTCCGGGATGTCATCCAGGATGACCAGGGCATGGCGGAGATGTTGCGCCTCACCCAGGGAGACCGCCATGTGCCGGTGCTGGTGGAAGGCGGCCGGGTGAGCATCGGTTTCGGCGGCTCCTGAAAGGTTTGAGTCACCCGCGGTCGCGGGGTATTTTACTCGTTCCCAAGCTCAGCTTGGGAACGAGTAAATTTTTTGTCCAGGCTTTGCCTGGACACCCCCGGTTTATCGCGGCAGCAGCCGCCGGCAAGGATAGGCCACCTGGATATCCCGGTCCAGGTATGGTTCGGGGGCATGGAGCAGGCCCAAAAAAAGAAGAGCCGTTTCTCCGGGGGACAGGGTGGCATTGATGTGGGAGGCGATGAAGCGGTCCCGCGCCTGAAGCAGGATGGCGCCGGCGGCGGGTCGCCCTTGGGGCCCGGGGCGCCTTGGGGCCGCGGCCACGGCCTCTCTGGCCAGGCCATATTCTTGCAGCAGCAGCTCCGGAGATTCCGTGCCCATCAAGGCGGCCCCACGCGCCATCAGCTCCAGCAGCAGGCGATGATTATGGCTGCCGTGGCTGGCCAGGTCCCGGACGATCTCCTCTTCCCGGCCGCATACCGGCAAGCCGTCCTGGTAAAGCCGGGCCCGGGAGAAGTCCAGCCCCAGGCCCAGGATACTGCCGCCGATCTCCTCCCACAGCTTCTCCAGGGCCGCTTCCTTGCGTCTGGCCGTCAGGGCCCCGTATTTACTTAAGAAGATTTTCCTTACCGCCTCCCCCAGGGAACCCAGGTCCGCCAGGGTGTGGAGGATGGGGATGAACATCAGGAGACGCTGGTCCCCCGGGGAATCGGTGGCGGCGTTCCCCTGCTGCCGGCCTGCAGGTTGGTTTTTGAGATCCATGGTCGCCAGGTCCCCTTCTGCGCGGGGCCAGGAGCGATCCCCACCGCCGCCTATCGCCGGCTGGCAGGGATCCTGTTCACCGTCCGGGGCCTGCTCCACCACCAGGCCGGCTCTCTCCATCTTTTTTCGGAAGAGCTCGCCATCCTCGGGATAATCCTCCATAAAGAGGATGTGCCTAGGTTCTTTCGGCCTGGGGCTTAATGATGATAGCAGGAATTATTTCCAAAAGATTATTTCCAAGAGATTATTATAAAAAAAGTTAACCACTAGCAATCCCAAAATCTATTGGCAAAAATACCTATAATTAACTAAGCAAAACCCCTGGTACCTCTGGTTTTCAATCCTCAGCTCGCATCACCTGGGGGATTTGGTGGTGACCTGGTTCCCGTCTTCTTTTCATCCTGTTCACCGCGCCCTGGATTCTCAAGGCTTTATCCCCCTGACCCACTTATACCCGGAGCCATAGTCCGATGCCGGAGTTATTATATCAGGATGATTCCCCCCAGGATGCGGGCTTTTTCTATTATCTGATTCATCGTCATGGTTAATCACCTTTTTGGCAAAAAATGCTCGGCATCAGTTAAGATGGCCGGTCCCTGAGTTTAGCGTGTCCTGGTCATAATTCGTCCGGTTGAAAACCCTAATGTTGGCATAGTTAGCTTCCGGATTATCAGTTAAATGCCGTTTCCAGGAGTCTTCCCGAGTTTCTCCCGGCCGTACCTCAATAATGGCCAGGCGAACGTTAAAATACCCCTTTAACCTGCTTAACCAGATACCTTTCTGAATTTCTTTCAAGTTTCGCATGATTACCATATTCCATCCGAGTAGACTTTCTTCTTGCCGAATTCTTAATATTTATTTATTAAGGTGCTATTTCCCTTTTATAAAAATTTTGTTAATAAAATTTGGAGGGTGAAGTCAGGTTTCAGGTCTCCAAAGATGAAAAGATAGGTGCACGCATGGATGGTCCCCACTGCCGCGGGGGTCAATTGAGGGTCCCATGGGAGTCATCATTACGATTGTCAACAACAAGGGGGGCGTGGGCAAGACCACGGCTACCTGTAATCTGGCCCATGCTTTGGGACTGCTGGGCCAGCGCGTCCTGGTGGTGGACCTGGACCCCCAATGTAATGCCACGTCCCTCCTGCTCTCAAATAGTCTCGACCGGCAGCACAGTCTGTACGAACTTTTGGCTCACGATACGTTGGGGCCTCCCCTGACGAGGTTCATTTATCCCAGCCAATATGAGGGAGTTTGCTGCCTCCCCAACGTCCCGGAGACTGCCTCTTTGGAGCCGGAAATGATATTGAGCGCACCGGCCAGCCTCTTCCGGCTTCGCCGCCATTTGAGGGATTATGCCCTCCTGCACTTTGACTTCGTCATCATCGATAACCCGCCCAACCTGGGCTCTTTTGTCAGCTGCGCCCTGAACACCGCCGATTTCGCTCTGGTCCCCGTCAAGGCCGGAAGCGCCTTCAGTGTGACAGGCCTCTTGCAAGCAGTTCGCCTTATCAACGAGGTGAGGATCCAGGACAATAAAGATTTGAGATTTTTGCGGCTATTGATTAATCACGTGGATAAGAGGACGCTCATAAGCCGAACCCTGACAGAGCAGATTTTTAGAGCGTTTAGGGAGGACCAAATTTTCAGAACCACTATCCCGGGAAACACCGCCTTCGAGCAGGCAGAGGCTGCCGGCGCCACGATTTTCGGCTGGAACTCCAGCGCCCCCGGCGCCCGAGCCTTCCGGGAACTGGCCCAAGAACTCCTGGACATTTTTGCCGGGGAAACGGCAGGGAGGCCGCATCATGGGCAACCTTGAAAACAAAGAAAAGAAAAGGCGGGCCTTGTTAGAGGGCTTTAATAAGGTGCCGAAACTCCTGGAAGAGGCCCGGCGGGCCGTGGATGACGTAACCCAGGTAGTCCAGAACAAAGGCGGCGGAGAAGAAACTCCGGCCGCCCCGGAGGGCCGGAAAGGCGTTGGGGCAGGACCGAAGAGGCAAAAAGCCGCCCCCCGGGAAAAGTCAGCCAAAGAAAGGGGCCGACAGAAAACGCCTTCCCGCCCTCCTGCCTCCAGGGAACAACCGGCGGTTCCCCCCGCTGCTTCGGCCTTGGACATCTCCGGCAGCCCGCAGCCTGGTTTGGCGTATTTCGGCATAACAGTGAAACATGCTATCCCTGGGCGCATTCGCTTGCGCCTCCAGCAAATGCTGCACAACGAGGCCCTGGCCGAAAAGCTCACGTCCCTCCTGGCCGCCGTACCAGGGATTGCTTCGGTGGAGGCCAGCATTGCCACCGGTTCCCTGCTCATCACTTTTAGCCCCAGGGATCTGGCTACGGTTAAGACCCGTAACAATTTGGCTGGGGTCATGCACCGGGTTTTCCCCGGGCTCGATACGGAGAGCCTGATAAAGCGAATGCTCGGAGCCTAATATCCTCCAAGCTTCTTTGTTTGAAATTACCTAACTATTGTTAAAAGAGGTTCCCGTGGGAATTTGGGATGACGGGATAAAATCTGCGGTTCCTGGCTTTCTCGTGGTCATGGGGGCAGCCGCGGCCGCATCCGTTATATTGCCGCCACTGGCCAGAATCGCCAGGCCGGTGACTAAAGCAGCCATCCGCCTATATTTTGACCTGGCGGACGATGTTCAGGAAGTCGTGGCCCACCATCAGGTCCGGCGGGGAAACCATACTGGCCTTTTCCACAATCTTCTCTCTGCGGGGAGCGAGAAATTGGTGGCGGAAGAGTTGGAGGTCGAGGCGGAAGAGACTATGGCCGAGACCGTCCTGGAAGGGATAGCAGAAATATTGTAACCCAGCCGCGACGAAAAATGCTCCGGCGTTTACAGACCACTTGGAGATGATTATCTTAACCACAAATAACGCCCTGAAAGCTCACTAACAATGAGTAGCTCTTCGGTCTCAGGCTTTTCACCGGAAAACCGAACAAAGAGCAAAAAAGGGAATTTTTTGGAGGAGAATCGCCATGGCCTGGTATGATGACGCCCTTAAATTTTCCTGGCCTAACGTCCTGGTGGTGGTGGGCGTGGCGGTACTGGCGCCGGTGCTCTTGCCGGCGGTAGGCTATGTGGTGCGGCCTCTGGTCAAAGGCGTGGTAAAGACCGGCCTCACCGTCAAGGACATGGCGGTGGGTTTCGTGGAGGAAACCGGGGAGCAGGGGAGCGACCTGGTGGCCGAAGCCAAGGCCGAGCACTACGCCAGGCCCGAAGCCTGAGACAACCTACCGGGGATTTCGCAGCTGCAGCAGGACGAAATACGGGTATCTAGGGGGCAGAGGCTGAATTTTCAAGCCCTGATCCGCTCCTGTCCATAAGCCAGGCGGCGCCTGTTGAAACCTGGCAAACCACTACCTTAGACAGGTTCCCGCTTCCTGAAACAATGTGTCCTTACAGGCAAGTGGCTTTCTCACCACTGGCTCGCGTTTGGATGCGCAATGATCTCATTGCCGGATTGACCGTTTGGGCGGTATCAATTTCATAGCAAGGGTGGGTATGCCATGTTTAAATTATTATTTGCTCGTCCGATCGCAACGTTGTTGACGGTAGCCGGGGTTGCGGTGTTTGCTCCCGTGATATTTCCCATCATTGTTTTTATCCTTAAGCCTATTGTCAGGCCGGTGACCAATCTTTATCTCGAACTGGCC
The DNA here is from genome assembly GCA_963834795.1 of uncultured delta proteobacterium. Taxonomy (GTDB): domain Bacteria; phylum Desulfobacterota; class Desulfobaccia; order Desulfobaccales; family 0-14-0-80-60-11; genus JAPLJC01. Next base: position 156,713 of record CAWIDL010000020.1, on the reverse strand, counting down.
GATGAAATGGCGGAGGCTATAGAGGAACGGGAGAAACTCCAAAAGCCCAAAAAGGCAACGGCGGAAACGGCAGGCACCCCGGCGGCAGAGGAGAAAGCTGCCAAAAAGCTGGCAAGGAAGGAAGAGGCCCTGGAAAAAGAGACGGCCAAGGCCATCATCAAGGGCGTGGCGGAGATTATCTAAAGCCGCAGGGGCAGCGGCACAGAACACCCGGCCCACCCAGGCTTCCGAGTTTCAACAGGAGCAGCCATGGCCTCCGCCAAGACCGCGGCTAAGGGCTTTCAATTCCCTATGCTTAAGGGGATTTTGCCTATTCAGCGCTTCCAGGTGCCCGCTGAAATCGTGGCGGGCATCACCCTGGCTGCCTTGTACATCCCCCAGGCCATGGGCTACACCTGGATCGCCGGCACCCCGGTGATCACCGGCCTCTACGCCATCCTCATCCCCACGGCCCTGTTCGCCCTTTTTGGCTCATCCCGGCACCTGGTGGTGGGAGCTGATTCTGCCACCGCCGCCATCCTGGCCGCCGGCCTCACGGGCCTGGCCGCCTCCGGCTCGTCCGAATATATGGCCCTGTGCGGTGTGTTAGCTTTCATGGCCGCGGTGATGCTTATCATCGCACGCCTAATTCGCCTGGGGTTTCTGGCGGACTTCCTGTCCCGCACTGTACTTGTGGGCTTTCTGACCGGGGTGGGCATTCAGGTATCCCTGGGGGAAATTGGCGGGATGCTGGGGCTGCCCAAGGGCGGGCATAGTCCGATCGGCCACCTCATCCACGATCTCCAGCATCTCCAGCAAACGAATTTCCACACCCTGGCGGTGGCGATCGCCGTCCTGGCCATCATCCTGGGGTTCCACAAAATTTCAAAAAAAATCCCCGGGGCGCTCATTGCGGTGATCGGCGCCATTATAGTGAGCTGGGCCATTGATCTGGCATCCTCTGGGGTGGCCACCCTGGGGGCGGTCCCCCATGGCCTGCCGAGGTTCGGGCTACCCCAGGTACACTTGAGCACCAGTCTTCTGATGCGCCTTTCACCTACGGCCTTTTCCATCTTTGTGGTTATCCTGGCCCAAAGCGCCGCCACCTCCCGGGCCTATGCCGCCCGCCACAACGAGCGCTTCGACGAGAATCCGGATCTGGTGGGGTTGAGCCTGGCCAACGTCGGGGCTGGACTTTCTGGCGCCTTCGTGGTCAATGGCAGCCCCACTGCCTCGGAGATGGTGGACAGCGCCGGCGGTCGCTGTCAGTTAGCCCAGATCACCAGCAGCGTCATCGTTCTCCTGGTGCTCCTCTTCCTGACCTGGCCTCTGGCTTACATGCCGGTCGCGGTCTTATCCGCGGTCGTTTTTCTCATCTGTCTGGACCTGATCGATGTGAAGGGAATGCGGCAGATTTTTCGCGAGCGGCCGGCAGAGTTCTGGGTGGCCCTCATAACCGCGGCCACCGTAGTCCTCGTTGGGGTGGAGCAGGGCATCTTGCTGGCCATGTTCCTGTCACTGGTGAGCCACACCCGGCATGGCTACCGGCCAAAAAACGCGGTGATCGTGGCGGCCCAACCCGAGGGCTGGAAGGCCGAGCCGGTGGCTACCCGGGGCCAGCTTCTCCCAGGGCTGCTGGCTTACCGGTTCACTCACGGCATGTATTACGCCAATGCCGAGCAGCTCTCCGAGGAGGTCACCAGGCTGGCCAAAGAGGCGAAGCCGCCCCTGGTCTGGTTCTGCATCGACGCCTCCGCAGTGGATGACATCGACTACACCGCGGCCGCAACTTTGCGCTCGCTCTATGCCATGCTCCAGGAGCAGGGCATAAGGCTGATATTTTATGCGGTCTCGGATGGGGTTTATGCCCAACTGGAACGCTCGGGGATAACCGGCCTGGCCGGCCAGGACGCCTTTTATGCCACCGCAGGTGCGGTGGCCAGCGCCTATCAGGCAACCCCAAGGACTTCATAGCCATTAAGGGAAGGCCCCTATCTTCACTTGCGGAGGGTATTAATGAGCAAAATGAAGCAGCGGCTCTTTCATTTCGCCTGGAACCTCCATGACCGGCGGCGGGGGCTTGTGTGCAGCTCTCTGGGGCTGGTGGCTGCCGTCCTTGCCTACCGGCTGCTCGGTTGGAGGTGGGAAGTCTCTTTCCTGGTGGGTTGGATTCTGTGCTTAGCCAGCTACCAGGTCCTCCTGGGTATCGTCATCGTTAGTGCCGACGGGCCCTTGACGCAGCAGCGCGTCTCCAAAGACGAGCCGAAGCGGATCCCATTGATGATGTTGACTATCTTTGTGTCAATTTTCGGCACTGTGGTCGTGGGCTTCCTGATGACCGCAGTGGGCAAACACTCTCTCGGCCATTCCCGTCTCTTACTGACCCTGAGCGTTCTGGCTGTGCTGTTAGCCTGGTTTGACTTGCACACTTACTTTGGACAGCATTATGCCCGGCTCTATTACGAAGGCAAGGATACCCATGGGCGCCCTTTTCAAGAAGGAATGCGCAAAGGTTTCTCCTTTCCGGGAACTGAGCAGCCGACTTACCTGGACTTCCTCTATGTCGCCTTTACCCTGGCCCTGACCTACTCTATGAGCGATGTCCTTGTAAAATCCGAACTGATGCGGCGCACCGTGCTCCTCCACAGCCTGGTCTCATTTTTCTTCTACTCCATGGTTCTGGCAGGTGTTCTGAATGCCGTTATCACTTCCTGAGTGGCCAATGTTGTGGTTTTATGAGCGGGTGCGATTTCCCTTAAAATGATAGCAGCCGCGCCGAGGCCCCTAACCTTAGATCCGGAGCCGACGATGTCCGATAAACCGCCAAATCCATCCAAGTCTCACGATTGGTCCCATTTTCTGATCCAGAATACCCCGGGCGCCGTTATTACCTCGGATCACCAGGGGCGGATCACCGAGTTCAACCCCGCGGCCGAGCGACTGACCGGTTATAGCCGGGACGAAGCCATGGGACGCCTGGCCGAGGAAATCCTGCAACTTCAGGGGGTGAACCTGAGCATTTGGAATCAGGTATTGAAGGGGCAGACAGAGGTCACCGAGGAACTATCCCTGCGCAACCGTTCAGGCCAGGAGGTGCCGGTGATGGTCAGTTCCTTCCCCCTCCGGGACGATGGCGGGGACCCCCAGGGCGGGGCCATCATCATCCGGGACCTGACCCCGGTAAAGCGCCTGGAGAACGAGCGTCAGCAACTGGTCAACATGTTCGCCCATGACCTGAAGACCCCGGTAGTGGGAGCCGCCGGCCTGATCCGGCGCCTGCTGCAAGGCAAATTGGGCCCCTTGACCGAGCCGCAAATGAACTACCTCCAGACCATCGATCAGGAGATGGAAGGGCTGGAAAAGCTCATCAACCGGTTTCTGGAATTCGCCCGCTTGAACCTGCGGATTCTGGCTCCCCAACTCAAAGTCCTGAACGTCCAGGAGGAGTGCCGGAAAGTCGTCATCCTGTTACGACCCCTGGCCGAAGACAAAGATATCACCCTGGAAACCAATCTACCTCCAGAGATTCCCCCCCTCCGGGCCGATCCGCTCCTATTCCAAAGAGTCCTGGAAAACCTGCTGGAGAATGCCATCAAGTATAGCCCCACCCATAGCCGGGTAATGCTGGCGATCCGGGTCGAAGATTCGGCCATCCGGTTCACCGTCCGGGACCAGGGTCCGGGGATTTCCCCGGAAGACCTGCCACATCTTTTTGAACTCTTTTATCGCGGAGAACATGAAGGGAACATCCAGGGCTTCGGTCTGGGGTTGGCCGCGGTCAGGCGGATCATCGACGCGCACGGCGGCCGCATCTGGGTGGATACGGGTCCGGGCCGCGGCTGCGCCTTCCATTTCACCTTCCCCCTGGAAACCTGATCTGCCTCACCAAAAACTGATCAACAAATTATGTTAGAGTAGTAGATCACTTTTTGGGGGGCAGGTCACTGCTTCGGGTCTATTGCAAATACGACCGGAAACTCCTGAAGGAACTGTGTCACTGTGCCAGGGAGAGCCTGGAGATCTTTTCCAGAATGGTGTTGAGCCTTGATGAGTGCGGATACTTCTGCTATCATGCCTTTGAGGTGAGGATTCGGCTCCAAGAACAGAAACTTGCAGGGATTTCCCCCGGGCAAAGCGGTTCCCAAAACCATTTTTTAACTGCGGGGCCAGGGCGGCCGCATAATCTCGGTTACAATCCATGGCACTGACTCAGTGCTTGACTGGAAGTGGAAAGGAATTCCATGGAAAGCCAAACTCTCGCGGCATTCTGGAGCGTCCCGGCGGCGGACCTGCTGCAGCAACTGGATACTACGCCCCAGGGGCTGAGCCGGGAAGAAGCGAAACAACGGTTGGCCCGGTTCGGCGCCAACCAACTGGGGGTCCAGAAGCGCACCAATTCCCTGACTCTGTTGCTGTCCCAATACAAGAGCCCCATCATCCTGATCCTGCTCTTTGCCTGCGGCCTGTCTTTCGCCCTGGGGGATCACGCCGACGCCTTGATAATTTTAACCATTTTGCTGGTGAGTGGCCTCCTGGGCTTCTGGCAGGAACGGGGGGCGACCGACGCGGTGGCCAAGTTGCTGGCCATAGTGCAGATCAAGGCGACGGTGCAGCGTGAGGGAACGGTCCAGGAAATTCCCGTCGAAGGGATCGTTCCCGGAGACCTGGTTCTCCTGAAGGCCGGAGATGTCATCCCCGGCGATTGCGCCCTGCTGGAATCCAAAGATTTATTTGTGGATGAGGCGATCCTCACCGGGGAAACCTTTCCGGTGGAGAAAATGGCGGGGGTTGTGCCTCCCGACGTCGGCCTCAGCCAGCGGACCAACTCCCTGTTCATGGGAACCCATGTCGTCAGCGGCGCCGCCACGGCGCTGGTGGTCTGTACCGGGGGTGGCACCGAGTTCGGCAAAGTCTCAGCCCAACTGAAGTTGCGGGCGCCGGAGACGGAATTTGAACGGGGCGTCCGGCGCTTCGGGTACCTCCTCATGGAAGTGACCCTGCTGCTGGTATTTGCCATCTTTGCCATTAACGTCTATCTGGCCCGCCCGGTCCTGGAAGCCTTTCTTTTCTCCCTGGCCCTGGCCGTGGGCCTCACCCCGCAATTGCTGCCGGCCATCATCAGCATCAATCTGGCTACGGGGGCCAAGCGCATGGCCCTCAACAAAGTAATCGTGAAAAGGTTGGCTTCCATTGAAAACTTCGGCTCCATGAACGTGCTGTGCGCCGACAAAACCGGCACCCTGACCGCGGGAGTGGTGGAACTCCATTCCGCCCAGGACCTTCAGGGCCGGCAGTCCGATAAGGTTTTGCTTTACGCCTACCTGAATTCCTACTTTGAATCCGGCTTTGCCAACCCCATCGACCAGGCGGTGCGGCGCTATTACTCCCCGGATGTGTCGGGCTACCGGAAGCTGGATGAGGTGCCCTATGATTTTGTGCGCAAGCGTTTGAGTATTTTGGTGGCCACCGGGGATGGCAACGTGATGGTCACTAAGGGCGCGCTGGCCAACGTGCTGGCGGTCTGCTCGTCGGTGGAAACCGCGACGGGAGAAGTGGTGGATCTGAGCAAAGAGGCGGAAGGGATTCACCAAAAATTCGCGGCATTTAGCGACCAGGGCCTGCGCACCTTGGGGGTTGCTTACCGGCAGTTGGGGCCGGTTGCCGACCTTACCAAAGACCAGGAGACCGGCATGACTTTCCTGGGATTCCTGGTGGTCTACGATCCGCCCAAGCCCGGAGTAGCCGCGACCATCGAGCAGATGCAGCGTCTGGGCGTGTCGTTGAAGATTATTACCGGGGACAATTCCCTGGTGGCCGCCAACGTCGCCGGGCAGGTGGGTTTGCCCAGTCCCCGCCTCCTCACCGGGCCCCAAATCCGGGAGATGAGCGATGCGGCGCTCCTGCAGCAGGTGAATAAGACGCAGGTCTTTGCGGAAGTGGAGCCCAATCAGAAAGAGCACCTCATCTCCACCCTGCGCCGGGCCGGGAACGTCGTGGGATTCATGGGCGACGGGATTAACGACGCCTCGGCCCTCCATGCCGCGGATGTGTCCATTTCGGTGGACAGCGCGGTGGACGTGGCCAAAGAGGCTGCGGATATCGTGCTGTTGGAAAAGGACCTGGCGGTCCTGACTCAGGGCATCCGGGAAGGCAGGATGACCTTCGCCAACACCATGAAGTATGTTTTCATGGCCACCAGCGCTAATTTCGGTAATATGTTCAGCATGGCCGGGGCCTCGTTGTTTCTGGCTTTCTTGCCTCTGCTGCCCAAGCAGATTCTCCTCACCAATCTGATGACCGATTTTCCGGAGATGACCATTGCCACGGACAGCGTCGACCCCGAAATGGTGGATCAGCCCCAGCGCTGGGATATCCGGTTCATTCGCCGCTTTATGATCGTCTTCGGCATTACCAGCTCCGTCTTCGACTACCTCACTTTCGGGGTCTTGCTCTTGATCCTCCATGCCACCACGGAACAATTCCGCACCGGCTGGTTCCAGGAGTCGGTGATTTCGGCCGCGGGGATTGTCCTGGTGATCCGCACCCGCCGGCCGTTTTTTAAGAGCATGCCCGGGAAATACCTGTTCTGGACCACCATGCTCGTCGTGGGGATGACCCTGGCCTTTCCCTATACGCCCCTGGCGGCCTTGTTCGAGTTCAAACCGCTGCCAGCCGAGTTTTTGTTGATGTTGGGGGGGATTTTAATCCTTTACGTCTTAGCGGCGGAATTAATGAAGAAGATCTTCTACCGGTGGTTGAAGACCTAGGGCGCGAACGGTAACCGGGTTTAAAAATAACCCAGGGGGCGGAGATCATCCATGATGCGCTCCTTTTCCAGGGAGCGTCCGCCCCGCTCCTTGACTCCGTCCAGGCATTTAGGGAGTAACCCCGTATTCGCCTCCGCACGTGGTGAGTGCGGAGCGCAAGGTCATTATCGGCAATCCCAAGACCTTTAAAATTTCAACCTCTTATGTGGAAAGGCAAAACCTGACCATGCGGATGCAGATGCGCCGCTTCACCCGGCTAACCAATGCCTTTAGCAAGAAGCTGGACAATCTCAAGGCAGCCGTGGCCTTGCATTTTGCTCACTATAATTTTGTGCGGGTTCATAGCTCACTTCGGGTTACTCCGGCAATGGCCGCGGGTGTTACCGATCATCTATGGTCAATTGGTGATCTTATGAAGAAAGTGAGCTAACCTTATTACCTTTTCTCTAATTGGTGCATTTTCCAGCCAGAACTAAATTCTGGCTTTAGCACTTCTAAAGCCTTCAAAAGATTAACTGTGCGTATAACTGTTTCGTTAGCTGTTTGAAGAATTGCTCCTTTTACTTGCAGATTAGTGACCATATAATACCCACCATCCCACCGGATAGTCACATTCTCAAATACACAATTATCATAATATTTTCCATCTAGAATAACTGTCGTGTTACGGAATGTTTGATTATCGACATGTTCAAATTCCGCGACGGAAGGAAGCGCTTTTACGGCTGCTGTCTGTCTCGTAGAATATAATGCTAAACTTGCACTTCCAATACCTATAAGTGCAACTATAAATAGAAGAAACATTTTCCCCGACATTTTATGAATCCTCTCGGGCCAAGCTAAATATACCATTAAGATTAACATTAATATGGTTGCTAGGTTTGCTCCGTCTGATAAGCTCATGGCGGTCTCCCAAGTGAATTTGAAACCAGTTTAGCAAATTTGCAAATAAATATCCAAAATCTATCTTCAGGCCGCCTTGCCCACTGAGTATTCATGCCAACTTCCCCCCTTCAATCAAATTAGGACACTACCGAAATCTGGGGAAAATTGACTTTCCGCCCCAATTTGGGCTATTTTTCCACCTGCGAGAAGAATTGGCTTCGAGAAAAGGATCGTTTGGGAGATTTTACTCGGCCAAAGAGGCTCCAAAACCTCGTTGGGACAGAAATAGCTATGAATGCGGCATAATCTCGGTTTATAATTCGAGAAGCAGCCACCAAGGAGGACTCTATGCTGTCGCAAATTCCCATCGAATTGAGCAAAGTGAAGCCCGGTGATCTGGATAAGGAAATCCTTCGGGCCGCCATCATCGGTGAACTGGACGCCATCAACCTCTACGAACAGATGGCCGCCTTGGCTAAAAACACCGACATCCGCAAGGTGCTCCTGGATATCGCCAGGGAAGAAAAAACCCATGTAGGCGAATTTCAAACCATGCTGCTGCGCCTGGATGCAGAGCAGGTCAAGGAACTGGAGCACGGCAAGAAAGAAGTCCAGGAAATTACCGGCAAATGATGACCTCGGGGTAGAGCGGGTGATCCGGCAGTTCTATGTCTGGGGCGAAGAAGTTAAGCGGTCCAAGGGGAGGCCTGCAGCCTTTAAGCGGATGGTTCTAGAGCAGTGAGGCTGGGAACCTCCTGCGGCTGGCTGAAGTAACGGATGGCGCTCTCGCCGATCAAGCGGGACATGGTCAAGGCCGCCACACCCCCGGTGGCCATAGAAACCAGGGGATGGAACCCCAAAACGTCAGCCACGAAGGGAGCACCCACCGCCACGCCGGTGCCGGCCACCACTGCCGCCATCTCCGGAACCCGCGCCTCATCGTCGATATCCTTGCCGTACAGCAAGGCGATCTCCATGATGAGGTAGAGGTGCATGCGCACCAGAGCGGAAGTCCCCCCCACAAAGCCCAGAATTTTCACGGCATGCCCGATTACAGGGATCATGGCGGGTAAATCGAGGATCAACCCTCCCAGGAAAGAAAGCTGCGTCTGGGCGTAGATTAGACGGCGGGCCCTCTGCTCCACCGCCTCTTCAGGGTACCGGTCATTGATGTCGGCCACCACCTTGCGAATGCGGTCTTTGCGCACGCGCAGGAAGAAATAGAGGAAATCATCGGTCAGACGGCTTTGCTTTGCGGGTAAGGGTGGCGCTGGAGACATAGGCGTGGTCCTCCATTAGCGTTGGGAAGTAGAACCCCCATCTTTCTATCAAAAAGCGGAATCTTTGTCCTTATAAATAAAAGGCATCCTTGGCATCCACTTTCCTGTTTGCTCTTTATAAATTATGTAGCTCTCGCCAAACTTGGCTTCCAGTAATTTCTCTTCATAGCTGGCAAGATAATTATAGAAGATGCAGATAGCAACCCAGAGAGCCAGAGAAAAGAGGGAAGCCGTGGAAAGCGCCAGGCCAAGGTAAAACAGGATGCACCCGAGATACAGAGGGTGCCTTACATACTTGAAGGCTCCGGCGGACACCAGGCCGCTGGAGCGCTGCGAATGACTGACTACCCCATGGCCTGACTTGAACAAAAAAGCGGCGGCGGCAAGGCAAGAAACCAAAAAGATTAGCCGGATATACCACGGTAGGTAATCTGTTAGGAACGTCGATAGGTGCAGAAAAAACGAATCTCCCACCCAAACGATCAGAAACAAGCCAAGAAGGATCAGCTGACCAGCATCCCCCGTAAGGGTGTTCGCCGTTTTTTTCCTTGATTTCATCAATCTCAGGCATGGCCTCAAATCCTTAGATGTCGATGATTTGCTCACTGCTATCTAATGTTGCGTCCCAGATAGAGCTATCAATAGTTATTGTAGGGGCGCACAGTGGCACAGGCTTCCAGCCTGTGATTGGGTGCGCCCTCAAACAGGGCGGACACATGGGTCCGCCCCTACCGATAATGCTAAATAATTTTGTAAGGAACATCCGGGACGCAACACCAGGGGGGGAGGCCAGGGACCCGCAGCCGCCGGCCCTTGCCGCCGTCCTCCCCCCGCGGCCCTCACCCCCGCACCCAATGGCGGCCCTCCAGCAAGGTGGCCAGGGACAGGAAGTTATAGGGGTGGAGCAGGGCGCCCAGGCCTTGGAGCCATTTTCCCTGGCGCAGGGCCGCCAGACCGTCGGCCACCGACACCGCCAGGTACTGATAGACGCTGGGGTCCCGGTAGCAGTCGATGGCGCAGGCCTGGCAGCCGTCCCGGATGGGACCCAGACGGTGGATCTCCTCCAGGGGGCCCAGGGGGGTGGCCTGGTAATGGCAGCGGGAAACCTGCAAGTGCCAGTCCACGAAGAAGTACTTGTATCCCGCCAGGCAGGGGAAACGGCCGGGACGCTGTTGCAACTGACGCTGCAGGTCCGTCAAACCCAGCTTGGGGTTGAGGATGATCAACGGGGAGATGGCCTTCAATTCCTTGATCCGGCCAAACCAGCGGTACAGTTCCTCCGGGGTGAAGTCCACGGAATAGTGCTCGGCGAACCCCAGATAGGAGGAGTGCAGCCGGGTGATGGGATAAGAAAAGGTGACCCGCCGGAAGCCCAGTTCCGCCAGGAACTGGATCATGCCCTCCAGGTCGTCCACCATGCGGCTCAGGGTTACGGAGGCCACCGGATCGAGGCGGTGTCGCCGCAGGAGCGGCAGCAGGTCCCGAATATGGTCCGTCAGACCCGGCAGTCCCCGGTGGCGGTCATGCAGGGCCGGGCTGGGGGCGTCCATGGAAATGATCAGGGTTTCCAGGGCGGCAGCCCGCAGATCTTGAACCAGGGTGGGGGTGAGCAGGGAGGCATTGGTGCACAAGAGGGTATGGATCCCCAATGCCCGGGCCTGCTTAAGCGCCGGCAGCAGGTCGGGGTAAAGCAGCGGTTCCCCCCCGGTGAAGCAGAGGTATTGGACTCCCGCCTGTTTCAGGGCGGCCAGGCCTCTTTGCAGACGGCTGGCATCGGCCATGACCCGGGAGGCCGGCGGCACCTGGGGAAAATTGCAGAAGCGGCAATGGGCGTTGCAGGCGTTGGTGAGGGCGATCTGGCAAAAGCCGGGACCGCCCCGGAGAATGAGGTGAACAATCTCATTAGCCGTTATCGACAACTATCCCCGGCCTCCACCTCGACTCCGGGCACTGGCGGCGCCGGAACCTGAAGCTTAAAAACCGCCGGCCTTCCTTGAGCAGCCGCCGCCGGTCCCCGGAATCCCGCAGCACACCAGGGCCGCCCGGCCCCTGTAGCCGGGGCGAAAGTAAAAGCGCCGGTAAAACTTGGGCGCCGCCGCGAAGATCTCCGCCGCCGCCAGACTCGGATAATCCACCACGCACTGTTGCTAGCTATTGCAAAACCCCGTTTTGCCCAAAAATATCATTCTGAGCGAAGCGAAGAATCTCGTATTTTTATGGACTTGATATCCTTCACTTCGTTCAGGATGACAGTGAAATAAGGTTTTGCAATAGCTGCTAGCCCGTCCGGCCGCGCACCCGGGACTCGTCCTGCAAGTATCTCCGCTCCCGGCAAAAGTCGTTTAATGACAAATTTAATATGAGAAAGGGCGAGGGGCGACCACAGGCCGCGATTATCGTTAAATCAGCCTCTCGCATCCGGTGAAAGAACCTGCCGGATAATTGGGGAATTTCTTTGACTAAAAATGATACTCCAGGCCACAGACAATTTTTTGATTGTCAAAATCGAAGTGGACGTTCTTTCCGTCATTTTCACCGCCTGTAACGAAGCGCTGATAGCTCGAGGTTAGATGTTGCTCGCCCAGTTGCACATCCCATTGTTTGATATACTTAAACTCTACAAAGGCGCCGATGTTTTTAGTGAACATGTATCTTAAACCTGCCTCGCCATCCAGACCAAAATTCTTGGCCGAATCGTTTTGAAAATAAAGCACCGTCACATCGGGGCCGATACCGATATAGGGTTGCAATCTCCCAAAAGGCACATCCTTATTCGGCAAAAAGCCGTAGCGGCCCACAATGTGGAAGGCCGTGCTCCAAATCAGGTTGCCCTGTTCCTCAGTAAAAACAGGACCGTTAGATATCGGGGGCTTCACAGTGACCTGCTGCCGGGGCCGATAATTACTGGCCAAGCTACCTTCACCTTCGAAACCCAGGTAAGGGATGCTGTCTAAAAAATAACCCACTTTTAAACCACCGGCCAATCCTGGATCAGTCTTGACATTTTTGGCCGCGGTTTGAGTCTCCAAACCAATGGGGCTTCTTATTGGTTCGAAGCTCCAATTAGCGTTATTTACAAGAGATGCGCCCAAGAAACCACCAAAATAAAATTCACCGGGACCATGGTATCCCAGCTTTCCCACGGCATCCGGGGGCTGGGAGAGCCTATCCTTCCACAGCATATATCCGCCCAGGCCGAGGACCGCGAGGCTGGCGGCGGGCACCAGAGTAAGTTCCAGTTCGGTCCCTAACACGTTCGCCAGGGCTCGAGATTCCGGGTCTGGAATTAAGCAAAAAGTGAAAAATCCGAGGATAGCCACTGCCAAGCAGAGCGCTTTTTTCATAATAACCACCCCCCCCGAAATTATGCGACTCACCCTGGCCGCCTTAATCAAAAAATGGTTTTGGGATATTTCTTCCCAAGTATAAAATGGGAAAGTTTCCCTTTTTTTACCGGAATTGTCTTGCGAAAGGCATGATAGCACAAACTCGGCAGAAAAAGTAATTTTTTTTAACCGATTTTTAGATTTTTTGCATACCACCTCCTTTGAACAGATTCTCCGTGGCTCGGCGACCTATGCCCATTGAAATCAGTTGGTTTAATTATATGGTGCGCTGATGAACCGGAATCAAAGCAGGGTGTTAGTCACGGGGGCCGGAGGTTTCAGCGGCAGCCACCTGGTGGCGCGCCTGGTTAAATTTGGCGGCCAGGGTGTGCCCCCCGGCGCATTATAATTCTCACAATGATTGGGGCCTGGCGATCTGATATCGATTCGAGTAGCAAATTTAAGTTTAACTCTAATGCTGTTCATTTAAGCACCAGGAGCTGATGCGAAGTGATTTCTTTTGTCATTCTGAGGGAGCCGAGGCGACCGAAGAATCTCTAAATACGAGATGCTTCGCTTCGCTCAGCATGACAAAAAAATGTAGGGTGGGCACTGCCCACCAATACCTTAGAAAAGAACCGCTTAAGTGAACCGTATTGAGTTTAACTCACGGAACCAGGATAGCAGATATCAGGCTTGGTAAATATGTGCGCCTGGCTGATTTCCGAAGGCGTTGCGGGTGTCCACGATGAGGCGCGCCTCGGAAGCGATCCAGGCGTAGTCGTAGTCGGAGTGGTCCGTCACTAGCAGAACCAGGTCGGCCTCCTGAAGCGTCTCGGCCGTAAGGGGCGTGGAGTCCATGTCAAAGCCGGGATAGTGGCGCATCCCGGTGCAGCGGGAGATGTGGGGATCGTTATAGCTAATAATAGCCCCCTCCTTGCTTAAAAGTTGGATAATCTTTAAGGCCGGCGATTCCCGGTTGTCGTCCACATCTTTTTTGTAGGCAATGCCCAACACCAGGATTCGGGCCCCTTTTAGGGGCTTGTCGAATTTATTCAGGACCTCGGACACCCGCTGCGCCACAAAATAGGGCATGTTGCTATTGATGTCCCCGGCCAGTTCGATGAAGCGGGTGGAAAAGTCATATTCCCGGGCCTTCCAGGTCAGGTAGAAAGGATCGATGGGAATGCAGTGCCCTCCCAGGCCTGGGCCTGGATAAAAGGCCTGGAAACCGAAGGGCTTGGTCTTGGAGGCCTCAATTACTTCAAAAATATCAACCCCCATACGCAGGCAAAGCATCTTCAGTTCGTTCACCAGGGCGATGTTCACCGCCCGGTAAATGTTTTCCAGCAACTTGCTCATCTCTGCCGCCTGGGTGGAGGAAACCGGGATTACCCGGTCGATCACCTTGCCATAAAGAGCTGCTCCGTGGTCCCGGCAGGCCGGGGTGATGCCGCCCACCACCTTGGGAATGGTGCGCACCTCAAACTCGGCATTCCCCGGGTCCTCCCGCTCCGGCGAGAAGACCAGATAGAAATCGCGGCCTACTTGAAGATTGTCGCTTAGCATGGGCAAAACCAATTCCGCGGTCGTACCGGGATAGGTGGTGGATTCAAGCGAAATCAACTGCCCGGGACGCAAGGCGGCGGCAATCTGCCGGGTGGTGGACGTAATATAACGCAGGTCCGGCTCCCGCCTGGACGTGAGCGGGGTAGGCACGCAGATGATCAGGACATCGGGTTCCCCCAGGCGAGCCATATCTGAGGTAGCCTCGAATTGCCGGCCATTCCGGGATTTCAGCAGTTCCGCCAGGCGGGCCGGCGGGATGTGCTTGATGTAGGACTCGCCCCGGTTTAGGGCCCCCACCTTGCGGTCATCCGTGTCGAACCCCAGGACCCGGAATCCTACCTGGCAAAAGCGCAGTACCAGCGGCAGTCCCACGTACCCCAGGCCGATGATGCCCACCAATGCCTGCTTATTCTTGATCTTAGCCATCAAATCCATAAGTGGTGATGTCCTTTGCTTCCAAGGGATATATTAGCCTTGGGCCCCGACCCGCGAGGCCAGCTTCCCATCCAACGTGGCAATCCAGGCTTCCATGGTGTCGGTGGCCTCAGCCGCCGCCAGGTAGTTTCGCCAATAGGCGGTGGTTTGAAAATCCTGCCCGTGTTTTTCCTTGGTATCCCGGATCAGGTCCATTACCCCCAGGCTCTCCAGGTCTAGGAACGAAAGGCGCTGCACTGCGCACTTCTCCAGGCCTCTTCGGGTTTGGTTTCGCGTTTTAGTGCTTAACGAACCAAAATTATAATCTTTGTCGCGACAGACCACCATGGAGCTGACCACCCCCTGGTCCGGGGGACAAGCGTAGCGGGCCGCGAGTCCCCGCCAGCGCAGTAACCGGTCCAACTCCGCCGGGCCCGGCTCAATGGGCGGCGCATAGGGGAAATTCATGTAAATGCCAGGGCCCACATCGAACCACCAGTTGGACTCAGTCCGCACCACCCGATGTCCGATGGCTTTAAGAAAACTGGCATATTTGGCTGCACTCACCGTTACTTCTCTCAACGGTATATTTTGAGAATGTTGTAAAAGGACAATAATCCTCTAGGACCGACAAACTCGATCCAGTCTTTGGAGGGTGCTGATTCGTGCAGACAGGCCGGACAGCACAACAAGTGCATTTCATATCCTTTTAACCGATAATTCAGGCGGAAGCGTCCCTGGAGAAGTCAAACTTTTCCCCATATCGTTTCTGTCCGCCTATGCCAGAGCGAAGGTTACTGTTTAGAGTGCTATCATGCCTCTCACGAGACAATTTGGCTACAAAAGAGGAAACTTTTCGGGTTTAAACCCGTAAAGAGAGGTCGCCAAACCATTTTTGGACTGCTAGGCCAAGGCGGCCGCATAATTTGAGATAATATCGGTTAAAATAAATAAATTTCATGAGTCAGGTCAGCTATAATGTGGGGGAAATTATTACAAACTATGCTGATGGAACGTTGTAAACTTTGGGACATCCTTTCCCCCAAAGAGAATTTTCCCGAAACCGATCCGTTGTGCCTATTCAATTTCTGTGCTGGACACTAATGATACGGTATAGAAGAATCCCGTTGATCAAGTCCTTATAGGATAAGGGCATTACCTAGGCTTAAGAACGAAATGGGTGTCATGAAAATCTTTCAAGTTAAGTAACATGTCCCACGGTTGGGATTTCAATTTTGCATCATCATGTTCGTACTCTATCTTAAGTTGGCATTCTTTAAAAATATTCTTCCATTGCAGCTTAGATTGGAAACAAACACCGACTCCGGCCGAGAGCGCACCAAATTTTCTTATTATCGGTTTTATTAAGTTGCTTGAAGTCAAGCAATATATTAGGTAACCGGGCAGGTTTTCAATGATTATTCCATTGCAGCATTGCTCATAAATTGAGATTATCCCATTTATAGAGCATAAACTTATGGCTATTTGAATAGCCTCTTTAATATTAATTACGGATAAGCGATAGCTACTTGCTACTAAATGATGCAGAATCCAATTCATATTTATTAGATCAAATTTTCCTACATAATTATGAGCCCTTTTGGCCCAGGTAAAAAATTCTGAATAGACCAATTCTTTCCGGGCATTTTCTTTATTTTTATTGATCAGGAATTTAGATGCATCGACAAGCATGCCATGTGACGCAGGAAAAGCTTCCAGCAGGTTATCCAAAAATAAGCCGCTGCCGCCGCCGATGTCGAGGATAGAAAAGCTTTTATTGCCAAAATATTGTCGCAAAAAAGCAATTATTCGGTTCATATTTTCCGGATGGACATATTCGGTATCAAACATGCCTTGCCCTGCAATTAATTCTTCATTCGCAGGGATTGTTTTGACCTCCGGTGTAAATGGAAACATTGCCGTCCCTCCCAACTGATTTGTACCTCTTGATCTCCAACAAATGTCTTCCTTAGCTGCAGCAGGCCCTGACGCTTTCCACAATTATTGAAACATCGTCAGTGCTTAAACCATGATGCACCGGCAGGGCCAGGATATGCTCGGCCAGGTATTCAGTGTGCGGCAGCCTGATGGTACCATACAGCTCTTGGAAAATAGGCTGCTGGTGCAATCCCCGGGGATAGTGCACGGCGGTGGCGATGCCCTTTTCCTGGAGGCGCTGAGCCAGGGTGTCCCGATCACAGCCAAAGGCCTGCGGGTCCACCAGGACGCATACTGATGCCAGGCATATCGGGAATTAGGGGTGATCTGCTGCAAGTGTACTCCCGACACCTCTGCCAGTCCCTGGTTTAGAATATCCGCGTTGCGTCGCCGAATAACCAACATTTCATCCAGCCTTTTGAGCTGCTCCCGGCCGATGGCCGCTTCCACATCGGTCATCCGGTAATTCAGTCCCAGCATGGTGTGTAGGTATTTGCCGGTTTGCCCGTGGGTGCGCAGATAGCGCAACTTGGTGGCATATTCGTCATTGTCAGTGCAGGTCATGCCCCCTTCCCCCACAAATTCTTCGAGGGATAAAAGGAGTAGGCGACGAAATCCCCAAAGGAGCCGACGTCTTTGCTGCGGTATTCCGCCCCGTGGGCCTGGGCTGCATCCCAGACGATGACCAGGTGGTGCTTCCTGGCAAAGGCCTGAACCGCGCCGATATCACAGGCATTACCGAAAAGATGCACCGGCGAGATAGCCCGGGTCCGGGGCGACACCTTCCTGGCCTCATCTTCCAGGTCCAAAAGGAAGGTATGCGGGTCCACATCGCAAAGGATCGGTTTGCCGCCACTCATAGTCACCATGCTGGCGGTGGCCATGAAGGTAAAGGATGGGGCCAGGACTTCATCTCCAGGCTGCAAAAAAGCCAGATAAGCCAGGTGCAAGGCCGCGGAACCATTGGCGCTGGTCACCGCAAATTTGGCCCCCATCCTGGCCGCGAACTCCTCTTCAAAGGCGTTGCACTCTTTCCCCTGGCGCAAGGCCCCGGAGCGCAAAACCCGCACCGCGGCTTCGATTTCCGCTTCCGTCAACTTAATTTCCGCCATGCCGATTTCTTTCATTGTCCCTTCCCTTTGGTGATTTTTCCCAGGGCTTCCAACAGTAGCACTGAATCTTCTAGGCTACAACGTCTAAGCTGAATCCGGAAACGGACAGACCGGGCGAACTCTGCCATTTGCGCTTCAAACAGGTTATGATAACCGAAATTAATAGTAGTCCTCCCGCCTCGGCGAGAAGACCAGATAGAAATCGCGGCCTGCTTGAAGATCGTCGCTTAGCATGGGCAAAACCATAAGTGGTGATGTCCTCTGCTCTCCAGGGATATATTAGCCTTGGGCCCCGACCCGCCTGTGATAGTCCAGGTACCACTGCACAAACCGGAGAACCCCCACCTCGATGGGGGTCGTGGGTTGAAAACCGAGCTTCTCCCTGGCCCTGGCAATATCCGCATAGGTGGCGGGTACGTCTCCCGGCTGGATGGGCAGAAGGTCTTGCCTGGCCTTCACGCCCAATTCATGCTCCAGGATCTCAATGACCCTGGTCAGATCCTCGCATCGATTGTTGCCCAGGTTGATGATCTCATAAGTCTCCAGACCCGTCGCCATTAAAGCTGCCAGGACACCCTCGACGATGTCGTCGATGTAGGTGAAGTCTCGGCGCATCCGGCCGTAATTAAAGACTTTAATTGGTTTGCCCGCAAGCATGGCTTCGGTAAACAGCCACATGGCCATGTCCGGCCGGCCCCAGGGGCCATACACCGTAAAGAACCGCAGGCCCACGCTGGGCAGTGCGAATAGGTGGGAATAAGCGTGTGCCATCAGTTCGTTGGCTTTCTTGGTGGCGGCATAAAGACTAATGGGCGTGTCAACCCGCTGGGTTTCGGAAAAGGGCATCTCAGTCAGGCCGGCGTAAACGCTGGAGCTGGAGGCGTAAACGAAGCTCTCCACCCGGGTTTGCCTGGCCAGTTCGATGAGGTTGAGAAATCCCTCCAGATTGGCCTTTTGGTAGGCAAAGGGATTGACCAGGGAGTAGCGCACCCCGGCCTGGGCGGCCAGATGGCAGACCTTCTGCGGGGAGTGGTTTTCGAACAGCGCCTGTAAAAGGGAAATATCTGTCAAATCCCCGTGGATCGAGACAAAGTCGGGATATTTCCGAAGTTCCCGGTCTCGATCCCGCTTTAAGGCCGGGGAGTAATAATCGTTGTAATTATCCAGGCCAACCACCTTGGCCTGCCGGCTGAGCAAAGCCCGGGCCACGTGAAAGCCTATGAATCCGGCGCTGCCAGTGACCAGGAAACAATAATTTTTGACTTGAGAGTCCCAATTCATTAGACTAAACTATCAAAACCTCTTACCGAACTCAACCTTAATTGATTGAGTCCGCTGGTGGAAGTCGATTGCGACTGCACTTAAAGGGGAAGATCTCCCTTCCTCAAGTCTAATTGGGATTTAACTTTTCGAGATTTATGAACTGGGAAAACAAAAAAGTCCTGGTCACAGGCGCCGGAGGTTTCATCGGCAGCCACCTGGTGGAACGCCTGGTAGAACTGGGAGCCCGGGTGCGAGCCCTGGTGCGATACAACTCTCGCAACGATTGGGGCCTGCTGGAATTATTGCCCGCCGCGGTGAAAGATCATTTGGAGGTGGTGGCTGGAGATATCACCGACCCCTTCGGTGTGGCCCGGGCCCTGGCCGGTTGTGAGGTGGTCTTTCATCTTGCCGCCCTTATCGCCATCCCCTACTCATATACCGCCCCTTCCCAGTTCGTGGCGGTCAACTGTGGTGGTACTCTAAACCTTCTAGAGGCGGCCCGCCAGCAGGGAGTGGGGCGCTTTGTCCACACCTCCACCAGTGAGACCTATGGCACGGCCCAATACACCCCCATTGACGAAAAACATTCCTTAAGGGGGCAATCCCCCTATGCCGCCAGCAAGATCGGGGCGGACAAGCTGGCGGAGAGTTATTACCTCGATATTTGCTCTGACAATGTCTTATCCATGGGAGGGAAGCTGACCAAGGTTTGGAGAGATGATGGTTAATGTGTCGCAAGCTGCAATTTTTGATTGCAAGGATAGCGATTTTGATATAATTTTACTAAAATACATGTATGCGTGATGAAGGAGTTATATTATGCTTTTAAATAGCGCCCAAAAAGCTATATTAGTAACTGGGGGAGCTGGATATGTAGGTTCCATACTGCTCAAAAGACTTTTGGACCATGGATATAGAGTTGTCTGCATCGATAAGCTGCTTGCAGGTGGAGAATCATTGTTGGGCCTCTGGCACCACCCCAATTTTATTTTTTATAAATGTGATATTAACGACAAAAATAATCTCTTTACCATAATGAAACAGGAAATATATTTTGCGGTAGTTCATTTGGCTGCCATAGTTGGTGATCCAGCTTGCAAAATTGATCCTGAACTAGCTACCCTAACCAATTGGACCAGTTCGAAAAATTTATTGCAGCTTTCCCAGGAATTTGGGGTTGAAAGATTTATCTTTGCCTCAACTTGTAGTAATTATGGAAAAATGGCTTCCACAGAAGGCTTTGTCAACGAGGATTCGTCCTTGGCGCCGGTGTCTTTGTATGCCGAGTTAAAGGTAAAATTTGAACGACTAATTCTTGAAGAATTAAAGCGGACTGAGGAATTCTGTCCAACTTCCTTGCGTTTTGCCACGGTTTACGGCATTTCACCCAGAATGAGATTTGATCTGACGGTTAATGAATTCACAAAAGAAATTAGTCTTGGAAAGGAATTGATTGTTTACGGAGAGCAATTTTGGCGCCCTTACTGCCACGTAGCCGATTTCTCCCAGGCAATAATTTCAGTTTTGGAGGCTGCTAAGGACAAAGTTGCCTACAATGTCTTTAATGTGGGTGATACTAAAGAAAACTATACAAAAAAAATGATTTTGGATGAATTATTAAAACATTTTCCTAATGCCAGAATCACAAGAGTTGAAAGCAAAGAAGATCCTAGAGATTATCGGGTAAATTTCGACAAAATTAAGACCCATCTGGGCTTTAAAATATCAAAAACTATCCCAGATGGTATCGACGAAATTAAGAGGGTTTTGCAATGGGGAGTTATTAAAAATCCTGAAGAACAACGTTATTATAATATTCCGCATCAGAACTGATTTAGTTTTTCAGATGCGGATGAAAAGGGGAAAAATTGAACCTTTGGAAAGTTCCCCTGGGGGACGTCACCCTGGGTCACGAGGAGATCGAGGCCGTTACCGAAGTCCTGAAATCAGGCTGGCTCTCCATGGGGCCCAAG
Source organism: uncultured delta proteobacterium (assembly GCA_963834795.1). Lineage (GTDB taxonomy): Bacteria > Desulfobacterota > Desulfobaccia > Desulfobaccales > 0-14-0-80-60-11 > JAPLJC01. Next base: position 136,207 of record CAWIDL010000020.1, on the reverse strand, counting down.
ACCGAGGAGTTTGAGCATAGATTCAAAGAGTTTTTGGGCGTCAAACATGCCTTCGCGGTGGCCAATGGCACCGCCGCCCTGCACCTGGCCTGCGAGTCGGTGGGGCTCAAAGAGGGCGATGAGGTTCTCTGTCCCGCTCTCACCTTCGTGGCCACCGCCAACGCCATCCTCTACACCGGGGCCAGGCCGGTGTTTATTGACATCAACGGTCCCCACGACCTTAACCTCTCGGTAGCGGACGCCGCCGCCAAGGTGACGGAGAAAACCAGGGCGATCATGGTGCTCCACTACGGGGGCTACCCCTGCGACCTGGACGGGGTGCGGGCCCTGGCCGCCAAATATGATTTGAAGATCATCGAGGACTGCGCCCATGCCCCCGGGGCGGTTTACCAATCTCATGATGGTCCTCAAATGGTGGGGACCATCGGCGACGTCGGTTGCTTCAGCTTCTTCGCCAACAAGAATATGACCACTGGCGAAGGCGGCATGGTGGTCACGAAGGATGACGGCCTGGCGGAGAAAATCAGGATCATGCGCTCCCACGGCATGACCACCCTGACCTGGGACCGGCATAAAGGGCACAGCTTCAGCTACGACGTGGTGGCTCGGGGGTATAACTACCGGCTGGATGAAATGCGGGCGGCGCTGGGGATCATACAATTAAGGCGGGTGCCATTAGCGAATGCCCAAAGGCGGGAAATAACTCTGTCTTACCGGGAAAACCTGAAAAACTCGGAGTTCCTGGAAATTCCTTTCCTGGGGGCGCCTGAAGGCTCGACGCACCATCTCTTTCCAGTGCTTCTGCGAGATGGAACCCGGCGGGCCGATTTCATGGCGGCCCTGGCCCGTGAGGGCATCCAGACGAGCATCCATTACCCCCCTGTTCACCGCTTTTCTTCGTATCTGAATCTCCTGCCAGGGGATCATCGGCTCCCCGTCACTAATGAAGTCTGCTCCCGGGAGGTGACCCTGCCCCTGTTTCCGCACATGAGAGAGGACCAGTTGCGGCAGGTTATCCACGCGGTTAAAATATTTTCATAAAAAATAAGAGTCAAGACAGAACTAGTGTAAAAAAGTAACAGACAACTCGGATGAGATCAAATCTGCCCATACCTACCCACATATTTAGGAAAAGATAATGAGATCATTCCGGCATTGGACTCCCAGATATATAGCTAATCGAATTAAGGTTATGCTATATCAATATAAATATCCGGATCATCCTTGGCTCACAGAGGATGCGATTAAGTTTCTTTCATCCTATCTAAAAAAAGACGACGTTGGGTTAGAATTTGGGTGCGGCAGGAGTACGCTTTGGTTTGCCAAGCGTATTTCACATCTTACCAGTGTAGAAACAGATTCACTATGGTATGGCAGAGTTAAACAATCGTTAAACTGTAATAAAATAAACAATGTCACTTTAATATATTTACACGATACCTCTGGTATACCAGAGCCAATAAAAACTGATCAGAAGGATATTTTACAATATAATGAAATAATTAAAATGTTCTAACCAGATAGTTTGGACTTTGTTCTAGTTGACGGCGCGAACCGTAGCTTCTGTGCTAATGCTGCTTTTGAGATGATTAAGAAAGGCGGAATGATAATAATCGATAACGCAGAATGGTTTATACCTTCTGATTCAGCATCCCCTGGGGCAATAACATTATCCCAACCCCCCTTTTCTCTTGAATGGGGCGAATTTCTTGAAAAAGTTAAGGATTTGCGTTGTATCAGGACGACTAACGGCGTTTGGGATACCTACATATATATCAAACTATGCCAGGAAAAATAATATCACGACCACGAAAATAACCACTGCAAGATACGCATACTCAATTTATTGTCTTGATTGGTTTCCTTGCCCATAGTGTCCCCAAGGAAAATGTACGATAATAATAACAGAGAAAATGACAGATGAAGACGAATAACTGAGGCCGCAGTAAAGTTTCTTCTGGTGCGGTCTAAAATTTCTTTGAGCAAGGATTTAGGTAAGGTCAAGGGCATCGACTATAAGCAATTATTTCGTTCGATTTTTTTAAATCGCTCCCATTAATTGCCTCTAATTCATAACCTGTTGATTTCAATAAATCGCAACATTGATCATGTATTAATTCACCATGGGTAGCTAAAAATATAGTGGGGTGAAAATTTGCAAGAATCTTTCGGGCTCCAAGGAAAACCAACATTTCAGCGCCTTCGACATCAATCTTAATATATTTTGGAATAGGGATAACTTCTTGTTCATATAGTCGATCTAAGCTAACTGTCTTAACAATAAGATTGCCATCTGACGATATTCCTCCCTTGTAGCGAGAAATTCTGTTACTTTCATCAACAAAAAAATTAGATGAACCATTCCGATCTGAAAGAGCTGCTTCAATCACAGCTACATTTCTAATATTATTTAATTGTAGATGTCTTTTTAAATAATATATATTTTTAGGAACCGGTTCAAAAGAATATACCATACCTTTAGGGCCAACTAAAATTGAAGCCAATAAAGAATAGAACCCAACATGTGCCCCTAAATCAAATACGACGCTTCCACTATTGATCATTTTTTCAAATACAACTCTTTTTTTATTTTCATAACTACCAAGCCAGCAACCATGATCACTTGATCCGACTATCCATTTTTTGCCTCTTAATCTCCCCTGTAATATCGGCATTATTGTGTCTGGCGGGATCAAGTTTAGCGGTAAACGAAGGATTCGCCCTAATGGAGAACTATCGGATATCCCTGAAAAGTTCATATTCCTTCCTTCTAAAAAATCCATAAATGCTGAGTTGACTTTATTGACCTCGATTATAGTTCTTTTACTATTGTTTGATCGCAGATTTTGGCCCCCAGCCTTTTTCTGAGTATTTCTGGGCAGTTCTGATCTTCCAGGGGGCGCAGACCTTCCAGGTAAAACCGCATCATCCCTTCCGCCTTGGCCAGGGTGGGGTTGCCAGGAGCCAACTTCAGCAGGTTTCGGACCAGGGCATGGCTCACGCTGTTGATGCCTGGTGTGATCCAGGGATGAAAAACGACCCGCTGGCGTACCGGCTTGGGGACATAGCCCATCCGGAATTTGAATTCGTCGACTGATGCCGGCGCATCCAGTGAGTGCAGCCCATAAAGAATGCTGTGGATAGGTTTCTGCTCCATTAGCCATTTAGTCACCGAGAAACCCAGAGCATTGTTCACATGGTCCTGAATATAGCGTCGATGAAATTGCTGGTAGAGCATATATCCGCAATCATCCATCTGGAAGGTAACGACAGAGGCAGCCAACTGCCCCTGGACAATCGCTCCCCACGCTTTGAAACCACTCAGGTCAACCATCGATAAACAGAGACGCTCCCAGCGGCTGGCTGACATGGGAACTCTGCGGCCTTGCCGATCAAGGGTATCTACCTGAAGTTGCCACCCTTCCCTGGCAAGCCTGGAGAATGAAATCTCTTCAATCTCACCATTTTTCAAACCGCGGCGGACATTCTTTCTCGCCCATTTACCCAGGTTATTCAGGTCGTAAGAATGATTGTCATAGGTTGCATGATAACTAAGACAGCCCACCGGCGCCTCTAACAGTGTGGAATACCTGAGAGCCAGGGCCTTTTGGGATTGGATGAATTCCTGCAGCTCTGCTTCTTCGGGCTGAATGAGCCAGTGGTAGGGGAATGCCTGATATACCCGTTTGCCCAGGTTCACCCAGTAGCTGCTCTCGGTGCGGGCCACCTCATAACCCTGCCGTCGGAACCATTCGGCGAAAATTTCGGCGTTCATGGGGAGGTGTCCATCCGGTTATAAAGCAAAGTTTGATCATCCCCGCCCCCGGCTGCCGCATCCACCAGGTCGAGAAAATGTTCGAGGACCACCTCTTTCTCAAAGTGCTTCAGGAAAAACTGCCGGCCGTTGCGCCCTTCTAATTCACGGGCCCCGGGATGCCGGTAATAATATAAGACCCCCTCAGCCAGCGCCTCTCCTTGGGCCGGAGGCGCCACCAGACCGCATTGGGCCCTTCGGATGAGTTCGGCCGTATCGCACTCCTCATCCACTGAAGCGATCACCGGTCTCGCCGCCGCCAAATAACCCAACACCTTGCTGGGCACCGAGGTTTTCCCCAGCCCTGGCGCCAGGGTTACCATGGAAACATCAGCGGTGGCCTGAACTTCGCTCAAACGCTCCCGGGTTTGGAAGGGCAGAAACCGGAGGTTTTGCAGGCCGCGCTTCCTCGCCTCCGCTGCCAAATGGTCTTTAGCCTGACCCGCCCCTACCATCAAAAACAATATGTCGGGATAGGCTTCCAAAAGCCTGGCCGCCTCTAACACTACCTCTGCTCCCGATACCAGGCCAATGGTGCCCGCATACAGAACCACAAATTTCTCCGAGCCAATGCCCATCTCCCGCCGCCAGGGGTTATCCCGAGCCCTAGGGACAATGTCCCGACCATTGAGCCACACCGGAATCACTGCCACTTTTCCCGGATCAAGACCTTTCTCTTGAATCATTGTCCGGCGGAACCCTTCGGACAAGACAACTACGCGGTCGGAGGCGCGATAAATAAGACGTTCCAATTTTCGGGCGGCTTGTATCAGAATGGGGTTTTGCAGTTTCCCCATTTCCAGCAGAATATCAGGGTAAATGTCATAGATTACGGTGATCAACTTGGCCCCGGTTGCCCTGGCGATAAGACTTGAAGTCAAGGGGCCGATTAAAGGGGGACCGTAAGAAATCACCAGATCAGGCCGGTGGCTGTTTAAGGCGCCCAAAAGGAACCCGGCGCATTGTGAAGCCATAACCAGGGCCCGGGGAATCATTGCCGGGCTGGGGCTAATCAGGTGCCAGCCCCGCACCACCCAATAGCCATTCTGGTTTTCAATTTTGAGCCATTTCTTGCGGAACCCAGGATAGAGCCGGCCATACGGATGATGGGGATAGCCGGCCGCCACCGTGACCTCCATCCCGTGTCTGGCCAGATGTTCTGCAAGTTCCCTCACCATAACCGAAGTGGGATGAACTTCTGGCGGGAACACCTGGGTAGTGATCAGCACCTTTTTCAGCATGAAATAATTTCGCGTTCAAACTTTTTGGGCCGCCAGCACAAAGTGAGCTACCAAGTCCAATTTGCAGCCTGATATTTTGTTTAGAGCTTTTAGAAAATAAAATTCTGAAAAGGTGAGAAACCGTTTTACAAGTTTTCTGCTCCCTACCTGATGCCCCGGCAGGTCAATACGCGCCACAACTTTTAAACCAACCTTGGCTAACAAATTCGTTAAAGTTACCGGCGTGTAAAAATACATCCAGGTATCATCAAAATGATGCCCTATCCAGCGATATACCTGTCCCCGATTAGCAAAGTTCGGGGACTCCACCAATACCAAGCCGCCCGGCTTGAGTAAATCCCTGAGACGCCGCAGGTCTCGTAAAGGCTGGTGCAGATAATAAATGGTGTCCACCATAGTGATGACATCAAAGGACTTATCCGTCAATAGAGCCTTTCCCAGGGAAGCGTTAATAATTGAGGCATTGGGCAGGCGCTCCCGCGTTATTTGGCAGGCGGTGTGAGAAGGTTCAATTCCGAAAAGGCGCCAGGATCTGGGAAATTGTGCCAGCAAGGTCCCATAGCTCGAGCCTATATCTAGAATCGCCCCCGGCGAGGGATGCCATTTTAGAATCCAATCTACTAGGCGCCTTAAATTTTCGGCCCGGTAGTCTTCCAGTTGGAAAGTCGGCCGGGCCTCGGTCCACTCTTCCTCGAAGTGCTTGATTTGATCATCTTCTCGCCGCCTGGGGCTGCGATAAACCAGGTCGCATCGGTGGCAGCGCACGATGTCGCCTCGCTCGCGGTCAGGCCACACCAGGGTAGTTTCCATCTGTTTTCCGCAGATAATACAGTCAACCTCTTCCCAAGCCCCGGCAGGCAAGGACCGAATATCAATTAATTTTGCCAGGCCCAAAAGTTTCTTCATTAATGTCCCTGTCTACGAAACCTGACGGCTCTCCCGTTCCAGCACGAAAGGTCCCATGACCAAGACGTCCATGCGGGTCCGCAAAAAGCAACTCAGGGCCTCCTCCGGGTTGCAAACAATGGGCTCATTCTCATTGAACGAGGTGTTGAGCACCACCGGCACTCCGGTCAGCCGGCCAAATTCCTCAATGAGCCCGTAATACAAGGGGTTCTCTTCCCGGCTCACGGTCTGCAAGCGGCCGGTGCCGTCCACGTGGGTGACCGCCGGAATCACCTGCCGCTTCTCCTCCTTGATGGGATAAACCTTGATCATAAAGGGGTCGGGGTAATCCTTTTCAAAATATTCCGAGGTGGCCTCTTGCAAAATTGAAGGAGCAAACGGCCGGAAGGGCTCCCGCCGTTTAATGCGTGCATTGAGAATGTCTTTCATCTCAGCACGACGCGGGTCCACGATAATGCTGCGATTCCCCAGGGCGCGGGGCCCCCACTCCATCCGCCCCTGGAACCAGCCGATAATCTTTCCATCTGCGATATGTTGGGCCGTCTGCCGCACCAATTCATTTTCATCATCAACCCGACTGATATTGACTGCCTCCATTTGATTTTGATGGCGGCTTATGGTTGCTTCAATTTCATCAGGGGTAAACTCCGGCCCCCAATATGAGCTCTTCATCACAAAGCGACGCTCATGTCCCAAAATAGTATTATAAACATAATAGGCTGCTCCTAAAGACCCACCCCCATCGTAAGCCGCCGGTTGGATATAAATCTCTCTAAACGGCGTTTGTTCAAAGATTTTCCCGTTAGCTACGCTGTTTAGGGCGCAACCTCCTGCCAGACAGAGGTTTGTAGTTTTAGTCTTTTCATAAAGCCGATTTAATAAACGGAAAAACACTTCCTCGTAGCGGGCTTGCAAAGATGCGGCTATGTCTGCATGGTTTTCCGCGATGGGCTCTGTGTAAGCCCTGGCAGGTCCTAGAGCCTTTTCCAATCCTGGAGAATAAACATCTTCAAAGGAAGGCTCGCCTCCTTCCCAGAGGTAGGAAGGCTCTTGCCGGTGATGTGTGAAATATTGCAGATTAAGCTCAAACCCGCCGGAGGTATCACGTACTATATCCTGCATGATGTTCAAATACTTTGGTTTCCCCAAGGCCGCCAGTCCCATTACCTTATATTCATCCCCATATTTTTTAAATCCCAGAAACTGGGTGATGGCAGTATAAAACACCCCCAAGGAGTGGGGGAAAAATATTTGTGTCAAAGGTTGAATGCTATTTTCTTTACCCAGGCCCCCCATAGTACTGACAAAATCCCCAAATCCGTCCACAGATAAAAGGGCGGCCTGCTCAAAAGGCGAAACCAGAAAACTGGACGCCAGGTGGGCTCGATGGCGTTCCACCTGGTAGGTGCGGGCGGGAAAGCTGGATTCGTTAATAGAAAACTGGGCTGCCAATAATTTCGGCACATCACCAAGTTCATTGGCCGTATGCAAACGTCCCCATAACATCTTTAAGCTGGGTCGCCGGGAAATTATATAAAATAGCTTTCGGTGCCGGTTAGCCCAGGGGCGCCGGTTAACCGCGACCATATCTATGTCACTAATTCCTATTCCCGATGCATTTAAGCAATAACTAATCGACTCTCGAGGAAAGCCGGCCCAATGTTTAATGCGGCGGAACCTCTCTTCTTCTACTGCTGCGATAAGTTCGCCATCTTTAATGAGACAGGCTGAAGAGTCGCCATGGAAAGCATTAATCCCCAGAATGAGCATTATTGATTTTTTCCCCTTGAATTTATAGCTTCGCGATAAAAGCTAATAGTTTGCTTCGCCACGGCTTCCCAGGTGAAATGCTTTTGGGCCACGGCTATCGCTTTTTGCGAGCATCGATCCCGAAAAGCTGAGTCCCGCATCATCTCTCGCAAGGCCATGGCCAAAGCCCTTTCCTCTGGTGGCACCACTAACCCTGCCCCCCCCTCTGCCACCTCGGGCACATAGCACGACGTGGTAATCACCACCGGCCTGCCATAGCCCAGGGCCTCGGCCACCACCATCGGGAAGCCCTCGGAGTAGGAAGGCAGCACGAACAGGTCAGCATGGGCCAGCAGCGCCGCCTTGGCCTCCCCGGTGACCAGGCCGGTAAAGGTGACTCGCTGCTCCAGCCCCAGGTCTCGGGTTAATTGTTCTAAGTGCGCCCGGTAACCCCCTTCATCCGGCCCCGCCAGCACCAGGAACCAGTCCGGAAACTCCCGGGCCAGGGAGGCGAAAGCAGGGATAAGCATATCCAAGCCTTTTTTGAGGTGGAGGCGACTTAAGTAGAGCAGGAAAGGCCGGTTCCCCTGCATGGGAAATAGTTCTGACAAACTTTCTCTTGGGGGCAAGCCGCCGGGCTCCGGCAAGTCCGCTCCCCACGGAATCCTTCTTATCGGGGTATTAATACCCAGATGGCGTAATTGATCCTCTTCAGAAGCATTGCAGACCACCAGGCCCGCCGCCCTTCTCAAAAGAGGACTTTCTATTAACTTAAAATAGACGCTCTTTTTCCCATGCTTATAGTTCCAGGCCCAGTGGTCGAAGCTGCCGTGGGTATAGCAAATATAAGGGATGCCGACTCTCTGAGCCGCGTTAGCCGCCATCCGCCCCAGATCGCAAAAAGTGGCGTGGATGAGAATCAGGTCAAAGTCCCCCGGTTTTAATCGGCGCAACTGCCACCCCATGGCCGGGCTGAAAAAGAGGTTGCGGGGTTTCTGCGCCCGCCCGAACCACCAGCGGGGGAAGTAGGTCACCGGCAGGCCGTCCACCATCACCGGCTGGCCACAGGAGACCGCCAAATCTCCGGGGCCGTTGGCATCGGTGGTATAGGTGGTAAGCCCATGGCCTAACCTAGACAAGGCCAACGACCTTTTATGAATGCTCTCCACCGGTCCACCATAAATAAAAGCCGGGCGGTAGTAGGGAGATATAACCAGTAAATTCATCGTTTGTTATTCTTTAAAAGGAGTTAATGCAGGTATTCAACCTGGCGGGGTAGTTCTTGGGTTCCCCCTTTGCATCACCCATGCCCCCCATTTACAGGTAGCAGCGTCAAGTCAATATCGCACCCGCAGACAATTTTTTCAATTTTCAGACTTTCCTTTTTTTTCTTAAACAAACAGATATTGTTTTAAATAAATTCTGCGCAAAGACTTCTGGAGTCCAATCAGCAATAATCCTCCGGGAAGCCTCCCCCATGGCCTTCAGGTCAGCTTCACCGGAACTCATCTTCACCATCAGATGAGCCAGCCCCTCCACATCATAGGGATCAAAGGTGAAGCCATTGACCCCCTCCTGCACCAGGTCCGGGGCACAGCCGCAGGCTCTGCTCACCAATACCGGCAGCCCTGCAGCCATGGCCTCATTAACCACCAGGCCCCATTGTTCAAAATGAGAGCTGGGCATAATAAAAGCCCCGGCCAGACCATAGTATGCCGGAAGCTCGTCGGCCTGTTTGAAACCGGGGAAGTACACTCCGGGGAGATCAGCCGCCTGGTCGCGGAGTTTGGCCTCCAGCGGCCCGGAGCCGCATAAGACCAGGTCCCAGGGGGTCTGAGAGTGCAGATGCCGGTAGCGACGATAGGCCGAAAGGCAGCGGATCAGATTCTTTTTTTCGATAAACCGGCATACCGTGAGAAAATACGGGGCGGGCAGCCTTAGTTCCAGGCGCAGGAACGCTTCCCGGCCCTGGGCGGCTGCCGCCCCCCGGTCGAAATGGCCGTTGTCCACCACGTCATAGCCGACAAAAACCCGGTCCGGGGGAATACCCAAGGATACGGCATACTCCTTTTGAGACCTTCCACCCACCAGGGCGGCATCAAAATGGCGCACCAAGAGGCGCTTCAGCCGTTCCTTCCAGCGTGGGCGGGGCTGATCATCAGCCTTACTTTCTGACATGAGGATGACTATTTTGCCGTTAATTTTTGCCCAGACAAAGGCGGTGAGCATGGCTGTCCGGTCATAGCCGGCCAAGGCTAGGATATCGGGCTGCAGGCGCCCCAGCGTCTGCCAGGTTTTCCTGGTATACTCCAAGGGCGAAACATCCTCGACGGCTTTTTCTTGGAAAAGAGTAACTATGTGAGGTTTCCGGTCATGGGCCTGCCAGGCATGGGTGTTTATCCGACCAGCCAGTTCAAGACCAATAACCGACCACCCTTTTTTTTGCCCTAATGTTTGGGATGCTTTCAACCTGCCCAGAATATAAGGGCCGAAGTTGGACCACATAAGCAGCAGATGGTTAACATCGGTGGTATAGGTGGTAAGCCGGTGGCCTAACCTTGACAACGCCAGCGACCTTTTATGAATGCTCTCCACCGGTCCACCATAAATATATGCCGGGCGGTAGTAAGGGCTTACTACCAAAAGGTTCATGCCTCTTAATGTCCTCCGATTCTCAGGTTCTCTCGTAAACGGAATTTATGTTGAGCTAACCTGTGTGACTTTGTTTTGATGCGATGATCAAAATGATAAACTATAAAAATAGGCAATCCGTAATAAAGCATCCAATCCATCCACAAATACCACGGAGAATCCCTTCCGTAAAGAACGCTATATCCCAGAGCAAGCCCAAAAAGTGCGGAAAAATAAGCGTTGCGATTGGAATACCAAAAGCCGTCGTCAATTGATCTCGTTATCAGTCCTTGCAGCAAAAAGAAGAAAAATATCGCCGCAAAACCGAATTGCTCATAAGCCCAACCAATGCTTCCCGTAACGCAGCCCACCCGTGATGGGTCGAAAAGCCCTTCGTACCCCCAGGGTAGCGGCTTACCGGGCCACAGGATTCTCGGAATGGGCGCAATGAAGTATCGATAGATCAAATCCTCACACCATAGATAATTCTGTTGTGCAGGATAAGTATAAAGCATATATAAAGTATCCTCAAAACCTCCGATGAAGCCAAATGACCCCCCTTTATCTTCTAACCGCTGTTCAAATGCACTGACCACATTAGATGAAGATAGTTCATTTTCTCTAAAATAATACCTTTCTCCTTGAATAATTGGCATTATTCCAATGACGATTATTATTAATAAAGCAATTATTAAAATATTTGATAATTTATATTTTATCTTATTATTATATTTAGCTATAAAAAATAGACTAGTAAGGGCGATAACAAATGTCACGATTACATTTCTACTCCAGCCTATAAAAAGGCGAAAGACCAGCCAGGGACCAGCTACTAAAAGTGTAGGGAATATCTTGCATGTAAGGGCGAAAATCATTATTGCCGCAGTGCTTATCCAATAGTTAGCTGAAACGAGATAGCCGGTGGTATTCGTGTAGATGCTACCGCCCGCATTACGTTGCATTTCGGGATCTTGAAGGCCTGACAATGGGTTTGCGTTGGACATGAGAAGTGATAAGTAGCCTAAGACAATGAAGATGCCAATGATTATCCAAACTTTTCTGGAGGTTAAATATTTTTCATTGTTTTGCTTTTGAAAATCCGGCTTTCTTTTTCTTCCTTTGATGGCATACCCGATAGCAAAACTCAAAAAGGCTAACGACACCGCAAGGGTCATATCCGCCATCAAACTGCTTTCCTGGGCTGGCGAAATATATCCTGGCATCTCCGAATAACCCCAAAAAAACCTATCCATTGCTGGCTTCAAAAAATAAGTCACAAACATGATCACAAAGAAGGAGGAACCGAGGCGTAGCTTCGGTGTTAACCTGAGCAGTCCTGAGATAACCAGGCTTAAGGCAAAAACAATAAGAAAAACCAAGCAATAAATTTTGAAATTCGCTAGATCCATTGGTTTTACTTTATATTAAGAAAAATGTAGTTCCTTACATTTTATGTTCATTTACCCCGGTAGCGAATGATTTTTGCTGGGCACCCGGCGGCAATAGCTCCTATGGGAATGTCTTTAGTTACTACGCTGTTAGCTCCAATCACCGCGTGATCACCAATAGAAACCCCTTTACAAACAGTGACGCACCGTCCTATCCAAACGTTCCTCCCGATATTGACTTCTTTAATGGTATATCCGGAATGAAAAATGTGATCTTCAGTCCCCATTATGGCATGATCATGGTCCCGTACCCCGACACATTCCGCAATACGGGTATAATCGCCTATGGCTACTCTGTGGAGGGAGATGATTACACTGAAACTCCCCAGAGAAACGTTCTTTCCTATGCTTATTTTTGCTTGGCCATAGGCAGACAGAAAAACATCTCTCCCAATCTGACTACTGTCCCCAATTGTTATATCTCCAAAGGGAAAGCCAACGCGTACCGGTCCAAAGAAAGTTATTCCCCGGCCCAATTTTCGAAAATAAAGTTTTCCGCAAAATCTGTAATAAAAAAGCCTGATTTTGCATCGCGTAATTTCCATGAACCGGTAAACCATCACCATTGGAAGGCGCCATTCATAAAGATGAAGCCCTCGACGCAATCTAACCCAAATAGAATCATCGAGGAATTCTAAATATCTCATAAGTTCATCAAGGTGTTTTCGAGCCGGGTAGCATAATTGTTCCAGGAAAACTCTGCGGCCCGCGCTCTGGCATTTTGCGACATCCAAACCAACAGCTCCCGGTCACGAAGGAAGATTTCCAGCTTCTCGGCTATGGCCCCGGCATCACGGATAGGGACGATAAAGCCATCTATTCCATCACGAACCACGGAACCCGCATTGGGAGTGGCAATAACTGGGAGTCCTGCGGCCATGGCCTCGTAAGTTACTGTGGCAGAACCTTCACCAATTGAAGGGAAAACAAAAACATCTCCCCATTGGTATTGTTCAGGAATCATGGACCGAGGCAACAAGCCTGTGATTTCAACTAAGTTTTGGAAACGCCTAAGTTTATCAAGACGTATATTTGACTTACCTATCAATCGAGTTACTACCCCCCTTTTAGGAAGCCGACTTATAGCCTCGAGCAAATAAGGAACGCCCTTTCTTACTCCTAACTCACCCACAAAAATAATTCGTAATGGACCTTTATGAAGCTTTCTATCGATTTTTGACCATTTTAAGGTATCAATCCCATAAGGAACCATAACGATTTTTTCCGGAGAAACTTTTAAACTTTTTAGCCCATTAGCTACGAACTCCGATGGGCAAATAATTTTATCGGCCAACCCCCATTCCTCTTCCTCCCGGGCCATACGGTTGGCCCAATTATACTTCCCCGAATAAGATAACTCCCAATCAGGCCAGGCTTCGTACTCTTCCGCTAGAAGTTTAGATAATATTCTCTTGGCAGCTACTGATTGTTCGACCAGCCCGGTTAACCCTTCCTTCTGGCATTCAGCTAATAATTCTAGAGCATTAGATTCAAAAGTATAGATAATATCGGCGCCATTCAAACCTTTCTCAACTATTTTCTCGCAAAAATTTTTGGCAGTATTTAGGTATATAGTCTGTCTCTCTGACAAGTTTTTCGCTCTGGATAACATAAGTGAGTATTTAAGGCCTAACCAATTAAAAGCCGTAATCTTATTTAGTGGAATTTCAGATTCGCAACGGTCGATCAAACGTGTTAAAGGATTTCCCCACAATTTTTTGGGCAACATACTAAAAACTCTTAATGGGTAATGCAGCCAACTGCCAGGCCCCGCGTAGGCGTCGGTATACAAATGGGCCAGCATCCCGGCCCGGTGGAGCAATGCCGGCACGGCATAGTGCATCCGGGCCCCCAGTTGGGCCACGATGACCTGGGGAGGGGTATACGCCGACATTATTTGATTTCCTTGAGCAGCCTGCCGGCAGGAGGCAAGAGGGCCAGGACGCGGCTGGAGAGGATTTTCAGCTCTTCCCGGCGCAGGCCCCAGAGGTGGGTTGGTTTAAGCGGAAGAAGGATCATAACCGCAGTCGTCAGCACCAGGAGTTGCACCAGAGAGCCGCACACCGCGGCCCAGGCCAGGCCCTTGAGTCCATACAAGGGGACCCAGATCCAGGCGGCGCAAGCCACCACCCCGCCACCTACCAGTTGCCCGGCGATGCCGGGAGAGGTGGTGCCCCGGCCCCGCAAGCCCTCGTTCAGAACCTGCCCCAAGGCATTGAAGGAAGTGGCCAAAGCCAGGATTGCCGCCGGGGCAACCGCCGGGGCAAAGCCGGGACCGAACAGAGGCACAATACATAACGGGGCCAACAGGGCAATGGCGCTCCCTGCCCCCACATAAAGGAGGCTGGCCTGACGGAAGACCCTGGCCAGATACTGCCCCTGACGATAAGGATCAGGCTCATTGGCCAGGGCGGCGAAAGACGTCACCCCCAGGGCCCCGCCCAGGGAGCCATGCGCGGAAGCAAAGGTAAAGGCCGCCGCATAACAGCCCACCGCCGACGTGGACAGCAGGGTTACCACCAGGGTCTTATCCACCTGCAGGGCGGCCACCCCGCTGACCGCGGCGAGAAAGAAGGGAACGCCTTGTCGAAGAATACGCAGAGCCTCCTTCAGGTGAACCAGACCCCGGCGGATTTCGGCGCGTTGCACATACAGACGAAATGCCACCGCGATCAGACTGCTGATTAACAGGGCCATGACGAACCACGATACCCGGTTCACCCGGGCCAGCCAAAACCAGAGGATGCAGAGGAAATAAGGGAGGACCACCGACAGGCGCACCAGATTGTAGCTTCCCCACCGCAACCGGCCTTGGTCCAGAGCGAGAAGATTAAGGCAGACGAAGTTGAAGGGTAGAAACATTAAGTAAATGCGAGTAAGGTTGGTCAGGTGCTGCTTGTCGGCCGGCAACAGGTGAGGCACCAGGAAATAGCCCAGGGCCATAAACAGGGCGGCTTGAAGCACCCCCAGGACCACCGCGGCCCGGGCCAGGTCGGCTTCTTTCTCGGGATGGGCGGCCGCTTCCCGAGTCAGGGCCCAATTGGTGCCCAGGATGCCCAGTCCGGCCAGGATGGATGGCCAGAGAATGATCGCGGCCAACTCCCCCCGCCCTTCGGGTTGCAAGATCCGGGCGGTTAATACGCCGGTGATCACATTGAAAGCCTGAATGGTCAGGTTCGTCAAAAAAACTTGCCAAACCGCCTGGGAGTTAACTCTTTTCATTTATTTAACAATCGGTTTTCTGCAAATGGCAATTAGGATAAAAAAATCATATAAACGTAATAATTAGCATTATACTTTTTGACCGAGGAGAGCAACATGACTCGCAGTCCTGTATAAATTAATACCACTATCTTTTGTGTTAAATAAATTGACAGTATTACATTCTTTTATGATTTGTTTATAACTATTAAATATAGAATATGAATAACTAAGCCCATCCGCTTCGCCAAATGAATATCCTTTACCTTTAGTTTTAATGAAATCTGCTGCCTTCCATAACCCAAATAAATTAATAAGCTGCTTAATACTTCGAGATATTAATGAACCCTGTCCAAAATTATTTGAATCAGACAAGAATATTGCTTTCTTGGCGACCCTAAGCATTTCTGAAACAGCAATTTCTGGTGTCTTGATATGGTGTAGCACCCCAAATGCGCAAACCAAATCAAATTCACCATTTTTAAACTGTAGTTTCAATGCGTCACCATGAATAAGTTCTTTTTCAGAAATGCCTTGCCTGTATCCTATCTCACGTAATTCCTTTACTGGCTCAACTCCCACTATCATTATCTCTGGCATTTTATCTTTTATATACTTAATTACCCTTCCAGTTCCTGAACCTATATCAAGAATAGACTTAATGTCTAAGTAATCTAATGCAGCTAACATAAAAGATAGCGCAAAAAAATGCTCATCTTTTTTATTAACATGCATTTCATTGTATCGATGGGCGGTTTCAGCATAGTAGGCTCTTTGGATTTCAATTTCAGTTTTACCATACGATGCCATGTGGTGCCCCTTTATCTGAGATTATGTGGCCTTATCCCAAAGGACGAGCGGAACCTATATTCCTAAAACTGCTTTCCTTACCAACTAAATTATATACTAATTTTTTATTATTTTTTGAGGAACTTATCAAGCTCTTATGCCGGTAAAGGGGTAGAAGTTGACCGACAGGTCGGCCTAAAGGAGGCGCTTCACCAGGTCCGGGAAGTCCAGGCATTCATGGCGTTTGATAAACTCCATAACCTACGGTTCAAAGAGCTATATCATTTACCAATATTTCTTGATAGCAATGGTAATTTGGTCATAAGGCCTCATCTCAAATAAATCTAGAAATGGATAAAATAATCTAAAAAGCAATGATAAACAATATCCTATCGGCCTAGTTATTGGAGATTTTTCAATTTTTTTTTCAAAATAAGTCAAACATTTTATAATTGAGTTTCCATTATAAATCCTACGTAACGTAAAAATTCCAATATTCTCCAGCATCTGATCTAATTCTGGACCATCGTATCCAACACGTACATGTCCACCATTTTCTTCTATTGTGACCGGCTGAATTGATAATTGTCCATATGAAGCTGTTGGTGTAGAAAGAATTAATCGCCCTCCAGGCAACAACCAATTCGAAATACGTGTCAGTGCTGATAGATCATCCAAAATATGTTCAAGAACTTCACACATTAGAATTTCATGAAATTTCTCGTTTAGATTTACTTCTAATATATGTCCTATCAATCCCATATGCTTATGTTCGAACCCATGCCTTCTAACACGATCAAGTGTTTTACATGCAACTTGCTTATCAAGTTCAATTGTCGTTACAAAATTGTTGCGACGTAACAATGATAAAGTTTCAATACCACCACCGGTACCAATATTTAGAACTTTTATTTTTCCTACAATCATAAATTTTTCGATTAATCTATGACGATACCATGTATAAGCATCCCAATGGAAACAATACCTATCAATTAAATAATATAATATAGTATCCTTAAGTTTGATACTCAATTTGTTTCTCAAAATATGGCCCCCAATAATTTAAACGTAATTTGAAGGTCATCAATTCTTATGAATAGTCTTGAATGTGTTGATGAAATTTTGCCGAAGCTTGAGCGTAGTCCTCATGGCGGCCGATGTCCAGCCAATAGCCGGTAAAGGGGTAGAAATTGACCGGGAGGTCGGCCTGAAGGAGGAGCTTCACCAGATCCGGGAAGTCCAGGTAGTCATGCCCCTTGATAAATTCCAGAACCTGCGGTTCGAAGACATAGACCCCCATACTGACCAGATGCTTGGTAGTGGGTTTTTCCACATAATCCTTGATGCGTCTGCCCCCGTCCTTAATAATCACCCCCAAGTCGATCTTGACTTCCCGCTCATAGGCGGCGATGGTGGCCACGCCGCCCTGATCCCGATGATAGCGGATTAGTTCGTTATAATTGATGTTGGTCAGGACATCGGCGTTCATGACAAGAAAGGTGTCGTTAAGGCCATTAATCATGGATAGAGGGCCGGCGGTTCCTAAGGGTACTGATTCATACGAGTAATTTATTTCCACCCCAAATTTGCCCCCATCCCCAAAGTAAGCCCGGATCAGGTCGGCCATGTAGCCCACGGCCAGGGTTATGCGTCGGAAGCTGTGGCGCTGGAGTTGGCGGATGACGATCTCCATGATGGGCCTGCCGCCGATGGGCACCAGCGGTTTGGGAATGACCTCGGTCACCGGGGCCAGGCGCACGCCCTTGCCGCCGGCCAGGATTATGGCTCGCATGTTTGTCCTTTCCAGTTATTAATGGGAGCGGGAAAGAGATTAAATTCCCCCTCACCCTAACCCTCTCCCCCATCGGGGGAGAGGGGATAAATAAGGGATCCCTCCTCCCATTATTAAACAAGATCGCCCGGGGGAGGGGCCTTTAAGACCCCTGCTTCGTCATGCCCCCCTGGGAAAAATAACTATTGGCCGGGATTAAGTCCCCGGGGCGCCGAAGGTTGATTTCTTCTCCTTCCACTTCTGTCTTAGCCAAAAACGTTTGAGGCCTTAAACCCGAATCGCGGCAGGCGTTCAGAATCTTCTCCAATTCAGGCAAGGAAGCGGCGGAAACCGCGATAAACACGTGCTGAACCTTATAGAGCTGGGAAATGATCTTAAGATGGTGGCGATCCCCCAGGACCTTCACCCCCCCAAGCCTTTTACCCCGTTTTCTGGGATTGTCATCAATAAAGCCCACCACCTCATAGGACGGCTGACGCTCTTTCTGGAGAAAATGCAGGCAGAGCTCGCCACAGTCTCCCGCCCCCCAGATGAGCACCCTGGTTTTCTCGTCGTTGGCAGAGGCTTTGACCTTATGCCAAAGGTATAATTTCATTACCAGGGCACGATACCCTATGAGCAAGGTGGTGAGGCAAAACCAATCGATTAAAAAAACTCCCCGGGCATATCCCGCAGCCAAACCGGATAGAAAAGCTACAGTTACCAGGGCAATGCTGGCCAGCGCCACCCCCTGGAAGACTCGCTTGATATCATAGAGAGCCAGATGGCGGATCAAGACATTATAGAAGCCGAAATAGATAAATATCGGCAGGCGGACCAGCACGGCCCAGGGCAGGAGCCGGTAACAAGCCGCCATATCCATCCCGTGCTTAATGCCAAATCTCAAAAAATGGGCCAGGGTGAAGGAAATTAGGCATAAGGCGGCATCGATCAGGAGCAGAAAAATCTGACTCCGATTATCCAACAAATGGCGGCGGCCAATGGCCCCGGTCATGGTCACCAGGGCGCCCTGGAGGAGATATTTAAAATTCTTGAGCAAGGATTGGTCGTCAATAAATTGCAGGTCCAACGGAAGTTTCTGCGGCAAGATCTGGTCGATATAGAATTTCTGCGGGTCCACCCCGGGGGGATAAAGTTCTTCTTCATTGCGTCCCAAAATCTGGTTGGGACCGATCAGCCCGGGTTTTACCGAAAAAATCTTTCTGGCTTCCGGCGGGTAAGCGGCGGCCAGGTCAGGAGTCTCGGGCCGGGGCCCCACCAGGGTCATCTCTCCCTTGAGCACATTGAGGAACTGGGGAAACTCGTTCAACTTCAAACGGCGCAGCACCCGGCCTACGGTGGTGACCCGGGGGTCTCCCTGGGGTGAAACGCTGGGTCCCTGAAAATCCGGGGTTTCATGCATGGTGCGAAATTTATACATCTTAAAAATCTTGCCGTTTAAACCCATCCGATCGCCTAAATAGAAAACCGGTCCCCTGGAGTCCAGCTTAATCAGCAACGCCACAAACGGGAGCATAATAATTAAACCCAGCAATCCGAGCAAGGAAAACAGGAGATCTATCATTCGCATAATCATAGCGTTACCCGTGATGAAAGGTTCAATTTACTATTATGGAACCGGCTCAGGATTCCATTTTATTATTGTAGGAATCTCCATCATAGTATTTGGAATAATACTTATAATTATAGCCTCCATAGGCCTGGCCATGAGAGTCGACGCAGTTCAAAACGGCGCCCATCAGGGGGGCGCGGACCTGGCTGAGGCGCTGGTGGGCCAGGCGGCCGTGGCTCTTATGAGTGCAATTATACCTGGTTACCAGTAACACCCCGTCGGTCAGAACGGAAATGATCAGAGCATCGGAAAACGCCAGGATGGGAGTCGTATCGATGATAATGTGGGCAAACCGCTGCCGGAGTTGCGCGAGAAGATCCTTGAACTCTTGGGAATTCAAAAGATTGCCGGGGTTGGGGGGGGGGGGGCCCGCACTTATGACCGACAGGTTGGGGACGGAGGCGGGGCGCAGGATCTCTTCCAAGGTGGCGCTGCCGGTGAGGTAATTGCTGAGACCGGGCTGGAGATCCAGCTGAAAGATCTGGTGGATCCAGGGCTTCCGCAGGTCGCAATCAATCACGAGAGTTTGCTGTCCGCCGAGAGCGAAGGTCAGGGCCAGATTGGAGGCGACCATGGATTTCCCTTCAGAGGGATTGGGGCTGGTAACCATGATGGCAGCCGGAGGCCGGCCGGATGCTGAAAGCATGATAGCGGTATGAATATGACGGATGGCTTCGCTAAACGGGGATCGGGGTTGTTTGAATACTATTAAGGCTCTGTCTTCGCCATCTACGAGGGCCTGGCCACGGCGCCAGAGCCGGGGGAGATAGCGCCAGACATTCTCCTCAAGCTTTTGACGATGGCCAGGGAGCATCTTGCCGTTGCTGCCCAGCGAGGGTAACATCCCCAGTGAGGGTAAGTTGCAGATCCGTTCCAGGTCATCAACGGATTGGATGGAGTCATCCAGACTTTCCAGCAAAAAGGCCAGGCCCGCGCCCAGGGTCAGACCCAGGATCGCGGCCAGGGCCAGGTCGCGCCGGGTTTTGGGCAAAAAAGGCTTGTCGGGAAGAAGCCCCGGGTCGATGACCTCTACGTTGGCAGGCACCATGGTGCCGGCGATGCTGGCCTCTTTGACCCTGGCCAGCAAGGCCTGGTAGAGCTGCTCATTGGTCTGGGCATCACGCTTCAAGATCTGAAAGTCGGTAAGGTTATCCTGCAGCTTGGCCATCTGCTTTTTTTGGTCCGCAAAGCTCTCGTTCAGGAGTTTTTCCGTGCGGTTGGCCGCCTCATAATCCGCCTGGACGCTTTCCTGGAGGCGTTTAACCTCGGCCTGCAGGCGGCCTCGCAATTCAGTCAGGTTGGCCTGTTCAGCCAGCAGTTGCGGATGTTCGCCGCGATAAACCTTCTTCATGGCCGAAACCTTGGCCTCTTGGGACACCAACTGCTCGCGCAGCGTGGCAATCAAATGATTATTGACAATCAGGGGGGCATCGGGGCCTATTTCCTTAATCTGCTTAAATTGAGCCTCCTTGGCCATTTTCTCGGCCTGGGCCTTGGTGAGCAGGCTGTTCAGGTCGATGAATTTCTGCACCACCACGTTGTCTTTATCTTCCAGGGTGTAGATATCGGTCTTTTGCCCGAATCTATAGAGCTTCTTCTGGGCCTCCTGCACCTTGGCCGCCATATCCTGGATATGTTTATCCAGCCACTTTTTGACCAGGGTAAAAGACTGATTGCGCCGGTCAATGGATAGGTACATGTACTCATCGGCGATGACATTGACCACCTTTTGGGCCAGCGACTTGTCAGGAGATTGGAAGGCCACCTCCACCAGAAAGGAATTCCTGACCGGGGTGACCTCTAATTTGCTCATATCAACAATAGCGTTTTCAATCTCAGCCTCGGTCTTTTCCGGGTTCTTTTCTTTGATGGACTTGAACAAAGGTTCTTCCTTCAGATTCAAGGCCTGCACGACGTTCTCGGCCAGAGATCGGCTCTTCAAAATCTCGTATTGGGTCTGCTGGAACTTCTCCGGGTCATCGTAGCCGAAAAGCTCGGGAAGTTTTTCGTTCGCGGATACCTGGGAACCGGGGTTATCTGCAGTGATCTGCAACTTGGCAGTGGCGCGGAAGATGGGGGTGCGAAGAAAAGTATAAAGTGCTACGGCCAGGAATATCGTGAGAAAGGCGCCGATAACCAACCATTTGCGTTTCAACAGAATATAAAGGTAATCCCGCAGGCCTGGTCCCTGCATCTCCACATCGTAGTAATCCAGGGGCGGAAGCGGAGAGGTGACGGGCAACGGCGCTCCGGATGGCGGAACTATTAAGGGGTGCTGGTCATGGCTTGACATGAGATTATACCCTCTGCTGTTATTTTTGCAGTTAGAAAGCTGGTGAAATACCGGCGTTTACGGGCAGCATGTTCTTGAAAAAATATAAGGCCTTTTTTACGATATTTGCATTAGCCACCACCACGTCATGGTCTTTGATGGGAATATCCGGTTGAGTTCGGGCAAAAATCCCCTTCAGATTAGTATTAAGACTGATGGGCTTGCCCTGATCATCAAAGCGCATGATGGTAATATCATAGTTCGCTAACATGGGGTCGACATCTCCTGCCAGGGCTACGGCCTGGGACACGGTCAAGTTCTCCTTAACTGCGATATTCCCCGGCTTTTTTACCGCCCCCAAGACAAAGGCGGTGCCGGCAAAGGGCACATAGACTACGTCGCCGTTGCGCACCGTGAGGTTCAAGCGTGGATCCTGTCCGCTCATCAGGCGGCGCAGGTCAATGACCACGGTCTCGCTTTGCGGGGCAAAAGGCTGAACGGCGCCACCCTGCATCGCCTTGGTGGCCAGATCAGGGGCGTTCTGGTGGCGGGTCACATTGACCACATCACCTGCTTGGGCCCCGCCACCGGATGGTGTACCCTGGTTCGAAAAACCGCCGGCCATTGATAAGACCTCCAGCAGGGTGCGGGGGCCGATGATTTCGTAAGAGCCTGGTTTATTGACCGCGCCGGTGACGGCTACCCGCTGGTGGAGAAATTCCTTGACCGCCACCGTAATCTGCGGATTAACCAGGAAGTGGGCGTCATATAATTCCATCAAACGCGTTTCGATCTCTTGGGCGGTCAGCCCCGCCACCTTGACTGCCCCCACCAGCGGCATGATGATCTCGCCCTGGCCGTTGACCCTGAGCGTCCGGTGAAGGGCGTCCTGGCCGTACACGACAATATCCAGCTGGTCCTCCGGCCCCACCTGGTAGTCTTTATAGTTGACCAGTGCGGCCTGGGAGGCCTGGGCCATCAATTGGTTCTGCAAGTCCTGGTTGGGGTTGGGAGCTTGCCTCTGGGACAAGGTCTGGGTGTAAGGCACCCACTTCCCGCTCTGTATTACGTACTGACCGCTAGGGGATACTGTGCCTTCAGGACCGGCGGCGCAACCGCTCAACAAGCTCAATGCCATCAATCCTATTACGACTGAAGTCCACATAGAGTTTCCATCCGGTTGTTAAGAGGTAAATTATCCCATCCTCCGGCTTTTCGGCCTGGAATGGCTGTGAATCCTTCGATTAAAATTTAGAAGAAGTCTTGCCTTGAAGCAGCAAATCGTCTTTGGGTTTATCCTCACCCCCCGGTTTTTTCCTTGCTAAACCATCATCGTGTAAAGACCTTAGAAGATATCCGTCCAAAAATGAGGTCGAACCAGGACTGGAGAACTGATTGGTTCCCATGCCAAGGAGGCCGCTTCTGGAGACGCCAATCTGCGGTCCCCCGGCTTGCTGCATTCCATACTGCCCGGAGGCAGGTCCAAAAGAACCGGGCTTGGGACTGGCGCCTTTAGCACTCTTTTTGATACCTGCGGCCCTCGGAGCCTTTTGGTTTTTGGCTTTGGAATTAGACTCATCAATTGATTTGGGACCATCGAGACCTGGTTGCTACGGGTTCGCCAGATCGCTTTGTAAGGGTTGCTGGCCCCGCTCCGGGAGCTCATAACGACCTTGGTCACTGGCCACCCCAGCAAATATTAATATGGTTATCAAGAAGGCAAGAACAGATAGCCGGCGCCATGACATTTAAAATGTCTCCTTCAAGCCGGAAAACTTAAATACATATTGGTCGCAAAACCTAAATCGGCTTTTTAGTCGCATTACTTTAATATATTCCTCATAGGGTCGTGTTTCAGAAATATCTTTAAAAATATCTAAATGTTCTTGTAGCCGCAGCCTTTAGCCTGCGCTCATTTTATTAAGGGATTTCGCAAGCTAAAGCTTGCGGCTACATTTTAAATGCTTAAAGATGATGACATTTTCTATCTTTAATTTGGCACCTTGTACTTATGGGTAAGACGGAACGCCAACAGGAATATGGGGATTCCGGTGACCTTGGAGATGATTTCGGCTATCTTAAACTCGGGGATGCGAAGGCCCCGGATGTAATGGGTCAGACCGACCTGGGTGAACTTCGGATATTCGGCCTTGATGGCTTCATAGAGGCGGCGCCGTCCTTCAGCCCCCTCACGTTCGATCCATTGCAGAAGAGTGCTCACGTAGGGTCCCCCGGAAAACTCAGGCTGAAACCCAAAAAAGGAGATATTGAGTTCGATGGCTTAGCCGGTTGTCTTGCCTTTGCCTCGCTTCCCACAGCGAAGGTTAATTTAAACATCCTGTAATATATTGTCAAGAATATTGTCAGGACGGGTAATTATCTATAATAAAAAACCGTGTTAATACAATTAGTTATAAACCACCAAATTGCCTTCGCCCTCGGATGATTTTCAGGGCTGGTATCTGGGCGAGGAATAAAGGGAAAGGAGTCGGAAGCGCAAGCTTAACAGAGTGTTAAGGGTCCCAGTGGAATATCTCAGCGGAAGAGACCCATATCTGATCCCATTGCCGGCTGAAGTGATCGCCCCTGGGTCGCCAAAACCTGGCGGCCGATCTCTCTCAATCCAGGCTCTTTCGCTGGTGGGCAAAACTCGGACCTCCCACAAATATTTTCTGGCGCCATGACTTGACCTCGATCAGGATAAACAAGGACGCGGCCCCCAGCCCTCCCGGGCACCAAAAAAATCCCCAATTCAATATTTTGCGCTTGTCGGCTGAGCCAAATTGGAATATATAACATAAAATAACCAGAATTTCAAATTAATTCAAATTAATTATCGGTTAATTGTCTGTGAGCAACCCATTCCTCCAGAACCTGGAAGGTTTCCATCTGGATTTCCCGTCCATTTCTGCCCAGCACTCTGCGGGAGGCGCCCTCGCGAGCGCCCTCCTCTGTGCGCGAAGGCGCCCCAGGGCCGGCAACACCACAGTATTGGCACTTCAAACCATGGTTCCAAAGTCTGCATAACCATGATCGATATCCACTCCCATATCCTGCCGGGCTTAGATGATGGCGCCGGGGACCTGGAGGAGGCCCTGGAGATGGCCCGACTGGCCGTGGCGGACGGCATCCGGGTAATAGTGGCCACCCCGCACCTTTTCAAGTACAAGTCCGGCGACCTGGACGCCATCAACGAGAAAAGCGTCATCCTGGAGCGCCTGGATAGGTTCAGGGATAGGTTGGCGGCCGAGGGCCTTGCCCTGGAAATCCTTCCCGGCTGCGACGTCTCCTTGAGCGTCGATACCTTGCGTCTGTTGGCAGAGGACCGGGTGCTGACCGTCAATGACGGGAAACGCTATCTCCTTTTGGAGCTGCCCCATTTCTCCATTCCCCCCACCCTGGAGGATATCTGTTTCCGCCTGCAATCCCTGGGGCTCACCCCCATCATCACCCACCCCGAGAGGCAGCCGCTCATTCAGGAGAGCCCCGATAGACTGGGGCGGCTGGTAGACCTGGGGTGCCTGGCCCAACTGACGGCCGGCAGCCTGACGGGCGGCTTCGGACGCCGGATTGCCAGGGTTTCCCGGCAATTGGTGAAGAAGGGCTACATCCACCTGCTGGCCTCCGATGCCCATAATACCCGGGGCCGGCCGCCAATACTTAGCCAGGCGGTGAGTGTACTTTCTAAGCTGGTAGGCCCTGAGCAGGCCCGGGCCATGGTCACCCAGACCCCCGCAAAGATCATCAAGGGGGAGCCGGTTCCTTAACTGGAAGGCTCTATTTTAAGATGGGGGTTCTGGCCTACAACCTTCTGCATATGATCCGGCAGTTCTATATTTGGGGTGAAGAAGTGAAACGGTCCATGGAGTGGCTGATGAAGCGATTAATCAAAGTGGGAGCCAGGGTTTCTTATCATGCCCGGAGATGGTATGTCCATGTGGCCTCCGCCTTTCCTCTGGCACACCACTACCGATCAGTGCTGGCCTGGGGTCCTTAGGCTTCCCAGCCTGTTAGCATCTGGTCGCCGAGGGATTGGTATGCCCGAAATCTGGGGAAAATTGACTTTCCGCCCCAATTTGTGCTATTTTTCCACCTGCGAGAAGAATTGGCTTCGAGAAGAGGATCATTTGGGAGATTTTACTCGGCCAAAGAGGCTCCAAAACCTCGTTGGGACAGAAATAGCTATGAATGCGGCATAATCTCGGATAAGTGCGGTTTTACGAATTATTGGAAGCAGATTATGAAACTAGCAATAATGCAGCCATACTTCTTGCCGTATATTGGGTATTTCCAACTGATAGAGGCAGTGGATACATTTGTGATTGACGACCAGGTTCAACACATAAAACAGGGGTGGGTTAATAGAAATCGATATTTGTTAAATGGGGAGGATGCTATATTCTCAATTGCGCTAAAAAAGGGTTCAACTTATCTTAATATAAGGGATCGATATATTGCTGATAGTTTTAACAGAAATACAATCCTCAATCAATTGTCGAGCGCGTATCAGAAAGCGCCCTATTTTCAAGAAACTTTCGGAGTATTTAAGCAAATACTTAATTATGAGGAAACTAATCTTGCGGATTATATTTACCATTCCATAATATCAATATGCGCACTTATTGGGATCACAACAAGGATTGTACGAGCTGCGAATATTAATTATGAGCGTTCATTAAGCTCGATAAATATAATTGTTGCTTTATGTAAGGCATTTGATTCAAAAACATACATTAATGCCATAGGCGGAGTTAAACTCTACTCAAAGGAATGGTTTGCTGAGAAAGGAATAGAATTAAAATTTATTAAATCCAGGCCCATCACCTACAAACAATTTGATAATGAGTTTGTCCCATGGCTTTCCATCATAGATGTCCTCATGTTCAATTCAATCGAAAAAGTGCGATTATTTCTACAGGAGTATGATTTACTATGACACAAGAAATTGGTGGCTTCTTTGAGCTTGAATTACATTGGGGCGAGGAGTATCATGCCGGTGCCATTAAGGTCAATACCGGCACAAATGCCCTTGAGTATATCTTAAAAGCACGCAACTATAGAAAGTTCTACCTACCATACTATAATTGTGATTGCATCCTTGAACCACTGGTAAAACAAGGTATCGGTTTCGAGTATTACCACATAAAAGAAGATTTTAAGCCTGTGATTACGTTTCAGATCAAATCTGACGAGGCGTTGTTATATACGAACTATTTCGGGATCAACGATGCGAACGCTAGACAGCTGGCGCAGGAATTTGCTAACGTTGTAGTTGATAATGCGCAGGCATTTTTCTCTCTGCCGATCAAGTCAACTGATTCATTCTATTCTGCAAGAAAGTTTTTTGGGGTTTCCGATGGGGGCTATGTCTACACGACCGGGATGCTCAATGAGGCTTTAGAGAAAGATAAATCATACGGAAGATTTGGACATTTATTAAGAAGAATTGACTGCGGCGCCACGAGTTCCTTAAAGCTTTATCGCGGCAATGAACAACTCCTGGCACATCAACCGATTAAGAGAATGTCCGCGTTAACGGAACGGATCCTAAGCTCCATAGACTATCAGGCGGTGCAAGCCGTACGAAAAAGTAATTTTGCCATTTTACATGAAAAACTGGCTGCGCTGAACGAACTAAACGTAAACCGGGACGAGGTAGCCACGCCGATGGTCTATCCGCTGCTGATCTCTAGAAAAGGGCTCAGAGATTTTTTAATAAAAAACCGGATCTACGTCGCTACCTACTGGAAAGAGGTCTTGACCAGGGTAAAGCCATACAGCTTTGAGGCAAAACTTGCTAACTATTTAGTGCCGTTGCCT
Source organism: uncultured delta proteobacterium (assembly GCA_963834795.1). Taxonomy (GTDB): domain Bacteria; phylum Desulfobacterota; class Desulfobaccia; order Desulfobaccales; family 0-14-0-80-60-11; genus JAPLJC01. The sequence goes on along the minus strand of CAWIDL010000020.1, from coordinate 108,932 downwards.
ATTGACCAACGCTACGGCATTGAAGAAATGAAACGGATAGCCAGCACGATCTACCTATGGGCAGGGAGCTTTAACAATAAACAGTCGGCATGAACGAATTTTTGTAACAGAAAGCAAAATCTACAACCAGCAGTTATCCATAGTTTAAAAGGAAATATTATGATGAAGGATTATTGGGTAAGGTTCTGGAATGACGAACATATCCTGCAAAGCGGTAACATGCATCAGCAAGTGGGGAGAACGATCAACAAAATACCAATCGCTGAGGCACGATGGGATTATACCCTTGCGCAAATTGATAACATATTGAAGGTAGGTCCGGACGACCATTTGCTCGACCTAGGAGCAGGCAACGGCTCAATCTCCAAACCCTTTTCAAAAAAATGCCGCTCAGTGACGGCTGTAGATGTTTCATCCGGCCTGCTCAATCAGATCGACAGGAAGGAATTTCCTAATATTGATGTTGTCATTGGAGATGCCAGACACCTTCAATTTGCGGAACGGTCCTTTTCAAAGGGCATCATGTACTCCGTACTGCAATATTTTACAGAGGAAGAGGCCATCCATATATTTAAATCCGTTTATTCGTGGCTGGTTCCGGGCGGGACGTTTTTTATAGGGGATATTCCTGATGTGGACCGGCGGTGGGCTTTTTTTAACACTCCGGAGCGAGTAAACGCTTATTTTAATTCCATACGACATGAGACCCCGATCCTTGGGACATGGTTTAAGCGCGATTTTCTCGAAAAACTGGCTAGGTATACCGGTTTTTCAGCATACGCGATACTTGATCAGGACCCGAAATTGATCAATGCTCATTATCGGTTCGACCTTAAATTGGTGAAGTAAAGCACGATTTATATGATACAAGCTCACGATGTGAAAGGGAATACTAAGTCTAAGTGTGATTGTGAGTACCTCATTTTTCGGCAAAGCCGGCCAAGGCAGCACCTTCATGCAACTGGCAGAGTTGGCCGGTGAGGTGATCAGCCACCAGGCTGAGGTTGTCAATGATCCCTCCAAACCGGAGGGAGTATTTGCCCGGGTGGCAGATTGTAGCCGGATGTTTCGCTATTACCGGCCCACCACCAGTCTAGAGCGCAGCATTGAAATCGTTTATGAATATCGAGCGCGCCGCCAAATTACTTTAACTCGGAGTAATAATTAAATGCGGATAAAGTATAGGATATTCGATGTTCGGAAGGGTGATTGCCTTTCAGTTAAGATTAAGACGGCGCCGATTTCATCTGTTTAAAGAACTCTCCATTCCGATTGAACGGACTGCAATCAATATACTTTATGTCAAAGAGAAATATCTTTTGCACGAACCATGAGATTAATTGATTTGTTTTACATAAAATTATCTTTGCAAAATATCTGGCTATAATAAAATCTATGCTGCTTCAATATTTAGCGTTATAAGAGGATATAATGAAAATTGGATTAATACAGCCATCACGAAACTCCGGGATTGGTATTCCAGTAGGATTGGGATATATTGCATCATATCTAAAACAATATCAAAACGATATATATTGTTCTCTTTTGGATACTGGTATCTCCTCCCATAAAGAGATCCATAGGTTTTTGAATAATAAAGCTGATGTTATTGGAATTAGTTCAACGTACCGTACGTTTAACGAAGCGCGATATCTTGCAAAAGAGATAAAGCAACAAAGTAGTAATACATTTATTGTTATCGGAGGGCCACATGTATCCATCATGTATGACAAGGTTCTCGAAGAATCTAGTTTTGATTTCGCTGTTTATGGGGAGGGGGAAGTAACATTTAATGAACTAGTTAATACATTAAAAGCAGGGATTGTTACAGGTGAAACCCTAAGAGCGATTGACGGACTGATTTTTCGAGATGGTAATAAGACAGTAATTAATAGACGCAGAGAGCTTATACCTGAATTGGATTCTATCCCTTATCCGGCATACGATTTGTTTAAAATTGATAGATATTATTTATATCCTATTATTACGGGGCGAGGGTGCCCCTTTAATTGCGTGTTTTGTGCTTCGGGTGAGATATGGGGAAGAAATTGGCGAAAAAGAAGTATTGACAATGTAATTTCAGAGGTTAAATCCATACTGGCAAACTATCCCAAAAAGGTAATAGTATTTAGCGATGATTCTTTTAATGTCGACCTTAAGAGAGTGCATGCCTTTTGTGAAAAGATTATCGAAGAAAGACTGAATATAATTTGGTACAGTGGTGGTTTTAGGATCGACAGAGTTGATTTAGAAACTGCAAAAGCGATGGCAAGAGCTGGTTGCGTATCAGTATCAATCGGTGTTGAATCTGCCAATCCAGGTGTGCTTAAGAACATAAAGAAAGGTTTTAATATAGAAGATGTATCTAAAAATATTAAAGTTTTGCGAGAAGGAGGCATCCGTGTATACGGACAATTTATGATTGGCAACCCTGGGGATACATTGGAAACAATTAAAGAATCAATTCGTTTCGCCAAAAATAGTGGCTTAAGTAGGATAAATTTTTATACTGCTCAGCCTTTCCCCACTACTAAACTTTGGGATTTTGTCATGGAACATGGAAGGTTCTTGGTTGAACCTGATGTGACGGGTTATGATGAGGTGAAACCAGGGTTGATCTTTGAAACAGATGATTTCCCCAAAATTGACCGGTTAGAGGCAGTAGAGCTTGCCCGGAAAGCCGGATATCTCTCAGATGAAGGTGGCCCAAGTGCCGTGTCCTTAGCAAAAAAACTCAAGAAGTTTATAAAGAGCAGAATCTTAGGTTTGAGAATAGGAAGGTTTGATGTTGGTTATCAGATATATCCTTTATTATTAGCTTGGTCATTTAAGTTTCGAAAAATAAGGTGAAAAGAGGTTACCGATGGGTAATTCACAATAATAATTCACCATGGCCGGGATACAGGAGGCCATCCGTCTCTGTGGCATAGGTAAAATCCATTGTTGAATTAATGCGGATTAATAATTATCTAGAGGGATATAGGATGCTATCAAAAATTAAGAAGCTATATCGATTTATGAATTATTTACCAACTATCATCAATAGAATTGATGCGCAATTGCGTAATATCCCTTTGCCGCCAATCGAGAGACATGTTTTTATAAGCAATGTATATAATAGAGTTGGACTTTTCGATCCTTCTTATGAAGAATGGCGAATAAAACGTATTAATAAAATTCTTGAGGTATATGGAATTGATTATTTCAAAAATAAAAATGTTCTTGAGTTAGGGGGTGGTCACGGCGAGATAGGTGCATTTTTTGCCGAACTTGGCGCAAACGTCCTTTGCTTGGATGGAAGAGAACAGAATGTAATTTTTGCTAACCTGAAACACCGCAAGGTGGATAATTTTAAATGCTTACAATTTAATTTGGAAAATAATTTTACAGAATTCGGCAGATTCGATTTAATTATTAATTTCGGACTTATTTATCATCTAAGGAACGTTGATGAGCATTTAAATTGTTGCTTTAAAATGTCTGATGATATTTTTCTAGAAACAGTTGTTTGTGATTCTACTGATCCTTACAAAATATTTTATGTTAAAGAGAATGAGACTGTAGACGAAGAGGCCTTAGAAGGAATCGGCAGCCGCCCTTCTCCATTCTATATCGAGAGGATTGCCAATGAAAACAATTTTGAAGCCAACCGCTATTTCACTGCGGATTTAAATGTTAGGCATTTATATGTTTACGATTGGGTACACAAGAATGACGATCGGCTTGGAGAAGATTTTAAATTAAGACGTTGTTGGCGCCTTACGAAGAATGAAAGTTAGTAGCGATGTCTCCTTGGCAGCGAGAGAGACTGTGACCTGCCTTGGAATATGGTGAAGAGGCGAAAATGGGTATACAATGGAATTGGTTGTGATTTCCCGCATGGTGGCGGCGGCTATCATGCTTGCGGCATTAGGGGCAGAAGCATTTGCCCGGCATTTGATCCGCGCAGAGGGTAGGTATTTCGTCTGGCGACCGCATTGCAAGAGGGTGACCGAACTCAATCCGGCTTATTCGCGTTTAAATCATTGTGAGGGGGAATCACCAGAGATGACCCTTGGACTATGAGCCGGAGAGATGCCAAGACGACTATGGACTTTTTGTCAATTGAAGATGGCTGCTATCCATTGAAAGGCTGGGACGGCAGGTTCACATCTGCTCCTCTGAGGACATGGGTGGGAAGCCCCAAGGCCAAACCAATAATGGGGCCGGGGCGTACGATGGCACAAAGTCAAGGACGCTTACTTCCATCCCGTAATTTTTAGAAATATTAACATATCCCTTCTAAGATCACGGATTATTGTGTTTACAACGCTGACGAATTAAAATAATTGTTTGAAGAAAATGGTATTCATAACATAACTAATGTGGCATGATTTAAAAATAAAGTTGTGGAAGCGCGGTTATGAAATTGCCTGATTTAGATTATAAATAGTGTTAAAAAGATCGAAAGGATAGTTTGCAATGATACAGACAAGTTCAACGAGCAGTTTGGCCGTGTTGGGAGGCACACCGCGCTTTCCTGAGCCCCTCCACGTTGGGCGCCCGAATATCGGCAGCCACGATCGGTTCCTGGAACGGCTGAGGAAGATGCTCGAAAATCGTTGGCTGAGCAACAACGGTCCGTTTGTCCAGGAGTTCGAGCAACGATTGGCGGACTTCCTCGGAATCAAGCACTGTATCGCGATGTGCAACGGGACAATGGCATTGGAAATCGCCATCCGGGCCCTTAATTTGAAGGGTGAGGTGATCATTCCCTCCTTCACGTTCATTGCTACGGCTCACTCGCTCCAATGGCAAGAGATCACCCCGGTCTTTGGCGATATCGATCCTCGGACCCACAACCTGGACCCTGAACAGCTCGAGGAGATGATCACGCCCAAGACGACGGGGATCATGGGAGTGCACCTGTGGGGCAGGCCTTGCGACACGGAAAGACTGGAGGAGCTGGCCTCACGCCGCAACCTGCGGCTGCTGTTTGACGCTTCCCATGCCTTGGGGGTGGCGCATCGGGGGCGGATGATAGGACAGTTCGGTGATTGCGAGGTCTTTAGCTTCCATGCCACCAAGTTCATGAATACCTTCGAAGGCGGGGCGGTCGTGACCAATAATGATGAGCTCGCCCTGAAGATTCGTCTCATGAAGAACTTCGGTTTCGCCGGTTACGACAAGGTGATTTACATCGGCACCAACGGCAAAATGCCAGAGGTCTCGGCGGCGATGGGTCTGACGAACTTGGAGAGCCTCGAGCATTTTGCCACCATAAACCGGCGAAACCATAATCTGTATGCGCAAGGGCTGGACGGGCTCCCGGGCATTAGCTTGCTTTCCTTTGCAGGTTCGGAACGCTCCAATTTCCATTACGCCGTGATCGAAGTGGACGAGGCAGAGGCCAGCCTATCCCGGGACCAACTGGTGAAAGTTCTGCACGCCGAACAGGTGTTGGCGCGGCGCTACTTTTGGCCAGGCTGCCACAAGATGGAGCCATACCGGTCCTACTTCCCCCATGCAGGTTTACTGCTTCCCCATACGGAAGAAGTGGCCCGCCGGGTGATTGTCCTGCCCACCGGAACGGCCATTGGCCCTCAAGAAATCTTGGGGGTTTGTGACATTATTCGAACAGCTCTGGCTCAAACTGTCGCCGTCAGGACGGCGTTGTCCAGCGCTGAATAGAAAATTGCCCCACTGAGTCAAGTCTTGCCGGCACCGAGGCCATCGCCTGAATTGACGCGCACTCACGACGGGCTCGGATTGCTTCAGCAAGATTCCACCCTGCTTGGCGCGGCTTCAAAAAAAATCGGCTGAGGATCTGACGCGTGGGAACTTTAAGAAAAGCGCTGCTTTGGTCGGCCATGGAACGCTTTGGCTACCAAGGAACTGGGGTTTTGCTCGGAATAATCTTGGCACGCCTTCTGTCTCCCCGAGAATTCGGCCTCATCGCCATGTTGGCGATTTTTTGCAGTGTCGGCAAAGTCTTTGCAGATTCAGGGCTCACCGCGGCGCTGGTGCAGCGGCCGGCCAATTCGGCTGACGATGAGGCCACAGTTTTCTATTTGAATATCGGGGCGGGCACTATCCTGACAATAATTATTTGTGCCATATCGCCTCTGGTGGCAGGGTTCTATGGCCAGCCGGTCCTGATCCCTTTGCTCTGCGTCCTGTCGTTGCAGGTCCTCCTGTCCTCTTTTGGGATAGTCCAGTTTGCGTTGCTGGCGAGGGCCATGAATTTTCGGCCCCAAGCCATCGTTGGTATGTTATCCTTAACGTTATCCGGTTTGGTGGGGATTGGTATGGCCTGGAGGGGCCTGGGGGTTTGGAGCCTAGTGGGGCAGTTGGTGACTGCGGCGCTGTTTCGCAGCTTGCTGGTCTGGAGACTGGGGAACTGGCGGTTGTCCGGCCGTTTTCGACGCGCCTCCTTCCAGGCAATGTGGCCCTTTTCTTCCAGGTTGTCGGCTTCCGTCCTGTTAGACACGGTTTTCGAGAATCTTTATTACGTTGTTATTGGGCGCGTGTACCGGCCGGCTGACCTCGGGTTTTTCACTTGCGCTCGGAGTCTCACTCAATTTCCGGCAGAATTTGTTACCTCGATGTTCGCGCAAGCCACACTTCCGACTTTTTCCCGGATGCAGGGCGATGCAGCATTCCTAAAATCCAGTGTCCGCAAGGTGTTTCGCTTGATGGCTGCGATTCACTTCCCGGCGATGGTGGGTCTGGCGGTCGTTGCTGATCCGCTGGTGAGATGCCTGCTTACGGACAAGTGGGCGCCTTGCGTGCCCTATCTTCAGGTGCTGGCATTTTCGGGGATGCTCTATCCCGTGCACGCCTTGCATCTAATTGTGCTCATGGCTCTGGGACGGAGTGACTTGTTCCTGCGGCTTGAGGTAATCAAGAAAATATTGATAATCCTGACATTGGCGAGTACTTTCCACTTCGGGGTATCGGCCATGGTCCGGGGAATACTTATTTTATCCATAGGTTGCCTGGCAATCAATGGACATTACACCCGTAAGCTCTTGAACTATCGCTGGCGCGAGCAGGCCTTAGACCTGGTTCCCATCCTCGGGGCCAGCGCGGTGATGGCTTTGGCCATGTCAGCTATTCATTTGCTGAAATTTGCGGGTACTGGAGCGGGTCTTTGGTGTCCCAACTTGCAAAATCCGATGACGCTTTTGCTGGTGCAAGTGGCCGTCGGCACAATTTTTTATGGCGCTATCGCGGGCCTAAGCCCAATAAGTACCTATGTAGAATTCCGTGCCTATATCCTCCCCTATTTCGAACATGGAATCGGGAGACATACAGGGGGGCGTGCTTGATATGAAGGGTGGTTTCATCACGCGCGACGAGATGCTGACAATCCCGGCAGTTGAGATCAGCGATCTGAGCCAGATTTCAACAGCGCCTTTAGTCAGCGTCACCGTCATTACATATAACCATGAAGCATATATTGAACAGACAATTGAGGGAATTCTGGCACAACAGTGTGATTTCCCCATCGAGTTAATTATTGGCGAAGATAATTCAAAAGATCGGACGCTTGATATATGCCTTGACTACCAAAAAACGTATCCCCATCTTATTAGAGTGGTCACCTGGCATGAGAATGTCGGCGGCAACGCTAATTTCCTCCGGGTTTGGGGCCGGACTCAAGGCAAGTATGTGGCTTGCTGCGAGGGTGACGACTACTGGATCGACCCGACCAAGTTGACTAAGCAAGTGGCGCTTATGGAACAATTTCCAGAAACGTCCCTTTGTGGCGCCAGGACGCGAGTGCTTAATGAGATGCCCGGCAAAATTCCTACAAACGCGGTGCTCGGACCGAAAAGGAGCGGCATCAAATATTCCTTAAGGGACGTCATGATAACCGACCTGTGCCATGTTTCCACGTTCATGTTTCGCAAGTCAAAATTAAGGTTTAGCGAGAATATTCGGTCACTTTTCTATGTAGATTTTTACCTCACGGCTCTAAGCGCCATTCATGGCAGCCTGAGGTGCCTCCCGGACGTGGTGTCAGTCTATCGGCAACATCCAGGCGGGATAACTGCGGGAAGCACCACTGATCTTGACTACTACGGTGACGTAGCTGTTTGCGAAGCTCTTTTGGACATTGTTGATGCACATGACGCTGGTTATGTAAAAATTGGTTTAGATCGCGTGCAATACGCAAGAATCCACCATATGATTGATGATGGCAGGATATCTGAAGCACGGCAGATGGCGCATGGATTGTTGAGGCGTTTGACCAGGCAAAATTTATTGAAGGCCTTGCTCCTCTTTTTCCATATCGGCCTACCAAAACCTTACGCGTTCATGAAGCAATTAGTGGATAATGTAGGGATCAATAGATATTTCAGGAGGTTTCTTTTTTAGTTATGTGACCTGCCCCCCAAAAACTGATCCACAAGTTTATGTTAGAGTGGTGGATCAGTTTTTGGGGGGCAGGTCAGTTTGCCTCCCGACTGGTTACCCTGCCCCTTTACCCTTCCCTTACCATGGCGCAACTGGATACCGTGGTGGCCGCCATTTATGCCTCCCTCAGGCAGGAATCACGTAACCCCATAAAATAGTTTATCTTAGAAGAGATAAACCTTACTCACCCCGCCACGGGGCGAGATGCCATGCCGGTGGTGGCCCGGAAACGGCTGTTAAACGATTCAATAAAGGCATTATCCGTGGGCTTGCCTGGCTGGGAAAAATCCAGGACCATGCCATGGGCATAGGCGTACAGATCAACTTCCTTACTCAAGTTTCGCACCCCTGAATTGGGGAAAAGTGGTTAAAAGAATTGGAGATAGCGTTGAGATAAGCTCGAAACTGGGGTTCTGGATCACCAAATTGGGCCAGAGTGTTTAGCACGGTTTTCAGGAAAGTGACAAGGTATTGCCACAGGCGCTCCAAGAAGGTGAGCTTACCGGTCTCTTCTTCCAGTTGGCGGAAGAGGTCGCCGATGGTCTGGGACCGCTCATCGTGCTCCAGGAGGTAGGCCAACAGGCTGTAACGGAAAAAGGCCTGGGTGACGGAGAAAACCTGGGCGGCAAAGGAACGGCCCTGCTCTTGACCCAGCTCCAGGCGCTGCTTGGCTTCTTTGAAAAACACCTCAATGGACCAGCGGCCTAGATATTTTTGCACTACCTGGACGGCGGTCAGGGTAAGGTCGGTGGTGAAAAAGGCGGCCCAAGGCGGCTCCGCCTTGATTTTGCCTCCGGGTCGGGCTTCCAGATCAGGCTCTTTATAGCCTTTGGTAAAGACGATGGCGCCCTGCAGGCCATTGCCGCACCGGACCGGTGCCAGGGTAAGGGAGAGCCCTAATTCCGCCGCCTTGACCAGCCGGTGTTTGTAGGCCTGATAGAGTTGGTCCAGGGTAGAGCCGACCCCGTCCCGATAGTAGAGGGTATGGTCCCGCTTCAAGCGGCCGATGACGTTAAGGCCCAGGTCCTTGACCCCTTGACAGAATTTGGGGGAAGTAAACCAGGCATCCACCAGGAGGTAAAGGGCCGGAATACCTTGTGCCAGGGCTTCCTTAAGCATCTTCAAGGCCAGGGCCGGTTTGGTCAACTCCCTGGCATCGCGGAGACGCCGGGCCAAATCTCCCCTGGTCTTGCGGGGCCGGGCCTCTCCGGCCTCCACGGGGGCGGTTTGGGAGAAATGGTGGCCGAAGTTCACGGGATAGAAGTTTCGGGACGTCAACAATCCCAGGGTCAGGATCTCATAGCCTTTGACGGTTTTGCCTTGAGAGTGGTCGTAGACGAAACTCAGATTTTCCAGGCGTTTGCCCCGTTTGGGGAGGGCGGAGGTATCCAGGATGAAGCAGTTTTCCCGGGCCGTCTGGGACCACTGCAGCCGCCCGCCCAGGTAGGCGAGGAAGCGCCGGTAAAAAGGCCCCCAACTCCATTCGGCTTTCTTGAAGCGGTAGAAGGCGTCTTTTTGGGCTTGAAACAGGGACTTGAGCGGTCGGTGGACCAGGTCATGGACGGTCTTGATATGCAGAAACACCAGATTGGTAAGGACAAACAAGAGATGCCGGGGGCTGAAGCCTTCGTGCTTGCGGATACCGGCTCCGGTCAGATGGCTTTGAATATGAAGCACGGCAAACAATTCCTTGATCCTCAGGTCCAGTTCGGCGCGGAAATTTTTCAGGGCCGTTTCGATTTGTCCTTGAAAGAGAACAATTTTCCTGTTATGCAAGGGAAGGCTCCTTTTTTGTGGGTTTCGTTAACGATTTCGCAATCTTAACTTACCACAAATCTGGAGCCTTTTCCATTTTATTGATCTCTTTCTAAAACAATAATAAGTAATTATCCGCAGTTACTTGGTGCGAAACTTGAGTTAATAATTTGTAAATCTAGATTGATATTTGCGAAAAGGGTGCCTATACTGAAATCATAGACAAAGCCAAACCCGCAGTAAGGCGGGGATGAAAAGTTATGGGTCTCAAGGATGATCCCGGGTTGCCTGGAGAGGGCAGGTCAGTTTTTTTGTTCTCTCAAGTGAAGGAGGAAAGAGGAAATGAACAAGATGGTATGTTGGTTCATGGCCGTTATTAGCTATCTATTTATGATTAATCCAGTTATGGCGTGCACTGCGGATGTAGTTATTATATAACCGGAAAGCAGTGATGTGCTATTGACGCAGTGACCAGTATTCCATTGACAGGCAAAATCGCTTATGTTATGCATCAACTATCAAAAAGCAATACCTTATCAAATATCAAAACCATTTGAACCCACCTGCTATGGTAAGTTCAATCGAACCGAAAGGAGGAAGCGTGAAGCTCTTCTGCGTTCCAACAGACTTTCGAACAAGCACGGTCGACCGGTTCGCCGAGTTGAACGCACGCCACGAAGAAGCGGCGGTCACCGAGACCTATGGTTGTGTCACGCGGGACGGGCTCTTCGGCTCGGGCCGTATCTCTTCGGAGTTACCAGATATTGACCTCAGACAGCTCGAGAAGTACGTCGGCTACGCTGCTTCCAGGGGAATCGACTTCAACTACACCCTCAACCCCTCATGCGCGGGCAACATCGAGTTGACTGGAGGTGGATTTCGCCGCGCAGAGAGGTTCATTTCGCGACTGTGGGGTATGGGCATCCGTCATCTCACCGTGAGCATGCCTACACTGATGACCATCATCAAGGATTCGGGGCATTCCTTCTCGGTCAAGGCCTCTGCCATCTGCCAGATCAACTCGGCCTACAAGGCGCAGCATTATCGCAACCGCGGCCTGGACAAGATGGTAATAGATCAAGACATCACGCGCGACTTCCGTCGCATCCGGCAGATATGCGCAGCCTTCGGCGATGGGGTCGAGATGATCATCAACAGTCTCTGCATCAAGGACTGTCCCAATACGATGTTTCACTACAACCAGATTTCGCATTCTTCCGTTGCCCAAGACGTCAGGGGATACTACGACCAGTACTACTGTTTGGGCGTCCATTCGATAGTGGACCACATGGACATCATGCGGCTTAATTGGGTCAGACCCGAGGATCTTGGCTTATATGAAAGCGCGGGGATAAACCGGTTCAAGCTGCAGGGACGGACTTTAGCCCTGCATGGCGACGTGCTCAGGGCGGTCGAAACCTACATGGAGGCCAGTTATGGCGGCAACCTGTACGACCTGCTCTTTCTATTCCATCCCGGTATGTCGGAATATGTCCCCTACTACCCCTACATCGACAACAATGCTCTGGAGGGCTTTCTCAAGCCATTTTTCGACGACCCCGAGCACTGCACGGGGGATTGCGATGCCTGTGGTCATTGTGCCTTCTTTGCAGCCGCCAGCATGGATACCGACGCGAACCGAGAGCTGATCCTTACTGCCAAAGAGACGATCAATAAGAGGGACGAACCCTTTGCCGTCTATCGCAGGGAACACGCGGCCAAAAGGCTCTTCCGTCGTTTGGCTCATCGCAGGGAACACGCGGCCAAAAGGCTCTTCCGTCGTTTGGGCCCTCGAGGCTATTCAGTGGCGAGAAGCATAAAGCATCACTTACTCGGCACCGAATAAAGCGTAAAAGTCTATACCCATTGGAAGCCACCCGTCAAAACGTCACAGAGGGGAGATGTAGGTAACAATGGCTGCCACTCTTATGTACCTTTTGGATTGCCAAAAAAAAAAGCAACTGAGGTTTGCTGAAGGAGCCAATCGGGATAGGAAGAGGCCTCACGGCCCCTCTCCTCACACACCACCTGGCATACTGATCGCGTACCAAGGCGATTCGGTCGAAATTATCGTGTAATCTACAGCCTGGACACTTCAAGCCCATCGAAGTGCCGGCGTGGCAGAGCTATGGCTAGAGCGGGACTACGGCTCAGACGCCAAGGACCATGGGCGGATGTGGCGGCATTCCATGCCAACTTCCGACTCACTCCCCGTTTGTGCAGTTCCTTATACCCTCGACGACCCCATTGTTTCCAATGGTAGCAACGTAGTCGGCGTCGAATCCAGGAATCCAGCTCCTTGGAGGCGGACCGACCTTGTTCTTGAAATTGCCCTTATATTTGCTGAGAACGGATAGCTATTATCTTGCCAAACCCCGTAATTATCCCCAAACCCGGAAAAGTTGCAGCTATGATCTTCATATCTTGCACCAACATTTGTGGGGAGGAAGGTTTCAGATGCCGGTGATAGAGGAACCACAGATTACCGGCGGGAACGGCAAGAAGCCATCAGGTTGAAAGGAGTCGATATAGTTTGGATATGGAAGGTTTTGGCTTCGTGATAAGTGTGGGATCATAGCAGATATTTTATCAGGGATTACTCAGTCGAGGGGCATGAGGATTCCGTGGCAGTGGAGCCAAAGGAAGGGAGAGGGTGAACGACCAAGCCCACCGGCGGCAATGCAGCGTAGTGGAATAGCGGTTAGGTGCAGCGCTTTGTTAGATTGCCTTGTTGATTCATCATGTTTTTATGGCGATACGCCCCGTATAATCAATGCGATTTAGAAGAATGCAAATATTCTTTTCGGAAATATATTCATCTACTGCTTTTCTTGCACCCTCCCAATGACCGTAGTCATCGATAATTAAAACGCCATTTGGCTGCAAGAGTGGAAATAGGTGAGTTAGCTCATGCTTTGTCGATTCATACCAATCAGTATCAAGTCTAAGTAATGCGATTTTTTGGGGCATATTTTCTGGCATAGTATCTTCTACCCTTCCTTTTATAAAGTGAATCTTGTCTTTTGGATAGCCAGTGCTGAACACATTTTGTTTCACTTCATCCAAAGGACATAAGCACCAATCTGATGAATCATCGGAGATTTTGTTCTTGTAAAACATTTCGTGAGCCTTCTCCCCTTCAAATGAAACATCAACATCGGTGGGAGCATTCATTCCAGAGAAGGTGTCGTATAGGTATAAATCTCTATTCTCATCCATCAACTTTTTAAGGGTTATCATTATTGCCATTGTTGAGCCGCCCTTCCATACCCCACATTCAACCATGGCTCCATCTATTTTGTTTGCCACAATATAATGAACCGCATCAATCAGCGCATTAACTCTCTCTGGGCTTGTCATCGTGTAGGGTTTTACAGCATTACATATTTCTATATTTGTGTCGTTGAAATCAGGCGGGTAGGTCGCTGTGTGTGTCTCTTGATAGCGCACAATATCAATTCCGAATCGATGTATTAGTGACCGAATCGTAGTCGTGATTATCTTTTTCATTATTTTCTTCCTCTATTGTCCTGATATTCTAACAATAATTACTCAAGTTTCGCACCCCTGAATTGGGGAAAAGTGGTTAAAAGAATTGGAGATAGCGTTGAGATAAGCTCGAAACTGGGGTTCTGGATCACCAAATTGGGCCAGAGTGTTTAGCACGGTTTTCAGGAAAGTGACAAGGTATTGCCACAGGCGCTCCAAGAAGGTGAGCTTACCGGTCTCTTCTTCCAGTTGGCGGAAGAGGTCGCCGATGGTCTGGGACCGCTCATCGTGCTCCAGGAGGTAGGCCAACAGGCTGTAACGGAAAAAGGCCTGGGTGACGGAGAAAACCTGGGCGGCAAAGGAACGGCCCTGCTCTTGACCCAGCTCCAGGCGCTGCTTGGCTTCTTTGAAAAACACCTCAATGGACCAGCGGCCTAGATATTTTTGCACTACCTGGACGGCGGTCAGGGTAAGGTCGGTGGTGAAAAAGGCGGCCCAAGGCGGCTCCGCCTTGATTTTGCCTCCGGGTCGGGCTTCCAGATCAGGCTCTTTATAGCCTTTGGTAAAGACGATGGCGCCCTGCAGGCCATTGCCGCACCGGACCGGTGCCAGGGTAAGGGAGAGCCCTAATTCCGCCGCCTTGACCAGCCGGTGTTTGTAGGCCTGATAGAGTTGGTCCAGGGTAGAGCCGACCCCGTCCCGATAGTAGAGGGTATGGTCCCGCTTCAAGCGGCCGATGACGTTAAGGCCCAGGTCCTTGACCCCTTGACAGAATTTGGGGGAAGTAAACCAGGCATCCACCAGGAGGTAAAGGGCCGGAATACCTTGTGTCAGGGCTTCCTTAAGCATCTTCAAGGCCAGGGCGGTTTGGTCAACTCCCTGGCATCGCGGAGACGCTGGGCCAAATCTCCCCTGGTCTTGCGGGGCCGGGCCTCTCCGGCCTCCACGGGGGCGGTTTGGGAGAAATGGTGGCCGAAGTTCACGGGATAGAAGTTTCGGGACGTCAACAATCCCAGGGTCAGGATCTCACAGCCTTTGACGGTTTTGCCTTGAGAGTGGTCGTAGACGAAACTCAGATTTTCCAGGCGTTTGCCCCGTTTGGGGAGGGCGGAGGTATCCAGGATGAAGCAGTTTTCCCGGGCCGTCTGGGACCACTGCAGCCGCCCGCCCAGGTAGGCGAGGAAGCGCCGGTAAAAAGGCCCCCAACTCCATTCGGCTTTCTTGAAGCGGTAGAAGGCGTCTTTTTGGGCTTGAAACAGGGACTTGAGCGGTCGGTGGACCAGGTCATGGACGGTCTTGATATGCAGAAACACCAGATTGGTAAGGACAAACAAGAGATGCCGGGGGCTGAAGCCTTCGTGCTTGCGGATACCGGCTCCGGTCAGATGGCTTTGAATATGAAGCACGGCAAACAATTCCTTGATCCTCAGGTCCAGTTCGGCGCGGAAATTTTTCAGGGCCGTTTCGATTTGTCCTTGAAAGAGAACGATTTTCCTGTTATGCAAGGGAAGGCTCCTTTTTTGTGGGTTTCGTTAACGATTTCGCAATCTTAACTTACCACAAATCTGGAGCCTTTTCCATTTTATTGATCTCTTTCTAAAACAATAATAAGTAATTATCCGCAGTTACTTGGTGCGAAACTTGAGTTAATGGCTGCGGTTTGGGGCTTCTCATAATTGAAGACCTCTACAGCATGATTTTCTTGAAGGTCGTTTCTTTCATCATTATCATGGCATTGTAAGAAAAAATCAAGGGCAATAATTTGAGACTGCCTGGCTCAAGTGCTTGGTAATAAGGTTGGAAATGAATTTCGAGGCGAAAAGCAAGGGGCCAGCTTTTTTAGCTAGCCCCTTGACTTTATTTGGTAGCGGGGGCAGGATTTGAACCTGCGACCTTCGGGTTATGAGCCCGACGAGCTTCCAGGCTGCTCCACCCCGCGTCGTGGACGATTATCTGTATCTTGATTTATAACCATTCCATCCCGGGGCGTCAATGGCAAAATTTACCACCCTCACCCATCCTGGGCCTGGAGTTTTTTTAAACTGATTAACCGGGGGTCATTTCATCTTAGCTGCCCCGGGCCGCCCCTAATGAGTTATGGTGCGCAGTGCGCATCCTACATGTGCGGTTTATCCATCCTCAGCGAACCAGCCGAAAACAGAAAACAGAAAACCGAAAACCTCCCTAAACTTCGCCGGCGTCGGCCAGATCCTTGGGGAAATGGGGCATGGCCGAGAAGATCGCGGCGGCGCCCCCGGCCAGGGCCACCAGGGTGAGGCAGACCCCCCATTTGAGGCTGGTGGCATCCGAGAGCCAGCCGATGAGGTAAGGCGAAGGCACATCACCGATCAGGTGGATGATCACGATATTCAGGGCCACTGCCTGGGCCCGCCGCCGGGCCCCGGCGACGCTCACCACCACCGCGGTGAGTAATCCGGGGTTGAGAAAGAGGAGGAAAATCGCCAGGGAAAAGGCCGGGATATAAATGGCGGGGCCCGGCGCAAATATCGCCAGGGCGGCCAGGGGCAGCGCCACTGTGATTCCCAAACCGCTGACCCAGAGGGGGGCATTGAGGGTCCGGACCTGGAGGCGGTCTCCCAGATAGCCCCCGGCCAGGGTCCCCAGGCCGCCGGCCACCGCCACCGCCCCGAACATCAGGAGATTGGCCTGGGCCAGGCTCAGACCCTTGTAGAGCTCCAGGTAGCGGGGCATCCAGAAGGCCAGGCCGCCCATGGTGAAGGTGCTCATGCCGAAGCCCAGGCTGACCCAGCGCATGGTGGGTATTTTCAGCAGGCTCCAGGCCCCCGACCACAGGTTGGCGCCGGTCGGCGGGGTGGGTTGAATAACCGTCCGAGTTTGAACCTCCGGGAGAGGCCAGATGAGAGCCGCCATCGCCAGGCCCGGCAGGCCCGCCAGCAGAAAGGCCGGACGCCAGCCCCAATGGCTGCCGGTCAGGCCCCCCACCAGATAGGCCAGGGCCGAGCCCACCGGCAGGGCCACATAGAACCAGCCCATGGCCCGGGCCCGGCGTGGGAGCGGCAGGATATCGGCGATGTAGGCCGGCGATAGGGTGCCGAAGGAGGCCTCGCCCAACCCCACCGCGCCCCGGGCCAGCAGCAGGGTGAGGTAAGAGCCGACCCAGAAGGTCAGGCTGGTGGCCAGGCTCCACAACACCGCGCCCCAGGCCATGAGGCGGACGTGGCCCCAGCGGTCCCCCAGGTAGCCGAAGATGGGGGAGGTGCAGAGATAGACCAGGAAAAAGGCGGTGCCCAGCAACCCGAAAGACCGGTCGCTCAGGCCCATTTCCCCTTTCACCAGTGTGCCCAGGGAGGCGATGAGATAGCGGTCCATATATTGCAGAAGGTTGAGACTGGTAAGGATAATGAGGACCCGGGTGGTGAAGGACAAGGGGAAATTCCTCAGCTCGTTAAACCAGGCGGCACGACAATAGTGTCCGGCGGTTTTTTGCCGTGCTGGCTCAAAGGAAAGATGAAAAATCTAGTCGCAGGCTTCAGTCTGCGCCAACACCGGGAGCCGCCAAGACATCTCCATTGATGGCAACCTTGTTGGTATATTTTAAAATGAATGGCGTCAAATAAAGTTTCTGGTTTCCAAGCTCCGGCTTGGGAACCAGTGCTGACGATGCAAGGATGTCTAGACCGTGGAGAAGAGTAACAAACGTACGGAGACCTAGGTAACACTTTTTGTTTTACCTAGCCACGATAATCGGCGGCCACAGGCCGCCCTATATTGTGGGGATTTTCATGGTAAGGCCTGGGGCTACCCACCGCCCTGGCACAAATTATCGAAATACTCCCAGAAGTCCGGAAAGGACTTGGCCACGCAGCCGGGGTCGTCGATGACCACCCCCGGGATCTTCAAGCCGGCCACTGCAAAGCTCATGGCCAGGCGGTGGTCCTGATGCGGGTCGATGGCGGCCCCGCGGGGCCTGCCTCCCGGGATAATCAGGCCGTCGGCGGTTTCCCGGGCCGCGATTCCAATTTTGTTGAGCTCCGCGGCCACGGCGGCCAGGCGATCCGATTCCTTGTGGCGCAGGTGGGGCACCCCGGTGATGACCGTCTCCCCCCGGGCGAAGGCGGCCACCACCGCCAGGGTGGGCACCAGGTCCGGCATGGCGGCCAGGTCCACATTGATGCCCCTGAGCGGTAGGCCCCGCACCATCAGGCCGGCTTCAGTGCCTGCCACGACGCAGCCCATCCGTGCCAGGACTTCCGGGAAGGAGGCGTCGCCCTGGCAGGAATCCGTGCCCAGGTTGGCGATGGTCACCCGGCCGCCGGTGACCGCGGCCGCGGCCCAGAAGTACGAGGCGCTGGAGGCGTCGGCCTCGATGGCATAATCCCGGGGCTGGTAGGTCTGCCTCCCCGGCACCATGAAATAGGAGTAGCCCTGGCGATAATAAGAGACGCCGAAGGCCCCCATGACCTCCAGGGTCAGGTCCACGTAGGGGCGGGAGACCAGCTCCGCGGTAATCTCGATTTCCACCCCCGCCGGGGCCAGGGGACTGATGAAGAGCAGGGCCGAGAGGTATTGGCTGCTGACCGCTCCGGAAAGTACGGCCCGGCCGCCCTGGAGGCCGCCCTGGACCACCACCGGCGGGCGGCCTGCGCCACCCTCCGAGGCGGCCCGGACCCCCAGTTGCCCCAGGGCTTGCAGGAGCTCGTCCATGGGGCGCTGGCACAGGCGTTCCGTGCCGGTGAGGCGGTAGCTCCCCTGCCCCAGGGCCGTTAGCGCCGTGAGAAAGCGCATGGAGGTCCCGGAGTTCCCCAGATAAATAGGCTCGGCGAGCGGCAGCCAGCGGCCGCCGGCGCCCCGGACCCGGACGGCGGCGCCCTCCCAGTCAATGCCGGCCCCCAGCTTCGCCAGGGCCTGGGCGGTGAGCTCCGTGTCTTCGGCCCTGAGGGGGTTGCTGAGGAGGCTGTCCCCTACGGCCAGGCTGGCGGCCACCAGGGCCCGGTGGGTGTAGCTCTTGGAGCCGGGCAGGGTGAGGGTGGCCTGGACCGGGTCACAGGGTTTGATTTCTTTAACCATATTCTTTTAAGGCAGTTTTCTGTTTACGGTTTTCTGTTTTCTGTAAAAGTCAAAGGCAAAATCAAAGTCAAAGTCCCTTTAGCAGAGACAGAAAACAGAAAACAGGAAACAGTTTCTAATGCGGTTAATCTCCCGGGTCCCATAATAAGCCGCCCGGGACATTATCTTCATACCCCTCCCCCAACGCCTGGTAGGCCGCCCGGACCATGGTCTCCAGGGGCGCAGTCATCCCGGTCCACAACTCGAACTGGGCGGTGGCCTGGTGGATGAGCATTTGCAGGCCGTCGATGGTGGCCGCCCCCCGGGCCTTGGCCTCCTGCAGCAGTCTGGTTTCCAAAGGCCGGTAAACGACGTCCATCACCAGGCGGAAGCGGCCCAGGAATTCCGGGGAGATGGGAATCTCCTCCACCTGGGGCTCCATACCGACCGGAGTGGCGTTCACCAGGATGGCGGCGGGGCACTGGTCAAGCCGCGAGAGGGGGATGGCTTCCGCCTTCAGGTCCCGGGCCAGGGCCGCGGCCCGGGGCGCGTCCAGGTCGGTGAGGCTGACCCGGCCCCCCTCTTTAAGGACTCCAAAGGCGATGGCCCGGGCGGCGCCGCCGGCCCCCAGGATGAGGACGTGCTCCCCGGTGAGCCTGGTGCGGACCTGTAAGGCTCGCAAGGCCCCCAGCCAGTCGGTGTTGTAACCGATAAGGCGCCCGTCCCGGTTGACTACGGTGTTCACCGCGCCGATGCGGGCTGCCTGGGGGTCCAGCTCATCGATTAAAGGGATAATCTCTTCTTTGAAGGGAATGGTGACGCTCACCCCATGGATGGCCAGGCCCCGGATCCCAGCCACCGCCCGGGCCAGGTCGGTCACCGGAAAGGCCACGTAGACCGCGTTGAGCTCCAGTTCCCGGAAGGCGGCGTTGTGCACCTGTGGGCTCAGGGTGTGAGCCACCGGCCGCCCTAAGATACCGTAGATTTTGGTGAGGCCATTGATCATGTTAGCTATCAGCTATCAGCTTCAACAAAAAGCCTGACCAGGATTATATTATTAATGGGAGCGGAAAAGAGATTAAATTCCCCCTCACCCTAACCCTCTCCCCCATTGAGGGAGAGGGGATAAATAAGGGACCCCATAATGCTCCCATATATTTGATAGCCTCAGTAACCCGCAGTTCTTAACGTCCAAATTTTAATATGGCCAAAATTGGCCGGAATGTTTTTCCTTTCAGATCATGGCGGCCACAGGCCGCCCTATAGCTGATATCTGTCCGCTTCATTTCTGCAACAACTTCCAGAAGCGCTTCACTTCGTTCACCGTGAGCTGCCCGGGGGCGGAGGCCCGGTTTTTGGTGAAGGGGGCGAAAGTGAGGAAGCTCCCCAGCAGGGGCGCCACCACCCGGGACCATTCGCCCGCCGGGCCCATGGCGAAGGCGATGATCTCCCGGCCCGCGGCCCTGGCCTTGGGGATCAGGGAGAGGAGGCGCAGGCTATCCTCCGGCACCAAGGCCATGGTCACCAGCTTGATGATCCCGGCCTCCTGGGCCAGCATCTCTTGCAAGACGGCTTCCAGACGGGCCGTCTCCGGGGTCCCCGAAAAATCGTGCCAGGAGAGGATGATCCCGGCCCGGCCCCGGCGCGCCCAAAGCTCCCGGCGCCAGGTGGGATCGGCGGCCAGTTCCACGTCCAGGAAGTCTGCTCCCAAGGCCATGGCCTCTTCCAGGAGCAGGCGGCGGCCCGCCTCGCTACCGGCCCATTTGCCGCCCTCGGCCGCCAGCCGGTTGGTGGCGATGACCGGTCCCGGATGGCTCCGGAACAGCCGCGGTAGATCGACCTGCTCCAGGTAATCCAGCCTGATCTCGGCCCACAGGCCCTTGCGGGCGGCCCGCAGATACCTGGAGCGGGCCCGGTTCACCGTGGCCTCCACCACCGGAACGCAGATGCGTAAAGACGGTTTTCGGCCTTCGGTTTTCGGTTTTCTGTCTTTGGGCATGGCCTAATCGGAAATGGTGGGGGCAGGCCTCTGTGCCTGCCCGAAAATTTTCAATGGCGGGCACGGAGGCCCGCCCCACCAGTTACAAAAAAAAATAAAACCATCAACTGAGGTTCTCCACCCCCGCGGCTTGGGGGAAGGAGCCCAGCAGCTTGAAATGGGCGCTCAGGACCCTGGTTTCCTCCAAGGCTGCGGCCACCGCGGGGTCAGCCTGGTGGCCGTCCAGATCTACAAAGAACAGGTAGCGCCAGGCCTCGTTTTTCACCGGGCGGGAGACGATACGGGTCATGTTGAGCGAGCGTTCCGCCATGGGTCTCAGGGTCTTGTACAACGCCCCGGGGATATTGTCCACCGCGAAGAGGATGGAGGTCTTGTCGCTGCCGGTGGGGCCGGGGGTGTCGGAGCCGATGACGAAAAAGTGGGTGACGTTGCCCGGCTGGTCTTCGATACGGCTCTCCACCACCCTCAGGTCATAGAGGGGCGCCGCGAAGGAACTGGCGATGGCCGCGGCGTTGGGGTTCCTGGCCGCCTTCTGGGCCGCCACCCCGGTGGAGGCCACCTCCAGGATGGGGAGGTTGGGCAGATGGGTGCTGAGCCAGCCGCGGCACTGGGCATAAGCCTGGGGATGGGTGTAGATCACCTCGATGTCCTGGCGCTGGCCGGATTTGTTCACCAGGTCGTGGGAGACTTCCAGGTAGATTTCGCCGCAAATCTTGGCGGCGCTGTCGGCAAACAGGTCCAGGGAGACGTTGACGATGCCTTCGGTGGAATTTTCGATGGGCACCACCCCGTACTGGTACTTGCCCTTTTCCACCTCCTGGAAGACCTCCTGGATGGTGGCCAGGGGGCCGTAGCGGGTGGCCCGGCCGAACTTTTTCAGGGCCGCCAGGTGGGAGAAGGTGGCCTCCGGCCCCAGGAAGGCCACCCCAAAGGGGATCTGGACCTCCCGGGCGGCGGAGATGATCTCCCGGAAGATGTTACGCAAGGCGGCCTGGCTCAGAGGCCCGGGGTTGAGGTGCATGAGGAGCGCCAGCACCTCCTCTTCCCGCTGGAAGTCCAGGGTCCCCTGGCCCTCCTGGTTTTTGATGCGGCCGATGGTTTGGGCCAGGGCCTGGCGCCGGTTCAGGAGGGTGAGCAATTCATGGTCCAGGGCGTCGATCTCTTGGCGGATGGCTTCTTTTTCGGTCATGGCTCACTTCTCAACGATGGTTTCCTGGATCTTATGGCCGAAGTGGCGTCCGGTCTCTTCCAGGGCCACCAGGACCTCGTCTCCGGGTTGCAGGGTGACGATGGAGACCGCCTCGCCGCCCGGCCGGGTGAGGCGGATGGTTTCAGCGTTTTGCAGGATGGTGGTGATCTCCTGGCCACCGGCCTCTGCGGCCACCAGCATCAGGGGACGGCTCTCCACCTTGACCCGGCCCACCACCGCCGGCCGGCTGCGGCCTTGATAATCCACCACCAGCACTTCATCCCCCGCGGCCAGTTCCCCCAGGTATCTGGTCTTGTCTCCGGTAACCCGGATATAGGCGTGCACCGGCCCGGCGTTGACCCGGAAGGGGCGGGGGGCCACGTAGGGGTTCTCCAGGGACTCGGCGTGCACCAGAAAGAGGCCGGCGGAGGAGTTTCCCACCAGCATGCCTTCTCCCAGGCCCAGGTTGGCGCAGGTGTCGACGCAGACCCGGTCCCCCAGGCCCAGGGGCCGGAGGCGGCTGATGCGGGCCGTAGAGAGCGGCACCGGCGGCGAGGCCTCCTTCACCAGGCGGGCGATGCGCTTGATCACCCCGGCGTCGGCGGTGGCCACCACCAGGCCGTCCACTCCCTTCTCCAGGACCCCCAGGGCGGTGCTGGCCGACTCCGGATCACTCACCTCCACGAAGATGTTGCCGCTTTGGGCCACCAAATTTTCCAGGGGGATGACGGTCCAGTCCGGGGTCCTAACCACCACCGGACCCTGGCGGGCCAGGCGGATGACTTCGGCTTCGTCGCCGACACCCAGGATGGTGACTTCATGGAGGTCTTCCCCCGGCGCCAGGTCGCCGTCCGGGGCGATGACCTGGACCAGCCCCAGGGCCTTGACCTCCGGGCCCCGGCCCGGGGGAACCCAGATGGCGTCGGCCCCCGACTCCAGTGCGGCGGTGACCAGCTTCTTATCCCAGGGGTCCACTTTCACCCAGAGTTGCTTCATCTTATCTTCCTGTAGGGGCGACCCGCTGGGTCGCCCGGGTTTTACTCGGAAATCGAAATTGGGCGACCCGATCACAGGCTGGAAGCCTGTGCCACTGTCGCCCCTACTCGAAAATCAAAACCAACTAGTGGCCTGTGCCGCAATTGATTATCCATTGAAAATGACTGATTTTTACCCCCCCCTTGGAAAAGGGGGGTTTAGGGGGGATTTAATATAACCTCGTGTAATCCCCCTAGATCCCCCTTTTTCCAAGGGGGACTTAACCATGCCAAATCCAGCGTTCCAGTCCTTGATATTATGTCCAGCTAATTATGAAACACGCCACTAGGTCTGGAGGAATGACAAGGCCTCTTCGACGCTGGCGTTTTCGTGCACCAGGAGGCTGATGGCCCCCACCATGCGGCTGGGGTCCCGGTGCTGGAAGACGTTGCGCCCGATGGAGACCCCGGCGCCCCCGGCGTCCACCGCGCCTTTCACCATCTCCAGGATATCCCGGTCCGAGCTCATCTTGGGGCCGCCGGCGATGACCACCGGCACCGGACAGCCGGTCACCACCTTGCGGAAGGACTCCACCGATCCGGTGTAGGAAACCTTGACCAGGTCGGCGCCCAACTCGGCGCCCAGCCGGGCCACGTGCATGATCATCTGGGGGTCGTACTCGTCTTTGATCTTTTCGCCCCGGGGGTAGATCATGGCCAACAGGGGCATGCCCCATTCCCGGGCGGTGCGGGCTACGGCCCCCATGTCCGCCAGCATTTCCCGTTCGCTGCTGTTGCCGATGTTGACGTGGATGGAGACGGCATCCGCTCCCAGGACCAGGGCCTCTTCCACGCTGCATACCAGGATCTTGGCGTTGGGATGGGGCGAGAGGCTGCTGGAGGCGGACAGGTGAATGATGAGCCCCACGTCCCGGCCCCGGCGGCGATGGCCGCTGGTCACCAGGCCCTTGTGCATCAAGATGGCGTTGGCCCCACCGGCGGCCACTGCGTTGACGGTGGTCTTCATATCGATAAGGCCGTCGATGGGACCCACCGTCACCCCATGGTCCATGGGGACGATGACGGTGCGCCCGGTATCCCGGTTCATAATGCGTTCCATGCGAATCTGTTTGCCGATCATTTTCTGCCTCCTTCCGCGGCGGCCTCTCATCCGGAGCGACCCGACTGCAACAAAAAAGCCGTGGTCGCCTGGGCGCCACGGCTTCTAAAAGTTTTTTTGGGTTAAGGCCTACTTACTTTTAAAAGTCGAGGCGCACTCCCGGCCCGGAAAATAAAAATAAAAGCTAAAATAATAGTTCCGGAGCCGCCAGCATTGCATCTTCTTCATTTCCTCGACGCTGCTATCCTAAAACATTCCAATCTCTGTGTCAATAAAAAATCTTTTCCGATATAATTTTTGCCATAAGGCGGCCCTAGTTGAACCTGTGGGCCGGTAGCCCAGGCGTCCCGCCTGTGCAGGTTAAATTGTAAGTTTAGTTCACACAGGCCAGAGGCCTAGGCTACCAAGTCCAGCTAGCCTAGGCGTCCCGCCTAAATTCGAAACTCGAAGCTCCGGAGACCTCATGCCTCGCATCGACGACTATAAGATGGCCATCGCCCTGGCGGCGGACGAGTTGCAAAAGATCAACCCCAAGCGGCTGGCAAACTCGAGCCGCGCCCAATATTTTTTGGAAGGGGGCGAAGGGGGCCGGGAAGGGTTGCTGGTGCCCTATTTCGGCCAGGACCGCCGGGTGAGTTGGCCGGAGATCGCAGTGACTCCGGCGGACGGCGCCGGCCAGATCCCCCTGACCGAGCAGATCCTTATCCTCCACTACCTGATACGGGCCCGCGGCGAGGCCTTGAGCGGCCGCACCATCGATTTCCGCCAGGTGCCGGAAGGTGGATTTTACTGGTCCGCCTTCGTCTCCCGGGCCCAGAAGCCGCTGTTGGCAACCTTCGGCCAGGACCTGGAGTTTTACTTGCAGGTGGCGGTCATGGCCGGGGGCGAGCCCCAGGGTCTGGGGGACGCCGCCGCCCGCTTCCTGGCCTTTCCCCTGGCGCCCGTGACCCACGTCCTGTGGCGGGGAGATGAGGAGTTTCCCCCGGAGGCCGGCATTCTCTTTGACGAGACTATCTCCCGCAACCTCGCCACTGAGGACATCGCCGCCCTGGCCGGGGCCTCGGTCTATCGGTTGATGGCCGCGGCCCGGCAACTGCGCCAGGGATGAGGAGTTTTGAGTTTCGAGTTGTAGGAGCGCCCCGCTGGGTCGCCCAGTTTCGAGTTTCGAGTTTTGATACCAGGTTACCGTCAAAAGGACATTTTTGTAGGGGCGGACCCAATCACAGGCTGAAAGTCTGTGCCACTGTGCGCCCCTACAGAGGATATCTCTAGTTAATCGACTGCAACTTGGTATTAACCCGCCCCCTCGCCCTTATAGACCATCGGCGGGGACGGCCCGCGGACTCGCCCCCCTTTCTCCTTGCAAAAATCCAAAAAATACTTATAATTAAATAAAGGGGGCGTAACGGCTTCGACGTAAATAGGGAACTGTTAGTTGCATGCCGAGGTCCTGTCCGCTCGTAAAACGGGTAGGAAACACATAAATGCCGACAACTACGGCTACGCTCTAGCCGCTTAAGGCTAGCGCCCCGGGTCTTGCGCCAGGAAGGGACCCGGGGTGACGGTTTCTTGGCAAAGCTGCCGATCAGGCCGGCGGGTCGGTGGACGAAAACTTAGCAGGCTAGCCCAAAAGAATTCTGCCGCTGGAAGCCTTTCGGGGCGAAAATAGAACATCGGCTAAGCATGTAGACGCTTGCAGGGACTATTGGCGGACGTGGGTTCGACTCCCGCCGCCTCCACCAATTTATTAATTAAGCATATCAATAAGTTAACCTATTTAAGCAACCTGGTATTTGGCCGTTCTGACCACGAACGCCTATCAGGTTGTTTTTTATTGCCAGCCCCGGCCAATAAACCTTCCAGGGCCGATCCATCTTGTCTCGTCAGATTAGGGATGCAACGACCATAGGTTTTGTAAACCATGGAAGTGTTTACCTGGCCCAGGGTTCGGGCTACACATTCTGCCGATTCACCAGCAGCCCATGCCCAGGATGCAAAGATATGGAGATTTGAGAAGGATAGGCTGCTGGTTATTGGACAAGGTTTTGGGGATTTCGACCTACTCCGGATCAAAGGAGTCTCTGGGAACCTCCCCTGATATTTGGAAGTAATATGACTAATAAAATTCTCTGGTTCCTGATTCTGGGTCTGATGGTTTTTCAAAGCGGATGTGCCCTGGAGAAATATCATCAAGGTTCCGAAGACTATTCCATGCTTAGATATTCTCAAGACGAGGCTCGATCCGGGGCACAATGCGGACCCTCACCCGGCTGAATGATGGTAAAGGGCTTTCTGTATTGAAAGCCAATTAGAAGAGGTTCCAAGCCACTGTCATTTCTGTTGCGGTTCCCAACGAGCGCTGGCGTCATTATAAACCCAGACCTGGCCATTCAGGTCGTACAGCCATTGATTGCCGACTTTTCGCACATTCCTGGCTTCGGCGGGTGCAATCGGGGATAATTCATCCGGCGTTCCCACTCTGCTCCTCATATAGTCTGTCATCGGGGATTGTTCCGATTGTTCCAAAGATGGTGATGATGATGACGGTGATGATGAAGAGGAGGAGGCGCATCCACTCGCCAAGATGAGCAACATGGAAGCTACTAGCGCCATTACGGAAAGATAAATCTTTATCTGCATCTCTTGAACCTCCTGTCCCAGGTGATATTTACAAAATCCTTGACAAAACTAATCAAATGCAAATTAATGACATGACATATTTACCTCGATTAATCCAACATGTCAAGGCACACATTGTATCTTTGGTCGTGGGTAAACATTGTACCCACGATATTTTTACCTCGATTAATCAACTATTGTTTGTCGCGGTATATCATTGGGAATATTGGCGATATACCGGGTTCGACTCCCGCCGCCTCCACCAGATTAAGGCGCAGTGGCCCAGCCTTCAATTTACCGGGACGAAGACGGCCCGGTTTTTTGTGGGGCCGGCAGGGGACGGCAGGGTGAAGAAGAAGGTGGCGCCGCCGCCACCGCCCTGGCATGATCGCCGTCCAACAAGGCTCCTATCAGTGGCCCAAAGAGAGATTCCTGCATCAATAGTAGTTCCTCACCTTACTCACGTACGGTTATTCAACTTGCCCCACGCACTCTGCAGTATATTGGTATGAATCTAACATGGTTCGGCGGGAAACCCCATCGCTTCCCCTGGAAGTTGGCCGCTTCTATTTCCTTGCCATCCTGCCTGGCAATGATTAGCTTTACTAAAAAAAGGGGTCAGCCCCCGGGTGGGGCAGGTGGCGATCCTGAGAGACCCAAGGGAGATGGAGATATGTCCAAACGGAGATACAAGGTGCGGGCCGAATGCCCCGCCTGCGCCTGTGGCGACGTCAGTTTCCTGGGGCCGGAGGACCTTAGGGAAAGGTTTATCGGCAACGAAAAGGAGATCGACATCCTCTGCCCCATGTGCGGCACCAAGACCAAGGGGAAGCTGGCGGAGGAAGGCCAGGAAACCGGGAATAAATAAGGGGGCAGTGTGCCCCCAGGCATAGGGCCTGGAATAGGGCGGGTTTCCGGGTCCGCCCCCACCGAAGCAGAGCGAAAGGTCACTTCTCCAGGAAATCGAGCAAGGCCCGATGGAATTGCTCCGGGGCCTCCAGATGGGGGATGTGGCCGACCTCGGGAATCTCCACCAGCCGGCAGTTAGGGATGTCCTTGGCCGCCGCCTTGCCCAACAGGTCATAGCGGCCCTTGTCCTTGAGGATCTCCTCGGGCACCCGGCCCCGCCCTACGGTGGTCCGGTCTTTCAGGCCCACCACCAGCAGGGTGGGCGGCTTGATCAGAAAAAATTCGTGCCGCACCGGCTGCTGGTAGATCATCTGGAAGGTCAGGGCCGCGGCCCTGGCGTAGCGGGGGAATTCACCGCTGAGGCTCTCCCGGCAGCGAGTCTCCACAAACCTCTCGTACTCCGGCCGCCATTTGACAAAATATCGCTTGACGAAGGCCCGGTATTTCACCGGGGTCATATTCATCTCGATCTCATAGAGCTGCGAGGTGGCCTGGGGCGGGACGAAGAAGCGGTAGTCCTCCAGGCCGATGGGGTCCTCCAACACCAGACGGCTGACGCGCTCCGGATAATTGCGGGCCAGGCGCACCGCCAGCATGCCCCCCATGGAGTGGCCTAAGATGACGGCTTGCTTCACCTCGAGTTGATCCAGCAAGTTGACGGTGTTGCGGGCCAACAGGTCGAAACTGTAGTCGATTTCCGGTTTGGCGGATTTGCCGAAACCCAGCTGGTCCGGGGCGATAACCCGGTATCCGGCGGCCGTCAAGGCCTTGATGGTATTCTCCCAATAGCTGCCGTAGAAGTTCTTGCCATGCAGCAGGACCGCGGCCCGCTTACCGTCCCAACCCTTGGGGGCCACGTCCATGTATGCCATCCGCAGTTGCTGACCGTCGATATTGAGGGTCAGGAACTGCACCGGATAGGGGTAGGGATATTCATCCAGGGCAATGCCCAAGGGCGTTGTATAGACCGGCGCCTGCTCCTGCCCGCTCCCTGATCGGGCCATCAGCAGCAAGCTCAGGCTCATCAGCAAGATACAGGAAAGAGCGATTTTGCGTCCCATGAGCCATCCTCCGGCGCGCCCGGGGGTAAAATACCCAAAGCCCGCAACAGGCCGGGGCCTGCTCCACGCGGACAACTGATCAGTTGTCTAAAGATAATGCCTAAAATGGGGGACGCCAGTGGGAGGAATTATCTTGGAGAAATAAGTTTTTCCGCACGTATGGCTCTGGTGGCCCTTCTGGGCCGCCGGGGCAGTGAAGCATCTAACCAGGGCCTTCGCTTCACTTAGGGTGACGGATGAGACTAAATGATCTGCCGTCCGTTACGAGGCTTTGATGACACGATAGGTTGGAAGGGAGGGTAAGGTCTACCGGAAGCAGGAGGGCGGCCCACCGCGCCCTCCTATCTGAGAAAGCCGCGGGAGCGCCGATTCACCCGTGGCGCTCCCGCTCCATATCGCATTAGCCGTCGCGGCTCAGCCAGTCGAGGTATCCAGGGTTACTTGGCCGGACCCCCCCCCTGCACTTGCTGCCCCAGTGGCGACTGAGAATTGGGACCGCCGCCGGGGTGCTGCCCGTACATGGGGCTGTTATTTACCCGATGTCGTGGTTCCGCTAGATGTCGTGGTTCCGCCATTAGGCGGGACCCACCCGCTCTTCCCCGATGTCGTGGTTCCGCTAGATATCGTGGTTCCGCCATTAGGCGGGACCCACCCGCTCTTCCCCGATGTCGTGGTTCCGCCATTAGGCTGGACCCATTGCCCGCTATTCCCTGGTCCCTGGGTTCCGCCATAGAACCGCCGCCCGTACATGGACCCGTTATTACCCGATCCCTGGGTTCCGCCATTAGGCTGGACCCATTGCCCGCTATTCCCTGGTCCCTGGGTTCCACCATAGAACCGCCGCCCGGCCATGGGGCCGTTATTACCTGGTCCCTGGGTTCCGCCATAGAACCGCCGCCCGGCCATGGGGCCGTTATTACCCTGTCCGGGTCTGCCATAGAACTGCCGCCCGTACATGGGGCCGTTATTTCCCTGTCCGGGTCTGCCATAGAACTGCCGCCCGTACATGGGGCCGTTATTTCCCGGTCCCTGGGGTCCGCCATAGTAGGGAGGGGGTGGTGGTGCGTAAGCATAACCACCGTAGCCGCCACCGTAGCCGCCGCCATAACCGCCGCCGGATTCTAAAGCTTGTAAAGCTTGTCCTAATGGCAACCCGCATCCTGCTACGGCCAGCAGGGCAATCAACAGGGCAGCCACCCAAACAATTCTAGCCATGATTTCTCCTTTAGCGGATAGACCGCCGTCCCCCCAGGGTCAGTGATTATTGCCTTTCCAACTGCGGGAGCCAAGTAGCCGCCCAAGGTTGCCTATCAACCCCGGGAGACTCAAGGGGCGATGTGGTTGCCCCCCTGCCCCCATGCAGCCAGGCTCGGAATCAAATCCAGGGCCTGCAACTGGTGCTGCCCCTGGTTAACCATTTAGATAAATCCTGAGATTATTTGTTAAGCGGATTTCCGCGAAAAATTGGTAGACTTTCCGGAGCAGGCGGACCATTACTTCTGGAGGCCTGCGTCCGGAGCCTGGTCAAACCCGGGGGGGGGGTAAGATCAGGTAGAGCGGAACCAGGGGCTTTGGGGGTGGTGTCCTTGCATCTGCGGCCGCGCCGCGGTCTTTGGATTTTGCTTGCTTCCCATGCTGCCTTCGGTGTATCTTGTTAGAAACACAATAATAATTAGAAAAACAATAATTAGCCGCACCATCCCTTCCGGATCATGGGACTCATTTATGCCTGACGCGGCCCCACCACGGGGACTCATCTTCGAGCTGGCGACTCCCTTACATCCCGACGGCGCCCTGGATGAGGTGAGCCTGGGCCGCCTGGTGGGGCGGGTTATCTCCCAGGCCGACGGCATCCTGGCGGGCTCCCCCGACGTGGGGGAGGCCCTGGAGTTATCCGGCCCTACCCGGCGGCGGCTGTGTTCGGCGCTGTTGACCGCAGTGGCGGGCCGGGCGCCGCTATTCTTCGGGATCACCGGCCATACGGCAACGGACACCCGGGAGCTGGCGGCGGCGGTCCAGGAGGACTGCCGCCGTCTCGGTTATGGCGGCCAGGTCTTCCTGGTGGACCTGCCCCTGTGGTACCATAGCAACCGGGGCCTGCCCCAGGCCTGCCAGCGGCTCCTGGAAGGGGCTTCCCAGCCCCTGATCCTGCTGAACCTGCCGCGGTTGATCAGCCGGCGGGCGCCCTTGTTCAAACGCCGCAATATCCGCACCCACGTTTTCAAGAAATTAGCGGCCCTGCCTTCGGTAGTGGGACTGATCCACCAGGGGGATATGCGCCGTTTCCTCAATTACCATGGCGCCGCCGCCAGGCGGCCGGAATTCGCCTTCTACGAGGCGGATGAGGCGAACTTTCTTGGCCGTCCCGGCTCCTGGGGGGTGGTCTCCCCCGGGGCCCAGCTCTTTCCAGCCTTCTGGAGCCTGGTCACCCGGGTCTGCCTCCATCCCGAGGAAGTGGGCCGGGACCCCGAACTGCAAATGGAAACCTGGAACCTGAGCCAGCGGCTGCAAAAGCTCTCCCGGGCCTACCGGTTGCGTCCTGCAGCTCTGCTGAAAGGCGCCTTAACGGCCCAGGGCATCTTCAGCAGCGCCGCCCTCGCCCCGGGAACGCCCCCGGCTTCGCCGGAACAGCAGGAGGCACTGCTGGCTTTGCTTGATTCACTGGATCATTGACCGTGAAGAGGAGAGAATCACTTGGGTGGCGAGCGGTGCTGGCGGTGGCCCTACTGCTGGCCCTGGCAGGCTGCGGCAGCGACCGTCCCGAGAAATATCCGCAGGAGGCCTGACCGCCTTTCAGCAGCAATAAATAGGGCTTGCTATTCTAATCATATCAATAACATATTTCATATTATGCATTTCGCCTAAATTGGAAATTAATAAAATATCTGATCTGTTAATATTAACATGGGGTATATTAATTGCGGCTTTATTTTATGTTGCTGCGATTATTCCCACCTGGGTGGCCGACGTACATGGCGCCCCCCCGGGGCAACGGGTAGTCTCTGACGCCGGACCGGATCTGGCCAGGCGTCTGGGCTGCTTTGCCTGCCATAGGAAGGGCCCAGGCCACCTGGCCCCCTCCCTGGACGGCATCGGCTCCCGCCTCACCCGGGAGCAGCTGCAAGTGGTGCTGCTCCAACCCCGCCAGCTCTATCCCGGAGCCAAGATGCCCAGCTACGCCTAGCTGTTCGAGGGGGAACGCCAGGCGTTGCTCGATTTCCTGGAGCGCCTCAAATAGGTCTTGTCCCAGGTGGCACAGGATTTCCAGCCGGTGTCCTTGCCTGAAGCTCAATTTACCCTAAGCGAGAATTTTCTCATGAAATTGCCGCGTCTGCCGCAGGCGGGGCCATAAGGCCGGTTCATCGCCTGGGTGAGTTGAGGCGCGCCCGCGTAGGGCGCGTCTTACGCGCCTTTTTTGGCGATGGGCGCGTGAAAACTGCGCCAGGGCGCCTCAGCGGGTCGCCCGTGTAGGGTGGGCAGCGCCCACCATATCATGGCCCATATAGGGCAGCCCGTGGCCGCCGAACCTCGGCCGGCGTGCAGGGCGCGCCCTAAATCAGGGCGGACACATGGGTCCGCCCCTACATGCCCAAGCACAAGCACAACCTGGGTTGCCGCCACCTGGCTCGTTGCCCTGGCTGGCCCCCCTGGGCGCAGGAAGCGAAGGTCCTGGAAATTCCTGGATTATGCGCCTGGAATGACATTCCCAGGTATGTGGGTTTATATTAATGGGAGCGGAAAAGAGATTAAATTCCCCCTCACCCTAACCCTCTGCCCCATGGGGGAGAGGGGATAAAAAAGGGACTCCCTGATGCTCCCATTAATAATTGGCTGGCCAGCGGGCCGACTCTGGCCACCATTAATTATTTTGCCAGCCTCGGAGCGCGCTACCCTAATCGCCTTGACCCGGCCGGGAAGAGTAATTAATTTAGAAGCAAATCCACCCGAAAGGAGGTGAAAGGGGTATGAAACTTGGCAAAGAGGCCTTGGCTAAGGAGGCGGCCTTCTGGGGAAAGGTCAAGAAGCTCGATCCCCCCAAGGTATGCCACAAATGAAAGGAATGAAAGGAATAAGTTGCCGGTCCGGCAACCTATCCAGAGCAGATATGGCGGGAGAGGCGGGGGCCAACGCCTGGCGGTTGCCAGCCTCTCTTGCCATATCTGCTTTTTCTTTCCCATCCGCCGAGACTTGAGAGACACCGCCCCCTTAATGAGCACCGGCGAGACGCCTGGGGCAACCTGCTGCGCCCGCTGAGATGGTGAGACCCCATGTCCCTGGCCCGACCTTATGATTTTCTCATCCAGTGGCACCTCACCGAGCGTTGCAACCTGAAGTGCCGGCACTGTTACCAGGAGGGAGCGGGCCAAGTCCGGGAGCTGTCCCGGGCCCAGGTCTTCCGGGTCATCGAGGAGATTGCCCGGATGCTCCAGGACTGGCGCCAGGCCTATGGCATCGATTTCCAGCCCAGCTTCAATGTCACCGGAGGCGAACCGTTTCTGCGGCCGGACTTGTTCGAGATTTTGGAGGCGATGGCGGCCATCGGCTTTGAAATCTACGTACTCTCCAACGGCACCTGCATCACCGGGGAAAGGGCCCGGCGGCTGGCGGAGCTTGGGGTCCACGGGGTCCAGATCAGCCTGGAGGGTCCCCGGGAGATTCATGAATACATCCGGGGACGCGGCAGCTTTGCTGCCTCCCTCCAGGGGGTCCGCACCCTGTTGGCGGCCGGACTGAAGGTCAGCCTCAATGCCACCCTGTCCCGGCTCAACGCCGGCCATTTTCGGGAGCTGGCGGAGGTGGCCCGCGGTCTGGGGGTTTCCCGCCTGGGGTTTTCCCGGCTGGTGCCGTCGGGACGGGGACGGGACATGCTGGACCTGATGCTCTCCACCGCCCAGGTAAGGAAGCTTTACGAAGAAGTGCGGTCCTGGCAGGCTTTTTATAAGGGCGGCCTGGAGATCGGCACCGGCGACCCCATGGCCGCCCAGATGGGGGAGTCCAAGGCGCCGGCGGCGGAGGATTCCGAGCCGTTCCCGGCGGGCGGCTGCTCCGCCGGGGTGGCGGGACTCACCATCCTGGCGGACGGCACCGTGGTCCCCTGCCGGCGATTACCTCTCCCCCTGGGTCAGGTTGGCCGGGATTCGTTGCGGGAGATCTGGGCCAGCTCGCCGGTATTGGAAGCCCTGCGGGACAAAGGCCGCTACCGGGGCAAGTGCGGCGCCTGCGCCCGCTGGGCCGATTGCCGGGGTTGCCGGGCCATCGCCTATGAGTATGCCAGGGCCCAGGGTAACCCGGATTTCCTGGCCCCGGACCCCCAGTGTTTCATTGATGAGTAGCGGTCTGAGTAGCTGTCAGCTTTCAGCATTCAGCTAAAAACCGGGAGACCTATTAAGCCATCTGTATTGGAAGCACGTATTGGCGGGAAACTCCGCCCTTTCATCGTAGATGACATTCCGGTTTTCGTCATGCTTTTGCTGATAGTTGACTGCTGAAAGCTGACAGCTATTCTAGCCGCTGAGTCAGGTCCAGGGGACCCCGGTGCAATTCCGCCGGCGAGGGGACCCGGCCGAGGCGCAGCAGCTCCGCCAGGGCGCACATCTGCCGGTCGCGGTTCATGGCGGCGGCGGCCCGCACCTCCCCGTCCTTGACGTAAAAGCCCATGAAATCATGATCTTCAGGCTGTCCGTGGAAGATGATCTCATCCCAACCGGCGGTGTACCCCACATACTGGAGGATGACCTCGAACTGGTCGCTCCAGAAAAAGGGCGCCCCGGTGAATTCCCGGGGCTGGCCGGCCATGTTCCGGGCGGCCAGCCGGCCGTGCTGCAGCGCCAGGCGCCAGTGTTCGATGCGGATCAGCTCCCCGGTGCGCCAATCCGGGAAACGAGCCACGTCTCCGGCGACGTACAGGCCCGGGGTGGCCTGGAGGAACCTGTCCACGGTAATGCTGCCGTCGAGGTTCCGTTTTAGCCCCTGGAGGAAATCGGTGGCCGGTTTGATCCCCACCCCGGCAATCACCAGGTCCGCCGGGATTCGCTCGCCCGAGTCCAACACCACGGTCTGGACCCGTCCGGCGCCCTCGAAGGAGGCCGCCCGGGCGCCCAGGATGAATCTCACCCCGTTGGCCTCGTGGACTTTTTGTAAGGCCCGGCCGATTTCCGGTCCCAGGATACGATGGATGGGAACGGCTCCCGGGGCCACCACGGTGACCGGTAGACCTCGCTTGCTAAGGCTGGCCGCGGTTTCCAGGGCGATGAAACTGGCCCCGATGGCCACTGCGGTCTTGGCGGCGGCGGCCGCCGCGATGATGTTATCGGCGTCCTCCGGGCTCCTCAGGGTAAAGACGTTGGCCAGATCGGCTCCGGGCGTCGCCAGGCGCAGGGCCACCCCACCGGTGGCCAGCAGGGCCGCGTCATAATTCAGAGAGGCGCCGCCGGCCAACTCCAGGCTGCGGGCGGTCGTATCCAGCCGGACGATCTTTCGACCCAAGATGACCTCGATATCATGGTCGCGGTAGAACTCCGGGGTGCGCCAGGGCAGCCATTCCGCGCCGGCCTCGCCGGACAGATAGCCCTTGCTCAGCAGGGGGCGGTCATACGGCAGGGCGGACTCCCGGGTAATCATCAGGATCTTCCCTTGAAAGCCCGCCTGCCGCAAGGTTTCCGCCGCGGCGCCGCCGGCCCCGCCGGCCCCCAGGATGGCGAAGGTGCGGCCATCGGCCTGGACGTTCCCTTTGCACATAGCGGGGACCCGGCGCTCCAGCTTTTCAGCGGGGACCCGCACCATCACCTGTTCTCCCTCCACCCGGACCTCAAACCTGGGCAGGGCGTCGAACCCCGGCGGCTCCTCCAGGTCGCCGCTGACCGCGTTAAAGACCGACTGGTGCCAGGGGCAGTAGACCCGCTCGCCGCTCAGCAGACCCTCAGCCAAGGGGCCGCCGTAGTGGGTGCAAACCGCGCCCACCGCCTGGAATTTGCCCCGGAGGCGGATGAGCAAGACCTTGGTCTCTCCCACCTGCACCTCTTTCATTTCCCCGTCCCGCAATTCCCCAACCCTGGCTACGATGGCTTCCATGGCGCCCCCCTTATAAAAAATCCGATTTAGCCCAACTCATTGATAAGATAAACCTGACCTTCGCTGGCTTACCCATGGGAAGCCGTGGGAAGCAGTTTGTAAAAAAGATAATGCCTAACTTCGGCTATGCAAGAGCCGATGAAGGTATGAGCGGGAAGTTGGCAGTGGTTTCCGGTCAGTCAATCAGAGGCAGGGAGGCGCCTTGCCGTTTCTGCTCCCAGGCCCGGCGGATGACCGCGGCGGTGGCCTCAGCCAGGTGGAAGGAGGGGAGCTGCGCCAATGGGGTGAAGCGGGCGTCGGTGATATCCGAGGCGGGGCGCAGCTCTCCCTCCAGATAATCACACAGGTAATCCACCAGGACGTAATGGTAGGCGATCCGGCCGGCGGCATCGGGGAAGATGCGCTGCAACACCGCGGAGATCCCCAGGGGCCGCACAGTCAGGCCGGTTTCCTCGGCGATTTCCCGGGTGAGGGCCGCGGTCAGGGTCTCCCCCAGCTCAACCAGGCCGCCGGGGAGGCTCCATTCATCCCTGGCCGGTTCCTGCCCCCGGCGCACCAGGAGAACTTCCTCGCCCCGGAAGATCACCGCGCCTACGCCCACCAGGGGTTGGTCCGGATAGTGACGTTTCATCCGTAGTGAGTCGTGAGCAGTAAGCAGTGGGCAGTAAAAGTAAAAGTAAAATATCCAGATCTGGTCATATTCCGCTCGCATCCTGCATATGGTTCACTGCTCACACCTCCATCCGGAGCGAGCGCTTCACCCGAATGGCCGCGGCGCCGCCCACCGGGCAGACGTGTTCGCACTGGCCGCAGCCGGTGCAGGGGTCCGGGTCCACCACCGGCAATTTGACCCTGACCCGCTCTCCCTGGGGGGTGGTGCCCTCTTGTTCCAGGAAGTTGATGGCATTGGGGGAAACCGGGCAGTGCTCCTCGCATACCAGGCAATCGGTGGCCTCGGTGTAAGGGATGCAGCGGCTGCGGTTGATGAAGGCAATCCCCAGGTCGGCGGCCTGTTTTGCCGGCAGGGGCAGGTGGGGGATGGCCCCCGTGGGGCAGACCTGGCCGCAGAGGTTGCAGGAATAACTGCAGTATCCCATCCGGGGGATTAATCTCGGGGTATAAAATCCTTCCAGTCCCGCTTCCCAAAGCACCGGCTGGAGGCCGTTGGTGAGACAGACCTTCACACACTGGCCGCAACGGATGCAGCGGGATAGGAACTCCCCTTCCTTCTGGGCTCCCGGGGGGCGGATGAGGAACTCGTCCGGCTGCCTGGCCAGGGAACCCAGGCGTACCATGGGCGCCAAGGCGGCTCCGGCCGCCACCGCGGTAATCACCTGGCGCCGGCCCAGGTCCAGGGGCGCCCGGGGCGCCCTGGAGCGCATCGTGAAGCTTACCCGATCGTCCTTCTGACACCGGGCCAGGCAGCGGAGGCAGAGCTGGCACTCGGCGTTCTCATGGCGTGCCGGCATCCCCGGGGCAAAGGCGGCCATCTTGCAGGTTTCGGCGCATTCGCCGCAATCGGGGCACAGGGCGGTGGGCCGCCGGCGCAGCCGGCAGAAGCGGGCCAGCAAACCGTACAGCGCCCCCAGGGGGCAGAGGGCCCGGCACCAGAAACGCTGATCCACCCTTTCTGCGGCCACCAGCAGGCCAAAGAGGGTCAGGGTCAGAAAAGGCAGGAGATAAACGAGGGGCTGGAAGGGCAGCAGGGTGGCTTTAAAGAACCAGTAAACGGGTTCGCTGAGGTAAGTGAAGGGAGGCCCCAGGTGATAGAAGGCCAGGGAGGTGTGTTCCACCCCGTAGCCGAAGGCCGGGTAGAGGACGATGGCCAGGGTGCGGTAAAGCAGCGACAAGGGGTCGAAGAGCCCCAGCAGGTTGACCGAGAGGAGGGCGCCGCTCAACAGGGACAGGAGCAGATAGTATTTGGCCCGGCGCCAGCGGGCCGCCACTCCCTGGTCGGGCCGGGGGCGGAACAGCAGCCGCCGGGCCCCGTCCAGGGTGGTCCCCAGGGGGCAGACCCAGCCGCAGAAGAAACGCCCCAATATCAGGGTCAGGGCCACGAAGGTCAGCGACCAGAAGAGCCCGGCCACCAAGGGGCTGAAGGTGATAAGGTTCGCCGCCAGGATTAAGGGATCGAAGCGAAAGAACAGGTCCACCGGCCAGGCCAGGGTGGCGCGCTCCACAAATTCGGCCTTCAAAAACAAGAAGAAAAACAGGGCCAGAAAGATGATCTGAGAGAGGCGCCGCAGGGTCAGCCAGGCGCCGGAATTTACCGAGAAGTGTTTCCTTGCCATATAAAAAAGACTCAAACCTGAGAGGATTATTATTAGTATAACCCGAACGGCGATGGAAATCCCCGCAAAAAGCAGTAGGGTCCGGCAAGGGTTTTGCTAAAAGGCAGGCAGGAGAGACCTGTTTGAGCAGGGTGAGGCGGGGTTAGGATATAATCAGGAATCATGCACTTATCGATTTGTCATCTACAGACTAGGGCGCGCCGGTATGGCACCCGCTACACAGGATTTCCGGGGGGATTTCTCCTCCAGGGTGGTCGAATTTCAACCCCTGCAGGCTCACAGTCTCCATTTTTGGCTGACCGCCCTGGGCGGTGATTATATGACACGTGTTGCATGCATTGGAGATGGCCCGGCCTGTCTTGTCGACATGGGAACCATCGTGGCAGCGAAAGCAACCCGGCCAAATATAATGCCCGATATTGTTTGGCCGCACTTTCCAGTCCGTTTTCATTTCCGGGAAGAAATTGTCTTGAAAGATCCTCTGAGTCTCGGAGATCGCCTGCCCGATCTTTGGCTGGTCCTTGTCATCAGGGTATTCTTGCGAGAGGTTTTGAGCAATCAGGGCAATCCCAGCGGCCTGCGAACCGGCCCCGCCGGCCTTGACCAGAGCCTCGGCCGCCTTCACTTTTATGGAAGGAATGGCAGGATCGATACGACCCAGCCACATGGAAACATCCAGAGCGCGGTAGGGAGAATCGAAAATGTGGGTGGGACGATTGTGGCAGTCGACACAGTCGAGCACCCGCATGGGCAGGGCTTTTTGTTGGGGGGTCAATGGATTGTCTTTTGACTCGTAGACGTCGACAGTGCCTGTCTCTTGATTCGTCACGCGCACCCAGGGTATGGTTTGCCGGCTCTCGTCCGTGGCTATGTACTCCATGCGGTTGGACACAATCATATGCCAGTGGATGCCTCCAACCGGCCCCGTGGTGGCATTTGCCCCTCCCACATGCACCAGCAGTCTTATGTTCCACGGAGTGTTTTGCTTGTCAGGCAGGAAGAATTGGCGACGCAGTTCCACCCATCCGTAAAAATTCGCCGGCCAATGGCACTCTTCGCAGGTTTCCCGCGCGGGCCGCAGGTTTTGGACCGGCACTGGAATGGGCCGTGGATATACGTCGGTAACGGTTGCATAGACCTGATAGAGGCCGGAGAGCTTGGCGCGGACAAACCAGGAGGCGCCCGGGCCGATATGGCATTCCGTACAGCGTACCCTTGAGTGGGGAGAGATTTTGTACGCGGTGTATTCCGGCTTCATCACCGTGTGGCACAAAGCGCCGCAAAACTGCGGCGATTCAGTCTCCTCAAACACGCGGTAGCTTCCTAACGAGCTGAGCATCAGAAAAAGGAAGGCGCAGGCAAACGCCACGACCAGTTGGCGCGTGCGCCTCCCGCCACTTGCCTCAACGCGGGCCTCAGCCGCCGGTTTTTTGCGCCGGCGGAGTTCCAGCCATCCTCCCACTCCCGCGCAAATGACGCCGATCCAGATAAATGAGGGGAGAATCAGGAAGATCAGGATGCCCATGTAGGGCTGTCTGAAACCGTGAAAAACGTCAATTACTATTAGACAAAGATCGACGAACAGGCTGCACACGCCCACCACCAGGCCGAAGATGCCAACCCAGTTGCCGACCAGGGCGGAAACCAATTTGGGACGCGGGGCCTTATGCCCATTCATGAAGGGGTTCCAAATCGAAGCTGAAAGAGCGGATGCAGCCGGTCACAACCCTTAGTGTTTTGCAATGGAATGAAGATACGCGATAACGTCCTGCACTTCTGCATCGGTTAACTTTAATTCCGGCATTTTTACTTGGGGCCCGAGGGTTTTCTTGGGGTCGGTGAGCGCCCCCTTGAGGTAAGCGTCGGTATTGGTCCCGACAATCATTTCCACGGGCTTGCCCAGGTTTCCGCCCTCCTTGTGGCACAGTGCGCAGTGTTTGCTCTCTACCAGGGCTTTTCCCTTTTCCACGGAACCGCCTTGAGCCCATGCAGACGCCGCAATCCCTATCAAGAGCAAAAAAAAGACCGTTACTATAGATTTCATTTTTCCTCCGGTGGTTTGTGAACGGACAGCCGGCTTTTGCTCGCCCAATGCAGCCGGCTCTGAGAAGAGATAAGAAACCCGAGGCCTCCCCAGGCGCCCGGCAGTGGTTCACCAAGCCGCTGCTGTCTCAGTTGTAGCGAACGTGATCATGCGATTAAACTGCGAACCTTGGTTTTTTGGGGCAGAGACCGCATTTCCCTCAATATCTTTGGTCGCGGCAATCACGGACCCGGCCCCAACGCCATGCCCAGCCCATCCCCGAGGCGCGCTGGCAGCATTATTGAAAAAATAAGGACGCGGGTTATTCTTGTCAACCTGCTGGAAGGCTCAAACTAGAACTTATACTGTACAAATCCCTCGAACACGTTCGCCGTGGCGTTCCTGTAGAACCCGTCCAGGGTATTCAAATTCTGATTGGTCGGCGCAGGGGTGCCATTCAGGAAAAATTGCTGGTACGCTTTGGTCATGTTGAAGATCTCGAGCCGGTACAACGCTCGGCAACTCCAGTGCTCGTTGAACTTGTAGCTGAGACCGGCGTTGATATCGGCGAAGGCTTCGTTCAGGTGGGACATTTGCGGATTGTCGAAATGCGAGCTCGAAAAGGAGTAGCTGACGCCGGTCGTGAGCTTCAGCTTGTCCGGAATGAGCTTGATGTCCGCTCTGGCAATGAACGTGTCATATGCATCCAGGGTGCTCACAAGGGGGCCCCAATCAAAATAGACCGGCGAGAAAGCGGTACCTCCCCCAACTAAGCCGGGCTGGTTTTCGACGCGTTCTTTGGTGATGTCTTCCTGGTGGTCGTATCCCAGGGACAAGGCGACCCGGTCAGTGGGGGTCCAGCTCACATCCCCTCCGGCCGACCAGCCTTGATCTTTGGTCAAGCCATATCCATTGGAGTCATTAAAATTGTCATTGTAGAACGAGAAATTGGCGGAGAAGGTGACATTATTCACAGGGAATGCCTCTGCCACGAAATGGGCGGCGTTCCGTTTGTCGTCTCCCGAGTAGAATTTGTAGGTCAGCAAATTGGCCGGCGTGCTCGGCGTCAGCGACAGAAAATCATTCCCCAGCCGCTGTGAGTAGGTATAGTTGGCTATCAGGTTCAGCCAGGAAGTAGGAAACAGCCTGATGCCGAACTGGGGCGAGTTACTCGTGGTATTGCCCTGGTTTTCGGTGCGGTCGGTTGCTGAAAAAGTATAGGCGGCATCCAAGGCCACCATGTCGTTCACTTTATAGTCGACGCCGCCTTTGACATTCTGCCGCAAGTACGAATACTGCTCCTGAAGCAGCAGGGGGCGCTCCCCTACGCCGAGGCTCGCTGTGCTGAATATGTCCTGATAAAGGTAATTATTCAGGTTATTATTCTGAAAATCATAAGCCTTGTACGAATACCTCAAGGATAATGCCTCAGTGGGACGGGTGACGCCCGAAATATCCCCCTCCACCGTCGTGGCGCTGAGACCCGTAGGGCCGTACGGATAACCATTGAAAGCGTAGGCGTTACCACCCGAATTGTATACGTTCTCGTTCTGGGACAGCCAGCCGTAGGAAAACGAACCGGTGATCCTGGTCTTGTAGGCAGCCAGGTTAGCTCCCCCCTCAGCGGTAATGTAGTTGGCCATGTTGCTTGGGGGCGTGGATACAAAGGTGGTACTCGCGGCTGAGCCCCTC
This sequence comes from uncultured delta proteobacterium, assembly GCA_963834795.1. GTDB lineage: Bacteria > Desulfobacterota > Desulfobaccia > Desulfobaccales > 0-14-0-80-60-11 > JAPLJC01. The sequence goes on along the minus strand of CAWIDL010000020.1, from coordinate 67,309 downwards.
ACAGTTGGGGTATCATCTACAAAGGTCGACAAATGATACCCCAGGCGGAACTGATACGTCTTCGAATCATATTCCGCACCTACCTTCGCGTCGTTTTGCGAAAAGCCGATCGGCTCGGTATAGGTGGTATATTGAAAGGGGTTACCAGGGCCGGTCTCATAGGTCACTGGCCGCTGGCCGGTTCTTCGCAGCCACTGGTCCTCGATGAAAAGGTCGATCTCAGGCGTTACCAGGTAGTCGGCGCTGAACCGCAGTCTCTGCAAAAGGATCCCTAGATCGGAATTAATGGGATTTACCGTGGAGTACACGTGTTGGAACTGGTCATACTCAACTTGGGCATGGTAAACCCCGAGTTTGCCAATCTGGAGCAAGAAATCCTGATTTGCGGTAAATCCCGGATTGCTCATCCGGAAGTTATAATACTCGAGCTCGTCCTTGCTCTTCAGCGATAAATCCACACCCCCCAGAGGCCCTACGGGGAAGGGAGTATACTGTACCAAATATCCTCTGTTCCTGGCGTTGGGGTAATCGGAGAGAAATCCGCCGCCCAATTCGAGATAGCCCCCCAACTGGTAATCCCCGATGTTCAATTCCGCGAAGGCGAACCCGCAGGTCAGAGGGAAAAGCATGATTGCGAGAAAAAAGGCCAGGATTTCTCTCTTAATCTTCATCCTCCCCCCCTTAATGAAAGAATAAGTTGCCGTTGAAATTGTTGCTGCCGTGGATGTTCCGGTGGCAGTTGAGGCACCCCCCGCCGACCATTAAACCTATCCTTCGATTCCAAGGCGACGCCGTTGCCCCGGAGGCGTGGAAGCTAATGTGGCACTCCCGGCACAGCCTTTCGGGAGGCGCTTTCAGCAGGGTGGGAAAGTTGCTGCCGTGGGGCTGATGGCAATTGAAGCAATCCTCCATAACGGGAGGGTGCTGAAAAAGGAACGGGCCCCGGTACTGGGCGTGGCAATTAAAGCACAGTTCCTTGTTGGTAAGCCCCCTGATGAGATGGTCCGAGGTAGTCCCGTGCGGGTTGTGGCAACTGGCGCAGTCCATTTTCCCCTCGCGCAGGGGATGATGCGAAAACTTCATCTCGGCGCGCACTTGCTCTTTATGACAGGTAGCGCAGGTATCCTCTACGGTTAAACGGGCGAGCTGAGCACGAGTCGTCATTCCCGGTCCCGTATGGACCACGTGGCACGATGTGCACGCGATGCCGTTGGTCTCATGGGGACTGCCCGACCAGAAAAGCCTCTCCCTCTTTTCATGGCACTTGATACAGGCTTGGTTGCGCACGGAAACAGGCGTTGGCGACCCCTTCGTAAATCGAACCATACCCGCGAATGATTTGCCTCCTGAACCAACATGCTCTGTCCCCGGTCCATGACACGTTTCACACCCGAGTTTTTCCCCAGCGGTACGGGGGTGCTTCAAAAACAGGGTGCCCATAGCCGTCTTGGAGAGCTGATCGTACACTGGTTGGTGACAGGTTTGGCAGATTTCCGCGCCTACATACCCTTCATCGACCTTTCCGGCCTTTTTGTCCTCCTCTTTTGCCGGTGCTTTTGAGAAACTTGGAAGATTATCTTCCTTTCCCGGCAGAGGTTCTCGCGGAGGTGTAGAGCAAGAGAGAAAGAAAACCAGGATTAGAAAGACAAGAGTCAGTGCGGGTATGAAAATTCTGCGCATCCCCTTCCCCCGTGATGCTCCATTAACTGAGATTATGCGGCAACATGGGCCACCGCAGTCAACAAATGGTTTTCGAGCACTCCGAACGAATTTAACCCCTACAAGTTTCCTCTTTGGGAACCTAATTTCTCGTGGGAGGCATGGTAGCACAAACCCCCATAATTTTGTCAATAAAAAAAAAGGTGGGGTATAAAATTTTTTGAACCCCCTGAAATTCCTATTATTCCTCCTTATACCCTATAGTTATGCTTATTTCAGGCAATTCTTGCGGCATAATCCAGGATTAATATAAACGCCGATGGAAATCTCCGCAAAAAGCAGTGAGGTCCGGCAAGGTTTTTGCTGAAAGGCAGGCAGGAGAGGTCTGTTTGAGCAGGGTGAGGGGGGTAGGGGCGGTCTTGTCTTGTAGAGGCGCATCCAGGCGAGGGCCCCCTACGAAAGGGTGGGCAGCAGGGGCGGGTTTAAAATCCGCCCCTACCGGGCGGACCCAAGCTGCCCGCGGCTAGCCCTCAAGCCGACAGGACCTTGATCTTACTTAGGTCCATCTCTCCCCGGCCCCCCTGGTGGGCCTTGACCACGTAGCCCAGGTCCTCGGGCTTTAAGCCGAAGAGGCCGGCGCCGTAAGCGTCCAGGGCCACCGGATCGGTCCCGGCAAACAGCAGGTTTTTCACCGCCACGTCCTCCAGCCTGCCGCCCTTGGGGCCGTTGCGCAGCAGGATGCGGGTAGCGTCCAGGACGTGCAGGTCCGGGCGTAAGAGCAGATTCATGTCGGCGATGTTCTGGTGCAGGCCAACGTGGATGCGGCCCCGCCAGCCGCCGATGGCCCCCATCATGTTCTTCAGGCACATGGTGAGGCGGGCCTCGGAGTGCTGCTTGGCCACCGGGATATTGATGAAGCGGTCGGCCTCCAGGATGTCCTTATAGAAATACCATTTCTTCAAGGTCCTGGCCTTTTCGATGTTGAGTTCCACAAAACGCCGCTCGTCCACGAACTCCACCACCGCCCGGGGGTCCTTGATGCCCTCCACCGCGGCCTTGATCCCGGAAGACTCGTAAGCCTTGCGGGCGTCGTCGCAGGTGTTGTCCAGGACCTTTACCTGCTTGGCCCCGGTCTCCAGACAAAGCTCCACCACCTGGCGCACCACCAATGGATTGGCGTTGGCGCCCAGCTCCGGGGTCCGGTCCCAGGCCATGTTGGGCTTGACCACCACCACTTCCCCAGGTTTGACGAATTTTTTCATGCCCCCCAGGGCCTGGATGGCGTCCCCCGCCAGATGAGCGTAATTGCTGCCCTGGGCCTTGACCAGCAGGGGCTCGGGGGTCTGGGGGGGGGCCATGGCCCAAACTTCCTCCGGCAACACCAGGCGGCGTCCGACCCCGGCCACCAGCCCCAAAGCCGCCATGTACCTGAGAAAATCGCGGCGGTGCATCTTAACCTCCAGCTTGCCTATAGATATTTTTTAGTCTAAGCGGGGGTCGGCGGGTTTGCAAGTTTTTCTTGACAAAATGGGAGATGGAAATTATTAATGACCCTATAGTCAGTTTAATGACCAAAAAGTCATTTATGCATCCCAGCCCCCAGCCCACCAAAAAGGAGATTGTCACCGAGTTCCGCACCCGGGAGATCCTGGCCGCGGCCCGCCGCTTGGTGCAGAGCCGCGGGGTGGGGGCGGTGACCATGGGGGAGATCGCCGCCAACGCCGGGGTGGCCAAGGGCACCGTCTATCTCTATTTTCCCGGCAAAGATCAGCTGGTCCAGGCCCTCATCTCCCAGGTGGGGGAAAATATCCTGGCCGATATTGAGGCCGTGGTCACCGGCAGCGGTGCCCCCCTGGCGAAGGTCCAGAAAGTGGCCGTCTTGTTGTTAGATTACCTGATGCGGGAGAGGGACTTATTCCCTGTTTACGCCCGGGATTTGCTCCGGAGCGGCCGGGGCGCCGACCAGGGCTATTGGCTCCACTTACATGAAATGGAAGAGAGATTCGTCGCCCTGGTTACCCGGTTATTCGCCGAAGGCATCGAAACGGGACAGTTTATCCCGGCAAACCCGCGGTTGCTCACTTTTATGCTGCGGGGCATGGTGCGGGCCGTAGGATACTACCAGTTGTCGGAAGGACAGGAAAAGGCGGTGAAAGAAGCCCTGCCGGTTCTGCTGACCTTGCTCTCCTCGGGTCTGATCCGGGGATCCCTAGCAAAAAAAGCCGGAGAGGCGGCCGCGGTATGAAATCATCAAGTCCCTGGCGTCTGATCCTGTTGGGATGGCTGACCTGGAGCCTGGCGATGGCGTCCCCTGGCATCGGGGCGGAGGCCCCTGCCACCCTGGATCTGAAGGCGGCCCTGGGCCTGGCCTGGAAGGCCAACCCCACCCTGCGGGTGAGCCGCCTGCAATCGCTGATCGCCGGTGAAGAAGTGGTGCGGGCGCGCTCCGGGTTCCTGCCCACCATGAAGTCGGAGGTGAGCCAGACCATCTACGATGATCAATTAAAGACGAAAATTCCCGCCGGAACCATACCCGGGTTTTCCACCACCATCATTATGCCCTCGACCAACCGCAATTTCTGGAGCAGCAAGACCTACGTCGAACAGACCATCTTCGACTTTTGGCTCACTCCCTCCAAATATCAGGCCGCGGTGCTGGGCAAGTCGGCCAGCCTGCTGGACACCGCCAAGACCCGGGACGACCTCTTTCTCGGCGTGGCCAAGGGTTATTTCAGCACCCTGCAGGACCAGAAGTTGGAGGTGGTGGCCCGAGAGGATGTGGCGGATCTTAAGCAACATCTCAAGATCGCCGAGGACCAATATCAATTCGGGTTAGCCACTTTCAATGACGTCCTCCAGGCGCAGGTCTCTCTGGCCGACGCCGAGCAGCGCCTGCTAGTGGCTAAAACCGACACCATCGACAGCCGCGCCGCCTTCAACAAGCTCCTGGCCCTGCCGGTGTCGGCCCCTACGGTGCTGAAGGATGAAAAGTTGGAGACCCGGCCCTGGGGCCTGGAAGATGCCACCGAGGCGGCCCTGAAACAGCGGAGCGACCTCAAGGCCTCCACCGAGCGCATCACCCAGCAGGAAAAAGTGGTGACCCAGACCAGGGCCCAATATTTCCCGCGGTTTTACGCCCAGGCCGGCCAGAACTATCAACAGAACGATTACCTCCTGCATGATAGCTCGTGGTTCGGCATCTTCGGCCTGCAGTGGACCCTGTTCTCCGGTCTGGATACCAAAGCCCAGGTGGCCCAGGCCAAACTAGGGGTGACTCAACTCCAAGAGCAACACAAGGACCTGGACGAGCAGGTGCGCCTGGACGTGCAGAATGCCTACCTCAAGGTAAAGGAGAGCGCCGACCGCATCCAGGTGACGGAAAAGGCCGTGAACCAGGCGGAAGAAAACAGGCGCCTCAACGAGGAGCGCTACAAAGAGCAGGTGGGCACCGCCACCGAGGTCATCGATGCCCAGACCCTGCTCACCCGGACCCGGGTCAACTACTGGTCTGCCCTTTACGACCATCAGATGGCCAAGGCCGAGCTGCTTTGGTCCATGGGGGGCATTAACATCCTTCTGTCCCAGGAGGAATCCCAGAGTGCTCCGTAAACCCTTGGTTCGGATCAGCGTCATCGCGCTGGTGCTCTTGACGATAGGGGCCGGCCTCGGCTACTGGTATTACCTGCATATCTTTGTTTACACCGATGACGCCTATGTGTACGGCTATGTCGGCGAGGTCGCATCCCGGGTACCGGGCCGGGTAGCCAAGGTGTTGGTGGATGATAATGATTTTGTCGAGCCCGGTCAGGTCCTCCTGACCCTGGAGCCCCAGGATTATGAAGTAGCGGTGGCCCAAGCCGAGGGCAACCGGGGCCGCTTGCGCCAGGACATGGCCCAAGATTATGTCAAGGTCTCCACCTCCCGGGCCAAACTCGCCGAAGCGGAGGCCAATTTCAAGCTGGCCGGCACCGACAGGGTCCGCTATACCGCTCTATACGAGCGCCGCACCGTTCCCAAGCAAACCCTGGACAATGTGGAGACCCGCTACCGGGTGAACCAGGCCCTGGTGGACCGGTACAAGCGGGAATTGGAAGAGGCCCTGGCCGCCATCGGCGGCTCCACCAGCATCCCCCTGGACGAACAGCCGGCCAGCAAGGAAGCCAAGGCGCGGTTGGATCAGGCCAGGCTCAATCTGGGGTATACCAAGATAACCGCCAAGATTTCCGGCTATATCACTAAAAGGCAGGTAGAGGTTGGCAACTGGGTGCAGCCGGGGCAACCTTTAATGATGGTGGTGCCCCTGCATTATCCACAGCTCTGGATCCAGGCAAACTACAAGGAAACGCAGCTCACCAACGTATATATCGGTCAGCCAGCAGAGGTGAATGTGGACACCTATCCCGGGGTCAAGTTCAAGGGGAGGGTGGACTCCATCATGTCCGGCACCGGCTCGGCCTTTTCCCTCCTGCCCCCGGAAAATGCCACGGGCAACTGGGTGAAGGTGGTGCAGCGCATTTCCGTCAAGATCGTGTTGCTGCCGCCCTTACCCGAAAGCAAGCCGTTGCGCCTGGGCATGTCCACCGAGGTCACCATCGATACCCGAAAGCGTACCGGGCCCCGACTCTTACCGGCAAAACCATAAGAGTGCTGGGTGGCAGTTTTATGGCTGGATTTGGGAGACGGTGGATGGCCGCTTCCAGATCAAACCGGGTCCCAAGCTTATCAGCCTGGAAACCTCCCTTCCTGGTTAACCAAGGATTTTCTCAGGCTTTTCTTAGCGGTTTGGGGATCTCATGAACAGGGAGAGCATTCCCTATACCCCACAGGTGAACAAATGGCTGATTGCGATCGCGGTGATGCCCGGCACTATCATGGAGCTAATCGACACCACGGTTGTGAATGTGGCTTTGCCGCACATCGCCGGCAGCCTGTCGGCCGGGGTGGACGAGTCTACCTGGGTGCTCACCTCCTACCTGGTGTCCAACGCCATAGTCATGCCCCTCGCCGCCTGGCTCGCCGGCGCGGTCGGCCGCAAGCGCTTGCTGATGCTGTGCCTGACTATTTTTACTCTCAGTTCGATGGCTTGCGGCGCCGCCCCCACCCTGGCGAGCCTGATTTTCTTCCGGGTCATTCAAGGTGCTGGAGGCGGAGCCCTGCAACCCCTCTCCCAGGCCATTCTCTTCGAATCCTTTGCCGTGGAGGAGCGGGGCATGGCAATGGCGGTTTACGGCATGGGCGCCATTGTGGCTCCCATTATCGGCCCTATGCTGGGTGGCTGGATCACCGACAACCTGAATTGGCGCTGGGCCTTTTACATTAATCTTCCCGTCGGCATTATGGCCCTGGCGGCGACTGCGATGTTTATCTTCGACCCCGATTATCTCCGGGCTCGAATGAGGGGAGGAATCGACTTCCTGGGGGTGGGCCTCCTGGTCGTCGGGATCGGCGCCTTACAGATCGTGCTGGACAAAGGGGAACGGGAGGATTGGTTTTCCTCCGCCTTTATCGTGCGCTTATCCGTCGTTGCCCTGGTGGCGCTGGTTGCCCTGGTTTATTGGGAATTGAAGACCAGGCAGCCTTTTGTGGACCTACGCCTTTTCAAAGACCGGAATTTCGCCAGCGGAGTGACGGTTTTTTTCTTTTTCCGGTTTGTGCTTTACGGCAGCATGGTGCTGCTACCTCTCTTCTTGCAAACCATAATGGGATACGACGCCACCCTGGCCGGTGAAATCATGGCCTGGGGCGGGGTGAGCGCCATGATGGTGATGCCGGTGACGGGCCGATTGTGCAACCGGGTGGACAACCGCTGTCTCTCGATTTTGGGCCTGCTCATCGGCGCCTGGGCCACCTACCTGATGAGCCTGTTTAATGTCCAGATCGGTTACACGACCGCGCAGTGGACCAGGTTCCTTCAGGGCCTGGGCATAGGCATGACTTTCGTGGCTCTTACCAATCTCACTATGGGCCACATCTCCCGCGAAAAAATGGGTAATGCTACCGGCATCTATAACTTGCTCCGCAACCTGGGTGGGTCTTTCGGGATCGCCGTGGCTACCACGCTACTCTCCCGCCGGGCCCAGTTCCACCAGAGCCGGTTGGTGGAGCACCTCACCCCCTGGTCTCTACCCTTCAGCGGCTGGCAGCATCGCATTGCCGAAATCTGGCCTGGTCTGGGACCGCACTGGCATTATTGGGACGCCCCCCAGGCCATGGGCGCCCTCTATGGCCAGGTGCAAATGCAGGCCATGACGCTGTCCTTTGGCGACGGCTATTGGTTCTTCACGGTCTTATTTTTGCTGCTGGTTCCCTTGGTGTTCATGATGCGGCGGCCTCGGATAGCCCAAGAGGAAATTATTAAAGGCGGATGATGGCAGCGGTTGTTTCCCCCCAACGTCCCGAGGTCAACAAATGGGTGATCACCATTGCGGTGATGGCCGGCACCTTCATGGAGATCGTGGACACCACGGTAGTGAACGTGGCCCTGCCCCACATCGCCGGCACCCTGGCCTCTTCTACCGATGAAACCACCTGGGTGCTCACCGCCTACCTGGTCTCCAATGCCATCATCCTGCCCATCACCGGCTGGCTCTCCGCCCTGTTCGGGCGCAAGCGCTTTTTGCTCCTCTGCCTGGTCCTGTTCACCGTCAGTTCCATGTTGTGCGGCGCGGCCACCAGCCTGCAGGAACTCATCGTCTTCCGCGTCATCCAGGGCCTCGGCGGCGGCGCCTTGCAGCCCATCTCCCAGGCCATCCTGCTGGAGACCTTTCCGGTCGAGGAACGGGGCATGGCCATGGCCCTTTGGGGCATCGGGGTGATCATCGCCCCCATCGTCGGTCCGGTCATGGGCGGTTGGGTGACCGACAACCTCACCTGGCGCTGGGCCTTTTATATCAACCTGCCCATCGGCATCCTCTCGGTGCTGCTCACCTGGATGTTCATCTTCGACCCGGAATATCTCCGGCGCCGGCGGGCCGGCGGTATTGACTACTGGGGCCTGGGACTCCTGGCGCTGGGGCTGGGCGCCCTGCAGGTGGTCCTGGACAAGGGCGAGCGGGAGGACTGGTTCTCCTCGGCCTTCATCACCCGCCTGGCCATCATCTCGGCCGTGGCCCTGATTTGCCTGATCTGGCGAGAGTTGAAGACCGAGCACCCCGTGGTGGACCTGCGCCTTTTTAAGGAACGGAATTACGCCTCCGGGGTGACCATCATGTTCTTCTTCGGCTTCGTCCTTTACGGCAGCATCATGCTCCTGCCCCTGTTTCTCCAGACCTTGATGGGCTATGACGCCACCCTGGCCGGCTGGGCCCTGGCCTTCGGCGGCATGAGCTCCCTCATGATCATGCCGGTGGTGGGCCGCCTCACCACCGTCTTGGACAGCCGCATCCTGGTCTTCGTGGGACTGCTGATCAACGCTCTGGCCGTTTATCTCATGAGCCAGTATAATACCCAAATCGATTTCGCCACCGCCTGGTGGCCCCGGTTCATCCAGGGCTTCGGCCTGGGCTCCACCTTCGTGGCCCTCACCACCCTCACCATGTCCCGCATCTCCCAGGTGAAGATGGGCAACGCCACCGGCATCTTCAACCTGATGCGCAACCTGGGCGGCTCCTTCGGCATCGCCACCGCCACCACCCTGCTTTCCCGCCGCAGCCAGTTCCATCAGAGCCGTCTGGTGGAGCACCTCACCCCCCTGTCGCAGCCCTTCATCGACTGGCAGCACCGCCTGGGGCACCTTATGCCCGACCTGGGGGCCAACTGGAATTGGTGGAACGCCCCCCAGGCGCTGGGCGGCCTCTACCAGGAGGTCCAGCGCCAGGCCCAAATGCTGGCCTTCGGCGACGATTACCATTTCTTCACCATCGTCTTTCTGCTGCTCCTGCCCCTGGTCTTTCTCATGCGCCGCCTGCCCCGCAACGCCCCGGCCCCCGCCGAACCCAAAGTGGAAGCCCTGCCTTAGCGCGAGCAGCGGTCAGCTTTCCAGCAGTTAGCCAGGGCCTAATGTAGAACCGCCGCCCCCGGCGGGTTCTTTTTCTGGCGTCTGGGCGGGTAGCATTCATCCTCGCGAGCCTGGGAACTGGTTGGAGGTGCGGTGGCTAAAAACGTTGTCATGGATAACAAAATCATAACTCAGTTTGGAATATCTGGCGGCCACAAGATAAATTTGATATGAGTGTCTGGAAGATCGTGATTAACCACCGCGGCTATGAGCGTGGTTAACTGCGGAAGGACAACTGTTGCGCCGTCTCAACCTGATCCTGCTGACCATCGCCGTTGGGTTTTTCTTTTGGATCCTCAATGAGGTGGGCTGGGCCAAGGTGGGGCATTACCTGCGGCAGGTTGGCTGGTACTGGCCGCTGCTGCTCTTGCCGTATGGGTTGGTGAACTGTCTGGAAGCCGTCTCCTGGAAATACCTCATCGTCAACCTGCCGCGGACCATCTCCTTGTCCCGCCTCTTCTGGCTGCGACTGGGAGGGGAGGCCCTGAACCAACTCACCCCCACTGCCTCCCTGGGGGGCGAGCCCTTCAAAGCCGACCGGTTGTGGACCGCCGGGGTCCCTCTGGACCAGGCCACCGCCTCGGTGGTGATCCACAAAGGCATCCTGGTCTTGAGCCTGGTCCTTTATATTATACTGGGTCTGGCCCTGGCCCCCCACTACCTGCCCGCGGCCCTGTCGCATCTGGGGATCTTGAGCCTGGGCACCCTGGGGCTGGCCGTGGGTGGCGCCACTTTTGTCTTTCTCCAGCGCCGGGGCGCCTCCTGTAGCCAGGGGGTGCGCTTTCTGCACCGCTGGGGCTGGTGTCCCCGGTTTCTTCAAGAAAAAGAGGACTTTTTCGCCAGGTTGGATGATAGCCTCTCTTCCTTCTATCGGAAATATCCGGGACGGGCCGTCCTGGCCTTCGTCCTCTTTTTCTTGAGCTGGTTGCTCCATGCGGCGGAGGTCTATCTGATCTTCTGGCTGGTGGGCCACCCCATCAGTTGGGGCCTGGCCCTCTGCCTGGACTCCCTGGCCATGCTGTTCACCGCCCTGGGATTCTTCATCCCCGCGGCTGCCGGGGTCCAGGAGGGAGGCAACCTCCTCCTGGCCCTGGGCTTCAACCTGGGCCTCACCCTGGGGGCCACCTTCAGCATCCTGCGGCGCCTCCGGGAAGCCTTCTGGCTCAGCCTGGGGCTTCTGGTGGTCTGGAAGGAAAAGTGAGCAGTAAGCAGTGAGCAGTAAGCAGTGAGCAGTGAGCAGTGAAGCTTACTGGGTGAGCATCGACATTATTATTATTTAAGCTTGCTATGGATTGATTTTCTCAACCCGTATGTTACGGCGAGGCATTCATCTAATAAGCAGCTGATCTGTTGATGTTCATTTTTAGAAATAAAACCTAAACGTAATGATAGTTCCAATTGAGTATCGATCTCATTTAAGGAGCCGAGGGCGTTTGCCAGAAAGTTGGCAAATTGAGAGGGGGTGCGGTCAGCAGCTCCTTCAGCAATATTAGATGGCACGGAGAGGGCAGCACGCCGTAATTGCGCCCTTAGGCCATAAAGTTCACTATCGGGGAAATGCTGGGTCAAGCTATACACCGCACTGACTAAATCCATGCCTTTTCCCCAGGCAACCAGATTCCGGTGTGGTTTCGGGTTTTTCTCTCTCATATCCCAACCCCTAATTTCAGCAATGTCTTCCCACTGCTTACTGCTCACTGCTTACTGCTCACTTAATCTCCCAAACAACCGCACCTCCACCGGCTCGCCCTTTAACAGCCCTTCCACCCCCAGGGGGATCATTACCAGGCCGTCGCTGTTCACCAGGGTGGAGAGGAGCCCCGAGGGCCCCAGCACCGGCTCGGCCCACAGGGTTTCGCCTTCAGGCCGCAGACGCACCCGCACATAGTCCTCCCGGCCACTGGCCCCGGCCAGGTTGCGGGAGAGGGCCGCGGTGACGGTGCGGCCCCAGGGGGGCGCGGCCTTAAGGCCAGAAAGGCGAGCCAGTAGCGGCCTTCCTAAGACCTCCATGACCACCGCGGCGGAGGCCGGGTGTCCCGGCAGACCCAGGAGGGGCTTGGCGCCGCTCCCTAAACAAAAATCCACCGCCGCCAGGATGGTGGGTTTCCCAGGGCGGATCGCCACCCCGTGGGCCAGGACCTCGGAGGCGGGGAGGTCGCGGATGGCCGCCAGGGTCAGGTCCCGCGCCCCCACCGAGGAGCCCCCGGAGATGAGAATCAGGTCGGCGTCGCTGATGGCCGCGGCCAGGGCTGCCCTCAGGGCGCTAAAATCGTCGGGGATGATCCCCAGGAGCAGGGGCAGGCCGCCCCCCTCCCGCACCTGGGCCGCGGTTAAATGGGCGTTGGCGTCCCGCACCTGGCCGGGGCCGGGCTTCCGCTCAACCGGGACGATCTCGTCGCCGGAGGAGAGGATGGCCACCCGGGGCCTTCTGTAAGCCTTTAACTGAGTTATTCCCAGCGCCGCCAATAACCCGAGGTCCTGGGGACGTAGCCGCGCCCCCGCCTCGAAGATCAGCTTCCCGGCCGGCACATCTTCGCCGGGGGTGAGGAGGTTTTCCCCCGGGGCCACGGCCCGGCGCACCTCCAGGGTCTGGTCCGGGTGCTCGGCGGTGTATTCCACCATGACCACCGCATCAGCACCTTCCGGCAGCATGGCGCCGGTGGGCACCCGCAGGGTCTCGCCGGGGAGCAGGGGCCGGACCGGGGCGGCGCCCATGGGGACCTCGCCCTTGATCTCCAGGTACTGGGGCGCCCCGACGCTGGCTCCGAAGGTGTCCCGGGCACGCAGGGCGTAGCCATCCATGGTGGCCCGATTGAATCCAGGCGCGGCCTCCGCGGCTGACACCGGGTGGGCCAGCACCCGGCCCAGCGCGTCGTCCAGATCCACCTCCTCGGCGCCTACCGGAGAAAAACGCGGATAGACGGCCAGTACTTCTTCCCGGGTTTGCAGGCGGAAGAATTCTAATTTTTCCATTTTTAGACCGCTTACTATAGACGAATTAATACGATGCGAATATGGGTATGGTAAATATGTTTTATTTGAACAAAATCTGCTGCCTCTCATTTTCTGTGAATTCAGTAAGAAAAACATCAATAGGTTTATCTTCAAGATATGATTTTAATAAATCTATAACTACATTATAACTCGTAATTAGTTCAGTTATTCTCACAATCCAACTATTAAACGGATTTTCAATGACTTTCTCTTTTAATTCTCTAGTTAAGTTAGAATAATAATTCTCGAGTAAATCATCGGCAACTCTAAGTCTTTCATACACAACATGTAAAAGGTTGCGTTCCTTTTCTGACAGATATGGAGTAAGTTCAACAATCGTTGATCGATAAACTGTTGAAATACTACGAACGGTTGGCCCTGGCAATATTCTTTGATTTTTTAAACTATTTATACATTTATTCAGAACATCGGTTAGCTGAGGGATTTGTGCGATAATAGATTTACACTCTTCGCGAAGCGTTCTCTTCAGGTTACGGATTTGTACTCGTTTTTTTATTATAGATGAAAACTCGTTCAGCAAAAACCCTAATATAACTCCAACCAATGCCCAAAAGGGCTTTGAATCTACCATAAGGTTCTCCCTTAAATGGAATTTGTTTGGCCTATATTTTTCCAAGGCACAGGCGAGACGCCTGTGCCACCGGGTCAAAGTCATTTTTGGCCGGGGAAGGTGGGGCCGCAGGCCCCGCTTCCCCGGCCTCCCCTTACACGGGTTGGGAGGGGGGTGTGGGGGGAGGGGCAGGGATGAAATCCCTGGCCCTCCCCCCACATCACTTTTCCTTTTCCCCTTCCTAAATCCGCGAAAAGATGCGCACGTCCACGGCGAACAGGCCCTTTTCGTAGAGCAGCAGCGGGTTCAGTTCGATCTGGTCCAGTTCCGGGTGTTTCTGGGCGAATCGTGCCAGGGCCTTCATGGCCGCCAGGAGCGCCGCGGTATCTCGGGGAGGTTGGCCCCGGTAGCCGGTAAGCAGGGGGTAGCCCTTGATCTTTTTCGTCAGGTCTGCCAATTCCGCCTCGGTGGCTGGCAGGAGGCAGAAGGCCACGTCCCGGTAAATCTCGGTATTGACGCCTCCCAGGCCGAACATCAGGGTAGGGCCGTATTGGGGGTCGGTGATGGTCCCCAGGATGACTTCCAGTCCCCCGGGTTTGGCCATGGGAGAGACGGTAACCCCGTCCACCTGCACCAGGGTGCCGAAGAGCCCGGTGGCCGCCACCAGGTCCTGGTAGCCCTGGGCCACTTCCGCATCATTTTCCAGGCCCAGGAGGACTCCGCCCATCTCGGTCTTGTGGGCGATCTGCGGGGAGGCGATCTTCAGGACCACCGGGTAGCCGAACTGACGGGCCAGGGCCGCGGCCTCCTGGGGGTTTTGGGCCAGAGGCGCGGCGGCGGCCGGGATGCCGGCCTTGACGATCATGGCCGCGGCCTCGCCGGCCGGCAGGAGGTTGAGGCCCTTAGCCACGGACACCTTGGGGGGGCCGGGGGCCGCGGCCGGGGGCTTCTCGAACCGGAAGAATTGGGCCAGGGCACGGACGCCCCGCTCCGGGGTGGGGAACACCGGAATCCCTGCCCGGTAAAGCTCCAGGCGCTCCTGCCGCTCCACTTCGGCGCCGCCCAGGAAGATTACCAGCTCGGAGGCGCCGGGGGTGACTTGCCGGGAGGCCCCGGGAATGGGGTCTCCGAAGATCACCACCTGGGTGTCGTAGGCGTCCCGGGTCTGGTCCATTACCTGGCGGTACAACTCCGGGCTGCTGATGGCGTCCCCGGTCAGGTCCACCGGGTTGCCCACGGCACAGTGGTCCGGCAGCATCGCCCGCAGCCGCTCTTTCAGAATGGGGTTGGGCTCGGGGACCGTGAGGCCGGATTTCTCCGCCTCGTCGATGGCCAGGATGGCGGCGCCGCCGGAGGAGGTGGTGATCATCAGCCGCCTCCCCCGCGGTTGGGGGAGGTAGGCCAGGGCCTTGGCAAAGTCGAAAAGTTCCTCCAGGGTGTCGGCCCGGTGGACTTGATACTTGCGAAAGAGGGCGTCGTAGATGGCGTCGGTCCCGGCCATGGATTTGGTATGGGACTCGGCGGCGCGGCTCCCCGCCGCGGTGCGGCCCGCCTTGAGAATAACCACGGGCTTGGTGGCGGACGTAAGGGCGTCGACAAAATAGGAGGCCCGTTTCACCCCCTCCAGGTAGAGGGCGATGACCGCGGTATGGGGGTCCTGGTTGAAATAGCTGAGGACCTCGGCCTCGTCCACGTCCACCCGGTTGCCCAGCGACACAAAGCCGCTCACCCCCAGGTGTTCGGCCGCGGCCAGATCCAGGAAGGCGGCGCCCACGGTGCCGCTTTGGGAGGCGAAGGCGATCTTGCCCCTGGCGGTGATCAACGGCCAGGAGGCGCACATCTGCCGGTGCGGCATATTGATCCCCTGGCAGTTGGGGCCCACCACCCTGAGGCCGGTCCGGCGCACCACCTGGGCCAGTTCGTCTTGCAAGCGCTCGCCCCCGGGCCCCGCCTCGGCGAAGCCGCCGGTGATGACGACCGCGGCCTTAACCCCCCGGGCGGCGCACTGCGTAAGGGTTTCCGCCACAAGCGCCGCCGGGATCACCACCACCGCCAGGTCCGGGGGCGCGGGGGTGTCAATGATGGACTTATAGACCTTAAGGCCCAGGATTTCCTCGGCCTTGGGGTTGATGGGGTAGAGGGGGCCGGGGAAGCCGCCGTTTTTAAGATTGGCCAGGATATCGTGGCCCAGTTTTCCGGGGGCGCTGGAGGCGCCGATGACCGCCACGCTCCGGGGCGCGAAGATGGAGTTAAGGGTGCTCAGGGTCTCCATGGGCTCTCCTGTAGCCGGATGATCTGCCGGTTTGATCATAGCACAGGGGGCGGAAGGGGGAAATGGGGAAGGGGACAGAAAATAAAGCGCATTAAACCCGGTATGATCTGGGCCGAATAAAGGAAAGCCGGGGCCCCGGATGCGCTCTTGCCGCGAATAAGCGAAAGATCATCCAGGTTCCCCGGCTTTTCCCCGGATCTCGAAACCGCCCCACCTTAGAATTAGGGCCGACGTCCGTCAGGTTTCGTGATCACTACCCGTAACTGCTTCAGCGGGGAGCGGGCATCTGCTGCCACCTCTGACCGCACGCGCCCAGGCGGCTCATCTGACTCCCATCTTCAGAAGGCGGCCTTCCTCGGGGCCGAAACAGTCAGCCCGGGATTCTGCCTGCGGGGCGGCCCACCCTTACTGGGTTCGGGCCGGGACATCCCCCGTATCTGACGGTACTCAGGCAACCCTTTTGGCGAACATATAGGTAATCATCAGGCCGAGGGAAGTCAAGTGCCCTGGAGAATTTTTTTAAGTGGCCAGTCGTCTGTTGTCAGTCAAAATATGTGCATACAAATATTCTTGACAAGTTATTTTAATGTACATACACTATGAGTGTGAAAATGGGATGGGAATGGGACCCTGATAAGGCGAAGGAGAATCGGCAAAAGCACGGAGTCGATTTTGCGGATACCACCGGGGTTTTCTATGATGAACAGGGCATTGGGGAAGAAGATGAGGGTTCCGAGGGAGAACAAAGATTCCGTAAACTTGGTATGGATTTTTTAGGGCGGCTTCTGGTCGTGATCTATACCTATCGAGGAGAAAATATCCGCCTGATATCCGCTCGCAAGGCTACAAAAAGGGAAGCAGGACAATACTATGCGTAAAGAATATGATTTTAGCAAGGGTAAGCGTGGTGCGACCATTCCACCGGACCCTCGAAAAACCCGCATAACCATTCGTATTGATACCAAGATATTGAATTGGTTCAGGGAACGCGTGCATGAGGCCGGGGGCGGCAATTATCAGACCATGATCAATGACGCCTTGAAGAGCTACATCGAGAGCGACAATTCGAAGACCATTCGTTATCCCGGGGGCCCCCATGTTGATCTTGACCACAGATATAAAGAGGAATATGAGGCTGAAGGGTTAAAGTTCAAAGGCGAGGGCTTTGACTTCATAAGGAAAAACAGAGACCTGAACTTCATGGAGGAAAAAGCGGCCTAGCCGATGGAGGAGGAAGACCATGGGCACCAAGACGGTCAAATACAACAAGCAAGGCATTGACCAGCTTCCTGATGACAAGCCGGTTCTTTATAAGATAAAAACAGAGTCTGGAAATTATAATTACGTGGGCATCGCTCAAAGGGGACGGGTGCGGGAGAGAATCTCCGAACATCTGAAAGAAATTCCCGGAGCGAAGGTCCAAATCGAGCAGTTCAGCAATATCGACGACGCCCAGAAGAAAGAGATTCACGTGATCCGGAGGGCCCTGGCGAAATACCATAAGCAAGGGAAGTAATAGGTTCCCAGGGCTTTAGCAGGGGGCCGCGGTTCTACCAGATCCCTCAGCGCTGGCCCAATCACCCATGGGGGGATAGGGGAATAAAGGGCGGACACACGGGTCCGCCCCTACGGCTTCACGGGCTGGAAGCCTGTGCCACTGTCGCTCCTACAACTCAAACTAATCCCCTAGCCACTTTTTTCTCAAAAAATAACTTGCGCCGAAATTTTGCCATGATAAATTATTCAAGATAAGCAGGGGCGGGCGGGGCAGCGCCCCCGGGGCGAAAAAAGCTTGGCCTCACCCCTTGACAGAAACTGGCGGATCGGTTACATACTCAGGTGCCGCAGGGCAGGGCGCGGAGCGAGAGCGGGGCCCTGACCCCTTGACAGCGGCGGAAAAATTCCTATAATTTAGGTGTGGGAATTTGCTCTTTGAAAACTAAATAGTGAGCCCGAGTGCGAAAAACTCCAAGTAAAACTGGAGAGTTTGATCCTGGCTCAGAATTAACGCTGGCGGCATGCGTAACACATGCAAGTCGTACGAGAAAGCCCGGTTCGCCGGGCGAGTAAAGTGGCGCACGGGTGAGTAACGCGTGGGTAATCTACCCCGGTCTGGGGGATAACGCACCGAAAGGTGCGCTAATACCGCATGACCCGACGGGTCCCTGGACCCATCGGCAAAGGTGGCCTCTGCATGCAAGCTACCGAACCGGGATGAGCCCGCGTCCTATTAGCTTGTTGGTGGGGTAATGGCCCACCAAGGCGACGATGGGTAGCTGGTCTGAGAGGACGGCCAGCCACACTGGAACTGGTACACGGTCCAGACTCCTACGGGAGGCAGCAGTGAGGAATATTGCGCAATGGGGGAAACCCTGACGCAGCGATGCCGCGTGGGTGAAGAAGGCCTTCGGGTCGTAAAGCCCTGTCAGGCGGGAAGAATAGCCCCGGGGCTAATATCTCAGGGGTGTGACGGTACCGCTGAAGGAAGCACCGGCTAACTCCGTGCCAGCAGCCGCGGTAAGACGGAGGGTGCGAGCGTTATTCGGAATTATTGGGCGTAAAGGGCGTGCAGGCGGCCGGCCAAGTCTGATGTGAAAGCCCGGGGCTTAACCTCGGAAGGGCGTTGGAAACTGGTTGGCTTGAGTTCGGGAGAGGAAAGCGGAATTTCGGGTGTAGAGGTGAAATTCGTAGATATCCGGAGGAACACCGGTGGCGAAGGCGGCTTTCTGGACCGAAACTGACGCTGAGACGCGAAAGCGTGGGGAGCAAACAGGATTAGATACCCTGGTAGTCCACGCTGTAAACGATGGGCACTAGGTGTGGGGGGTTTTTAATCCCTCCGTGCCGCAGCTAACGCATTAAGTGCCCCGCCTGGGGAGTACGGCCGCAAGGTTAAAACTCAAAGGAATTGACGGGGGCCCGCACAAGCGGTGGAGCATGTGGTTCAATTCGACGCAACGCGAAGAACCTTACCTGGGCTTGACATGTGGGGAATCCCATGGAAACATGGGAGTGCGTAGCAATACGAGCCTCAACACAGGTGCTGCATGGCTGTCGTCAGCTCGTGTCGTGAGATGTTGGGTTAAGTCCCGCAACGAGCGCAACCCTTGTCTCTAGTTGCCACCATTCAGTTGGGCACTCTAGAGAGACTGCCGGTGATAAACCGGAGGAAGGTGGGGACGACGTCAAGTCCTCATGGCCTTTATGCCCAGGGCTACACACGTGCTACAATGGGCGGTACAAAGGGTTGCAAACCCGCGAGGGGGAGCCAATCCCAAAAAGCCGTCCTCAGTTCGGATTGGAGTCTGCAACTCGACTCCATGAAGTTGGAATCGCTAGTAATCGCGGATCAGCACGCCGCGGTGAATACGTTCCCGGGCCTTGTACACACCGCCCGTCACACCACGAAAGCCGGTTGTACCAGAAGTCGCTGGCCCAACCCTTCGGGGAGGGAGGCGCCCAAGGTGTGTTCGGTGATTGGGGTGAAGTCGTAACAAGGTAGCCGTAGGGGAACCTGCGGCTGGATCACCTCCTTTCTAAGGTGCTACCCAGCACAAAGCAAACGCATTCGGGTCTCACTATTTAGTTTTGAAGGAGCAAGCGCCGACAGCAGGCCAGCAAAGGAGCTCTATGCCTCAGTCTGGGGCCCTCGCCTTCAGGCTGATTTTCTTTCTCTGCGGAGGGCCTATAGCTCAGTCTCGGTTAGAGCGCACGCCTGATAAGCGTGAGGTCGTTGGTTCAACTCCAACTAGGCCCACCATCTCCATGGGGGTGTAGCTCAGCCGGAAGAGCGCCTGCTTTGCACGCAGGAGGTCATCGGTTCGAATCCGTTCACCTCCACCAAAGAAGCTTTCAGGGATCAGCAGTCAGCTTGCAGCCTTAAAGAAGGATGAGAAGTCAGGTGGCTGAGGTTGAGGAGACTGCTCCCCAAGATTTCCCGGGGTTTTGGTTAAGGCCCTGGTGCTCTTTGACAACTGAATCTGGAAGTAAAAGAGAAGGTCCTTAGGAGTTTCCCAAGGCAAGAGGGCTTATGGTCAAGCTACTAAGGGCGATCGGTGGATGCCTTGGCGTTGAGAGGCGATGAAGGACGTGGCTAGCTGCGATAAGCTTCGGGGAGCCGCTAAACAGGCTGTGATCCGGAGACCTCCGAATGGGGCAACCCGGCCCGGGTAATGCCGGGTCATCGTACACTGAATCCATAGGTGTACGAGGCGAACGGGGTGAAGTGAAACATCTCAGTAACCCCAGGAAAAGAAATCAAAGGAGATTCCCTCAGTAGCGGCGAGCGAACGGGGAACAGCCCAAACCGTGGTCGTGTAAGCCGGCAAGCGTTGCGGCCGCGGGGTTGCGGGGCCAGCTTGGAGGCGGTTGCCGCCGCCTCGGAAAGTTACCAACCACCTGTCTAGTCGAAGGGCCTGGAAAGGCCCACCATAGAGGGTGACAGTCCTGTAGACGAAAGGCAGGCGGCTTTCTGGAACTGGTTCCCAAGTACCACGGGACACGTGGAACCCCGTGGGAAGCCGGGAGGACCATCTTCCAAGGCTAAATACTACTCAACGACCGATAGTGAACCAGTACCGTGAGGGAAAGGTGAAAAGAACCGCGGGAGCGGAGTGAAATAGAACCTGAAACCGATCGCTTACAAGCTGTGGAAGGACCATAGCAGGTTTCGGCCTGCTGGTCTGACTGCGTGCCTTTTGCATAATGAGTCAGCGACTTACTCTTGGTGGCGAGGTTAAGCCGTGAGGCGGAGCCGGAGCGAAAGCGAGTCTGAATAGGGCGTATTAGTCGCCAGGAGTAGACCCGAAGCCGGGTGATCTATCCATGGCCAGGGTGAAGGTCGGTTAACACCGACTGGAGGCCCGAACCAGTTAACGTTGAAAAGTTATTGGATGAGCTGTGGATAGGAGTGAAAGGCTAATCAAACTCGGTGATAGCTGGTTCTCCCCGAAATATATTGAGGTATAGCCTCCCGTGATGAGCCTCGGAGGTAGAGCACTGGATGGACTAGGGGTCTCACAAGATTACCAAACCCAACCAAACTCCGAATGCCGAGGTCTTTAGCGGGGGAGTCAGACTGCGGGTGATAAGATTCGTGGTCGAGAGGGAAACAACCCAGACCGCCAGCTAAGGTCCCCAAATCTAGGCTAAGTGGGAAAGGATGTGGATCCGCCCAGACAACCAGGAGGTTGGCTTAGAAGCAGCCACCCTTTAAAGAATGCGTAATAGCTCACTGGTCGAGTGGGTCTGCGCCGAAAATGTAACGGGGCTCAAGCCTAGTACCGAAGCTGCGGGTGCCAGGTTTCCTGGCGCGGTAGGGGAGCGTTGTCGTAGCCTGTGAAGGCGTACCGCAAGGAGCGCTGGAGGTCCGACAAGTGCTTATGCTGACATGAGTAACGATAAACGGGGCGAGAAACCCCGTCGCCGTAAGCCTAAGGTTTCCTGGGTAAAGTTAATCTTCCCAGGGTTAGTCGATCCCTAAGCCGAGGCCGAAAGGCGTAGGTGATGGAAAACGGGTTGATATTCCCGTACCACCTGGTGCGCGTTGACCGATGGGGGGACGCAGGAGGGTAGGCCATCCGGGTGTTGGACGTCCCGGTTCAAGCTCGTAGGGGGGGGTGCCAGGCAAATCCGGCGCTCCTTAACCCCGAGAGGTGATGAGGAGAGGCTCTGCCTCACAAACTGGTTGATCCCACGCTGCCAAGAAAAGCCTCTAGGTAGTTCACCAGGTGATCGTACTGCAAACCGACTCAGGTAGGCGAGGAGAAAATCCTAAGGCGCTCGAGAGAACCCTGGTTAAGGAACTCGGCAAAATGACACCGTAACTTCGGGAGAAGGTGTGCCCCCATCAGGTGAAAGGACTTGCTCCTGGAGCCGAAGGGGGTTGCAGAGAAATGGGGGTGGCGACTGTTTACTAAAAACACAGGACTCTGCTAAGTCGCAAGACGATGTATAGGGTCTGACGCCTGCCCGGTGCCGGAACGTTAAGGGGAGGGGTCATTCGGGGCAACCCGGAGAAGCTCTAAACCGAAGCGCCGGTAAACGGCGGCCGTAACTATAACGGTCCTAAGGTAGCGAAATTCCTTGTCGGGTAAGTTCCGACCTGCACGAATGGCGTAACGATTGCCCCGCTGTCTCGACCAGGGACTCGGTGAAATTGTATTCGCGGTGAAGATGCCGTGTACCCGCAACAAGACGGAAAGACCCCGTGCACCTTTACTACAGCTTGGCATTGGATTTTGGGATAACTTGTGTAGGATAGGTGGGAGGCGACGATCTCCGGATGCTAGTTCGGAGGGAGCCAACCTTGAAATACCACCCTGGTTATTCTAGAATTCTAACCCAGTCCCGTGATCCGGGACGGGGACATTGCCTGGTGGGTAGTTTGACTGGGGCGGTCGCCTCCTAAAGCGTAACGGAGGCGCGCGAAGGTTCCCTCAGGCTGATTGGAAACCAGCCGTTGAGTGTAAAGGCATAAGGGAGCTTGACTGCGAGACCTACAAGTCGAGCAGGTACGAAAGTAGGCCTTAGTGATCCGGCGGTCCCGTATGGAAGGGCCGTCGCTCATCGGATAAAAGGTACGCCGGGGATAACAGGCTGATCTTCCCCAAGAGTTCACATCGACGGGAAGGTTTGGCACCTCGATGTCGGCTCATCGCATCCTGGGGCTGAAGAAGGTCCCAAGGGTTTGGCTGTTCGCCAATTAAAGCGGTACGTGAGCTGGGTTTAAAACGTCGTGAGACAGTTTGGTCCCTATCTGTTGTGGGCGTAGGAGATTTGCGAGGAGCTGTCCCTAGTACGAGAGGACCGGGATGGACGAACCTCTAGTGTTCCGGTTGTGCCGCCAGGCGCAGCGCCGGGTAGCTATGTTCGGACCGGATAACCGCTGAAAGCATCTAAGCGGGAAGCCGACCTCAAGATTAGATCTCCCGGATCGCAAGATCCCTAAAGGCCCCTGGTAGACCACCAGGTTGATAGGCCGGAGGTGGAAGCGCAGCAATGTGTGAAGCCGACCGGTACTAATCGGCCGTGCGGCTTGACCATATTCTCTCTTGCCTTTGGTAACTGTTAAGGACTTCTCTACTTCCGATTCACTGTTTTGTTTTTGGTGGCACAGGCGTCTCGCCGGTGCGGTTTTACCGAAAACCGAAAACCGTCTCACAGTTTCCGGTGGCCATGCCGCAGGGGTCACACCCGATCCCATCCCGAACTCGGTAGTTAAGCCCTGCAGGGCCGATGGTACTACGTGGGTGACTGCGTGGGAGAGTAGGACGCCGCCGGATTTAATCTCTAGCCCCAAGCCCGCCCCTTGACAGAGGCGGGCTTTTTTTATGTGTGCCGAGCATGTACAGCAGCTTGGAGGTGAAAGTCCTCTACCCAACCTGATGGAGGTGAAGGGTTAGCGAAGCGCAAGGGCGTCGTCGTGAGGCGGGGTCTGAAGGAAGCGTGGAGCAAAGCCACGACCTGACGGACAGGAACCGGATACGAGGCAGGTTTGGCCGGACAAGCGGGCATATGATCGCGAAGTCCATATCCATCAAGGGCCAGGGCTGTAAATCCGGCAGGTGTGTGGCGAAGGCGGCGGTGCTTACCTCGGGAGGCTTGCAACGTGTCCCGGGTGCGGGACTGAGGGGGTCGTGAGGTCCCCTGACCGCGGTGCAGGAGTCAGCAGAGGCCATAGTAGGTGTAGGTTCACCGAAGGGCCGAACGGTATGGAGCGGCAAGTAGGAGGTATCTCTCATGGCGGCCAAGCAGCAGAAGAACCAGATGAAGCTGGCCTTCGCGGCAGAAGGTAGGGGTGAAGCCCCAAAGGCTGCCGGTGAAGGGACTGAAGCCGTCAAGGCGGGGTATGGCACTGAAAGCCCGGCGTCACCTGAATGTCTGATGGAGGAGGTATGTCAGCGAGATAATCTGGTGAGGGCGCTGAAGCGAGTCAAGGCCAACAAGGGCAGCCCGGGGATAGACGGTATGAGGGTAGAGGATCTGGCCGACTATCTTAAGGAGCACTGGCCCCGGATTCGGGAGCAGTTGTTGCAGGGCGCTTATCAGCCGCAGCCGGTCAAAAGGGTGAAGATCCCCAAACCGGGAGGTGGGGAACGCCTTTTGGGAATCCCCACGGTGCTGGACCGTTTTGTTCAGCAGGCGGTGATGGAGGTGCTGCAAAGCTCCTGGGACCGGACGTTCTCTGAGCACAGCTATGGCTTTCGCCCCGGACGGTCGGCACACCAGGCGGTGGCCCAGGCGCAGAGGCATATCGCCCAGGGCTACGGCTATGTGGTGGATATCGACCTGGAAAAGTTCTTTGACCGGGTGAACCATGATATCCTCATGGGCCTGGTGGCCCAGCGGGTGAAGGACAGGCGGGTGCTCAAGCTCCTGCGGGCGTTTCTCAATGCGGGAGTGCTGGAGAATGGCTTGGTAAGCCCAGCTGCGGAGGGGACGCCGCAAGGCGGGCCACTGTCGCCCCTGCTGTCCAACCTGATGTTGGACGTACTGGATCGGGAGTTGGAGAGACGCGGGCACCGCTTCGTGCGCTACGCCGACGACTGTAACATCTATGTGCGGAGCGTGCGGGCGGGTGAGCGGGTGATGGCGAGTGTGAGCCGGTTTTTGGAAAAGCGGCTCAAGCTCAAGGTGAACCAGGGGAAGAGTGCGGTAGCCCGCCCTGGGGAGCGCAAGTTCTTGGGTTTTAGCTTCACCTCTTCCAGTAAGCCCAAGAGACGGATAGCCCCCCAGTCCCTGGCACGCTTTAAGCTGCGAGTCCGCGAACTGACCCGCACTAGTCGCCACCTAACCCCGGCCCATCTGGTGAACCGTCTCAGACTATTTCTGATCGGCTGGCGGGGCTACTTTGGCTTTTGCGAAACTCCTTCGCTGCTGCGGCAACTTGACTCATGGCTCCGGCGTCGCCTCAGGATGATGGTCTGGCGGCAATGGAAGCGAGGCCGGAGCCGATTTGCGGCTTTACGTCGGCTCGGGGTGGGCCGTGATCTGGCGGCCCAAACGGCCGGCAGCGCCCACGGCCCGTGGCGGCTCAGCCGCAGCCCGGCCCTCAGCTTTGCCCTGCCCAACACCTATTTTATCTCGCTTGGCCTCCCGAGGTTAGCACCGGGGAGATAGCTTAACCATCCGAACCGCCGGGTACGGACCCGTACGCCCGGTGGTGTGACAGGGAAAGCCCGCGAGGGCCTACCTATGTCGATTGACAAATATTGTTGTTTTTGCTAATGGATTAATTCGATAAAAAATTAAAAGTAATTCCGAATTTATAAAGTAGCATCTGCTAATAATTTCTCTTATTTTATAATTATATTATTTATAAATAGGGTTAGTTAATATAATGCGTACCGTTCTAATTATTGGAGCTGGAGCAACAAGATCTGAGGCGCACTTTAAGCGGTTTCCATTAAAACGGTTACCGCCTCTTGACACTGACTTTTTCCAAATATGTAAGTATCATAAAGTTAAAGAGAATTTGGAGACCTTAAAACGGTATATTCATAAGGAATATATGATAGATATCACCAAAGCCCCTATACCCCGGATGGAAGAGATTTTTGGCTTAGTTTATTCAGACACTCGATTAAAACCTCCTCCATCAGGTGCTAAAGAAGCATATACTGCGTTATGCCGTATATATAACAGGGTTCTTCTCGAAACAACAAACTCCTTAAATCCCACAAGCCGTGGTCCTTTAATTAAGCTAATAAAATCTATCATGAGTAAGGGAAGATGCTGCATTATCACATTTAATCACGATATTGTTATTGAAAAGGCGCTGACATTTATTAATAAGGATAACCCTATCTGGTTTCCAGATAATGGCTACTTTAGGAAATTTGAAATGTTCACATTGCCAATAGAACGCGGAACGACTGATGTTTTTCAACTTTCAAATGGAATTGAATCTAGAATAAGTATTTTGAAATTACATGGTTCCCTTAACTGGTATACTCTTACTGGAAGTCAAAATTTAATTCCATCTACAATGACTATCAGCTCTCATATAAAATGTACGAGGAGCATTTCCATTCACCCTGAAATGACCTTCACCCGCCCCAGTCGTCCTGGCAGAAGAAAATGGTTTACTTGGCCCGTTATAGTCCCCCCTGTTTATGAAAAAGGACCCTTTATTACGGAGACACTGGCATCTATTTGGAACGCTGCCTACAAAGAAATTGAAGCTGCTGAACAAATAATAGTTTTTGGGTACTCTTTCCCACAAGCTGATCAACAAGGCCGATCCTTTTTTAGAAGAGCGATAGCTTCAAATAATGTCTTAAAAAAAATAGTCATAATAAATACAGATATTACTGCGGCAGTTGTAGCAAAGGAAATTTTTTTACCGCCTATATTAATAACTACTGAAGATGTATTTTCTTATATCGATGCTAATATGTGATTTTGGAAGCTTAGACTTGCCTTAAATTTATAACTCAAGTTTCGCACCCCTGAATTGGGGAAAAGTGGTTAAAAGAATTGGAGATAGCGTTGAGATAAGCTCGAAACTGGGGTTCTGGATCACCAAATTGGGCCAGAGTGTTTAGCACGGTTTTCAGGAAAGTGACAAGGTATTGCCACAGGCGCTCCAAGAAGGTGAGCTTACCGGTCTCTTCTTCCAGTTGGCGGAAGAGGTCGCCGATGGTCTGGGACCGCTCATCGTGCTCCAGGAGGTAGGCCAACAGGCTGTAACGGAAAAAGGCCTGGGTGACGGAGAAAACCTGGGCGGCAAAGGAACGGCCCTGCTCTTGACCCAGCTCCAGGCGCTGCTTGGCTTCTTTGAAAAACACCTCAATGGACCAGCGGCCTAGATATTTTTGCACTACCTGGACGGCGGTCAGGGTAAGGTCGGTGGTGAAAAAGGCGGCCCAAGGCGGCTCCGCCTTGATTTTGCCTCCGGGTCGGGCTTCCAGATCAGGCTCTTTATAGCCTTTGGTAAAGACGATGGCGCCCTGCAGGCCATTGCCGCACCGGACCGGTGCCAGGGTAAGGGAGAGCCCTAATTCCGCCGCCTTGACCAGCCGGTGTTTGTAGGCCTGATAGAGTTGGTCCAGGGTAGAGCCGACCCCGTCCCGATAGTAGAGGGTATGGTCCCGCTTCAAGCGGCCGATGACGTTAAGGCCCAGGTCCTTGACCCCTTGACAGAATTTGGGGGAAGTAAACCAGGCATCCACCAGGAGGTAAAGGGCCGGAATACCTTGTGCCAGGGCTTCCTTAAGCATCTTCAAGGCCAGGGCCGGTTTGGTCAACTCCCTGGCATCGCGGAGACGCCGGGCCAAATCTCCCCTGGTCTTGCGGGGCCGGGCCTCTCCGGCCTCCACGGGGGCGGTTTGGGAGAAATGGTGGCCGAAGTTCACGGGATAGAAGTTTCGGGACGTCAACAATCCCAGGGTCAGGATCTCATAGCCTTTGACGGTTTTGCCTTGAGAGTGGTCGTAGACGAAACTCAGATTTTCCAGGCGTTTGCCCCGTTTGGGGAGGGCGGAGGTATCCAGGATGAAGCAGTTTTCCCGGGCCGTCTGGGACCACTGCAGCCGCCCGCCCAGGTAGGCGAGGAAGCGCCGGTAAAAAGGCCCCCAACTCCATTCGGCTTTCTTGAAGCGGTAGAAGGCGTCTTTTTGGGCTTGAAACAGGGACTTGAGCGGTCGGTGGACCAGGTCATGGACGGTCTTGATATGCAGAAACACCAGATTGGTAAGGACAAACAAGAGATGCCGGGGGCTGAAGCCTTCGTGCTTGCGGATACCGGCTCCGGTCAGATGGCTTTGAATATGAAGCACGGCAAACAATTCCTTGATCCTCAGGTCCAGTTCGGCGCGGAAATTTTTCAGGGCCGTTTCGATTTGTCCTTGAAAGAGAACGATTTTCCTGTTATGCAAGGGAAGGCTCCTTTTTTGTGGGTTTCGTTAACGATTTCGCAATCTTAACTTACCACAAATCTGGAGCCTTTTCCATTTTATTGATCTCTTTCTAAAACAATAATAAGTAATTATCCGCAGTTACTTGGTGCGAAACTTGAGTTATAATTTTTTGATTGGGTCGTGCTCACCTACTAAAGGAAATGGTAGGCAGTGCCCACCCGCATTGACGGTGGGCGGTGCGCACCCTGCAGGAAGAGTAGGACGTCGCCACTCACAGGCTGGAAGCCTGTGCCACTTTTAATTTCTAGCACCAAGCTCGCCCCTTGACGGAGGCGGGCTTTTTTTATATTTGGTATCTAAAGGCTGAGGAAGCGAATATGCCAATTCAATACATTACTGATGCAAGAGGAAGGAAAGTCGCGGTCGTTGTGCCATTTGAGGAATGGGAAGCTCTGCAAGAAAAGCTGGATAAATTGACTCCGGCAGAAGTAGGAGCTTCTGATGCCGCCTGGCAGGATTATCTTTCTGGAAAGACCAAGCCATTGGGGAAAGTCATAAAAGAGCAGTTGCATGACCGAGAGGACTAAAGCTGTCTGGCGGGCAGAAATTCATGATCGCTTCGAGAAGAAGCTTGCCAGATTGGCCCGGCGGGAACGGGAAAATATTCTTGAAGCATTAGAAAAATTGCAAGGAGACCCCTTTGTTTTAGATTTGAAATCACTGCGTGGCAGGATATTCCATGGGTGAAACAATGAAATTCAGGGCCATGATCAAAAAAAGCGGTAAATGGTGGATTGGGTGGCTCGTTGATCTTCCCGGGGTCAATGCCCAGGAAAAGACGCGGGAAGAATTGCTGGAATCCTTAAAGATCGGGGCCGAAGATATGTTGAGCACCGCGGTTCCCTTTGAAGCCGAGGCCCAAATGACTACCATCGAAATTCCTGCACCTGAATGGACCTTGGAAAATCTGGAATAGAAAATGGAATGGAGGGGCCACACCCGATCCCATCCCGAACCCGGTAGTTAAGCCCTTTTTAGTGGCACAGGCCTCTGGCCTGTGCGCCCAGGCTGGAAGCCTGGGCCACTGACTGCGTGGAAGAGCATGCCCGCCCCTTGACGTAGGCGGCCTTTTTTATTACTTTGAAAGGAACTTAGGAAAAGGTGGATTTATGACTACCATAAAGGTTGGCCAGGCGCGGACGAAGTTGGGACGCCTGGTGGATGAGGCGGCTGCATCTCACGAACCGATTCTCATCACCGGGAAAAGAACCAATGCGGTCTTGCTTTCCGAGGAAGACTGGAGGGCCATCCAGGAGACCCTGTATTTGCTGTCTATTCCCGGCATGCGCGAGTCCATCCGGGAAGGCTTGCAGACGCCGGTGGACGAATGCGCCAGGGAGCTTGATTGGTGACATGGAAAATTGTTTACACCAGGCAGGCCCAAAGGGACGCCAAAAAGCTGGCCGCCGTCGGCCTCAAGGGCAAAGCCATCGAGCTATTGGAAATCATCCGAAACGATCCTTTCCGCACTTCCCCTCGGTTTGAAAAACTGGTGGGCGACCTTGCCGGCGCCTATTCACGCCGCATCAATATTCAGCACCGATTGGTCTACGAAGTCCTGGAACAGGAGAAAATCATTAAAATCCTTCGCATGTGGACCCATTATGAGTAGGTTGGGGACAGGGTCACCCCCGATCCATCCCGAACTTGGGAGTAAACCCCAAAAGGCGCGATGGTACTTTAGTGGCACAAGCTGGAAGCCTGTGCCACTATTAATTTCATAACAGTAAGCCCGCCTCTTGACGAGGCGGGCTTTTTTTATGTGTGCCGAGCATGTACAGCAGCTTGGAGGTGAAAGTCCTCTACCCAACCTGATGGAGGTGAAGGGTTAGCGAAGCGCAAGGGCGTCGTCGTGAGGCGGGGTCTGAAGGAAGCGTGGAGCAAAGCCACGACCTGACGGACAGGAACCGGATACGAGGCAGGTTTGGCCGGACAAGCGGGCATATGATCGCGAAGTCCATATCCATCAAGGGCCAGGGCTGTAAATCCGGCAGGTGTGTGGCGAAGGCGGCGGTGCTTACCTCGGGAGGCTTGCAACGTGTCCCGGGTGCGGGACTGAGGGGGTCGTGAGGTCCCCTGACCGCGGTGCAGGAGTCAGCAGAGGCCATAGTAGGTGTAGGTTCACCGAAGGGCCGAACGGTATGGAGCGGCAAGTAGGAGGTATCTCTCATGGCGGCCAAGCAGCAGAAGAACCAGATGAAGCTGGCCTTCGCGGCAGAAGGTAGGGGTGAAGCCCCAAAGGCTGCCGGTGAAGGGACTGAAGCCGTCAAGGCGGGGTATGGCACTGAAAGCCCGGCGTCACCTGAATGTCTGATGGAGGAGGTATGTCAGCGAGATAATCTGGTGAGGGCGCTGAAGCGAGTCAAGGCCAACAAGGGCAGCCCGGGGATAGACGGTATGAGGGTAGAGGATCTGGCCGACTATCTTAAGGAGCACTGGCCCCGGATTCGGGAGCAGTTGTTGCAGGGCGCTTATCAGCCGCAGCCGGTCAAAAGGGTGAAGATCCCCAAACCGGGAGGTGGGGAACGCCTTTTGGGAATCCCCACGGTGCTGGACCGTTTTGTTCAGCAGGCGGTGATGGAGGTGCTGCAAAGCTCCTGGGACCGGACGTTCTCTGAGCACAGCTATGGCTTTCGCCCCGGACGGTCGGCACACCAGGCGGTGGCCCAGGCGCAGAGGCATATCGCCCAGGGCTACGGCTATGTGGTGGATATCGACCTGGAAAAGTTCTTTGACCGGGTGAACCATGATATCCTCATGGGCCTGGTGGCCCAGCGGGTGAAGGACAGGCGGGTGCTCAAGCTCCTGCGGGCGTTTCTCAATGCGGGAGTGCTGGAGAATGGCTTGGTAAGCCCAGCTGCGGAGGGGACGCCGCAAGGCGGGCCACTGTCGCCCCTGCTGTCCAACCTGATGTTGGACGTACTGGATCGGGAGTTGGAGAGACGCGGGCACCGCTTCGTGCGCTACGCCGACGACTGTAACATCTATGTGCGGAGCGTGCGGGCGGGTGAGCGGGTGATGGCGAGTGTGAGCCGGTTTTTGGAAAAGCGGCTCAAGCTCAAGGTGAACCAGGGGAAGAGTGCGGTAGCCCGCCCTGGGGAGCGCAAGTTCTTGGGTTTTAGCTTCACCTCTTCCAGTAAGCCCAAGAGACGGATAGCCCCCCAGTCCCTGGCACGCTTTAAGCTGCGAGTCCGCGAACTGACCCGCACTAGTCGCCACCTAACCCCGGCCCATCTGGTGAACCGTCTCAGACTATTTCTGATCGGCTGGCGGGGCTACTTTGGCTTTTGCGAAACTCCTTCGCTGCTGCGGCAACTTGACTCATGGCTCCGGCGTCGCCTCAGGATGATGGTCTGGCGGCAATGGAAGCGAGGCCGGAGCCGATTTGCGGCTTTACGTCGGCTCGGGGTGGGCCGTGATCTGGCGGCCCAAACGGCCGGCAGCGCCCACGGCCCGTGGCGGCTCAGCCGCAGCCCGGCCCTCAGCTTTGCCCTGCCCAACACCTATTTTATCTCGCTTGGCCTCCCGAGGTTAGCACCGGGGAGATAGCTTAACCATCCGAACCGCCGGGTACGGACCCGTACGCCCGGTGGTGTGACAGGGAAAGCCCGCGAGGGCCTACCTATGTCGATGTGTGCCGAGCATGTACAGCAGCTTGGAGGTGAAAGTCCTCTACCCAACCTGATGGAGGTGAAGGGTTAGCGAAGCGCAAGGGCGTCGTCGTGAGGCGGGGTCTGAAGGAAGCGTGGAGCAAAGCCACGACCTGACGGACAGGAACCGGATACGAGGCAGGTTTGGCCGGACAAGCGGGCATATGATCGCGAAGTCCATATCCATCAAGGGCCAGGGCTGTAAATCCGGCAGGTGTGTGGCGAAGGCGGCGGTGCTTACCTCGGGAGGCTTGCAACGTGTCCCGGGTGCGGGACTGAGGGGGTCGTGAGGTCCCCTGACCGCGGTGCAGGAGTCAGCAGAGGCCATAGTAGGTGTAGGTTCACCGAAGGGCCGAACGGTATGGAGCGGCAAGTAGGAGGTATCTCTCATGGCGGCCAAGCAGCAGAAGAACCAGATGAAGCTGGCCTTCGCGGCAGAAGGTAGGGGTGAAGCCCCAAAGGCTGCCGGTGAAGGGACTGAAGCCGTCAAGGCGGGGTATGGCACTGAAAGCCCGGCGTCACCTGAGTGTCTGATGGAGGAGGTATGTCAGCGAGATAATCTGGTGAGGGCGCTGAAGCGAGTCAAGGCCAACAAGGGCAGCCCGGGGATAGACGGTATGAGGGTAGAGGATCTGGCCGACTATCTTAAGGAGCACTGGCCCCGGATTCGGGAGCAGTTGTTGCAGGGCGCTTATCAGCCGCAGCCGGTCAAAAGGGTGAAGATCCCCAAACCGGGAGGTGGGGAACGCCTTTTGGGAATCCCCACGGTGCTGGACCGTTTTGTTCAGCAGGCGGTGATGGAGGTGCTGCAAAGCTCCTGGGACCGGACGTTCTCTGAGCACAGCTATGGCTTTCGCCCCGGACGGTCGGCACACCAGGCGGTGGCCCAGGCGCAGAGGCATATCGCCCAGGGCTACGGCTATGTGGTGGATATCGACCTGGAAAAGTTCTTTGACCGGGTGAACCATGATATCCTCATGGGCCTGGTGGCCCAGCGGGTGAAGGACAGGCGGGTGCTCAAGCTCCTGCGGGCGTTTCTCAATGCGGGAGTGCTGGAGAATGGCTTGGTAAGCCCAGCTGCGGAGGGGACGCCGCAAGGCGGGCCACTGTCGCCCCTGCTGTCCAACCTGATGTTGGACGTACTGGATCGGGAGTTGGAGAGACGCGGGCACCGCTTCGTGCGCTACGCCGACGACTGTAACATCTATGTGCGGAGCGTGCGGGCGGGTGAGCGGGTGATGGCGAGTGTGAGCCGGTTTTTGGAAAAGCGGCTCAAGCTCAAGGTGAACCAGGGGAAGAGTGCGGTAGCCCGCCCTGGGGAGCGCAAGTTCTTGGGTTTTAGCTTCACCTCTTCCAGTAAGCCCAAGAGACGGATAGCCCCCCAGTCCCTGGCACGCTTTAAGCTGCGAGTCCGCGAACTGACCCGCACTAGTCGCCACCTAACCCCGGCCCATCTGGTGAACCGTCTCAGACTATTTCTGATCGGCTGGCGGGGCTACTTTGGCTTTTGCGAAACTCCTTCGCTGCTGCGGCAACTTGACTCATGGCTCCGGCGTCGCCTCAGGATGATGGTCTGGCGGCAATGGAAGCGAGGCCGGAGCCGATTTGCGGCTTTACGTCGGCTCGGGGTGGGCCGTGATCTGGCGGCCCAAACGGCCGGCAGCGCCCACGGCCCGTGGCGGCTCAGCCGCAGCCCGGCCCTCAGCTTTGCCCTGCCCAACACCTATTTTATCTCGCTTGGCCTCCCGAGGTTAGCACCGGGGAGATAGCTTAACCATCCGAACCGCCGGGTACGGACCCGTACGCCCGGTGGTGTGACAGGGAAAGCCCGCGAGGGCCTACCTATGTCGATTGGCGGCAGCTGATTCTGGCTGCGGCAGCACCGGCGTCTCAACAGGTTTCCGGGTTTGGAGCTGAGCGCGGCTAGCTGGTAGTCATTATCGCCGGAGCTAAGCCTTGCTACCCTGATTCCCCTTGGCTGATCCGTCTTCCCCGGTGGTTCCCCAAGACTCCACTACTTCCCTGAGGGTTGGGGATGGCGCCGCGGCCGGGGGCCCCGCCTGCAGCAGGCGGTCCAGGGCCGCGGCCAGCCCGGGGTCCGTCTCCAAGGCCTGATGGATAGCGGCCGTACGTCCGCGCCGCAGGCACTCCAGGACCTCGGCCACGGTCACCTGGCTCAGCGGCAGGTTGGGCAGAAACTGAGGCGACCGCGCCCGCTTGCCGGGTGCCACCTGCACCACCAGATTGCAGTCCTGGAGCATCTGGACCACCCGCGCCGTCAGGTTGTTGCCCTGAGGCAGGATCTCCGCCAACTCCTCCAGGGACAGGGGCGGCTGCCGCCGGTGGAAGCGGGCGCTGATGCTGAGCAGGGCCGCCAGGCCCAGGTATTCGTCCACCGGCTCCGGGGGCAGGGGCGGCCGGCGGAACCCCCGGGTGAGACAGTCCAGGTTCTGGTGGGCAAAGGCCACCTCGGTGCCGAAGAGCAGGATGAGCCAGCACCAGAACATCCAGATAAAGATGAAGAGCAGATTATAGAGGGCGCCGTAAATAGCGTTGTAATAATCCGAGCCCCCCTGGATCGAGATGAACAGCCACTGGGCCAACTGCCAGACGCTGCCACCCACCACCCCGCCCAGGACCGCGGACCAGAAACGTACCCGGGTATTGGGCATCACCAGGTAGATGAAGATAAAGGCCAGCCACAGCACCCCCAGGGAGACCAGCCAGCGGGTGGCGGTGAAGAAGATTCGGGGCAACACTGCCGCCAGGAAGCCATGGATACCCAAATGAATGCTCAGGAAGGAGGTGGAGAGGGAGAGGGCCACTGCCATGAGGATGGGAAAGAGCAGGAAGATGCTCAGGTAGTCGCTGACCTTGCGGCTCCAGGGGCGGGTTTGGCTGACCTGCCAGGTCTTATTGAAGGCCTTCTCCACGTTGGTCATGATGATGACCAGGTCACCCAACAGGGCCACCACCCCGAAGACCCCCAGGGAGGTCACCCTGGTATTTTCGAGGTAATGCAGGATCTGGTTGACGAAATCCTGGGAGCCGGGGGCCAGGTTCTCCAGGAAGTAGGTGGCCAAAAGGCGAGGCATGCCGATGGCCTGGAGGATGGCGAAGAGCAGGGCGAACAGGGGAATAAAACCCAGAATGGTGGCGTAGGCCAGGGCCGAGGAGCGCACCAGGGACTGGTTCTGGATGAGACCGCGACCGGCCAGGATCAGGATGCGGAGGCACTTGCAAGCAAAGAGAACTGCCGGCCAGTGGTCTTCCTCCTGCCAGAGACGGCGCCGGAAAAAATCATCAACTCTGCTCAGTAGCTGGCCCAATTCCGGGAGCGCTCCTGGGATGGTTTGCGGTTAACAGAAAGTGGAAAGCTCAAATCACTCACTGAGAGCCCCACATACACCCTGGGCGACCAGATCACCGGCTGGAAGCCTGTGCCACTGTCGCCCCAACGATCGAATCGAAACTCTCGATGCTACTTGACCAAGCCCTGAATCTGGGGGGCCTGCTCGTTGATCTCCACGGCCACCGCCTTGCCGGTATTTTTGCCGAATTCCTGGAAATTGGCCAGGAGCAAATAATTGACGCCCAGTCGCAGATCCCCGGAAGTCCCGGTGCTCCGGGCCTCGCCCACCCACAGGGCGCGAAACTCGCCTTTCTCCCGATGGTATTTGCCGTCCACGACGTTGATCAGGAGCCAGCGATCATAGAGGCTCTCCTGGGGGTAGTAAGAGAAAAAGGGCGCTACAAAGAGATAGGATTGGGGCCAGCCGTAGCCGCCGCCCAAGCCCCAGCCGTAGTAATCCGGCATGGCTACGGGGGCGCTGCGCCCCGGGCCGCTGCCGTAGCTGAAGAACAGGTAATACTGCGCCTTCTCGTAGGCGGCCATCTGATAGCCCCGCTGCTCCAGAAGTTTGACGATCTTCTCCATAATCTCCTTTTCCAGCAGGGGGTTCCTGGCCTCGCGGTTTTCGATGATGAAAAAGCTGCCTCCGGGGGCGATGGCCGCCGGCGCCGCCAAGTCGGTGTAGCCGTTGACGCTGACCTGATAAAGGGTCGGGCCGCAGCCGCCCAGGCAGCCAGCCGCCAGCAGGAGGAGCAGGGCCGGGATGGCCCTGTGCCTGGGCAAGACCATCTTCGTCTTCAAAGAAAACCAGCTTAATCGGTAAGTTATTGGCAAAGCTATCTTTCTATTCGGGAAATCATCTCCAGCAACCGGTCCTTGATTTCGGCAGGGGGTGGCAGCCGCGGCGGCGGGGGCATCTCCGCCTCGGTGAGCTGCCGCCGTTTGAAGCGCATGCGGGTGGACAGCTCCTCCCGCTCCGGGGACAACAGACCCCCGGAAATCACCTCGCTCCGGCCCTCCAGGGCCTCGATCTGGGCCGCCAGGAGCCCGAAGTCATATGATCGGTTGAACTTGTCGATGTCTTCGTTGATGAGTTTCAGGTGGGTGAGTATTCTTTCGTAATTTTCCCTGAGGAGTGCGCTGTCCCGGTAAAGCCGTTCGTAAAGGTCCAGGATCAGGTTGCGGAAGCGGTGGCTGGCGGTGAAGCCCCGGTGGCGCTGATCTTTCAGGAGTTCCTGGCGCTCTCGCTCCGGCAGGGCGCAGTATGATTCATAAAAAGGCCAAACCTTGAGGCCCAGGACCTCCATGAGCAGGCCGCAGCCGGCCTCGGAGCCCAGGGCCTGAAAAAGGGCCATGAAGCGGCGGCCCAGCAGCTCAAACTCCTTGTGGTAGGACTCGGTTTCCTGGCGCAGTAAATCCAGATCTTCATCTAGGTAGACCCGGTCGGCGAAGTAGTTGTCGACGATCTCCTTCTTGATCTGTACCTTTAGGGATTCGAGGACGCGGTCGGAATCGTCCATGCTAACCTCGCCACAGCCTTGCCAGATGCCTGATTAGATTAATACCATTTTTTTGTAAAGATGCAGCGCCGTAAGGTTTCAACCTCTGGTTAATCGGAGTTCGCCGGGGTGTCGCCGGCGTTGAGGTCCGCCAGGGCCACTTCCAACTCTTGCTTGTCCTCCAATTCCAGGGTCACGGTTTCCCGGATCAGGTTGTAGCGGATGATCTTGCCTTCCCCTGCGGGGGTCTGGATGCGTTTGCCCA
Organism: uncultured delta proteobacterium; assembly: GCA_963834795.1. GTDB lineage: Bacteria > Desulfobacterota > Desulfobaccia > Desulfobaccales > 0-14-0-80-60-11 > JAPLJC01. Next base: position 31,130 of record CAWIDL010000020.1, on the reverse strand, counting down.
CCCGGGGCAGGTGTTTTCTGACATCCTGATAGGCGGCATATTCGTAAGTGAGGCAGCACATCAAGCGACCGCAGATACCGGAGATCTTGTTGGGGTTGAGGCTGAGCTGCTGTTCCTTGGCCATGCGGACACTGACCGGTTCGAAGTCCCTGAGGAAGGAGGTGCAGCACAGCCCCCGCCCGCAGATTCCCAGGCCGCCCACCATCTTGGCCCGATGGCGCACCCCGATCTGGCGCAACTCGATGCGGATGCGGAACTCCTGCACCAGGTCCTTGACCAGTTCCCGGAAATCGACCCGGCCTGGGGCGGTGAAGTAAAAAATGATCTTGGAGGCGTCAAAGAGGCAGTCCACCTGCACCAGGTAGATGGGCAGGCGGTGGGTCTGGACGCGGCGCAGGCAATGCTCCCAGGCCCGTTTCTCCAGGTCCCGGTTCTTTTCCTCCTGCAGCAGGTCCTCAGGAGTGGCCAGGCGCAGCATGCTCTTAATCTGGTCCGGAAACAGCTGCGGGTCGGCGTCACCGAAGACCGTCTTCACCCTCCCCAGCTTCAGGCCATGGTCACTTTGCACCACCACCCGGTCGTTGCGCTCGATCTCCACCCCGCCGGAGTCCAGGAGGCAGCAGGGAAAGCCGGGTCCCAGGCAAACCTTAGCGAGCGGCATGTGACTGTCCTCGGCGTTGCAGGCGCAACCCCAGGATGTCCAGGGTCAACTCCGGGTTGAGATTGGCCTGAAGATGACGCTGGGCTGTGCCCAGGGCGGTAAATTGCTGAAACAACCTATCCAGAGGGGCAGCCGCCTCCCGGGCCATCTCCGGTAGCAGGTCCTGGTGGGCCAGCAAGGATTTGGGGGCCCGGAAACGGTAGAGGAGCAGGTCCCGATACCAGAGTTGGGCCAGGGACAGGAAATAATCCAGGTCAGGGCGGCTCTTGGCCAGGCGTTGGGCCCAATCGAAAGCCAGGCTGGCCGAGCCGCCGGAGAAGGCCTCCAGGTCGGCCAGCATTTGGCGGCGTTGGGCCAGGATGGCCTCTGGGTCCAGGGTGAGGGCCCGGCCCAGGGAGCCGCCGCTCAAGGCCGCCAGCAGCCGGGCCTGGGGCGCCGCCAGCCCCCGGCGTTCCCTGAGTTCTCGGGCCACCAAGGCGGCGGGCAGTGGGACGAAGGCCAGCTTGTGGCAGCGGGAGACCACGGTGGGCAGCAGGTCCGCCTCCACCTGGGCGGTAAGCAGCAGGAGATGCCGCTCCGGCGGCTCCTCCAGGGTCTTCAGCAGGGCGTTGGCCGCCTCGTTGGTCATGGTTTCCGCCGGCTTGATCAGGGCCACCCGCCAGCCGTCGCCGAAGGGGGGATAGGCGGTGAGGCGGCGGAACTCCCGAATCTGCTCGATCTTGATCTGGGGCTGATAGCGGTGGGACTCCGAGGTCGGGCTGATCACCAGGAAGTCCGGATGAACGCCAGCCGCCAGCCTCCGGCAGGAGGCGCAGGCGCCGCAGGCATCCCCGTCTTCCAACGGTTCCTGACAGTTGAGCGCCGCAGCCAGGGCCCGGGCCGTGCAGGCCTTGCCCACCCCCTCCGGGCCCAGGAACAGGTAGGCGTGGGACAGCCGGCCTTTTTGCCCGGCGGTCCTCAGGTGGGAGATGACCCGCTCCTGGCCGAGAATCTCCCGGAAGGTCATGGGGGCCGTAGGCTCCAACGCCTGGGGTGGAGTGGTTGCCTTATCTTTCTTAGGGGTCGCCATGTTATTGAAATAGTAACCAGTAATCAGTGATCAGTAATCAGTTTTTTATTGCCAATCATCAAATCCATAATCCAACTCGATTATCAGCACGATAACCAAGAAACTTATGAAAGTGGGCTCTAATAGCTTCAATGCGGTCAAGTTGAAAACAGAAAAATAGAAGTGCAACGTTACCTGCAAAGTAGGAGAGACATTTGCAATTCGGGTCTCCTAAGCGCAAATATTTTAAAACATCGTCAACCCGCAATCTTAAATCTTTTCGGCTTTTATGCTGATAAACAGCGACAACACGCTGCTTTTGGTTTTTCATCAATGAAAAAAGCTCTTCTTTTTTAAGATATTTCTGAACTTCATTAACCGGACTAGTCTTAATCCCTGTATCTGGATCAACAAAAAGATCGCCAGACTGGGGTATTTCATCGAAATAACTCTTCCGGTTTATATCAAGATGGGCTTTATGTTCAACAATTTGATGCCTCTTAACACGCAGAAGCTTTGCATATAAAGACAAGTGTTCAGGAGCCCAATTATCAATATCACTAATCATACCATCGACAAGAAAGTTTTCTAGGATATTAGAACTTTGCAAGGCTTCGAAAACAGAGCCTTTAAAATGGTCAAGAGCATCGCCAAGAAATTCCAATTTCATTTCTCGCCTTTACTGGCAACTGGCAACTAATTACTGAAAACTGCCTTTTCACTCCCACTCAATGGTGCTGGGCGGTTTGGAGGAGATGTCGTAGACCACCCGGTTCACCCTTTTCACTTCGTTGATGATGCGATTGGCCAGCCGGGCCAAAAATTCATGGGGCAGGCGGCTCCAATCCGCGGTCATGGCGTCGGCGGAATCGACGATCCTGAGGGCGATGACGTTCTCATAGGTGCGCTCATCCCCCATGACCCCCACGGTGCGGATGGGCAGCAGCAGCGCAAAGGCCTGCCACACCTGGCGGTAGTAGCCCGCGGCCAACATCTCTTCGATGACGATGGCGTCCGCCTGCCGCAGGATGTCCAGGCGTTCCCGGTCCACTTCCCCCAGGATGCGGATGGCCAGCCCCGGCCCGGGGAAGGGGTGGCGCCAGACCAGGCGGTCCGGTAGGCCTAATTCGCGGCCCACCTCCCGGACCTCGTCCTTGAAAAGCTCTCGCAGTGGCTCCAACAGCTTCAGAGGCATGATCTCCGGCAGGCCGCCCACGTTGTGATGGGTCTTGATGGTGGCCGAAGGGCCCTTGAAGGAGACGCTCTCGATGACGTCGGGGTAAAGGGTGCCCTGGGCCAGGTATTTCACCCCGCCCAGCTTCTCCGCCTCGGCGGCAAAGGTTGAGATGAATTCGTGGCCGATGCGCTTGCGTTTCTCCTCCGGGTCAACGATCCCCTGCAGAATTTGCAGGAACTTGTCGGTGGCGTCCACGTGCACCAGGTTCAGGTGGTGGTGGTTCCGGAAAAGGTTAAGCACTTCCTCGGCCTCACCCCGGCGGAGCAGGCCATTATCCACGAAGACGCAAGTGAGGCGGTCCCCGATGGCCCGGTGCGCCAGGATGGCGGTGACCGAGGAGTCCACCCCGCCGGACAGGGCGCAGATGACCCGCTGGTCCCCCACCTCCCGGCGGATGGCGGCGGTGGCGGCCTCGATGAAAGAGTGCATGGTCCACAGGGGTTTGAGGCCGCAGATGCGGAAGAGAAAATTGCTGAGGATCACCTTGCCCCGGGGAGTGTGGTGCACCTCCGGGTGAAACTGCACCCCGTAAAGCCGCCGCTCCCGGTGGCGCACCGCCCCGGCGGGACAGTTATCGCTGGCCCCAATGATTTCGAAGCCCGGGGCCACTTCTTCCACCAGGTCGCCGTGGCTCATCCAGACCTGTTCCTCAGGGTTGAGGCCTACGAACAAGTCCTGGGTGTCCAGGATGCTGAAGGACTTGTAGCCGTATTCCCGGGAGGCGGCCGGGGAAACTTTCCCACCCAGCAGGTGGTTCATAAGCTGGATGCCGTAACAAATGCCCAGGACCGGCACCCCCAGGGAGAAGACCGCCGGATCGAGGCTGGGGGCGTCAGGCTCATAGACGCTGCGGGGCCCGCCGGAGAGGATGAGGCCCCCGGGGGCAAACTCCCGGATGCCAGCCAGCGGCAGGCTGAAGGGGTGAATTTCGCAGTAGACCTTGAGTTCCCGCACCCGTCGGGCAATGAGCTGGGTGTACTGGGAGCCGAAGTCCAGAATCAAGATTTTTTCTTTATGCGGATCAGCCATTTCGAGTTTCGAGTTGTAGGGGCGACCCGCTGGGTCGCCCAGTTTCGAGTTTTCGCAAAAGACAGCGTAGAGGCGACAGTGGCACAGGCTTCCAGCCTGTGCTGAGGTCGCCCGCCCTTCGCCTGCTGAGGCGGATGGTCCGAGCCTCAACCCCTTAATATGATTTTTTAATTAATTATAGCCGGTTGACGGCCAAAATGCAAAGATTCTGTACAGTGCGCAGTGGGAGGAAATCCGGCCTACAGCCCCAAGGGAGCCAGATAGCGCCGCTGGATTTCGGCCTGCAGCCAGTCGCCGCGGGCGCTCTCCGGGCGGTCCAGGAGATCATGCAAGTCCCCGGCCACCTGCCGCAGACGGCCGAGGATCTGTTCCCGGGCCGCGGCCAGCGGCCCCCAATCACCGGAGTCACGCAGGTGCCGGAAGGCCGGCTCCAGCTCCGGCATGAGCGGGGCGTAAAGGGGAGGCCGCAAGGCCAGCAGCAGCGCCAGGGAAGCCAGGCGGCGCTCCTCGATCAGGTAGGCGAGGCGGCCCCATTCGTTGACTTCGGCCAGGGCGTCTTTCAGGGTCCGGAGCCACAGCTCCAGCCGGCTATGGGGAGCAAGGTCCAAAAGCGCGGCAAAGGCCGGTCCCAGGCTGGGCTCCAGAGCCTCCCCAACTTCGTGGTGGATGACGGCCTCCAACTCCCCGGCCAGGAAGGCCTCAAACCCGGGCCAATGGGCCGCAGGGTCCCGGAGCAGGCTGGCCAGCTCCAGCCCGTAAGTCCTCAGGGCCACTTGCAGAAAGGGTTTGTGCTGCTGGATGGGGTCGGAGACGCGGTCCCATAGGTAGAATTCCCAGGCCTGCCGGCGGACGTAAATCCAGGGCCCCTGGCGCAAGGCCGGGGATCCGTCCAGGTCCCGGGCCAACTCCTGGCCCAGCAACAAGATGGTCAGGTCACCCCGGCGCCGGACTTCTTGCAGTTCTGCCAGGAAACAGGTGGGAGTCTGCCCCCGGCTCAGGCCGGCGCCATAGGCGAAGCCCAGGGGAATCAGGCGCCGGTTGATTGCAGCCACCGCCAGAGGCTGGAAGCGCCGTCTTCCTAAGGGGAGCCGCTGCCAGGCGGCTCCTTGCAGGGTCTCCCAGGCGTGCTCCCTGGCTTCAATCCACTCCAGCACTGCGGCGGGTTCCGGCTCCCGCCAGGGTGGCAGGCGATGTTCCCATTTATAGAGCTGCCGCAGCCTAAGCAGGGCGCCGCACAGGGAGTAGCCCCCGGCCTGGGTGGCCGCGGCCACCTGACAATTGGAGGCTATCCGGTCCAGGAAGGTTTGGGGGAGCATCAATGGGGCGCTTCCCCGGGTCATTCCTGGCCGCGGCTCCTGGAAATCTGCGGTTGGGATCGAGGGAATCCTCCCTGAAGGCCGGCTCATTTGCGAATCTGTTCCACCAGCTTCTGGGCCAGATCCTTGTCCAGTCCCTGGAGGGTCTTGAATTCCCGGTTGGCGGCGGTAACGTCCCCGGTCCTGGCATAGTAAACGCTCAGGGCATAATGTACCTGGGGATCATTGGGGTCCAGGGCCGCCGCGGCCTTCAGCTCTTTGCCGGCCTCTTCCAGGCGGCCCAGGTTGAGGTAGGCCAGGCCCAGGTTGCGGTGGGCCCGGGCCATGTCAGGCTGTAATTTGACGGCCTGGACGAACTCCGCCAGGGCTTCCCGATCCCGGCTCATTTTGCCCAGGGCCAGCCCCAGGCGGTAGTGGTTCTCAGGGTCGTCGGGGCGCAGGCGCAACGCCTTCAGGAAGGCGTCCCGGGCCTCCGGAAAACGCTCCATTTTCATATAGGCCGCTCCCAGGTTTCCCTGGGCCATGGCCGACTGGGGCTGCAAGCGAACGACCTCCTTAAACGCCTGGACCGCTTCCGGGTAGCGGTTCAAATTGGCATAAGCCAGACCTAACTGCTGCCGGGCCTCGGCATAATCGGGCTCCAGGAGGATGGCCTTCTGGTAGGCCTTGATCGCCTCCTCGCCGCGGCCGCTCTGTTCCAATCCCTGGGCCTGATGGAAAAGGTCCAGGGCCTTAGCCGGGACCCCGGATTCTTCCTCGTACCGGTCCATCTGGGCCGAAAGCGGCCCAGCCAGGATGGTCAGGCAGATCAAGACGGCCAGTGGGGCTCGTCCTGCCGCAATTTTCAGCATTATTGGCTCTCCAAGGGGAAGGATTTTCCATCAGTATATTAAAAAATCGCCGGGAAGGGGAGGGGATGGGAGGGGACCAGGGTGAGCCTGTTTCCTGAAGGCAAATTAAGACGATGAGGCCCCCAGGCCGACTAGGCCCTTCCAAAAAACCAAAAACCAAAAACCTAAAACCAAAAACCGTAAACCTTCCTTTAGCGGTTGGCCAGCAGGCGTTTACCGGGCAGGGCCAGGGGCACCTCCGCCCCTTTCAGCCAGGGCTCCGGCGGGGTGGCGTCGTCGATCAGCAGGAAGACCCTATCCGGCCCCTGCCACAAGTTTTGCAGTCGCTCGGGGGTAATGAGGTAGTCCTTGGCCGGGGGAACCGGGCGGGGAAATTGAGGGAGGCCGTGGCGTTTCACCATGAGGATAGGGCGGCCGGCGTAAAAGGCCAGGGAGGCGCCGTATTCGTACTCCTCGATCTGCTCCATGACCACCACGTCGAAGGAAGCGGCGTTTTGCCGGAGCCATAGCCCCGGGATCTGGTCGCTCAAGGCCGGCATGAGGGTCAGCCAGATGCGAAAGGTGAACAGAAGCAGAGAAAGGGCCAGGACGCCATAGCAAGCCGCGGCCAGACGGGGTCGCCGGGCCCAGCCGGCATAGAAGCCCGCCAGGGCCAGGGCCGGGATCAGGTAAGTCACCGGGCGGGCCACCGGGGCGATGAGGCAGAACATGCCCGCGAACTCCCGGCGATTGGCAGCGCAGACCTGCTCCAAATAAGGGAGGAGAAACAGGGTGGCCAGCCCCAAGAGGCCGATGATCAGCAGGGCCCAGAGGGGGCCGCGGTCCCCGGGGGTATCCAGATAGCGCTTAAGGCGCCAGCCGATGAGCAGGGCCAGGGGTGGCAGGGCCGGCAGGGAGTAGTATTCGATGCGGCTGGAGGACAGGCTAAAGAAGATCAGGATCACCGCGGGCCAGATGACCAGAAGCCGGCCGGCGCGGTGGGCAGCTTCCCCGGTCTCCCTCCAGAACCGCCAGAAGGCCCCGGGAAGCAGGGGTGTATAGGGACTCAGCCAGATGCCCAGAAAGAGCCAGAAGCCGGGAAGGGAGAAGGGGTTGATGTCCGGCGGCTGGCGCCTTCCCAGGAAGCGCAAGATCTGTTCATTAACGACCTGAAATTTGATGAACCCCGGGTTGGCCAGCTCGCTGGCCACCAACCAGGGGACCAGGAGAAGGAGAAGCAGGGCCAGGCCCAACGGAGACCATAACAGGGAGAGCAGGCTGGCCCGGCGCAACTGCCAGGCATAGAAGACGACTATCAGCCCCGGGAATACCAGGCCGATGAAGCCTTTGCTGAGAAACCCCAGCCCCAGGGCCAGGAAGAAGAGGGCGCTCCACTTGCCGGACGGCTGCTCCTGCCAGCGCAGCAGGAAATAGAGCGAGGCTGCCAGAAAAAGGGTGATGAGATGATCGGTGAGGATCTGCAGGTGCAGGACAAAAAAGCCGATGCTGCTCAAGAGAGCCAAGCCCCCCAGCCAGGCCGCCTCCCTTCCCAACAGGCGCCGACCGATGAGGTAGGTGACCCAGACCTCCGCCAGGGTCACCCCCAGGAGGGGCAGGCGGGCCACCCGGTCGGAGACCCCGAAAAATTTATAGCACAGCAGGTTGAGCCAGTAGAGGAGGGGGGGTTTGTCCCAGTAAGGGAGGCCGTTAAGGGTGGGGGTCAGCCAGGAGCCCGAGGCCAGCATCTCTTTGGGGATGAGGGCGTACATGGCCTCGGCCCGGATCAGGGGCATTTGCCAAAACAGCGGCATCAGGTAGACCGTCAGGCAGGCCAGCAACAGGGTGTAGCCGTTGGCGAGAGGGAGGGGGGCGGCGCTGCGGTTCATGCCCATGAATGGAGGAAAGGTGTAATCAATACCCCAGATCCTAAACTTTTTTAGCTGACTGGAAAGCTGATGGCTGACTGATTTTCGCTCAAGTCAGGTTCCAGCGGAACATGCGCCAGAGGTCGGAGAGACCGCCCATTTGCCGGACCACGGTGGGCTCGAAGCCGGAGTGCATCATGCACTGGGCGCAGCGGGGGTCCCGGCCCACTCCGTAGCTGTCCCAATCGGTGCGGTCCATCATCTCCCGGAAGGTGGGATAATGGGTGTCCACGATCTGGTAGCAGGGGGAGCGCCAGCCCTGGGGGTTGCGGGTGGGATTGGCCCAGGGAGTGCATTCGTAGTCCCGTTCGCCCCGGAGGAAACTGAGGTACAGGGGGGTGCTGAAGAAATTGAAGCTGAGGCCGTTTCCCGTCAGTCGCTGGAATTTATCCTTGATCTCCTCCCGGCTTAGGAAGAGCTCGTCGTTGACCCCCTGGAAGCTGTAAGCCGGAGAAACCAGCAGGCCGTCTACCCCAATGTGGCCCAGGTAGGAAAAGAGAATCTCGATTTCCTGGAGATCGGTCTTCTTGTAGATGGTGGTGTTGGTGCAGACCCGAAAGCCCATAGCCTTGGCGGCCTTGATGGCCTTGATGCCAAGGTCAAACAATCCCCGGCGCCCCAGCAGGGCGTCATGGCTAGGCGCCAGCCCGTCCAGGTGGACGCTCAGGGTGAGGCGGTCCGAAAGGGGTAGCCGGGGGAGTGAGCGCTCCAGCAGGATGGCGTTGGTGCACAGATAGATGAACTTGCCGCGGCGCACCAGTTCGTGGAGGAGATCGAAGACCGGGGGATAGATGAGGGGTTCGCCCCCGGTGATGGTGACCACCGGGGCGCCGCACTCTTCCACGGCGGCCAGGCATTCCTCCAGGGTCAGGGACTGTCCCAGGCTCTCCTGATATTCCTGGATGCGGCCGCAGCCGGCGCAGGACAGGTTGCACTGATGGGTGGGCTCCAGCATCAGCACCAGGGGAAATTTTTTCTCCCCCTGAAGCCGTTTCTTCAGCAGGTAGCGCCCCAGATCGAAGCTGAGCCTAAGCGGGAAGCGCACGGTCCCTCTTTAAAAGATAGTTTTCGGTTTTAGGTTGAAGAACGCCGGTTGCTTGAACTATTTTCATTTTGAAACAAAAATCCTTACCGAACCGATTTGCAAATGTCATTTTACTAAACGAAAAACGAAAACCGTCCTTAAGCGTAGTGGTGTTCCCGAAACCATTCCACCGCCTCTGCCAATGCCTGGCGCACCGGGGTCAGGGTCAATTCTAGATATTGTACCGCTTTTGCATTATTAAAGTACATAAATTTTCGAGCCATGCGGATGGCGGTGACCGGCATGCGGGGTGGTTTGCCGCTGATCCGGTTGCTGTAAAACTCGTTGAGGTAGGCCATGGCCAGCACTGGCCAGTAGGGCAGCCGGAAGCGGGGGGCCGGCCGGCCGCTGACCTCCGCCAGCAATTGAAAGATCTGGGACAGGCTCAGGTTTTCATGCCCGAGGATATATTTTTCAGCCACCTGCCCGCTGGCCTCGGCCAGGAGGTGCCCCCGGGCCACGTCGGCGACGTGGATCAGATTGAGGCCGGTCTCCAGGTAGGCGGGCATGCGCCCCTTGAGGAAATCGACGATTATCTGGCCGGTGGGGGTGGGGCGCCAGTCCCAGGGGCCCACCGGGGTGCTGGGGTTGACCACCACCAGGGGCAGGCCCCGGGAAGCGAAATCCAGGGCAAGGCGTTCCGCCAGGAACTTGGAGCGTTTGTAGTGTCCCACCATCTCGGTCAGACTCACCGGGGCCGCCTCGGTCCCCGGGGTACCGTCCCCGGGGTTGCCCAGGGTGCCCACGGTGCTGGTGTAGACCACCCGGTCGACTCCTTGGGCCAATGCCGCGGCCAGCAGGTTCCTGGTCCCTTCCACGTTGATGGCGTACATCTCCTCGGGATGGGGGACCCAGAGGCGGTAATCCGCGGCCACGTGGAAGAGGCGGGAGCAGCCGGACAGGGCTGCATCCAGGGAGGCCCGGTCACGCAAGTCGCCCTGGGCTACCTCCACCGGCAACCCCTCCAGGGCGGGATGCCGGGGGTCCCGGGCCAGGACCCGGATGGCCCGCCCCTGGGCCAGTAGTTCCAGGACCACCGCCCGGCCCACGAAGCCGCTGCCGCCGGTTACCAGGGTTTTGGGGTGGTTTGCAAGCGTTTTGCGGTTTTCGGTGGGGGTCATTATCAGGTTTACGGGCGCGGGCCTGGACTAATACTCCTGGCGCCTGGGATGGCGATTCTGAAGACTTATGCCTCTTCCGGTTCCCTGGACTTCAGCGCCTGGAGATATTGGCCCAGGGCCATCATGGGAAAGCAGTCCCGGTAGAGATGGTAGCGGATCATAAAATGGCCGGGGAAGCCGGCGCCGGTGAATTGATCCTCTTCCCAGCGGCCCTGGGGGTTTTGGGTGCGCAACAGGTATTCCACGCCGGCCATGGCCTCCGGGGAGCGGGCTTCGCCGGCGGCGATCAGCCCCAACAGGGCCCAGGCGGTTTGGGAGGCGGTGCTCACCCCCTGGCCCATCATTTCGGGATCGGGATAGGACTCGCAGCATTCGCCCCAGCCGCCATTGGGGAGTTGGTTCTCCTTGAGCCAGGCCGCGGCCCGGCGCACATAGGGCCGGTGCAGGTTTTCGCCGATGGCCGCCAGGCCCGCCAGCACCGACCAGGTGCCGTAGATGTAGTTCACCCCCCAGCGCCCCCACCAGGGGCCGTCGCCATGTTGGCTGCGGCGCAGGAAGGCCAGGGCCTTCACTGCCGCGGGGTGGTCCGGGCCGTGGCCGAAGGCCCCCAGCATCTCCAGGACCCGGCCGGTAACGTCTTCAGTGGGAGGGTCCACCAGGGCCTTCAGATCCCCGAAGGGGATGGCGTTGAGCCATTCCTTGGTATTGTCCTTGTCGAAGGAGGCAAAGCCGCCGTTCTTGCACTGCATCCCCAAACACCAGTTGATGCCCCGCTGTATGGCGGCCTGGCGCCGGGCCGAATCGGCCAGCCCTTCCTTTAGGGCTATCAGGACCATGGAGCTGTCGTCCACATCCGGGTACCAGTTGTTGACGAATTCGAAGGCCCAGCCTCCGGGAGGCAGGTCCGGACACTTGACGCGCCAGTCTCCGGGCTTAAAGATTTGCTGGGACAGCATCCAGGAAGTGGCCTTGACCATGGCTGGGTCCTGTGGGGGTAGGCCGGCGGCGGCCAGGGCCCGTACCGCCAGGGCTGTGTCCCATACCGGCGAAATGCAGGACTGCAGCCAGGTGCGCTCACCCTCCCGGAGTTCAAAAAACTCCAGGGCCTTGAGGCCCCGGCGCAACGGGCCGTGCTTCACTCCATAGCCTCGTATATGCAGGGCCAGCACCGAGTTGACCATGGCGGGTTGGATGCCGGCCCAGTCGCCGCTCTCCTCCTGATGTTCCAGCACCCAGCGCTCCGCCTTTTTCAAGGCGTAATTGCGGAGCCAGGGGAGGGGTAGCTTGTAGTAAAGCTTCAGGATCCGGTCGATCACCATGAACAGATTTTCCAGGAGGGGCCCCCCAGGTTTCCAGGCCACCCGGTGCTGTCCAAAGGGTTCGCGGGGGTCGAGAAAAAGCTCCGGAACCGATTGTTCCGGCGGCAGCCACCGGACCGGGCGCCGGGCCATAATGATCATCAGAGGCACTATACTGGCCCGGGTCCAGCTGGAAAATTCATAGATGCTGAGGCCGGACCAGGGGGGCAAGAGGATGAACTCCACCGGCAGCAAGGGGATGCCGTCCCAACTGATCTGGCCGAAGAGGGCCAGGAAGATGCGGGTAAAGACCCGGGTCCTGAGGGCCCCGCCCCGGGCCAGGATAAACTCCCTGGCCTTCGCCATCCGGGGTTCTTGAGGCGAGAACCCGGCGATTTTCAGGGCCAGGTAGGCTTCGACGCTGGCGCTGAGCTCGCCGCCGTCCCCGTGCCAAATGGACCAGCCGCCATGGTCCAGTTGCCTGGCCAGGATATCGGCCGCCAACCTGGAAATCTTGGCCTCAGGCAACCCCAGGAAGCGGTGCAGCATGATATATTCCGCGGTGATGCTGACATTGGACTCCAGCTCGGCCCACCAATAGCCTTGGGTATGCTGCATCGCCAGCATGCCCGCCGAAGCCCGGCGCAGGGCCCGCTCAATCCGACTGCGAAAAATCTCCGGTAGCGCCTGCCCGGACACGGGAGTCCGGGCCTCTATGGGTTTCCCCTCCAAACCTCTCCCCCTGCATTGTCTTTTTAACCATCATACCATACCATAACCTTAGAGACCGCCAAAGAATTTTTCGTTAAAAAGCAAACAGGTCGATCCTTGAGCCAGCATCAGCCTGCAGGCAAGTGGCAGAATTTCCGTAAGCTCTTGAGGGCCAATGGGGTCGCCCTGGCTTATTTCTTGGGTTCGCAAAAGGAGTTGGGCCCTCTGCTGTTGGACGGCGGGGAAGAGGCCGGCGCCCCGGAAAGCGACCTGGACCTGGGGGTGGTCCTCCTGGCACACCCTTGGGATTACCGGGAAGGGGAAAAGCTCCGCCGGCGTTTGCAAGAGGGTCTGGCAGGGCTGTTCACCCCGGTGCGCCTTCACCTCCTGTTGCTGGAGGAAGAGAATCCCCACGTGCAACACGCTGCCCTTGCGGGAATCCAGGTATACGTCCTGGACGAAGAAGTTGCCCGGGAATATCGGCGCAAGGTCTGGACCCTCTATGCCGACTGGCACTCCTGGTGGTAAGGAGGTCAGGCCGCTTACCGGAACCGGGTCGAACAAAAACTTATTCACCTTAGCGCCGACTCGTTGCTATCCCGCGGTAAAGGAATTATGATCTAGATACCGGTTAAGAATCTCCCCTGAAATTGGATTCGGGACCCGATACTGGAACTTCCATTGACTACCCGGTCTAGTTGTCGCCTCCGGCTCCCCCGCCGGTTGTCGCCTCCCGGCCCATCCCTTACAAGCTCCCAGGAGATAACATGGCCTCCAGAGAAGAAGACGAAGAACTGCAACAGATTGTCATACCCCAGGTCCTGCCCCTACTGGCGGTGCGGGATGTGGTGGTCTTTCCCAACATGGTGCTCCCCCTGTTCGTGGGCCGGGAGGCCTCGGTGTTGGCCATCGAAGCGGCCCTGGCTCAGGACCGCCTCTTGCTGCTGGCCACCCAAAAGGACCAGGCCATTGAGAATCCCGAGGTGGAGGATATCTATCCGGTGGGCACCGTGAGCCTCATCCTCAGGATGTTGAAGCTCCCGGACGGGCGCCTGAAGATCCTGGTCCAGGGCAAGAGCAAGGCGTCGATTAGGGAATATATCCAGGAGCGCCCCTATTTCCAGGTGAGGCTGGAGGTCATCCCCGAGGCGGCTGTCGGCGGGATCTCTCCCGAGGCCGAGGCCCTGATGCGCAATGCCCGGGAGATGTCGGAAAAGATCCTCACCGTGAAGGGCATCATGTCCCCGGATTTGTTGGCCATCCTGGAGTCCATCGAGGATCCCGGCCACCTGTCCGACCTGGTGGCCGCCAACCTGCGCCTCAAGATCGACGAGGCCCAGATGATCCTGGAAGAGACGGACCCCATCCGCAGCCTCATCAAGGTGAACGACTTCCTGCGCAAGGAGCTGGAGGTTTCCGCCATCCAGGCCAAGATCCAATCCCAGGCCCGGGAGGAGATGGACCGCAGCCAGCGGGAATACTTCCTCCGGGAGCAACTGCGGGCCATCAAGAAGGAACTGGGCGACCTCGACGAGCAGGGCAAGGAGATGGAGGACTATCGCCTCAAGATCGCCCGGGCCCGCATGACCAAGCAAGCCGAAGAAGACGCCCTCAAACAGCTCTCTCGCCTGGAGCAGATGCACCCCGACGCCGCCGAGGCCTCCATCGTCCGCACTTACCTGGACTGGTTGGTGGAACTTCCCTGGAGCAAAAGCACCCGGGACAAGCTGGAGGTGAAGGAAGCCAAGGCCATCCTGGACGAAGACCACTACGATCTGGTGAAGGTGAAGGACCGCATCCTGGAATATCTGAGCGTGCGCAAGCTCAACAAAAAGATGAAAGGCCCCATCCTCTGCTTCGTGGGTCCTCCGGGGGTGGGCAAGACCTCCCTGGGCCAGTCCATTGCCCGGGCCATGGGGCGCAAATTCACCCGGGTTTCCCTGGGGGGCATGCGGGATGAGGCGGAGATTCGAGGCCACCGCCGCACCTATATCGGCGCCCTGCCGGGGCGTATCATCCAGGGGATCAAGACCGCGGGTTCCAACAACCCCGTCTTCCTCCTGGACGAAGTGGACAAGATCGGCATGGACTTTCGGGGCGACCCCTCCGCCGCCTTGCTGGAGGCCCTGGACCCGGAGCAGAACCATTCCTTCAGCGACCACTATCTCAACGTGCCCTTCGACTTGTCCAGGGTGATGTTCATTACCACCGCCAACCTGGTGGACCCCATTCCTTCGGCCCTGCGGGACCGCATGGAAATCATCCGCCTGCCGGGCTACACCGAGGACGAGAAGCTGGAGATCGTCCGGCGTCACCTGATGCCCCGGCAGCTCCAGGAAAACGGCTTGCGTCCCAAAGATCTCACCATCTCCCCGGAGGTACTGAAAAGGATCATTTTGCACTACACTCTGGAGGCTGGTCTGCGGAACCTGGAGCGGGAGCTCGGCGCCCTGTGCCGCAAGGTGGCCCGGCGCCTGGCCGAAGGTGAGGAAGCCCCCTTTGCCGTTACCCGGGGCAACCTGCACCGCTACCTGGGGCCGCCCAAGTACCTGCCGGAAGGGGAGGTGGAGAAGGACGAGGTGGGGGTGGCCACCGGCCTGGCCTGGACCCAGGTGGGGGGCGAGACCCTGGCAGTGGAGGCCACCCTTATGAAGGGCAAGGGCCAATTGCTCCTCACCGGGCAGTTGGGCGACGTTATGAAGGAGTCGGGCCAGGCGGCCTTGAGCTATGCCCGCTCCCGGGCGGATCTCCTGCAACTGCCCGCGGATTTCTATGAAAAGCTGGATATTCATATCCATGTGCCCTCCGGGGCTACCCCCAAGGATGGCCCCTCCGCCGGGGTCACCATGGCCACTGCCTTAATCTCCGCCCTGACCCAGATTCCGGTGCGCCGGGATGTGGCCATGACTGGGGAGATCACTTTGCGGGGCAAGGTCCTGGCTATCGGCGGCCTGAAAGAGAAGGCCATTGCCGCGCTCCGGGCCAGGGTCAAAAAGGTCATCATCCCCGCGGCCAATAAAAAGGACCTGGCGGAGATTCCGCGAAACGTCAAGCGGCGCCTCAAGTTCGTAGCGGTGACCGACGTGGATCAGGTCCTGGGCGAGGCCATGGTCCGCTCGCCTTTTCGGGAAGGGAAGAAGCCCGAGGCCGGCAAGGGCAGAGTAGGGCCGTCGGCCCGGCTGCCGGTGGTTTGAGAGAGAAGCTTACCGATAATCGCCGGGTCATCACCGCCTTCGATGTTCCCTTGCCGGAGAAGGCCTCGCTTCCTTTTGGGGCTGAGGGGAAGAATGATGCTGGCTTGATTTTTCACGCCGCGGCACTATCTTATCTCCACCAGGGACAAGCCCTCTATAAATCAAAGTTTTTGCTGGCTGCTGCCAGTTGACAGCTGAAGGCCTCAACAAAATTTGGATCCACTCTGGTCAGATCCCCATCTCCCAAGTTATCTCGCCCTGGGCGCCATGGCGTTGTTGTGCGCCTTGTTTGCCGCCAGCGAAACCGCCCTCTTTGCGCTGACTCCCTTGGACCGCCTGCGTCTCCGGGAGAAGAACCGGGTCCGGGGGGAGCGGGTGGAGGCCCTCCTGGCTCAGCCCCGGCGCCTCCTGGTGACGGTGCTCATGGGAGTGGAGACGATCAACATCCTGGCTTCCATTGTGGCCACCTCCCTGGCCCTGAGCCTCTGGGGGTCCCAGGGGAAATGGCTGGCCCTGGGCCTGCTGGCCCCCGCCTTTCTCCTGGTGGCGGAACTGATTCCCAAGTCCCTGGCCCTGATCTATGCTACTCGTCTGGCCCCCTGGCTGGCCCTCCTGGTGAAGCCCGCCATCCTGGTGTTTACTCCCATGCGCCTGGTATTGTTGCAGATCAGCCGGGGTATTCTGGCCACCCTGGGGTTTCGCCCGGAGCTCGAGGTGCCCGCGGTGCGCCAGGAAGACTTCGTCCGCATGGTGGAAGAGAGCCATCTCCGGGGCCTGATTGCCGAGGTGGAGCGGGATTTTATCCAGAACCTCCTGAGCTTCGGCGAACTGCGGGTGGGGCAGATCATGGTCCCCCGCCCCGAGATCTTCTCCCTGCCCCTGGATATGCCCTTTCCCGAAATGATTCAGGCCATCAAGCGGTCCCGGTTTTCCCGGATCCCCATCTATCGGGACAGCCCTGACGCCGTCCTGGGCATCCTGCACGCCAAGGATGTCCTGGCGATGGCGGTGGAGGGCCCATGCGGGGAGGAGGTTAGGGAAAATCTTTTGCGGCCGGCCTATTATGTGCCGGAAAACAAAAAAGCCTTCGATCTGCTGACGGAGTTGCAGGCCCGGCATCTGCGCCTGGCCCTGGTGGTGGATGAATACGGCTCCTTGGTTGGGCTGGTGAGCGTAGAGGACCTGCTGGAGGAACTCTGCGGCGAGATCCCCCAAGAGTTTCAGGTGGAAGAGAAACCCCTGGTGGAGATCGCCCCGGGGGTCTGGCGGGTCAAGGCCACCCTGTCCCTGGCTGATTTCAACGGGGCCCTGGGCCTGGAGCTGCCGACCGCGGAGTTCGATACCATCGGCGGCCTGGTTCTGAACCTCTTCGGCGCTCTGCCCCGGGAAGGCGGCAGCGTGGCCTTGGACCATCTGCGCTTCCGGGTGACCCGGATGAAGGGTACCCGTATCCTGGAGATGGAGGTGCGCCGGGAACAGCCATGAATTCCGGGATTCTCCTCATCTTCATCCCGCTCCTGCTCCTGGAAGGGATCTTCGCGGCGGCGGAGATCGCCCTGGTCTCCGCCAACCGCCGCCGCCTTCACCGCCGGGCCGAGGAGGGACATTGGGGTGCGCACCTGGCCCTGCAGCTCCTGGGCCGGCCGGAGTACTACCTGTCCGCCACCTTGCTGGGCGCTTACCTGGCGGCGGCGGCCAATACCATCCTGGTGACCGCTTTTTTCCTGGGGCTCTTCGGCCAGGGGGCGGAAATCCCGGTGATGGTCGCCCTGCCTCCCCTGATCCTGATTCTGGGGGAAATCATCCCCAAATCGGTGGGCCGGCAGCAGGCCACCATGCTGGCGGAGCGCCTGGCCCCGGCCCTGTGGCTGTTCTTCTGGGTATTCTCTCCCATTATCTGGATCTTCGGTGGCCTCAGCCGGGCGGTCTTGCTGGTCATTGGGGTCCGCAAGACCGGCCAGATGCCCTTCATCACCCGGGAGGATCTGCGCCTGGTGGTGGCCAAGAGCGGTCCGGAAGTGGACTTGAAGGGCACCGAGCGCCTCTTCATCCACCGTATCCTCCAGTTCAGCCTGCGTACCGTCAAAGAGGTGATGGTTCCCCTCATCCGGGTGAGCGCTATTCCGGACACCCTGACCATCCAGCAGGCCCGGGAGGAATTCCGCGACACTTGCTTCTCCCGCCTGCCGATATTTCACCGACGCATCGACAACCTCATCGGAGTGCTCCACAGCTTCGACCTCCTGGGGGAGGAGCACGGCGAGCGCCCCATCAAGCCCTTCGTACGAACGGTGAAGTACGTGCCGGAAGTAAAAAAGATCGACCGGCTGCTCACTGAGATGCAGCGGGAGGGCAGTCACCTGGCGGTGGTGGTGGACGAATATGGCGGCGCGGTAGGCATTGTCGCCATCGAAGACCTGTTGGAAGAGATCGTCGGAGAAATCACCGGCGAGTTCGACCAGGAGGTAACCCCCTACCGGAAGTTGGGAGAGGGCCATTATCTCATCAACGCCCGCACCGAAATCAAGACCTTGAACGAATCCCTGAAATTGGGCCTGCCCTCCGGGGATTACGAGACCCTGGCGGGGTTCCTCATCGCCCAACTGGGCGAGTTGCCCCGGGGCGGGGAACGGGTGCAGTACCGCAACCTGCATTTTACCGTGCGCGCCACCGAAGCCCGCACCGTAAAGGAGGTGGAACTCCTTGTCGACCCTGCCAACCAGTGAACGCTGGGCCTTCTTCGACTGCTTCGCCGGCATCAGCGGGGACATGACCCTGGGGGCCCTCATCGATCTGGGCCTTGAGGTCTCGGACCTGGAGGGCCTCCTCAACCTGCTGGGGCTGGCCGAGGTGAGTCTGGCGGCGCCGCGCCGCACCAAGGACCATCTCAGCGGAGTGCAGCTCCAGGTGGACTTCCGGTGTCGCCGCCCCCAGCCCACCCGGAGCTACCGGGAGATCCGCGCCCTGATCGCAGGCAGCCCCCTGGGTCCCGGGGTACAGGAACGCAGCCTCGCCATGTTTCGCCTCCTGGGGGAGGTGGAGGCCCGGATTCACGGCCAGTCCCTGGAGGAGGTGCACTTCCACGAACTGGGGGCTCTGGATACCCTCCTGGACATCGTGGGCGTCGCTTACGGGGTGGAGAAATTGGGGATCACCCGGGTCTTTTGCAGCTCCCTGCCCATGGGCTACGGGATGATCGCCGGGAGCCATGGCCCGCTGCCCAACCCGGCCCCCGCCACCCTGGAATTGTTGAGGGGACTGCCGGTTTACGGCACCGATCTGCCCGGGGAGCTGGTGACCCCCACCGGCGCGGTGATTCTCCAGGGACTGGGGGCGGTCTTCGAGCCCTGTCCGCCCTTGCGTCTGGAACGGGTGGGCTACGGCGCCGGCAGCCGGGAGCTGCCGGGGTATCCCAATCTGCTGCGCATTTATCTGGGGACCCCCTTGACCCCGGCCGCCGGCCGGCGGGAGCGGGTGCTGGTCCTGGAGACCCACATAGACGACATGAACCCGGAGCTCTACGAGCCCTTGATGGCCGGGCTCATCAAGGCCGGGGCCCTGGACGTGGCCCTGAGTCCCCTGCAGATGAAGAAGGGCCGTCCCGGGGTGGGCCTCACGGTGATCGGCCCGCTGGCGGCCCGGGAGGCCCTGCTGGAGCGGCTGTTCACCGAGTCCACCACCCTGGGGGTGCGGGTCTCGGAGGTGGAGCGGGTGGCGGCCCGGCGCTGGCAGGAGACCGTGGACACCCCCTACGGCCCGCTAACGGTGAAGGTCATGGAGTACGGCGGCAAGCGCAGGCTGCTGCCGGAGTACGAGGCCTGCCGCCAAATGGCCGAAGCCCAGGGGCTGCCGCTCCTGGAGGTTTACCGGCTGGTGCCCCGGGAGTGACCACGGAGCGGTTAGTCACCCAGGGCTTGTCCTGCACGCCGCCTGAAAGATCGGGCTGGGGGCCGGCGCCGGGGCCAAAGGATGATCCGGGGTGGCCGCATCCCTGCGACGCAGGCTCTTTATGGCGGCGGTCGCAACTTCTCGTTTCCATCTGGTGATCCGCACCTTTTACCAACGCTTATTGAGCGCCGGCAAACCTAAAAAGCCAGCCCTCAGCGTTTGCTTGCGCCAGCTGGCGCTCATCCTCAACGCCATGGTGAAACACCATCAGCCCAGGAATCAATTTGTCATCCGGGTACCTTGACTTGAAAGGCAGTTGCTTGTATCTCGGGATGGCAGTAAAATGTAGGGTGGGCAGTGCCCACCATCGAGACGATTACTGCGGCCCGCAGCACTGCTTCGATCAGGGCCAAGCAGGAGCTTGGCAAAACAAATGGCGTTCCCAAGCGGAAGCTTGGGAACGAGAGAATGGAGGGGCGGACCCATGTGACCGCCCTGATTTAGGGCGTGCCCTACGCTCCGCCAGAGGTTCGGCGGCCGCAGGCCGCCCTATAATCGTCGCCCTTATTGGGCATATTTCAGCTTTAGAGCAACTTCTCCCTGATCAGGTATTCCATGGCCCGCTGGGCGAAGGTGGCCATGATGCTGATCATCCAGGTGAAGTGGGACTGCATCTCCTGGTACATGCGGGAATCCGCCATCCCCAACAGCCCGCGCATCACCGTGCTTACCCGCACCATCTCCGGTTCGTTAATCTGCGTCTGGGCCAGGTTGATCTCCATCTCCAGGCCCTGGAGAAACACGAGAAACAGACGGCTGGCGCCCTCGCGCTCCATTTCCTGCAGTTGGGCGACGCTGTCCAGGAGCCGGGAGGCGAGGTGGATTTCCGCCTTGATCCGGTCGGCGAAATGGAAGGTTAGGATGGCTTGACGGCTGGAGGCGGGATTTTTTGTTTTTTGGGTAATTTGGGTTTCGGCCATGAGGCAGTCTCCTTAGAGGTTGCCGCCAGCTTGGCACGCATGCCGCGGCGGGGCCGCGTAGCCCTCGCCTTCCAGGATTTCCGTTAGAGATTGACGGAGGTCCGGGTCGACGTCGATCACCAGGATGGAGGCCTTATCGGGTTTCATAAATAATCTTCCAGGGTTAAGATTCATTACCCCAAAACCGACTTTATGTCAATAAAATGACATGTATTAAACCCTTTTCCGGCAAGGGCCGCGAAAAAGGGTTGACTTCAAAAAATCAGAACGGTTATCCTTGTATTACTCTCATTAAGGAGAATTGGTGCTCTCTGCGCTGCTCTTCATCCTCTGGGCCTACGGCATGTATGCCCTCATTTCCACCTTATCCGGGCGTAGGGCTGGCACTCTGCGGCGGGGCCGCTCATGGCGGCGCCTCGGTTGGCTGGGCTTGCTGGCGGGCGCAGGCGTGGGATTGGGGTTGGCCTTGGCCTTAGCCCAATCTTTTGATGAGCAGCATCAAGATCTGAAGCTGGCGGGATTTTTGGGGACGGTGTGGGCCGAGGGCTGGCCGGGCAAGTTGAGCCCTCGGGTGGAAGAGCCTCCCATCAAGGGTACGGCCTCCGGGGATCAGCCGGGCTATGCCCTGCTGCACCCCGGGACTCCCTCCGCCGAGTTGGCCAGGAATACGGTGACCCCCAGGCCCAGGCCGGCCCCCAAGCCCAAAATCCGCAAAGCCCTGGGCGCCAAAGGAACCAAGGCCGCGGCCCAGAACCAGCTAGCGGCGGCCAAGGATAAGCCCAAGACCGCCATCTCCAAGAAGAAGCCCTCTGCCCCCACGGCTGCCAGGAAGACCGACAACGGCTAGGGGGTCGCTCGCCGCGGCTGGCCGGAAAAATATTGGCGCCCGCTGGCCTTTCCCTTTTTTACCCGCAAGTCATCCATGTTAATTAAAGAAAACGCCGTATGCCGCGGTGGCCGGCAAGGGGAGTTATTTAGCGGGGGCCAGGGTCGAACCCCCCCGGGGGCGCCGCCCTGGGCCCCTGCCAGAGGCTCATTTGAGGTTTTTTTTTAGAGGTCTTGCCGTTGAGTCGGGATTCAGCCAGCGCAGACAGTCAAACCGGGAAAATCGCCCGGGCCGCGGGAACCGTGAGCCTGGCGGTCCTGGCCAGCCGTATCCTGGGCCTGGTGCGGGAGCAGGTATTCGCCGGCCTGTTCGGGGCCGGCTACGCCTACGACGCCTTTGTGGTGGCCTTTCGCATCCCCAATCTGCTGCGGGACCTCTTTGCCGAAGGGGCCCTGAGCGCCGCCTTCATCACGGTGTTCACCGACTACGACCAAAAGTCGGACGCCGCCCGGACCTGGCGCCTGGCCAACAACGTCATCATGTGCTCCTCATTGCTGGTGGGGAGTCTGACCCTCCTGGGCATGTTCTTCTCCCCCCAACTGGTGAATCTAATGGCCCCGGATTTCCGCCTGGTCCCCGGGAAGTCGGACCTCACCATCCTGATGACCCGGATCATGTTCCCTTTTTTGCTGCTGGTTTCTTTGGCTGCCCTGGTCATGGGCATCCTCAACACCCGGGGTAAATTTTTCATCCCGTCGTTGGCCTCCAGTTTTTTCAACCTGGGCTCCGTGGTGGCCGGGGTGGCTCTGAGCCTGCTGATTCCAAGTCTGGGCCTCCACCCCATTGTGGGCATGGCCTGGGGGGCCCTCATCGGCGGCCTGCTGCAGCTGGTGGTGCAACTGCCCCTGTTGTGGCGGGAAGGTTTTCGGCTGCAATGGGTCCTGGATTGGCGGGATGAGGGGCTGCGGCGCATCGGTAACCTGGTGCTGCCCGCGGTGCTTGGACTCTCCGGCACCCAGATCAACATCTTTATCAACACCTTTTACGCCTCCAGTTGTGCCCAGGGGAGCGTCTCCTGGCTCAATTACGCCTACCGCCTCTTTCACCTGCCCGGGGGGCTCTTCGGGGTAGCCCTGATGATAGCCACCATGCCGGTGGTCTCCCGGCACGCGGCCCTCCAGGATCTGGGCGCCTTAAAGGGGGCCCTGGAATCCTCCCTCTCCCTGGCCTTACTGGTCACCCTGCCGGCGGCCTGCGGCCTGATCTTCCTGGCCCAGCCCATCATCGCCCTAATTTTCCAGCACGGGCAGTTCACCGCCTGGGACACCCAACAGACCGCCGCGGCCCTGGCCCTGTATGCCGTGGGCCTCACGGCCTTTGCCGGGGTGAAGATCATGGTGCCGGCCTTCTATGCCTTGAACGATACCCGGATCCCGGTGCTGGGCTCTTTCCTGACGGTGGCGGCCAACCTGGGGTTCATCAACCTCACCCTGGGCCCGTTGCAACACCGGGCCATTGCCCTGTCCACCTCCCTGAGCGGGACCCTCAACTTCTTTTTCCTGGCGCTGATGCTCTACCGGAAGCTGGGGGGTTTTCGGGCGGGCTATCTGCTCCTCACCCTGGCCAAGACGGGGTGCGCCGCCCTGGTGATGGGCCTGGCGGTCTTCTTGACCTACCCGCTGCTTAGCGGCTGGCTGGGAAGCGGTTTGCCGGGGCGCCTGTTGAGCCTCCTGGCTGATATCCTGCTGGGAGGGGGTCTCTATCTGCTCCTGGTGTCGCGCCTTAAGATTCCGGAGTTTCAGGAACTGACCCGGCATCTGGCGGCCCGCCTGAAAAGATAGTTTTCCGTTTTCTGTAAAGACTATTCCGTTAGTAGCGCCTCTCGGATACGAATAGGCTGCCTCTTGGGCGCCTTTTTGGTGCGCCGGACGTACCCTTACGAAAAATACGAAAAATACGAAAACTTTCTTCCCGATGGATGACAGAGCCAGGAATCGTGGTTAACTGAACAGGCATAAGTTTTTCCTCGTGGCTCGCCAGCCGCGGCTAAAAACCACCGGGGTTAAGCCCAAGGCAGGGGGTGCCCACATGATCTCATCCCGATGAAGTTGGCGCCTTCAGTGCCATCGATCCAACTAGGGCCTGGCCTGCGTCTGGTCAAATAACTTGTAGATCCAGGTCTCTTTTAGGATTTTAACCGAAGACAGAAGACAGAAAACAGGAGTTTCCATGGAGCCGGCGGCGAAAATCGGCCCGATTCTTCAGCTTCTGGATGAGCATTATCCCCGGGTGCACGTTACCCTGGATTTCCGCAACCCCCTGGAGCTGCTGGTGGCCACCATCCTCAGCGCCCAATGCACCGATGAGCGGGTGAACCGGGTGACCCCGGCGATTTTTGCCAAATATCCCAGCGCCGCCGATTATGCCCGCGCCCCCTTGGAGGAACTGGAGCGGGACATCTACCAGACCGGTTTTTACCACAACAAGGCCAGGAGCCTCAAGGGCCTGGGCCAGGCCCTGGTGGAGCAACACCGCGGCCAGGTGCCGGCCTCCCTGGAGGAGCTGGTTAAGCTCCCGGGCATCGGCCGCAAGACTGCCAACGTTATCCTGGGGAATGCCTTCGGCATCCCCGGCATCGTGGTGGACACCCACTGCGGCCGGGTCTCCCAGCGCCTGGGACTCACCCGGGCCAAGGACCCGGTAAAGATCGAGTTCGACCTGATGCCCCTGGTGCCTAAGGAGCGCTGGACCAGGTTTTCCCTGCAGCTCATCTGGCACGGCCGGGCCATCTGCACCGCCAGGGACCCTCAATGCCCCCGTTGCCCCTTGCTGCCCTATTGCGATTACGGCCAGAAGGCAGTGGATCCATCGCGGTGAGCAGATAACGCGCCGGGTGCGCCCTGCGCCCCGGAAGGCCATGAGCCCCTTCGACTTGCAGGGCACAGGTGCTGTGCCCTTTTTCGTTTTGGCGCGTTTTTCTCTTTTTTCGCCAGGGAAATAAGACTCCCAAGCCCCACCAAAATAATTGACAGACGCAAAGAAGGGTGGCATAAAAGGGAAGAAGTCGGTTATGAAAAGGAGGTCAGGAATGAGGCTGAAGATCTGGCGCACCAAACTGGGGATATTGCTGGCGGCTTTGCTGCTCACCGCCGGCTGCGTGGAAACCTTGCTCTTGGGCCTGGGCGGTATGGCTGCCATCGGCAGTTATAAATGGGTCGAAGGCACCATGGAAAAGGACTATCCCCGGCCCATGCAGGAAGTCTGGAACGCCACCCTGGCAGCCTGCAAGGACCTGCAATTGAGAATTACCGTTCAGGATTATAACCCGGTGGAATCCCATATTGAGGCGGTGGCGCCCCCGGACACCAACGTGAAGATTCAATTGGTTTCCCGGCCCAACCAGATCACCACCGTCAAGGTGCGCTTCGGCCTCATGGGCAACACGGACGCCTCGGCTTACTTCAACCGGCGCCTCATGGTCCACCTGGGGATGCCGGCCGCTTAAGCGGGGGGAGGATCACCAAAGGGGAAGGCTGAAGGGAAAACCGGGGTAGGATCGCGGCGCCCTGGTCTTTAAGGATTAAGGCCGGAAGCTGACGCTTCCGGCCTTAATCCTTTTTAGTTCTTAACCGAAAACCGAAAACCCCAAAAACCCCATTAAAACTGTCTTAAGAAACGCAGGTCGTTTTCGAAGAAGAGCCTAAGGTCGTCGATGCCGTATTTCAGCATGGCGATGCGTTCCACCCCCAGGCCGAAGGCGAAGCCGGTATAGGTTTCCGGGTCGTAATTCACCGCCTCGAAGACCGCGGGATGCACCATCCCGGAGCCCAGGATTTCCAGCCAGCCGGTGATCTTGCAGACCCGGCAGCCCTCACCCCGGCAGATGACGCAGGCGATGTCCACTTCGGCGCTGGGCTCGGTGAACGGGAAGTAGCTGGGACGGAAACGCAGGCTGACTTCGGGGCCGAACATCTGGTGGACGAAGGCGGTGAGGGTACCCTTGAGGTCGGCGAAGGTCACCCCCTGATCCACCAGCAAACCCTCCACCTGGTGGAACATGGGGGTGTGGGTCAGGTCCGAATCCCGGCGGTAGACCCGCCCGGGGGCGATGATGCGCAGGGGGGGCTGTCGCTGCTCCATGGTGCGGATCTGCATGGGCGAGGTGTGGGTGCGCAGCAGCACCTGGTCGGTGAAATAGAAGGTGTCCTGCATGTCCCGGGCCGGATGGTCCGGGGGCAGGTTGAGGGCCTCGAAGTTGTACCAATCCAGCTCCACCTCCGGGCCTTCCACCGTCTCGAACCCCAGGTGCAGGAAGATGTCGCAGATTTCCTGCATGGTGCGGGTGATGGGATGCAGGCGGCCCAGGGGCGGGCGGCGACCCGGCAAGGTGACGTCCAGGACCCCGGCCCCGGCTTGGCGAGCCGCGGTTTTTAATTGGCTCGTTTTATCGGCAAATGCCGATTCCAGATCCTGCTTGGTCTGGTTGGCCTCCTGGCCCAATTGGCGTCGAAGCTCCGGCTCCAGGTCCTTCAAGCCCCTGAGAATCTGGGTGAGGCTCCCCTTGCGGCCCAGATATCTGATCCGCAGCTCCTCCAGGGCTTCAAGGCCGGCAACCTGGCTAATCTGTGCCAGGGCCTCGTTTTGGAGGCGCTTAAGAGGGCCCAAAAGGCGATTACCTTGCAAGTCTCTCACCCGCCCTCGATTTTACTGGGGAAATTAAATGGCACAGGTTTTTTTCGAGGGACGCTGGTGCCACCAATTCACTTCCAGCCGGATAAGCCCAACTCACCGTCTACAGCCGGATAATTCAGTTCCGCCGGCTTTTAACGGAAAACGGAAAACAGAAAACGGAAAACTGTCTTTTACCCGCGGGAGAGCTCGGCCACCTTGGCGAATCCCTGGGGATCGAAGACGGCCAGGTCCGCCAGGACTTTGCGGTCCAGATTGATCTGGGCCTTTTTCAGGCCGCCGATAAATTTACTGTATGAGAGCCCCAAGGGGCGCAGGGCGGCATTGATGCGGACTATCCACAGGGAGCGGAACTCCCGCTTGCGCACCTTGCGGTCCCGGTAGGCAAAGGTTAAGGCCCTCTCCACCGCCTCCCGGGCCGAACGGTAAAGGCGGCGCCGGCCACTGCGGAAGCCTTTGGCCATCCCTAGAAACTTACGGCGCCGGGCCCTGGAATAGACGCCTTTCTTAACGCGTGACATGAGGTGCTCCTATCTCACAGATACGGCAACAGGCGCTTAAGGCTTTTCAGTTCGGCGCCGGAGACGCAGGTGGCCTGGCGCAGGTGCCGTTTGCGCTTGGTGGTTTTGCTGGTCAAAATGTGGCTGTGGTAGGGCTTCTTATGCTTCACCCGGCCGCTGGCGGTGGCCTTGAAACGCTTGGCAGCCCCTCGATGGGTCTTCATTTTAGGCATGGTTCATTCCTCATCGCTGGTTATGCTGCCGGTTTCCTGGTGTTTCTGGTTAGGGCAGCCGGCAGGGGCCTGGTCCGGAGAAAAATCTTCTGAAGTTTTATTGCCTTTCTTGTCTTTATTTGCCTTTTTGGCTTTTTGGTTTTTTTTTGTCAGGGCCAAAGCCGCGGCCATTTTGGCCCTGACCAAAAAGCCCCAGATGCGCTCCCGGGACGGGATCTTCATCTCACGCCGGGCAACTTTATATATTTATCAGATATTCTCGGCTTTCACCAGCTAACAATTTCAGCAAGGCAAAAAAATTTCCTGCCCCGGCCTGGAGGCTTAGCTAGCAACTTTCTGCGAAAGCGCTACTACTTGGGGGTGATGAGCATGAACATGTTCCGGCCTTCCAGTTTGGGAGCTTGCTCCACCGTGCCCACGTCTCCCAGGGCCTCGGCCATCTGGGCCAGGATCCGGATGCCTCGATCCGTGTGGGCGATCTCCCGGCCCCGGAAGATCACGGAAATCTTGACCTTGTCGCCCTCACTCAGGAAACGCCGGCTGTTCTTGAGCTTGAAGCCCATGTCGTGTTCTTCGATCTTGGGCCTGACCTTGATCTCTTTGACCTGGATGGTGGTCTGGCGCCGTCGGGCTTCCTGTTGCTTTTTGCTCTGCTGGTATTTGAACTTGCCGTAATCCATGATGCGGCAAACCGGCGGGATGGCCTGGGGCGCGACCTCCACCAGGTCCAGATGCGCTTCGGCCGCCTGGGCCAGGGCTTCCTTGGTGAGCATGACCCCGATCTGTTCCCCCTCCGGACCGATGAGACGCACCTCCGGAACCCTGATCTGCTCGTTGATCCGCACGCGTTGCTGCTTCTGGATGATCGTTACCTCCCGTATTTTTTAGATAATTTCGGCGAAGGAACCTTCGCTTCCTCTTTTAGCCGTTTTTTAAATTCCTTCACTGGCACATCGTTCAGTTTAGTCCCGTCTAGTTGCCTGATGGATAGGGTCTGGTTCAATTTTTCTTGATCCCCAACTATAATCATATAGGGAATTTTTTGTTCCTGGGCTTCCCGAATTTTATATTGCAACTTTTCATTTCGCTTATCTACTTCAACCCTTAATTCCGCCTTGGTAAACTTGTCGGCGAGCTTCTGGGCATAAGCATGGACCCGGTCGGTGATGGGCAACAGTATGGCCTGCACCGGGGCCAGCCACACCGGGAAGGCCCCGGCGTAGTGCTCCACCAGGACCCCGAGGAAGCGCTCCAGGGAGCCCAGGATCACCCGGTGCAGCATTACCGGGCGGTGACGGCCGCCATCGGACCCCACGTAGGTGAGGTCGAAGCGCTCCGGCAGGGTAAAATCGCACTGGATAGTGGCGCACTGCCAGCGCCGGCTCAAGGCGTCCTTGAGCTTGATATCGATCTTGGGACCGTAAAAGGCGCCTTCCCCTTCGCAGAGGTGATAGGGGAGCTGGCGGGCCTTCAGGGCCCCGATCAGGGCGGTGGTGGCCGACTCCCACTCGGCATCGCTGCCGATGGACTTCTCCGGACGGGTGGAGAGTTCCACTTCGTATTCGAACCCGAAGATGGCCATGACCTGGAAGACGAAGTCCAGGACCCCGACGATTTCGCCTTTCACCTGGTCCGGGGTGCAGAGGATGTGGGCGTCGTCCTGGGTGAACTGGCGCACCCGGGTGAGGCCGTGCAGCACCCCGGTACGCTCATGGCGCAGCACCGTGCCCAGCTCGAAGAAGCGCAGCGGCAGTTCCCGGTAACTCCGGACCCGGGAGCGGTAGATCAGCATGTGGGCCACGCAGTTCATGGGTTTGATGCCATAGCTCTGGCCTTCCACTTCGGCGAAATACATGTGGTCCCGGTAGTTGGCCAGGTGCCCGGAGCGCTCCCACATCTCGGCCTTGAGCATCTGGGGGCCCATGACCATCTGGTAACCCCGTTTGCGATGCTCGTGGCGTTCGAAATCCTCGATAATGCTGCGGAGGATGGCCCCCTTGGGATGGTAGATGACCAGGCCCGCCCCGGCTTCCTCCTCAATGCTGAAGAGCCCCAGCTCCCGGCCCAGGCGGCGGTGGTCCCGACGTTTGGCCTCTTCCAGGAACTCCAGGTGCTGCTTCAGTTCCTGGGGGCTGGGAAAGGCGGTGCCGTAGATGCGCTGCAACATGGGCCGGCGCTCGTCCCCCCGCCAATAGGCCCCGGAGCTGGTGGTGAGCTTGAAGGCCTTAAGGTAGCCGGTGGAAGGCAAGTGGGGGCCCCGGCAGAGGTCGAGGAAGTCGCCCTGGCGGTAAAGGCTCACTTTTTCCTGGGGAATTTCTTGCAATAATTCGGCCTTATAGATTTCACCCTGCGCCTCAAAAGTCTCGATGGCCTGCTCTCGTGGTTTTTCGTCGCGGACGAATGGCTGGTCCTGGACCACCAGCTCCCGCATGCGGCCTTCGATTTTTTCCAGGTCCTCGGGAGTGAAGGGCTCCGGCACCTCGAAATCGTAATAAAAGCCGTTTTCAATGGCCGGGCCGATGGCCACCCTGGCCCCCGGGAACAGGTCGCGCACCGCCTCGGCCATGATGTGGGCCGCGGAATGGCGCATGATCGTAAGCCCCTCGGGGGAGTCCAGCGGGATGGGGGCGATGGTGCAGTCCTGCGCCAACGGGCGGGAGAGGTCCACCATTTCCCCGTCCACCCGGGCGGCCACTACCCGGCGGTCGCTTGACACCCCCAGGGCCTTCAAGGCCTCGCCTGCCTCGATCGGGACCGGCAACTCGAGGGCGGGGCCCTGCTCCAATTTCACCTTGATCATACCTGGCCTTAAAAAAAAGGCATCTGGAGCGCTTATCAGGCGCTTTCCCGGATGCCGTTGGCTTTATCTCAGTTACATAAATTTGCGGTCCGCGACCGACGCCACGCCACTCCTCAATCTCCCAGCGCGTTTTGCCTTTTCTGCAGGGGATTTTCGCTGAATTTTTCTCATAAATGCCCGAAGCTGTCAAGAAAATTCCATTACCGGGCGGGAAGCAGCTTGCAGCCCCTGGGGCAGTGTCAGCCGAAATTCTTCCCCGGCCCCGGGGAAATGTGTTAACATGAGCCTCATTAAAGTCGAGTTCAAAGTTCAAAGTTCAAAGTTCAAAGTTTAAGTCAAAGGCAAAGGCAAAAGAAAAAGGCGGTTTTCAACCTTGAACCTTGAACCTTGAACCTTGAACTTTGAACTTTGAACTTTGAACTTTTTTTAATATATGGACCAGGAACTACCCCATATCTATACGGTGAGCAGCCTGTCCCGGGAAATCCGGGAGCGGCTGGAGAGCCATTTCTCCCTGGTCTGGGTGAGCGGCGAGGTCTCCAATCTCCGGCAGCCCCTTTCGGGACATTACTATTTCACCCTCAAAGACGCCGGGGCGCAACTGCGGGCCGTCCTTTTTAAGGGTAATCACCAACACCTGCGTTTCAAGCCCCAGGAAGGCAGCCAATTCCTTTGCCGGGGACGCCTCACCGTTTATGAGCCCCGGGGCGAGTATCAGTTGGTGGTGGATTACCTGGAGCCCCTGGGGTTGGGGGCCCTGGCCCAGGCCTTCGAAGCCCTGAAGACCCGTCTGCAGGCGGAGGGCCTGTTCGCCCCGGAGCTGAAGAAGCCTTTGCCCTTCCTGCCCAAGAGGGTCGCCCTGGTCACCTCTCCCACCGGAGCGGCGGTGCGGGATTTTCTGCGCCTGCTCAGGCAGCGCTATGCCAACCTGGAGGTGCTGGTCTATCCGGTGAAGGTGCAGGGCAGGGAGGCGGCGCCGGAAATCGTCCGGGCCCTGGAGGACCTGGCCACTTATCCCGGGATAGAGGTTATCGTCCTGGCCCGGGGCGGCGGCTCCCTGGAAGACCTGTGGCCGTTCAATGAAGAGGCGGTGGCCCGGGCCATTTACAACTGTCCCCTGCCTGTGGTTTCGGCGGTGGGCCACGAAGTGGACTTCACCATCGCCGATTTCGTCGCCGACTTGCGGGCCCCCACCCCCAGCGCCGCGGTGGAGCTGGTGGTGCCGGAGAAGGCCGAATTGATCCGGCGCCTGGAACGCCTGGGGGCCTCCCTGGGGGGCGCCGCCAGAAGGACCCAGGTGGCGGCCCGGAACCATCTCCACCTGGTGTCCCGCCGGCTGCCGGACATGGGCCGGCGCCTGGTGGATCTGCGCCTCAAGGTGGATGATAAGGGCGAGGCCCTGGTGCGGCGGGCCCGCCGGCTTCTGGCGGGGCAGCGGCAGCACTTGCGCCTGGCCAGCTCCCGTCTGGTGCTGTTGAGCCCCCGGCGGGCCCTGGCTCCCTGGCGGCAGCGCCTGGAGGTGGGGGGGCAGAGACTGGGGCAGAGCTGCCGCCGGGGCCTCGAGGACCGGCGCCGGCACCTGGACTACTGCCAGAGCCACCTGGACCAACTCAATCCCCTGGCCATCCTGGAAAGGGGCTACGCGGTGGCGACCCTGATGCCCAAAGAGACGGTGATTCGCGACGCCAGCCAGGTGGAGCGGGGCGCCGCGGTGCGGGTGCGGGTGGCCCGGGGCCGGATGGATTGCGAAGTGAAAGAAG
>CAWIDL010000019.1:0-28074 GCA_963834795.1 uncultured delta proteobacterium | reverse complement strand
GGTCACCGCCCGCGGCGTGGTGGCGACCCCGGTCTTCATGCCGGTGGGCACCTATGCCACGGTGAAGACCCTCACCCCGGAAGAGTTGCGAACCATGGGCGCCGGCCTCATCCTGAGCAACATGTACCACCTTTATCTGCGGCCGGGGGCAGAGGCCATCTCCCAGTTGGGAGGCTTGCACCGCTTCATGCACTGGGACGGCCCCATCCTCACCGATTCCGGCGGCTTTCAGATCTTCAGCCTGGCGCCCTTTAGAGACGTCAGCGACCAGGGGGTGACCTTTCGCTCCCACCTGGACGGTTCCAGCCATTTCCTCACCCCGGAGCGGGTGGTGGCCCTGCAAGAGACCCTGGGGGTGGACATCATGATCTGCCTGGATGAGTGCCCCGGTTACCCGGCGCCTGAAGCCGAGGTGCGCCGGGCCGCGGCCCGCACCCTGGATTGGGCCAGGCGGTCCCAAGCGGCCCGCGGCCGGCCGGAGGCGGCCCTCTTTGCCGTGGTCCAGGGGGGCATGTTCCCCGAGGGGCGCCGGGAGCAGGCCCAGGCCATGCGGGAGATGGAGTTCGACGGTTACGCCCTGGGAGGCCTCAGCGTGGGCGAGAACAAGGAACTCACCTGGGAGATGGTGGCAGCCGCCACCCCGGAGTTGCCCGAGGACAAGCCCCGCTACCTCATGGGGGTGGGCACTCCCGAGGACCTGCTGGAAGGGGTGAACCGGGGGGTGGACCTGTTCGACTGCGTCCTGCCCACCCGCAATGCCCGGAACGGCATGGCCTTTACCGGGAACGGCCGGGTGGTCATCAAGAACGCCGCCTACGCCCTGGATCCCAGGCCCCTGGATGAGGCCTGCGGCTGCTACACCTGCCGCCACTATTCCCGGGCTTATCTCCGGCATCTCTATGTTTCCCGGGAAATTCTGGCCTTTCGCCTTTTAACCTTTCATAATTTGTATTATTATTTGGATTTAATGGTTAAAATGCGGCAGGCGATCCGGCAGGACCGCTTTGCCGCGTTTCGCCGGGAAATTTTAAGGAAAATTTCAAAATCGTCCCAATGGAGGTAAGGCCAAGTGTTTAATTGGGCGTATGCGGCTGCCCAGGACGCCCCGGCAGGGCTCGCGGGCGGCGGCTTCACAAGTTTCATGCTCCCCATGATCTTCATGGTGGCGATCTTTTATTTTCTCCTGATCCGTCCGCAACAGCAAAAGGCCAAAGAGCACAAGGCGCTCCTGGCCAACCTGAAGAAGGGCGATCGCATCATCACCAACGGCGGCATCATCGGCACCATCGTCAACATCGATGACCAGATAGTCAATCTGGAGGTGGCCGACAGGGTCCGCATCGAAATGGGCCGTCCCTACATCGCCGGATTCGCCCCCAAGAAGGGCGCCAAAATCGAGTAAGGCGCCATCCCGCATCCTGGCAGGAAATCTAAGGTGCCGGAGACCGCAACCCTCCAGGGGCTGACCCGGGAGATAGACCGACTCCAGGAGCTGGCCCGGGAGTGGACCAGCCTCTTTCCCCAGGCGGTGTCCCAGGTGGAGCACTGGCTTAAGGTCCTGGCCCAGGTGCAGGCCCACCTGGCCGAGGACACCTGCCGCCTGGCGGTGATCGGCGCGGTCAAATCCGGCAAAAGCACCATGATCAACGCCCTGGTGGGCCAGGACCTGCTGCGCCGGGGCGCCGGCATCCTCACCGCCATGATCACCCGGGTGCAGCCCGGACCACAGCCCCAGGCCGTGTTGCAGTTCAAGGAATGGGAGGAAATCAACGGGGAATTGCGCCGGGCCCTGGGACTGCTACCCAACCCCCGCCTGCTGGAGAGGGCCGCGCCCCTGGATTTGCAAGAGGCCGCGGACCGGGAGCTCCTGGCCCAGGTGCTGGCCGAGACCCAGGGCGTCGAGCGGTGGCGGAACGGCAGCCTGGATCAGAATTATATCCTCCTCCGGTCCTATCTGGAGGGTTACCCCCTGCTCCAGGGCCTCTCGCCCGGGAGCGGGGTGCTTAAACTGGCGGGGCCGGACCTGGCCAGGCACCGGGAGCTGGTGACCCGGGAGGCCACCGCGGTCTATCTCAAGGATGTGCTCCTCACCATCCCCTTCCCCTGGGCGGCCCAGGGGGTGGAACTGGGGGACTGCCAGGGGAGCGACTCCCCCATCCCCCAGCACCTGACCCAGGTACTGTCCTATATGCTGAAAAGCGACCTGGCGCTCTACGTCATCAGCTCCCGGGTGGGGCTGCGCCAGGCCGATCTTCAATTCCTGGGGGAGCTTAAACGTATGGGGCTGGCCCCCCATATCCTGGCGCTCCTCAACCTGGACCTGGGGGAACACACCTCTTTTCAGGAGTTGATCCGGGTCCGGGATCGGGTGCTGCAGGAACTCAGCCTCTGGCAGCCCCAGGTGCGGCTCTACGCCTTCTCCGCCCTGAAGCTCTTGTTGGATCGGCGCCGGCAGCGGGGAGAGAACCCGGACCCACGGGAGACGGCCTTCCTGGCGGTATGGGCCACGGACCCCGATGCCGCGGGGTTTTCCGATAAGGAAGCGGCCCGCTTCGAAGCCGACTTGCAGCCCCTGCTCCAGGAGCTTGGGAGCCGCCGCCTGGCTGGCGGGAGCCTGGCCCAGGTGAGGATGGTAGCCCGGGGTATGCGCGAGCAGTTGCAGCTCAGCCGGGATCTCTGGCAGAAGGGCCTGGGGGCCATTCAGGAGATAGAAGCGCGGCTGGAGGCCCGGCGTCAACCCTTGCAGGCCACCATGGCCAGCCTCAGTCAGACCCTGGAGGGCGCCGGCAACCGTCTGAAAAAGGAGCTGCGGCGGCGGGTGGACCACCTGCTGGACTGGCACGCCGGACCGGTGGCGGTGGCTCTTCAGGAGTTCATCGGGAAATTCCAGCCCCAGTGGGAGGAACTAACCGCCTCGGGCACTCCGGCCTCTTTCCGGCCCGCCCTCTATCGGATGTTCCAGGAATTCGCCAAGGGTCTGGCCCAGTTGCTCAGCTCGGAGGTCAACATCATCCTGGTGGAATTCATCCGGGCTCAGGAAGAGTGGTTGCGCCAGGAACTGTCCCATCTGTGGACCCCGCTGTTTTTGGCCTTACAGGAGGCCCTGACCCTCTATTACCGGGAGATTGCAGAGCTGGGGCTGTCGGCCGCCGCCCCCACCCTGGAGGTGGCCGCCATCCCTCGGCCCCAAGGTCTGGAGATGCCCCTGCTGGTCCTGGAACCGACGCCCGGCTGGCGCTTTGCCAGAGAGGTCTGGCTGCGCTCCGGCCTGGGTTTCCTGGGCCGGACCTGGGAGGCCCTGAAGCAGCGCCTGGGACTGGGCGAGGAGAAGGAGCCCCGGCGCCAGCTGCGGCGGGACCTGGAGAGGGCCCTGACCTCCCTCAAAGAATGGCTCCGGGAAGAGGTTCAGGTGGGGCTCCTGGATTACCGTGAGCGCTTGAAATTCCAGTACTTCTTCCCCCTGGTGGAGCGGTGGCTCAAGCAGCAGGAGGCCGGCCTGGAGGATACCCTGGGCTCCCTGGTGGGCAGCCTCTCGGGCCTCACCGCGGCGGTACACCTGGAGGGGGGGGAGCGCCAGGCCCGGGAGCAACGCCTGGAGGAGATGATCCCCAGGCTCCAGGCCATCGAGGCCCGCCTGGCCGAGCCCGTGGCCTAAGCAGATATTTTTGGGAGAGGGGGCCAGGGGTCGATGACCCCTGCCCCCTCTCCCAATCCCTCTCCCCCAACCCCATATATTTAAATTTCATTTCTTGACAAACCGCCCAGTCCCCTTTAGGAAAAGGGAAAGGAATTTGTAGGGGCGGACCCATGTGTCCGCCCAGCCGTGCGCGCACACATGACGGAGTGGAACAATGATTCTTTCTAATGCACTTGAAAAGATCAACCGCTATAATCAACTTTCCGTCCATTATAATCTCGTTGCTGATAGCGTCTATAAGGCGCGGGCCTCAATAAATGATCTTTTTGGTACTGATTACCTTCCTTACATAGTTGCCGCTCTTATTTCATTTGATTTGGGCCGCATGATGGGGAAAGGTTCTGAAAATAGATATGATCCACATGCCAAAGGCTTTGCGAGGAAGCTTTATGACAAGCTCCAACATATAAAACTAACAATCGGACACTTGACCAATGTTCGGTTGTGCAATGCCAATCTCTCTGGTGAGAAGACAAACATAATCGCGGCTTATGACGAATTGGCTTTGGGCGGGAAAAATGGTCTACACCAAGAAGGAAAGGAATTTCATGTCGGAGCCACCAAAATCCTGCATTTCATCAATCCAGAACTGTTTGTGATAATTGATAGCAATACTGCAAGGGCTTTTAGGACTTCTCATGGCATAAGCTACCGGAACTCTACGCAACCCAAATACTCAGCTGAAAAATATTTTAATTGCTTGGAATATGAGACTGTTGCAAAATAAATCGTAAATTTTGCTTAAAATTACTTAAAAAATGGTTGCCAAACCCCATAACTTATTGTAATATATGGCAAATAATATTTAGGGGCGACCATGACCAAAAAAGGCAAAGCCAACGGTTCTTTTTTCGGCAATTTTCTTTATGAGCAGATTTTATCCCAAAGACCCCACTTTTTGAAAGACCTGGCCCAAGTGGTGGATTTTCGGTTTGTCCAGGAGCACTGCAAAGACTTCTATGCCGATTGGGGCCGAGACCCTTGGGACCCGGTATTGATGTTCAAAATGGTGTTTTTGCAGTTTCTCTATGATTTGTCGGATCGCGAGATGGAGGAACAAGCCGCCTTTAACCTGGTCTACAAGTGGTTTCTGGGGTTGAGCACCGAGGAGTTGCCGCCCGATCACACCGTCCTCTGCCGCTTCCGGCAACGCCTGGGGCCGGAGGGTTTCGAGACGCTGTTCAATCAGGTGGTGGAGCAAGCCCGGAATCGTGGTTTCATTACCGATCGTCTCCACATCATCGACTCCACCCATATCATCGCCCGGGTCGATCTGTTTCGTTTGAAAAAGGAGCATAAGGATAAGGGGGACGATGACGGCCATTATGTCGACCGGCACTCCCCGGACCCGGACGCCCGTTTTGGCCGCAAGAGCAAGAAAAAGTCTTTCTATGGCTATAAGGCCCATAAGGTGGAGGATGCCGATTCGGAGTTTATTGTGCAGGTCAAGACCACCCCCGGCAATGTGCCCGACGGCACGCAACTGCCTGCACTGATAGATGGCCGCGCCGGGGAAGCCACGGGCGATAAGGCCTATGACAGCGAGCCCAACCACGCCCACCTGGCCGCGGAGGGGGTGACTTCCGGCATCATTCGCCGCCAGCGACGACCTGGGCGCCCGCGGCATTCTCTCCGGGAGCGGCCCAAAATCGAAAGAAAATTTTCCGAAGGTAAGAATCGCCACGGCTTAAACAAAGCTCGCTATTGGGGGTTAGCCAAGGTCAGTATCCAGTCCTTCATGGTGGCCATTGTGCTTAACCTCAAGCGCCTGGTTAAACTCACTCTGGCGGGCGGAACCGTTCCACAACCGGCGTAAGCCGGGTAAAGGTTTTAAAGAAAGGCAAGGGATCTCTGGAATTCTGGGTCCCAAGGAGCATCCCAACCGGATATTGACAAATTTTACAGGATTCTAGGCCGATAACCGTCCCGCTATGAACCGTTAAGCTCCATAGAGGGAACACAAGCAACTCTTACTTTAAGCAACAGTCTCAATATGCGAAGACAGACCTGATCAATTTTGGAGTTAATGAATTCTGTTCCCTTGAAAAGGGTTCCCCTATGGCCCGGATATATGACAAATTATCCTATGCAGCAGGGTCAGGCTGGTTTTAACTTTAAAATGAAAAAATATCTTTAAGGACCGCCGGGGGCGGCGGTTCCACATCTTTCTTTTGCTTTTCTTTGCGGCCTTGGCGTCTTGGCGTGAGGTTTTAACCCCATGACCGACAAACTCCCCTACCTGGCCCTTAAGTCCATCCCTGGAGTGGGACTGGTGCTGTTCTATCGTCTGCTCGCCAGGTTTGGCCAGCCGGCCCGGGTCTTTCAGGCTCGGGGCGAGGAGCTGCTCGCCGTCAAGGGGGTCAACCGGGACCTGGCCCAGGACCTCCTGGCCTTCCGGGATTGGGACCGGGTGGAGGCGGAATTCGCCAAAATGTCGGCCGCGGGGATAGAAGTTATAATGCCGGACGATCCCCGCTTCCCGGCGCGTCTTAAACAGATCCCTTATCCGCCGGCCTTTCTTTTCGTCAAGGGAACCCTCCTGCCCCAGGACGACCTGGCCCTGGCGGTGGTGGGCACCCGGAGCGCCTCCTACTACGGTTTGAAGGCCTGCCGGCGCCTGGCCGGGGCCCTGGCGGCACGGGGAGTGACGGTGGTGAGCGGACTGGCCCGGGGCATCGACACCGCCGCCCACCAGGAGGCCCTGGAAAACGGCGGCCGCACCCTGGCGGTGCTGGGCTGCGGCCTGGACGTGGTCTATCCCCCGGAAAATCTCAAACTCTATGGGCAGATCCCCGAGCAGGGCGCCCTGATCAGTGAATTCCCCCTGGGTACCCCGCCGGAGGCCAGGAATTTTCCCATCCGCAACCGCATCATCAGCGGCCTGGCCCTGGGAGTGGTGGTGGTGGAGGCGGGCCTGAAGAGCGGCACCGGCATCACGGTGCGCTATGCCCTGGACCAGGGCCGGGAGGTCTTCGCGGTGCCGGGTCCCATCGATTCCCCCACCAGCGTCGGCCCCCACCGCCTCATCCAGCAGGGGGCCAAGCTGGTCCAGGACGTCGAGGACATCTTCCAGGAATTCCCCGGCCTGGCCAGGGGCCCGGGTCCCCTGTTCGGCGTGCCCTCCCGGGTCAGTGAAACCGGCGGCACAGCCGCGGCAGGCGCCGCCAAGCCGGAGGATCCGCTGCTGGCCATCTTAGGCTCCGACCCCCTGTCGCTGGAAGAGCTGTTGCGGGCCACCGGGCTTCCGCCCCCCCAGGTCCTGAGCCGCCTCACCGTCCTGGAGCTGGAGGGCCTGATCCGGGAGCTGCCGGGGAAGCGCTTTGTGCTGGAGAATTGACCAACCAGACAGATTTCTCTTTATTATTGCAAACGAAAATAAGCAAATTTATATTATCGAAAGAAAGCGTTTATCGATAATAATAATTTCTATATGTTTGGAGCCGATAATATGAAATCTTCCCTCACCACCAGGTCTGGCCGGTATATTCAACAGCTTGCAGGATATAAGGCTTTCGTCCCCAAAGGTTTGCCACCGGACCCGGCGATAGGGATAGATAACGAAATGTTGACCCTGTTATCGCAGGCGGATCGAGCTCTCGGTCGTCTAGATGGCTCTACCGAGATGCTGCCCAACCCGGATCTTTTCGTCTTCATGTATGTACGCAAAGAGGCGGTGCTTTCCAGTCAAATCGAGGGGACCCAGGCTTCCTTGATGGATGTGCTGGAATTTGAAGCCCAGGCGCTGCAACCCGATCGCCCCCAGGACTCAGCCGAAGTGGTGAACTATATAAGGGCGATGAACTATGGCCTTGAGCGTCTGAAGAACTTACCTCTTTCTTTGAGACTAATCTGCGAAATTCACGAGAAGCTTCTATCTGGAGTAAGAGGCAGCGAAAGGAGTCCGGGCGAATTCCGTCATTCTCAGAATTGGATTGGTTCTCCCGGGAGCAATGGCCTGGCTAATGCAATTTTTGTCCCACCGCCACCCCACGAAATGTCTGAAGCCTTAAATAATCTTGAAAAGTTTTTCCATGATAAGAAATTCATGCCTTTGCTAATAAAGGTTGGTTTGATTCATGCTCAATTCGAAACAATCCATCCGTTTTTAGACGGTAATGGCCGCATTGGACGTTTGCTAATAACATTCCTGCTATGTGAGAAAGGAATTCTCAAGCTCCCCCTTCTTTACCTTTCATATTACTTCAAGCGCTATCGCTCGGAATATTATGATCGTTTACAAGCGGTCAGAAACAGAGGCGACTGGGAGGGCTGGTTGAAGTTTTTTTTGCGAGGCGTCTATGAGGTTGCAAAAGAGGCTAGGGAAACAGCCAGAAAGATCGTGAAACTAAGAGAAGAGCATCGGGTCATTATCACCACAAAACTCGGTCGGAGCGCTTCCAAGAGCCTTTTGCTCTTGGAGATTCTTTACTTTCGACCCATAATTTCTGTAAATATAGTTATGGATACGACCAAACAAACATATGCAAATGCTAATAAGCTGATAAAGGATCTTTGCAATCTTGGTCTTCTTGAAGAGATCACGGGTCGGAGACGCAATCGCCGCTTTTCATATAAACCTTACTTATCTCTTTTCGAAGATCGCGAAATGGAAGTTAAAGCTGTTTAAGAGAATGGCGCTCTGATTTGGTTGCCCGCGGGGCCCTTGACACAGACGCCAATTTAAGCGAATCTTTATCCCTGCCGAACCAAATTCCAGCCCGTGGCAGGCAAATCCAGGAAACGGCTGCAATTTAAGAACATGCCCAAATCCCTTCTTATCGTCGAATCGCCCACCAAGGCCAAGACCTTGCAGAAATACCTGGGGCGTGATTTTGTGGTCCTCTCCAGCAAAGGCCACATCAAGGATCTGCCCCCCCATGAACTGGGGGTGGACCTGGAGCAGGATTTTGCGCCCAAATACGCCACCATCCTCGGCAAGGCCAAGGTCGTCCGGGAGTTGCAGAAGGCGGCCGCCGGCATCTCCGAGATCTTCCTGGGTCCCGACCCGGACCGGGAAGGGGAGGCCATCGCCTGGCATATCGCCGAGGCCCTGGGGGAGAAGGACCATCACTTTAAGCGGGTCCTGTTCCTGGAGCTGACCCAGGCGGCCATCCGAGAGGCCCTGGCCCATCCGGTGGCGTTGGACCGGCCCCGCTACGAATCCCAGCAGGCCCGGCGGGTCCTGGACCGCCTGGTGGGCTACCAGATCAGTCCCATCCTCTGGCAAAAGGTCAAGACCGGCCTGAGCGCCGGGCGGGTGCAGTCCGTGGCCCTGCGCCTGGTGTGCGACCGGGAACGGGCCATCCAGGCTTTCGTCCCGGAGGAATACTGGTCCCTGGATGCCTGCCTGGCCGGGAAGGAGCCGCCGCCTTTCCTGGCCCGCCTGGTGAAGCACGGGGCCAGGGCCTGCAAGCCCGCCAATGCCGCCCAGGTGGAAGGCATTTTGGACGACCTCGAGGCCGCGGCCTTCCGGGTGGCGAAGATCGAAAAAAAGCCGCAACGGCGCTACCCCTCGCCCCCGTTCATCACCAGCAGCCTGCAGATGGAGGCCAACCGCAAGCTCAGATTCGCCCCCAAAAAGACCATGTCCCTGGCCCAAAGGCTCTATGAAGGCGTGGATTTGGGGGACGAAGGCCCGGTGGGCCTGATCACTTACATGCGCACCGACTCCACCCGGGTGTCCGGTGAGGCCCTGGCGGCGGTGCGCCGGTTCATCATTGACACCTACGGGGCCAACTACCTGCCCAAGAGCCCCAACCTCTATAAGAGCCCCAAGGGGGCCCAGGAGGCCCACGAGGCCATCCGGCCCACCGCGGTGGGCCGCCGGCCCCAGGACCTGAAGCAGTTTTTGAGCAAGGAACAACTGGCCCTCTACGACCTCATCTGGCGGCGCTTCGTGGCCTCCCAGATGAATCCGGCCATCTATCAACTGACCGCCGTGGATATCGAAGCAGGGGATTACCTGTTCCGGGCCACCGCCTCGGTGCTGCAGTTCCCCGGCTACACCGCGGTCTATCAGGAGTCCCGGGAGGGTGAAGAGGAAGAGGGGGCAGCCAAGCTGCCGCCCCTGAAAAAAGGGGAGCTGCTGGAATTGCGGGATTTCGACCCCCAGCAGCACTTTACCAAGCCGCCGCCCCGCTTCACCGAGGCCTCCCTCATCAAGGAGCTGGAGGTCCAGGGCATCGGCCGGCCCAGCACCTACGCCACCATCCTCAGCAACCTGCAGGACCGCGATTACGTGGTCAAAGAGAAGTCCACCCTCTGGCCCACGGAAATGGGCCTGGTGGTCAGCGACCTCCTGGTGGAAAACTTCCCGAAGGTCATGGACCTCAAATTCACCGCCAATATGGAAACCGACCTGGACCGGGTGGCGGAAGGCCGGGCCTCCTGGCGCCAGATCCTGCGGGATTTTTACGGGCCCTTCGCCCAAGATCTGGAGGCGGCCAAGGGCGGGATGCGCAAGGTGAAAAGCGTCCCCGCCGGGGTCCGCTGTCCCCGCTGCGGCGCCGAGCTGGTGGTGCGCTGGGGGAAAAATGGCGAATTCCTGGGGTGCTCCGCCTACCCTGAGTGCGGCTTCACCGGGGATTTCAGCCGGGACTCCCGGGGACTCCTGGTGCTCAAAGGTGAGGAGGCCATGGCGGCAGCCGGTCCAGGAGGCGCCGCCACCGGCCTCAAGTGCCCAAAATGCCAAAAGGAATTGGTGGTGCGCCGGGGACGGCTGGGGGAATTCCTGGGCTGCTCCGGCTACCCCAGGTGCAAGTTTGCCCAGAATTTTACCCGGGACCCTCAGGGCAAGCCGCGGCCCCTGGATCAGGGAGCCGAAACCACCGCCGCTTACCTCTGCCCCCGAAAAGATTGTACCGGCAGCCTGGTGAAGCGCCGTTCCCGGCGAGGCATCTTTTACGGCTGCAGCAACTACCCCAAATGCGATTTCACCCTGAACCAGCCGCCTGTAGAAGGGCCTTGTCCCCAATGCGCCTTTCCCTGGCTCATGAAGAAGGGCAAGAAAATCCTTTGCCCCCGGGATGAATGCGCCTTTCAGCAAGCAGCGGTGACCGAAGGGTAACTTCGGTTTTCGGTTTTCGGTAAGAGCAAGAACAAACGGATATGAAAAAGATTTTGGAAGGCGTGGAGCTTGAGCAACGTGCCCGCGAACTCCGTGTAGATATAGGTTGCGATAGTCCCCATAGGGGTGCCGTGCCCGCCGGCTTTTTGGCGGCCACAGGCCGCCCTATAATGATAACAGGTGGCACAGGCGTCTCGCCTGTGCGCTCACCGCAAGAAGCCCGCGCCTCCAGATAAAGGAAATGGTGGGCAGTGCCCACCCTACATTTCCTTATCCAAGAATGTTGCTCCCCGAAAAATGATCACCGAAAACCGAAAATCGCAAACCGAAAAACGCATCACCATCATCGGCGGGGGCCTGGCCGGGGCGGAGGCGGCCTGGCAGTCGGCCCGCCGGGGAGTTCGGGTTCTCCTCCTGGAGATGAAGCCCCGGAAGTTTTCCCCGGCCCACCATT
Organism: uncultured delta proteobacterium; assembly: GCA_963834795.1. Lineage (GTDB taxonomy): Bacteria > Desulfobacterota > Desulfobaccia > Desulfobaccales > 0-14-0-80-60-11 > JAPLJC01. Next base: position 16,857 of record CAWIDL010000019.1, on the reverse strand, counting down.
CGCCCCGGTTGGGGGAGCTGGTCTGCAGCAATTCGCTGCGGGCCGAAGCCCGGGAGAGTGCGGTGGGCCTGCTCAAGGAAGAGATGCGCCGGCTCGGCTCCCTCATCATGGCCGCGGCGGAGGCCACCCGGGTGCCGGCGGGGCGCTGTCTGGCGGTGGACCGGGAGGCCTTCGCGGCGCAGATCACCCAGGCCCTGGAGCAGGAACCCCTGGTGGAGATCGTGCGGCAAGAGGTCACCGGCCTGGATTTGACCTCCACCACGGTGGTGGCCAGCGGCCCCCTGACCTCGGAGGCCCTGGCCGCGGCCCTGGGCCGCCTCAGCGGCCGGGAGCATCTCCATTTTTATGATGCCATCGCCCCCATGGTCGCGGCGGAATCCCTCGATCCGGGTCCGGGCAAGATCTTCCGGGCCTCCCGCTACGGGGCCGGGGAGGACTACCTCAACTGCCCCTTCAGCGAAGCAGAGTATGCCACCTTTTACCAGGCCTTGCTGGAGGCGGAGCAGATGCCGCTGCAGTCTTTTGAGGAGCCCCGCTATTTTGAAGGCTGTCTGCCCATCGAGGTGATGGCGGCCCGGGGCTACCTCACCCTGGCCTACGGCCCCATGAAGCCGGTGGGGCTCACCGACCCCAGGACCGGGCGGCGGCCCTTCGCGGTGGCGCAACTGCGGGCGGAAAACCGGGAAGGCACCGTCTACAACCTGGTGGGGTTTCAGACCAAGCTGAAATACCCGGAGCAGGAGCGGGTCTTCCGACTGATCCCGGGCCTGGAGAAGGCGGAATTCGTGCGCCTGGGCTCCATCCACCGCAACACCTTCATCCACTCACCCGGCCTGCTGAGCCCCTCGTTAAATTTTCTCAAATATCCGCAGCTCTTTCTGGCGGGGCAGATCTCCGGGGTGGAGGGCTACGTGGAGTCCGCGGCCATGGGCCTGCTGGCGGGGATCAACGCCGCCCGCCAGGCTCAGGGGCGGGAGTTGGCAAGCCCGCCCCGGGCCACCGCCCTGGGGGCCCTGGTGCATCATCTTACCAATACGGATACCAGGGACTTCCAGCCCATGAACGTCAACTTCGGGCTGTTCCCGAAGCTTTCGGGCCGCATTTCCAAACAGCTCCGGGGCGCGGCCTATGCGGAGAGGGCCTTAAAGGAATTGGCCGGGTGGGTCGAGGCCCTCGGCGAGGGGAGGTAAGAGGGCCGGTAACGCCCGCCGCGGCGCGGAGGTTTCGGTTTTTTGGTTTTCCGTTTTTCGGTTTTTATTCGTGTTTCATAGACAGGGGCGGCCGATCACAGGCTGGAAGCCTGTGCCACTGTCGCCCCTCTCGCCTAATACAGCCGGCTCGCCAGTATGCCCCGGCGGTAGAGAGAGATATAGCCGTCCTGGGAGACGCAGATGCCCAGGACCCCGGGGGCGTAGGCGGAGAATTCCCGGGTCACCTGGTGGCGCATGCCGCTGCCCAGGTCGTCCTGGGCCGGTGTCAGGCTCACCGCGGTGGGAGTCAGGCGGGCCCGAAACTGGCAGGCTTCCAGGAGGTCATTGAAGATCACCGCGCCATCGGATTTGGCCAGGCCCAAAAGGTGTGGCAGCCAGCGCTCGTGCAGGGGGACCGGCTGGGCCAGGCGCACCTGGTTGTCAATGGGAAACTTGGGGTCCGACAATTGCTCCCGGGTCAGACCGACGAGCAGGATGGCCCCATGGCCGTCGCGGCGCAGCATCTCCAGGAGGGCCTTGAGGCGGTGGCCGGCGGCGGCCGCATAGATGCCGGGGCAGACCTCTTTCAACTCCCGCTCCAGCTCCTGCCAGAAGACATCCTGGAACAAGGGAATATGGAGGTGCCCGTGGCGGTATTCCAGGACCGAGAGAGGGATGGGCCGGTTTTTCCGGCCCCTCAAGGCGATCCAAAAACTGACCCAGCCCCGGTGGGAGATGGTGGCCAGCCACAGCACCGAACGCCAGGCGGCGGCGCTGGTGAGCTGGCGGTGCGCCCCCTGGGCCGGCGCCAGATGCAGCAGGCCGACGATGCGGCCGCCATACACCGCCAGGAAGGTGGTGCTGCCATCGGCATTGAGGAGGAACTGCTTCAGGGCCTGGAGCCCCTGGTCCAGGAAGGTGTAATTATCTTCATGGTACAAAACCAGGGATGGCCAGCGCTCCCGGTAATATTCCAGGGGCCGGGCGGCGTTGAGAAAGGCGAAGCCGGTGAAGAGCCGCTCCCCCTCCACGGAATAATAGAGGAGGCGTTTAAAAAGGCGCCAGGCCCGGACCACCGCCTCTTCCTGGCCGCTGCCCGGCATCTCGCAGCGCCGGAGATCAGCGCTGCTGTGGAGCATGGAGCCGATGTAGGGGTTGTCCTGGGCATCCAGCTTGATAGTGGCGCAGGGAGCCCATACCAGGCTCTGGAGGTAACCGGCCACCACCTGCTCCTCCAGGGAGTAAGGAATGAAGGGGAACAGCCGCTCCTGGCCCGCCGGCGTCAGGGACAGGTGATGCAGCACCAGGCGCCCTAAGATCATGCTGAGAAAGCGGATATGGAAAGGAGACAGCAGGAAAGTGGTCTGCAGGGTATGGAGGCGCAGATCCAGGACCCTCCCCGCCAGTTTCAGGCGGATAACATGGGACAGTCCTTCCCACTCCCGGGCCACCAGGTTGGGGTAGATGTACCCCTGGACTTCCACCAGATGACGCTGGAAGTACATGGAAAAACAAGGAAAAAGTTCTAACCCCCTGGCCTGGGGGGGCACAATGCTGGTGGGGTAGTCTGCCCACTCCAGGCTGCAGGTGGTGACGTCGTTGATCAGCCGCAACACTTCCGTGGCGGTTGCCAGAGATTTCAACTGGGCCGCAAGGGATTCTGGTTCGGATGACCTGGAACGAGTCTTTGCCATGATTAACCCTTGATCCCCTTAAGGTGCGGCCATCTTGTGGTCCTGGCGCGCCCCGGTGCCCTGCCCAGGATGGTTAGCCCCAGAAAATTCCAAGACATCGTTAGTATTGTGACAAGGATTGCCCCCGGGGTCAAGGGCGGGTCCGTTTTTGGCAGAGGGCCGCCAATCCCCGGCAGTCCCGGCGGAGGCGGGCGGCGATCTCCGGCCAGTCGAGGGTGGTGAACCGGCGGTCATAGAGCAGCCAGCGCCCCCGGACCATGACATGGCGCACATCCGCGGCCCGGGCCGCGTAGGCCAGGTGGGAGAAGGGATCGTAAAGGGGGGTGAGGTGGGGCTGGTTCAGGTCCAGAACGATGAGGTCCGCCTCTTTCCCCGGGGTCAGGGTGCCGGTCTGGTTCTCCAGCCCCAGGACCCTGGCCCCTTCCCGGGTGGCCAGGGCCACCGCCACAGGGGCGGGCAAGCAGGTGGGGTCACGGCGCCAGACCTTGTGGAGCCTGGCCGCCAGGCTCAATTCGCCCCACAGGTCCAGGTTGTTGTTGGACCCGGCCCCATCAGTGCCCAGGCCCACGGTGACCCCCTGGTCAAGCAGTTCCGGGATGGGGGCCACCCCGGCGGCCAGCTTGAGGTTGGATTCAGGGCAGTGGCTCACCTTAACGCCCCGGCGGGCCAGGAGTTCCTGGTCGGCGGCTGAGAGCCAAATCGCATGGACCGCCACCGTCTTCTCATCCAGCACTCCCAGGCGGTCCAGATGGGCTGCGGGGCTAAGGCCGGTGCGCCGCGAGAGCTCCTCCACCTCTCCCCGGGTTTCCGCCAGGTGCAGGAAAAAGGGGACCCCCCGGGCCCGGGTCAACTCCTTGGCCCGCATCAGGGTTTCGGCCCCGCAAGTATAAGGAGAATGGCAGAAAATCGCTGAGGTGATGCCCTGCCGGACAAAGTCCGACCCGCTCTCGAGAAAATCGGCCGCCAGCTTCAGGTGGTCCCGAGGGTCGGGGGCTCCGGGGGCCGGGAAGTCCACCACTCCCTGGGCGGTGACCGCCCTTAGGCCGGCTTCCGCCAGGGCCCGGCGCACCTGGGATTCGAAGAAATAGCCGTCGGCCACGGTGGTGATGCCGCCCCGGATCATCTCCGCCGCGGCCGCCAAGGCCCCCCAATAGGCCTTTTCGTGGTCTAGCCAGACGGCTTCAGCGGGAAAGATGAAGTCCGTGAGCCAGTTTTTAAGGGGCAGGTCGTCGGCCAGGCCCCGGAACCAGACCATGGGGGCGTGGCAGTGGGTGTTCACCAGCCCGGGGAGAACCAGGGAACCCTCCAGGTCCAGGATTTGCCGGGCCGGGGGCAGCTCCCGGACGCCGGCGGCCGGCCCTACGGCCCGGATCTTGCCGCCCTGAACCGCCACGTAGCCCCGGAAAATGGGAGCCGCCCCCGCCTCCAGGGTGAGGACCAGGGCGTTGCATATCAGGAGGTCAACTACCATGATGCACCTGGCGGCACCTCTAGAACGCACCCTTGGTATCTTAGGTTAAGATACGCTTTATGGAAGTCATGGCATGGTTAACGTTGGCAAAGGGACATGGTGGTTTAGCCGGTGGGGCGGGCATCTCGCCCGCCATTTTTCTGGGGGCCTTACCGTCGGCGGGCGGGACGCCCGCCCCACGCGGGAATGTGGTGCGCCAGACGCAACCAAAAACCCAACCCCCTGGATGTTGGGAAGGTTTCGGCGGCGCCCCCAGGTTTAGGCGGAAAACCCGGGAGCAGCAGGCTGGGGGTGCTCCTGGTATTTTCCCTCGATGGCCGCGATGATGTCGTAAAGCTCCAGGAAGGCCTGGACCACCTCGGGGTCGAATTGCTTGCCGGATTCTCCTTGATGCTGAGCAATTTGCTGACCAGGTCGATATTCCGGCTCGGTTCTGCAGTCATGCCTACTCAGCCCCAGACGGGATTTGGGCGGTGGCCGCAGAAACCCGGGTGATCTCCAAAGGGGCGCCGCTTTGCTCCGCCACCGCTTTAAGGAACTTGGGCCAGTCGATGCGCCTGGCCAGATTCCGCTCCTCTAGCCGCTTGATGGCATATTGCAGCATATCGGGGATCTTGGAATAGATGTCTTCGTGAACCTCCACAAAGATGCGCCCCTTCAGAAAACCGAACTTCACCGGCTCATAGATATACTCCACCGTGGTGCCCACCGGGGTAAGGTCGAAGAGTTCTTTAATATCCTCCGGATAGTGGCGGTTGCAGCCGTGGCTCACCAGGCGGCCCACCCCCTGTGGGAAGCAGGTGCCATGGAGGCCGTAATGGGCCGGGGCCATCCCCATCCAGCGGTCGCCCACCGGGTTATCCTCTCCCGGCGGCATGTAGGCCATACCGTATTTGGCCTGGAGGTGCTCTGGGATATGCCAGCCGGGGTTCACCGCTTTGTTCGTCACCCGTAAGCGCTTGCCGATGGGAGACTCATAATCCAGCACCCCGATGCCGATGGGATAGGTGCGCACCTCGTTTTTTTCCGGGAAAAACCGGTAGCCCCGCAGTTCCGCGACGTTAATCAGATAGCCGGGATAAGAGGAACGCTCCGGGATGATCCACTGGGTGGGGATCACGATGTCCGTGTCCCAGGGCAGGTAGAAATGGTCCATACCCCATTGGTAGTGGGCCAGTTCCCAGAAGCCCAGGTCGTACTTCCGGGCAATGGAATAGAAGTTTTCATAACGCACGATGTGATGGGTCTGGGGCTGGCCCACCACCGTCACCGCTTCCGGGTCCACCTCCGCCCCCCGGGGCAGGCGGTAGCTGAAGGGTCCGGCCCCCCAGGCCAGGTTGCCGATGCCCAATAACCCGAGGGCCAGGAAAAACCCAAGAAGTTTCCGGAGTATTGACATGGGGCCAATTTTATATGAAATAAAGCGTTATAGAAACGGAAAAGGGGAAACCCAGGGTTAACCTGGGTTGAGTGAAATCCCCTTTCCAGCTAATATAATTACCGGGCGAATCATTTGCCAATAATTTCTCAGGAAAGCCACCTTACCGCATATGCTTCTGGACGGCCACACCCACATCTTTCCTGAGGAAGTCTGCCGGCGGCGGGAGGACTTTTTCGGAGCGGAGCCCGCCTTTCGCCTGCTCTACGATTCTCCCAAGTCCAAGTTGGTGGGCCCCGAGGACCTGCTGGCCGCCCTGTCGGCAGAAGGGGTGGAGGCCGCGGTGGTCCTGGGATTCCCCTGGCGCCAGGAACGCCTCTGGCGGCGGCACAACGAAGTGATACTGGAAGCCCAACGCCGCTGGCCCCGCAAACTCCTGGGCTTCTGCGCGGCGCACCCGGCCATGCCCGGGGCGCTGCGGGAGATGGAGCGCTGCCTGGCCGCCGGCGCCCGGGGCATCGGGGAATTAGCCTTTTATCTGCAGGATTGCAGCCGGGACCTGAAGGACCTCCTGGCCCCGGTGGCCGAGCTCTGCCGCCATTATCGGGCGCCCCTGATGATCCACGCCACCGACCGGGTCGGGGCGGAATACCCGGGCCGGTCGCTGACGCCCCTGGCGGCCTTCTACCAGGTCATCAAGGCCTTCCCGGAAACCACCTGGATCCTGGCCCACTGGGGCGGGCGGCTGCCGTTCTACGGGCTCCTGAAGAAAGAGGGCCCCGAGACCTTCAGAAACGTCTACTTCGATACCGCCGCCTCCCCTTTTATCTACCGGCCGGTGATTTACCACGTGGTGGCGGAGATGGTGGGCCCGGAAAAGATCATCTTCGGCAGCGATTATCCCCTGCTGCTCCCCAGCCGCTACCTGAAAGAGATGGAGGAGGCCGGCCTGGCAGCGGACTGGCAGGAGATGATTTTGGGGAAAAATTTGGCAAGATTGCTGGAGTTTTAATGGTCAGCTTTCACCTATATAATTTTAGATGAAATTGGATGAAATATGAAAAATGAGCGCACAAAAACGGGCCTGATAGGCTTTTTTGATATTCTCGGCTACCAGAACCTCCTTGAAAGGAATGAGCCCGAGACAATAGCTGAAGAAGTCCTCCCCATACTAACCAATATAGATAGCGAAACCATGAAGAACCTCAAAAATCTCACAAACGCAATTCCTATGTCGGAAGCTAATAAGCAGCTTCACACCAAGATCATTGAGACAATGGGCTGGCTTGTATTCTCAGATACGGTATTAATGACATTGCCTATTGACGGGACAGATCAAAATATTGTCCAAATGTCATGGTTGGCGTTTCTTGGTGCAGCGATCATGGTCCAAGTCAATCTCTTTAGGGCTGGTCTTCCTACAAGGGGTGTGATTGAGCACGGGAAGTTTTTCATTAAAGATACATGTTTTGCAGGGCGAACGATCATAAATGCTTATCAACTATGCTCTCAACTTGAACTAGCCGCCTGCGTCTTTTCTGAAATTGCTGCTAAGGAATTTCGCAGTATAGAAGGGCTTCGTTCATTATACAATTTACTGGCTGTGGAATATCTCATCCCAATGAAAAGTGGTGAGAAGCACCTATTGACACTTATGGCTCATACATATAACCTCGAATCACCGGATATTCATGGTGAAGTGATGCGCGCATTTTGGAGAAACGCAAAAGACATTTCAATCAGTGCCCGCCAAAAAGCGCAGAACACTGAGCAATGGCTTGAATTTTTAAAGATGAAAGATGAAGAGGCAACCGCTGTCGGCTAAACGCCTTTTATACTCGGTCCCTAAATATATTTTGGAACGATAAAAGAAATGTGGAACAACCGTCCTCGCCTGTCTGTAGGGGCGGCTTCCAGCCGCCCAGGGCGGGTGAAACCCGCCCCTACAACTGGCAACTGGGAACTGGCAACTATGGACAGCGGGGGGCGGCTGTCCTACATCACGTGAAAAAGACTATCTTCTTTTATAAAAAGCTGAAAGCTGACCGCTGCTAACAAAGGAACCGGATTTGGATCAACTTGCGGACGTACTGGTAATCGGTTCTGGGCTGGCGGGTCTCAGTTATGCCCTGAAGGTGGCGGATTTCGCCCAGGTCAATCTGGTGACCAAACAGGGGTTGACGGAAACCTCCACCAGCAAGGCCCAGGGGGGCATTGCCGCGGTGTTGGGACCGGATGACCGGTTCGAATATCCTCTCGTTCCCAAGTTGTGCTTGGGAACGAAACTATTTGCCAAGCTTAGCTTGGGGGAAAATTATTTTCCACGGGAAAGAGAAAACGAAAAATATGTAGGACAGGCGCCTCGCCTGTCTGTAGGGGCGGCTTCCAGCCGCCCAGGGCGGGTCAAACCCGCCCCTACAACTGGCAACTGGGAACTGGCAACTATGGACAGCGGGGGGCGGCTGTCCTACATCACGTGAAAAAGACTATCTTCTTTTATAAAAAGCTGAAAGCTGACCGCTGCTAACAAAGGAACCGGATTTGGAGCAACTTGCGGACGTACTGGTAATCGGTTCTGGGCTGGCGGGTCTCAGTTATGCCCTGAAGGTGGCGGATTTCGCCCAGGTCAATCTGGTGACCAAACAGGGGTTGACGGAAACCTCCACCAGCAAGGCCCAGGGGGGCATTGCCGCGGTGTTGGGACCGGATGACCGGTTCGAATATCACATTCAAGACACCCTCACCGTGGGGGAAGGCCTGTCGCATCCGGACATCGTGGAGCTGGTGGTGCGCCAGGGGCCGGCGCGCATCCGGGAACTGATCGACCTGGGGGCCCACTTCGACACCGGGAAGGACAACAGCTATGACTTGGGCCGGGAAGGAGGCCACTCCCGGCGGCGGGTCATCCACGCCCAGGACATGACCGGCGCCGAAGTGGAGCGCATCCTGGCGGAGAAGGTCCTGGCCCATCCCCGCATCCGGGTCTTCGAAAACCACATGGGGGTCAATCTCATCACCCTGGAGCGGGTGGTGCGCCAGGGGGGGGTGGTGACCGAGGCGGAGAGAACCTGCCTGGGGGCCTATGTCCTCAATAAGGAGAGCGGCCAGGTGGATACCTTTCTGGCCCGCATCACCTTCCTGGCCACCGGCGGGGCCGGCAAGGTCTATCTCTACACCAGCAATCCCGACATCGCCACTGGCGACGGGGTAGCCATGGCCTACCGGGCCGGGGCCCGGATCGGCAACATGGAGTTCGTCCAGTTTCATCCCACCTGCCTTTACCATCCCGCGGCCAAGAACTTTCTGATCTCCGAGGCCTTGCGAGGCGAAGGGGCCGTCCTCATGGATCGCGACGGGCGCCCTTTCATGGAGAAGTATCATCCCTTGAAAGACCTGGCCCCCCGGGATACGGTGGCCCGGGCCATCGACCTGGAGTTGAAAAAGAGCGGCGCCGATTGCGTTTTTCTGGATATCAGCCACAAACCGGCGGATTTTGTCCAGGGTCGATTCCCCAATATCTACCAGAGATGCCTGGAATTGGGCATCGATATCACCAGGGAGCCCATCCCGGTGGTGCCCGCGGCCCACTTCCTGTGCGGCGGGGTGGTGACCGACGCCTGGGGCCTGACCACCATCACCAATCTCTACGCCGTGGGTGAGGTCTCCATGACCGGGCTGCACGGGGCCAACCGCCTGGCCAGCAACTCCCTCCTGGAGGCCCTGGTCTTCTCTCACCAGGCCGCCCAGGCCGCCAGGGAGACCCTGCCCGAATTGCTTGCCAAACCGGCGACCCGGGTGTCCACCTGGAATACTTACGGGGCCAAGGACAGTGAGGAAGGGGTTGTGGTTTCCCACAGTTGGGATGAGATCCGGCGCTTCATGTGGAACTATGTGGGCATCGTCCGCAGCGACAGCCGCCTGCTCCGGGCCCAGGCCCGCATCGATCTGGTCCTGAAAGAGATTAACGACTATTACTGGAAATTTCTCCCCACCAGCGATCTCCTGGAATTGCGCAATATCGCCCACGTGGCCGACCTGATCATCCGCATGGCCCTGCGGCGCAAGGAGAGCCGGGGCTTGCACTATACCCTGGATTACCCCCAGACGGATGAGCCCCGCTTCCACCAGGATACCCTGGTTTCCTCCGATGGCTGGTACGAGGTGGAACATTGATTAATAGCCAGGAACAGAGTGCCCGGGAGAGAATCCTTTTAGTCGAGGATGACCCCCAACTCTTCACGACGCTCGCCGAGTTTCTGGTAGGCCAGGGATTCGCAGTGCGCCGGACGGCCGATGGCCTAGATGCCTTGGCAGCCCTCCAGGAAGAAGAATTTCACCTGGCCCTGCTGGATCTGGCGCTGCCCGGTCTTTCCGGATTGGAGCTACTCTCCTGGATCAAGACTAACTCACCCCGCACGGAAGTCATCCTGTTCACCGGCCAAGAGCCCCTGGGGGGAGCCGACCAGGCCTTGCGCCTGGGGGCCTATGATTACCTGCCGAAGTCCAAGATGACCCTGGACCAGCTGCAGGCCGCGGTGGCCCGGGCCCTGGAGCGGCGGCGGGTGGAGCTGAGCAACCTGGACCTCATCGCCAACCTGCGCCGGGCCCAGGAAGAGCTTGCCCTGCATCGGTCCCAGGATCTCAGCCAGGTGCGGCGCATCGGCGAGGCCCTGGCCGTGCCCCTCACCTGGGAACAGCTCATTCAAGGCCTGGTGAATCTCTTCTGGGAGAGCCTTCACTTTAAAATCCTGGGCCTGCGGTTCCGGATGGCCGGGAAAGGGGTGTCCCGGGAAGCCTATCGCCGCCAGCCGGGGCTAAAGGAAGATGCGGTTGCCGGGTTTAAGGCCAACCTGAAGAGGCTCTTCCAACTGGCTGCCGCCGGCGCTCCGCACACCCCTGAGGAGCCTCTGCCCGACCAGTCTCTCTCCCAGATTCTATGGGGCAAGGCCCAGACCGGGGAATGCCTGGCCCTGGTGGCCGGGGGCCGGGATACCCCGTTCTCCCCGGAAGAGGCCGAGCTCTTCCAGATCTTCATCCTGCAGGGGGAGGCCGCCCTGAGAAACCTGGAACTCCTGGAGGAGATCAAGAAACTGGCCATCCGGGACGGTCTCACCGGCCTCTACAACTACCGGCATTTCTGGGAACTACTGGTGCACGAGATCATGAAGAGCCGGCGTTACCAGGTTCCCCTGTCCATGCTCTTTCTGGACCTGGACAATTTTAAGATTATCAACGATACCCTGGGGCACCTCCAGGGAGACCTGGTGTTGAAGACCCTGGCCGCCTTTTTGCAAAGGGGGGTGCGTCAGGCTGACGTGGCCTGCCGGTACGGCGGCGAAGAGTTCGTGGTGCTCCTGCCCGAGACCGGGCTGGAGCAGGCCATACGGTTGGCGAAGCGGCTGCGGCACCGCATCTCCCGAATGGCCATTCCCTTGCCGGGCCGGGACTTGTACGTTACCGTGAGTATCGGGGCGGCGGTTCTTACGCCGCACATGGACGGCGAGGCCCTGGTGGCCGCGGCCGACGCCGCCATGTACCGGGCCAAGCAGGCGGGGAGGAACCAGGTGTGCGGCCCGGAGCCCGGTCCTGCCCAGGAAGAACCGGGCGGCGCCGCCGGAGACGGCGCACCTTAGGGAATGATGTCCTGCACCTTGATGCCTTGCTGCTCGAGGGCCTCCACGATGGGGCCCAGGTCGGCCCTCTGCAAGCGTACGCAGTAGGACCGCTGCTGGCCCCGGACCGGTCCCAGGGCCAGGTTGAGGATCTTGCCGCCGGCCTTTTTGATAATCTTGGCAGCCCCCTCCACAGCCTCGGGTTTGTCCTCCAAAAGCAGGTCCAGGCGGGAACTGGTCCTGAGCAGGCTCAACAGGGTGAGAAAGGCGCCGATCAGGTCCAGCATGGTGATCACCCCTACCAGGCGGCCACCTTCCAGGACCGGCATGCCGCCGATCTTGTGCTCCTGGACCAGGCGGGCCGCCTCCTCCACCCCGGTGTCGGCGGTGACGCTGATGGGGGTTTTGATCATGACGTCCGCCACGGTGATCTTTTCCATCATGGAGGCCAGGAGCACCTCCCGCAGGTCCCGGGAGGTGATCCAGCCCACCATGCGGCCCCCTTCCATGACCGGCAGGTGCCGGATCTGGCGCTGCTGCATCAGTTGCAGGGCCTTGCCCACCCGCTTGTCGGAAGAGATGGTGACCATCTCCCGGCTCATAATCTCGCGGACCAGCATTGGTTGCCCCTCCTGACCCCGTTGTTAGCCCCACCTTAAACCAAGCCGGGAAAATTTTCAATGAAATTGGCGCGTTTGCTGCCGGCGGGGCCTTAAGAGCGGCTCATCGCCTAAGGTGGGTCGAGGCGCGCCCGCGTAAGGCGCGCCTTACCCGCCTTTTGGGGTGCGTGAGCTGCAGGTGACAGCCTGAAACGGACTCAGTTGGAGGCCAGCGACGACTGCAGGCTGGAGATCATGTGCTCGGCATCGCCGATATAGCTGCCCATGTTGGCCCGGTGATTGGCGATGAAGCCGTCCTTGGAGCCGTTGGTCAGCACCCAAGGGGAAAGTTGGGATGCCGTGTGCAGGGAGTGGATGGCTTCTTCCAGCAACTTGTGGGAGTCCTTTTTCTGGAGTTCCTGCTGAAATTCCCGATCCACCGCCTCCAACATCTCCGCCATCCCCAAGGCGATGCCCTGGCCGTGGTAAAAGTACTCGCCCGAGACCCACCAGCCCACCGTCCTGCCGTCGTCCTCCGTGTCCTTGATGAGGTTGTGGAAGTTGCTCCCCAGGATGTCTTTATAGTTGCCGAGCAGGACGATGAGGTAGTCCACCCGGGTGTAAAAGCGGCTGCGGCCCCGGTGCAGGTCGTCGATGTAGACCTGAAGGTCGTGCAAGGCCTCCCGGTACTTGCCCGAGGCCGATGGGAACCAGTACTTGTCCGAGCTCACCATGAAGTAGTTCATGGCCTCGTTGACCTGGGGATTGTAGGCCTCGGTGGTAGCAAAACGGGTCATGTATAAGTTCAACACCTCAACGGTGCGCCGGGCCACTTCCAGCACCCCCTCCTGGATGTTGTTGACGTTGTGGGTGAGGCCCAGTTTGCCAAACAGCAGGCTGTTGGGACGCCAACCGAACCAGGTGCCGTTGATCTGGTCGTCCATGATTTTGATGAGGGCCCGGGTGAAGAGCTCACCCTTGGCGGACTCACGGGACGGAATCACCTGGCGCGCCTGGGGCTCCGCGGCCGGAGCCCTGGTCTCGGAGGCCGGTTGTTCCGCCTCCGGGGATTTGGCCTCTGCAGCCGGGGCCGGAGGGAGCGGCTCTTTGCCCTGCTCCAAGGCCCCGGCATAGCCCTGGGCCGTCGGCGGCTGGGCCTCCGCGGCCGGGTGGCCTGGCCTCTGGGGCTTCCAGGCGAACAACCCCGCCAAAAAGAGGATGACCACCAGGGCCACCAGGAAGAAGCGGTAGCGCAACAAACGCGCCAACAGGGATAGGGGAGCCGGGGAGGGGCCTCCCGGCGGCAGGGGCATCGGCAAGTGCTCCGGTTTTTCAGATCTGGGGGTCATGGCTTGACACATCCGGCTTTCTGCGGTTGATCGCCAATGATCTCCGCAGTGAAGAGGTAGATTTTGGTGGCCGGGTCTTTCCAGGCGTCCGCCGGCAAACCGGCCTTGTAGCAGGTCTGCCCCAGGAAGGTGAGCCGGTCCCAGTGATATTCCGTGGCCACCTGAGGCAAGAGCAGGCCCCGGCACCGCCCCTGGATAATGTACAGGCCGTGGGTGCCCACCTGGATTTGGTCAATGTTGTTGATCAGCTGCATAGGGCTCAAGACGGAGATTTCCACCTCCAGGTCGGCCAGTTCCTCCCGGCCCAGGGGTCGGAAGCGGGGGTCATGAAAGGCCGCGGCCGCGGCCATCTCCCGCACCGTCTGCCCCAGGGGTTTCACCGCCTCCAGATAGCCGATGCAGCCCCGGAGTTGCCCCCGGCGGTGCAGCGACACGAAGGCCCCCCGGGGCTGGCACAAGGAGGGCGGGTCGACTTCCAGGGCCGGCGCTGGCTTATCCAGGAGGTGCGCCTCGATGCTGTCCCGGGCCATCTGCAACAATAACTTCTTATCCGCATCGCTGAGATCCATCTTGACCAGGTCCTCCCGGGCTTGCAGGGCCGTCGGGCCCCACGGGCCGCCGCTTAGCAGAATCAGCATTAAGGCGATAAACATCCGCAGCTTCATGGTTATGACCGGACCGGAACCAACATTGCTTTGCTTTGTTTATCTAACCAAGATTCGTCCCGCATGTCAATGGCCCAGGGGGCGAAGGCGGCGGAATGGCTGGCATTTTCCTTGCCTGGCGGCCATAAGCCTGATAGAATTAAAATTGGGCCGAGCTGTTTCGCAGGGTTTAAAAGACTCCGTCCCCGTCGCCTTCGAGCCCGGCGCCTCTCGAGACGAGCTGATGAAAACCTATCCCATCTTTGCCGTCATTGAGGATCGACCCTGCCTGGTGGTGGGCGGTGGCAGGGTGGGGGAGCGCAAGGTCCAGGATCTGCGGGAGGCCGGGGGCCGGGTGACCGTGGTGAGCCAGGGGCTCAGTGCCGTCCTGGAGGAGCTGGCCCAGGCGGGGCAAATCCGCTATCTGAACGAAGAGTTCACCCCGGAGCATTTGCAGGGCATGGTCCTGGTGATGGCCGCCACCGACGACCCCCGGGTGAATGCCCGGGTCAGCGCCGCCGCCCGGGAGCAGGGCATCTGGGTCAACGTGGCGGACCACCCGGAGTTCTGCACCTTCATCGTCCCGGCCCAGGTGCGGCGGGGCGACCTGACCCTGGCCATTGGCACCGGCGGGGCCTCTCCGGCCCTGGCCCGTAAGCTGCGGGAGGACTTACAGCAGCGCTTCGGTCCCGAATATCGGCCTTATCTGGCCCTGCTCAAGGGGGTACGGGTGCGGCTCCTCAGCGAACACCGGGGCCACCCGGAGAACGCCGCCCTGTTTCACCGCCTGGTGGACAGCCCTTTGCTGGAGGCGGTGGCCCGTGGAGACCGAAGCGGGGTGGTGGCCGTGCTCCGGGAAGTCCTGGGCGACGTCTTGAGCCCCCAGATCCTGGGGGAAATCACCTCGGAGGCCTTCCAGGAGGCTCAAGGCTAATCCGGGAGCCCGCACCTTTAAGTCATTATTATGACTGATTATTTCTTATACCTTACCCTGGCGTCCTATTTTGGGGCCACCGTCCTGTGGCTGGCCTTTTTCCTGGCGCAGCGGGACAGCCTGTGCCGCTGGGGCGCCTGGACCATGGCCGCGGGCCTGGTCTGGCATACCCTGGTCTTGCTGCAGCGCACCTGGGCCTATGGCTATCTCCCCGTGGCCGCGTTCGGCGACGCCTTGTTGCTGTTCGACTGGGTCCTGGTGGCGGCTTTTTTGCTGCTCAACTGGCGCTACCCCATCCGGGTCCTGGGAGCCCTGGTGGCCCCCCTGGCCGCCCTGATAATTTACGGCGCCCTCATCTTGCCCCGGGGCCAGGGGACCATCTCCCCCCTGTTGCGGGGCTTCTGGCTGATGGCCCACATCGGCCTGACCATGGGGGGCTATGCCGCCCTGACCCTGAATTTTCTGGGCGGCATCTTTTACCTGATCCAGGAGCGCCAGCTCAAGGCCAAGAGATTCGGCTTCTTTTTCCGCCGCCTGCCGTCCCTGTCCCAACTGGACACCCTCAATTACTGGTGCCTCAGCATCGGTTTCCCCCTGCTTACCGGAGGCATAATCACCGGCTCCCTATACGCCCAGCATACCCTGGGGCGGTTCTGGTCCTGGGACCCCAAGGAAGTCCTGACCATGCTCGCCTGGCTAATCTACGCGGTGCTGCTGCACGAGCGGCTCACCGTCGGCTGGCGGGGCCGGCGGGCGGCCTGGCTGGCCATCTGCGGCTTCCTGGTGTTGCTGGTCACCTTTGTGGGCGCCAACCTGTGGATGTCGGGCTACCACAGCTTCGCCAAGTTCGTGAAACCATGAATCTTCTGTTAGTGGGCCTCAATCAAAAGACCGCTTCCCTGGAGTTGCGGGAGAAGCTGGCCGGCCTCATCCCGGACCTGCCGGCGGCCTATCGGAGCCTCATGGATTTCCCGGAAATCGCCGAAATCATCCTCTATAGCACCTGCAACCGGGTGGAGCTGCTCTGCCTGGCAGAGGAGCCGGCCGCCGCCCTGGAGCGGCTGCGGGCCTTTATCTCCGGGGCTCCGGAGGTCTCTCCGGAGGTCTCCCCGGAGGCCCTGTCGGCCTCCCTTTACCAGCATCAGGGCCCCGAGGCGGTGCGGCACCTCTTCCGGGTGGCCGCCAGTCTCGACTCCATGGTGTTGGGGGAG
Source organism: uncultured delta proteobacterium (assembly GCA_963834795.1). Taxonomy (GTDB): domain Bacteria; phylum Desulfobacterota; class Desulfobaccia; order Desulfobaccales; family 0-14-0-80-60-11; genus JAPLJC01. The sequence goes on along the minus strand of CAWIDL010000019.1, from coordinate 775 downwards.
CCCCAAATCCTGGGCCAGATCAAGGAGGCTTATCGTCAGGCCACCGAGCAGCAGGCCACCGGGCCCGTTCTCAACCGCCTGTTGCACAAGGCCTTCTCGGTGGCTAAACGGGTCCGCACCGAAACGGGCATCGGCGATCACGCCGTCAGCGTCAGCTACGTCGCCGTCGGCCTGGCCCGGAAGGTCTTCGGAGAGCTGGCCGGCATGACGGTGCTGCTGCTGGGCGCCGGCGAAATGGCCGAGCTGGCCCTGGAGCACCTCCGGGCCCAGGGGGTGGGCCGCCTCATCGTGGCCAATCGCACCCTGGAGCGGGGCCTGCGCCTGGCAGAGCGCTACCAGGGGGAGGCCGTCTCCCTGGAGGAACTGGAGGAGCAGCTTTGGGGCGCTGACATCCTCATCAGCTCCACCGGCTCGGAAACCTATCTCCTGCGGCGGGACCAGGTGCGGGCGGCCATGCGCCGCCGCAAACAGCGGCCCCTGTTCCTCATCGACATCGCCGTGCCCCGGGATCTGGACCCCGCCATCAATGACCTGGACAACGTCTACCTTTACAATATCGACGACTTGCAGGAAGTAGCGGAGCAAGGCTGGCAGCGGCGCCGCCAGGAGTTGGCCCGGGCCGAACGCCTGGTAGTGGAGGAGACCGTCAAGTTTCAGGACTGGCTGCTAACCCTGGAGGTCTACCCCACCATCATCGGCCTCAAGGAAAAGGCCGCCGCCATCTGCCAGGCGGAGCTAAAAAAGACCCTGAGCCAGTTGGGACCCATCAGCGGGG